>CAZUEX010000003.1:0-294855 GCA_964619535.1 uncultured Leptospiraceae bacterium | reverse complement strand
TGTCAGTAGTTTATATTTGAGATGGCTTCTATGCTTTTTCTGTGAATTTTCGCAATCGACTTTTACATTCATTGATACCAGCCGTATTCCAATAAGACATTTCCCGACTTGAACGCTTGCACGTTCATCAATACCAATTTATGCTGATGCCTGACCTCGGCAAACAGCGGATTGCCGCGCCCCAAAAGAACTGGATTAATCATAACGCGATATATATCTATTAAGCCATTGTTCATGAGGCTATGGCTCAGGTGAGCACTGCCCAATATTAACATGTCTTTTCCTGATTGCTGTTTCAGGCTTGAAACGGCGGCCACAGGATCATCCCGGTACAGGGTGGTGTTTTCCCAATCAGCCTGCTCCAGGGTGGTGGAAAATACATGCTTGCTGAGTTCATTCATCCTTTGGGCAATCAAGGGGTCGTTGGTAAGTACCTGCCGGCTTGGCCAGTAAGCCGCCATCAGTTCATAAGTTTTTCGGCCAAAAATCAGATGATCGACCGCATTTAGTTGTTCAAGGGCAAAGCGGTTAAATTCCTTATCCACATGATGCCAGGCAAGATCCCCATTTTTGCCCTCAAAGAAGCCGTCAAGGCTCATCATATTAAAGAGTATCAGTTTACCCATAGCGGTTATTCCTGGTGTGCGCTTAATCCATTGCCATCGGGGTCAAAAAAATGGGTAAACTGCCCCCAGGGCGTTTGGGATATTTCTCCTTCTACAAAGCCGCTATACGTGAATGAGCCATAGGTAATGCCGTGCTTTTCAAGGATTTTTACAAAGGCGTGAATATCCTCTGTTTCAAAAATCAAGCCCTGCAAGCTACCCGGTTTCATGGCTATTTCGGGAAAGGGAAAGTGTTGAACCAGGGAGATGGTTGTTGACGTGCCCGGCAACTTCATCTGTACCCAGTAGTTGTGTTCATCCATAGGGTTTTCCACCATCAGCTCAAAACCGATGTTCCGGTAAAAGGCTTTTGACCTCTGTTGATCACTTACCGGTATGCTTATCACTTCTATAGTATTCATAGCTCTTCCTCCTGAAATGTTTAAAGATTACTCAAAATTTCTGTAAGCTCTGTCGGCTTTGTCAGCATGGGTCAGAGCCCACCGTGCAATTGATGAAAAATCACATGGCCGTAAATGGTGACCCCGCTTTTGAAACTGTGCTTTCAGACCGTCCCAGATCCATGCGCCCATCCAGGCCCCCGGTATCAGTAAAAAGGTTTTGCTCAATGGTTATCCTCCTTCTCTACCCTGCTCCATAGACTTGCGTTGCCGGGCAGGCGGGAGAGGGGGCAGGATGGAAATTCCGGGAGGGAATATGAACAGGACAACAGGGGCCACAATCTGCTTCGACCACCATGACCGAAAATTGGTAATGCTTCTAAAAACGGTTGCCGGCTCCTGATTTACTGTAAAATTACAGGAATAAGCTGCTGACAGCATAGGAAATCTCCTCCGGTGTTTGTGCGGTTAAACACATGATTTTTGCAATCTGTAACAGAGTACCATTCCAGGGCAGGTGCCTGCCCCGTGATTCTCTGACCTGCTGCATAGGATATCGGCTTTCTCTTTCCCGGACAATGGGCAAAATAGAAAATGAGAGGGGCGATATGGACAGAGGATTTTCAACCGGGTTGCCAGCAGCCTGGACATCAGGGAAGGCCCGTCATGATGAAGAAAAGAATCACCATTACCGTGCCGGAAGGACAGAATAATCTCAGCAGTATCATCGGCAGCTACAAGATTCTGAAGGCAGCCTGCGCATACCGCAAAGAGCGCGGTTTCCGTGAGCGGTATAGTATCGAGCTGGCCGGCCTATCCGAACAGGTGGAGTTCCACCATGGGCTGTTCTCTGTGAAGCCGCATACCCATATTGCCAGGATCCGGAAAACGGATCTCATCATCATACCCGCTATCAATCAGGACTACAGGCTGGCCGTGCAGAAGAATCAGCTCCTGGTAGAATGGGTCAAAAGGCAGTATCAGAACGGTGCAGAGGTGGCAAGCATCTGCACCGGAGCCTTCCTGCTGGCTGCGTCCGGCTTGCTGGACGGAAAAACGTGCTCCACGCACTGGGCATTTGCAGAGGCGTTCCGGGCCACGTATCCGCAGGTGAAGCTGCAACCGGACCAGCTCATCACAGACGAAAACGGCATCTATACCAACGGCGGGGCCTTTTCCTTTCTCAACCTGATTCTCTACCTGATTGAAAAATATATGGACCGGGAAACCGCCGTCTTTTGCTCGAAGGTCTTTCAAATTGAATCGGACAGAACCAGTCAATCGCCATTCATCATCTTCAACCAACAGAAGGCACACGATGATGCGGTGATTCGAAAGGCACAGGATTACATTGAACAACACATAGACGAAAAGATCTCCATGGACAGGCTGGCCTTACAACTGGGCATCAGCCGGCGCAACTTTGACCGCAGGTTCCTTCGCTCCACAGGGAATACTCCGGCAGAATACCTCCAGAGGGTACGGGTAGAGGTGGCCAAGAAAAACCTCGAACAGAACACCGCATCGATAACAGAAATCATGTTCGATTGTGGCTACAGCGATCCCAAAGCCTTCCGGGATATCTTCAAACGGTATACGGGGATGACACCGGTGGAGTACAGGAAAAGGTACGCGCGACGACTCTTCGCATAAAGCGAAGGTGGATAAGCAGGTGCGTGAATTCGCACATAGTTTTGCATTTGCTCACCAAACGGACAATCAACGTGGCGCTTCTTGAAGTTGACCAACCGGCCTCCGCCATATTAGAAGCTTGTCGATCGTGCTTATTTCTTCCGTTCTTTCCCGTTTTCAAAGTAGGCTTCATATTCAAGGTTCCCGGATCTGTCGTAACGAATCCATGTTCCGTGTTTCAGGTCGTCTTTAAAATTCCCCACCTGCCAGAGTTGCCCCGTTGCTCTGTAAAAGTTCCATTCCCCCTGCATCATACCATTGATAGACTTTCCCGTTGCTTTAACCGTCCCATCCTTAAAAAAATAGGTTAATATGTCTCCCTTTTGCTCATAGGTCTTTTGGCCATTTGCATATCGCTTTTGTTTCATAAGAGACTCCTCCTAACCGGTGCCAACTCCACTTCATTTGAAGTTAGTTCCAAAAGTCTCTCGTTGCATCTTAATGTCTAATCTTTCATAGAGTTCTTTGGGATTAAACCCAATTTTCTGGTAGTGTTCCTGAACCAATAACTTTGCATTGTCCAGAGCTCTCTGATTTTCCCAAACAGCAACCGTCATCACGGTAATATTTCCGTTTTGTTCATCCTTTATCATCTTTTCATCTCTAACAAACCCCTCAAGATTTCTAATAAAACTCCGATTCATTTCCATTCTTTCAAGGAATTCGGGAAGGGATGCCTTTGGCATTGTAAATCGGTCTACAAAATATATGGAGTTTGATTGATTTTCAGGTATAGCTTTAGCAATTACTCCCAGTTGCTGAAGAAATCCCAGTTGATCTGTTAGAACTTGGTGCGAAATAATTTTACCGTCCTTTAGCTCATAAAGGCCCATCCCTTCGCTTGAAATGAACTGGCCAGTTGGCGGAATATTCTGAAACATTCCTTTGTGCCTTCCTGCCACCTTTTGTTTTACAAAGACTTTATTCCCTTCCGCTATTATATCTGTTAATGTCCACTTTGCATCCGGGAATGCCTGGATAAAATCAACGACACCTTTTTTGAATCCTTCAACGCCTTTTTCTCCTCCTGGGCCTGTGTAGTTTTCGGAAATCAACATGTCAAAACTCTTGAAATCTCTTTTGTTCAGTGCATTTTCATATAAGCTCTGGATTATTCTTTTGTTTGCTTCTCTCTGCATTCGTCCTGTCTCCAATGAATCTATTGTTCTGAAAAGTGGCGCAATTGCACAATAGCAACAGGGCCAGAACTTTGATTTTTGCCATGTTCTTCATCTTCTTCCTGCAAAAGTGAAGAACATAGGATTCAAAGCCTTGTAAAAAATCATTGATTACCAGATATTGTCGGAAGAAGTATAGAATTCTGTGGGTGTAAGCCCCGTGAAGATTTTGAATTCTTTATTAAAGTGGGCCTGGTCATAAAATCCGTTTTCCAATGCCAGATCAATGATTGATTCCGGTTTTTCGGTTTGGGTTACTGACTTAAGCCTTATCAATGAAGAAAATTGTTTAGGAGTACTACCAATGCTTTTTCTAAAGCGTTTTTCAAAGGCATCAATACTGATCGATAGCTTTCGTGATAGTTCTTTTATTTTTATGTTTCCTTTGGTTGAATGTATTTCAGAAACAGCCTTTTGAATGAGCCAATCCGGTTGCTTATACTCTAATATTGACAACAAAAATTTCTCAATAATTTTTATTCTGTCTAAATCTGATTTCGCTTTGTTCAGATATTCTTCAACACTATGGATTTTGTTTTTGTCCACAAGGTAGTCGAGGGAAATAGTTTGCTCGAACAACTCGAAAAGGGGAACCTTGAAAAAATGCGCAATCCCCATTTCTGTGAACAAGACGATTATGGATTTGCTGTTTTTCTGATAACTGATAGTTCTTACCGATTTTCTTAGTCCTGAAATAACTACGGAAGGTAGTTGTCTATTTCCCTCGTTTTCAATAAACGCAATTTGTCCTTTAACAGTAAACACAAGGGCAAAGTTTGTATTGGGCAAAACTCGGTTTACCAGGTCCTGATTTGCCTCGATTATTCTATAGGCTTGAATAAACGGACTTAAAGCCTTGCCTGGTATGTAAACTTTTGAGTTCATTCTTTTGATGATGACGGAGACGTTGTAATCCATGCTATCATGGCTTTGTTTTGCGTCTGTAATGAAGTTGCACTAAGCCCGTATCATAGGTTTTCACATCCGACAATGCAAGCAACTGCTCTGGCCTCCGGTCTTCAAAAAGCTCGGGTCGTCATCGGGTCCGGCAATGTAGCCATCCAGGCTGGTGGCAATAAATATCTTTACTTTTCTCATACCGGGCTATTCCCTTTCCTCTGGACCGTAGTCTTGCCCCGGCTAACGATTCCCGTTCCGGGGCAGTCCGCACTTCACCTGCTCTGTGGCACCGGCCTCGTTTTCCATCCGTTCTCAATTCAGTTTCCTTCTTCTGCCCTTCTCGTACAGATAGTTCGAGTCAATGCCATAGCCAATACCGTCTTTTACTATGAACCGGAAGTTACTCAGGTCTTTTGTCTTGATGATTTTGACTCCATAAGTGGAATCGACGAAATAGGCATATCTTTTGTCTGTGGCATAAAAGTGAATGTCATCTTCCAGGTAAGCGGGAGCGTCATCTTCTGTGCATTCCTCCATAAACCGGAAGGTTTCAGGATCCGCCCCTTCTATAACAGAAGACTTAAAAAAAACATGCTCACTGTCCCTGGCAACGGTGGGCACCTTCTCGTGAACAATCTCAAACGTTTCCGGATGGCATGACAGCTTTTCTATGTGACCGAAATAGATTGAGTTACCGACTTGCTGATAACTGCCGTTGATGTGTTTGATCTCAGAAATCCTGTAGGGCAATTCCGAATCATACCAGTAGTCTTTGCCGTTTGAGGTGGCATAGCCCTGATCGATGTCAAGAATCCTGAAGTCTTTCGGATCCGCATTCTCAACCCTGATCTGGTAGGCCATATGGCTATCGATGTATACTGCGTTTTCATCCCTGAAATAGAAGGTGTTGCCGGCTTCATTGGCCTGAATCATTTCGAAAGTAGGAAGACTGATCTGCTTGCGATATTTGTTGAAGCATGGATCATTCCACAGGTACACCCCTTTCCCGTCTTTTGAATAACCATGCCCCAGTCTCACCCAGCCTAAATCATAATCTTTCCCTCGAAAGATCTCATACTCATTCCCCGAACCGTCCCTTACAAGCTGTCGGTCCCAGAAAACGTCCAGAATTACGATGTCCTCCATGCTGCCTGTCCTTATGCTTTTTTCCTTTGTGCCCCCCATCACAACCCCGTCCACACTTTCTGCACGCCGCCATATGCCCCTCCCGCGCAGAAAATGCAAGACCGGTAGCCCCTACCTGCCGACTATAGTACAGACTATGTCAGAGACACCCCGGATTCGTGATCTGTTGCGTCTACTGGGCTGGAGGGTTGAACCTTTTGCCATTCTGCTCGTAGCGTTCTTTTCTGTTTTCTGCCTGAACATTCTCGTTCACGGAGATCCGCCGTACCTCTCCACGGCGGCCCTCCTCTACGCTGCTGGCTGGCATTTCCTTCTTGCACTGTTTCTGACGCTGACGCTGGAGCTGACCTATGCTACGGTGCGTGCTGTAGGTTCGCTGTTCCAGCGGACGGGACGGCTGTGGTTGTACAGCGTTCCGGCGCTCAGTGTGTTCTTCCTGATCGTCGAACCCCTGTTTTCGTCGGGCGATATCCTCCAGACGATCCTGCATGGATCAGGGATGATGTCCTCGGTGTACCTTACGGTGCTGATGTTCCTTTCGGTGGCCGTGTTCTTGCTGCTTGTGTTCTTGCCTGTCTTTCATGGCCTGAATGCTGCCTTTTTGCTGGCTTCTATTCTGCTCTCGCGACTGCTTCTTCTGCCGCTGCAGCATCTGTTTTTTCCGCAGCCGGCCGACCTGTCCCTGCAACCCTTCTTGAGCTTCGTCGCCATTTCCTTCGCGCTGGCCTCTCTTCTTTACCTGTATCTGCAGACGCGGCGGCGTACGGCCCTCTCTCCCTACTACGAAAGGTTCACTCCAGGACCCGCCTGGTTTCTGGCCATGCTCCCGGTTTTGCTTCTGTCCGGCGTGGGCTTCCTGTTCATCAAAACCGGCATGCGGATCTTTCATCCTCTGCTTGATGTATTCTATCTCAATCTAACGGCTTCGATCTCCATCGCCCTGCTCTTCCTCTTTGCAGTTCTGAGGTGGGAGTCATCAAAGAAGGCTGCACTGCGCCTGCCAGAGCTGACGTTTCTGTCCGTCCTTGTTCTGCTCTTCGCTACAACGCTGTCGCTTCTGGTACGGACCTATGAGCCAGAGCATGTCTTTTTCGCGCGCAAAACGCCTGCCGGACGCTTTCTCGACCTCATCTCTGTCCTGGCGGATCGGGACCGCGATGGCAACTCTTTCTGGCCTGGACAGGATCCCGACGACGCGAATCCAGGTATACGACGCGAAAGCAAGGGAGAGGCCAATCAAAGCCTGACGCTAAAGCCCTCTGGAGTTCCCGGAGTCGACCGCATCCTGATTACGGCCGTCATCGACGGTGCGGTACCGCATAACCCTGTGTACGCCATCCAGCAGGACGATTCAACGGGGGCAGAGCCCGGCCTTCAGAAGTCCGCACCGAAAGAATTGCAATTCTGGATGCAGCCATCCAACCGACCGGAACGCTCCCTGCGCGCCTTACTTCGCGGACTGAGCTCGTTTGAAGAGGCTCGCGGCTTCGAGCGACGCACCATACTTTCGTATGCAGCGGAGGATGGCTACCGAACGCTTTGTTTCGGAATGGATGATGGGTCAGATTATTTTACGCACGAGCATCCTGCACGGCTGGATTCTGGCTGCCAGGTCTTCGAGCCCTTACCTGTGCCCGAAACAGACAACCTGCAGGACTGCATGCACCGTTCGCTGCAAACGGCAGAAACGTTGATTCAGAAGTATCGCGAAAAGCATACATTCGTCTGGATCCACCTCGATACACGCCGCTGCCCGCAGGAGCCGTCGTTATCCGCTACAGAACAGAGAGATACGGTACTGCAGGTCTTCGAAGATCTGCACTCCCCATCACGCGATTACCCCTTTCTGTCTGATCCGCGGCGCCGCATGCTGGGCGTGGCCCTTGAAACCGGATACCTTCCGTACTTTTATGTTTCTGCGCAAGACGAATTCTGGCGGGCCAGCAGCGGAGCGATCCTCTACAGCCAGATCCTTTCAGGACATCTCTTCTTTCTGCGATGGTACTTTGTCGATATGCTTGAGAAGGGTCCTCAATCAGAAGATGGTCCGGCCACGGTTCTGCGACGGGCAGAGAAGGAGTTCCAGCGAAACGGCGCAGGCGACCTGAACGGCTGGGTCTTCCTGCATGAGGCGCCGGATGAGGATGTGCGCTGGTTTCGCGACGTCCTCGGAATACAGGGAGTGCAGCGTCTGCCTGCACTTCTACTCTACTACGACGCGCGACGTCGCCGCCTGATCTACTCGCATGGCATGTGGAATCGAACAATAGAGTTTCGAAGCGACCGCCCCTATACCGAGGCTGCAGAGCCGTAGCCTGCAGCCCTCAGGGGATTGCAACTCAGCCAGCAGCCTCGATGATGCCGTAAAAGCTATCGGCCTTCAAGGCTGCACCGCCGATCAGGCCTCCGTCAATGTCAGCACAGGCAAGCAGTCCGGGCGCATTGTCGGGCTTCATGCTTCCGCCATAGAGGATGCGCATGCCGTCAGCCACAGAAGCACTGAATCGTTCAGAGATCGTCTTACGGATAAAGGCATGCATTTCCTGGGCCTGTTCGGGCGTGGCATTACGACCGGTACCGATGGCCCATACGGGTTCGTATGCCAGAACGGTATGGCCCACATCGGTCATTCCGGCAAAGGCTCCTTCCAGCTGGCCTTTTACCACATCAAAGGCCTTGCCTGCATCGCGTTCTTCGAGGGTTTCACCGATACAGACAACAGGAACAAGACCGCTGGCCAGGGCCTTCTTCAGCTTCTTGTTCACGGTTTCGTCGGTTTCATGAAAATAGCTGCGTTGTTCGGAGTGTCCGATAATCACATAGCTGCATCCGGCATCGAGCAACATATCGGCCGATATCTTGCCGGTAAAGGCACCCTGGTCTTCCCAGTGCAGATCCTGGGCACCGAGGTGAATGGAGCTGCCCTGCAGGGCGTCGCGAACGGGTACAAGGGCTGTGTAAGGCGGACAGACAAGAATCTCGGCCGCCTCCTTTCCGCTTACCTTCTTCTTCAAAGCATCGGCAAGCGCTACAGCCTGGGACGGCGTTTGATTCATCTTCCAGTTACCGGCAATCAGTTTCCTTCTCATGCCTCCGATTCTATCATTGGACAGGCCGAGGCAAGCCCTTTATAGAATGCCAATGTCTCTTTCCGAGAAGGAATTTGTCTTGTCAGTGATCGGCGCTTCATGATGACGGGATGATGCTGTTACGGTTGGGGCAACGGCTGTATGCCCGCCTGCGTGTTACCAGTCCTCTTCATGTATACATGTATGCCATTCTGATCGGCCTGGCAACGGGATCCTTCGGGCTGCTTTTCAATCACGTCATCCACTTCGTACGCGATCTCATCTTTCTGCATGGCATTGGATTATCCATTCCCGATCCTCGAGGTGAGGGGCTGCCCGGAGTGGCTGTCGTACCTTTTGCGCCTTTCCTGCTCTTTGTGGCCCCCGCTATCGGTGGACTCTTCTCTGCCATCGTCACGACCTATTTCTGTCAGGATGCACGCGGAGGTGGAACCGATGCCATCATCCGTGCCTTTCATGCCGAAGGCGGCCGCATTGGCGGGCGGGTTCCGTTCTTTAAATCTTTAGCCACCATCTTTACGATCGGATTTGGCGGAAGTGCAGGAAAAGAAGGACCGATCATGCAGATCGGTGCCGGCATCGGTTCGTTTTTCGGAAAAATCCTTCGCGTGGGGGATCGGGCCCATCGTTCGATGATGCTTGCCGGTGTAGCAGCAGGCCTTGCCACCGTTTTCCGTGCTCCCTTTGGTGGTGCCCTGACCGCCGTAGAGGTTGTTTATCGCGAAGATATTGAAAGCGACTCCCTGCTACCGGCAATTCTGTCTGCCGTATCGGCCTACATGGTCGTGCGTGCCTTCCAGACCGACGCTGCCATCTTTGTCGTTCCTCCCGTGCATCTCAATACGTTCTATGAGCTGCTTCTTTATGTTCTGCTCGGGCTTGTATGCGTGGCCATGGGTTACCTGTTCACCGCTTATTACCGGTTTATTCGCCGTCTTTTCGAAGACTGGGATGTCCATCCCGTTCTTAAGCCCGCTGTGGGCGGACTTGCCGTAGGTCTGGCAGCGCTGCTCTTTCATGATTCCATCGGCGATGGCCTGGGCGTACTGCAGGAGGCTATCCTCGGTCGTCGTCCTGCTACGGAATGGTGGGGCGTGGCCGGCTTTTTCCTGTTTCTTGCCGGATTAAAGATCGTCACAACGAGCTTCACGGTAGCCACCGGTGGATCGGGTGGTGTGTTTACTCCTTCTCTGTTCATCGGCGGAATGCTTGGTGGAGCGGTTGGCGTCGTTGCGCGGCATGTCTTCCCCGGTCTTGAAATCTCTGTCGTCTCTTTCATCATGGTCGGCATGGGTGGCTTCTTTATCGGCGTTGCCCATGCACCCATTGCCGGTATGGTGATGGTCTGCGATATGGTGGGCAACTATACGCTGCTTCCGGCCCTGATGATTGTTTCGGTTCTTTCCACGGTTATATCTCGCTTCTCTATCTACGAAGGACAGATCGAAAACAGGTTCCATTCACCTGCCCATTACTGGGATATGAACCTGAACCTGCTATCGCAGATGCGCATTTCTGCCTATACAAACCTGCTGCGCCATGTAGCCGTCGTCGATCCGAACAGGCTTGTGCACGACGTCGAACATGATGCACTGGAGATGAAGGCTACAGACTTTATCGTTGTCGGCAAAGCCGGAGCCTACAGAGGCATCTGCTCTTTGCGACATTTCCGGCATACGTCTGAAACAGAGGAACTGCGTAAACTTCTTACCGTCAGTGACGTGGCGCGTGAAATCCGGGGATTGCGGCTAACGGACACCTTCAACGATGCCCTGCAGGTTATGATGGAAAATGAAATCGACAAGGTAGCCGTCATCGGTGATCATAACGAAGTGCTGGGCTATCTCCGCTTTGTCGACATCATGAAGGCTTACAACCAGCGCGTGAGGTGATTCGTGCATTCAGAACAACGCAACACTCTTCCTGTCGTCCTGACCATAGCAGGCTCCGATTCCGGAGGTGGTGCAGGCATCCAGGCCGATCTTAAGACCTTTCAGGCCTTCCGTTGCTTTGGAACAACGGTCATCACGGCCATTACGGCGCAGAACACACAGGGCGTCACCGGCGTGCAGGGCATCGACCCAGAGATCGTTGCAGCCCAGCTGGAGGCCGTTCTTGCAGACCTTCCTGTAAAGGCAGCCAAGGCTGGCATGCTCTTCTCTGCTCCCATTATTGAAGCCGTGCAGGATGTATGGAAGAGGCAGGCAGAGGATATTCCGCTGGTCGTCGATCCTGTCATGGTAGCCTCAACCGGCGCACGCCTGCTCAAGCCCGAGGCCGAGGCTGCACTGACAGAATTTCTAAGGCTTGCCCGCCTGATTACGCCAAACCTGCCCGAAGCAGAGGTTCTGTTCGGTCGTCCCATCAGCGGTGAATCGGGCATGAAAGAGGCTGCCCTGGAACTCTATGACCGGTTTGGCTCTGCCGTTTTGATCAAGGGAGGACATCGACTTGGGCTCGATGGACGGGTGCTCGATGTGCTGTATGACGGTACAAAGTTTCTGACGTTTACATCGGAACGTCTGCCCGAAAAGAACACCCATGGAACAGGATGCACGTTAAGCGCTGCCATCACTTCGAACCTTGCCCTGGGGCTCGGGCTGCAGGAGGCGGTGGCAGGGGCCCGTGACTATCTCATCGGTGCCATCAAGAATGCACCGGGACTTGGCTCCGGCTTCGGGCCGCTCAACCACCTGTGGCAGGATATGTAAGGGCCTCTACTCCAGAAGAGAAGAGGCCCGCACAGCAGGGTTCGGCTAACCGATCAGGCAGCCTCGGACTCCCTTCGGGGGGCTAATATGATCTTACCTCGTTCTGTGGTGGCATTTCGCAGGAAGCGGATAATCCCCACAGCAGAAAGCAGTCGCATAACCTGAAAGGTAGGATCAAACTCAAACCAGCGATATGCAAAGTTCGGAGAATCCGGATGAGCGTGGTGGTTATTCTGATACAGCTCACCGGCAATCAGGAAGTCCACAGGAAGTGTGTTTCTTGATTTGTCTTTGGTGCGCTTATGGTTAACGTAGCCGTACTTGTGTCCGGCCCAGTTTACGATGGCGCCATGGACGGGGCCCATCAACCAGTGGATGGGAAGCAGAAGATACAGATACCACATACCGGCCGGAACAAAAGCAATATAAAAGAGAGTGTAAAGCGCACCAAAACCGATCCGCACAGACCACATCACCGACAGTTTCTCAATCAGCGGCCATTCGGGCACAGGCGTACGTGTGGTTTCGCGCGGTGCCTCCACCAGGCGTCGAGAATATCCGTCATAGATCATGGCCGTTTTATACATCATCTTGAAGATGTTCTTAGAAAAATGCGGCGAATGCGGATCCTTTTCCGTATCGCTGTGATTGTGGTGCAGGCGGTGCAGGATCGCATATCCACGAGGATTCAAGAAGCTGGACCCCTGTGTAATGAAGGTAAAGAGGAAGAAGAAACGCTCCCAGAAGGGGCTCAGCGAAAACATACGGTGAGCGGCATAACGATGTAAAAAGAAGCTCTGACTGAAAGCCGAGAGCATCCAGTGCATTACAAATAGTGTAAAAATGGCAATCATGTCTCTTAAGACCCTTCAGGCCTGTACGGGTTGCAAAGAAAGGCTCAAACAATCATTTCCGCGCCCAAAATATCCACCGGATGCCCGAACCGGTCAGAACGCGAACTTTTTATGGTTTCTGCCTTGACATTTCCTCTTTTTAAACATGATTTTGATAACGACAATCTGTCTCAGAACCAGTTGCCGACTTTGACGAGGCTGACATACATGTATGTCAGAGTTAAACCGAATCCCACAGAAAGACCATTCAAGACATAACCAATAAAACAAAAGACGAAACAAAAGGAAGAGAAGCGAGATATGAACCTCCAGCAAGAAACAAGAAAACCACTGCAAACCGACTCTCTGGCCTATCTTTCCGGCCGATTAATGATCGGAATGAGCATGTTTGGCCACGGCCTTGTGCGCATTCCGAAGATCCCTGAATTCAGCGACTGGATGATGCATACATTTGCGGACTCCATGGTCCCAACCTTCCTCGTCCAGGGCTTTGCCACGATACTGCCCATAGGCGAGCTGGCCGTCGGCGTTCTGTTACTGCTTGGGTTCTTTACCCGTCAGGCTGCACTGACCGGTGCTCTCCTCATGACGGTTCTGATCTTCGGAGCCAGTATGATTGAGGACTGGAATGCCATTGGCCAACAATTGTTGCATGGAGCGTTTTTTCTCTTTCTCCTTTATCACCGGGATGAAAACCTCCTCTCTCTGGACGCCGTTTTCAACAAGAAGGCCACCGGCTGAAGGCCTGTGCTACCGGCCTCGAAAACGGGGCCGGGCTCTGCTTTACCGGTAAAAAACACTGTTCAACGCCTTAACCTGTGCACGCAGGTCATCACCCACCAGTTCCTGTAAGGATTGTTCATCGGATGTCATTTCCACACCGGCAGTGTTCAGCCTGCGTCGCAGCTCTGCCGTATCGATATTGGCAATGTCAGCAACCTCTGTCAACGGCGCCTGTCCAAGGGCACGGATCGGCGGGGCAAACGGAGGCTCGGCATTGCTTGCGGGAACCAACGAGCCGGCAAGTACCAGAACAAATGCGGCCACCAGGCTACGTCCCCTGTTCGATGCAAAGGCCTTCTTGAAGGGCCTGATATTGACGAGAACGTGCAGGGCTACGGCACCAAGAAAGATCCAGCTCAGATACTCATGTGCTACCTTGCTTAGCCCGGTATTCACGTGAAAAAACATCAATATACCCGTTGTTGCGACAAGGACAAAGGAACCGATCGTTAACGGCGTAATCCAGTCTCTATTTAATTTCATGTACTGCTCCTGAATGAAACGGTGTGTTTCATTCAGGATACCTGTCTACACGGGCCAATGGTTCCGTCAAAACTGTAAAAAACTGTTAGTCCCGGATCGTCGCAAGATGGCCGCGCTATTCATCTGGCCCTACCCAGGGAGAAGGCTTGCCGTACAGTACAAACGGCGCCGGATTGATGGCTCCCCCTCCCGCTGCCATGTGTCCCATGCCCAGGAAAAGGCTGTCGTTGATCTTGCGAACCTCGTCGTGCATGGAATGAACGAGACCGGTGTTATACGGAGAATAGTCCAGATGCATGGAGTCCTTCTCGTCAAAGGCTGACGTTGCAATATACGTATCCATCATCCTTTTTCGGCCATTGGTGAAGATGTTGTATCCTTTCCCTTTCTGTTGATCCAGAGGATAGAAGGCCTTGCCCTGCCACCGTCCCGGACCGAAGAAGTGATGCGTAAAGAAATCGGCCGCACCGGCCATAATGCCCACAGAAAGGGTCTTTGCTCTGTACTCGCCTTTCATGGCCTGCAGGTCCGGCGCTTCTGCGGCAAGAAACAGCTGCATTGCCTCCGATTTCGATAACCGTTCGATATCGGCCACCGTGGCCTCTTCGGCCGAAACCCCCAGTATCTCATCCATGCTCTTGCCGTTCCAGGAGCCGGATCCGTTCTGTAATATGTTGATGCCGAACAGGGCCACGTTTACAAGCAGAAGTGCCCCCAGCACCAACAGGATGTTCTTCAGATTTCGCATGCAGTCTTCCTTATGTCTATGTTTTCGGTCAGGATAGGAACACTGCCTGCAAAAGAGTAAAGCAGGTTTTTTCATTCAATGTGCCGAACCGCCCATCAAGCCTGCAAGGGCAACGAAAACCGGCTGGTAGCGTAGGTCAGGAAGGCACAGGAGAAAAAAAAATGATAGAAACGATAACTGCTATCTACCCCTGGCAGGAATCGAACCTGCGCGCACGGCTTCGGAGACCGATGCTCTATCCACTGAGCTACAGGGGCTTCAGATCGCTCTTTTGCTGAGCCCGTTCAGGTTTTTCGCGGGCTGCGCTCCGTCAATCAAAGCGTACCATCTCTGCAACACGGCGGGCCCCCAGATAAAGGCCGGATTCACTTCGTCGCAAGATGCCCTCATTCCGACGGATCAAAGGACCTCCTTCGGGCAACATGGACAGGATCAGCGAAGCAGCCTTTTCTGGACGACTGCACTCTGTATCGCTTTCATCAAGGGCCACGAAGTAGCTGGAGCTGTCGCTTTCATGATCGGCAAGCCGCCTCAGAAGCACCTTCGGAATCGGAAAAAAGGCCACCTGCGACGGTCTTGTTACAAGCAGGTCCACGCAGCGTATCAGCTCATCCGTTGCGCGTACACTGAGGTCGTGCTCGGCAAAGCGAAAGATTGTAACGGCATGGGTTGGTTCATCCGAAGAGATGGCATGCCAGCCACAGAAGCGGCGAAGTCCTTCGAGGCTATCGACCTCCGTAAAGGGGATCTTCTTTGCTTCGAGAAGCGAAACAAGATCGGATACAAAGTCTGCATGCTCACCGCAGTTGATCAGCAAGAAAAGGCTTCCCTCTCCGATGGCGGGCAACATCCGCTCAATCAGTTTGCGCAGAAAGCCGGCCTGTGCTCCCGTTCCACCAAGAGATAGCAAACAGCGCAGCGGAGCATTACGCTTCCGTCTTGCAATACGATGCTCTGTGTCTGATCGAACATTGCTGGCAATATCACGGGGTACAAAGTGACCGGCACATTCCATCTCACTGTCGGGCACTCCCATTGCCAGAAAGCGAGAGCAGGATGACTGGCTCTGCACGATATTCTTCGCGCCCGGTGCCAGCAAGAAGAACTGTGGATGGTTATCGGGTATCAGGTTAAATACCCTCTTGAAGCCGGCTGCCAATGCAATCTGCGCGGCAAAGGGATAGCTGGCCACACAGGGAATGTCTTTGCGCAGTGATTCGAAAAGAAATCGGTAATGCCTGGCCAGGTCGACGGAGATGGCAAGGGTATCGATCGTGCCACGAAGAAGAATGGCATTCCATAGAAGGCGCAATGGTCCTCCCACATCAAAGCTCAGACGACTGAAAAGGGAATACAGCCTTTCCATATCGCGAAACAGGCCTGATTGCGGTGCATCAACCGACATGAGATCAAGCAATCCAGGCTGCATATCCTCAACCCAGGTCATCACGGATCGCGCGATCCGATGATGCCCGTATCCCATGCGGATGCTGCTTAATAACAGTCCAATGGATTCGATCGATTGTTCGGATTCAGCAGAGCGAAGTTCTGTGCACCGATCGTGCAAAGCAGAAGGACTGGCCGTCAGGGGTAACGCCTCCGTGCGCCCGCCATAGCGAACGTTTAGATAGAGGCTGAGAGCCTCGGAGCCAGCCCGGGCAAGGGGACCGGGCTGCTGTCCGTACAGCGACGGCATACCCGGTTTATCTTTCAGAGCTTAAAGGCTGTCAAGAGAGAATCGTATTCTTTCCTGTACAATCTGGCCTCCCAGAAGCGAAAAGAGCACATTCAGCTCAAGTCCTACGAGAGAGCCTGTAGCCGCAGCGCGAATGGGCATAAACAGACCCTTGCCTTTCTGGCCGCTTCGAGCTCCGGCCTCCTTGATCGCCTGGCCGAACTCCTCGGGCGTGTTTGGCTTTTTCTCTTCAAGAACGGCCAGAAAGGCTTCAAGCACAGAACGGGCTTCCGGTGTAGACGCCATGGCCCTGGCATCGGCATCCATCTCCACCCTGTCACGAAAGATCTCTTTTAGATAAGGCGCCGCATCTTCCAGCGTGTAGATGTATTCTTTTACAGAAGCAAAGGCACGGCGTACCTTCTGCTCATCCGATTCGATCAGTCCCTTAACCTGCGCATCCTTTAACAGAAATGGCAGGGCAAGCTCCCATACCCTGTCCGTTTCATAGTGGCGCAGATATTTCTGGTTCAGCCAGTTCAGCTTGCTCTTGCCATTGATGATTTTACCGAGCTCTTCGCGGGTCATTGCAGTCAGGTCGAGATCTCCTTCATCAACCGGCTGAAAGAAATCAAACATGGCCGGAGATTTCGAACAACGAGCCACATCAAACTTACGTTCCAGCTCTCCATCAGGCATAAACTCCACGCCATCCTCCGGATACCAGCCAAGAAGTGCCATGTAGTTCACGAGCCCTTCAGACAGATAGCCCAGATCACGGAAGAACAGCACCGACGTCGCCCCCCTTCGTTTGGACAGCTTCTTGCGGTCCGTACCGACGATCTCAGAGATATGGGCATAGGCAGGCAGAGGCAAACCAAGCGCTTCGTGAATAAGGATCTGTCGAGGAGTATTGGAAAGGTGGCCAACACCGCGAATCACATGCGAGATCTTCATCTCATAGTCATCGATAACGACGGCATAGTTATACGATGGGAACCCGTCAGACTTAACGATAATGAAATCACCGATCAGACGTGCATCAAACTTCACCTTTCCCTGCACCAGGTCGTTGACGGCCACTTCGTTCGGCTCCACCTTGAACCGGATAGCATAACGCTCTCCTGCTTCAATCTTCTGCTTTGCCTCTTCCGGTGTAAGGTTTCGGCATTTGCCGTCATAGACATGCGGCAGGCCGAGCTTACGCGAACGCTCCTGCTTCGCCTCCAGTTCTTCGTCCGTGCAGAAACAGGGATAGGCCTTACCTTCTTTCAACAGCTTCTCTGTATAAGGGCGATAGTGATCCAGCCTCTGTGATTGACGGTACGGTCCGTGCAGTCCGCCTTCCCGAACGCCCTCATCGGCCTTGATGCCAAGCCATTCAAGGGAGTCGAGAATGGCCTTTTCAGACTCGGGCGTGGATCGCTCCTGATCGGTATCTTCGACGCGAACAACAAAGGATCCTTTCATGGCCTTTGCATACAGGTAATTGAAAAGTGCCGTACGGGCTCCGCCGATATGAAGATAGCCGCTTGGACTTGGAGCGAATCGGGTACGAATCTCAGACATTTGTTTCTCCTCTTTCTGTCATCAATGCTTCCTTCCGTTGCTGCAGAAGCGAACAGGCTTACCGGATCTTCTGGAATTGCTCACGCAATCCGTAATCAGTGATATGGTACACGACATCGTAGTAGTTGTCTTCTGCCTTCTGCACTGCGATGATCTTCCCTTTCTTATGGATCAGCTCTTTCAGTCTCTGCACGCCGTAGGGACTGATCGTAATGTAGATGAAGGGCTCTTTCAGCAAATAGCGCAAAGCCAGATGCTCGGCCTGGCTGCGTGCAATATCCAGCGCCTCACTGTAGGATCGGGCCGACACCCGAAAATAAACCTGATACGTGGAGCTGGATATCATGCCGGTACGTCGATACTCGTCGGGGATGGTGTCTCGAAGCTCTTCTGCTTCGGGACGATAAGACTCCACCGTTTTGCAGCCAAAAGGCAACGTACTCAGCGATAAAGCGAGAAGGACTGAATAAACCGTTCGGCCCATACCTGACAGAATTCCCTTTTTTTCTCATCCGTCTCGGGGTCATTCTTCTTTTCTGAACGGCCAAGCAGCTGAAGGACAGATTGCATACGCAGCCCCGGATATCCGCAGGGATGGATAAACGAGAAGGTTTTCAGGGCATTGCTGTAATTCACAGCCACACCCGAAGAGCTGAAGCCAGAACGAACCTCAAGTCCAGAAGAAACAACCTTCTCGCCCCGCTCCGTGTACAGCCCGGGCGCCTGCGGATTGGGGTGCAGCCTGAGGCCGAACACCTGCTCCAGGCTGTAAGATGTAATATCAAGCATGGCCTTTACAAAATCAGACAGGCGGATGTTACGAGCTCGCAGATCCACATGTGGATAGATGACGATCTGCCCGGGTTCATGGGCCGTAGCATCGCCGCCACGCCTTACCTTTACCAGGTCGACGGCATGACGCTTAAAGTCGTCAGGCTGCAACAGCAGCGATTCCGGGCGGGTCTGCAGGCCCATCGTAACGACCGGATGGTGCTGGCAGAATACGAGATTCTCATGCCGCCTTCGCCTTAAGAGCTCTGTATAACGAACGTAACGAGCGTAGCGCATGGGCCGGTTCAGATATAGAACGGGAATCGTCTTCTCGTTCTTGCCACCCATGTCGCTCTGGAAAACGATGCCTTTATCCTGCCTTTCCTGCCTGTAGAACGCCGTTTCTTCCGCCATTTATACTAAGGGAACAAAGCGAACCGGTATGACGACCCTTTTTACAAATTCTGTTGCGGATTGCTTTGTAAAAACAATGAGCTCGGCCGTTTCTTTTCCAAGGGGAAGCACCATCCATCCCCCCACCTTTAGCTGCCTTTTCCAGGCCTCCGGTACGGCATCGGTGGCAGCAGCACAGAGGATGCGATCAAAGGGAGCAGCCTCGGGAACACCATCCCTGCCATTCTGCAAATAAAGATGAATACGCGACACTGCCGGATCGGTCATGCCGGCCAGGCGCTTCTTCGTCGCCTGATAGAGCTCGGGAACGACCTCCACGGAATGGACCTCGGCCCCCAGGGCGGCCAGTATTGCCGACTGGTAGCCACAACCGGTACCGATTTCAAGCACCCTTTCGCCTCCCTGCAATTGCAGCAGGTGGGTCATCAGGGCCACGATATAGGGCTGTGAAATCGTCTGCCCTTCACCGATGGGCAGCGGGCTGTCGTCACAGGACCGATGCTGCAATGAGTCCGGCACAAACCAGTGACGCGGGAAGCGCAGCAGAGCCTCTTCCAGGGCCTCGTCGTGAATCCCTCGCTGGCGGATCTGCGTCCGAATCATGTGCTCGATCTCTTCTCTCTGACGATCCAGTTTTTCGTTGCCTCGGTCCATTTTTTCGTCCACATAACAGGATAGCTTGCCTTTACTGATGCACACATCAAACGGGATGCACTGGCTGTTAAGGCTGACTGTTTATGGATGATGAAAACCTGATTACCGGCGCCCTGTCACGCATGTTCAAGATCGGTGAGACGGCGGGGCGCATGGGCCTGTCCCTGGCACATCGAAAGCTACTCGAAGCCCTGAATCGGCCCGGTGCCGCAGGTGCCGGCCTGGATCAGGTCATGCGCGCCGTCGAAACGCTGTCCCGGCTAAAGGGGGCTCCGATGAAGATCGGACAGATGCTCAGCCTGCACGAAGATCTGCTACCGCCCGAAATCATCTCTATCTTCAAACTACTGCAGAACGAGGCAAAGGCCGCCCCCTTTACGCAGATGAGGAAGGTCCTCGAAGAGGATCTGGGCGATCGACTGCAGGCCCTTACAATCGAAGAACGTCCCTTTGCTGCTGCATCGATCGGCCAGGTACACCGGGCCACTACCGAAGACGGTCGCAACATCGTGCTGAAGATCCAGTATCCCGATATCCGGGAGGCCATGAAGTCCGACCTGCGATCCCTGCGCACCGTTTTTGCCACGCTTTTCCAGATCCTGGATCTGCCTTTTGATACGGTATGGCCCGAACTCGTTACCAGACTGCAGGAAGAGCTCGATTACGAAATCGAGCTACAGCATCTCAAACGCTACCGAGAAGAATTGCACATCGACGGTATCGTCGTTCCCGAGCCCCTTTCTGAATTCAGTTCCCGGCGTGTCCTTGCCATGAGTCGCGAAGATGCGATGTCACTTGACGAGGCGCTGACCTACGCTGCCGCATTGCCCGCTGACGAAAAATCACATCACATCGATGGCTGGTCAATTGCCCTCCTGCGACTGATCACAAGGGGACTCTTTCGACTGCGCTTCCTGCATGCCGATCCCAATGCAGCGAACTTCGGCTTTCGCGAGAATGGCGATGTCGTGCTGTACGATCTCGGCTGTATGAAGGCCGTTCCAGATGCCATCGCCGATGCCTACGCACGGGTGGCGCGGTGTATCCTTGTCGGCGATTATCGTCCCATCCCCTCTCTGCTGCAGGAAGCCGGCATACACCGCCTGAACGGCGACCCACTGCCGGACGACCTGCTCCTTCCACACCTGCAGCTCGTTGCCGAGATCTTTCCAGACGAAGTAACGTCGTTTGGCTCAGACCCCGATGTTTATGCAAAGGTTCTGGAACTGGGGCGTTCCTCGTGGGAGGAGTCGCGCAGCATCGCCTTTCCGGCCGACATCCTGTTTATTCACCGCACGCTGGGCGGTCATTTTGGAAATCTGCGTCGTCTGGGTGCAAGACGAAACTGGCGACAGGAATTCCTTACCCTGCTGGACGAGCCGTAACAGCACGACTACAGTTCATACTGCCCCGCTGCCTCTGGCTGAAAAAGGATCTCATCCACGAGAAAATAGCGTGTACCAGCCGGTACCTGCATCTCTATCACATGTCCAACTCGTTGACCGAGGACGGCCCTTCCAATCGGTGAAAGCACAGACAGCTTACCTTCCTGGTAGTTGGCCTCATCCGGATAAACAAGGGTGTATTCATACGACTCTGGATTGCCGAGGTCTTTCAGACGAAACCGGGATCGCATCGTAACGACATCCGGCGGCACCTTTGTATGCTTTACGCGCTGAGCCCGTTTCAGTTCTGCTTCCAGTAAGCGCAGGTCCTCTGCTTCACGAGGACTCTTCTGGGATGACAGTGTCTCAAAAATGCGGCTGTAGTCGATATCGGTTACAACAATCTCTTTCGTTTTCATATTCTCTCAATCCTCAAAATGGTGTGATATAGATTGCAAAAAAGGTTGCGGATCCGTTCACCAGCGACACATGTTTGCCAGCATGCCTCTGGACGATCAGAGACGGATCCGCCTGGAGAGAAACAGTAGTCTCCTTACGGTATAGCGTTTGCAACGGACTGTCGTCCCGCTTTATAAAGTGGGAGGAATGACTTCTCCTGTAATGGACGCTCGGGCATGGCTGTAGCGGACAGTCGCCTGTAATGCAGTGGCGTGGTTCCCGTCATCTGGCGAAAAACGGTGTGAAAGGCACCCTTGGATCGAAAGCCCGACTCAAAACAGATATCGATCAATGATAGCTCAGGACGTTCTCTTAGAAGCCGACAGGCCTCGGCAACCCTGTAACGATTCACAAATTCAGCGTAGGATAGTCCAAGACGGCGATTGAGGAACTCTGACATCTGATGCGTGGAAAGGTGAAGCCTTCTGGCCAGCGTGTCCAGTGACAGGTCTTCATCGATATACACACGCTCCTCTTCGAAGAGGGTCTTCAAGGACTGTAAGATATGCCGGTCATCAACACGGGATAGATGCTGGGTTCGAGGACTTTCAGGCCAGTTGAGATCGACTACCAGACCGCCAACGATCAGGTAATCCGTGCTACGGCTACGAACACATCCTCGTAGCAGGATCGAATGGAACCGGTCATCCACCGAAAGACGTAACCGCAGCCCCATATAACTGGCACCGGAGAAAAGAGAGGCCTCGGCTCGTTCCAGACGCCTTCGGTCAGCTTCATGTATACGTTCCGTAAAGATTCTTCCGTCTGTAAGCACCTCGTCTGCACAGAGCTGCAGAATACGAGCCGCATCATTCCACTCCGTAAATTGACGTTCCCCGTTGTGCCACAGCTGGTATTCGAACGATACACAGCCTGGATATACCTCTGATCTTGCAGCTGAAGTCATCGTTCTCTCCTCCTTGCCTATCGTGCGTGGTCCCTGGCCCTCGGATCAGCAGCATCGCTCCAGGGAAAAACGAAACGCATCGCCGCCGCCCTATTATGACATCCATTGCAACGTCCGTCGTCCTGTTTTATAAAGCAGAACTGCGATTGGGGCCAGAACACAGTTCTGAACCGAAAAATTTTCCGGGTAAAGTTTTTTTCCTGTACAGAATCGCGGTACTGCGCGATGCGGAGTGCAGGATGAGCGTCATCCATCTGAACAATACTACGGGAAAGCGAAACGGCCGCTGGATTCGCTTTGAATTCGGTGAGGACCTTTTTGGCTTTTACTATTACGACGTCTTCAGCGGGCGAAGCAGAAACGGCCGGCGCCTGAAGACACGTATCTTCAGCGACCCGGCCGACTTCCTGTGCTCCCTGGATACCGAGCTTTACAACAGCGAAAACCGAAACTACGTGCCCCGCTGAGGCCAGGACGGGTCGGAATTCAGGCCTGATTCCCGGCTTTCCGGTACGGGGGCTGCATAATTCGTCCGCACACCGAAGTAGAACAATCTCGGCCGGATGGGATCCAGCTGTGCATCATAATGATCCAGCATGTTGTCGACGCCTGCGAAGATCTCATAGTTTTCGAGAAACCTGTAGGACAGCCGCAGATCGATGATGTGATTGGCGTTCTTCATTTCATAGCCATAGTCCGGCGTATCCGGATCAAGATCCAGGGCCTTGAAGTCCCGGTTCTGCTCCAGGGCCCTTACAATGACATCCCTGTCGATCACCAGCTGCCCGTTCTGTAAGGTTGCAAGGGATTCCTTTTCATAATAGAAGGCCTGTTTGCCGTTCACCGATCCCTGAAGGGATATGCCAAAGCCTGATTCATCCTCGTAAGAGATTCGATAAATACCACGATGCAGCGATCGGCCTTCCAGTGGAATATTCTGCAGGCGGTCCAGGGTATCGGTCAGGGTATATCCCAGGGCAATTCGCAGATTGTCGAACGGTCGCAGCTCTACCATGAACTCCAGTCCCCGGGTATAGGCCTTGCTTACATTTACCGTCTGGTAGGTGGTCAGATCGTTGTTGCTGTCGGGAATGCGACGGAAATCGATCAGGTTGGTAATCGAGTTGTAGTAGCCATCCAGGCCGATCCACAGCCACCGCTTCGGCTCATATTCGATGCCTGCCGTGTAGCCCACCGAATGCTCGGGCTCGAGATCCTCGTTTCCCACAACCTGGTAGCCCACGCCGGGGTTCTGGAAGGCATAATACAGATCCTTGAACGAAGGCGCCCGGTAGCCCCGCCCCACACCAAAGCGCAGCTTCACGTCCGAGGCAGGGTCCCATCGCATCGAAAGCTTTGGCGTCGTCTGCGATCCGAACTGTGAATCCGATTCGTAGCGAAGGCCGGGAACGATATAGAAATAGGCATCGAAAGGCTGGTATTCGTCCTGGGCAAAGACCGAAGCCCGCTGACGGTAGCCGTAGCCACCGTCGCTGATACGAGGAGACTTGTATTCCTCCCACATGCCTTCCACACCGACGGAAAGCATATGCCGCATGCCCAGGGCCACATCGAGCTGTATCCTCGCCTCCTGTACGCGGTCGTCCTGCACCTCTTCTGAATCGAGCTCGTCGGAACCCTGCTGATCCTGGGTTAAGGTATCGAGAAACCGTGCATGGGAGTAGGCAAGCGACAGCCGGTTATAGGTTCCAAAGCGATAGTCCGTGCGAAGCCCGGCCATAAGATCGTGGGTTTCGTTGCGACGATCGATCAGGGTACGGGGTGGGCTGTAATCGACCTTCTCCTGATCCAGATAGTGATATGACGCTCGACCGGTTACATCCCACGAATCGGTGATCTTCACCTTTGTGCGATTCGATACATTCAGATCCTGGTAGGCCGTTCCTGTCGTGCCGTCGGTAACGGGAAGATCGTCGTTACTCAGGCCCGGAACGTGGCCCACCAGGGAACGGATCAGCTTCAGGTCATCCGTTTCAGGATCGAGATCAAAGCCGTCCGATCGGTGCCAGCCCGTTGTCCACACCGTGCTGACATTCTCGCCCTTGATGCCCGTTGTGGCCGAGGCATGGGTTTCGTTGCCGCTTCCGTAGTGCAGGGAACGACCTGATCCATACTGCATTTCCGTGCTCAAACGGGCCGGCTCTTTCGGGTCACGTGTAATAATGTTGATCACGCCCCCCAGGGCATCCGAGCCATACAGTGCCGAAGATGGGCCCTTGATGATCTCAACCCGCTCGATCTCCTCGGCCTTGAAGCGAGTCAGGTCGATGGCTCCGTCAAGGCGTCCGGTGACGCGGTCCCCGTCGACAAGGATCAAGACGTATTCGGGCGAGAGTCCCTGAAGCCGCACTTCCTGCCCGCGGATGGCCGGCTTGATCTCGATGCCGTTTCGCGAACGCAGAATCTCGGCAAGGTTACGCGAGCCCTGTGCTTCGATCTGCTGCCGGCTGATCACCTCAGTTCGGGTAACCGTATCTTCTACCGGTTTTTCGCGCCGATCGCCTGTAACGACAATCTCAGCATGATTCTCTTCCTGTGACTGAAGAGAAGTAACCGATACCATTACAGCGCCGATAAACAAAATATTGCGAAACTGTTTCATATTGCTCCCCGTATATTTCAAAGCCTTTTCCATCGAAACGTCGGATAACCCGATGTGCCGGCATCGCTGTAATAATCGGTGAACTGTATGGCAATATAGTCTGTACCGTTTCGCAAACGGATGATATAGATCAGGTTGTTCGATTCAAGGACGTGCGTGGTCGTATTATAGGTATACCAGTCCACCATAACAGACGATCCTGGAAAGCCGGACGATGAGGCCTCACCATCGGCCACCGTCAGGTCTGTATCGACGAGGAAGTTCGGACATTCACCCGCTGTGGGTGATGTAAACTGCCCAACCGAGGTTACGGCATTCAAATCGGTCAGGCCAGTATTACAGGCACCGCCGCTTCCTTCGCCTGAAACACCGCTGTTGGTGGCCACCTGATAACGACGAAAGCGAAGATCCCAGTCCGTGCCCGAGGTGCCGATACCCAGCTCCATGTTGCAGTGGGTCCATTCTTTTGTAGAAGTAGCCCTTACGACAGTGGTTAACCCACTTCCCGCTGCCGTTGTACAGGCACCGGTTCCGGCCTGATCATCGATCTGTTCCTCTATAAGAGATTGTAAAAGGGCATTCTCGGGTTTATCCCACCGGCAGGCAGCAAGGCCCACCATTAAAAGCAGAAGAAGGCCCGCCCCACGGCTATTTTTAAGACTGAGATTTAATCTCAAAAACGCTTGCATAATTTTACCGGATAAAATATGCGGTAAATCAAGTCAAATGATTTTGAGTCTCAAGTTCAATTTGATCATTTCTTGAGAATCACAGGAGAGAAGAATGAAACGCCTTTTACCCTCACTGCTATTGACAGTACCCCTTTTCATCGGCTGCCCTGGCGGGGAATCCAGCGATGACGACACCGCAGCCGCTTTCCTGCTTCTGGCAGCAGGAGCAGGTGAGCCTACGACGTGTCAGTGGACAACTGAAGCCGGTGATCCCAGCAGCCCCACAATTTTAACCCTGACGATTCCAATGGTAACAGTTCGCGGCTCAGGGACTGCAACCGTTCCCAACGTATCGGCCGCGGGGAGTGGGGCACACTGGGTAGCTTATCGTTTTCCGTCTGTAAAGGCAGGTACCAAGATCACTTTCAATTTTGACCCTACCTATTCACACGCTCCAACGCTTAGCGGCTATGCAGCAGGAAACTGTCCGATTGATACGGGTACAGCCGAATTTACAGGTCACACCGGGTCATACGGAGCAACGTCAACTGTCGATATCACTGCCCCGGGTGACGTCATCTTTATCGGTGGTCCCACCGCCGATCCTACAGGTGGAACCGTAACCCGCACAGACCCCTGACATCATTGTAGTCTGGAGAAATCGAGAGCTTCCGGGGGATCAGTGATCCCCCTTTTTTTTGCCCTACTGCATCCGAAAATCAAGGGTTACATGAAGAACCGTTTCACGTTCGTTGAATTCGGGCGGAAACGGAGGAAAAGGACCGGCACGCCGTATGCTTGCCAGGGCCTCATGATTAAAGCCAGGATAGCGGCTCTGCCCTGTCAGCTGGCATTCCTGCACCGTTCCATCGGATCGTATGCGAAGCCTGACGGTGACCCGGTCTTCGAGACCGGCAGCGAGTTCGCGACGCGGATAGCGTTTGGCTGCTTCGATACGACGGACGACCTCGCTCAGATACACATGACGTACGCCTTCCGACGACGATCCTGCCTCTACGGTCTTTCCCTTCTTCTGTGCCGTTTCAAAACTCTCTACGGCCTTCTTCTTCGAATCATGTGTGGCCAGGTGCACCGAGATGGATTGGTACTGCACCTTTTCGCGTGGCTCTGACGTCGGCGCTGTAATCAGTCCAATGCCCAGCATGGGAGTACTTACCAGAAAAAGCGCAGGCAGAAAGGCACGGCCTCTTTCGATGGCATCCTTGCCGGGGCCTGATTGAGACCTGCTCTGCTCTTCGGGCAGCAGATGGCTCTCTATGGCGCAGTTGTTCATGGTATGGCTCATCGGGCTACCTCATGTTCAATATGAAATTCAGGGATGCCCGCCTTGCGTGCCCCATCCATGAGCTTCACAAACAGATAAAACGGCGTATCTTTATCAGCGCGCAGCGTAAGCTCTGTAATCTGAAGGGCCTGAATGCGACGCGGAAGCTCTATATCGAGGTGATGCAGCGGGATCGGTTGTTCGTTAAGAAGAACGCGCCCATCCGATGTGACGCTGAGCACGGCTGCCGTTTTCGTCTCTGTCTGACCCGTCGATGCTTCAGGCAGGGTTAACTCAATCTGCGGCTTCACAAAGCGCGATCCGACAAGAAAGAATATCAAGAGCAGAAAGACGAGGTCTACAAGCGGGGCAATATCCACCCATGCGCGCTGACGGACCGGCAATTCAAAACGGGCGGGACTCATGATAGCTTTCCGTCATGATAGAGTTGCAGAAGCCTGTCCTGAAAGCGATTCATGCGCTGCAGCCTTTCCTGGATACGCGAAAGGAACAGGCCGTGCAGAAGCTGCGCAGGAATGGCTGCAATCAGGCCAAAGGCCGTTGTGATCATGGCCACCCAGATACCGTCCGCAAGGGTGGCAATATCGGCCTGCCCGCCTGTAATGGCCAGGGCATGAAAGGCCTCCATCATACCGGCCACGGTTCCAAGCAGCCCGAACAGCGGAGACAGAGAGCCAATCGTATGCAACGCATCGATCCGTTTCATCATCCGCTCCTGCAAAAGCGTTCCCAGACTTCGCAAAGCGGCAAGCCGGCTTTCCAGAGAAGCTCCCTCTTGCTCAATAAAGCTTCGCGCAAGACGCACTCCCGGATCTCGCTCAAAGCGACGCTCACCTGCGGGCAGTATGCGATCGAGCAGGGTCCGTTTCTGCGGTGGCTGGATAGAATCGCCCAGCTGTTCTTCGGGCTCACCCGGCGTGGCATACGTCCACAGCATGTACAGGGTGCGCTCCAGGCCAATGGCCATCGTAAAGATCAGACCGATAAGGATCGGCCACATAAAGATTCCGCCGGCAACAAAAAGCTGCGATAGAGACATCGAATCCATAATCGTTCTTCCCCTGCATTCTCAAGATTTACCTTAATTGATATTGAGACTGCGTCTTAATATCAATTAATTGCTTGCGAGTTTTCCACGCAATCGAAAAACGACAGTTATGGAACTGGCAGGAAAACTGAAAGAGCATACATCTGTCGTTCACCGTCAGACGGAGAACTCTTTCTTTATGAAGTGCTTTATCAGGGGGATGCTCGAAAAGGAAGAATATGCCCGCTTTCTCGCATCCCTGTGGCCTGTTTATGAATCCCTTGAGGACTCGATGCGACGCAACCGAACGCATCGCATCGCAGGAAAGCTTTACTTCCGCGAACTGGAAAGGGTTTCAAATCTTGAAGAGGATCTGCAGTACCTGATGGGATCCCGCTGGAAGGAACTACCCGTGCCCGAAGCATCTACGGCCTACGCGAAGCATCTGCGATCTATCATGGTCGACCATCCACATCGACTTGTAGCCCATGCCTACGTGCGATACCTGGGAGACCTTTCGGGCGGACAGATTCTCAAAAAGATTGCTGCAAAATCGCTTGGCCTTCAACGCCAGGGCCTTCGCTTCTATCAGTTCGATGGAATCGTCGATGCCGATACCTTCAAGACGAGCTATCGGGCACGCCTGGATTCTCTTCCGGTCACAGCACAGGAAGAAGCTGACATTCTTGAAGAAGCACTGCTTTCTTTTGAGATGAACGGTCGCATCTTTCAAGAACTGGAAGGGCCGGTTCGCGAACGTCTGGGGCCAAAGGCTGCCACCCTGGAAACTGCAGGAGCATGAGTAACGCAGGCCATCCCTGGAGGCAGGGCCTGCGCATCGCCCTTCCCATTCTACTCATCTTCTTCGTTATGGCTGCCAATACAGCCAATATTCCCGTCCTCAAGGAAAGCGTAAAGGACCGCCTGGACGAAAAGGCTCTGGGGTGGTTTCTCAGCCTTTCCTATCTGGGATCATTCCTCTGTGCTCCGCTGGCCGGCTGGTTATCCGACCACAGTGGACGCAGAATGGTCTGGATCGTGTCGGCCTCGGCGCTTTCCTCGGTCTTCTACCTGTGGATGTCCTTCTTTCCCGAGGCACATGTATTCTTTACGATACGTTTTCTCGAAGGTGCTGTGGGAGCGGTCGCTCTTTCGCTTCTTATGGCCTCTGTGGCCGATCTGGAAGTGGAGCTCGGACGTCCCTATCTGCTGGGTTTGGCCGGCATGATGCTGGCACTTGGAGGAGGACTGGGCATGCCACTTGGGGCGGCCGGAAAAAGCAATCCGGCCATACCCTTTATGATCTCGTCTGCCTTCATGGCCCTGGTAGCCGTCAGTGCATTTTACGTAAAAGACGCAGCCCGACATGCACCGGGTTCACAGACAACCGTAATAGAGTTCCTTCGCGTACTGCGCATGGAATGGCTGCTGCTTGTACCTCTGCTTTTCGTTTTTGTGGATCGCTTTACGGCTGGTTTTGTAACGGCAACGTTGAATCTCCATCTACGCGAAACCCTGCAGCTTGGTCCCGGGCAGACGGGCAGTATGCTCGGCCTTGTATTCTGGCCGATGGGACTTCTGGCCTTTCCGGTAGCACTGCTGATGAAACGAACAGGGCCACTGCCACCTGTTCTGGTCGGTTCTTTTCTTTACGGTCTGGCACTGTTGTTGATTGGATGGACCGATGACGTTCTTGTCCTGACCCTGTTGCTTGCACTGGCCGGACTCAGCGCTGCATTGATGTTTGTTCCGACATTGTCTCTGGCATCAAGACTGGCACCGCCGCAATACCGTGCAGTGGCCATTGGATCATATATGGGCATTGGATCGCTTGGCTTCCTGCTTGGCCCGGTGGCCGCCGTGTATCTGAAGGCGCTGCTGGCTCGTTACTTCGAAGGCGCCCTGCTTTTTGCAATGCAGTCCGGCATCTTCGGATCCCTGGAAATACTCGTTGTTCTTCACGTATTGCCGATCTACGGCTGGATTCGCCGGAAACTGCTACAGCAGGCTTAGTCCTTCTGTTCGTTGCCGTGAGTATCCTCGTGAATATCCTGTACGCGGGCAGTCAGGCGCCCGCTTGCCAGACGAACGTGCACGGACTGACCGGCATCTACGTCACCGGCCCGGCGCAGTATGTTGCCTTGTTCATCGCTGACGATGGCATAGCCGCGCCGCAGTGTCGATTCCGGTGACAGTGTTTCGAGACGGTTGGAAAGCAGGGCCAGCCGGTGCTTTTCCTTTTCAAGAGAACGTTCTACGAGGAAGGACAGATTCTCCGATGTCTGCACGCGCAGCCTCAGCGTTTCGAATACAGAGCGCGAAAGGGCCCGCATTTCAGAGACGGCATGGTCGAGGCGGTACTGGAAGGGATCGAGGATGGCCAGGGGATTTCTGTAGATCTTTGAGCCTGTTATGATGCGCAGGGTTTCTCTGGAACGATCGAGTCGTTGCCGGAGGTTTCTATGGATCCGGTTAACCTGCATATCAATGGTATAGAGAAGATCCCCCACAACGGGTATGCACATCTCTGCAGCATTCGATGGTGTGGCAGCCACGGCATCGGCTGCAAGCTCGCACAGGGGATGATCGATCTGGTGGCCGACGGCAGCAACGATAGGGATTCTCGAATTGGCGAAGGCACGCACGATAGGCTCTTCATTAAAGGGAAGTAGATCATCGAAGGATCCACCTCCCCTGCCTGCAATGATAACATCCACGGAAAGAGCGGGATCATGCAGGGCTTCGATAGCGGCAGGTACCGACTGCAAAGCTTCTTCGCCCTGTACGATACAGGGAGCGAGTACAATATTTATGTCAGGGAAACGACTCCGCGCCACCTGAACAATGTCACGAATGGCTGCTCCCGTTGATGCCGTTGCAACGCCTAACGTCAGAGGGGCCATCGGCAGCGGCTTTTTTCGAGCCGGGTCAAAAAGGCCTTCTTTTGAAAGCCTTTCGTAGAGCTTGCGCAGACGTTCGTGAACATCTCCCTTTCCGCTTTCCGAGACACGCAGCACATTGAGCTGATAGCTGCCTCCTTTCGTATAGACGGATATGTCGCCGTAGGCGCGAATCTTCTTGCCGGTTTCAAGCTTGATACGCAGGCTCATGTTAGCCCGCTTGAAAAAGGTACAGCGAAGGACCGATTCGCTATCCTTTAGCGAAAAATAGATGTGCCCGCTGGAATGGTACTTCAGGTCAAAGATTTCTCCTTCAACCCAGACGTTTTGCAGCTCCGGTTCGGATTCGAGCAGCTGCCGGACAAGACTGTTAACCGCTGTCGGACTGTAAACGCGCGCATCCTCTTCCATTCGCTGCACGTCTTTCATGACTCGCCCCTGTCTTTCACATCATTCAAGCCTTCCTGTGCAGGTTCCAGTTCTTCGCTTTCCTCCCATATGTGGTAGATTCGCCATATGGTGAGGAAGATGGCAAGAATCAGAGGACCGAGGATAAAGCCCGTGATGCCGAACTCTTTCAGGCCTCCCAGTATGGCGAAGAACAGAAGCAGAGAATGCACTCCGAGCTTTCGGTCCAGGATACGGGGCTTGACGATGTTTTCGAGAATCAGATAGCAGGCAAAGCTATAGACGGCCAGGCCTGCGCCAAGAACCGCTTCCTGTTCCACGAAGTAGAGAAACAGAGCGGCCGGGGCCCAGACAAAGGCCGTGCCGATGACGGGTATAATCGAAAGAAAAGAAGCAACAGAACCGTAAAGCAAGGCATTCGGAATACCGCAGACCCAGAGGCCTATACCTACCATTGTACCCTGTAGAATGGCAATAAACACATTGCCCTTGAGGATGGCCTGCAGGATCTCTTTCATGCGATCCTTGAACTGATCGACAACTTCTCCCGAAAGGGGCATGGCCTGCCGGATCATCTGGTAAAAGGAATCCCCTTCGCGAAGAAGGAAATACAGCAGAATCAAACCAAAGCTGAGATTCAGCACAAAAGAGATCGACATGCCGACCCCGCCAAGGAAGTAGCTGTAGGCGCCGCCAACGAGCTCCCCAAAACGAAGCGAGTCAATCACATCAGAGTATTCGTTTAAGACCAGGAAGAGACGATCCAGCCAGTACACCCAGAAAAAACCGCGATCCGTGACAAAGTCGATCAGGCCAGGGAAGGTTTTGGCAAGTAAGAGAATCTGGTCGGACTCCACGAAGTTGCGGAGATAGCCCACAATGTTCACGCCCTGTTCGATAATAAGAAGCATGACCGTTCCAAGAGGGCCGAGCACGACAAAGAGGATGATGATCAACGTCAGACTTGCAGCAATGTCTCTGTTCTTTACGGTACTGCGCAGGCGTCGGTATATGCCTTCAAAGGCCGTATAGAGAAGTATGGCCATGAAGACGGCCCAGCCAAACGACCGAAAGGTAAAGAAGACAAGAACACCGGCACCGATGAGAAAAAGGCCAGAGGCAATGGGAGCGATTACATCACGCTGAACGGTACGGATCTGCGGTCGCTTTTTTTCTCCATTTGACTCATGCTTCATTGCTGCTCTCAATCATCAGAGCTTTTTTTCAGGTAAAGCTTGATGCGCGCGGGGTTACCCGTTTCGACAACGATGGTAGCCGTTTGCTGTATAAAACTTTCGGCAACGATGACCGTTCTATTCTCTTCTGCGAAGTGGCGGCTCTGCAGAATCTGCCAGCCCTCTCTTTTCAGTACATTCAGGTAATGGGCTACAACATCTTCGCCCGAGTCAGAGGTCTGGAGCAGAATCGCATACTGAGCGGGCGACCAGTAGCCCGCCGTATCAAGCTCGCCCAGTAACTCCGGCTGTGTTTGCGGATAGATCAGCTCTGGCGGAAAATCCTCGGGAAAACCAGAGGGATTACGGGCCAGGGTTAAAGAACCACTGTGAACCGTGCTGTCGCCACAGGAAGCGAAAGCCACAAGGACAAACAACAACTGCATGGCGAGGGCTTTCATCAGCGTACCAGTTTCACAATGAGATTCAAGCGTTCCACCTGTTCTACGACCTCATAGATCCGGTCAGGGTCAATGAGGATCGTCGTAGGACTGATCTGCTCCAGCACCACCTTTTTCGCTCCAATCTGGCCAAGAAGAAGGTCCATGTGGTTCGGGTCTTCCGTTCGCAGAACGACACATTCGTCGGTGATGGTCACGAGCGGAAAGTTATTCGTCCATTCTTCAAGCGAGTAGGCGAGGTTTTGCGGAAGTTCGTTGCGCGAGGTTCGCTTCAGAAAGTCCACAAACTCTTCTTTGCTGGCCTTCAGCAAAAGCCCTTCCTGGAAGGACTCACGTGTAAGCTGGAAGTTATACACGTTCTCGAACGATTTAACCTCGCAGAAGGCCTTCAGCAGATACAGACCATGCAGACTGAGCTTTTCAGGTATGGCAATGATGCTCAGGTCAGGGTTGATAATGATACCACCCTTCTCGTCGTCTTCTTTCAGCGGCTTCTTGTTAAAGAAATGCTCTCCAAGCGGCGAGATCTCCACCCAGCGATCCGGATAATGGGTGCGAATCAGGCCAAAAAGCTGCAGAAAGAAGAGCGCCGATGTCAGCTCTTTCCGGTAGTCATTCAGCTGATCCGGAAACGTCTGAATGCGAAAATCCTTACTGAGAACGACGTGCTCGCGAATCATGATGGCCATGACCGTCGTGTAAAGACAGGGACCCATCTCGCTGATCAGCTTTACCGTTTCATCAAATACATCGGGCAGAAAGAACGGAACGTAGACAGACTCGAAGACCTCTTCGTAGCGGGTAACGCGCTCGCGAGACTTTCTGACCTCTGCCATCACCTGCTTCAGCAGGTTTAGAGGATCACTCTGCAGAACGGCATCATAATCATTGCGCAGGACAACATCGTCCTTTTTCGTACGCACAATGTCGAGCAGCCGCATCACCGGCAGCAGCAGTTCGATCTGGTAGATCTGACTCTTTTCGAGAAACAGAGAGATATCCGGCCGCAGAAGCCGGTTTTCGGTTTCTCGCAGGTCCGTTTGTTTGATTTTACCCGATTTGGCGAGATTCAGCCCCTTACGGGTAATATAAACAATCTGCTTCTTGATGTTGATAAAGAAGTCCAGGTCGTTGCAGACCACCTTCTCCTGACTTCGTTTGATCCCTTTCTTGGGCTTCAGGATCAGAGGAAACTCGGTCAGGTAATCGAACACCTCAACCGGCATGATGAGCAAACGCACGAAGCGTTCGTCAACATAGTAGTCGTCGAGCAGGATGCCCATCCTGTCCAGCTTGCGTACAATTTCGATCCACTTGCCGCGCTCTTCTTCAATGAATTCGCGTGCAGGGAGGATCTCAAGGATGCCGCCCTGGTTATAGGCCCGGAGCACGAGTTCCTGCTCGAGATCACTCAATTCATCGATGAGCTTTTTCAGGTGCTCCTGAATGCCCGCTTTGGTGTTGAGGGCATTGGCAGCCTTCTTCCACTCTGGAGGCAACTCTTTGCGTCCACGAAGGACCTTTACAAGGGATTGCCGGAATTTCTGGCCTTTATCGTTCGTTTCGATACGAACGTGCTCCGAGCTTTCACGATAGGCATAATAGCGGTCCAGCGTGTTGGTCAATCGTTCCCGATTCTTGCGCTGGTAGACCAGGAAATAGCGTTTCAGGACGCCCATTTCCATCTCTGCCGAAGCCGGTTGCAGGGAGAATTTTCTTGCGATTTCGCCGAGCGTCATCACCCTGTCTTTCGTTGACAGGATGGCTGTGTAGATTCCTACCTGCACAGGGCTGAGCTTTTCGAGGATGCCGCGTACATAGAACTCATCACTCATGGTTTCCATGAGCTGATGAATCTGACTTTTCTTGTCCCGACCCGGTTTCTGGATGTTCCAGATCTTGAGCAGCCGTTTCAACGAAGCGGCATCGAGGCGGTACAGTTCCGTAAACAAGGGATTTTCTTCGGTCATGTGGGAGATGCTGCCTCTGAAAATTGGAAAAAAAGAAACAGAGAACAGAAGAGAGGAAAGCTTCTCTCCTGTAAAACCATTTTCAACTACGCGAAACTACTTACGCGCTGCACTGTTCTTTTACGGAGGGTGGTTTTTTTCGAATCGCCTGCTGTCCGATCCTCGATTATATTATAGCCCTTTTTTTCGGGCCATCGCCTGGCTGCTTTTTCTTTCGGGAATCGTCCTCGCGCTGACCACCCTGACGGGGCGAATGCGCGGACGAGCCACCTTGCTTGCTCTTTTGCTTCTTGTTTTCCACGTCCGCATCATGGTGGTTGACGTGGTGCGCGTCGATGGGCCCAGCATGAGTCCTGCCCTTCAAAACGGAGACATAATCGTCGTAGAGCGACTGAGTACAGGGCTGCATCTGCCGGCCCTGGACTTCCCCTTTTCGCTGCTGCAGGATTCTGATCCCGGTCCGCCCTGGTCACGTACGCTGTTCGCCCGTCCCCCGGCAAAAGGAGATATCATCGTTTTTGATTTTCCAGAGGGCAGGGAAGGCCGTTACTATATCAAGAGGGTGGCAGCCCTGCCACATCAGACCTACCGGTTCAGCGATCAGATGCTGCTCATCGATGGCGAACCGCTGCGCACACCCTCGGGAGAGATTGCCCGCATCGAGCCGTATCCAGAAAGGCATCAGAATCCCGTCACCGACCCTCCCCGACGATTCGAACACCTCGATCCCGTCTTCCTCTATGCCAGCCTGCAGGGCATTGGAACCTCCGGGCAGGTACCGGCAGAGGGGCTCCTTGTGCTGGGGGATGCCTTTACGGAAAGTCGTGACTCCCGTACCATCGGTTTTATTCCGATTTCAGCTGTACAGGGACGCCGATGGGGCAATTTTGTATTCTAAGATGAGTAAGCGCCGGCTCAGATTGATGGTCTTCCTTGCCTTTCTCTGTCTGGGCTTTCTTCTTGTGCTCGGCCGCGCCGCCTATCTTGCAGGCCTGTTTGATCTGAGCAGCCGGAAGCCAGGCCCTGGAGCAACGATCCGCGGTCCCATCAAGGACCGGCGTGGCATCAGCCTGGCCGTCACCGAAGAGGCAAGCACCATAGGCATTGCACCACCGGAGCTGCTTGATCCTGAGTTCACCGCCCGCTACCTGGCCGGTTACCTTGACACCGATACTGCCAGCATCCTGAAAAAGATCTATCTCTATCAGGGACGAAAATACTTCCTTTTGCAGAGGCAGGTGGATAACTTCACAGCACAGCAGATCATGGACCTGCGTCTTCCCGGGGTCTACCGGGAATACGAAAACCGCCGGGTCTACCCGTCCGGGCGACTGGCATCGAATCTCCTTGGCTTTACCGGCCGTGACTCCACCCGTGCCCTGGCCGGTCTGGAGTACGTTTACAACGATATCCTGACCGGCCGTGGGTACGAGCGCGGCCCCACACTGTATTTGACGATTGATTCTATTCTGCAGTATCGTATGGAGAAGGCCCTGCGCGAACGTTTTGTAGAGTCAGGGGCGGACCGGGCTGTGGGCATCATGATGGACGTCGAAACCGGTGAGGTTCTGGCCATGGCCAACCTGCCGGACTTTGATCCCAACTACTACTATCGTGATGAGGCCACTCGAAAAGGCATCTGGGCAATTCGGTTAAACTATGAGCCTGGATCAACAATGAAGGTATTCGCTGCAGCGGCAGTCTTAAACGAAAGGCCAGACATACTAAAGCAACGCTTCATGTGTACAGGGGAGTTCCCCTTTCATGGCGGAACCGTGCGCTGCCTGCGTCATGGGAAAGTGCATGCCCACGGAGAGCTCGATCTTTATGGAATCATCGAAAAATCATGCAACGTGGGGATGATTCAGGCCGCTGCCACCATCGATAGTCCCACCCTGTATAAATATCTGCAGGAGTTTGGCTTCCAGGAAAGAACCGGAGTCTTGCCCGATGGAAGCGGCGAAACCCGCGGCTACATGCCTGCCCTGAAAAACTGGGTCCAGGCCACACACTATTACACACCCATCGGGCAGGGGATCAGTGTGACACCGATCCAGCTTCTGCGAGGCTTTGCAGCCCTGGTAAACGGAGGCAGCCTGGTACAGCCCTCATTGATGAAACGCATTGTAACGGAAGAGGGAATCGTTCTCGATGAGATGCAGATTTTATCAAAGCCCACCTCCCTGCACCCGGATAGGCTGCGAACGCTGAACCGCATGATGAGGGCTGTTGTTACATCAGGAACCGGCCGAGCTGCCAATCTCAAAACGATTGAGATCATAGGAAAAACCGGAACGGCTCAGAAATCGAGCGCTGCCGGTTACATCGATCGTTATTCCACCTCCTTTCTCGGTGCCTTCCCGGCAAGCAAGCCACGCTATGCTGTGCTGATCCTGTACGATGGTGTCGGTGGTGACCAATCGGGAGGAGGGTTATCCGCACCCGTATTTGCAGCATTTGTTAAGAGCATCCTCCCCTTCATCGAAGCCCATGCAGAGGTTTTCGATGTAGCAGAGTACCGGCAGACCCGGCCGGAAGCCAGCACATCCGCAAGAGGAGCCGAAGAGATCTACAAACGGGCCCTGCAGCGATTAAAAGCCACAGAGGGGCGGCTGCCAGACTTCAGGAATCATCCGGTGCGGACGGCCGTAGAATGGTCGATCATGCACCCGGAGATCCGTCTGAATGTTCGCGGCGCCGGCTATATTTTTCGGCAACAGCCCGCACCTGGAACACTGCTTCGCGATACGACTCAGATCACCCTTTTTGCAGAGTAATCACCGCTTTTGGATCTTACGAATCTGTCGACCGGTCCGGCAACGTAGAAGATCTCCTGATGGAGTAAAGGCCACCTCCATCGTAACGGCCTTCTGTGGTGTCGTCGCATGGTAATCATGCAAACAATGGCGTTTGGGATCAGGCGTCTCTCCGGGTTTCGGAAGACGGCTGAGATCGCACCATACACGCTGACGTTCGGTCTTCCAGAGTCTCCAATCCCACGGTACACTGTTACGCAGGCCGGCGGCATAGAGATAATTCCACTGTCGTGAAGCAGGCAGATAGGGATTCCCTCCACCATGGGCACCCACAAAGATGTCGATGCGGTCATCCTTGATATGGGTGGGCGCGCCGGTATCGGTAACGCAAAACCAGCCGTCATGCACCGACCCATCTTCCATCTTTGCCTTCCGGGCCGCTACCTCTGGCATGAAGACGGCAATGCCCAGCAACCCTCCCCGTCTACAGCTGTGGTATCGTTTTGCATCGTTCGGGTATAGACGCCGGCAGAATCCCTTAAAGTTAACGGCGATCGTCCGGTACGGATAGACCTCATAGCCACGACCGGCGCCCATCCCCCAATCTTCGTCATACAGGTGATAGCGTCCTTGAATCCCCGAGTAGTGGTATTTCTTTCCATCTGCGGCGATTCCACTGCCCTGCCAGCGCACCTGGGTCAGAAAGGCCCTGGAAGCATGACCTATGACCTGATTGCTGGGGGAGCGAACCGCTACCCGGGGCCCGGGATGATGTTCTTCCAGGGCAAGATGGTAGTAGGTAAACCAGAACCTTCCAAGCCTCTGTCTTCTATAGGATGAAACCTGCTCTTTGGCATTTTCAGCCTTCAGTCCGTGAAACAGAACGTGTAGCGGCAACGGACTGTGATTCTTCTTCTGAATCGTCAGGATGCGATCCACGGCAGGCGGCTGCCAGCGTAGCGATGTGGTCGGAAAATAACAGATGGAATCGTCCTCTTGCAAAGGGTGACCGGAATAGCGGGCTACGGGCGTATACGGGCCTTCCGGAGTACCGGCCTCGATCAAGGCCTCGTTATGATAGATTCGCGTCACCACCTGCCTGCCATCGGCTGTACTGTAACAGGGACAGCCTTCGGGCTGCATAAGACAGACGGATTTGGCCACCCTTCCCCCGGGCGGCGCGGACCAGGTGGATGTGCAGGCCAGAAAGATGGCAGGCAGAACGGATAAAATCAAGCGGAAAGACGGCATCATGTGTCCACATCATGTGCTATTATGCATACACAACCGTTTTATGAAGTACCGGCTTCTTGCTTGCTTGCAAAACCATCTCCTTTACTGTGTATTCTGCATGCGAAAGATAAAAAGAGCATGGCCGAGCAATGCCATCCCTGCCAGATGGATGATTGTTCTCTTTCTGAGCGTTCATGCAATCGATGCGGCTCCGGTGATCCCTGTTGCAGCGGATCGCGTCGATATACTGGGCGAAACGAAGGCCATGATAGAAACCTGCATCGATCCAGACGGAAGCAAACGGCTTTCCGATCTGTTGAGCAACGATGATTGCTTCGTCCCCGAAAAAAAGCAGATCCCTGCTTTTGGCGAAACGACCGATCGGGTCTGGCTGCGTTTTACGCTCTATACTGATAAACCGCTCAGCCGAATGCTACATGTACACTGGCCTCATATCGATACACTGGATGTGTATGCCCTGCGCAGCGATGGGAGCACGGAACAATGGTCAACAGGTGTTCGCAAACCGTTTGCAGAGCGTCCGTATCCTACGCGGGCCTTTGTCTTTCCAATGCAACTGCAACCCGGAGAAACAACGATCTACATCAGGGCATGGGCCATTGGCAACCTGCAGCTGCCGATGACCGTGTGGGAACCCGAAGCCTTCATTGTGTTCGACCGCAGAGACCAGCTTATTCAGGGCCTGTATTTCGGTATTCTCTTTGTAATGGGGATGTACAACCTTTTCCTATTCTTCTCGTTTCGGGATATCAGTTACCTGTATTATGTTCTTTACGTATTCACATTTTCGCTGGTACAGCTGGGTTTCACGGGAACCGGCTTTGAGATGGTCTGGTCCAACGTGCCCTTTCTACAGGTGCGCTACTTTCCGACTTTTACCGGTATGACGCTGATATTCATCTTCCTCTTTGCCCGTGAGTTCTTACAGAGTCGAATTCACGCCCCGGTTATGGATCGCTTTCTTCAGGGCATGATTGCCATGGGAGTGGTGTTCATTGTTATGCCCTTTCTCATCGATGCACACCTGGCCAGTGTCATAGCGACGATTACCACCCCTATACCACCGGTGATTGCAATCATCACATCCATCATCGTATATCGAAGAGGCTTTCAACCTGCCCGTTACTTTTTGCTGGCCTTTGGCTTTCTCTGTGTTGCCATAGTGGTCACGCTTATGCGTTCGCTGGAGCTTCTGCCCATTTCCTTTCTGACAGAAAATGGCATGCAGCTTGGATCCATCAGCGAAGTCATCCTGCTATCTTTTGCCCTGGGGGATCGCATTAACACTCTGAAGGCCGAACGCGAAAGGATACTGCGCGGATCCCTCTTACAGGAGCAGAAGCTGGCCATGCTTCGCCATGAACTGGATGCAGCCAGACGCATTCAATCAAGCGTTATACAGAAGACCCTTCCAAACATGGATGGCCTCTTGATTGCCTCTCGCTACATGCCCATGAATCATGTGGGAGGAGACTTCTTTGATTGTATCAAGACCGGTGAGGCCGAAGCATGCCTGATCATTGCAGACGTTTCAGGCCACGGAGTGTCGGCAGCACTGATCGCCTCTATGGGACAGATTGCCTTTGATCTGCAGAAAAAGCATGCGCGTAATCCCGAGGACGTTCTTGTAGGGATGAATGAGATTCTCTACGGAAGGACAGGCGACTACTTTCTCTCGGCAAGCTGTGTGCATATCAATGCCCGAACTCTGAAGGCCCGCATTGCATCGGCTGGGCATCCCCCCTTGCTGCTCTATCATCCGGATCGTACCGAACCTCTTGAAACACGTCCAAAAGGAAAGCTGATCGGACCGTTTGCCGACCCAGCCGTCCAGGGTGCCGATCTGGAACTCCTGGCCGGTGATCGCATGTTGCTTTTCACCGACGGCATTACAGAGGCTCGTAATGACGAAGGTGACATGTTTGGCTCTGATCGTCTGCGCGATTTTCTGGTTTCACATTATGAAGATACGGCCGATGAATTTGCAGACCGCCTGTATGGCCATGTTCGTCGGTGGATTGGAACGGGACAGTTCGATGATGACTTCACGCTTCTCGTTGTCGACATCGGACGCGAAGCGACAGCTCCCGCAAAAACCGCTCGCCTGCCCGTCTGAGATTCAGGCGGGTATCACTCGTCGTCTTCTACAGCACCCTGCTTCAGCGTTCCGGCTGACAGATTCTTCAGATACGATGTAACAAAGGCATCCAGGTCTCCGTTCATCACCGATTCAACGTCAGAGGTCTGTTCACCGGTGCGAAGGTCTTTGACCATTTTGTAGGGATGCATGACGTAGCTACGAATCTGGCTACCCCATGCAACGTCCCTTTTTTCGCCGGCTTTGCTTTCTGCCTCGGCCTCCTTTTTTGCCTTTTCCATTTCATAGAGGCGGGCTTTCAGCATCTTCATGGCCCGATCCCGGTTCTTGTGCTGCGAACGTTCGTTCTGACACTGAACAACAATCCCCGTCGGGATGTGCGTTATCCGAATCGCCGAGTCGGTTTTGTTTACGTGCTGACCGCCCGCTCCGCTGGCCCTGTAGGTATCAATGCGCAGATCCTTCTCATCAATCTGCACATTGACATTGTCATCCAGCTCGGGCGCAACGTGCACGGAGGCAAAAGAGGTGTGACGCCTTTTGTTTGAATCGAAAGGAGAGATTCGCACAAGGCGATGAACGCCATTTTCGCCTTTCAGATAGCCAAAGGCATTTTCGCCTTTAACGAGCATCGAGGCACTTTTAATACCCGCTTCATCGGCCTCCTGATAATCCAGGGTTTCGACATCAAAGCCACGTTTCTCGAACCAGCGCGAATACATCCGGTACAGCATCTGGGCCCAGTCCTGCGATTCCGTTCCACCGGCACCAGACGATATCGTCACGAGGGCATTTCGTCCGTCATCCTCACCAAGCAGAGCTTCGGAAAGCTGCAGCTCGTCGAACTGCGCTTTCATGCGGGCAAAGTCTTTTGAAAGGGACGCAAAGCCTTCCTCTTCACCGAGCTCTTCGATTGTGAGCGCAATCAGATCAGCGAAGTCGTCGACCTCCCGCCGCAACTCGATCCAGGGCTGGGTTTTTTTCTCGAGGGCCGATTTCAGGCGTGATATGTCACGCGCCTGATCCGCATCCTCCCAGAAATCCGGCTGGCTCATCCGGTTTTCCATGTCGGATAGCTCCACCCGCAGGGCATCGATGCGATTCTTCTCCCATCGCTTCAGGAAAAGTTCCTTGAACTCGGCTGCATACTTCTCCAGCTCGTGGCGATTTCTGTATTGATAGTGATCTGTGCCTTTCTGCTCGGCCATAGCGCTCCAGTTCTGCGGCTGTCCCTCTCACGGCAAGACGAATCTGCCCTGAGGTTCCGGGCCAGCCTGCAGCTGGAGATCAGCAGGCAAGAGTCTGCGACGACTGATCAGCTCAAAGAAGCCAAGCCGCCCTGTATCTTCTGCTTCCTGAAGAGAGAGGACCCGCAGAATAAAGGCCTCCTCGCCCTTCTCCTGGCAGTGCACAGTCAGCAGCTCAGCCCTTTCTTCCACCTGCACCGTAGCCGGATTGCACCCTTCGGTTAGATCCTCGAGCAAGGTCTGCAAGGCTACGGGGCGCAGATACCGCATGGCTGCCATGGCCATGTAGATACCATTGCCTCTGTAGCTTCGGGCCTCAAGCCTGTAGTAGATGCCCTCTTTCCAGATTCGGTACACCAGATCTTCGGGAGCAACGAACCGGAATGGCATGCGCTCATCCTGAAAGAGGGCGCCGGCACGCAAACCATCCGACCACAGAAAGGGACGGACGGGCTGCGCAGGGAGTGAAACACCGAGCAGCACGGCCAGAAGCCAGATCCTGTGTGGGACTTTAGCCTGCGGCCTTTCTGGTTTTAACCCGGGCATTTTTCTTTCTATGATGAGACTCTACAAATTCAATGATGGCTCCGGCAACATCGAGCCCTGTGGCCTGTTCAATGCCTTCAAGTCCTGGAGAAGCATTGACTTCCATTACCAGAGGGCCACGCTTCGATCGCAGGATGTCAACACCTGCAAGATTCAATCCCATCACCTTTGTGGCCTTCACGGCCGTTTCCCTTTCTTCTTCGGTGATCTGCACCGTCCGGGCCCTGCCACCGCGATGAAGGTTGGAGCGAAACTCCCCTTCCTTACCCTGCCTGTGCATTGCAGCCACCACCTTACCACCGATCACAAAGCAGCGCAGGTCGGATCCTTCGGCCTCTTTCACGTACTCCTGCACAAGAAAATACTCTTTCAAGACGCGAAAGGCATCGATGACGCTGGCTGCTGCCTGTCTGGTTTCGGCCAGAACGACACCGATGCCCTGTGTGCCTTCAAGCAGTTTGATGATCAGCGGAGCCCCTCCGGCCATGCGGATCAGGTCATCGGTTGCCTCGGGGCTGTGTGCGAAGCCGGTAACGGGTAATCCAATGCCACGGGCCGCAAGCATCTGAAGTGAACGCAACTTGTCGCGAGCGCGAACGATGGCTCTTGCCCGGTTTAAAGAGTACACTCCCATCATCTCGAACTGCCGCAGCACAGCCGTCCCATAGAACGTTATACTGGCTCCGATACGCGGAATGACGGCATCGATGTCTGTCAGCTTGCGGCCGTTATAGTGAACCTGATGGTCATTGGCCGTAATATTCATATAACACTTCAGAGGATCGACGATCTCACAATCGTGTCCCTGCAACCGCGCCGCTTCGGCAAGGCGTCGCGTAGAATACAGATTGGGACCTCGAGACAGTATCAACAGTTTCATGAAACACACTCCCCGACCGCTGTCAGATCGACTCCGGAAACGACCGCTCCGGTAATCCAGGATCGACAAGAAAACGGCCTATCAGTGCCTGCCGGCCAAGAAGCATGGGGAAAACCATATCTTCGCGATTGGTCAGGGATACCTCAATCAAAAATTCTTTGCCGGCCAACTGGATGCGCGTTCGAATGACAGGGCGTTTCTCCACCTGTCCACCCGAATTCTTGATCGACCGTTCTTCAAGGACGTCACACTCATGCAGCCGGGCAGGATCATTCCAGCAATGAGTGGAACGGATACGAAAGAAAACCTTGCTATGCCCATCGGCGACCGAGATGTTCATATCTTCTACATGCAGAGCAGAAGAACGGGCCCCTGTATCCAGCTTTACCCTGATGCGTTTCACACCAAGGTCCGGAAGGGCTGCCCATTCCCTCCAGCCCACAACCGTCATCTGCTCGCCGGACACAGCGTTAAGAATTGCCGCAACCGACGAACCGTCAAGTAGAAGGCATGCTCATCGTGGCAGAGAATCAGGAAGGCTGGATGATGCGCTTACCTTCCAGCAGGTTCAGTATGGCCGACTCGATTTGTGCCTCATCCAGGGTAGAACAGTTAAAAGAGACATCGAAGAAGTCCGCTGTCGGTTTTTCACCGGCCAGAAACTTACGCAGATAGACACGCTCTCCGTCTACCTTGTTGATGCGTTGCATGGCCTCAGCCTTTGATATCTTTTCTCGTTCTATGACCTTCTTCAGCCTCCATTCTACGGGAGCGTAAAGCCGCACATGCAACGAGTCAGGAATGGTACGGGCAAGCATAGCACCGCCGCTTCCGACGATGATATATCGGCCGTCTGTAGCCATCTTCAACACGATATCCGCTATCTTCTTTTTGATTTTCACATCACCGGGCAGAGGACTGCCAAACAGGGACTGGACCAGCTCCCCCAGAGGATGTTCGGAATGGGCTCTACGATGTGCCTCTTCTACAATGGACTCGGGTAGCTCAAAATGATCGGCGGCTATCTTCAGTATTTCCCGGTTGACCGCCTTCCAGTCACCATGGCTGCCGTCCGTTAGCCTTCGGCCAGAAAGCGTTACAGCAAGCCTTTCTGCTACGGTGAAGCCGGGACAGCCATACTCCCTGGAGATGGTAATCACCGGTCCTGGCCGGGCAGGTTCATCCTCCGGGCCAAACTCAGCAAGGTGGCGTTCTCTAAGGTACTTCAGGATTGCATGTTCGGGCATGCTCTGAGGCTTGTCGGCGGGTCAGAGAAAAGCAAGCAGATTTTTGCAGAGACTGAGCGATTCTCTGCGCCGCCCGAGCACGGAGTTCAGTAGATGATAAAATCCGGCTGCCTTGGTTCGGCCGATATAAACTCAAAGACCGGCCGACCGGCATCCGTTTCCAGGAGCCGTTGAAAATCCGGAGACCCCGGGGCATATACGGTCCGTCGCTCCATCAAACCGGTGAACTGAACGGCTAACCTGTATACCTGGCCTGGCAGCAGATTACGAACCTTCTTCTCGGAAAGGTCATCAAAGCGATCGCTGCGATAACGAAACAGGGCCTCCCTGCCATCGAGGTCATAAAAGACAACATGGTTCCATTCTTTGCCGCGATAGCGCAAATGCAGAGATTCCGGAAGAGGACGCTCTTCCTTTAACAGAGCTCTGAACTGCGAAAGACGCAGATCGTTTTCGTTCAAAACCCCTTCGTACACGGGTTGGGCCCACAGAACGACCGAGAAAAGGATCACGGTGGGGACAGAGATAAAACGAAAGCACTTCATGCTCACAGCTCTTTCAAAACTCGTTCCGCTTCTTTTCTTACTTTTGGACTCTGGTCATACTTTGCCTTATACTCGACGAGGTCGCGGTATTCTTTCAGTTTCAGCTCCCCGATATATCGGATGGCTCGAAAGCGTGTGTTCGCATCATCGTCCTGAGCAGCGGAGCGTAACTCTTCTTTTACGGAATCATCCCCCATACGTATCAGGGCCAGAATGGCCTGCTGCTTCAGCGTGTTCATGCGGGCTCGCTGCCGAGAATCCCGGATGCTTCGAATCTCATCGAGCACATCATGCATGGCCTTTTTATAACGCTCGCGACTCTCAGCGCTGGCTCTGCCTCCGTCCTCTGCCGCCGTTTTTCCAAGCGCATTGGCCGCATAGGCCCGCATCACCAGGTCTGCATCCGGATCGTTCGCAATATCAAGCAGCGTTTTTTCCATAGAAACGGCCTTGATGGCGCCGGCATACAGGATGATGCTGCGACGGCTTTCCATCTCGGTTTCGGGACTGTCCAGGGCATCGAGCAGGCGTTTGGTGAATTCCGGAGACTCATACTCCAGACTCCCCAGGGTGCGGATGGCAGCATGGATCACCGAATCGTTCTCGGTCAGCTCGGATTCGGATACAAGACGGGCCAGCCTCTCTCCGGCCTCTTTCAGCCGAATCCTTCGAATGCCCTTCAGGGCCTCCAGTTTGACGTTACGCTCTGGATCATCCAGGCCGGCAATGTAGGCCTCTTTTGCAGCAGCGGTCGACACCTCCTGCTCGGCAAGAAAGCGCAGCGCAGCCTCGCGAACGGCCGGGTCCCGGTCTGTCTTTACGATCAGCACAAGATCATCATAGAAACCCGACTGATCGTCTTTGCTGAGCCTTTTCAGATCACGGATGGCATTTCGACGTTCCGTGCTGGATGCATACAGTATTCGTTTTCGCAGCAGCTCCAGTCCGGCCTTGCTTTTGTCAGGGGATGGGGTTTTTTCGGGAGCGGTTTCTTCGGCAGTTTCTTCGGTGGTGTCTTCAAGGTCGTCGGGATCGGCAGGTACGCCAAAGGCCTGGATGGGCGCCAGAAGCAGCCAGATAACGGTGGTCGTAGTTCCGACGTGACGTAATACTGCCCTCGAACGGCCAGAACGAGCTGCAAAAGGCTCAGTCCTGCGACTCGATTTCCCGTACCTGGGCCTCAAGCTCCCGTACACGCGCCTCAAGCCTGCAAAGCAGACGCTGGTTTTCCACGTTTTCTCGATATCGAAGGATAAGCCTCTCAATATCGACATGAATCTCTTCCATATTCCAGGGTTTTTCCACATAAAGGTTCAAACCGCCTCGGTTGATGGCATCGATGGCATCTTTCAACCCGGCCTGCCCTGTAAGAAGGATCTTGATCGTATCAGGAAGGATGCGATGCACCTCTTCAAGCAGCTCATCCCCTTTCATTCCGGGCATCACCTGGTCGGTAATAACTACTTCGACAGATCCATCCTGAGACATTATATCTTTGATCAAGGCAAGGCCCTCTTCGCCGCTGGTGGCCACTTCAACCTCATGCGTTTCTCCGAAGAAGCGCAACAATTGCTCCCGTAAGGTCTCCAGAACGGTTCGCTCGTCGTCGACGCAAATGATGAATCCTTTTTCCATAATCCCCTGCCAGCGCTTTCGGGCTTACCTATTCGAAAAGCAGCGGCCTTTTGATGCAAACAGAAAAACGCTTGTTCCCGGGCAGGAACCGACAATTTCTTACCCCATGTCCTCGTCGTCGGAACTCCGCTATCTAAAAACCAGCCAGGTCGTTCCCGGAAAGGGCATGAGCTTTACCCTGTACGAAGTCGATGAGGCTGATACGATCCTGCGAATGCTCACAACCCTGCCCGACGTGGATGAGATCTCACTGTATCCCCGACCACCTGTAAAGAAGCTTTTTGCACCGGAACGTTGCGAGGTAATTCCGGCCGAGGATTTCCTGAAACTCTGGGCAGAAGGCGAATCTCGCAAAGGCTGACGGCGCCACTTTCCACCTCCCTGAACAGACCGTCCTATGTCTGCTCAGGCGGATTGCTTTCATCCTGAAAGCAGAGGATCATCGCCGAAGCCTTTTCCGGAAGATAGGACAGCTGCTCTGAGCTAACAACGATAACTCCACGGTCGGCATCGACCATCGATAACGAGTCCAGACGATCGACGACCTCTATGCGCGAACGATCCACCGCATCCGAAAACAAATCCCAGAGGCGGTGCCCCCTGTGCATATCACGCAGAATAACGAATTGCTCAAAGCGATCCAGGCCTCGATCCAGAATCACACCGGCAGGACAGGAAATACGCGACAGAACCTCACCAACCCGTCCACCAAGCGGAGTCTCCGAGGCGAACAAACCGGCTGCACCAAGGAACAGATAATTCGGATTAAAGGCTTCGGTATGCCTGACGATGGCATCCGTAATATTTGCAGCCTCGCGATACACAAATCGTACCTGTATCTTCAGTTCGTCGGCCACGGATTTCAGCATATCAAACGAGGCAGCCGTGTTATACACTTCCACCTCTCTTGGAATCGAAGGATCGGGAGCGAAATGGATGGCCTGTATCTCGGCATCAGGCCGCAGCAGATGCGCCAGCCGAAGAAGCAACTCGCCCATGCGCGGACGACCAAAGGAGATCAGGATACGTTCATTCATGAATGATTCTGCCTGAGGCGAGATAAGCGGCAGAATCGACGTTCGTCAAGGGAAAGAGGCTTTGCCCAGGGGCGGAATCGAACCACCGACACATGGATTTTCAGTCCATTGCTCTACCGACTGAGCTACCTGGGCGACCGTTGCAGACACTGTTTTTGATGCTGCAGGCGGTGTCAATCGAAATCATCCTTTCATTGTGCTGTTCTCAAGAATACATTATGGTCAAACCGATCACTTAAGCCAGGACCCGATTCCATCACAAGACGCTCAAATTCCCTGTACGGCAGGTTCTGCATCCTGTTATAGTTTTCCCGATACTCGTCGATGCCCATCTTACCACAGAAGATATTCGACTGGAACTGATAGATATGGTGTTCCATGAGGAATTCCAGGGTTTCCAGGTCTTCGACGGCCTCAGCCGTAATGACGGCCTCTCTGTTATCGGCCAGCCTCTTGCAGTAGGCGATAAAAGCAAGATTGTCGAGAAACTTGGTCTGGTCTTCGTCTGGCTTAAAGCGAAAGCTCATCGGATCGAGCTTGAACTCGCGTATCATGATACCAAGATCCAGTATGACCTGATGGCTCTGGCTCTTTACACCAAAATCGTCAGCGGCAAAACCAATGCCGTAATTCCAGAACAATCTGCATACGTCCTTCAGCGATGCATATCTCTCTTCGTAGGGTTTTTCCACCAGTTCGAAAAGCATGCGCTGCGGCAGTAATCCGATACTCTCTATCAAGCTATGAAAGCGCTTCACCTTCTCTTCATCGCAAAAGGTATCGATGAACGATTGCGGAGAGATGTTAAACTTTAAAACACCGGGCAGGCCTTCTGCAGACAGCACCAGTTTTTCAAGAATCAAAAGCTCAAACCGATTCAAATCCTGGTCATCCGGCAAATCGGCAATCAACTCGCGATAACTTGCATAGCGACCGCCACCAATAAAGAGCTCTCCTCCCTTCACCGAGAAGGTCTTTGCCACAGGATCGTAGGACACAGCCGGCTGCACGAGCGCCTCTTTTTTCGACCCGGACAGATACATATTGGCACGGTTAAAGAAGGTCCACTTCCAGCGTGTTTTATTGTCCTGCAGGTTCTTCAGGGACGTTCTGTAAAGCTCACGGTATATCTCTTCGCTGGCTGACAGAAAATTGCACTGCGTTCTACCGACACCGAATTCAAAGCCACCCACTCCTCGCCTTGCACAGCTATCCTGAAAACGGCCCACCGCTCCGTCGATATTCGGCAGCTCCTCGCGATCGCTTCGCGGTGAAATGCCAAGAAGCAGGGCCTGAGAATCCTCCAGCAAAAGTGAGCCAAAGTCTATATCTGTGGTGTTGACGATGGAATAAATCTCTTCATGCAGTAAATCTGCAAACCGATCCAGTGGCAAACTGACATTTTCAAAGCGAATCAAGAAGATGGGTCGCCCGCGGTTTCCAGTAATCCACCGCTTGATAAACGCTTCTTCGTCTCTGTAAACGGCATCCGCAAGCATGTGACACTTCGATCTCTTGCTGCAACCGGCATGTCAACATGAATCCTGTCAAAACTGACAGGATTCATCGGCCTGTGTCAGGGACGGTGGAAAAAGACCAGGAAAAACTGTTGCTTGTCGCTACAGAGTGTCGGATAATGGCACCATGTCCGAAATGAAGGATTTTAGCGTACCGCCTCTGCCCACCGTTGTGATGAAGGTGATGCAGTACGACCACACCGCTCCTGAAGCCTCCGTGCACGATATCGAAAAGATCGTAGAAGGCGACAAAGGTGTGGCAGCAGAGGTATTACGCGTGGCCAATTCTGCTTTCTATGGCCGTTCGGGTAAGATCAAGCTCCTCAGGGATGCCGTAACACTGCTTGGACTGAGAGCGCTGAAGAACCTGGTCATCTTCCTTGGAACAAAAGGAATGAATTCCTCGATAAAAGATCAAACCCTGCGGCGCTACGTCAATGAACTGCCAATCGTCACGGCCCTGATGGGCAAAACCATGTCACAGAATCTAAACAAGAACGATCTCTGTGAAGAAGTCTTTCTGGCCGGATTGCTGCATAAGATCGGCATGAGTATCCTTGCCCTGAACAAGACCGACCACTATGCATACCTTGTGCAACAGGTAGAACAAAACGGCTTTGATCTCAACGAAATGGAGCAGAGCTCCTATCAGGTCAGTAATGAAACACTGGGCAGATCCACCGCTGAAACCTGGAAGCTTCCCGAAGAATTCGTCCGCTGCGCCGGTATCGGTCCGCAGACAAAGTTATCCGATCTGAAGTCCGACATGGAGCGGATTACATACGTTGCATCGATTCTTTCCATGCAGCTTCTTTCACTGCCTGTTTCATCTGATGTAGTGTCGAATGCCTCTGCAGTCTATGAATACCTGGGCGGCAACGGCAATGCAACCAGTCTCTATACTGACGAAACGACGTTTGCATCGATTAAGGCACATCTGTTCTATCAGATGGCTGCAAGTTAGTATGCCTGCTTCTCAACCGCATAGAATCCTCATCGTAGAGGACGATGAAACACAGGCACAGATGCTCCGGCATTTCATCGCGATGTGGGGCTACGAGATTCAAACGGCCACATCCGGCGAAGATGCCATAGCATCCCTGGACAGCTACAAACCAGACCTTGTCCTGCTGGACCTGTACCTTCCGGGCATCCCCGGGCTCGATGTGCTGAAGCAGATACGAAACAAAAGCGAACTCAAGGACATTCCCGTCTTCATCATCTCTGCAGATGACAGCGAAGAGGTAAAGATCGTTTCCATGTCGTCCGGCGCCAATGAGTTCTTGCACAAGCCCATCGTCATGGCTGACCTTGTCATGAAGATACAGACAGCGCTGGAGCTCCTTACATCCCGGCGCACCATCGAAGAGCTGAACAGAAAGCTGGAAAAGGAAAAGCGGCGCCTGCTTCGATATTTTTCTGAAGATCTTGTCGAACGAATCCTGAACGAAGAGATTCCAGCAGAGTTAGGCGGAGACATTATTCCGGCCTCTGTGATGTTCTTCGACATCAGAGGCTCCACCCCCATGGCAGAAAAGATGGGCCCGCAAAACTATGCCACATTCATCAGCGATCTGTTTGCCGACATCATGGACATCATCTTTGCCAACAGAGGCTCTGTTAACGAACTGCTCGGTGACGGTATTCTGGCCACATTCGGTTGTCCGGTTCCAACGGATGATGATGTGTTCAACGCCATCCAGACCGCCGTTGATATTCGCACATATATCCGCAATTTCAATACGATGGTTGCCGACAGGATCGGCTATGGCATCGGTATAGCCACCGGCCGCATTTTTGCCGGAAACATCGGATCGATTCGTCGCATGAAATACGCTGTGATGGGTGACCCCGTAAACGCAGCTGCGCGTATCCAGGACATGACCAAGGAGTTGAATGCTCCCATTCTTTTCGACCATCATACCTATGGTCCCGTCAGTGATCGCATAAATGCCCACTCCCATGGACATTTTAAATTACGCGGCAAAGAAGAGATTACAGAAGTCCTGAGTCTGGATGAAACCGAGCCCTTTAAAGCAACAGAAGAAAACAAAGGACAGGGACTGTTCCAGCTCTTCCAGGAACGTGACCGTCTAATGGACGAATAAAGCGCAGTCGCCTGCCTTTACGGGCTATCCATTACCAGCCGAAAGCCCGCCCGGTCCAGTTCAGAAGCCGGCATACGCACAGAGGCCTTTGCCTTGTCTACAGGCAGATAGAAGGCCCCACCACGAAGCACCCGCCGAATCCGGCCCATATACTGACGAAACATCGCCCCTGGATAAGGCGTATAATACGAAGACGTCCACTCCGGAGCGTTACCGCACATCCCCAGCAATCCGCGCCGGTTCTGATCCTTCAAGGCAGTAACCGCTACGGGGCCATCAGATGGCACGGTAACACATCCTACAGGATCATCACCTGCAGGATACAGCGGCGGCGACTCATCAAAGGATTGAAGGCTTTCTCGCTCTCGCAAACCACCGCGGGCTGCCAGCTCCCATTCCCACTCTGTCGGAAGCCTTTTGCCTGCCCAGCGTGCATATGCCTCGGCATCGGCAAACGTTGCATAGAGGAATGGATAGTCGGCCTGTTCATCCGGAAATCCATTTTTCCACTGTGTCGGAAGAGGATAACCCGTTTCCCTGCAAAAGCGGTAATACTCCGCATTCGTTACTTCTGTTCGATCGATATAAAATGCACGAATGTGAGGAGTCGTACTGATGTCGCGACTGTAAAAGTAGGGATTAAAATCGGCGGCCTCTGCATCACTGCCCTGTCCGAATACCAGGTAGTCCTCCGGTATATAAACCATCTCCTTTTTATCGACACTGTGACGGATTATGGCAGGTGGCCCCTTCTTTCGCGATAGAATACGAGGCGGTGGATCGATGCGCTTCGCCGGACGATACTCTCCAAACACATAGCCTGCCCGGATATCTTCTGCGGCCTCCATGGCCAGGGCCTTCATATACAGACTGCCATCCTCTTCAAAGACATGGGTAATACGGCAGCGTCCAACTTCATTGCCCTGCTCCGACCGAATCACCCACATACGATCGGAACGAACAAAATATGCACGTACCGCTGCAAAGGAACGATGGGCAAGAAAGTGAGGGCGTTCGGCCTTCAGAAGCAGCTCGGAGTCGGGTCGAACCTGTTCGATATGGCCACGTGGTTGAAAGCGCAAAGGCGCTACCGCAAAAGCCGAGGCGCTGATCCACAGCAGGGCAACCACAGAAACGGCCCCTTTTTTTCTATTATCAGACAACCATCGCCGCACAGATTCTTCCTCCTGCATCGAATATCGGCCCCTGCCCCGCCCGGGTTCCTTTTTTTTCTCCACATACTGCTCTTCGATTTTCAAACAACATCTTGACTTTATTGGAAGACGACGATGGCACCACCGTCGTGTGGGGATTTATGGATTATCCGATGAATCTCCTGATGCCCTTTATGGATTTGGACGGACTCGTCGGCAAGGATTTTGACACAGGACTGGCAAACCTGAAGGCTATCCTGGATGGCCTTTGCTTTTTTTATGGCGCGGTTAATGATGCCGCTACGAACCTACGTCTATATCGACGGCTTCAATCTCTACTACCTCTACTACGGGCAGCTAAAGGGCCGACCCGATATTCTCATGTGCGGCCCACGCCGGCATTTCCCGCTTTGCAGTACAGGCCACTGCCAGAGCCTGGATGATGTCGCCCATGTCTCACTCTCCTGCAGCGGCTCTTCGGCTGCCCGACTATCGCTTCTTCCTGTTTGCGCGCATCTTCTACACCCTTGCCATGCAGATCCAGGCCGTCATCGTCGGCTGGCAGATCTATGAACTGACAAAGGATCCCCTGGCCCTCGGGCTCATCGGTTTTACAGAAGCCATACCGGCCTTAACCATGGCACCCTTTGGCGGCTACTTTGCCGACATGCATCGCCGCAAGAACCTTGTGCTTGGAGCCATGGCCTTTCTTTTTCTTGCCACGTTGTTCTTAACGGGGGTGGCCGTTACGATTGGATCTGATCCACGCAGTGTGCCCTTTCTGTATTTGATCATTTTCTGCACCGGCCTTGCGCGGGGGATTCTGGCTCCGGCCTTCTCTGCACTTCTCGCGCAGATGATGCCGCCCGACCTTTACACAAATGCAGCCACATGGAACAGCGTTGCCTGGCAAGGAGCGTCTATCGTTGGACCGGCCCTGGGAGGCTTTGTCTATGGCTTCATCGGTATGGTCGAAGCCTATGCGCTCGATACATTGCTGGTTGCCCTGGCATTATGCAGTTTTCTCTTCGTAACCAACCTGCCCGCTCCGAAACGACCCGAGAAGAAAGAAACGTTGCTGCAAAGCCTGTCGGTCGGTGCACGTTATGTTGCCTCGAAACAGGAATTCCTCGGTGCCATTACACTGGATCTCTTTGCCGTGCTGTTCGGCGGAGTGGAGGCATTGTTTCCGATCTTTGCAAAAGAGGTTCTTTCCGTTGGCCCGGAAGGGCTTGGCCTGCTTCGCATGGCCCCGGCTGCAGGAGCGGTTGCCATGGCTGTGACGCTGATGCTGCGACCACCAATGCGTCACAGCGGATGGATTTTGCTCTACAGCGTGGCCGGTTTCGGCGCCTGTATGATCCTCTTTGCCCTTTCGACGAACTTCTATTTCTCTCTCTTCCTGCTCGCTTTGAGCGGGGGGTTCGATAACGTCAGCGTTGTCATTCGATCAACGATCTTCCAGAGCCTTACACCCGATCATATGCGCGGACGGGTTGCTGCGGTAAACGCCGTATTCATCGGCAGCTCGAACGAAATCGGTGCCTTTGAATCAGGCGTGGCGGCCCGGCTGCTTGGCCTGGTGCCTTCGGTCATCTTCGGAGGAACTATGACGCTTCTCGTTGTGGCGGCCACGGCCCTGCGAGCACCGGCGCTGCGAGATCTGCATCTTGCCGATCTCGGGCAGAAAAAGGATTGAGGCAGGACGAACCAGACCCGTTCACGGCTCCCTTGACTCAGATCTCTATACGCTTCTCGTTCTCAGGCGATCACGCATCCATTTTTTTTCTTAGCATCTTCCGTACGGTGGATTTTGGATTGCCGGCACAACTGAACATTCATTTACTTATGCTATGCGCCCGAGGGACGAAGACAAGGAACGGACCATCCGAGAGCAGGCCTTTAAGATCTTCTTCGAAGAAGGATTCGGCGGCTTCAGCATGCAGAAGCTTGCCAGGGCAGCAGGTGTATCACCGGCCACGCTTTACATCTACTACAAAGACAAAGACGATCTGATCATGCAGCTCTACACCGAAGAGATGGCAAAGATGACAGAGGCCAGCCTGGTCGGATTCGATGCATCCATGCCGTTTGCCGAGGGCATGCGCATTCAATGGCTAAACCGGGCCCGCTACTTCCTGGCCAATCCGTATCAGGCGCACTTTCTGGAGCAGGTACGTTACACGCCGTTTCACGACAGGGCAATGAATGCCATTCATCCGCAGTTTATTAAACAGATGAAATGCTTTGTACGAAATGCCATCAGCAACGGAGAACTTGTCGATGTGCCCGTTGAAATCTACTGGTCACTTGCGTTTTCGCCTCTGTATCAGCTACTCAAGTTCGATCTACATGGCGTAAGCTTTCCCGGCACACCACGCTTCAGGTTCAATGAAAAGACCATGCTGAGGACCCTGGATCTTGTCCTCAAGGCACTGAAGCCCTGAGCATCGATCGATAGGGGGGATGAAATGATTATGAAAATGAAGAAAACAGAGCTACCGCCCTTTACACGTTATGAATGGTTTGTCGTCGCATTGCTGGCATTCATTCAATTCACCGTCGTGCTCGATTTTATGATCATGGCACCGCTTGGCACGATCCTCATCGATGAGATGAACATCACGCCTTCGCAGTTCTCGCTTGTTGTATCTGCCTACGCAATCAGTGCGGGAACGTCGGCCCTTTTGAGTTCTGTGGTAGCAGACAATTTCGATAGGAAGAAGTATCTTCTCACGTTTTATACAGGCTTTGTCTTCGGCACCTTGCTCTGTGGACTGGCGCCTACGTATCATATGCTGCTTGCCGCCCGCATCATTACAGGCCTGTTCGGTGGTGTGATTGCCTCTATCAGCCTTTCGATCGTCGCCGACCTTTTTCCCTATCAGGTGCGCGGACGTGTTATGGGCATTATCATGGCAGCCTTCTCTGTGAGCCAGGTGCTCGGACTGCCCCTTGGCATGTTTCTGGCCTCGCACTGGAACTGGCATCTGCCCTTCATTATGATTGTCGGTGTTGCCACGCCGGTTGGAGTCTTGATCGCCCTGCGTCTAAAACCCATTAACAGCCATCTTGCCACAAATCGGGATCGCAATGCCTTCTATCGCATGCTTAAGATCCTGTTCAAAAGACATCACCTCGAGGCCTTTGCCGTCACGGCACTTCTGGCAACCGGTGGCTTTATGCTCATGCCCTTTGCCAGCACGTTCAGCGAACACAACCTCGGACTAACGCGGAACCAGATCTCACTGGTATACCTTGTAACGGGAATGGCATCGGTCTTTGCCGGCATATTCTCGGGCTATCTCTCTGATATGATCGGCAAATATGCCATGTTTGTCATCGGCTCGATCATTGCCACGGTCGTCGTCATCTTCTATACGCATATGGGACTGACCCCCATGTGGATGGTAATGGCAGTCAGCGCGATTCTCTTTGTGGGGATCTCTGCACGGATGGTATCTGCCCAGGCAATTACCTCGGCCGTGCCCGAACCGCAGGACAGGGGCTCCTTCATGGCCCTGAATTCATCGGTACAGCAATATTCCGGTGCCCTTGCCTCGATCATAGCAGGCCTGATCGTTGCACAGACCGGTAACGGAAAGCTGGCTCATTACGAAGAACTGGGGTACGTCGTTGCCTTTGCCATGGTCGTAACTATTTTGCTTATGTATCGGCTACATGTGCGTTTTGCCCGAGCATCGGAGAAACCGACGCAGCAATAGGAGGGATTATGCTGGGACTCACTTTCTGGATGTTTCTTGCTCCTGCTGCAACGGAGCCTACTCCCCCATTGCAGTCAGAAGAATCTTTCGAGGTGAAGGGCGACGTCGGTGCTCGCCCAGATAAATCCCCTGCCATGTACCGAGCCCGAGACGACCGCCAACGATCGGGATCTGAAGGGAAGCGCCGATCAAAACGCCCTTGATATGCGCTGTCATGTCATCTTCGCCTTCGAGCGTATGCGTAAAGTAGTCCGCTCCGTCCGGAACCGTGCGCCGGAAATATGCCTCAAGATCTGTGCGCACATCGGGGTCGGCATTCTCGTTGATGGCAAGCGATGCAGAGGTGTGTCGAATAAACAGGTTCAATAGCCCTCGCTGCACGGACATCGGTCGCAGCGCCTCCTCTATCCGACCGGTAATCAGATGGAATCCCCGAGAAGGGGCCGTTACCACAATCTCCGTTTGAAAGATCATCATGCCATTTCCCGTTTACGAATCGCGGTATATCTGCCGATAGCCGCTGCTTCGTTACCGAAATGCAACGCCAGGACTCACGATCAACCGGCAATGCATTTTCCACATTAGCAAGAGTAACAAAACAGAAGCATAAGCCCCAGAAAAAAGCAAAAACTGCCACTGTTATGTCCCACAGATGGTCTAATTATAGAAGGGCAGAGAAAATCCTGAACAGGTGCAGAAAAAAGGCTTGCTATATCTGGCAGTCATCTGTATAGTAAACATATCAGGAGGGGATTATGATAGTTCGTAAGATCCAGAGCCCGGTTTATCACAGACGCCGACCGACTCCACTTCCAGGACGCGGCAATGAAGCACGGCAGCCCGAGCTTTTTCCTTCAAGCTTTGAAGAGGCCCTTCTGGAAGCGGTAAACGGTGAGGTCGTGCGAAAAGGACAGCGCTTCTCTGGCTCCCTGAGCTCCTTCCAGCGCGATAACATCATCCGTCTGAGCGGCTGAGAGCCCTTACCAGCCCTTCCACTTCTTCCTCGGTGTTGCCGGCATGTACACTGATGCGCAGTCGGCTTGCACCGGCGGGAACGGTGGGTGGACGAATGGCAAAGACCGAGTAGCCCTGCGCCTTGAGCGTACCGGCTATGCGGATCGTTCGTTCTTCATCACCCAGGACGATCGGAGTAATATGAGAAGGGCTTGCAGCCGTTTCAAAGCCCTCTTCTTTCAGTCGTCGGTGCAACAGAGTACTGAGGTTTTGCAACCTCTTTCGTCGCATTTCCACTTCCTCTGATACCATCTGCCCGATGATCAGGCGTAGCAGGTCTGCAAGAAAGGGTGGTTGTGCCGTCGAATAGATAAAACTGCGTGCATGATTGATAAGAAAGGGCTTCAGCTCAGGCGGACCGGCCACAAAGCAACCCATCAGTCCAGGTGCCTTTCCCATCGGATAACTGATCACCGCAAACCGGTGCTGCTGCGGCCAGGCAAGTCCACGGCCCCCCTCGCCTGTGATACCGATAGCATGGGCCTCATCCAGATAGAGCAAACATCCATACTTTTCGGCAAGGGCAAGCATGGCATCCCTGTCAGGCTGATCGCCGTCCATGCTGAAGACGCTTTCCGTAACAATCCACCGACGCCTCCGTGTCTGATGCTTCTGCAACAGCTTTTCGAGATGATTCAGGTCATTATGCCGGTAATAGTGACGGGTGGAGCCTGACAGTCGAATGCCATCGAGTAAACTTGCATGGCAGAGCCTGTCAGCAAAGACCAGATCTCCCGGCGACAGAAGGGCCTGCAGGCTGCCCACATTGCCTGCATAACCGCTATGAAAGAGCAAGGATTCCTCCAGTCCTACCCAGTCAGCAAAGGCACGTTCGGCCCTGTCAAAGGCCTGTCGATGCCCCCGAATCAGGCGCGATCCGGTACTGCCAAAATCCTGGCTTTGAAGGGGAAGCAACGAATCGAAAAGCCGCTTCAAGGTGCCATCGGAATTCAAAGAAAGATAGTCGTTCGAGGAAAAGTCCACCGATCTGGCCGGTGTAATCTCCAGGCGACGCAGCAGCCGTTTGCGTTCCCGCTGCAGGGTGGCCTGCTTCAGCGTCTCTCTCCAGTCCAGCATGCCGTCGTATTGACAGAAGGGCATCCCCGGAAAACGAAAAAAATTGCAACGAAATCCCCGTTCGGGAATCCTATCCATTATATGCAGAACGAATCCGTTCAGGAACAACTACAGCAGATCCTCCTGGAACTGCAGCGCCTGCAGGGCCAGCACACCGATCCGGTGGCGCAGATACTGCTCAGCCTGGTGCCGCTTCTGGGCATCATTGCCGGAACGCTCGTTCTTATCGTCTTTATACGGCACTATTTTGCCACGCGGCAGCAGATGATCCAGGCAGGGCGCTTTCCTACGCCCACCCTGCAATATCTGCGCTCGCTGGCCCTGCTGGGTGGGATACTGGCCATCGCGTCCGGCCTGCCGCTGACGGTACTGTTTCTCCTGGTGGAAGGAGTTTCGTATCCGCTGCTCGGTGGCCTGATTCCGCTCTGCGCCGGTATTGGACTGCTGATTTTCTTCTCTCTTTCCAGAACGGAGAGTGAGAGCGATCGGTGAAGGAATCCGGCCAGGATATTACCTCTCTGTTCGAACAGACCAGGAACATGGTGTATGGCCTGGGTATGCGGCTGTTCCGGAACCCGGAGGAAGCGGCTGATTTCAGCCAGGACGTCTATGTGCGCGTCATGGACAAAATCGCGGGCTTTCGCGGTGATTCCAGGGCATCCACATGGGTGTACTCGGTGGCCATGCACCTTGGTTTGAATCGTCTGCGCCGTATGAAGCGCATTGAGTTTGTGCCTGAAGAAACGGAAGAGGCGGTGACCACCGAAACGCCGGAAACCCTGTTAACCGAACAGCTGGACCGGCAGGAAACAGAGGAGCTGATACAGAAGGAGCTGATGGAACTGCCGGATACCTACAGGGTGCCCTTACTTCTGCTCTATTACGACAAAATGTCTTACAGGGAGATGAGCGAAAAGCTCAGCATCCCCGAAGGGACCCTGAAATCGCTGGTGCATCGCGGAAAGCGAATCCTCAGAGATCGACTGGTAAAATCCCTGAATCCGGAAGATTATAACGGAGATTGACGATGAATCACACAAAGAACGACCACTGTCTGAGTCAGATACGGACAGACCTCTCCACTCTCGGGCCTGCAGAGATGCAGCACATCGAAAACTGCAAACAATGCAAAGCTGAGTATGAGATTTACAGGCGGCTGGAGCATGCCATTGCCACACTTCCAGAGACCGTTATGCCGGACATGCTTCGCCAGCAGATCCTGGCCAATGTCCTGCATCCGGGATATTCACTCCGTCACCTTCTGATAGCTCTTGGCTTTGCCGTGGTGTCGCCGGTGCTTCTCAGCCTGATGAAGCTGAAGGGATTCTTTTCGTCCGGCTTGCTGGTTGGCATCTATGGCGGCAGCGGACTGCTTATCCTGCTGCTGCTTCTGCCCATCGTGCATTACCTGATTTCCAGACAGCGAATCGATGTCGATGTGCTCAAAGATCGGGTGGATGACCTTCTGGCACGACGCTGAGGAGCCCAATATGGCGACATAAGCCCAAAAAAGGCAAAAAAATGCTTCAGGAATACAGGATTTGGCCGATTCTGCATACAGGTCGATACATGCACGGATGCAGGTGACCGCATAGAGCACGGAGGCACACGATGTTACACGATTGGATCTACGAAAAACTGGATTCTGACCTTCAATGGAAGGTTTATTTTACCCGAAAGAAACTCCTCGGAAGCCTGGAAAGCCCCACCATCCTGCCTGATAACGGCCTGACAGCAGAGGACCTTCTCAGTCCCGAACAGATGCAAAAGGTGGACCGCATTCGGCAGAGGCGTCTTGCCTCCCTTGCTGCATCGATTCGTTGAATAACGGGGTCATTGACCCCGTTTGCATTCGCTTTCAGTGCACATGGCCGTGAGCAATCTCTTCCGGAGATGCCTCACGTACAGACACAACGGTGACGTCAAAGTTCAGGTTTGCGCCCGCAAGCGGATGGTTACCATCAACGATAACAGATTCATCGCGAATCTCGGCGATGGTCAGGATATGTACGCCGTCTTCGCCCTGGACCTGAAACTGCATTCCCACAGCCAGATCCTCATTCTCGAAAAGCTTCTTGGGGACCTCCTGGACCATTTCCTGTACTCGCGGTCCATAGCCCTCTTCGGGTGGTACTGTAACCTGGATCTGCTTTCCGGCTTCCAGGCCTTCCAGCGCCTTCTCCAGTCCAGGGATTAGATTGTTATTGCCATGAAGATATTGAAGAGGATCTCTTCCTTCTGAAGTATCGATAACCCTGCCGGCATCGTCCTTTAAAGTATACTGAATGGCAACAACACGATTGCGTTCGATTTTCATACGTGCCTCCTGCGGTGCAAGCACCGGGCCCTCACGATAAGGGGTGATAAGATTCAACCGATGCTGCTCGAATATCAGGATAAACGAGGAGGAACGGTCTATTCTCAAATAATGGTTTGCACGGAAACGGTCAACCAATTCCATGCAGTTAGCACTGCTCTTACTGTTGCTTTTTCATTGACGGTGGTCCTTCTGTTCGTTTTCTCGCTGAAGGCCCCCGTAGCTCAGAGGATAGAGCAGTGGTTTCCTAAACCATGTGCACAGGTTCGAGTCCTGTCGGGGGTATATGTCTCGTCTTAATCTGAAAGAGCATCTATCTCGCCTGCTCAATCGGTTCGACGAAGTCGAAGCGGCTCTTGCCGATCCAGCCGTTATTGCCGATACCCGGCGCTTTCGCTCTTTATCTGCAGAACACAGCCGACATCGCCATGCAATGGACGATGTCCGGCAGTATCTTGCCTTGCTCAAGGCAAAAGAAGAAGCAGAAGCCCTGCTGCAGGGTAACGACGAAGAGCTAAAGGAGATGGCCCGCGAAGAGCTTGCCCATGTCGAAGAAGAGCTTGCCAGGCGAGAATTCGACATGGAAGCACTGCTGCTTGATCCCGACCCAAACGAAGGACGGGCCGTCATCATGGAGATCCGTGCAGGCACGGGTGGGGAAGAGGCAGCGCTCTTTGCAGGCGATCTGTTTCGCATGTATTCCCGCCTCTGCGATAGAACAGGACTGCGTCTTGAGGTCCTGTCCGAGGCCGAATCCGATCTTGGTGGATATAAAGAGATCATTTTCTCGGTAGAAGGGAACGACGCCTGGAAGTTGTTGCACAACGAAGGAGGAGCCCATCGCGTGCAACGCATTCCGGCCACGGAAAGCCAGGGGCGCATCCATACAAGTGCCGTGACAGTAGCCGTTCTGCCCGAGGCAGAAGAGGACGAGGTGGAGGTCAACGAAAAGGACCTGCGCATCGATGTGTACCGAGCCAGCGGCGCCGGCGGCCAGCACGTGAACAAGACCGAATCGGCTGTGCGGCTAACACACATTCCCACCGGCATTGTGGTAACATGTCAGGACGAACGCTCGCAACACAAGAACCGTGCCCGAGCCATGAAGGTCCTGCGTTCACGACTGAAACAGATCGAAGAAGAGGCCCGTCATAAGGAGATGGCCGACCTAAAGAAAAGCCAGGTAAAGACAGGGGATCGGTCCGAACGCATCCGCACCTATAATTTTCCTCAGGGCAGGGTTACGGACCACAGGGTCGGCGTTACAATCTACAACCTTCCTGAATTTATGGAAGGTAACATGGATGAGATCCTCGAAGCCCTGATCCGCCATGAAAAAGAAGAGCAGCTGGAAGAGCTCAGACGACGCGAAATCGGCTGAGCACTTTACTGCTCAAGAAACAATCACCGCCTGAAAACAACCGGAAAATAAACGGTCGACAGCGTGCCGGTATGGGCTTCCGTAAGGTATGGTCCTGCAGCTCTTCTACGAGTGGCCCGTTTATTCGACATTCTGGTTCTTCATGACCCTGCTATTTCTGGTCGGGTTGGGATTGCTGGCCTACCTTTACGCCCTGCGCCGAAACAGAAAGGACCGGCTGTGGCTGAAATTTGTGGGTCGCTCCCTGCAGCAGGGCATGAGCTACTCCGAACTGGAGGCCCTGAAGCCTCTGTATTCCGAACTGTATGCGATAGGACTGGGCAAGACAATCCTGAATCCCGTGGCCTTCCGACCGCATCTGCTTCGCTTTCTGGCAGAGCATCAGCGCAATCGAAAAGAGGTACGCCAGCACGTTCACATATTCCGTAAGCTGGCCTTTGCAAAGCATACGGAAGAGCTGCTGGAAAGCAAGGAACTCGATCTGATGGAGCCAGTTTCTATGGAAACGTTGCAGGGCGATACGGCCTGCTTCTGCCAGGTAGAGAAGGTCCTCCCCGATTCTATCGATCTGCGACTGAAAGGCAGGCGGCCACCTGAATTCACGGCCGGTATGGAGGTGCAGCTGTATTTTTACAGACCTGCCACCGGTGGCTTTCTCTTGCCGGCAACCATCCACGCCTTTTTCGAAAACACCGTGCGTCTCAATACGCGCTATCAGTTCGTACATGCAGAAGAAAGGCACTTCATGGCCGATCTGGTTATGAAAGCCTCGCTTTGCGTCAACATGCTGCCCCTGATCCGACTGAAGACGCTACCACCCCGCGACAAACGTCAAACTACAGAAGAAACGGAACAGCCGGATCCCATCCAGTGGAGGAAACTGGATCCCGATGCCGGTCAGTTCCCTGCAGAAACCGTTCGCATATCGGATCGCGGGATGATCCTCTATATTGACGAAACAAAAAGCCCTCCGATTCCAAAGGACTTTCTACACCAGGCCTACCTTGTACGCCTCGACTTCATCGATGGAAGGCCCCTGGAAGCATTCGGGCACCTGCTTGGCATCGGACGTCGCGGCTATTACCTGTTTCGGTTTGCAGAACTGTTACCCGAAGACCGGGCCCGCATCAACAAAGCCGTCAGAGAAAACAACCCGCAAAAGGAAAGACTGACCTGACGATAGACTGACAGAAGGAAGGGCCCGGTACTGATCTATTCTGGATTCTATTTGTATCTGGGCTTGCGCCGTTCTTTAAAGGCAGACATCAGTTCGCGAAAATCATCGCTATCCAGAAAGGCAGAGTTCCACACGGCTACATGTTCCAGTCCTTCTTCAGGCGTATGGTTATACATGTAGTTCAGAATCTTCTTGGTTCCTTTAAGAACAATGGCCGGATTCGCTGCAATCTCTTCGGCAAGGCTTACGGCACGATCCATCATGGCATCTCGATCTTCCAGAACCTCATCGAAGAGGCCCATGCGATGGCATTCAGAGGCATTGAAATCAGCTCCCGTAAAGGCCATACGACGAGCATGACCATGACCGACAATAAAAGGCAGCAGGTTCAGGCTTCCCATGTCCGCAACGATGGCCACCTTTGTTTCGCGCAAGGACACCACAGCATCCTTCGAAGCAAGACGGATATCACAGGCACAGATGAGATCCAGTCCCCCTCCAATACAATGACGATGAACGGCAGAAATGAAGATGCGATCGCTTTTCATCATACGGAGAAAGCCCTGCTGCATCTCCTTGATGAGTTCATACAACTGCATGCGTGTATCGGCTGTTTCACCACGGAGGCGATCAGCAAAACGCTCGTCGAATTCCTCCAGATCAAGGCCTGTCGTGAACGATTTGCCCCGGGCTGCAATAACAACGGCCCGGATCTGGTCATCTGCCTCAATGGCATCCACAACGCCAGGCAGGCCGGACCAGAACTCCCAGCTCATGGAATTGCGTTTTTCTGGCCGGTTCAGATAGACAATGGCCAGCCTTTTCTCGGGAATTTTCTCGATTTCAAAGAAGGAGGTCGTTGAACTCATGCCCGATCCTGACAGAGGGGCACAGCGGATCAAGAACAATCGCCAATATCACTTGACAGTTCACGGGATCGCATGTTAGCCTGTGAAGGGGTGTGGCATTCCTGACATGACGCCAGACGAATACAGGAACAAGGTCTTGACGATCAACCGGGGCTTCCAGATGGCCCGGGATATCGAAGAATGCGCGGAACTGGCTGCAACGATGCCACTGTTTCTACCCGTTTTAAAGGGCCTGCTGACCGACGTACTGAAAGAACACGATTGGAAGAATCCAATCTGTGCGCGAACCCTTCATATCCTCATACGCAGCGGCACGTCCGGCTCTCTTTTTACCGTTTTTGATTTTATCAAGAAGCTGCCTGAAAGCGTTCCATTCGCGCTTGTAGAGCTTCTTGGCAACCTGCTGCCGTCGTATCGTAAGATCGTACTGGGCCCGGCAAAGGAGCTGTGTGAGTTCCCCCAGGGCTCCCCACAACGGGCGATTGGCATTCAGACTCTCTGTAATCTGCACCTTGAAGGCCTTCTGCCTCCGGAAAACCTGAACTACCTGGCATCGCTGCTCGACAACTTTGCGGTGGATCCCTTCTTTACCGACTATCTCGTGGACATGGTAAAAAGCACCCGGTCCTACAGAGAACGACAGAGCTCTCCCCTGTCCGACGAAAGTGCCATCAATGACATCCTCGTCGAACTCAATCCCGACACAAACAGCGAACGCTAACCGGACTGCCCACCAGCGCCCTCAATCATCTTGATGTAGGCATCGCGAAAATCTTTGAAAAAGGCTTCCTGATTCGAGGCATAGTGTTCCACCAGGCGCTTCGACTTCTCATCTTTGAGGAGTTCGCGATCGCTGGCCAGAAGGGTTAGACTGAGAGATAGATCATCGCGCAGCAGTCGTTTGAAGAATTCGTTATCAAATCGGTACGGATCATTGGTAAAGGGTCTGTCGTGTGCCTTTCCAAGGGTATGGGCACCGGTCAGAACAACCATCTCCTGGCGGTCCAGACCGGCCCGCCGGAACCGAATCAGCATGGCCGAGAAGCCTTCCATTTCTCGGGGAATTCCCGGGCACTGTTTCGACGAGTTAACCGGGCTGTCGGACACAGCATTTAAATCGACGGGTATAAAAGGCCCGCCTGTCACTTCGACGGCAACGGCCCCTGCAAGATAGATAAGGCCGGAATACGACGTCTTTACTGTGTCGCGAATGTCTTCCGCTGCCAGCAGCTCTCGCAAAAGGGCAACGGCTGGCTTAAGACTACGGTTGTCTTCCTGTGCAAGAAGGTTGTCCATTTCTTCTGCGTTATTCCACGCCCTTCCAAATTCGCCTCGGAGCATTGCCTCATGAAAGGCCAGGCGCAGAACGGTCGGTGCCAGCGTCAGGGGCATCTTCTCTTTCAGGTGCCTGCGAAGCACTGCCGTTCCACCTGGAGCTTCTTCTCGACAGGCTGCGATTTCAAAAAGCTTCTTCCGCTCGGATTTTCCTTTCAGACGGGCCAGATAGATGCGTCCCACCTGCACGGTATCGGCCGCATTCTTGATAAACTCTTCTGATGCAAGGATCGCTGCCCCCGCCCGTTTCGTGGTTGTCTCTATACGACTGGCCGTGTTTACCGCATCACCGAGGGCAGTAAACTGTCGACGTTTCGGATGTCCCACTTCACCGACAACAACACGTCCAAAATGCAAGCCTATGCCGATGCGAAAGCGTTCCCCAAAATGTTTTTCGATGTAGTCATTGAAGATGCCTAAGCCTTGCACCATCGCAAGAGCAGCACGCGCAGCGTTACGGCATTTTTCATCATCGCTTTCGCCATTCAATCCGAACAACGCCATGACACCATCGCCAATGTACTTGTCGATATAGCCTCCATTTTCCAGGATAGCCGTTCCCATTCGCTTAAAGTAGCGGTTTAAGATATGAATGATGTCGTAAGGTAGCTGTCGCTCTGCAAATGGAGTAAAATCGCGAATGTCACTGAACAGTATGGCAACCTGTTCCTCCCGTCCTGCCGATCCGGAGGTCGAAACAGCAATCTCCGCGTCCGTGTCATCCATGACAAGTCGGCGTATACGCGCGTCGCCTCTTATACGGGCCCTGCAGGCCAGACGAATACCGGGTCCAAACCCCTTTTTCTCGGCCAATCTCTTTTCATCATCTGACGGCGGATCGAGATTCTCCTCCCCTTCGAGAACGATCACCCTGCACGTAGAACAACGGGCATGGCCACCGCAGGCATGAACGTGTGGAATGCCATTCTTCAGAGACGTTTCAAGGATCGTACTTCCGCTTTCTGCGGGGAACGTGCCATCGGATTCATAGACCAGAGAAATTTCTGCCATGAGCTATAACCTCGCGAACAACAGAGTAGAGCGCCACGGATTCGCTTAACCTGAACCCATAGAGACGATGCGATAATGCAAAAAAACGCTTCATGGCCAACCTCATCAGGCGAACCGGATTCAGGGTAATATTCTGTACCTCTTTACGGTAAGCCTCATCGAAATATCCAATGGCCGGAACACCAATCTGTCCGAGAAAAGTCAGTACCGGAATGCATTCTCTGCTGCCTGTGGGTGGCACTGTTTCGGGCAGCCTGGAGCGAAAGATAGCAAAGCGTCGTCTGATAAAGCCTGGCCCTACAGAGAGTCCTTCATCAAAAAAGACAGAACGAAAGGCATAATAGAGCATCCACAGGGCAATGAAAAGTATCAGGCTGTAAACCAGGGTAGATACAATAACAGGAACCCCCTGATAATAGACGGTCATTGCCACCGAAAGAAGAAACAACAAGAACAGAAGCGAAATCAGACTATGACGCCTTGCAGATGGATCGCGAAAACAGAGCGTCCTCCGGTTAACGGAAAGCTGCAGACGACCTTCCTCTTTTAAGCGGCGGCGCAGAGTCCTTAGATCGCCCACTCCATCCATATGCAGGTCTGGTCGTAGCTCGGGTAAAGAAAAGGCAAAGCGAATCCTTTCTTCCGGAGAGGCAGGTTCGTCAAGAACAGGAAGTCCCGTCATCGAACAGAGTAGCTGCAGATCTGCTGCTGCCTTTTTCTGTAACCGGTAGCGAGAGATATCAAAATCCAGTCCGGACGGTCCGCGTACGTAGATATAAAAGGGCCCGCGTCTTTTTCCATCGGTCGAACGAATACCGCATTCATCGAAAAGCGATAATGGAAGCGTTACCGAAGAACCATTTCTTTCCAGTATGCGAAAATGGCTTCGATCAACCTGAAATGCAGCCGGAAGCAGGCGTTCTCGCAGAATCAGCACAAGTCCGCCTGCCTCTACAAGAGCACCGAGTCCGATCATCATCCAGGACAACTGTTCAGACCACTCCTCGGTTAACAGCATCGATATGCCCGATGGGAGCAGCATTCCACCGGCCACGATCAGCAAAAGGCCCGGAATCAGTGCCTGTCTTTTAAAGCGGATGCGAAGCGTGCCATTCTTCTTCTCGTAGACGGCCGGCTGCATATAACCTCAGTCCCTGGAGATGTCGTGCAGGAAACCCAACAGGCCGCGAACGGCTATGCCTGTGGCCTTCTCTTCTGACGTCATATCACCCCCGGCAACGTCAAGATGCAGCAAAGGCTTTTCCGCATCTTTCAGGCCAGAAAAGACAAAGGCTGCTGCCGTCTGTGCTCCGCGATACTTTTCATGTCCGGTGTTGTTGATGTCGGCAGCATCCAGCTTGCTTTTGATGTCTTCGAAATCCTCTTCGAGGATATCCAGCGTCTGACAGGATTCTCCATACCGCTCACAGGAAGCCGCAAAACGATCACGCCACTCTGTATCTGTGGCCATCAACGCAATGCGTGGACCAACGGCACGCGAAGCCGAACCGGTAAGGGTTGCAACCGTAAAGAGCAGATCGGGGTTATCACGTTCTGCATGGGTAACGGCATCAATCAGCGTAAGCCTGCCCTCTGCATCGGTATGCCGGATCTCAATCTTTTTTCCGCTGGCAGAATCAACGACGGAATCGGGCACCATGGCATTGGAATCAATCTTATTGGGAGTAGCCGCCAGGTAGGCCGTTACCTCAATGTTCGGAAGTCGCAGAGCTGCCACCTCGCGCAAAACAGAAAGGACGGTAGCACCACCTGTCATATCTGCCTTCATGGTATTCATGTAAGGATCGGGCTTCACCTGATAGCCACCCGTATCGAAGATCACACTCTTACCGATCAGCGCAATACGTCGACGCACCTCACCCGATGGCCTGTAAGTGGCGGTGATCCACTTCGGAGGATCACTTGCCAGTGATCCTCTTGCCACCTCAAAGAAACAGGGCATATGCTGGCTGATCCAGTCTACATCGTCGACAACGCGAACGGTAACGCCCTGCTTTTCGAGAGTACGGGCCTCTTCTACGAGGGTCATCGTGGATTTAATGTTCGCCGGCATGTTGACAAGATCCATGGCCGAGGCTCGCGCTCGCGCCATGGCCAGACCAAACTCTGCCAGAGAGGAATCAGCAGTCGATGAAGTGTGCAGCAGCAACTCGCCGATCTCTTTTCCAGATTCCTTTGCTTCACGAGAATGATAGCAGTGATCGCCGGCAGCGCAGATGGCCTGCAGTCCAACATCAAAGAACGACAGACCCTGATCGACAGCAGGCTGCAGCAGAACGATGATGCCCGGGAGTTTCTTCTTTTTCAATAATGCAAACCCCTTCGTAAAGGCCTGCAGCAGTCGGGGCAGACGCAACTTGCCACGTCTGCCAAGGCCGACAAAAAGGACAGGGTTTGCCAGGCCCGGGCTGTTCAGATAGCAGGCCGTAGCAGAGGCTCCACTGAAATCTTCGGATTCCAGATAGCCTTTCAGATCCAGTCCGGTAGACTGTTCCAGGTCGTTCAGGGCCTGGCTTTCGATAAAGGCAGGAGTGCCCTTATCGGATTCGGCCTGGAATACGGGCAGAACAACAGGAATCCCTGTCCGGGAAGAAAGATCAGACAGAGAACCGGAAATAACGTTTACGGCTTGCAGACGGGTAGGCATACGTCAAGGGCCCATCGGGCCGTCTGCCTTCAAGCAAATTCATGTCTGCCACCTGCTCAGTTCGGGAAGACCATCACACCTTCTTCAAAGCGGTGCCGGATGGCCTCTATCGCTGCCTCGGTCAGGTGGCCGCCGTGTCGTGCATCCTCATAGGACAGCTCAACCAGAGCACGATCCCTGACAAAGTCCGCCAGCTTGAAACCCGGCAGCCCATGCTGTTTCAGACCGAGCAACTCTCCCGGACCGCGCAGCTTCAGGTCCACCTCTGCCAGTTCAAAGCCATCTTCGCTGTCAACCAGCGCCTGTAGACGCTCCCGGGCAGAATCCGTGGTGCTGCTCGACATCAGCACACAATAGGATTCCTCGCTTCCCCGACCAACGCGACCGCGAAGCTGGTGCAACTGCGAGATGCCAAAGCGATCCGCATGCTCGATGACCATGATCGTTGCATTCGGAACATCCACTCCCACCTCAATAACAGTGGTGCTTACAAGAATCTGCACCCGCCCCGCACGAAACTCATTCATGACCCGCTCACGATCAGCGGCCTTCATTTTTCCGTGCAGCAGTTCTACACGGAACTCCGGGAAGATGGTCTTACTCAGCTCTTCGCAGGCATCCGTCGCTGCGCGAAGATCAAGCTTCTCGGATTCATCAATGACCGGATAAACGATATAGCACTGCCTTCCCCTGGAGACATGATTTCGGATCGATGTGTAAAGGCCTTTGCGTCGTTCCTCTGTTAACCACATGGTTTTGATGGGCTTGCGCCCTGCCGGTTTCTCCTTTAGAAGCACGGGCTCCAGGTCGGCAAAGACGGTCAGGCACAGCGACCGTGGGATGGGCGTGGCAGTCATCGCTATCAGATCGGGGTTTTTGCCCTTACGTCGCAAAAGTTCGCGCTGCTCCACTCCGAAGCGATGCTGTTCATCGATAATCACAAGACCGAGACTGTCGAACTCCACACCGGGTTCAATGAGACTGTGGGTGCCGATCACCAGGTTGGCATCGCCGCGTTTGATGCGGTCCATCGTAAGCTCGCGGCTTTTCTTTGAATCGGCCGCTGTCAGTATCTCGATATGCACACCGGGCAACATACCGGGCAGGGTGGACAGCGTCCGAAAGTGCTGACGGGCCAGAATCTCTGTAGGAGCCATCAAGGCTACCTGGCAATTGTTTTCGATGTAATGCAATGCCAGGGCAAAGGCAACCAGTGTTTTACCCGATCCTACATCGCCCTGCAACAGGTAGGCAGCCATGGAATCTCGCTGACATCCGGTGACGATCGTTTCAATGGCCTTCTTCTGCGCAGACGTCAGCTCAAAAGGCAGGTTCAGGATCAGCTGCTGAAACAGAGCACTTTTACCATAAGGCAGTGGCCAGAGTTCTCGCGTAAAACGACGACGCAGCTCCTGCTTGCGATGCATCAGCGCTCCAAACAGAAAGAGCTCTTCATATTTCAGGTACCGAATCGCCTCCTGCAAAGATTCGTCGGATTCCGGAAAATGAATCTGATGCAGGGCCCAGCGTCTTTCGCGAAAACCATGCTTCTTTCGCAGTGCATCCGGAAGCAGCTCTGGAACCTCAAAAAAGGAAGGCGTATTCAGGGCTGTGTCGATCAGCCGTCGCATGCCGCGACTGTCCAGCGAGGCCTTCTTCAGCTTTTCGTTCCCCGGATACAAAGGTACGATACGCCCCGAATGCACCGCTCCGTCCATGTCGGCCGAATCGAGCATCTCGAGCTCCGGATGGACCATCTGAAATCCACCGCCAAACTTCTCAAGACGCCCCGACACGGCCAGATAGGCCCCTGCCTTCAAGGCATAACGATAGAACTGAATTCCGTGAAAAAAGACAAGCGTCAGAGGATGTCCCTGCAGCGTGCGTACCTGCGCCATCAGTCGAGACCGCTTACCATGAGCAAGAAAGCTCGACTTCACCTCAACGACCAGAGTGGCGGGTCCTTCTTCCAGAAAGACCATTTCGCGCACAGAACGATCCAGATACCGGCGCGGGAAATAATAAAGCAAATCTTCTACGGTGGCAATGCCTTCGCGAAGCAAAGCCTTCTTCTTTGCTTCTCCTACTCCCCTTATGTATTCGACCGGTACTTCAGAGAAGGAGCGGAGCATGGTTCAAGAAAGCAGGCAAGACCTTGACGTCAAATCTTACCGTATATGATCTGATGCCTGTCAGAGACGATCTGCACGCTTAACGGCAGCCCTGCCTCCTTTAGCTGTTCGGCAACCTCATCGGGTCGGAAGGCAGCAAGCAGCGAATGATAAAAATCTCGCTTCAGCAGATCCGCCTCATTCCCACTGTGCTTTTCTACAAGCTGCTGTGCCTGTGCTTCGGATTCCGGACGAAGCAGATCGGAGACAAAGACAAAGCTACCTGGTTGCACAGAGGCGGCAACGGCCTTCCAGAATACGGAAGGATCATGCATATGATGCAGCAGGGAATTGGAGAAGACCAGATCATAGGGCTCCGGACGCAGTTCCTGGATCGTTATGCAGGACCACTGCACAGGCAGGGGAGCACCGCCGCTCATCACAGTCTGTGCAAAATAGCGTCGGGCCGCTTCAACCATGTTGGCCGATCCGTCCACCGCATGCAGTTTGGCCTCCGGAAAAAGGCGATGCAGCCGGTAGGTCATATCACCGGAACCGCATCCCAGATCCAATATGCGTTGAATCGTCATCTCACCCGGCAGATGGGCCTTAAGATGCTCGAGCAACGAGTTATGTGCATCGGCAAAATCTGCACTGGCATAGGCCTGCACCTGTTCTTCGTCATTCATCAGTTCGGGCTCGGGTGTACGATGTAACATGGTGTACAACTACGAAGCGGGCCCGAACAGACAAGCGCTTTCATACAACAGCTTTCTATGGCAGAAGCCAGAGCAGCAACCGGTGGATCCTCGCTTGACATGGCTCGCTGATCTTGCTTTGCTGAAGGCAATGCTTCATGCAACGGTGAGTTCTCCGCTGGGACCGCTCTACATTGTCATCGAAAACGATGCTGTTGTCCGCCTGGATTTTGATGACATGCCCATGTCGGACTTCTTCCGCGACCGTGCACTGCTATGCCCTCTCGAAACAACATCGCCTCAAACGATGGTTGAGGAACGATTGCTGGCCCAGACGATAACAGAGCTCACCGAGTATTTTCAGGGAAGACGACAGCACTTCGATATAGCCGTTCGGCTGCGCGGCACAGATTTTCAGCTGCGAACGTGGCAACGCCTTTCAGCGATTCCTTTTGGTGTTGTCAAATCTTACGGCGATATTGCAAACGAGCTTGGACAGCCAAAAGCCTGTCGCGCCGTCGGAGGGGCATGTGGATCCAATCCCGTTGCCATCATCGTTCCCTGCCATCGCGTTGCCGGATCAACGGGCAGGCTGACGGGATTCGGCGGCGGGCTGGACCGCAAGCGATTCCTGCTGCAGCTGGAGTCCTCACAACGAACGTTTTGCACGACAGCATCTTGAGGAAGAAAAAAAACGGCATCCATCGATTATGAAGCAGAAGCAGATCCAGATCATCGAAGTCGGTCCACGAGACGGCCTGCAAAACGAAAAGGTGCCCGTTCCCACCGAAGCAAAAGTGCAGCTGATTCAGGACCTGAGCCATGCAGGCCTGCGGCGCATCGAGGCCACCTCCTTTGTTCGTGCCGACCGCATCCCACAGCTTGCCGATGCCGCAGAGCTATACCCTGCCCTTCGAGAATTGCAGAAACATGACGATGCCATGGCAAAAACCACGCTCTCAGCCCTGGTGCCCAACGAGCGGGGAATGCAAACCGCCCTGCAGTGTAACGTCCAGGAAGTGGCTGTATTCACGGCAGCCTCCGATGCCTTCACGCAGAAGAACATCGGATGCAGCATCGAAGAGAGCTTTGATCGCTTTGCCGGGGTGATGCGGCTTGCACGCGAACGTTCCATCCCTGTTCGCGGCTATGTCAGTACGGTGATCGAATGTCCCTATGCCGGTGCTGTAAAGCCCCAGGTCGTTGTCGATGTCTGCAACAGATTGCTCGATGCCGGTTGCTTCGAGATCTCCCTCGGTGAAACGATCGGTGTGGCAGTGCCGGATGACCTTTCGCGTCTTCTTGATCTTCTCGTTGCGCAGATTCCGGTTGAGAAGCTGGCCGGCCACTATCATGATACACGCGGCACAGCCCTTTCACTCATATTTCGCTCGCTGGAATATGGAATGCATAAATTCGATGCCGCAGCCGGTGGCCTTGGTGGATGCCCCTATGCACGGGGAGCAGCCGGGAATCTTGCCACAGAAGACCTGCTCTATGCCCTTCACCGCTCTGGCTACTCTACAGGCGTTGACCTTGATGCCGTCGTCGCGGCCTCACACAGGCTTGCGTTGACGATACAGAAAACACCATCGTCGCGTGTTTACCTGAGCGCCGAAAAGGGGTTGTAAACATACTGCCGTCTCGCAATATCGAAGAATTCCGCACAGGGATCGGCGTTGCCTATGAAAGTCATACAGAACCAGAAGGAGCTGCGGGAGCAGGTCCGGGCCTATCAGCGCGAGGGCAGGGTAACCGGCCTTGTTCCAACGATGGGTTACCTGCATGAAGGCCATATCTCTCTTGTAAACGCAAGTAAGGCCGCATGCGATAAGACGATGGTCAGCATCTTCGTTAACCCTCTGCAGTTCAACGACCCGGAAGACCTTCGCAAGTATCCTCGTGACACGGATCGAGATCTGAGCATTCTGGAAAAGGCCGGCGCCGATCTGGTCTTTATGCCTTCAGCTGAAGACATGTATCCCTTTGGCGAGCCTCAGCTGAAGATGCATATGCCCGATTTCACATCGCAGCTCTGTGGCCGATACCGACCCGGTCATTTTGACGGCGTCATGTTCGTCGTCCTGAAGCTGCTACAGCTATTTTCACCGGACAAGGCCTTTTTCGGCAAGAAGGACTACCAGCAACTTGTTGTGATCAGGCGAATGGCCTATGAGCTGTCTGTGCCAACAGAGATCATCGGCTGTCCCCTGATTCGAGAACAGGACGGCCTTGCCATGAGCTCACGTAACGTGCGGCTCAGCGAAAAAGGACGCAAACATGCTACGATGATCTATCGGGCCCTGAAGCTTGTTAAAAAAACCTATTCTGAAGGGAAAACCGACCCCGGAGAGCTAAAGGAGATTGCCTGGGATGTAATCGAAACGGGTTCTCTGAATCGGGTCGAGTACATCGAATTTGTAGATCGCACGACTTTACAACCGGTCCATACGGTGAATGATGACACGGTCATTGCCGTAGCCGTTTATACAGAAGGCGTACGCCTGATTGATAACCTCGAGCTCGGAGACAGGGAATGAAACGTATGATTATAGCCTTTACCATCCTCATGCTTCTGGTCGTGTCCGGCATGGCCGTCAACCTCATGGACCACCAGGGTGAAGGACGACAGCTGGCCGAGACCAGTGAGATTCCCTACGTGGCCATCATGGCTCACCGTGGAGTTTCCGATCTGGCGCCCGAGGCAACAGATCCCGCCTACCGCCTTGCCCTCGAGATGGGCGCCGATTACCTCGAAGCAGACATCCAGCGCACGGCGGACGGCGTTTTAGTCTGCTTTCACGATGACACACTGGAACGCAACACGGACGCCGCAGACGTTTTTCCCGGAAGAGAAACGCAATCCATTGACCAGTTCACCTATGCCGAGCTGATGATGCTCGATATCGGCACCTGGTTCAATGAAGAATACCCGGACCGGGCCCGCGATACCTTTCACGAACTGAAGATTCTTACACTCGATGAGCTGATCGATCTGGCCGAAAGCCATGCAAATCGTCCGGGACTGTATCTTGAAACAAAATCGGCCCTGCGTTATCCGGGCATCGAAAAAGACATTATCGATTTACTCAAGGCCCGCGGCTGGATAAGCAACGGATCCGTGAAGGCTCCCTCCGTCGCCAACGACATTGACGTCGATCCATACGGAGAAGGCATGAACCGTCCGGTTCGGGTGGCCGATGGTCCGGCGCGTGTCATCCTGCAATCATTTGAAGAAGAAAGCATCCGTATCATGAAAAAGCTGGCCCCGCAGGTGCCGCGCATCTACCTTGTAGACGAAGAGCTGGAAGAGAAAAAAGGCGGCTGGACGAAACTCATCGAAATCGCAAGACGGCATGGTGCCCACCTTGGACCATCCGGATATCAGGCCTGGCCCTGGAGAACGGCAGAGGCGCATGAGCAGGGCGTCCTTGTTCACCATTACACCATCAACAAGCCATGGCAGATGTATCTTCTGCGTTACTTCGGCACCGATGGCATCTTCACCAATCGTGCAGACCTGGCGCTTGAGCTTTACAGAGATAAGGATATGCTGCCCATCGAAGAGTATTTCAGGCGAATCGGTTACTGAGCAGCCGGCAGACCGCCTGCGCAGAAGAGAAACCATTGCCGCTACGATGCCACCGACAAAAGTGCACCTATGCGCGACTCCTTAATGCCCTTTCGAAATGCGCGCTTTTTCCGCTCTTTTCCGTCTGCTGAAGCCGTAGCAAAAGGCGACGTCGCGCCCATCCCCGCCATTGCGCTTACAGGCCGTTCCAATGCCGGCAAATCTTCTCTGATATCGGCCTTATGCGATCAAAGGGATCTGGCAAAGGTGTCCCGAACACCCGGCAAGACGCGACTCATCAATTACTTCTACGTCCCGGCCGGCACCGATCATCCCGAATTTTACCTTGTCGACCTGCCCGGCTTTGGCTATGCGAAGCTGCCGCAAAAGGAGGTTGCGGCCCTGCATGAGATGATCCGCACATACATCCTGAACGAAAAGCATCTTCGGCTGACCATCATTGTAATCGATGCAAAACGCGATGCAGGGGAAGAAGAGCTTGATCTGATGCGGCACAGCTTAAACATCGAACGACCGTTCTTCGTAGCCCGCAGCCGCTGGGACCGCCTGAACCAGAAGGAACGAGCAGCAGCCCGCAAACGCTGGCTTGCCGAAGATCCCCTGCCGGAGATCAGTACTCCAGTCAGCAGCACCCACAAACTGGGCCTGCAGGAAGTGCATCGACGCATCCGGGCCGTACTTGCATAACGATATGGTTTTATAATGTCTTGTCTTCGCAAAGCGCCTGGAAGATACCGACATCATGTCACACAGTCAGGGAAACGAGGGATCGGTTAAAGCCATCCTGTATGCCTTTCTTGCGAACCTCGGTATTGCCATTTCAAAGTTCGCCGCCGCCATGTATACAGGGTCCGGCTCCATGCTGGCAGAGTCCATCCACTCGACGGCTGACTGTGCCAATCAGATGCTGCTCTTTCCTGGCATGAAACGCTCACAGCTTCCGCCCGATGAACGTCATCCGCTGGGTTATGGCAAGGCCGTCTATTTCTGGTCCTTGATGGTTGCCATTCTCCTCTTCAGCATGGGTGGAATGTTTTCAGTCTACGAAGGGATCCATAAGCTGCATCAACCCGAACCCCTGCACGATGCCCACGTTGCCATCGGCGTGATCGTGCTCTCCATTCTGCTGGAGGGCGGTTCGTTATACGGAGCCCTGCAGCAGATCAAGAAGATCAAAGGCAACACGCCCCTCCTGCAATGGCTGCTTCGTTCGAGGAAGGCAGAGCTGATCGTTGTCTTCGGCGAAGACATGGCCGCCATTACCGGACTACTGTTTGCTGCCTGCTTCCTTTCGCTTGCCGTCATAACAGGAAACCCGGTTTACGATGCCTTCGGCTCCATTGCCATCGGCGCCTTGCTCGTGGTTATCTCCATTGCCCTTTCGATCCGTATCAAATCCATGCTGGTAGGAGAATCGGCGGATCCGGAGATTGAACAGACCATACAGGCACAGATTGAGGCCAGCCCGTCGATTGAAAAATTGTTTCGCATCATCACGGCACAGCTTGGCCCTGATATCATGCTTGCCTGCAAAATAAAGATGCGGCCAGATCTTACGATGCAGGAAGCCATACAGGCCGTCAACGATCTTGAAAAATCCATTAAGGCAGCATTACCCGACGTTCGATGGTCATTCGTTGAAATCGACACCACGGATTGATGACAAAGGTAGATGTAATCGTAATCGGAGCCGGAATCGTCGGCTCCTGGGCTGCACTTCATGCCCTTCGCTGCAAACGTTCCGTTGTTCTTGTTGATCCTCGCCCCGGTGATGGCATATCGGGTCGCAACTCCGGTGTATTGCATGCCGGCCTTTACTACGCACCGGGCTCGCGCAAGGCTATACATTGCGTTCGTGGAAAGCGCTTAACGGAGGAGTTTATTGGCCGTCACTCCGTTCCCTCTCTTTCCTGTGGTAAGATTGTAACCTGTGGTCGAAGCGGCAGTATCGATGCCGTCGATGTATTATACGAAAAGGCCCTGCAAAACGGAGCAGAAGGGCTTGAGATCCTGTCAGATCCAGGCAGACATTTCCCGGGAGTTGCCGGAAGTCGGGCCCTTTACTCGCGAAACACAGCCGTTGTAGACGCTGCTGCATACCTCAAGGCACTGCACTACGCCATTGAAGAAACAGGCGGAATTCTATTGCATGGCAGGCAATACCTCGAAGGAAGTCCAGAGAGGCTTACGTTAGTCGATGCAGATGGAGTGGCCGAGAAGATCAGCTGCAACATGCTGATCAACGCAGCCGGACTGCATGCCGACGAAATCGCTACGGCAGCGGGGCTGCACGGCTATGAGGTCAGGCCGGTGCGAGGGGAATACTATCGCCTGCAAAAGGACATTCCGCTGCGAAAGCTCGTTTATCCTCTGCCCGCCTCATTAAGACACGGACAGGAAGGGGACACATCCCTTGGAGTGCATTATACGCTGCATCCATCCGGCGAAATATACATTGGCCCGAATGCTGTTCCGGCTACTTCAAAAGAAGACTATCGTATCACTGCCTCTGCCAGAGAGTTCGCCGACTCTCTTCATGACATCATAGATATACCCATCGATGCAGACGACCTTTCTCCGGGATATGCCGGTTTACGTCCGCGGCTCTTTCGCCACGGCCAGCCGATTACGGATTTTGTGATCGAGGAAAGCGAGCCGGGCTTTTTTCACCTTCTTGGCATTGAAAGCCCGGGGCTTACGGCAGCGCCCGCGCTTGTGGAAGAGCTGCCCCTTCTCGATTGAACGGATTATGCACCTGGCGATCCACCGGACTGCCATTCGATGTAGTTCTCGATGCCCATCCGGTCGATCAATCCCAGTTGTTGCTCAAGCCAGTGTGTATGATCGTGTTCGGTATCTTCCAGCATCTGCAGGAGCATGTCACGAGTTACATAATCATGCTCTGCTTCGCACAGACCAATCACCTCACGTAGATGTGCTACGATCTCCAGTTCCCTTTTCAGGCTGTACTCAAGCATTTCGCGAACGTCGGTGCTCGTATCCAGGGGCTTACGGTTACCAATCACAGGTGATCCACCAAGAAACAGGATACGCTCGATCAACATGGATGCATGACCCTTTTCATCATCCATTTCATGTGCCATCCGCTCATACAGCTTCTGGATGCCCCTGTCATGCAGGACCCGCGAATAGTAAAAATACTGGTCCATGGACGTTAGTTCGCCAGGCAGCAAACCATTCAATGCATCAATAACCTTCTGACTTCCTTTCACTTTCTTAAGCATCCTACCGGAATTAGAACAGACAAGTAAAAAACGAAGATTTAGCTGACCACAGGCAGTAGTTGCCGACTTTGAGTTTGACTCTCATTCCCATATTTTCGTATACAGACCATGCAGGACATCTTCCGAAAGATCCTTACCTCTCGCATTTATGAGGTTGCCATTGAAAGCCCCCTTGACCGGGCCATCCGTCTCAGTGCGGAGTTGAACAACGACATCTATCTCAAACGCGAAGATCTGCAGCCGGTTTTCTCTTTCAAGATCCGCGGCGCCTACCAGAAGATGGCCTCCCTCAAACCCGACGAACGGCAACGCGGAGTGATCTGTGCTTCCGCCGGTAACCATGCCCAGGGTGTGGCCTTCTCTGCACAGAAACTGGGAATCCAGGCCACCGTTGTCATGCCGGTAACCACACCGGCCATCAAGGTACAGGCCGTAAAGGGCTACGGGGCCACCGTCGTCCTTGTAGGGGACAGCTATTCCGATGCAGCCGACCATGCAGCCCGAATGGTACAGGAAACAGGAGCCCTTTTTATTCATCCCTTCGATGACGATGAGGTCATAGCAGGCCAGGGGACGATTGGCCATGAGCTCCTCAGACAGAGGCCGGATCTTGATGCCGTCTTTGTTCCCGTCGGTGGTGGTGGATTGATCTCGGGCATCGGGCTGTTCTTGAAATCCGTCCTCCGCGATGTGAAGATCATAGGAGTACAATCAGAGGACTCCGATGCCATGAAGCGTTCCCTTAACGAAGGCAGACGCGTGCGGCTTGCCGATGTAGGCATCTTTGCCGATGGTGTGGCAGTAAAGGAGGTAGGGGCCCGCACCTTTGAGCTGGCAAAACAGTTTACCGATGACTTCGTTACCGTATCTACCGATGAGATCGCCTCTGCTATCAAGGCCATTTACCAGGAAACCCGTTCCATCGTCGAACCGGCCGGAGCTCTGGCAGTAGCGGGCCTGCGCCGATATGTAGCAGCCCATGGCATTACAGGGCAGCGTCTGGTGGCCATCAACTCCGGTGCAAACATGAACTTCGATCGTCTGCGCTTTGTAGCCGAGCGGGCCATTACCGGGGAACGCAGAGAGGCCCTCTATGCAGTAACCATCCCCGAACAACCCGGAGCGCTGAAGCATTTCTGTAACACCCATATCGGTAACCGTAACATCACCGAGTTTAACTACCGCCTGATGTCGGGTAACCAGGCCCACATCTTTGTAGGCATTGCCATTCAGTCGATTACTGAAGCAGAACAGTTTTCCAGGCAGCTCAATGACGGAGGCTTTCCGTGTTTGAACCTTACGGATAACGAGCTTGCCAAGACACACATACGACATATGGTCGGAGGACGACGCCCTCCTGGTCCGCGAGAGCTTCTGTTCCGGTTTACGTTCCCCGAACGCCCCGGAGCCCTGGCACGTCTTCTTAACTCCATGAGTGCTTCATGGAACATTTCTCTGTTTCACTATCGCATGCATGGGGGCGACTTCGGCAGGGTCCTGATTGGCTTCGAAATCGACGAAGCGGATGACAGTACCTTCTATGCCTACCTGACAAGCCTGAATTATCCGTTTGTAGAAGAAACGCAGAACCCGGCCTATCGGCTATTTCTGTAATACATGCCTGTAACAGTGCACACCTAAAATCGCTCAGGCAATTCCAGCGTCGCTTCGCGATCCTTCTGCAGCTGCGCCTGCAAGGCCTCAAGACCGTCGAACTTCTGCTCCGAACGAAGGCGATCGGCAAAATGCAGCCGAATCGACTCCCCGTAAATCTCCTCATCAAAATCCAGGATATGCGCCTCTACAGACAGCAGCTGGTTCTGGAAGGTAGGGTTGTAGCCGATGTTGATCATGGCACGGTATAGCTGGCCTCCACGTTCAAACCAGCCGCGGTACACACCATTCGATGGCAGAACCTTCGTTGAAGGAATATCAATATTGGCCGTCGGAAATCCAATCGTGCGACCGCGCTGATAACCACGCACGACGGTGCCGGTCACATAGAACGGACGACCAAGAAGGGCCCTCCCAAGCTCCACATCACCGCCCCGAATAATGCGACGAACACGTGAGCTCGAAACGACCTCACCATCATACAAAACGGGATCGATACGGTCTACTGTATAACCATACTTATGCCGCAGGCTGTTCAGAAAGGCATAATCCCCCTGACGGTCTTTGCCAAAGCATTGATCATAGCCAATAACGATGGAGGATGCATGTAGACGCTCGACAAGAATTTCGCGCAAATACGTTTCGGCGCTCATCTGAGCAAGTTCTCGCGTAAACTCTACAAAGACGGTGGCATAAAGCTGAAAGCTCTGCAAAAGCCCCAGCTTCTCTTCATAGGTAAAAAGCTCTGTACCGTGCTCTTCCTTTCGCTTTCCAAGCACCAGGTCTGGATGAGGATGATAGGTAACAAGTACAGGCGTTGCACCGGTTTCCGCTGACCGTTCCAGGGTGCGCCTGATCAATGCCTGATGGCCGAGGTGCATGCCATCAAAAACGCCAAGGGTAAGAACGGCATTCTGCCACCGAGGCTGAAATTGATCAAGGTTGTGAATAATCTGCATCGAATCAAGGGTCCTGTTAGATGCAACAGCGCATCGGACGATTGCGCGCCGTCTGGCCTGTTAAAGAAAAGGTCGGTGGTATTCCGGTAAACCTATTTTTTCATGAGCTCAAGAACATCGGCAGCACTGAGCAGATCTCCTGCCAGTGCACCGCGATACAGGTCCTGTCCGGCCCCGCGAACCCGCTGTAAAACATCTGCCTCGCTAACGTGATCGAACAGAACGCGCCTGCCTGCCACATGTGCCTCAGTCCGGGCCCGGTGTAACATCCCCTGACCCATGTCCACCGTCGGCAGAATATAGCTGTCTATCGGCAATCGCATCTGGTCAAAGGATTCTATCAAATCCGCCCATTCGCGCACAGCAAAGACAACGTTTTCTCTCTCAAGTTTTCGCAGTACCGCGGCATGTTCAACTAGCAGACTTTGCAAATCCAGCTCGGTCATTTCAAGTATTACATGCGCATGCCTGCGCTTCAGAGCATGAATCAACTCGTAAAGGACCTCGCCTTCTACCAGAGCCGCAATCGGTGTGCGAACCTGAATACGCATCGCCGGAAGAACGGACCGCCAGCTGGCGTCGGCCTCCTGGTGAAGAAAGACCAGCAGCCGCCAGCAGGCCTCAGACCAACTCGCCGCACCGCTTTCTTCAACAGAAGACAGTGCGCCATTCATACCGGGATCAAACGGAAAGAAGTCTGGCTGGATCGAATAGATCTGATTCGAATCAGTTGTACGGATGATCTGAAACAGCGGCTCAGATCCAGAACAGCGCGCGGCCATCTTCGAACGATAGCGCCGCCACGAAACGGCCACCTTTTCCACCGATGCATTATAATAGCGGTAGCCGGAACCGGCCAAAGCCATAGCAACACCGGCCAGTTCAATCAACTGCTCCGCTGAGTCCCCATCCAGAGGATACAGACTGATCCCCATAGAAATCCGGTTAGCCTGCCTTGCCGCACGTCGACGGCCGGAACGCATGCCTGCACCTGCCGATAGAAGCATCTGATCCGCCACGCGCAGTGAGGTTTCATAGTCCGTTATATCATCGATAAGAATGAGAAAATCATCGCCATGAGATCCGACGATGGCGCCTTCCCCGGCAGACTCATGCAATCTCCGAGCGATGTTCTTGCGGACCAGCTCGATTGAGTCCTGTCGCTGCCTGCCAGTTTGACGAAGCCCTTCTACATGCAGAGCAAAGATGGCAGCCTTTTGCTTCGTTCTTTTCAACTGTCTTACAGAACGTACAAGATGCTCGAGAAAACGTCTGTCATCCAGAAGCCGATCGTCCTGAGGAAGCGGTAGCACCGTCCTGATCAATGCCTGTAGCTCAGCAGGGAGGAAGGGTTTATAGAGCAGCGAAACGGATGGATTTCGATGAACCGAAGAGCTCAGACGTTGTTCTGCTCTGTCTGCAAGAAAGATGACAGGCATATTGCCGACCGTTAGCTCCGACCCGAGGGCACTGCCATCCCCTGCAAGGTCTGTGTCGACAAGCACCACATCAAACTGTCGCAGGTTTAGCTCCTGCCTGGCCTCTTCAACAGATCGCACATAGACCACTTCTGCGGCAAAAGAATGCAATATGTGCGTGGATAGCAAGAAGGCAGGATCATCATCCACAACCAGAATACGGACCGAATCCTTCTCTTCATGCATCTACAGGATTAGACGTCAAACAGGAGAAAGTTTGTAGCACTCTTCACTAATATGCAGTGCACCGGTCCGCTGCAGTATACTGGAAAACAGCACCAGCTCATCGGCAGTATAAGAAGACGTCTGGAAATGCTCAAACTGCAGGACGTACTGCTGCAGGTAACGGGATTGTTTTCCAGAAATCCGTGCCAGAGTACAATGCGGGAAGTACCTTCGCTCCGTACGAAATCCTGCCGGGCGCAGCAGGGCATCCACCTCTGATTTCAAAGCCCGGATGGCTTCATCGGGCTGAACCTGCAAATAGAGAATCGTCTGTCTGGGGTGCACTAGCACGCCAGGACTGCCAAGCCTTATGGTCGGTGCAGGAAAGTCCAGATCGGCCAATTGTTCTTCGATGGCAGACTGCTGCTCCTGCGTCGTATCTCCGAAGAAGCGAAGCGTGATATGCAGATTCTGCGCCCATCGGGCCCCGGGCAATCCTATGCGCAGTCGCTCCAGTTCTTCATGGATTGAATCAGGGACCGGCAGAGCCAGAAACAGGCGCTTCACGCCCGGTCCTCCGATGCGTGCAGCACAGCCTCAAGGATCAGCCGGTCCTCGGGTCTTGTAAGCTTGAGATTGAGTGCAGAGCCCTGCACCAGCCGCGCCGGCAATCCCTGAAGCTCTGCCCATCGCAGCAGATCTGTATACTCCGGCCGATCCTCTGCTTCCAGAAAGCGATCCAGTAGCGTGGATCGAAAGGCCTGTGGAGTTTTAACCGCATAGATCTGGCTGCGGTCCAGCCCTCTGACCAGACAGTCATCCCTTCCTTCGACGAGGGTTTCATTCGACGCAACGACAAGCGATGCCACGGAGGTTTTGCCATCATCAAATGCAGCAAGCAGGGCATTCAGGTCTTCGACGGGCACGTAGGGCCTTGCCGTATCGTGGATGACGTACATCTCTGCAGGTCCGGCAGCTCGCACTCCGTTCACCGAAGAAAGGTGCCTTGTCTGTCCCCCTTCGGCCAGGATCAGCCGCTCTTTCCATGCAAACGAGGCTGGTAAGGGGAAGGGAGATGCGCCCAGGACCCTCTCTGCAAGGACCAGGCATTCGTCTGCATAATCGGGATGGGATACAAGCACCAGATTGCCTGCCTGAAAAGAAGCAGTCGTATCCAGATCCCCAAGCCATTGACAGAACCGACGCACGCTGTAGGCCAGAACCGGCCGACCGGCAAGCTCCACCAGCTGTTTGGGCCGTGCAGCGCCAAAACGACTGCCACTGCCACCGGCAAGCAGAATCACCGAAACACGTTTCCTCTTCATAGTAAACCGCTCTCAGGCATGGCTACGTTCTCGTCGCTCTGCTCAGGTGATAGGGCATAAACCTTCCCTTCGTAGTTTTCGTACACGTAACCTTCATCGTCCGCCCTGAGCAGATAAGAGCTGTCTGCCGGAACCTTCCCGCCACCGCCGGGCAGATCCACGACAAAAAGAGGCATGGCAATCCCCGGGATTCGTCCGCGCAGCGCTTTCATCAGCTGTATGCCCTTAACAACGGAAACCCTGAAATGCGAAACACCCCTCACCTCATCACATTGGTGCAGATAGTAAGGCTTCACGCCATGCTTGATCAGTGATAGAAAGAGCTGTCGCAGATCCTCCTCGGTGTCGTTCACGCCTCGAAGCAAAACGGATTGGTTCAGCAGCATAACACCGGCAGAGCGAATCCTTCGAATGGCCTCCAGAGAATCCTCGCCCAGTTCTCGGGCATGGTTGAAGTGGGTAACAAGCGTTAGAGGTGCATGCCGACGAAGAACGTCAATCAGATCGTCCGTAAACCGACAGGGCAGTGTTACGGGCATGCGGCTGTGAATCCGAACGCTTACAATATGTTCGATGGCCTTCAGCTCATCCAGTATGTCATTCAGAGAAGCATCGGACAACGAAAGGGGATCACCGCCCGACAGAATGACCTCGTTCAGCTCCGTATGACTGCGAATATAATCCAGTGCCTGTTCTATCTCGCCGGCAGCGGGCGCTGTGCCGGCCTTCGATACCTTTCGTTTACGCAGACAGAAGCGGCAGTATACAGCGCAGTGATGGCTCAAATACCAGAGAACCCGGTCCGGATAACGGTGCGTCAGACCGTTTACAGGCATGTGAGTTTCTTCGGCAAGGGGATCATCCCTTTCAAAAAGGGGATCATCGAGTTCGGCCGGATGCGGCAACACCTGGCCGAGAACAGGGCACCTCGGATCCTCCGGCCGTGCCCGGCGAAGATACGAATCGGTAACAGCAAAACGAAACCGGGACTGCAATCTCTCTTCCTGCTTGAGCGCAGCGGTGATGCGACCTGCCCAGGGACCTGACAGGAGGTCAACGCCGTACAGGTCCTGAAAGCGCTGCATCATGGAGCGCAGGTTATGAACAGAGGACTGCAGTTCCTTCTGCCAGGTAGTTTTGAAGCTATCCATGAAAGAGCACCGGAAGGACACCACGCTGTGCGCATGACCTTCTGCGCCAATAAAATTTATTGGACTGGAGGCAAGCTCTTCAGAATCCTACCCGCATGCTTGATCCTATCGACCTGAAGAAAGGCACGGTCATCAAACTCGATAACGAACTGTATACCTGCACATTTTCCCAATTTGTAAACCCCGGAAAAGGCAGTGCATTTGTTCGAACAAAATTGAAAAAGATCAAAGGTGGAAACACCATCGAACGGACCTTCAAGTCTTCTGAAAAGGTGGAAGACGTTGAACTGGACAAGAAGTACGTCACCTATCTTTACAGCGAAGGCGATCAATTCGTTCTCATGGATAAAGACGATTATGAGCAATACTCTGTTCCGATCGATCTCGTTGAAGATATTGCAAAATTCATCAAGGAAGAAATGCCTTTTGAGGTACAGTTCTACGAAGGTCTTCCTGTTAGTGTTACACCACCCAACTTCGTAGAACTTGAGGTCACCTACGCCGAAGAAGGCCTGAAAGGTGACACACAGGGTACTGCCAAAAAGCGTGTTACCGTTGAAACCGGTGGCGAAGTGCTTGTACCCATCTTCATCAAGCAGGGCGACCGCATCCGCATTGACCTGCGAGACATCTCTTTCGTTGAGCGAGTAAACAAATAAGCCTGCGGGCGTTTCGAGGTTAAAGAACATGGCAAAACCAGCAATTCTAACAAAGGCAGAATCCGGTCAGGCATCCTTCTTTCTGCAGATGGGAGGACAGGGTTCCCCGTGGTACAAAGAGCTGAAAAAGTTCTATGATTCTGGAGAGCTCAAAGAATTCTTCGACGTTACCCTGGGGGCCCTTGAAGAAGAGGCTGCAAAGGTAACCGGTACGGTTGGTCTGCCCCATGGCATCGATGCACGCAAATGGCTGGAAGACGAATCCAGCATCCCCTCTGAATTCTATCTGTCTACAGCTGCCGTTTCGCTGACCATGATCCAGCTGACGCAGCTTGCCTACTTTGAGTCCGTCCTGAAAAAGGGCTGGTCCATCGAAGACCTGATCAAGCATACCAGAGGATCCACCGGCCACAGTCAGGGACTGATCTCGATGACATTCTGTGCCCTTGCCAAAACCGGCAAAGAATATTACGATGCCCTGGCCCTTTACATGAAATACATCCTTTATCTTGGAGTCCGCGCTCAGGAAGCCTATCCCGAGCTTGAGCCAGCGGCAGAGGACCATGCCCTCGCTGCAGAGCTTGGCCTGAAAGATCCGGCTCCGATGGTGGCCGTTCTTGGCGTTACACATGATCGTATCGCAGAGCTTGTTGCCGAGACCAATGCGAATCTTCCGGCCGATAAACAGATCTACATGAGTCTGTATAACTCGCCGGTAAACCGCATCCTGTCGTCGCACCGATCGTCGCTGCTCAATTTCTACAAGCAACATAAGGCGACGCTTGAGGCCGAGCAGGTGAAGTTCGTCTTTTTGCGCACGACCTGCCCGTTCCACAGCCCGCTGATGGAAGGCGCCGTCGCTCCTTTTGAAGAGGATCGCAAACGTATCGGTTTCGATTTCAAGGCATCGGAACTGAAAATCCCCGTTTACTCTTTCGCAGACGGAAAGGATTATCGTGATCTGGCCGATCTGTGCAGGACGATGACCTACGACCTTCTGGTCAGCACGCTTTACTGGGAGAAGGCGCTCACTCCGATCAAAGAACTGGCCCCCACACACGTTGTGGACTTCGGACCCGGAAAGACTTCTCAGCGCTTAACCGCCGATACACTGAGCGGCTTTGGGCTGGACGTTGCCATCCTCGGTATGGCAAACGGAAAAGACCTGAAAGCTTTCACTGAAGCCTGATGCAAGCGATTCGTTCTGTCGGCATCTTCCTCGGTTCGAGCACGGGCATAAACCCGCTTTTCGGACGTAAGATCGCCGATCTGTGCGAAACCTTTGCCCGACGCAGCATTGCCATCGTCTACGGCGGTGGCAATGTGGGGCTTATGGGTTTACTGGCGGACACAGCCATCAAAAACGGCGTGCACGTTACCGGTGTAATCCCGCGGCATCTGATCGAACGGGAACTCGGTCACGATGGCATACAGGACCTTCGCATCGTAGAAACGATGCATGAACGCAAAGCGGTCATCACACGCCTGTCCGATGCCTTCATGGTGCTGCCAGGAGGCATCGGCACCATGGATGAGTTCTTCGAGGTCTTTACATGGCAGCAGCTCGGTCTGCATAACCGCCCGATCGGTATTCTGAACACCGGAGACTTCTATGATCCGCTGAAGACCTTCTTGCTGTCCATCGTTCGCGAAGGGTTTTTGCGACGCGATACCTACGAATCCCTGATCTTCGAGGCCTCACCGGAACGCATCCTCGACCGCATGGAAGAACGCCTCGCCCTGGAAGGCCCGGATAGCTCGGGCATGGAACTCAGTTAATTCAGTTACGCTATGGGCTGGATCTATCTCTTTATTGCAGCCATCTTTGAAATAGGCTGGCCTCTCGGACTGAAGCTGTCACAGACGATGCCTCAGAAGCTTCCGGGCATTGTCATGGCCGTCGTATCCATGATACTGAGCGGCATCTTCCTGTGGATGGCACAACGGACGATTCCCATCGGAACGGCCTATGCCGTGTGGACGGGAATCGGTGCCACAGGAACCTTTCTTGTGGGAGTCTTTCTCTTCCGCGATCCCACCAACCTGTTTCAGATTATCTCGGTGATGCTTATCATCATCGGCGTCATCGGCCTGAAGGCCTTTCACTGAAACAACTCAAAAGCCAGAGACCACTGCACGGGGCGCCAGGGCCACCGTCTCGCTTCATCAGTATCGGGCCTGAATCTCAAGCGTGATTTCACGACGACGATCAACGGCCGAAACCTTTGATACGCCAATCGATTCAATAGAACGCGAAAGATAACCTTCGACGTCACCGAGAAGCAAAGATGCTGCTGCATCCTCGTCCTTTGCCTTGATGTTTGGAGTATACATTGTATAACTTCGCTTCGTCTGGCCGTACATAATGCGAATACCGGTGGTTTCAGAAACCTTATAGGTATAACCGAAACGATAGCGCAACCCCTGCAGCACCGACGCCACGGGCCCTTCCAGTGAAGTGGAAGCCGTCAGGTTTGATATGTACATAACATGATTCAGAACGTTATCCGTTGGCGCCGGGCCAGTAGGCACGAGGCCTTCTTTAAATTCATAGTATCCAGCCCCGATTCCAACGAACATGCTCTCCACCGAAGCATCAATCTCATGTCTCTTTCCAAGAGGCGCTCTGTAACTCAGTCCCGCAATCAGATACAGGTCGTTCTGCCTGTAATCCATCTGCTGCTGCCTCAAGGCTGTCCCTGTCGGGAGAATTCCGGGATAATAGTTGGTCGTCGTCGGCGTGCCGTTTTCTGTAGTGTAGACATTGGCCAGACGGAACCCTCGCATACGCGATTTTTCGGTAGAAGCACCAGCTCCAAAACGCAGTCCGAAGTACTTGAAATAAGGGCTCTTTGTAGAATGCATGAAGTAGTATTCTGTCCATGTTTCGATTTCCATACCTTCGATGGAAATGTCGTCGTACGACGAAATAGAATCCTCGGTATTCACGACAGCCAGTGCGATCGGATTGGTATAGTTCTTTGCATTCCTTGCAAAACCGGACGAATACATATGGCCGTTTCGGCCCTTTAGATACGCGAAGTGAAAGTGGCCGGCTCGGGTATCGTCCTTCGAAACAGCGGTCAATCCCACTTCGGCGCCAATGGCACGAATCACCGGGTTCTTATGCGGAATCTGCAATGCCGTTTTGCGAGCCGCAAGGTCGTTCCATAGCCTGGAATTAAGAAAGCCGATATTTGCTTCCAGTAATGCGGACTCGATATAAAGAGACTTGATCCGTACGTAGCCAAAACTGCTGGATTCCGCAGTAATGGACTTCGGTGCATCCCCGGCAATATCTTCGGCATGGATCTCAGGCTGCCAGGCCAGTAAGACCACCAGAAAGGGAAGGATCAGCTGATTTCTATGCATACAATTCCGCCATGATTAAATTCTGCCCGGCTTCGCAAGAAGCTGCCAGCAGGTTTTCGCCAGGAGATTGATGGAGCGACATTCAGCAAGTCGGATTCATGACAGCCTTCTATATCGCAGACCTCATTTTGCGCTCAGTCTGTAGATCGTTCCCTTTGCAAAATCTGCCACATACAGCTCACCATCGGCCGAACGTCCGAACGTGGAGATGAGTATGGGCCACCTGCCAAGATTGATGACATCTGTGACCTTCCCTGCACGAGGAATAGAAATGGCCCGTATCCATCCAGAAACAAAATCCCCAAAGACGTATTTTCCACGCAGAAAGGGGATCGATGAGCCGGTATAGACATACCCACCTGTAATCGACTTGCCTTCTTCATGAGAATACTCATAAACCGGATCGATAAGGTTAGCCGTCTGACACCCTTTCGGCGGCTCAAAGCAATGAAAGCCTTCGCGTATGTTCCAGCCGTAGTTACCACCCTTACGAACGACAGAGATCTCTTCGTATTTATCCTGGCCTACATCGGCCACAATGAGGCGGCCGTCCGGCGCAAAAGAGAACTTCCAGGGATTTCGTAAACCGATGGCGAAGATCTCAGGCGCCCATGTGCCGCCCGGATTGTCAGGCGGTACCGTGTATGGCCTCTTATCCGGGCCCGGTCTGGGATCGATGCGCAAAATGCTGCCAAGCAGGGTTTTCGGGTTCTGACCGTTGCCCTGTGGATCGGCACGCCACCCTCCATCCCCGAGGCCGATGTACAGATAGCCGTCCGGACCAAACTCCAGGCGCCCACCGTTGTGATTGGCGTAGGGCTGTTCAACCTCAAGCAAGATCCGTTCCGATCCTATACGGCTACGGGTAATATCATGGGGAGTGTCGACCTTCCACTCAGAGATGCGTCCTACCTTGCGACCGCCCACATCTACGGAATAGTGCAGATACAGCAGACCGTTCCGTAAAAAGGCAGGCGAAAAGGCAAGGCCCAGCAACCCCTGCTCGGAGGCCGTCAGCACATCGAGCTTCAAAAGCTGACCGCTTCGCTTTGTCGGAATATCAAACCACAAAAGCGAGCCGCCTTTCTGTAAGGCAAGAAACCGCCCGGTGCTTCCTGGCAGAAAGACGATCTCTGTTATGCCAGGATAGCCCTCGAAAACAGGCTGCAAACGTATACGGGTCCGGTCCTTCACCGGTTCGGCTCGGTAATCCGGAGAAAACCATTCGATCAGTGCATTCTGCACCTCAAGGCAGCCGGACATCAAGAATAGAACGAGAAAGGCCGGAAGACTACGGAGCATGCTCAAACCATAGTGCAGAAGCGATTTCTGGCCATCCTTTTTCTGCCTTGCGATAGATCGCAGGTTTCCTATTCAGGACGCTGCCATGCGCCCGTTGCACTACACACTTCTGCTGATCCTTCTGCCATTCTCGATACAGGCTCGTGCTCCCGATACCAGGCAATCCTACGAAGGCAAGGCTGCTCACATCGAACAGTGCAGACTGCAATTGCAGCTACACGACACCCTGCAACCGGTTGAAATCCAGCCCGATTCCTTCCTCGGCTACAATCCAGAGAGCCGGGTCTTTGTGGCCGTGCTATGCCAGCCCAATGCCATGCGTACGTTCCAGCCTCCGGAAGAGCTGCGGCCATTCAGCGCTGATTCTACCATAGAAGTGGAACTGGCTACGATTCAGGAAAACGGCATTGTCGTTCAGAAATTCCATGCCATGATGTATAGCCGGAACAATCATCCGCTACCACGACTGACTTCGGCAAATCTCTTCTTTGCCACACGAGATCTGAACTATTTTATCGCAGCCTACCCCGATCCTGCCATACAAAAAAAGGCCAATACGGACAGCAAGCGCAGTGATGCCATGCTTCAGGCAATGCTCCGCTTAACGCTTCAGAGCATCCTGCTTGAGGAAGGTAGCAGGCCGGCCATTACGGAAAAACAGTACCGTACAAGACTTCTTGCTGCCTCGGCTCTCATCGCCTTCCTGCTGGCAGCAGCGGGTGGAACGTTCTTTTTTATGCGTCGACGGACGATGCCGAAATCACGTCGGACCACCCCATGAAGAACCGGTGTGCCACCAGACACACCGGCTTAACGGACCCCATCTTAGAGATCGATATCCTTGGTTATACCGAAGTAAAAGCCAGTCCGTGCATCTTCCTGACTTCCACCCCACAGGGCCTGCCTAACCATCCAATCGTTGATGTTATCCGCCGACGTGGACGTTGAAGCGGAAGTAAACGAGCCAGAACTTTGCGCAAGAATGTTAACATCAAAACGCCCCGGATAGCTGATGCTGAAATTGTCTTTCTGGAAGCCAATGCTGACCGTCACATTATCACCCGCACGGACCTTAAAGCCAAGCTTCATCGTCGTGAATTCCACTTCCTGATCCGCAGTGCCGATGCGCGACAATCCCATCATACCGGCACTGCCCAAACCGATTGTCGTGATATTACTACCCTGCGCTATGTCTGCTGAACCGGTCATCGCTCCCAGAGACTTTGCCCCTTCGAAGTACAGGCCAAGGCCATCCACCAGCTCATATTCCACGGCAAGAGCGCCATACAGACCGCTTGAATTTCCGTTCACGGTGTCGTTGCTGGTCACGAATGCACCGGTAGCCCCCATAGCAAACCCGGAGGCCTCGTAACTCTTCTCGTAGGAACGACGGCCTATCTTTGGCAGCAGGGTTACTTTATCCAGTTTGAATTCGTAACCGGCCTCGTAATCAAGCAAGGTGTACTCGTACTTATCGATCGAAACCGTACCTACACTGCTTCCGAACAGGGAGGAACCTACAGTCGCATAATCGCCCGTGTAGCTATACTGGCTGTAACTGGCACCGAGATAGATCCTTCCCGGACCAACCTCATGCAAATAGCCCAGTCTAACAGGTCCAAACGTCAAGCCCTCAGCGGTCGACCAACCACCATTGCCAGACACCCCTCCCCAGAAGGGAGATATCACTCCTTGCATGCCCAAACGGTCTTCGAGCCCTGCGTCGAACTGAAGCCCCCTCGAGAGGTTGAAATCCAGTCGAATGGTTTGCGCTTGCAATTGCGCAGTAAAAAAAACCCCCGGCAGGAGAGCCAGAATCATCCATCTTCTCATTTGAATCTCCTATTTTACAAATTGAAATATGACAACTTGATGCCCTGCACCACACAGGTCCTCTCTTCTCACTCATGTTTCCACTCTCTACACCTATAGTGGTCCTGACTTTGGCTCTTTCTACAGACTCTCTGTCTTTCTGTCAACTATTTCCCTGATTCACGACAAGTACATTTATACACAACCTTTTCCCTTACTGTGTAAGCTGCGTAAAGATTGGATCCAATACACAAAAAAAGCCCGCATCGCTGCGGGCCTTTTTTCGGATGCTGAGATGAAACGACTGAGCTTACAGCTCTTCGCCAAGCAGGTTTCGAACGGTTCGCGTATCGTTCAGGTTCAGGGACAGAACCTCAAGCTGTCCGATACGGTCTTCAGGCGTAAAAAGCGAATCCGTCTTTTCCATAGAGAGGGCCTCCGCATTGTAAACGCCCGAATCGGCATCGGTTCTTACAATGGTAAAATCATTGCCCCGCCGCAGACGAATGACAACGCTTCCTGATACCGGCCGAGCCACGACAGAGGTAAGAGCCTTCTTCAAGGCAAGGGATTCGGGATCATACCACCGACCCTCATAAAGAAGGCGTCCCAGACGGCGCCCCTGCTCAAAATACAGGTCCAGGGTGTTCTCGTTATGAAAGCATTGAAGCAGCCTTTCATACGCAATATGGAGCAGGGCCATGCCAGGAGCCTCATAGATGCCCCGACTCTTCGCTTCAATGATCCGATTCTCGATCATATCAGACATGCCAAGACCATGCCTTCCGCCAATACGATTTGCTTCGAGAATGAGCTCATAACGATGTGCAAAGCTCTGACCGTTCAGGCGCACCGGCAAGCCTGCTTCGAAATCGATTACAACATCTTCTGCATCAACGGCCACCGATTCATCCCAGCTGGCAATGCCCATAATCGGTTCTACGATCATCATCGACCGATCCAGATACTCCAGGTCCTTTGCTTCATGGGTGGCGCCAAGCATGTTGGAGTCGGTACTGTATGCCTTTTCTACGGAGGATCGATATGGCTTACCGATCTTCTGCAGATACTCGGCCATCTCGGTGCGACCACCAAAGGCCTGTACAAAGGCAGTATCAAGCCAGGGTTTGTAGATTTTCAGATCAGGATTGCAGAGGCGTCCGTAGCGATAAAAGCGTTGAATATCATTGCCGCGATGCGTTGAACCATCACCAAAGACGTTCACACCATCCTTCTGCATCTCTTTGACAATGGCTACCGACGTAACGACCCGACCAAGAGGTGTGGTATTGAAGTACTTCAGCCCGCCCGATACGATATGAAAGGCACCACATTGCAGGGCAATCAGGCCTTCAATGGCCAGGGATTCACGACAATCGAGCAATACAGCTTTTCTGGCTCCATGATCGGTAGCCTGTGGTGGGATCTCCGCTGGATCCTTTTCGTCAGGCTGACCGAGGTCGGCCGTGTAGCAATACACTTCCAGCCCCTTCTCATTCATCCAGGCTACGGCCGTTCGCGTATCAAGACCGCCTGAAAAGGCAAGGCCTACTTTCGTACCGGCTGGAGGTGTTTGCTTGAGAATGGCTGCCATGTTTCAATACCGGAAAGAAGCATGGAGCTGTCGAGCACTATTCACCTCTTTCAATGCAACGGCCTGCAGTGGCCAGACACTTCAGGCCATTGTATACTCGTTGACAGGCCTCCGCTTTAGAAGCACCATGCAACATGCCGCTTCTAAAGCCCGACGACGAGGTATTCCTGATTACCCGCGGCGTTTCCGTCAGGGGAAGAGTGCTTGCTGAAACATCGAATCGAATCTTGCTGCGTTTGCAGAAGGATCTTCCCTCTGTCTCTTTCCGTCAGGATAACATGGTAAACGGAGAAGTTATCCAGGGACGCTATCGCGGCTCCTTTCAGTCAAAGATCGTTTATTTCGATCGTGACGTACATTCGGGTGAGCCTCTGCTGATAATCGACTACCCATCTACATTTCGAAGGGAGAGGCTGAGCTGAAGATCGCTTTACTGGTTCCTGATCTATTCCCCGGAGATGGAGTAGGGAACGATGTTCTCGGAATGGCAGAGGCTTTGCGTCCTCTGCATCAGGTTACCATCGTCTGTGCAAACGGTGCTGCTGACATCGACACCGTTCCAGCAGAAACCTATTTCAGGCATTTGCCGGACGACGACCTTCTCATCTATCACTATGCCGTCGCCTGGGATCTGGGCGACCAGATCTACAATGCCTTTACCGGCAGGCGCATCCTGCGTTACCACAACGTTACACCACCGCACCTCATCAGGCCCTATAGCAGAGCCGTGGCGCGCATCTGCGAGGCAGGGCGAAAACGACTGCAACACCTTGCAGTACCCAACCTTTTGCTTGCAGATTCGCATGAAAATGCCGGCGACTACGTTGCCCTGACCGGACTCCATCCGGCAACGGAAGTGCTTCCCCCCTTTTCTCAGACCGATCTGCTGCTTTCCAGTCCTGCCGAACCCGCCCTTGCAGATCAACTGCAAGCGTTGAACCGGCCACGCCTTCTATTCGTGGGAAGGATCTCTCCGCATAAGAACGTTCATACGCTGATCTCTGAAGTAGATGCGGCCTTCGCGGACAGCGCCGGGCCCAGGCCCTGGTTCGAGCGTCTGTTTCGTGGCGGACAGAGCCGTAACATTGCAGACGGTCCGACACTCCTTATTGCCGGGGCCTTCTCAGAGGCCTTTCCGTCGTATAACCGCCTTGTTCGGCGAACGGCTGCCCGTTGCAGCCGTGTGCAGGTACGTTTTTTTCATAGCACCACCGTGGCGGAGCTGGCAACACTGTATCGCAACTCCGATCTGTTCGTTACGGCCTCTTTACATGAAGGCTTCTGTGTTCCCGTAGTAGAAGCGCTTGCTTTCAACCTGCCCATGGCCTTACCCGACAGCCCTGTGTTTCATGAAACATCCCTGAACCGGGCTCGGTTTTTCACAAGGCTGAGCCGGGAAGTCCTCGACATAAACAGCGCTTCGGCCGGTGACACGCCTGCGCTGTACCGAAAGCATTACTCGTTTGAACGCCTGCAGAGTCGCCTGCAGCAGATCGTCGCCGTCAGCCAATAAAATCGGGCTGGTACTGAAAGATCTGCATGCAGTCGCTTCTGCGAACGGCCATATTGATGGCCAGCACGCTCCCCGGTGAGAAAAAGAAGCGAGAGCTGTCGACCCCCAGGATATGCGACGCCACATAGGCAATGTCCGGCATATGGAAGACGCACAGCTGTGCAGAGGACTGATATCCGTCCCCTACAGACTCCAGGAATTGCTCGGGCGTTACACCGGGCTGTAAAATGGGATCGGTGCGATACGGCGCATGCAGCATCGGAGCGGTATGCTCTGCCGTCTGCCGGGCCCGCAACACAGGACTGCACCGCACCTCTGACCATTCCCAGCCCGTAAGACGCAATAGCTTTGCCATCTTTTCTGCGTCGCGCAATCCTTTGGCCGTCAGTGGACGCTCACCGTTTTCTGCCTTGTCAACCGCCTCAGCATGGCGCATTAAAACCAGTTTCATGGAATTAAATCTCCGGAAAAAGATCCCCGTGTCGGAAAATACCCGATCCACCCTGTAAGAAAGCCTTAAAAAGTATTGCCTTCATTCCCCGAACGTTTAAAGTCAACAGCAAAATCCTACAGTGGTCCGATATGGTAACGCAACAGGTCGAACGCATCAATCGCAATATTGAAGGAGCCGTCAATCAAGGACGCTATCTCATCCTCAAAACGCACAGGATGACCGAGCTGGTGGAAAAACACATCATGTTCTCGCTTGAGTCCATCCTGCGCAAAACCGATCATGAGCGTCTCATCCACACGCTGTACACAATCCTGAAAGAGCTCGTGATCAACGGCTGCAAGGCCAACCAAAAGCGCATCTTTTTCGAAGAACAGGGTCTGGACCTGAACGACGAGGCTCAATATCATAAGGGCATTGCCCTCTATAAAGAGGCCTTCAGCGAACAGATGGCCCTGGAATACGGAAAAAAGGCCCGCGATCGCGGTCTGTACTGCATGATCGACTTCGAATTTGATAAAGAAGGCATCCGCATCGAGGTCGTGAACAACACCGCCATTATTCCAGCCGAAGAAACGCTCATGCGCGACAAGCTCAAGAAGGCCATGGGCTATAACGACCTGGCAGAATTCTACATGGACCAGGCGATGTCTGATGATACAGAGGGCGCCGGACTGGGCCTGGCCCTTATTGTCATCCTGCTGAAGGGAGAGGGCATCGATCCGTCCTATTTCCGCATTCTGATTCAGGGGGACCAGACGATTGCCAGGCTTGAGATTCCCTTTAGCGACCGATTCCGTAGCAAAAGGGATTCTGATGCCCGTCCCATCGGCGAGCGCGACTGACATTCCAGCATTAAGCGATCAGGAAAACCTGCCGAGAATCGTAGGGCCATGACTGTACGCCTGCGCCTTTTCCTGATCCTGTTCTTTTCGCCTGCTGCCCTTCTTGCTCTTGCCAAGGAGCCGTTCGATCCCTTTAGCTATGAGCCCGGCATTACCAATCCCCTGAGCCCCTATCTGATGCAGGATGGACTGAAAGGTCCGCTCATGCTCATCGCCATGGACGAAAAGGGGAAGGTCCTGGAAACATCGCGGATCCGATACAACGAAAACGGACGCATTGTCAGTGAATCCTTCTACAACCAGAAGAACACCTTTACGGGAGAGATCCGCTACACCTACAAGGACGGCCTGCCGGTAAAAGAAGAGTACTTCGATGCCGCAGGAAAGGCCTTCTCTGCAAAGACCCGTCAGTATTTCAAGGGACGTGTCAGTCGTATCGACGTTCACAAAGGGGATGAGCTTCAGTTCGTGCGCAGCTATGCCTATACGCGTGACAAAATCGCCGTCCGTGAAACCATCGACAAGTCCTCAGACGTCTTTCACATCTTTCTCGATGACAGAGGCCGACCGATAAAGATGGAGCTGGCAGACGAACAGCGCAAACCGCTGCAACAGATTACCTACTCCTACGATAAAGACGGCCGCCTGAAAGAAAGGACCAAAATCCTGCCGGACTCTGCATACCTCTGCCGCTATGACTACGATGAGAACGGCAGACTGTACCAGTACACCTACTTTGATAAAAAAGGCAAAGAGTGGATCAAGACCAGAACGATCCGATTGATCTACGCCGATCGAGTGTAACAGAATCACCGTGGCCTGAAGCATAAAAAAGCCCTGCCTTCTCATGAAGTGCAGGGCCTTTTTTTTTGTGCCGCCGTTACGGCTTATGCATTCTCTTTCAGCTCGGTAATGAGCTTCGAGATTGCATCCTTGGCATCTCCAAAATACATCAAACAGTTCGGATAGCCATAGAGCTCGTTATCGATACCGGCATATCCCGGTTTCAAGCTCCGCTTGATCACGACCACCGTGCGAGCCTTGTCCACGTTCAGGATGGGCATGCCGTAAATCGGACTGCTTTGATCGTGTCGGGCAGCCGGGTTCGTTACGTCGTTTGCACCGATGATCAGCGCCACATCCGTATTCGAGAAATCATCGTTAATCTGGTCCATTTCAAGCAGCTTCTCGTAAGGAACGTTGGCTTCGGCAAGAAGAACGTTCATATGTCCCGGCATACGGCCGGCAACAGGGTGGATGGCAAAGCGAACCTCTGTGCCACGAGCGGACAGCAGCTCACTGAGTTCACGCACAACGTGCTGCGCCTGGGCAACGGCCATGCCGTAACCGGGAACGATAATCACACTGGAAGCACCATCAAACAGCATGGCCGCTTCTTCGGTACCGATCTCTTTCACCACGATATCGGATTGCGGACCGGCTGGACCTTTGCCTGCAGTCTGGCCAAAGCCTCCAAGAAGAACGTTCATCAGGGAGCGGTTCATCGACTTACACATAATCTGCGTAAGGATGATACCGGAGGCACCGACGAGGGATCCTGTAATAATCAGAACCGTGTTGCTGAGAACGAAGCCAGTCATGGCCGCTGCAATACCGGAATAGGAGTTCAGCAACGAGATCACAACAGGCATGTCTGCGCCACCGATCGGTATTACCAGCAGCACGCCGAGGATGAGTGCCAGGACGATCAGAATCTCAAGCATTGTAAAACCGGCCAGAGCGGACAGTCCCACTGCATCCAGGGCACTGTAGCTATCGATAGGCGGCAGAGCGATGAAGATACCGGCACCGATCGCAAGCAGGATCAGAAGACCGTTTACGGCATGCTGGCCGGGATACATCACACTCTTCTCGGTAACGATGCCCTGCAGCTTTCCGAAGGCTATGAGTGATCCGGTAAACGTAACGCCACCGATCAGCACCGAAAGAAAAACGGTCGTTGCAATAAAGGGCTCCGAATCACCACCGGAGCTGTAAAAGTCCCCCGAAGCAACAAGCAACGAAGCAGCACCACCAAAACCGTTCAACAATGCCACCATCTGAGGCATGCCCGTCATCTGCACCTTCAATGCAAGCACGAGGCCAATCAGAGCACCGACAATAAGGCCGACGGCTATCATTTCATAAGACAGGATTTCCTGATCAAATAGCGTCGCTACGATGGCGATCAGCATACCCAGGGCAGACAGACCATTTGCCTGACGGGCTGTCTTTACCTTGCTCAGCTGTTTGATGCCAACGATGAAGAGAATAGAGGCAACCAGATAGGCAAGAATCAATAGCTCTTTTGTTTCCATGAAAGGGTTATCCTCACTTCTTCTTAAACATGCGTGTCATTCGATCGGTGACCAGGTAGCCGCCGACAACGTTGATTGTCGCAAAGACAATCGCCACAAAGCCGAGAATGGCTGACGTACTTGTTTCATAACCCAGAATCGAAACAAGATTCGGTCCACCTGACCCAGCTGAAACAAGGGCACCAACGATGGTGATGCCGGAGATTGCATTTGAACCCGACATAAGCGGTGTATGCAATGTGGGCGGAACCTTCGAAATCAGTTCAAAGCCCAGAAAGACCGAGATCACGAATACCGTGACCAGCATAATAATCTCATGCAGTCCCATGAATAACTCCTGTAGACCGAGAACGCTTACCCAGCCAGTTCTCGTGTTTTCTCATGGACAATCTGTCCGTCGCGAGTGATGAGAGCGCCACTGACAATCTCGTCTTCGGCATCAAGCTGCAAAGACCCTTCTTTCGTCAGATATTCGATCAGCGCCTGGAGGTTGCGGCTGTAAAGCTGACTGGCATGGTAGGCCAGCTCGGCAGGAAGATTCGTATGGCCCACAATGGTAACGCCATGCTTCCTGACGACCTGGCCCGGCTCTGTCAGCTCACAGTTGCCACCGGTTCCTGCTGCCATATCAACGATGACAGAGCCCGGTTGCATATCCTTCACCACATCGGCGGTGATCAGAACGGGTGCCTTCTTTCCAGGTACCTGAGCGGTCGTGACCACTGCATCGGCCTCGCAGATATGCTTTCTCAGAATCTCCTGCTGTCTGGCCAGGTATTCTGCACTGGCCTCTCTGGCGTATCCGCCCTCTCCGACGAGGTTCTCATCCTGAGGCGGTTCAATGAACTTACCACCGAGCGACTGCACCTGCTCTTTCGTCTCCGGACGAACGTCAGACACCTCCACCACAGCGCCCAGACGCTTGGCCGTTGCAATGGCCTGCAGACCTGCAACGCCGGCTCCAAGCACAACAACCTTTGCCGGTGAAATCGTCCCGGCGGCCGTCATGAGGAGGGGGAAGATCTTATGCAGATGGTCGGCGGCAAGCAGAACCGCTTTGTAACCTGCCAGGTTTGTCTGTGAGCTCAACGCATCCATACGCTGCGCCTTCGTAATACGTGGCACAGCATCCATGGACAGGACCTGGATGCCTGCAGAAGCAGCCTGTTTTGCCAGATCAACGTTGCTCATGGAATAAAAGAAGCCGATAAAAATCGCTCCTTTCTTCATCATCTCCAGCTCATTCTTGCCTGTTGCCGGATGGACAACCGGACGATCGACTTTCAACAGAACATCCGCTGAACCGTACAGATCATTCACATCATCGACAAGAACGGCTCCTTCTTTCTCGTAGAGATGATCGGGAAAACCAGATGCCTCACCGGCTCCTTTCTGGATACGCACGGTGTGGCCGATCTTTCGCAGTTTTGAGACGGTTTCGGGCACGATGGCTACACGCTTTTCGCCCTCAGTTGTCTCCTTTGGTATTGCCAGAATCATACACCTTCCTGCATGCTATATTTCTTCATTCGCTGAAATAATCATCGCCTTTGCGAAGGGCGACGACCTTACATTTCCATCTGTTAACGGGCCGTATATTCAGCCATTTGCGAGTCCACGACGACTCCAAGTGAACACTTTTCAGGAACCCTGAACGGGCAATAGAAAAAAAGATCTCGGCAGACTTCTACCGTCTGCTTGAGTTAGAAGATGACGTAAGCGTCAATTACCATGCGGATATACCAGTTCCATGGAATCCATACGCGGCCGTCTTTCCCCCAGTCTTTGCCCATGGAATTCTGCAGTAGCATTCGCTGTCTCTTTGCATCATATCCGATCAATGCAAAGGTCTGCCTTCCCATGACATTCCCTTCGGGCTCATCGTATACCCTGCCCGAAAAGTCCACCAGATTTTCGGGCAACACCAGACTCGTTATCACAACGCGACCCAGCGCAAGGTGATTACGTATCTGATCCAGATCCGTTAGATCCACACGACCGTAGCCACGAATCCGGAAATTGCGGGCATCTCGAACCGCCAGGGCATCGGGAAAGCGTCCGTAGTCACCTGCTGACCGATACGGAACAAGGGCCGTGCGCGCACAACCGGACGATTGCAGGAACTTCAGGGTATCGATCAGTTCCACCGCTACGGACTCCGAGCCGTTTAGCATACGAAACAGAAAGGACGGAGAGCAACGATAGCTGCTCATCTTCGAAGCATGCAGCATGGAATTGGCAACATAGCCTGCAGCAAAGATAGGCCCGGCCGGCATTCTTCCCTGATCGAGTACTTCTGGCACGTTCTGTAGAATGATTACATCGACTGGCTTTTCCGGTGCAGGGGCAAGCAACACCGGGTCGCTGCCTGATCGAACAAAGCGCAAAGGTTCAAACTCCTCATACCGCCACCTACGGTCCGGCCCGGTTCGGAAAAGCTCTTTCAGGCTATCGAACGTACTCACCGTTCGACCGTCGGCATAGGTGGTAACACAACCGGTCAAAAGCAGGGCAAGGGGCACCACGCAGCGCAAAGACAGCATAAGGCAGCGATCCGTTTTCATGCAGCTATCGCAAGCCTTTTCAATCCAGCTGCAGAAGCAGGTCCGGAAAGGAGTTCTGCCGCAGGGCCTCATAGACCATCAGGGTTACGGCATTGGCCAGGTTCAAAGACCGACAGCGACGACTGACAGGGATGCGCAGCATCTGTTCCGGTGAACGACGGAGGATCTCCTCCCGAAGCCAGCCTGGCAGGCCGTCCGGTTCATTCCCGAAAACGAGAATGGAATGCGGCGTATAGCCATAATCCGTATAGATGCGACGACCAAAGCGGGAAAGAAACACCAGATCATCCCATCCCCTGCCTCGAGCCTCGATAGAGGCCATAAAAGACGACCAGTCTGGCTGCATTTCGATGGCAATCTCTCTGTAATAGTCCAGCCCGGCCCTCCTCATATGGGCATCGTCCATGGAGAAGGCTGGCTGCCCGACGATCGTCAGGCCTGCGCCGGTGCAGGCACAGAGACGGATGATATTCCCTGTATTCTGCGGAATCTTCGGCTCGATAAGAACAATCTGCACAGGACCAGAGCCAACGCAAAGGCAAAGACCGGAAGTATTTTCTAATTGCTGGAGGATGCGATCAAAAAAATTTAACGCAATCCACCCGTCTGAGGCTTCCCATGATCCCCGTATCAGAACGCATGAACACCATCTCTCCTTCGCTGACCCTGGCCATCACAGCCAAAGCAAAAGAACTGAAGGCCATGGGGCGAGACGTCATCGGCTTCGGCGCCGGCGAACCCGATTTTGACACACCCGATTCCATCAAAGAAGCAGCCATCACAGCCATTCGAGAAGGCCAGACGAAGTACACGCCTGTGGGCGGCACGGTTCAGCTGAAAAAGGCCATTCAACAGAAATTCGAACGTGAAAACGGTCTGCACTATGAACTGAACGAAGTCACCGCCTCTGTCGGTGGCAAACATGTCCTCTTCAATCTCTTCATGGCCGTGTTGAACCCGGGGGATGAGGTCATCATTCCTGCCCCATACTGGGTCTCCTACAACGACATCGTTTCCTTCTGCGGTGCACGTCCCGTCGTTCTTGAAAGCTCCATCGAGGAGCAGTATGTTCCCTCTCCGGAGAAGCTGGCATCGTTGATCACTCCGAAAACGAAGATGGTCATCCTCAACTCGCCATCCAATCCCACGGGCAGCTACTTCGATGAGTCGCGCCTGCGTCAGTATGCAGACATCTTTCTCAAGCATCCGCAGCTGCTTGTCGTTTCTGACGATATCTACGAGCATCTGCTCTATGACGGCAAGAAGTTCAAGAACATCCTCATGGTCGAACCGGCCCTGAAGGACAGGACCGTTATCGTCAACGGTGTAAGCAAGGCCTACAGTATGACGGGCTGGCGTATTGGCTACGGAGCAGGACCGGCACATATCATCCGGGCCATGGAAACCATCCAGGGACAGAGTACCTCCAACCCAACGTCCATTGCGCAGGCCGCTGCAACGGCCGCTCTTTCAGGAGATCAGTCCTTTATCGCTGATTTTCAGCGCACCTTTCAGGCTCGTCGCGACCTGATGTTTCGCATCCTCGAAAGCATCGATGGCGTGAAGGTATTCCTGCCTTCCGGTGCCTTCTACATCTTTCCCGACATATCTGCCATCTTCAACAAGCCGAAGTTCCAGCAGCTTATTCCTGCCGGTGAAACGTCTATGAGTATGGTGTTCTCGGCCGTCCTTCTGGAACGGCACAATGTGGCTGTCGTGCCAGGCGTTGCCTTCGGTGACGACCGTTGTGTGCGGCTTTCCTACGCATTGAACGAGGAATCGATTCGCTCTGGCATCGAACGCATTGGAACGTTTATTCGTGAGCTTGACTGATGTCCGGTTCGGTCCTTCGGCTGACCCCCGAACTGAAACCATTCGTTGAACGAAACGGCTTCTCTTTTGAAGGCCTGACCGCCCTTGCCGACGAAGGATCCAGTCGTCGGTACTGGCGGGCCACATCGGGCCAGAGATCGGCCATCCTCTGCCTCGATCATCCCTTTCAAACAGAAACGTCCGATTTTGTGCAGCTCAGCCGCTACCTGCTGGCACAGAAGGCTTCCGTGCCTTCGATCATCGATCTGGATGAACGTGGTTGGTTTCTGCTCGAAGATGCCGGTAAGGACTGTCTGGCCGATCTTTACAGCAGGGATGCCGAGGCCGGTCGCATTGCCTACATGGCTTCGATCGAAGAGCTTGCACGCTGGCAGCAGCTTTCACCGCCACAGATCGTTGCCAGACGATATTTCGATTTCGAAAAGCTCTGGTGGGAGATGGAATTCCTGTTCGCCCGCCTGGATCTTCTCAGCGACATGCTGCACCGCAACGTTCGGCCTTCGTTTGAGCTTCAAACGTTTCTACGCAGTGTTTGCGAAGCCCTGGGAAGTGAGGAACCGAAGGTTTTTACACATCGAGACCTGCATGCACGCAACATCATGATTCCCGATAGCAGCAGACCGGACAGGGTCGTCTTCATCGATTTCCAGGATGCGCGCATGGGACTGCCCTATTATGACCTGTCCTCGCTTCTGTATGATCCTTACAGCGATCTCTCAACAGCGGAACGGAAACAGTATCTGGAGCATTACCGCTCGGTCACGGGAAGATCTACTGGCAATCGCTACTATTTGCAGGCCATGCAGCGGATCTTTAAGGCCCTTGGCAGCTACCTGTTTCTTACGTTCGAAAAACAGAAGTATTTCTATGTACACAGCATTGAGCCGGCCTTACAGCGTCTGGAAGAGATCATTCTTTTGGGGCATTTTCCCGACTGCGCATACCTGTTCGTGAAAGACATGCGCAACCTTCATCTGCCCTATTTCAAAGACCTGGCCAAACGGATGGCAGAAGACAGATGAGTCGCATAGCAATGATTCCCTGCGCCGGCTTTGGTCGGCGAATGGGCCCGTTAACCAAAGATCGGCCAAAGCCTTTACTGCCTGTCCATGGAGTTCCTCTCCTGGCATATTCCCTCTTTCTTCTGTATGAATGGGGAATCGAACGCTGCATCATCAACCTGCACTATCTGGGCAGACAGATCCAGGAGTATCTGCAGAGCTTTCCCTTCTTCCCGATCCATTTCAGCGAAGAAAAGGAACGCATCCTGGGAACGGCCGGTGGCATCCGCTATGCCATGGAAACAACAGGCCTTGCCGGACGCTTTCTTTACATGAATCCCGATACCATCTTCTGGCCCGAAGAGCCGCCTGTTATGGATGCACCGTCCACGGACCTGCTGCTTTACCTCTGCCCGAAAGAACCGGGCAACCAGGAACGCGGCTTCGACTCCCTTTCCGGAACGGCCATCTCCTCAGAATTTCAAGCCCTGCACATGGGCACAGGAAGCTACTTTTACTCCGGGCTGTCCAGCCTGCACACCGATGCCGTCCTCGATGTTTCTCCAGGGGAGGTGGCCGAGCTACGCGATACCTTTCAACGCTGCGCAGAGCCTGACGAGGGCCGGCTGAAAGGAGCCCTGTATCGTGGAAATCGATATGATTGCGGCACGGCCGAAAAGTTTGAGGCCCTGAAAAGGGTTGATCCTGTACCGCCCGTATGGAAAGATCGCTGGCATAGCTTCCTTGAACGCTGGCCCGATGCGCGTCCAGGCTGAACCATCATGATCCTGTCATCCATTTTGCTGTCTTACACCCTGGTTACCTCTGCGCTGCTGCCCGGTCTTTTCGATGCGTGGATGAAGGCACAGGAGGTCGCCTTCCAGGCAACCAGTGAACCCGAAAAGCCCATCGCCGGAGACAAGGCCTTTGATCCGAAAAGCCTGGAAAAGGCCGGCCAGCGCCTGAAGATACGGGACCTGACCTCCGCAATAACACGGGAATTCTTTTTGAAGAATTTCCGCAGAGGCGCGGCCCTGCTTGCCGAGCTGAAGGCCTTACAGCCTGCCAATGGCATCGATCTCTACTTTGAAGCGATCCTGGAATACGAGAAAGGGAACTATGCCACCGCAATCTTCAAGCTGGAGGACTGTCTCAAGAAAAACGAGGCCCTCGATCCCGCATGGAACATGCTGGGCTATCTCTATTCCCGCTCCGGAGCACAGGACCGTGCCCTGACGGCCTTTGAAAAGGCCATCGCCCTTGAGCCCTACCATCCCGTTTATCGCTACAACCATGCCCGCGCCTTATGGCTTACGGGGTCCTATTCCGATGCCCTGAAAGAAACGAAACGTGTCCTGGAACTGCGCGACAACATGCCAGAGGCCTACTTCCTGGCCGGACTCATCCTGGAAGACATGGGCCGCCATGACGAAGCCCTTCCCTATTACCGCCAGGCAGAAGAACGGGGCCTTGCCGAGGACGACTTTTATGTGCATTATTTTCGACTGGGACTGAAGTTGCGGAGCAGTACCGACCTGCTTCACCTGCTTGAGACTACCCGTCATTCAACGAATCCGGACATTATTCGCATGCAGGCCATGGTACGCATGCAGGCCGGTGAATTCCAGCGCGCCCTGGACTTCAATCTGCGTCTTTTGAATAACGGCCACTACATTGAAGAAGATCTGATCCGAACGGGACGGCTGCTCTGTCGCTCCGGCATCGGCATGTCCGGTGTGGCAGGCCTTGAACTGCCCGATACCTCTCTGACACACATACGCAAGGCCTTTGAGGATTGCCAGGCTCAACTGCGCAAGGGCCCTGAAGTACGCGACCCTGTTCTGCAGCCGGCCCTGTAGTCTTACCTGACCGGATGCAACCCTATGGTGTGATGACCATACGTCGAAAGCCATCTTCAAAGATGATCGTCTGCCGACGGTTCAGTCGCTGGCAGAGCAGGTACATCTCTTCCCAGAATTGAACCCGTTCCTTTTCTTCAGGCATGCGAATCACATACCCGTCCTTTCGATAGCGTCCGGTAATGGGATGAAGCTCCACCGCCAGGGTTCGCTTCGTCTTTCTGTCGATGCGCAAAACGGCGATCAGGTTATGCGTCTGCTGATAGTTCGCCGAGCCAAATAGAAAATTGCCCAGCGAGTAGACCACCGGCTTGCCACTAATGAATTCCGTTCCCTGCGGAATATGCGGATGATGCCCGATCACAGCATCGGCACCGGATCGTACCAGCCTTCTTGCAAGATCCCGTTGGGCCTTACCCGGAAAGACCTCGTACTCGTTTCCCCAGTGCACGCCAACGACGATATAATCGGCCCGTTTGCGCGCCTTGCGCAAGGCCGCAAAAAAGGCAGGCGATGGATGTGCCGTCCCCGGCCGCTTTGCCGCCGCATAGGTATCGTACGGGCCCACCGTCGATATCGAGAAAAAGGCAATGCGAAGTGGTCCAACCTCTGCAATAAAGGGCTCTGTAGCAGCTGCTTCATCAAGACCGATTCCGCTAAAGGCAAACTTCTCTTCTTCGAGATGCTGCAGGGTTTGTTTCATTCCCTCCAGGCCAAGATCAAAGGTATGGTTATTGGCCAGGAAAAGGCCCTGCACTCCCAGATACCTGAGGACCGAAAGGTTTTCCGGTTCCGAGCGAAACACGTAGGTTTTCTGATTCACGCTCTTCCCTCGAGGGGCCACAACCGTCTCAAGATTCACCACCCGGTAGTCGGCCGAAAGAAACAGGGGACGAATCTTCTCTACAGGAGAAAGGCGGCCGTAGCTTTCCTGCTGGTCCCGTACTCCCCACATGAAATGGGTATCGCCTGCAAACAAAAGCCGCAGAGGTTCTTCGCCACTTTCAACCGCAGCAGAAGGTTCCGCCTGGGAAGGCTGCTGCACAGAGGGCTCGGCCGAGACGATTCCGATGAACAGAAAAAAGACAATACAGGCCTGGCGAATGCGAAACACAGATTAACGGAAAGGCGGTCTCTTTTGCGGGCAATCGTTTTATTGCAGCGGGATTTTATGGCCAGCCATAAACAAAAAAGGCAGCCGTAATCCGGCTGCTCGGAACAACTCCTCTTCTTCTAGAGGCGGTTATTATTGAAATGTTTTCTGCGGTTGAATTTTCAACGGATCCTTTTCTGTATTGCGACGTATCATGTTCTCATCGGCACTGGAGGCCTGACCCGTTCTTACCTGCGAGGTTGGGCGACTCTGCATGCCTTCCAGCTGCTCGCTAACATCCCCTTCTTCCCGTGTCATCTTCAGGGCTTCTGTTTCCTTTAGATCATCAATAAAGCTGTTATACTCGGTAATCTGTGTCTTCTGAAAGACGGCCATTCGTTTCAGCTGCTCCAGGGATTCCTTCGAAAGAGGACGGATTGCCTCTTCTGTCAGGTTGCCTTTTGCTTTCACCGATACCTCGCCTTTGCCTTCCAGGACAACAGATTGACCTCGCTGGTTTTTCACCTCGATGGCACCATCATAAAGGGCAAAGGTCGACTCCTTTTCGCTTTTCACATCCACCATGAAGCTGGTTCCTCGAACAGCAGCCACAGAGGTCGGAGTGTGAATCGTAAACTCAGAATCCTGCTTCAGGCGCTTCAGAAAGACCATCGATGTTCCGGACTTTTGATCGAGCTCCACGCCATTGGCATCGACACGATTGAGGCCAAATTCCGTATTCTCACTCAGGCGCACAATGCCCTGATCCTTTACAAAGATCTCGGCCATAGACTCTGCGCCGGTGCGGATGATCTGCCCGGCCTTTAGAAGCTGTCCGGACGATGCGGGACGAACCATCTCACCTTCTACGACCTTTACATCGCCTTTTGTGATGGTAAGCCGGGCAACAGAGGCCGATCCGGCATCCACCACCTTCTGCTCTTTATTGCCACAGCTGGCCAGAAAAAGGGCGGCGACCAGCAAAAGCGGCCATGTACGGTGTTGATTATACGATAACATAGAAGTTCCTCCGGTCGTCCAACGGGTCATCGATTCAGGACTCCCTAACAGTATAGACAGGGTTTCGGGCGTTTTTCCCATCTTTTTTTTTAAAAAAGCCACTGTCAATCAAACATCCGGGCCCGTCCGCAGGATAGAAAACTGATACAGGGCAATCGAAAGGCTGACGGCAGCGTTCAGGCTGTCGATCTCATCCGACATGGGGATGCTCAGGGCCTGTAGCCTTTCCGGTTGTCTGCGCAATGAATCCGGAATGCCCCGCCCTTCTTCTCCAACAATGAGCGCAAAGGGAGAGGACGGACGCAGCTGTTCGGGCAGGGGCGCACCATCGCGATCCAGAAAAAAGGCAGGCCCTTCGGGCAGCATCTCGGCAAGCTCTTGAATAGAGGGACCACGAGAATAACGCAGGCGTAACGAGGCGCCCGAAGAGGCCCGGATCGTTGCAGGCAGATACGGCGAGGCAGCCTCTTCCAGCAAAACGATCTCTTTAAAGCCAAAGGCCAGGGCAGAACGAAGGGCAAGGCCAAGATTCTCGGGATCGCCCAGGGGCAGAAACAGCGTCGGACCGTCCAGCTCCGAGGCCTGCCACTGTGGGATTGGCTCCACCCGATACAGAAGGTAGGGCGGATCAAAGCCACGCAGGCCCAGGCCGTCCAGCAACGAAGAAGGCATAACCATCAGATCCGTGCCCGCCGGCAGCCTGTTCTGCCAGACCATGTCCGTTTCAGGCGCCGCTTTCTTCACGGCCTTCTCTTCGAAGATCAGGGCCTGCACATGATCGGATGCTTCGTTCAGCACCTCTTCAACAACACGACGACCAAAAACAAGGGTCATCCTTTCTTTCATGATGGAGCGGGCCCCACCCTGCATGATCTTCTTCAGCGCCTTATACCGGGCATTCTCTGCAGACGTAATATGAAGGGCATGCTTCCACTGCTCTGCCGTTTCTCCATAGGGATACAGCCGCCGGCCGATTTTGCGCTCCGACGTCCTCTGGAAGACTACCAGGCGGCGGCGATCCGGCCCACCAGGAAGGGTGTACTGTTCATCGAGGATGAGTTCATAGGGCTGATCCTGCATCGATGCAATCTCTTCGTCGCAGTGCGGTCCCTTCATAAAGATCAGCAATCCGCCCTGCTCAAGAGAACCGTCCACCCGCTCCGCCGTTCCCGTCATCCCCTCGACGGCCCGCGTGATGACGGCCATGACGGAGACGGAGTCAGAGGGCTGTAGCTTGCGCCAGTAAACGGTAACGTTCTCCAGGCCAAGGCTGGCGGCGGTCTCTTTGAGGTAGGCACAGCGGTTTTCCCGCCCTTCTACAAGATACCAGTCTACGTCGGGCAGATCGATGGCCAGTGGTATGCCCGGAAAGCCGCCGCCCGATCCAAGATCCATGACCGGGCCCTGCAGGGTAATACCATGCCTTTGCAAAAGCCTGGTGACCAGCAGGCAATCCACGTAGTGCTTCCGCACCATGGTTTCATAGCTGTAAAGACGGGTCAGGTTCAGCTCACGGTTCCGCCTGCGCAGAATGCCATGAAAAGACCAGAGTCGATCCAGAGCCTCGGGCTTCAGTGCTATACCGGCAGAATCCAGATCTGCTGCCATCCGCTCTCGATCGATCCCTTTCATTCTTCCACTTTTCCCGACGACCGTCGCCGGAGAACCGCGAAAACACTTCCGTTTCTAACAGGGATCAGAATTCTCTGAATCACAGGGAGGGATGCGTGCAATCCTTTGATTGGGTCGATTTTCAGTTTCCAACACGCACCTACGTGCAGCGAAACTCCACACATAACATGGGAACCCTCGTCCGGGATCTGGGGGAGCGTCCCTTTGTGTTCAGCTTACAGGAAGAGATCCGCTCTGAAGATGAGTATCAGATCATCCTCACAGGCCTGAAGAAACAGATGGCCGGCTGCATCATCTACGACGAGTTCCAGGGGCTTCCCTCCTACGATCAGATGGATTCAGCATCCTACTTCTTGCGGCGAAGCGGCGCCGACATCATCATCGCCATCGGCGGCCGCAATACCTTCCAGGTGGCTCGCTCCCTTGCCATGCTCAGCCGCAACGAGGTCTATGCCGGTGAACTAAAGCAGAAGCGCTTTCCGTTCAAGAAGGATCCGATGCCCGTTGTGTGCATCCCCATGGGGCTGACCGTCGGCGAAGAAAGCTCTCCGGACATGTTCGGCTATGACAGCAACAGCGGAGACTTCTTCTACCATAGAGACCACCGGCTGTATCCCCAGGCGATTCTCGTTGATCCAAGCCTGGTTGCAAACCCGCCACGCAACGAGCTGGTGCGTCATGGCATGGCCGTGATCGCCGCCTCCGTAGAGTCGATCCTTTCAAGAAAGTCGAACGAGATAACCGGATCGCTTTCGCTGAAGTCCATTGAGCTCGTCGTGCGTGCCATCAACACCCTGATGACCGATCAGGCCAACCAGGGGGCCCGATACAACCTTGCCGTTGCTTCTGTCGTCTGTGGCATGGCTGCCTCGACAACGGCCCTTGGCCTGAGCTACAGCATTGCCCAGGCCGTTCATCTTGTAACAGGGATGGACTTTTACAGTGGCCTGAACATCCTCCTGCCGCACGTCATGGAGTATAACCTGACCAGCTCGGCTTCGAAGTACGTACAGATTGCAAGAGCCCTGGAGCAGGACATCCACGACATTTCCATTATCGAAGCGGCCATCAAGGCCGTAGAAGGGGTACGCAAGCTTTACCTGGATCTGAACGTCTCGCAGCGTCTTTCTGATTTTGAGATCGCCAAATCCACCCTCGCAGAAATTGCCGAGCTGGCTGCCGAATACCCGCTGATCAAGAACACACCACGCGACATGGAACGCAATGAGATCGAAACGATCCTGATTACGGCGTATTAGACGCACCATCGGTATTCGAAGCGGCTCCTGGCCTCCCTGCAGCTGCATTACACTCTGAGCCGAATTTTCCTTGTCAGCACCGGGCCGTAGCAAAGCCATACCTGTATGGCAAAAATTTTCTACGACGACGCATGTGATCTGAGCCTGCTTAAGGGCAAAACCATAGCGGTACTTGGATACGGTAGCCAGGGTCATGCCCAGGCACAGAATATGCGGGATTCCGGCCTGAATGTTATCATCGGATTGCGCCCGGATTCGAAATCCTCCGCCCAGGCGAAAGAGGTCGGTTTCGAGGTTCTGCCTCCGTCCGAGGCCTGCAAGAAGGCTGACATCATACAGGTTCTGACTCCTGACCAGACCCAGAAACAACTGTACGATGAATCCATCGCTCCACACCTCACAGCCGGTAAGGCACTTGTTTTCTCGCACGGCTTCAATATCCATTATGATATTATTGAGCCGCCGAAAGACGTAGACGTATACATGGTTGCTCCCAAAGGCCCTGGCCACCTGGTGCGTCGTGTTTACACGGAAGGCGGTGGAGTTCCCTGCCTGATCGCCATCCATCAGGATGCTACAGGCGAGGCCCATAAGCGAGCCCTGGCCCATGCAGCCGGTGTTGGTGGCGGACGTGCTGGCATCCTCGAAACGACGTTCCGCGATGAAACAGAAACAGACCTGTTCGGCGAGCAGGCCGTTCTTTGCGGCGGTCTGACCTCTCTGATTACGAAGGGATTTGAAACCCTCGTTGAAGCCGGCTACGATCCGGACATTGCCTATTTCGAGTGTCTTCATGAAGTAAAACTGATTGTTGACCTCATCTACGAAGGCGGCATTGCCAATATGCGTAGCTCCATTTCTGATACGGCTGAGTTCGGCGACCTGACCCGTGGTCCGCGTGTCGTCGATGCCCATTCCAAGGCTGCCATGAAGCAGGTTCTGGAAGAGATCCAGAAAGACAAAGGTGCAAAATTCGCAAAAGAATGGCTGGCTGAAACCGAGAAGGGATATCCCAACTTCAACCGCATGCGAGAAGAAGGCAGAAAGCATCCCATCGAAGAGACAGGCGCCAAACTGCGCAGCATGATGAAGTTCCTCAAGAAAAAGTGAGGCATTGCCTGCTGCTAATGAGAAAAGGGGAGCTCTGGCTCCCTTTTTTTTGTCTGTTAACCCTTAAAGAGGCCTGAACATTTTTTCAGACAGTGTATCATTCCTGTAGCACAGGATTTGTTAGTATAAATTGCAGCCATCTACCTTGACTTTTCTTACTTGAAGGACCGATAACACGGTGAAGTGTGGGCCTCTATGTGCGGCATTGTAGGATATACGGGCGACAAGTCCATCCAGTCTGTCCTTCTTGTAGGTCTGATCCGACTGGAATACCGGGGCTATGACTCTGCGGGTATTGCCGCCATCGATCAGGGCGAACTGGAGATTCGAAAAGAAAAGGGCAAGATCAAGGCCCTGGAAGACTATCTGAAGATCCACCCTGTGAACGGGAATATCGGCATCGGCCATACCCGCTGGGCCACACATGGCGAGCCCTCACGAAGCAATGCGCACCCGCACGTCGATGGGTCACGTAAGATTGCTGTCGTTCATAATGGCATTATTGAAAACTATCTGCACCTGCGACATAAGCTGTCAAAGAAGGGCCACCTGTTCCATACAGAAACGGATACAGAGATCGTTCCCCATCTGCTTGAAGAAGAACTGAAAACCCATGCCACGCTGGAACAGGCCATTCCGGCCGTGCTTCCTCAACTGGAAGGGAAGTATGCCTGTGCCATTCTAAGCGAGAAAGAGCCTGACCGCATCTACTTCATCAAAGACGGCTCCCCGCTTATCTATGGCAGAGGTAAGAACGAAGGCTTTCTGGCCAGCGACATCATGGCCATCATCCCGCAGGCAAAGCAGCAATGCATCATCAAGGATGGCCAGTGGGGATGGATGACCCGCGATGAATTCCATCTGTTCGATAAAGACGGCAAGCCTATCGATGTTCAGCTGCAGGATATCAAGCTAACCGTCGAAGACCTCGAAAAGGGTTCCTATGATCACTTCATGCTGAAAGAGATCTTCGAGCAGCCCGACATCTTTCGCCGCATCATTGAAGCCCGCATGGACGATAAGGGCAAGGTGCGGTTTCCTGAGATGCAGATGTCCAACGACATCCTTGGCCGTGTAGGACGAATCCTCATCACCAGTGCCGGTACCTCCTGGCATGCCGGTCTTGTTGGAAAGCTTTACTTCGAGAAGTTTGCACGCATCGCCACCGATGTCGATCTCTCTTCAGAGTTCCGCTATCGCAATCCCATTGCCGAAGGCGATACGATGGTCATCGGCATATCGCAAAGCGGCGAAACGGCCGATACGCTTGCCGGCATCCTCGAAGCAAAATCGAAATTCTGTCGCGTCCTTTCCTTTGTAAACCGGGTGGATTCTACGATTGCCCGCGATTCCGATGCCTATATCGATCTGATGGCCGGCCCGGAAATCGGGGTGGCCTCCACCAAGGCATACACGGCTCAGCTTCTGAACATGCTCTTCTTCTCGCTGTATCTGTCAGGCATTCGCTGGATCACGCAGAAGGAAGAACGAGAGGCCATCTTCGAAGAGATTCGCAAACTACCGGTGAAGATCGAATCGATTCTGGCAAGGGCAGAAGAGATCCGCCACTGGGCGCGGGAGTATATCGATGCCCGCGACTTCATCTTTCTCGGTCGTTATTATAACCATCCAACGGCACTTGAAGGCGCACTGAAGCTGAAAGAGATCTCTTACATCCATGCCTCTGGCTATGCAGGCGGAGAATTCAAGCACGGGCCCATTGCTCTGATCGATGAGTCGATCCCCGTTGTCTGTATTGCACCGGAAACCGAGGTCTACGACAAGATGGTTTCCAATATCCAGGAGGTCAAGGCACGAAAAGGTAAGATCCTGGCCATCTGCACAGAAGGCGATACACAGGTGCCTGCCCTGGCCGATCACTGCTTCGAGGTGCCGGCCGCACCTGATTATCTGACACCGCTGTTAACCGTCATTCCTCTGCAGCTTCTGGCCTACTATGCGGCCATCGAACGTGGTTGCGAGCCCGACCAGCCGCGAAACCTGGCCAAATCCGTGACGGTGGAGTAAGGTATGAAGTTCCTGCTTGTAGACCTGGATCATCCAGCAGGACGAGTAATCAGTCGTTTTGAGCCTGCCTTCGCGTACCGAAACGGCATCTTTTCTGCCATCGAACGGTTGCGGCGCCTTCATCCCGGTGCATCGCTTGTCTACCTGCACCCGGATGCCAGGCTGGAGCGAATCTTTGCGGAGCGCTCCGGTCTTGTTCCTTTTCGCGCCGATCAGGCAAAGGTTGATGTAAGCGCCTTTTCTGCAGAACTATCCCCCGCAGGTTCGACCTCACATCGCCGTTCCTTTGTTGATGCCGAGCTACAGTCTCGTTTTGAAGGCGTTGAGTTTTCTACAGATGGGCTGTCGCTGCTCGATGAAGCACCGGCACGCATCGAAGCCGACCTATTCCTGTTGCATCGTGCCGATTTCGAACACAAGCAGTCCGCCGATCTGATCGGAGCCAAACAGGACCTGTGGATTCATCAATCCGTAAACATACCGCCCGGTGTTGTCTTCGATACCACCGAAGGCCCCGTAGTCATCGATGAGAACTGCTCTCTCAGTCCCTTTACCTTTATTTCGGGACCGTTCTATGCCGCTCCGGGGTGTCATCTGGACAACGTACGCATTACCGGTGGCACCATTTTAGGCGAAGGCTGTCGCGTGGCCGGTGAGATTGAAAACTCCATCTTCGGACGCTTCTCGAACAAGCATCATGAAGGCTTTGTAGGCCACAGCCTTGTGGGCAACTGGGTTAACCTCGGTGCCCTGACCACCACATCGGATCTGAAGAACAACTACGGCGAGGTTCGACTGCAGCTGCCCCATGACCGGTTTCCGACCCGGGCCAGTGCCTTCTTTACCCTTGAAACAGGCAGGATTAAGTTTGGCTCCATTCTCGGAGACTGCGTGAAAACCTCGATCGGAACGATGCTCAATACCGGCACCGTCATCGACGCAGGCTCGAATATCTTTGGCGGCTCTCCTTCTGCCTATATTCCTCCACTGTCCTGGGGCATTACAGGCCATTCCTATCGGGCGGACCGTTTCCTTGAAGACTGTAAAAAAATCTTTGCCAGACGGAAGCAGCCCGTGCATCCTACCATGCAGGAACTCGTTTCGCTGCTCGGCCATCTGAGCTGACCTACCTTCCCCTTAAACGCCGAGGAATCCATGACCAAACGACGGAAAGATACAGAAGAATTCCGCTTCGAAGAAGCCCTGAACCGACTGGAAGAGATCACACGCAGCCTGGAGTCCGGTGAGCTCAGCCTGGATGAATCGCTGGCAGCCTACGAAGAAGGCATCAAGCTGCGTAACCTCTGCACCGATTATCTGGGCCAGGCAGAAAAGCGCCTGCAGATGCTGCAGAAAAAGGACGGCGAGCTACGGCCGGTCGATGTCGAAGAAGAAGAGGCCTCACTCTTTTAAGAAGAAGTGGCCGCAGGCATGACCTCTTCCGATTCCATCATCCTGCGCCCCGAGAAATTCGTCCAGGGCGGACTGACACTGGCCCATCATGAAGGGCAGGCCGTATTCCTGCACGGTGCATTGCCCGGGGAGCTTGTAGAGGCATGCATTCGCCGCGAACGCACGGGACATCGTTTTGCTGTTGTCGTCAACGTTCTTGAGGCATCCCCCGAACGCATTGTATCGACCTGTGCTGCCTTCCCCCGTTGCGGAGGGTGCAGCTTTCGGCATATCGATTATGAAGCAGAACTGAAGCTGAAGCATGCCCTGCTGCACGAACATCGTCATCTTCAACCGGAGCTACATCGCCTGCAATGGTTCACGGCCGATCCAGACGGCTACAGGCATCATACACGACTGCATCATGATGGCGACTCTACGGGATTCTACGCCCCGTGGACGAATGAGCTCGTCCCTCTTCCTGAATCCGGATGCCTGCAGCTTGCTCCAGAACTGAATGCAGCCATCCGCGAGGCCAGGCCAGATTCACGAGAGTTTTCACTGTACCTGACATCGAAACATAACGTCGTCAGCACAGCCAGTAAAGAGACCATTGACTTCACGCTACAGTCACAGGATCGTCTGTTCCGCTGGCCGTATCGGCCGGGGCTTTTCTTCCAGGCCAATCGATTCCTGATCGGGCCCTGGCTTTCCTGCATCGACGGCATGGTGGCAACAGCGCCCGACACGGCCCTCGAGCTTTTCTGTGGCACAGGCCTGATCGGCGGCTATATTCGTCCACGCCTGGCCGGTTACACAGGCATTGAATCGGTCGGAACCTCGCTGAACCAGGCTCGGGCAAATTTCAAGCAGGCAGGACTGCAGGGCCGCTTCCTGCTTCGCGACCTGTATCAGAAGAAGGGCATAACAGGGTTAGCCGACATGAAGGCCCGACTGTGGATCGTCAATCCGCCGCGGGCAGGAATGAAGAAAGCCCTCTGCTTCGAGGCCAATCGCTCAAAAATCACCGATCTCATCTATTCGTCGTGCAATCCCCAGACCTTGAATCGAGATATTGGCCTGCTAAAAGAGCGCGGATTCTCGATTTCCTCTCTCGCCGCTTTTGACTTTTTTCCACGCACGCCACACATCGAGATGGTGGTGCATCTGAAGCGTTGAAATTCGCTGGCCGATACAGGACATAATCCTATTCTGATCAGCATGAAGGCAGCAGCAAAGCTGAAGCTATACGGAGGAGTGGCCGGATCCACTGCCAGACCGGCCACAGCAGAACCCACCTCTGCCCCTGCTCCGGCACTGAAAGAGCTGCCCGAGTTTATTCCCGTTGCCCCCGGTCTTCTTGACCGACGGATAGAAGTCCCGTTGCAGCATGCTATCGTTCCCCTACCCTACGATGCCTTACAGCTGCCTGCGGCCATCATGGGCATGCTTGATCTGGCGGGGCCAGGGCTTCCTCCCGGTGACGTGCTTTTTCTGGACACGGAAACAACAGGGTTATCCATCGGCACAGGCACCCTTCCATTTTTAACCGGTCTGGCCTGGATCGAGAACGATCGCCTTGTCATCCGCCAGCTCTTCCTGTCTTCACCGGGTGGTGAAGCCGCCCTTGTTAAAGAGCTTGATGCCGTTTTTTCTCGCTTTCCCTATCTGTGCACGTTCAACGGTAAATCCTACGACGTTCCGTTGATCAAGAATCGCTTTGCTCTACAGCGCAGCACGATGAAGGTCTTCGCCCATCACTTCGACCTGCTTCATATCTGGAAACGACTGCTGCCGCGGGACTATCCCGGAGGTTTTAAACAGAAAAACCTGGAAAGCACACTTCTTCGTAGTCCGAGGATCGACGACATCGATGGAGCTGCAATTCCAGGCATCTACTTTGACTGGGTCAGGTACGGCATCGACAACGGGCTGAGCGATATCATACGTCACAACGAACTCGACATGCAGGGCATGTTAGCCCTCTATGCTGAAGCGGCATCTCTGTTTGAACAGCATCTCAAAGACAGGGACAGAGCAGCACCCTCGATTCGCATTCGCATCGGACGCATCCTCTTTCGCAATGGCGAATACCGTTCTGCACTGGATCTGCTTGAACCGCTTCTTGCAGAGCCACCCGAGCGTGCCGATGACGAGCGAATACTGTTAACAACATTACAGCATATATACTGGCGTCTTTCTCGTAAACAGGAGGCAGCGAACTGTTTGCATCGCCTTGTCATGCGGCAGAAAAATCCTCATGATCTTCTACGGCTTCTGCGCATCCTCGAACATCATACGTTCGACTATGAAGCAGCGTTGCAATTGATCGAGAACATACCCTCCCTCGTTGACATTGACAGCCTGACCATCGCTGTTTCGCAGAGCCGCACACTGTCACTGTTCAAAAAGGACGCCCTGCAGCGTCGCACGGCACGGCTGCAAAAGAAACTCAGCACAAATTCAGGGTCTTAATCGATGAACGTTTCTCAGCTGATCGACTTTCTTCAGAACAACGAACGTTTTGCTCATTGCATATCCTCTGTTCATGAAATTCCTGCGCGCGAAGAAAATTCCGTCGATTTGCCGGAGGATCTTCCAGCTGCACTGAAAACCATGCTTCGGGCCCAGGGCATCCGGCGCCTTTACAGCCATCAGGCCGAAACCTACAACAGCGTTCGACAGGGAAAGGATGTTGTAGTTGTCACGCCCACCGCTTCGGGAAAGTCTCTGTCCTACCTGCTGCCTGTGCTGCATCGCAAGCTCGAAAACCCTGAATCGCGCACCCTGCTTCTGTTTCCTACAAAGGCGCTTTCGCGTGACCAGCAGTCTGCCATGGAAAGCTTTTCAGAGGCTGCAAAGATGCAGCTTCGCACGTTTACCTATGACGGTGATACATCGGCCACAGCCAGAAACCGAATCCGCGAAGCAGGCGACTTTGTGATCACCAACCCGGACATGCTTCATGCAGGCATCCTGCCCCACCATACGATGTGGATACGCCTCTTCGAAAACCTCGAGACCATCGTCGTCGATGAGATGCATACCTATCGCGGTGTTTTTGGCAGCCACTTCGCCAACGTCATGCGTCGACTCTTCCGCATTGCTGCCTTTTACGGAAAGACACCGCGAATCATATGCGCCTCTGCCACGATCGGCAATCCCGGCGAACTGGCCGAAAAGCTCTTTGAGCGTTCCTTTCATGTAGTGGATAACAACGGTGCCCCTTCCGGCAGAAAGGTCTTTCTTTTTTATAATCCTCCCGTTGTTCAAAAGGAGCTTGGCATTCGCGCTTCTTCGGCAAAAGAAGCGGCCCGACTGGGTGGTCTTTTCGTAAAGAACGAGGTGCATTCCATTCTATTCTGCCGCAGCCGCACGCGTGTAGAGGTCCTGACCAACTATCTGAAAGAGGCTGCAGGGCAGAAGTCCAGACGTGTTATGGCGTATCGGGGAGGCTATCTGCCTCAGGAGAGACGCTCCATAGAAAAGGATCTTCGCGAAGGCAAGCTGCTTGCCGTTGTCAGTACAAACGCCCTTGAACTTGGCATTGACATCGGCTCACTGGATGTTTCGATCACCGTAGGCTTTCCCGGAAGCATCAGCTCACTTCTGCAACAGGCTGGACGCGCCGGACGAAAGCAGAACGACGCCATCTCCATCCTGATCGCCACCTCAGATGCAACGGACCAGTACGTCGTCCAGCATCCAGAATTTCTGATTGGCCGAAGCCCGGAGCATGGTCGCATCAACCCCGACAACCTGCTGATTCTGGTTGAACATTTGAAATGCGCCGTCTTTGAACTGCCCTTTAAAGATGGAGAATCCTTCGGTCGCTTCACAGATGTGGGTGAGCTGCTAAACCTGTTTGCCGACTCTCGCATCGTTACGCGAAGTAACGACTCATACCACTGGTCAGATGAATCCTACCCGGCCAACAACATCAGCCTTCGCGCAGGTCCACGCGAGAACTTCGTCATCGTGGATATCACCGAAACCGGAAGAGAAAAGATCATCGGCGAAATCGATCGCTTTGCAGCACCAACCACGGTGCATCCACATGCCATCTATATGCATCAAAGCGAACCGTATTACGTAGAAGAGCTGCTCTGGGATGATCGTATTGCGCGAATCCGCAAGGTGCAGGTGGATTACTATACCGACGCACAGGAAAAGGTCGATGTTTCCATCCTGGAAAGCGAGGTGGCCGGGTCCTGCCACACCTTTGACCTGTACAGAGGTGAGCTACAGCTGCAACGCCGCGCTGTCATGTTCAAGAAGATCAAGTTTGAGACGCATGAGAATCTGGGATGGGGCGACATCCATCTGCCCGAACTGGAGATGCATACGCAGGGCTTCTGGATGCTCTTTCGCGACCTAGAGGAACTCCCCGGTCTCGATTCTGATTCTCGAATTGGTGCCACTCTGGCAGGGGCCGCTCATGCACTGGGCGTGGTGGCTCCCATCCATGCCATGTGCGATCCACGAGACATGCGCTTTCATGCAGAGGTTCGCAATCCCGTCTTCGCACTTCCCTGTATCTATGCCGTAGATAACTTCCCGGGCGGACTTGAACTGTCCTACTATGTCCTTTCAAACCTTGAGGTTATCAGTCAGGCAGCCCATGACCATGTAGCGTCCTGTCCCTGTGAGGACGGATGTCCGGCATGCATCGGTCTATCGGAAGAAACAAATGTCAAGACAGGTGTGATTGAACTGCTACAGCGAATCTACACAGAAAAACAAAAGTGATCCTGCTTATCTCTTTCGCTTTCGAGACCCAAAAAATCTCAGCCAGTCTTCGACTTCGCGGGCACTGAGCGGCCTGTCAGGTTTTTCTGCACCGCCCCTGGCCTTCGGAGCCGTCACCTTGCTATACCATTTGTAGAATTCTTCGGAGCTCTGCAGTTCACAGCGGTGCACCTTTGCATACCGTCGCACCTCTTTATCAGAACTGACCACGCGTATCTGCTCTCCGCCAAATCTTGATTCCACAAACTCACGAATCAGGTGATCGGCAGCCTCATCGATGCTGTAGTAGGTATGGATACCGTTCTCATAATCACGAAAGGTATCATCCCCTTTTCTACGCCGGCCATCAAAGAAGATGTGCACCTCCATCTTCGGATAATCCCTGCGAAGATAGGCCATATACGAAGTTAACCCACGCATGGCCGCTTCCAGGCGTCCTCGCTCCATCTCTTCTTCGAATTCCGGAAACTTATAGAGCACATTAAAGCCGTCGAGTACGAGAATCATGGTCGACTCCAGATTTCTTTATAACCAAACTTCACGGTATTGTCCGTAAACTTGATCCAGTCGGCCCGCAGCGTCCAGAATCTCATCGCTTCATCACCGAGCATTGTCACGCTTTCAGGATATCTGTCGGTATAATCAGATACGAGGCCTGCCATCGCTGGATCACCGATCTCATACATTTGCATCACTCCCATGATCTGCGCTCCCTGCAGCTTCTCTACCTCACGATGATGGCCATACACAGCGGCACTGACCTTCGGATTACGCAGAGCCTCATCGGCATGTCGAGTCTCCCTCGAGCTCATAAAGCAGAACAGAACATCGTCCTTACCGAATAGGTAAAAGAGCGGAGTGGAATACGATTGACTGCCAGAAGCCGTGCCAAGACACATAATATGATTCCGCTGAAAGAACGTACACATCGCTTCAGACAGCATAACTCATCGCAATCAGGGAAGAAGGAACGTCAATGACTTATTATCTCTGGATTAAGGCCTTTCATATCATCGCTCTTGTAGCATGGTTTGCCGGCCTTTTCTACATCTGGCGCCTGTTCGTCTATCATGCCATGAACGATTCACAGGCTGTAAAGGATCAGCTGGCCGTCATGGAATCCAAACTGCTCCGCATCATCATGAACCCGGCCATGATTGTAACGACGGCGCTCGGCCTGCTGATGCTTTTCCTGAACCTCGACTATTTTCTCGCCGTTGGCTGGATCTGGACGAAGCTCATGATCGTTCTCGTCCTCTTCGCCAACCATTTTCTGGCCGTCCACTACCACCGGCGCCTGGTTGCCGGGGAGCAGTTCGATCACCGACGTTTTCGCTTCCTGAACGAGCTCCCTACCCTGGTACTGATTGCCGTCGTTATCCTGGCCGTTGTAAAACCGTTCTAATGATCGCCCAGGGATTCCCGCATGATGTGCGGTCTCCCTGGACTTTCTGAGCCGATCTTCGTCAGCCCAGGCGCTTCAGCAAAGCCTCAACCGTAAAGCCAAAGTGCGCCATCAGAACATCACCTGGCGCCGATGCTCCAAAGCTATCGATTCCAATGATGTTTTCGTACGGAGCATACTTCGTCCACGTGGCCGGATGGGCAGCCTCAATCACATAACGATTCTCATACGGCACGCCCAGTACCGCTTCACGATAGGCAGCGTCCTGCCGGTCGAAGCGCTCGGCACAGGGCATGGACACCACACGCACAGCCCCGCCTGCAGCATTCTTTTCTCTGGCAGCGGCAAGGGCCAGGGGAAGCTCCGAACCGGTGGCAATGATCAGCTTTTCCGCCTTGCGCTCTGGCTCCAGCACCGTATAGGCCCCCTTTGCCACGGCAGAAACATCCTCAGAACGATGAAACTCAATGCCGGCCCTGCTCAGGATGAAGGCAGAAGGGCCATCTTTGCGCTTCAGGGCCTCCGTCCAGGCAACGGCCGTTTCCTCGACGTTCGCCGGCCGCCAGACCTCAAGCCCCGGAATCAGACGCAGCGAAGGGACATGCTCCACAGGCTGATGTGTGGGCCCATCCTCTCCAAGACCAATCGAATCATGCGTTAAGACGTAAATGACGGGAAGCTTCATCAGCGCCGACAGTCGGATGGCATTGCGCATGTAGTCCGAGAAGACGAGAAAGGTACCTCCGAACGGACGATAGTGCCCATGCAACTGCAGGCCATTCATAATGGCAGCCATGGCGAATTCCCTCACTCCGAAGTGCAGGTAGTCGCCTCCGTTTGCACCGGGCTGCACGGACTTCATTGCAGACCAGTTCGTCAGATTTGAATGCGTAAGGTCTGCAGAGCCACCGATCATCTCGGGCAGTACAGCCTTCATCGCTTCCAGTACACGTTGCGAAGTCTTTCGCGTAGCCTCTTTTGCAGGCTGTTCGTTTGCTATAAAGTTCTGTAAAACTCGATCAAACCCTTCCGGCAGCCGGCCTTCCGCCCGACGCCTGAACTCTGCAGCAAGCTCCGGATACTTCTTTTCATAGCCGGCAAAGAGCTCCTGCCACCTGGCCTCCGCTGCCTCACCTTTTGCCCGCGCATCCCAGGCTTTGTATACCTCTTCGGGAACCTCAAACGGATCGCCCTGCCAGCCAAGAGCGGCCTTTGTAGCCGCCGCCTCTTCACCGCCCAGCGGAGCACCGTGAACGCTTTCCTTGCCAGCCTTATTGGGCGAGCCATAGCCGATGACTGTTTTGCAGCATATCAGCGTCGGACGATTGCCATCGGCTCTGGCCTGAGCCAGGGCCTCGTGCACCGCCTCTGCATTGTGCCCATCTACATTTTCGATAACCTGCCATCCACAGGCGCGAAAACGTCCAGGAACATCCTCGCTGAACCATCCCTGCACCTTTCCATCGATGGAGATGCCGTTATCGTCATACAGGGCGATCAGCTTACCAAGCTGCCACGTTCCAGCAAGAGAGATGGCTTCATGCGAAATGCCCTCCATCAAGCAGCCATCCCCCAGAAGAACAAACGTGTGATGATCAACGACCGGATACCCATCACGGTTAAACTCCGCAGCCAGAAGCTTCTCAGCCAGAGCCATTCCAACGGCCGTTGCAATGCCCTGCCCCAGAGGGCCCGTTGTCGTTTCCACACCGGGCGTGTGACCGTATTCAGGATGCCCCGGTGTTTTCGAGTTCAGTTGCCGGAAGTTCTTCAGATCTTCAATGGACAGATCGTAACCACTCAGATGAAGAACAGAGTATAAAAGCATGGAAGCATGCCCGTTTGAAAGTACGACGCGATCCCGATCTACCCAGGCCGGATTTCGCGGATTGTGTTTTACAAAATCATTCCACAGAACTTCGGCCATATCGGCCATACCCATCGGAGCTCCCGGATGCCCGGACTTCGCCTTCTCAACGGCGTCGATGCTCAAAGCCCGAATGGCATTGGCCAGCGTTCTACGATCCATGTCCATCTCCTTCGCTTGATTCACGACGCCCTGTTTAAGTGAAAGAGACGCCGCCTCTGCTGCGCTTGTTTCGACGATCCTTCCTCCGCTATGTGGAGAAAACGCTCCTGCCAGTTCTTGCTGCTGGCTCTCATCGTCCAGCAGGGAATTCCAATGCACGCTCTCTTTCCGGATAGCCTGCAAAAGCCGGCCTTGCTTCTTGAAGAACGGCCTAACCTCCACAGTGCGTCCCCATGCGCTATGATCGTGAATCGACCGGTGCCAGAAAAAGCGGTTGTCAGATAGCGCAGGCAGGCGGTTTTGACGTACCGCTCCGATAGCTCAGCTGGATAGAGTACTGGACTTCGAATCCAGGTGTCGCAGGTTCGAATCCTGCTCGGAGCAGGTTCTTCTTTTCTTGCCCTGGCTCCACCCGGGCGCCGCGCCCATCGCCGCCTGAAAAATTATTCCTGAAGAGCATCCTTGCCACGAGGCCTCCGGCTTCCTATACTGCATGTAACCATGAACATGCAACGCACCCTGTTTAACGATACGCAGATAACGCCCATCATCTTCGGATGCAATGTCTTCGGCTGGACCATTGATGAAGCCCAATCCTTTCACATCCTCGATCACCTGGTAGATCGCGGGCTGAATTGCCTCGACACGGCAGATACCTATGCCCGCTGGATTGGCAAATCCGGCATTTCAGAGACGATCATTGGCCGATGGCTGAAGCGGTCCGGGAAGAGAGACAGGCTTATCATTGCAACGAAGGTCGGTATGGAGTTTGCGCCCGACCGAAAGGGCCTTTCAAAGAAACACATCCTTGCCTCTGTTGATGAATCACTGAAACGCCTGCAGATCGATTACATTGACCTTTACCAGGCCCACCAGGATGATCCCGATACTCCGCTGGAAGAAACACTCGAAGCCTTTGACTCATTGATCAAGGCCGGAAAGGTTCGAGCCATTGGCGCCTCCAACTATACCGGTGCCCGTCTTAAGCAGGCTCTTGAGGTTTCCAGCTCTAAAAGGCTCGCCGCCTTTCAAACGCTGCAGCCGCATTACAATCTCTATGACCGGCATGACTTTGAAAGCGACCTCGCTGCCGTAAGCGAAGAAAACCATCTCGCTGTCATCCCTTACTTTTCACTTGCTGCTGGCTTTCTGACCGGCAAGTACCGATCTGAGGCGGACTTCTCGAAAAGCCTGCGCGGCAAGGGTATGAAACGATACATGAACGAGCGTGGTCTGCGTATCCTCAAGGCCCTCGATACCGTGGCCGCCAATGTACAGGCAACACCGGCACAGATCGCCCTTGCATGGCTGCTCAGTCGCCCCGCTGTAACGGCCCCGATCGTAAGCGCTACTACGACCGAGCAACTCGATGCCCTTGTGGCCACACTGGACGTACGGCTGGGAGCTGAATCCCTGCAACTGCTCGACGAAGCAAGCGCCGGATAGCACCGAAACAGGATGGCAAAAAATCCGTTGCCATAACAGACGCCCGCATTACCATTTTGACATGAAACCCCTGAACCATAGTGCGAGCAAAACAGAAGCGGCACGGCCGGCCAGAAGACTCCTCTTCTGGGTCGCCGGCTTAGCCGCCCTTTTCCTTCTGCAGGCATGTGCCACTGCATCAACGACTTCCGTTCCTGCCCTTACGGTGAAGAGCTCCATCTTCAAAGACGGTCAGCGACTGTCCGATGACCAGGTAGCTAACACCTTCGGATGTTCGGGCAAGAATATCTCGCCTGATCTACAATGGAGCGGAGCTCCGGAACAAACAAAGTTCTATGCCGTTACGCTTTACGACCCCGATGCACCCACCGGAAGCGGCTTCTGGCACTGGGTGGTCTTTAACATTCCCGCTTCGGTTACATCACTGAATGCCGGAGCCGGAAGGGCCCCCGCCTCTTTGCCACCTGGCTCTATCATGGTGAAGCACGATGGCGGAGCAAGATCCTTCCTCGGTGCATGCCCTCCGCCCGGGCACGGAGAACACCGCTACATCCTCACAGTGTACGCACTGAAGGATCAGCTGCCGCTTGATGCCAGTGCATCACCGGCCATGGTTGGCTTTATGATCCACCAGATGAAACTGGCCGAAGGATCGATCACGGCCACGTATTCTCGCTAATCTCAGCGGCAGTTCCGGGCACGGCCTCGCCTGGAACTGCTCTCTATTCTGGCTCGGTCATTCAACCCCCACCTCAAAGGTAACCTCCTCAAAGGCCGTGCACCGACACTCGCTGGCGAGCCGGCTGTACTTGCAGAAATCCAGTGAGGACTGCACCGACAACTTCTGCAGACAGGCTGCCTGTTTATCGCTCGTTTCCGAAAGCATGTCTTCTTCGTCGAGCTCGAAGACGTGCCGGCGGTAATAGTAGGGTTTTCCCGTTTTGGAGCACCGCCCGTCTACCAGTCGGACTGTGCCTTCAGGACGAACAGTGTAGCGGAGACCCTCAGCGGCTTGCTCGTTGTCGATGATTGCCTGTCCGTATATCGCAGTAGCGTATCCAAATCCGGTGAAACCCAGGAATGCAATTCCGTAGTTTGGCGCTACCAGGCCGTAGTAAAGACCGTAGAGCCAAATCCCGGCGTCGACAACATACCCCGCCGTAATAGCCGCTGAGCCCCAACTTCTCGCCCGCGAAGGTTCTTGCCTGTACGCAAGCCCGTCCATCACGGCCTGACAAGTTCGAAAATCGGCAACACCACCCGAACTTTCTTTCCACAGACTGGAATCAAAAGCTGCACCTGCAGATTGATAAACGGTCCCGAAAAAAGCGGAACAGCTCGTATAGACCAGGCTCCCCAGCACCAGTCCAGACATGGATAGCCACCGGCAACTTTTCATACACCCCTCCGTTTTAGGGGGTGCATTCTCGGCCGATCTGATTCAATTTTTTCAAAAAAAACGTGAAGACGCCCTTTCGTTGCAGCGCCACGGAAGCTGCTTCCCGGCCCTTAACATCGTTCGATCATCTATGGGCTGCTATGGTTAGAAGCGCTGCAACAGGTAGAGTGAATACTCGCGGATGGCGCTGCCATGCTCCGCATCCATCAGAAATCGATAGCCTCGACCCGGTAGAAAAATGGCAGCCTTGGCCGTGAGAACGAACTGCGCAAAGGGACGCCAGTCCACAACGACGTTCCATTCACTGCCGAGGTCACTGGAAGGCGGGCCCTTCCACCATCCGTAAAACTGGTTGTAGCTGCCGTCCAGCCCATGTGCAGATCGAATGTTGGTGTAGGACGTCCGGCCTTCTATGGCCGATGTAAACTTCTGCTTCCATTCCAGCTTATAGGCTCGCAGCCCGGTCAGCTCCCCGTTTGCAAAGATCGTATAGCCACCGGATGTATCCAGAGCAATCTCCGTAAACTGGAAGGCCGGGCCGGCAGTAAAAAACCGGTCTTTTCTGTAACTTTGCGTTCTGCCATCGGTTTCAGCGTTCAAACGACCGCTGGCACCTGCCCCTGACAGAGACAGCGTCGTTCCATCCGATATGCGATACGATACCTCGAACTGCGCTGCACCGGAACGAACCGGATAACGTCGTCGACTTGACGGAAAGGCAAGCCGTGCCTCCTCGATCAGTGCAAGACGATCCGCCTCCCATGAAGAGGAGGCCTTTCGCAAGGCGACGCTATCCGTGCCCGTCCACAGGACATTACCGTCATTGGTAAACGATGGTATATACAGCTGATTCGATGTGCCGCTTGTTTCGATGTCTGTTGTGGAAGATACGACGCCTGCATTGATGACGCCATGCAGCATGAAGGAAAAGCCACCCTTCGTATACCGCACCTGCGACCCGGCCCAGTAAAGCTGCGAGATATCGCGAAGGGCCCCGGCGTCATCGTATTCTACGGGATCTCTTTTATATATGGCATAGCTGTCTACATTCCAGTGCTGGAATCCAAAGAACCTCCAGTTCGCATACAGCAGATTTACGTCCTTATAGGATTCGTCGCTGTAGCCGTTCTGGTCGCCGTCCTTAATGGAATCATCGGCCTGCCTCAGGTACACCAGCTGAAAGCTGGAATACAGCGATTTTACTTCACCCACCAGCCGAAAACCTGCACCGCTTGTGGCCAGTACAAGACCTGCAGGAGAGCCGACGGGAAAAACACCGGAATCAAAGTATAAGGTACCGCTTTCGTTATGAAAGCGCAATCGCATTTCACGGGTTTCCAGGTTGACAGCGCCGGATCCCTTGCCACCGGAACCGGGACCGGTAACAGCCGCGTTATCCTGCCCGAAGGTAATATCTCCCACCTCCAGACCGTAATAGATGTCGGTAAAGGCATTGGGTGTAAAGACCAGATTCAAGCGAAAGCGGGCCGTATAATAGTCCTTTGCCTCTTTGCAGGGGGACTGGACGCTACCGGCCTTGCCAGCCTCTGCTGGATTGGGGCAGGGCTCTGACTGCACCCGTTCCAGTGGCAGATCACGAGACGTGTAGAATCCGCGGACCAGCATGTCACCATCGTAGTTTAAGCGCTTCTCTACGGATTGTGCATACAGCGAAAACGGTAGCAACAGGGCTACGGCAAATAGTCGAAAATACATCAGCAAATCTCAGCGAACGTCACGGGTTACGTCGATATACCGTTCCAGTATCTGTTTTACCACTCCGGTTCGACGGTACTCCTTGACGAGAAAATCCATCAGCAGCCAGTACTCTGCATCGCCCGGCGGAACAGCGATACAGACATGCTCTTCACTGTAGGCACCCAGTATAGGCTGAAACCTTGAAACAAGGTCCGGACGACTTTTCAAAGCGGACCGAATCCATATGTCATCGGCCACAAGCAAATCCACCCTGTTCTCGTCCAGTGCTGTCAGGATTTCGAGGTTGGTTGGAAAGACTTCAATCTGATACGTAGAAAACTTCGGATCGGCCCGAACGATCTTCTCATTCGTGCTGCCTGCCCGCACTCCCACCACAAGCTTGCCGGGAATCTGAATCTCCCGTAATGAGTGGATCTGCCGCTTGGGGAAGTCAATCGAAGCCGACTCTTCGGGAATCTTCAGGCGGTTTAACAGACCGGCCGGTGTAACCAGCATATAAGCCTGGGTAAATCGTACCTGCAGGCCGCGCTCCACCGTAGAGGACAGACCTCCGAGGCTGAGATCAAGACTGCCCTTTGCCACCTGGGAAAGCAACTCCTCGGGCGTTCCGACCACGATCTCTGCCCGCACCCCCAGATCAGCGGCAATACGATGCGCCAGCTCGGCATCAATGCCCGGGAATTCTTCATCCTCCATATACAGGGGCTGTATACGTTGCAGGCCTATCTTGATGACACCGGTCTGCAAAATCCGCTTCAGACGGATCGATGTTCCCGGCTGCGGGGCAGCAAACATCTGCGCAGATCCGGCAGTTGCCAGGACAAGCATCACAGTGGCAAGAAGACGTAGCATTGCCGGTATCGTCGGCCGTATACCTCCATGCGTCAACCTGAAACGACATTGACAGGATGTCGTTCAAAGTCGTTGTGTCAGTATGACATTCCGGGACCTCGGTCTGGAGCCCGAACTCCTTCAATCCATTGACAATCTGGGCTTCGAGACTCCCACCCCCATTCAGGTACAGTGTTTTGCCCCCGGCTCAGCCGGGAAAAATATCGTAGGCATATCGCAGACCGGCACGGGTAAGACCCTTGCCTTCCTTCTGCCCATCCTGAACCGAATCTACAGCGAGAAGATTGACAATCCTACCTGCATTATCCTCGCACCGACGCGAGAGCTCTGCGTTCAAATCTCAGAAGAGCTCACCCGACTTACGGCAGCTCATCCCCTTCGAGTGGCTACCATCTACGGCGGTGAAGGATACGGCCGTCAGGAAAAAGAGCTGGCTGCCAATCCTCATTTTATCGTGGCCACACCGGGTCGCCTGATCGACTTCATGAAGCAGAAGAAGATCCCCGTGGACTCGATGAAGGTGCTCGTCCTTGATGAAGCCGATCGAATGTTCGACATGGGCTTCATCCGCGACATTCGCTATGTGATGCGCGCCATTCCTGAAAACTCGCAGGTCATGCTCTTCACGGCCACCATGTCGTACTATGTGATGCGCCTCATCACCGACTTCATGGAAGAGCCCGAGCATATCAAGATCGACACCGACAAGGTGGAGGTCGAGAAGATCAAGCAAAGCCTGTACCACCTGAGCATCGACGAGAAGATGCCTTACCTGGTGAACCTGATTCGCAGCATTCCAGACATTAAAGGCATCGTCTTCACGAATTCGCGCCATCGCGTGCAGGACATCGTTCGCATCCTTGGTAAGTACGGGATACGAGCGACGGGCATCAGCTCACTGCTCGACCAGAAGAAGCGCATCCACCTGCTAAAATCATTTAAGCTTGGTCGCTACAACGTCCTTGTGGCAACCGACGTGGCCAGCCGTGGACTGGATATTGATGACATCACACATGTCTTTAATTTTGACCTGCCGCAGGATGCAGAGTCCTATGTTCACCGCATCGGGCGAACAGCCAGAGCAGGCAAAGAAGGCATCGCCATCTCCTTCTGCTCTGAGATGGACTACGAATGTCTTCCACGGATCGAGATCCTGCTCGACCATAAGATACCGGTGGAACCGATCGATCCAGACATGTTTGTCTATCCGGAGCCATCCCCGGTCACCGTTCCCGAAGAAGACCGCCTCACGGAAAGTAACCGACAGCGCGGCAACCGTCGTGGAAACCGGAACGGACGACGGGGACAGAACAACGGCCAGCGTCGCGGCGGCGACAGACAAACCGCCCGCAGACCCGAAGCCGGGCCTGCAGCCGAACAGCCCGCAAAACCCAGGCGTCGTCGTAAGAAGAACCATCGCAGACGCGAGCCAGTGGCCGAAGGGCAGAGAACGGCAAACAGACAGGGCAGTGCAAGGCGTCCGGATCGTGGCCGCCCTCAGCGCAAGGATCGACGTCCGGAACGTCAGCAAAGGCAACCGGCGAAGAAGCCCACTCTGCTGCAACGCATTGTCGGATTATTCCGCAAGAAGGAGTAAGCGCCTCTGGCCTTACTCCAGCAGCAGTACGATATCGTCGACGGAGAGTCTGTAATACTCGGCAAAGTCGTCTCTTTCCAGATCGAGAAGAATCAACACATCTCCGTCGCTGTAAATGTTAACGATCCGGTAACTATGCCCCTTTGCGCTTATCGTAACCGGTTCACCGTCTTTGAGAAGCACATAATTGCCGGGACGGCCTCTAAAATAATCGTACAGGCGAAAACGTCGCGGTGGTCCGTCGGGAATCAATACCGGCCGAACGGCAGGAACATACTTCATGCCTTTTGTATAACCCATAAACTGATGCGCATTCGAATTTCGCATCAGCCTTATCTTCTGCGAACGCACATCGGGGATTTCTATCACCGCAGGAAAGATCCTTCCGGCATCAAGCCGATAAAAGGCATTCCGATCTGAGTCGGCCTCAAGCAGCTTGCTTTTTCGATATGCTTTTTCGCGCTCACTGCGTGCCCGGAACTCTTCGTATTCCTGATCATAACGCTGCTGTTCTTCGTCGTCCAGGCTCTTAAGGCGGCGCGCTTCTTCAATAAGCTGCGGGCGCTTTCTGCGATAGGCCTCCAGTGCCAGACTGGCCTGTCTTTCCTCGTCCCGATCCTTCTGCAGCAGAGCCAGGGCCTCGTTGCGCTGCCGCTGCAACTCCTTCTGCACCCGCAAGGCCTGTTCCACAGAGTCCTCGGAACCTTCCCGATCCGATGCTTTTTTATCAGAACGGTCCTGGTCAGGCGGCTTATGTTTCGATCCATCGTCGACTGCCGCCGTACGATCTGGATCCGGTCGATCATCAGATGTTGTTTCGCGGTCTTCTCGTTCTCTTTCGCGACGAAGCATCTCGGCATAGGCCTCTTCTGCCCGTCTGCGTGATTCTTCTACGGATAAGCCATTATCCTCTGCAGGTGTGTCCTGTGGCTGCTCCGTTTCCCGGGAAACCTCTTTTGTGGGAGGGGTTATACACGAAGTAAGAACGAGCAAAATAATGGCTATTATAATCCTCATCGGCTGCGCTCCAGAATCATCAAGGCTCGTCTGGCCAAAAAGCTACGACGCTGCTTGCGCAAATCCTTTTCACGCGCCCTCAACCGTGCAAGTGCCGAAGGATCATCCTGAACATCGGCTGCAACAACATCAAGAAACAGCTTCATTCCAGCATCCTCGACAGAAGTCGCATCAATATGCGAGGCCAGACGCCATGCCTGTTCGGATAACCCTTCCCTGTATAATGAAAAAGCGGCCAGCGCCATCTGCCTGTTTCGTTCTTTTCCCGCTCCGTAATTCGCCGCCATACGAAAGTACACGGCGGACTCTCCGTCGTCGGTAAGGCGTTCCAGTCGGCCCAGAAGGTAAAGAATTCGCATGCGGTCATAACGACTCAGACCTTCAGCCGTTATCACAGGGCGCAATGCTTCACGCGCCTTTTCTGGATCACGACGGTCTACAAAATACGAAGCTGTGCGGATGGCTGCCTCGGCCTCGGACAGACTCCGATCGGAGGCTGCCAGCTGCACGCTGATCGCCTCATGACCCTGCTCTTTCAACCAGCGATCCACATCGCTTCGAAAGCGATTCGAGCCCTCGTAGTAGACAGATCGCAGGCTCGATATATCGGCCGGCCCAGGACGACGTCCCTTCTTAAAATTGCTGGCAAGCTCCACATACCGCAGAAAGGTCAATCGACGGAGCCCCCACTGGCTTTCTACATCCTTCATCAGGGACTCTTCGATCGACGACTTATGCGAAACCGACTGAAGGGTTTCGTAGGCCTCCAGATACCAGCCCTGCGAGCGATACAGGAAATACAACCTCCAGCGCGCGGCCTTGCTCAATTCAGCCGGCAAACCGGCATCGATGGCCTTTCTGTAAAGGGAAGCGGCGCGCTCGGGCCTGGTTTTCTCGAGTCTGTAGGCCTCTTCGAAAAACTGGCGCCCGTTTGCATGCAGAGCACTTCCAAAGGCAAGCGCCAGGATCAGCAAAACAAGGTGCTTTTTTTTACCCGTCATGGCTTGAAAAGTCATTGAAAAGAAATTTCCATCTTTTTTCATGTGATTGGTAAGGACGGCTCATGAAAGGCCGACATCTCTCTGGCAATTCTTTACTGGTAACTCTTCTATGGAAATCACCGTCCGAAATAAAGAAAACAAATACGTATTCGACCTGGAGGGCTCTCTCGACATATACACCTCCCTTGATCTAAAGGGTGCGCTTGAAGACAATATTAAAAACCAGAACTGTGACGTCTGCATCAACCTTGATCGTTTGACGTATATTGACTCCAGCGGGATCGGAATTCTTATCAAATCACTGAATTATGTGCAAAGCCTGAACGGCAACATGTGCGTGGCAAACCTCAAACCGGCAATCGAAAAGGTCTTTAAAGTAAGTGGCCTTACGACTTACTTTGAAATCCTGTCCATCGAGGACTTCCAGGGCCGTTATAGCGAGCTCTGATCCCCTCCCACTACTCCTCCGGTGGGCTGTGGCTTAAAAATACGTCCCAGATGGCCATACGCCGACCGGATGGCACGATGCGCACCCTGACAAGCCCTTTACGAAACTCGTCGCGCGAAACCGGCACGGCCACAGGACCCGTAAAACCAACATCGTGCCCCTGATAAACGATCAACTTGCTTTTGCCGTTCACGTAGATCTCGGCCCATTCGTAGGGCCCGGGCCTGGTTGATGGAAAAACCGTTTCACGCCGACCAGGACGACAGCGAAGTTCGTCGGCCACAGATTCCATATCCCGATCGATAAAGCCAACGAAATCGATATAGAGAAATACCCGCCGATCCTGCTCCGGCCTTAAAACAACCGCAAGCCCTTCCTCGGGAATCCAGCGGGCGATGCCATCCTGCAGACCATACAGCCCACAATCCGGTAGCACCAGGCGGTTCTCTGCAGCTGCCATCCGCTCCAGCTCGTAATGTGTGACGATATCATCGGCCGGCAGATCGTCACCAAAGGGCAGGGATGAGGGAGTGGGCGGCTGCTTTAGCAGAAAGCGTCTTTCAGAAGATAGAGGCAGAGCGATCACCATCGCCATAAGCAAGAGAATGACACTTCGCCCACACATCATTCCATCATCGATCAGAGACGGAGAATTCTAAACAAAAAGGCGTATCAGTATTTATCGAGAACCAGAACCACGTGGCAACGGCCCAGATACTTCTTTTTCTGCCGATCCTCGATGAAGAAGATGATGATATACTGCCTCTGCCGCTGCAAATCGATCGGAACGATCTTATGGTTCAACGATTCAGGCGGCATCAGCTGCAGGCGATACCCGGCATCCTCAAACTCATGCAGAACACGGAAGCTGATCTGGTTTGCAAACTCGGCCAGAACGGAATCGGCCATCCCCTTTGCAACGCTGTCCACCTGAAAGTTCTCGGCGATCAAGGGTAAAAGCTTCAGCCGTGTATAGCCATCCATGCAGTAGTACATGCATCCGGAAAAGTCTCCGGTAAAGCCAAGACCTGTGGTGCTTTCGTAGCAAAGACCTTCATTCACCGAAGGTCCGTAAGCCTCCCTCCACGCCTGAATATGCAGGTATTCTTCGAGGTATTCTACAAAAGAGCGGGAAACCGTTAAAACGATCTTTTCATCTAAAAGGGGATCCATCCGGATTGTTTGTCGGCCAGCAGGGATAAGAAGGCAAGCATATCTGCCGCCGAAAGACGTGCACTCACCTGAAAAGAAAGAAGGGGAATTGCTCAGGGGGGGACTTGAACCCCCACACCACGAAGGCACTACCACCTCAAAGTAGCGTGTCTACCATTCCACCACCTGAGCTTGATGCAACGTTTCGGTGCCTTCTTCGTCGGTCGAGCAAAAAATAAATTCGACCGCAGCGTAAGGCCTTCAGAGCTGGAATCAATGAACCTACCAGCCATTTTTCAAAAGGCCGTTGCCGACAAAAAGCTGATGATCTCGGTTTCGGGGATTCGCGCCGTCTTGCCCGATGGTCTGGACCCGGCCGCCCTAACCTCCATTGCCACGGCCTTCGCCGATACAACAGGAAACACGATCGTACTCGGTCGAGACTCACGTCCAACAGGACAGCCTATTCTCGATCTCTTTCGCGCCATTCTACAACTGCGCGGCAAGACCGTCATCGATACGGGCATTGCCCCAACGCCAACGGTCAAGGCCGTTGTTGCCTCTCGCAAAGCAAGTGGCGGGCTGATTATTACAGCTTCCCATAACCCGGAAGAATGGAACGGGCTGAAGTTTCTCGGAAAAAGGGGATTCTTCTACAGCCAGGCAGAGATCGAAAACCTGCTTGCTGAAATCGATGCTCCTTCACAGCGTCCGGTAAAGCAGGCGGTGCCCGGCCGCAGCATGAAGGTGGGAAGCAGCACTTCCGAAGACGGCATTGCACTGCATATCGATGCCATCCTGAAATCGCTTCCCAACGTCAATGCCATCCGGAAGCGCAGATACCGCGTCGTCGTCGATGCCGTCGGTGGAGCCGGCCGCGAAGCACTTCCCCGTCTGCTTTCCGAGCTTGGCTGCAAGGTCATACCGCTGTACTGCGAACCGGGCAACCGCTTTCCCCGACCTCCTGAGCCCACCCCCGCAGCCCTGCGGCAATTCAGTGCCCTCACCAAGAAAGAAAAGGCAGCGGCCGGATTTGCACTGGACCCGGATGCCGATCGCCTCGTCACCGGAACTGCCAGTCGAGGGGCCATCCACGAAGAATATACGCTTCCTCTGGCCTTCCTTGGCAAGGCAAGGACGCTTAAGAGGGCCGGCAGGCTTGTTGTGAACCTATCCACATCGACACTTCTGGATGCCGTTGCCGGTCCGCATGTTGTGGAACGATCGCCGGTGGGTGAAGCGAACGTTGTGCAGCACATGCAGGCCCGACGTGCCCTTTTTGGAGGCGAAGGAAACGGAGGGGTTATCGATCCCGCTCTCCCTTCTTACGGACGCGATTCCCTGGCCGGCGCAGCCTGGATTCTGTCTGCCATGGCCGCTCTCGGTGCAAGAAGCCTTGACGATCTGCTTCAGGATCTACCGCCACTCTACATGAGCAAGGAGAAGCTGGAGCGCAAAGGTGACATCGAAGCTTCGTTTGCACGTTTTGAGTCACTGGCGATGAAGACCAACCGGCTAAAACAGGTGGATCGTCGCGACGGCCTGCATCTGCTTTTCGATGACGGTTCCTGGGTGCATCTTCGAGCCTCCAATACAGAGCCTGTTCTGCGGCTCATTGCGCAGGCCGGAGATAAGAAGTCACTGGCAGAGCTTCTGAGGGTCTTTCGTTAACCATGCACCTTTCGCTTACAGACGTTACGTTTGAACGATCAGGCAACAGGATCCTGAAAGGCATCAATTTGAGCCTGAAGCAAGGACATCACTATTGCCTGATCGGTCCAAATGGAGCCGGAAAAACGACTCTGCTTTCTCTCATCTGTGGCGTGGAATGGCCTACGACGGGCGAGGTGTACGTCCATACGGATACAGGGACCGAACATCCTGCGCATGTGAAACAGCTCTTCGGCTATTTCTTTCCCCGTCATGCGGCTCATCTTGAGGCGTATCATCCGACCATTACGGCCCTCGAGCTGATTGCCACCGGCTTTCGCCAGGCCCTGGCCTACTACCAGGAGGCAACGCCCGAAGAATGGGCCGCGGCGAAAGAGTTTTTCCATCGCTACGTTCGGTCCACAGACGAAACCAGGGCCTTCAATACCATGTCCACGGGTGAACGCTTCCGGATGCTGCTTCTGCGTTCGCTTGTGACGAATCCAGCCGTTCTGATCCTCGATGAGCCCTTTGATGGGCTCGATCTGCCGGCCAGGATTGCCTTTGAGCGGTTGATTGCCTCTACGCTGCAGGATCATCCCACACTGTCGCTGTCCGTGCTGCACCGTATCGAAGAGGTGCCTGAGTTCGTCACAGACGTCATTTTACTCAAGCAGGGCAGCATTATGGCCTCCGGACCCAAAGCCGATGTGCTGACCTCAGAAAACCTGAGCAACCTTTATGACATGAAACTGATTTGCCGCCAGCATAACGACCGCTACTACGTCTTACATGACGGATGAGGTAGTCCTTTTACCCGATGCTGAAAACCCGCAGCAGCTACGGGTGAACGGCAGGACCGTACACAGTCGGAACCCACAACGCGAAGCGCGTCGACAGGCATCAGAAATCCTTTCCCGGTCGCCCAGAAGCGTTCTTTTGCTTTCGCCGGGACTGGGTTTCGTCATCGATCTACTGCTTCAGGAAAGCACGGCCACCCTGCTTTATGTAGAACCAAACCCACAGATCCGACAGGCAGTACTGAAGCGACTGGAGAAAACCACCGCTGCTGGCAGCCATGCCCGGAGCAGTCGCTTCATCGTCCGTCCGTCGCTACCCGATCTGCCGCAGCTCAAGACCATGCTCCCTGGCTCTATCGAGGACTGGCACATCTTTTTTCTAAAACCCACTCTGCGTCAGGAATACGCCGATTTTATCGCCACGTTACAAACACAACGTTTTCGCGAGACCGTTAACCGAAATACCCTGAAGCGATTTGACCGTATCTGGCTCAAGAACCTGTACTATAACTTTGCAACCACCGGGCAATGGCTTCCCGTATCCAGCCTGTTCGGAAAGCACAACGGCCAGCCAGCCGTGGTTGTTTCCGCCGGTCCATCCCTGGACGGATGCCTTCCAGCCCTTGCAAAGAATCGTTCCCGCTACGTGCTGATTGCCGTCGATACGGCCATTGCAGCGCTGCGTCATTACGGACTGGATCCTGACTACGTGCTTGCCGTCGATGCCCAGGCGGCTAACTTTTTACATATCCGTTCTTATAGGGGGAAGGCCACTGTTATCCTCGACGCCACCGTATGCTATCTGGTATTGCGGCATCTGCGGGGCCCCTATTATACCTTTCACAATCCCCTACCCGCAGCCGCTGCACTGTTACAAGCGGCCTTTCCTGACGGCCCCGGAGAGCTGGAATTCGGAGGGTCCGTTTCCACCAATGCCTTCGACCTGGCAAAGAAGTTCGGATGTTCCCCCATATTCCTCTGTGGCATGGATCTGTCATTTCCTGGCCAGCGCATCCATGCCCGCGGCTCGGCTCTTGAAGAAGCTGCCATGGCGAAGACACACCGCCTCTTTACAGCGCATCAACAGAACCATGCACAGCTAACGGCCATCGATCGACGCAGCCTCATCAATGCAGATGGGAAAACAGTGCCCTCAAACGATAAACTGCTGATCTTTTACGAATGGTACCGCTCCAGGCTTCCCGATCCCCACGTGATCCATGTCGATGGCGGCGGTGCCAGCTTTCCCGGCCAGCAGACCATCCGACCCGACACCCTTTCGGATCGGCTGGCCTCTTTTCCAGAATTATCCGACGTGCACCCGCCAGAGCCTGCCGGTGCCACCCACCGCGGCATCCTCGATCAACTCGATTCTGCACTGAACTCGATCAGCCAGCTTCTGGAGCAGAGCCCTTCTGCAGATCTGGCAAACAGGCTGCTTGAAATGGATTCCCGTCTCGCCATGCCCGTTCTTCGCCTGTTAAGCAGTGGCATGCAGGACCGACTCTTACAACAGTTGCCGCATTCGGATAACCTCGAAGAGTTCTTTGCAGACCTGCGCTCTTCTCTGGCCTTTCACCGACGACTACTCAGCCGCAGCAGGCAGATCGCAGAAGGTCAATCCCCCCTTCCGGCTGCCGATTAAGATCTTTTTCTCGGGCCGCAAAACCACAAAGGCAGAGGGATCCTTTACAGGCAGGGAATAAAGATCAGCATCCATCGAGAAGCGAGCTTCGTCCCCCTCATGCAGCACGTACATAATGCCATCGTCCAGAAAGGCCTGCACCGGGGCCTCGCCAGATAAAACTGCCACGCTTTGCAACGACCGGTGATCCAGGCTGAATCTCACTATCCTTTTGCCATTGGCAATCAACACCGATCGTGCTCCACCGCTGTGAATATGCGAAGCTCCGCCTGTTTTCAGCGGCAGATAGTGCAGGGCCTGATTATGGTGATAGATTACATCGCCAAGCTTACCAGCAAAGCCCGCAGGCTTCTCTCGAACAACAACGAATTCGTCATCGGAAAAAAGCAGAATGTCAGTAATCCCCTGCATCCGGGCCGTTCGGATCCGTTTCACGAACTGCAGGGCATTTCCTGTATACGTATACACCTCAATACTTCGCTGATCGCGAAAAGCCTCATTCACCACAAACAGGTATATCGACCTTCCCTTCCTGCTTGCATCGATACCAAGCGGCTTAAACGGATAGTCATCCCGGCCTCGCACAACCGGTTCCTGAATGCGAAGTGTTCGTCGGTTTACTGTAACAATCCTGCCTGTATTCAGGTGCTCGTTCTTTAGATCCACCTTGCTGCGATCCTGCACCGCTACAAAAAGAAAGCCCGCACCGCTATCAGCAATATCCGACACCCCCTCAAGATCCAGGCTCTGGCCGCATGGCAAATGCTTTACTTCCGGACTGGAACAGGAACTAAGAAATGCTGCATACAACAGCAACAGATACACATGCTGCAACACGTGGCTGGCTACCAGCCGTCCGATCCCCATCATACGGCCTCCGGAATCTGTGCAAAGATCCAGTGTGGATTGCCCGACCGCGAAAGTGTTCGATCCATCTTCCATCCTGCAATGTACCGCTTCCACTGCTCTACCGATTGCATTCCGCGAAGATCCTCCTGCTGTATGTGTTTGATCAGTTCTGCAAAGGCAGCGGCCATGGCTTCCGCCTGTTGAAGGGTTAACACATTCAGACAAAAGGTCATGTGTTCGATCACCACAGGAAAGAAAAGCCGGCCGGGCTTCCACGCTTCCAGTTCACCTAACAACTGCAGTATACGCTCCTGGATGGCCGTATAATCGATGGAGTCGAAAAGGGCCGTTGTCCATACTTCCTTTTGATCGACGGAAAGGCTGTAGCTCGAGGCCTGCAGGATTTCGTTAAACGTTCGTATGTCAATGTGCTGTACCTGGCCTCTGCCAACCCTGTATTCCTCTACCGGAACCAGTGCAGCCTTGAAGTAGATGCGGTCCGTATAGAATTCCGGAGAGCGATCCTGCTCGGCAGGGCGAACGATTTCCTCTGGCTCTGCACCACCTGCATAACCGGCAAGCACCCGCAGCTCCAGCATCATGCCGTACTGCTTCAGGGCATCGGACTGACAGACAAAACTCAGATATCTCTGATGACCGGAAAACCGCTCGTTCCGCCAGAACGCATATTCTTCAGAAAAATCAGGCCAGTATTCAGACAGAAGCGCACGTACCTTTTCCGTTTCCTCGTCAACGGTCCGAATCAAATGGACGGAAGGCCAGAGGAATCGTTTCTCAAAGCGTATATACGGATGCTTGAAGTTATCCAGGCAGTAAACAGGCATCTACTCGCCTCGATATACCTGCACAGTATCGGGCGTTTCTTTTCTGTCAATCGGCCTTTGCTGCAAGGCCTTTACAATTCTGTTCTGCTGCACGTTTAAAAAGATCAAATATCCCACAAACAGCAGCATCGTGATCACAAACACAGCGAGCAGCCGTTCCAGCCGCTTTTGAGCCAGTGCCATAGCATCCAGTGACGCCAGGTGTTCATACAGATAAAAGACAGCCGCGGCATCAGCATTCTTCGCCACAACTCGACGGCTCAGTGCATTCATCAGGGCCTCTGCCTCCGCTGTGGAAAGCTTGAGAATCTCCTCTTTCTGCTCAGCGGGACTCAGCTGCAACAGGGCATCGGCCTTCTGCTCCAGCCTTGCCGACTCTTCTTTCAAGGCCTGCGCTGGATCGGCAGAGATTACCGCCCCCACAGGCAGGGTAGCGAACAGTAGAAATAGTATCGATCGTTTCATCGTCATTCCTTGGGTTATTCCTTGGTCTTGCAGTAATCAGCGCCCTCTGGCCATCAACGTTTGCAGTTTCTCAGCCCGGTAGCTCAGGACGAAGAGAAAGAGATAGTAAAAATGAAAGCCTATTACAGACAACCAGAACGTAAGGCGAATCTTCGGCGACATGGCCCCGAGAACCGAGGTGGGATGACTTTCAGGAGTAATAACCCGGATGGCAAACCAGGTCAACAGAGCCGCAAAGGTACAGAGCAACGCCATCACAGCACTGTAAAGCCCCCTCTTTCGCGGATCCTCGGTAAACTCCCTTACGACGAAGAAACCGCCGATCGTCAGCACCAGTATAAAAAAGCTCATCAGGCGAGAATCCTTCCAGTTCCAGTATACACCCCATTCCGTCGAGGCCCAGAGCGGACCGCTGATCACCACACCCAGTGCAAACAGCAGAGCCAGACGCATCGACACAACCACAAGCGTATCAAATCGCTCTTCGCGACGAAACAGGTAAGCCACACCGGCCAGTGCACCGATGGCAGGTGAATACAGGGCAACCCATGCCACCGGCACATGAATATAAAAGATGCGATGCGCCTGTCCCTGCTCGGCTATTACAGGCGGATAGTACATCGCAAGCATTACCACTGCAGGCATGGCCAGAGCTGCCAGAATCATCAGAACATTCTGCAACGAATTCAAGCTTCGAATCTCCATCTTCACCTCTTCAGGCCTCATCCGTGGCCATAAACTGAAAGAATAACGTTCCCACGCCTGCATACACTGCCAGCAGTGAAAGCAACACAATGGTAAAGGGACCCGCCGCAGCCTTTCCCTCGATTACCGACAGGCTGCCCGAATAAACAATAAAGATCGGCAAGGACAGTGGAAAAAACAGGATAGGCAAAACGATCTCGCGCAGACGGTTCCCACCAGAAAGAATCGATACCATCTCGCCCAGCAGGACAAGGTTCATGGTACACGGGATAAGAAACAACATCGTGCGCCCGGTCAGCTCAAAGAACTGCGAAGTGCCCACCAGAAGCACGTTATAGAGAACCGAATACACGGCCAGCAGCAGAACAACAAAAAGCGACTTTACGAGCACCCGCGATATCAGATACGACATGCGATCCATGCCCGACATCAAAAGGATCCGAAAGGCACCGGACTCTTTTTCACGCCCCATGGCCCTGGCCGTCATCATCGATACCATAAAAAACAGAGAGATCAAAAGCAGGCCCATCAGGTTCTTGCCTTCCTGAAACACCGCCGGAACCAGAGAATAGTGGAACAGCACGGCCAGCGTGGCTGCATACGGCAGCAATACAATGAGGGTCCCTGCATTCCGCAGTTCAAGCCGAAGCTCCCAGCGCAGCATACGAAAAAAGGCCTCGATCCGCCCTGGTGGTCCCGCTGGATTGCTCCGTTTCTTTTCTACTGGCATAGCGGTAGGCGCTTCTCCTGAATGCGGTTGACCGGCAGAGCTGCCCGTCCCCCGATGAGTTAATGAAGAAGAAATTCAACCCGTCTGCCCTTGCAATTCCGAATTTAACAGCGACGCTCGTTCTGCTTATAGCCCTGATCAACGGACTGGATCTCCTTCTGCCTTTGCCGGCGTACTCTTTTGCCAAACTCTTCACCGATCAGTGGTGGACGGTCCTTCTCTATCCCTTCCGTATCGCTACGACGCCCTTATCCCTGCTAATCTACCTGTACATGATCTACGTCATCGGGCAGAACCTCGAAGCAGCCATCGGCGATCGGCGCTACACCCTCTACATCCTGACGGGTATCCTTTTCTGCATTGCAGGCTCCGCCCTCTACACCATCCCACCGGCCTTTATCTATCTTTCGATCTTTCTGGCTGTGGCTCATCTGAATCCAGAGCAGCAGCTTTTGCTCTTCTTCGTCATTCCCGTTAAGTATCGATGGCTGGCGGCCATCATCGTCGCCTATCAGCTCTATGCACCGATCATGATCTCATTGAGCCAGGGAACGCTCCTTCCCATGCTCGGGCCCCTGCTTGGCTTTGCCAACTACATCTTCTTCTTTGCCGTTCCCTATCTGATGCATACGGCAGGCTTATCCCGTGCAGCAGCCTTCAAACGTCGGGCACGTCCACCACAGAGCATTCACCGCTGCACCGTCTGCGGAATTACCGAAGCAGACGACCCCACGATGGACTTTCGATACTGCGTGGACTGCGACGATCATGAATACTGCAGCAACCACCTGCACAACCACGAACACATCCGATCGAAGTAGCAACGGCCGTCACGCCTGCAGCCCAACAAAAAAACCCGTCCGTGGACGGGTTTTTGTTTCCAATGTTTCACAATAGCTCAGCGGCCTTCGATTACTTTTTCTTAATGCCTTCCAGTTCAATCATCAGGGTTACCTCGTCGCCAACCACAGCGCCACCGGTTTCCAGCAGTTTGTTCCAGGCAAGGCCAAAGTCTTTACGATTGATCTTTCCCGTGGCCGTAAAGCCCACTCGCTCATTGCCCCAGGGATCCTTCACGGCTCCCAGGTACTGACCATTCAGCACGACGGTCTTTGTCACACCGCGGATCGTTAGGTCTCCCACCACCTGCACATTCTTGCCGGAAAGACGGCCACTCTTCAACACAAAGCGTATCTCAGGATATTTCTTCGCATCAAAGAAATCCGGGGATCGAAGGTGATCGTCTCGCTTCGGCTCATTCGTAAAGATGCTCTTTACTTTGATGACCGCTTCACCGGCCGTAAAAACCCGTTTCGCTTCGTCAAAGGTGAACTTCCCTTCAAACTCCCGAAACGTCCCTTTGACGTTCGAAATCACCATGTGCTTCACGGAAAAGCCTACCTGCGAATGAGCGGGATCAACCTCAAACTCAGCCGCTTCCACCTGCGTTACAAAAAAGGCCGCAGCCACAAGCATCATCAATTTCTTCATATGGTTTCTCCAGGTTTCGTTTGCACTGCACACTGTTCAGTCGCTATTCTGGAAATAAGTCATTCATGCAGGCCCGGCCATCCCGAATACTTCGCCAGGCAAAAAAAGCCTGCACAGCCCTCAGGACATCTTCACGCCCATCAGATCGAGAATCCGCTCCAGGTCATCCAGGGAGGTGTACTGGATCGTCAGCTTTCCGGCACCGCTGCTTTTATGACTGAGGTCAACTTTGGCCGTCAGCCGGGCCCGAATACGCTCTTCGATTTTCCGGGTGTTGGCATCCTTCTTTGTCGACTTTGACCGCGCCGGACCTACGCCTTCGGTTAACCTCGCCACCTCATCCTCAACACGCCGAGCAGACCAGCCTTCACGCGCAATCTTACCGGCAAGCTGCACCATCATCTTACGGTCGCCCAGACCCAGCAGCGGACGGGCCTGACCGGCTGTAATCATCTTCTCTTCTACCAGCTGCAGGATCTCTTCGGGCAGCTTCAGAAGACGCAGCAGGTTCGTTATCGTCGTACGATCCTTCCCCACCTTCTTTGCAAGATCTCCCGGCTTGTCTCCGGTCAAAGACATCAGGCTTTCATAGGCCCGGGCCTCTTCGATAGCACTCAGGTCTTCACGCTGAATGTTTTCGATCAAGGCCACCTCCGCTGCACGAACGTCATCGAAGTCCTTGATGATGGCCGGTATCTTTTTGTAGCCAATCATCTTCGACGCACGCCACCGCCGCTCGCCCGAGATGATCATGTATCGCTGGCCCTTCTTTCGAACGACGATGGGCTCGATCACACCAACGGTTTGAATCGTTGAGGCCAGCTCCTTCAGCTCCTGCTCTTTAAATCGACGTCGCGGTTGAGCAGGATTTGGTTCGATCTCATCGATGCTCAGATACTGAAATTCCTGTGAAGATGCATTTCCCGGTGCAGGTGCATCCGGTATCAGATTAGAAAGTCCTCGTCCCAGCCCCGTTTTCTTCAAGCCCATGGTTCTACTCCTTTTCCCGTCCCCTGCTCTCGATTAAATCCTCTGCAACAGCTCTGCGGCAACGGCCCTGTAAGCTACGGCGCCTGGACTGTCCGGTGCATACAGCAGTATGCTCTGTCCGAACGACGGAGCCTCAGAGAGTTTGACGTTACGCGGCACGATCGTTTCGAAAACCGATTCCTGAAAGTGATTCCGCACATCATCCACCACCATGCGGGACAGGTTCGTCCTCTGGTCATACATCGTCAGAAGAACGCCCGTCAGGGTCAGCGCAGGGTTCAGGGATTTCTGTACCATCTGGACGACCTTCACCAGCTGCGTAATCCCTTCCAGGGCATAGTATTCCGTCTGCAGTGGAATGATCACGCCATCGGCAGCGCACAGGGCGTTCAGGGTAAGGATACCAAGGTTTGGCGGACAATCGATCAGGATGACGTCAAACCGGCTGCGAACCGGATCCAGATAGCCCTTCAGGCGATGGTTACGATTGTCGCTTTCCAGCAGGTCGACTTCAATCCCCGAAAGGTTCACGTTCGACGGAACGATATGCACGCCTTTCTCCGACAGATCAACGATACACTCGGCCAGGGATACCTCTTCGAGCAGGATCTCGTAGATCGTTCGCTCCGTCTTATGTATATCGATGCCAAGACCGGACGAGGCATTCCCCTGAGGATCAAGGTCTACAATAAGCACCGACTTGCCGGACTGGCCAAGCGCCGCGGCAAGATTGATTGTGGTGGTCGTTTTACCGACTCCACCCTTCTGGTTGGCAATAGCGATGATCTGCGCCATGTGTTATTCCTTTACTGTATTTTTTCTAACAAAGGCCCGTTAGGTTCCTTTTCGCATCGCCTGGATGGTCTTCCAGGGAACAGGTGGTAAGGCGGCCTTCGGATCCGCTTTACGCAAAAGGATCAGGTGCCGTTCACCGATAAAATCCAGTTCCGTCAACGGGCAAGATTCTTCCACCATCAATCCATACTGCCGTAGAAGTTTTTCGGATTCCGGGGAGCGCACAGACGGTCCCGTTGCCAGGGCCATCCGCCCCTTCAGAAGGTGGCGCAGGAGGATGGCATTATACGGAAACGGAATCAGCGCCCGGGCCGTAATGATGTCGTAGGACCCACGGCTTTCTTCTGCCCGGGCATACTGAAAACGTACACGCCCCCGCAGGCCTTCCTGCGCCCGGTTGCGATGAAACTCCTCTACAAACGACAGACGACGACGGGAAGAATCCATCAACGTGACATAAGGCGGCTCTTTCAAACAGGCAAAGAGATAGCCCGGCAACCCGGGTCCAGTCCCTACATCGAGGATCTTTGTTTCACGTGAAACACCCGGGAGCGACATAATCCGTTTCACATAGGCCAGGCTTTCGTAAAGATGCCGATCGGCAATCCGGGCAGAATCCCCTTTCGAAAAGAAGCCGCCCACAGGATTCATTTCCACCAGAAACGAATAAAAGGCCTCCACCGCAGCCTCGTCGAATATCGATAGCAGCGATCGGTCTGCCTGTGCATTGAGGTCCTCAACAAATGACATACGACATTCTTTTCCGGGGCCCTTCCCCTGAAATCCCATTCCTGGCATAATTTTCAGCTGCCTTCCCTGCCTCATCATCCGGAATGGATCATGCGCCTTACGCCAGCAATCGCCATCCTGCTTCTGTACGCCTGCTCGCCCTTTCAGCCCTCGGAGATCTACTACAAGCGTGATGCCCTTTACAACTTCCTGGAAGAAGGCTTCGTTGCACCGAACATCCTCCAGGCTGCGGGACGATCCACGATGCGTGCCCAGGACGGAAGCCTGCACGACATTCGCCAGGCCTGCCTGAACCGTGCCCGTGAGATGGCCCATGACCGTCTCGTTTCCATCATGCTGCACACACGCTTCCGAATTCCAGGGGGCTCGGGAAATGAAAAAGGCAATTTCAAGCAGGACTATCCGCACGTCTTTACGGACCGGGAAATCCTCCTTGGTGCGATCGACTTTGCCGACCTGTTACAACATGCCTTTGTTGCCTTTCATGACTTCGACGAAAACGGCTGCCTCGTCACACTCAGGTTGCTTGAGCCTGATCTTTCGCAGAAGATCCGGAACCACCCGGTAAGCTTTCGTCCGGCTCCTTAATCCGTTTCAGATAGGTGGGGCCGGCATCGGTAAGCGTGGCGGTACCACAGAGCTCCATGGTCTGCCGAAGCTCCTGGGCATAGCGCTGCAGCAGGACCTTCACAGCAGGCAGGCCACCACCCACGGCGGCAATCACAGCGGGACGACCCACCAGGACGGCATCCGCACCAAGGCAGAGCATCTTGAACACATCACCGCCAGAGCGGATCCCCCCATCCACAAGCACCGGAATCCTTCCCCCGATCACATCGACGATCTCGGGCAGAACGCGGGCCGTTCCTGGCAACTCTTCATGCACACGCCCGCCATGGTTCGAAACAACGATGGCAGACACACCGGCCTCGAGAGCAGCACGGGCATCCTCTGGATTCATAATCCCTTTCAGGATAAACGGCAGCGGAGTACGCCGGCACAGCTCTGCAATGGCACGAAAGCTTCGAGCCATCCCCTTCTGCCCACGCAAAGCAAGCGTTCGAAACGTAATCGCATCGATGTCCATCCCGACGGCCACGAAGCCGCCTTCCGTTGCCTCATCGATTCGACGAAGCAAGGCCTCTGTATCGGCCCTCGGCTTCAGTATGGCAATACCAAAGCCATCGTTCTCTTTTACCACTCCGTAGATCGTATGGTACTTATCGACGCTGGCACCATCCCCTACCCATCCAATGGAGCCGGCCTCCCGTGCACCCTGCACGATCTGTCTTGCAAGCTCCTCTTCTGAGATGGCATCCCCCAGATTCGTTGTGGCCCCGGTCATCGGAGCAATCATCACAGGATGCTCAAGATGCCGACCAAACAGCTCAAGCCCCGTCACGGGCTGCACCGGCTCCCTGATATAGCGGGGTAGAATCCTGTATTCGGAAAGGGCCTGGGCATTATCGATAAACGATGCCTGCGATCCGATGCCGCCCATTCCAGGGACACCGCTCGCACAGTTCCTGCCATCACAGGCCTTGCACACATGGCATACCGATTCGCCGAAGCGTTCCCGTGCACGCTGCTCTACCTGCTTCCAGTCAACGCTGTAGGTATCATCAACGGACACCTGAAAAAGATCGAGAGCCTGGCGGGCCACCTCCTCGGCCTCGGCAAGCGTGCGAGCACGAACGATAACATGGCCCACCTTGTCGATGTTGCTGGTTACCGGCTGCATCACAGAGCCAACGGGCTTCGTAATGATCACCTCTTCCACACCGGCTATGCTGCGCATCTGCTCCACGCCTTCTATAGACAGGATCTTTCCAGGGGCAGAGAGGATGCCTCGTTCAATACAGACGAAGTCCTGCACCTCTTCCAGGTCGCCCGGTTCTTCACCCAGGGCAATGCGTATGGCTGCGCGGTACAGATCCACACCGCTGTGCAACGGATACGTATGAGAGCTCATCCATCCGCCCGATAGCCGGGCCGCGATCTCCCCTACCATCACCCCTTTCGGCGTCACTTTCAGATCGCCCTTTCCTGCACCGGTATGCAGATCCAGTGCCTGCATGCCGGCCTTCATCACAGAGGCCGCCTCTTCGAGGACAGAGGCAGGCATGGCCGAGGGCATGTTATGTCCGATTTCGATAAAGTAGGGCTCCCGGGTGATAATGCGATCTGCCATGCCCGTAATACGGATCTGCCCCTGCCAGGCCAGGGCGTCCACAGACAGCTCCGGTCCTTCCATGAACTCTTCGAGGATAAGCTCGCCCGTCGTCGCATACCGTTTGGCATGACGGTAGGCCCGCTGCAATTCGTCACGATTACGCACCTTGATCACACCACGCGCCCCCATGTTCTCAGCAGGCTTTATAACGGCCGGACAGCCCAGCTCATCGAGGGCATCACGTGCTTCCTTCAAAGACCATACGGCATAGAAGTCGGGCACAGGCACACCGTGGCGTCGCAGCGTCTTGCGCATCAGAACCTTGTTCGATGCTGCCTCTGCTGCACTGTATCGAATCCCTGGCAGATCCAGTGCACCGGCAATGGCTGCCACGGCCCGGCTTGCATCGGTTCCCGCAGTAATCACACCGTGCACCTGCATGCTCTGCCGCACCCTTTTCGCTTCCCGCACGCAGCCATCGATATCACGCGTGCTCATCTGCACGGCATGGTCTGCCTCTTTCATGCCAACGGCTTCGGCATCCATATCAAAGACGATCGTAAAAAGCCCCATACGCCGGGCCGTGCGAATCAGAGGCAGCTGTAACAGGCCTCCACCGATGACTATAAGAGTGCGCTTCATACCGTTTCTATTATCCCTGCTTTGTTTGATTGCCATGAGCGAAAAATGCAGTTATCTGGTAATCACTGCTGCACGATCCCATTCTATGAACGAACACAATCCCTTCCTACCGTCTCGCTTTGACGTCATCGTCGTCGGTGGTGGACACGCCGGCGCCGAGGCAGCCTATGTCTGCGCAAAAGGCGGACTCTCTACCTTGCTGGTATCGATGAACCTCGACACCCTTGGCCAGATGTCCTGTAACCCGGCCATCGGCGGTATAGCAAAAGGCCACATGGTTCGCGAAATCGATGCCCTTGGCGGACTCATGGGTCGCGTCATCGACGAAACCGGAATCCACTTCAAGATGCTGAACCGCAGCAAAGGACCGGCCGTGTGGGCACCGCGAGCACAGGCAGAAAAGAAGGCCTACCAGAACGTAGTAAAGTGGACCCTCGAAGAGACGCCAAACCTCAGCCTGCGGCAGGACACCGTCGAATCCCTGCTTATCGAAAACGACACCGTCGTCGGCGTTGTCACGGGCCGCGGACATGAGCTTTCAGCCACCGCTGTCATCCTCACAACCGGAACCTTTTTGAACGGCCTCATCCACATCGGCCAGTATCAGGCCCGGTCCGGTCGCATTGCAGAGTCCTCTGCCATTGGCCTTTCCGAATGCCTGAAGCATTACTCCTTTTCCCTCGGTCGGTTAAAGACCGGCACACCTCCGAGGGTTTTAAAGAAAACCATTGACTTCTCAAAGACAGAGATTCAAACCCCGGACGAGGTGCCACAACCCTTCTCGTACTCCACCGAGCGCATTACACAGCAACAGATTAACTGTTATATAACATACACAAACCAGGCGGTCCATCAACTCATTCTTGATAACCTCGAACTGGCACCGATGTACTCCGGACAGATCCAGAGCACCGGGCCGCGCTACTGTCCGAGCATCGAAGACAAGGTCGTCCGCTTCGCCGATCGCGACCGACACCATATCTTCATCGAGCCAGAGGGCATCCGCACCGGCGAGGTGTACCTGAATGGCGTCTCCACCTCACTACCCGAAGAGATCCAGTGGCAGCTCATCCGTTCGTGCAAGGGCCTGGAGGAGGCAGAGATCGTCAAACCCGGCTATGCCGTAGAATACGATTACGTCGATCCTCGCGAGCTCGGCCCCGACCTTCAAACAAAGAAGATCCGCCAGCTCTACTTTGCAGGGCAGATCAACGGAACAACAGGATACGAAGAGGCAGCGGCCCAGGGCCTGATGGCCGGCATCAATGTACTTCGCTCGCACCGCGGACAACCGCCTCTGATCCTGTCACGCGGGGAGGCCTACATCGGAGTACTGATCGATGACCTGGTCTACAAAGGAGTCGAGGATCCCTACCGCATGTTCACCAGCCGCGCCGAACACCGCCTCCTTCTACGCCAGGACAATGCAGACAGACGCCTCATGCAATATGGTTACGAAATGGGATTGGTTGCCGAGGATGACTATGCCCGGATGAAGGACCGCTACGAGCGCATCGAAGGCGTGCGTAAACGCATCTACTCAACGGGCATCCGTCCCATTCCCGAATTCGATGAGATGCTCAAACGAAAGGGCATTCCACGAACCAACTCCATGTTTGGAAAAACGACCGACTCCTTTCTTCGCCGGCCGGAAGTCCAGATCGAGGATCTACAGGATCTGGTCCCCGAGGTCATGCAGCTCGATGAAAGCCACCGTCGCATCCTCGAGATGGAGATAAAATACGAAGGCTACGTAAAACGCGAACAGGAAAATATCGAACGCCGAGAAAAGGCCAGGCAGATCACCATCCCCGCCGACTTCGACTACGACAGCATCGAGGGCATGAAAAAAGAGGCACGGGAAAAGCTAAAACGGCTCCGTCCGGTCGATCTGGACGCTGCCTCTCGTATATCAGGCGTCGACCCGCCGGACATCGATCTCATCCACATGAAGCTCCTGCAAACGACAGCAGGAAATCAACGCTGATACAGCGACCGAGCATTCTCGTAAAATATGCGCCGGAGTTCGCTTTCCGGAAACAGATCCAAAATGCGCTGCACATCGTCTCTTTGCAGTGGCTGCGGCGCACGCGTTGACGGCAGGTCGGTGCCAAACATCAGGGCATGGGGATTGACGTCATGAATGCTCTTCATGGCAGCAAGCCAGTGCCTGTCGCCCTCGGCCAGATCTCCCCTGTAAAAGCCTGTGGCCTTTATCCGCACGCCCTTCTCAGCCAGACGCAATACGGCAGGCAGCCCGGCCCTGGATAACCCCAGATGATCCAGAACTACCTGTGGCAGTCCGCACATACGATCGAAAATCGCCTCATTCAGCTCTGCAGCATCGATATAGAACTCACAGTGCCAGCCCACCAGATCGTGCACACGCCGGGCCAGGGCCTCCATACGCTCAAAGGAATCAAGCATACCGCGATGCAGATTAAAGCGCAGGCCCCGAACCCGCTGGCGCCCCAAGGATTCGATGCCCCTGTCCGGGTAATCATAAGGGATCTGCGTGATGCCCACATAGTCGCTGCCAAGACTCTCAAGGGCATCGAGCAGGTACGACTGGTCAAAGCCCTGAAAGCTTGCCGAAACGACCACCCCACCTGCTGCCTTCAGCGGAGCCATCAGGGCGTCTCGCTCTGTTATGTACTGTTCTACCGTAAAAGGATCGGGTAGATATCCCTGGTTCTTCGAAATCGGAAACCGTGGATCAAAGATATGAAAATGAGCGTCATAGAACTGCATGGACATGTATGCTCTGAAAAACCCCGATCCACCACGCGGCAAGGACATTCCTTGCACACATCCGCCCGGAAGCGGTGGACCGCAAACTGACGGACAAAAAAAAGAGACTATGTTTCGCATCGCCACCCGTGGATCCGACCTGGCACTTGCCCAGGCAGAGTATATACAGAACCGTCTCCAGGCACTTGGCTACAGCACAGAGCTGAAGATCGTCAAAACCACGGGAGATGTAAACCTTGCACCGTTTGCCCTGGCATCCGGTGATGAACGCAAAGGCCTCTTTACAAAAGAGATCGAGGATGCCCTCTTGCAGAATCAGGCAGATATTGCCGTGCACTCCTACAAGGACCTGCCCTCCGTTTCTGTTCCCGAACTGATGATAGCGGCCATACCGCAACGACTGGATTCGCGCGACTATCTCATCTGCAAGAAGAAAGACCGGGTCGGCGATGCCTTTCCGTATATCCGACCCGATGGCCGTATCGGCACCTCCTCTGTTCGCAGGCGGTCCCAGCTGAAACATCGCATTCCCACCCTCCAGGTGGAGGAGCTTCGCGGAAACGTCCCCACCCGGGTAAGACGGCTTTTCGAAGAAACCGGACCCGATGCCATATTGTTATCCGGAGCCGGCATCCAGCGTCTTATAGAACAAAACCGCTTCGTCGAGCCAGAGCTTTTGCAGCAACTGGACATCATCCCCGTCGACATTGAAACGCTGGTGCCCGCACCGGCCCAGGGAACCCTTGCCGTGCAATGTCGTTCGGCCGATGCAGAAGCCCGGGAAGCCCTGCAGAAACTGCACGATGCGGAGCTTGCAGACATCCTCTCTGTAGAAAGAGGAGTGCTTGCTGCCCTTGAAGGAGGATGTCATCTTCCCCTGGGCATACAGGCATACCGTACAGACGAAGCGGTGGAGGCCCATGTCTATCTCGGTCGCGAATTCGTGAAAACCCGCTATCCGCAAACCATACAGCTCAGGCGACGTCATAGCAATCCCGCCATTCTTCGCGACTTTCTTGTTTCAGAGTTAACCAACCCATCCATTCCCATCTACGTTTTCGGAAAGCAAGAGCGGATGGACACCCTGGAGCAGAGCTATGATCACATTCATTGTTTCGGGGTTATCCGAACGACGCACCTTTTGAGTGAACTACCGGAGCTACAGAACGACTCCCTTATCGGTTGCTTCAGCGCAGAGGCCATCAGGCTGGTCGATCGACTCAATCCGTCTCTCTTCGCCAGATCCGGCATCCTCTGGGCCGTGCCGGGCAATAGAACGGCATCGCTCCTGCAAGAACGTGGAGTGCAAAAGCCTCAGATCATCGTCGGAGATGGAACCGGTGCGGGGCTGGCCAGGCATCTTGTGAACTCATTTTCAGAAAGGCTTAAGGGCCTGCGCATCATCGGCCTGTCTGCCACAGGGGGCAGGGAAGAGTTCTATCAGATCCTGGCCGAGGCTGGATTCCCTGCAGAACGCCTCGATGCCTATATCACAAAACCGGTCATGCTGGAATCCGGGCTGATTGCTTCGATTCCGGAGCAGGCCTATATGCTTTTTGGAAGCCCTTCGTCGTTTCACTCCTTTGCCGACTCCCTGAAATCCGCCGGAGGCAGATGGTCCGACGGCTGGCGCATCTGCTCGATCGGGCAGACCACCAGCGCAGCCATCCGCCAGTTTGCGCGGGAAAACAATCTACCAGCATTGAAGGAGCCCTACATGACGGCTGACGATCCGGACTACGATCGCATTATCCGGGAAATCCTCGGCCTGTAATCTCCGAGGCAAGGCCCTGAATCAGCTGGGCCGTCTGCCGCTCATAGGAGCCTCCGAATAATACGACGTGCACCAGAAGGGGATAAAGCTGAAAGAACTCAATACGCTTTCGAAGCAGATCAGCAGGCACATCAACCAGACTTCGATAGTGTTCGGATGTTAACGGGCTGCCGAAAAGCTCCAGCATGGCAAGATCCTGCTCTGGCAGAGAAAAGGCAACGGATGGATCGATCAAGAAGGCCTCTCCACCGGAAAAAAGAACGTTGCCACTCCATAGATCGCCATGCACCGGCACCGGTCTGGCCTCGCCAAGACCAAACCCCTCGATGCAGCGAACCATAAGCTCGTGCAACGATTCACTGTCGACCCGTCCGAGCCGACCCAATGCATGACAGCGCCGAAGCATGGGATCGATGCGGTCCTGCCACCAGAAGTCTGCAAAGCGTTCATGTCTGCCGTTCTGCTGCTTTAGCGATCCCACATAATTAAAGCGATGATAACCAAAAAACTCAGCCCTTGCAGAATAAAGACTCCGAAGCGAACAGAGCAGATCCTGCTGTGCCCGGCGACGATCCACGGCACGGTGCTCAATAAATTGCATGGCCAGGTAGCTGGCTCCGTCGTCACCGGACAGAACGCCAACAATCGCCGGCACCCGAGCCCCGTGACTGCGAAGCATCTGCAGGCCATCGGCTTCTGCCAATGCCATCTCCCTGCTATCCACACGCTTCAGGGCATAGGCTTCGCTCCTACCATCGCTGCGTTCCACCTGCCATCGATACAGCGGAAATAGCGAACTGGAGTGAAACTGAATCGACGAACGGCGCACCTCGATGCCAAGGTCTTCCAGCTGCCTTTCCAGTCCCTTTGCCTTCATAGGAGTTCAAGAATGCCTGCCGGATGTGAGGTGCAAACGATTTGTGGGAAAGCAATACGAATGGCGATAGCACCGCATTTTTTTGCGGGCTGACGGCGCAGGTTCTAAAATCAGATATGCAGATCGTCTTCGAGCTTCTTTCGTAGAATGGCAAACTGATTCAGGCGGATCTGCGCCATGCGTTTCAGTTCCCGTACCGGTTCGATCATATGGGTCATGCTACGGTCCAGACTGAAACGCTCTTCCATGGTACGCAAAGAGTCCCGCAGAAAACGCAGATCCTCTTCTCTCGCTATGCGACGACGAATCAACAATCGCTTCAGCGTTTCCAGCTCCATCTTGCGCAGATGAACGCGAATCAAGAAAGTAACGCCGTACTTCTCTACAGCCTTGCCCCATGCACCGGAAAGATCCATGCGAGCCAGTTCTCGATACTCCGGAGTATCCGTTGCACGGCGCACCACCTTCTCTTCAGCAGGTGCTTGCGTCTCTTTATCATCAGGGCTCAGATCGGCAAAGCCTGGCATCTGTGCTCCCGGGCCCTCTGCATCAGGAAGCAGCTCGCGCAGCTTTACCTCTTTCCAGTAATCCTCATACTCCTCAGGAGCTTCTGCCATCAGCCGAAGGTACTGTTCCAGCATGATGGCAATGTTCAGGATCTGCCCAAGCGGCGTGCTGTTAAACGTTCTGACTTCCGGCATCAGCTCGCGAATGATCCTTGCTGCGGCCTTTTTCTGGCCGTGTTCTGCCTCATAGACATGTTCCAGGCGCCGGTGATACTCTGCCACCAGGGCTTCGAGCAGGTCTGCCCTGGCCACGACATAACCAAAAATGCCTGGAACACCCAGCCGGTCGTCGGGCTCCACGATATGGATCGTAAAAATAAAATGCGCCTCATGCAAAAGGCGCAGATGGTACATCAGACTCTCTTCGGAATCATAGAGATCGCTCATATGACGCCGGAAAATATCTTCTGACGTCGGAATAGGCGACTCGTGCAGATCCCTGTTGATCTCCTCCAGGCGACGGAGGGTTTCGTGTATGGTCTCAATGGTTGTCAACGAAGCAGACCCCTGCTCTTAAAGATGCCAGTAATCGCAGCAAGATCTTCCGGAGTATCCACCCCAGGCAATGAGGATTCTGTAACAAACACCCCAATGGAGTGATCGTTCTCAAGTGCACGCAGCTGCTCCAGCGACTCTGATTCTTCCAGGGCCGAAGGCGGCAACGTGTGAAACCTCAGGAGAAAATCCCTTTCATAGGCATAGATGCCAAGATGCAGATAAACAGGACGATCGACCCTGTTTCTTGGAAAGGGAATCAGGGATCGCGAAAAATAAAGCGCCCTGCCTGCTCGGGTCATCACGACCTTCACCCGATTCGGCTGCAGGGGATCTTCGCCTGACTGAAAGGGACGGGCCGCCGTGGTCATCTGCCATTCCGGATTCTCAATCTTTAAACGGGCCACGCCATCGATCAGCTCGGGTTCGATCCCCGGTTCATCGCCCTGAATATTGACCAGCACATCGTAGTCCCTGTAGGTCTCGGCAACCTCCGCCAGGCGGTCGGTGCCACTCTTATGCTTATCGGAGGTCATCAGGCATTCCGCTCCGAAACCAACTACTACATCGCGAACCCGCTCATCGTCTGTAGCGATTACAAGGTGATCCAGGACCTTTGCCTGCCTGGCCGCCTCATATACATACCGGATCATCGGATAAGACCCAATGTTGGCCAGTACCTTACCGGGAAACCGGGTCGAACCATACCTGGCCGGTATTACACCTAAAACCTTTCCCATCACTCAAACTCCCTTAAACTCTTTATGTTCTATCTGCCTGCCCATCAGCAGGCCTGTTAACAGAATCAATGCGTTCAATAATCCGACAGGCATCCATCAGCGGCGCTGGCTCATGCGTGCGAATATAGTCGGCTCCCTGTTTGATACAGGCAAGCTCAGCAGCAAGCGTCGCCGCCTGACGCTCATCCACATCCCGCCCCGTAATACTGCCCAGAAACGACTTACGCGAAACCCCGGCAAGTACGGCAACACCGTACCGTGCCTTTAACTCGGGCAAAAACCGTATGGCCTCTATCGAACAATCTGGATTCTTCCCGAGGAAATGCCCCATCCCCGGATCAATAATCATTCGCGACCGCGCAATGCCTGCCTTCTCCAGTGCATTCAGGCGCTCATCAAAGAACTGCACCAGTCGTGCTGGAATCGAGGATGGATCGACCTCTTCGATTCGGGCACGTCCTCGCTGCACGCTGTGCATGATGACAAGCAATACGTTGCTATCGGCTATTTCAGGATAAAACGAGCTATCGGCAAAGCCAGAGATATCGTTCAGATAACGAATGCCGCTGTGTAAGAAGTGTCGCTGTACCGGTGTGCGAAAGCTATCGATCGATACCGACAGGCCTCTTTCAAGCAACACAGGCACAACACGGTTCAGGCGGTCAAGCTCCTCTTCTACGGGAACATCCACACCGGCTGGATTGGACGATACGGCGCCTACATCGATCGTAGCTGCCCCGTCCTCTGCCATCGCAAGGGCCTGCTGTTCCGCTGCCTTTGCATCAACAAACAGCCCTCCGTCAGAGAAGGAATCGGTGGTCATGTTCAGGATGCCAAAGATATGCGGAATCATCGAATCAAGGTTCCGAGCTGCTCCAGAGCTCATCCAGCTCATCAAAATCGTCCAGCCTCTCAAGCAAAGAGCCATCTTCACGCAGGGCTGAGGCTAAGGTTTCACGGGCCAGCTCTGCGTCTCCTCTTTCCAGTTGCAGATCGGCCAGATAAAAGCGGCACAGCGGATCGCCTGTTGCAGCGTTCAGCAAGGGCCAGGCCTCTTCGCGTTTGCCCTCTTCGAATAACATGCGCCCTTCTATGATCGCCGCAGCCTGGTCGGGATGCTTGCTCAGTATTTTCAACACAGAGGCATACTGCGCAGCCAATTCGGGATCAAGCTCTCTGTACGGAGCAGGGTTTGAAGCTGCCAGTTTAAAGAGAATCCCCTGGAATCCAGAGCTATCCACAGCGAGGGACCTGTAACGCTGCAGGGCCACCCTGGCTTCTTCGCTTCGACCCGCTACATAATGATAATGGCCGAGCAGAAGCAGGGCCTGAGCGACGTACCGGTTCAATCGGTTGCCTCGCTTCTGGCCCTCGACAAAGAGCTCATCCATCTGCTTTCCGGCTTCGATAAAGTCTCCCTGATTCAAGGCCTGCACAAGCCTCAGCAACGGTACCGCCGGCCGGTCCGGATCGGTCTGTCCAATATGCTCCAGATACTGTTCGATCGATGCATCGTTCTTGCTCAGCACGGACACCATCGCCGCAAGAATCGAGGCAGGGGCGCTCTTTTTCATAAGCTCCGGGCTTTTCTGTACGTCTGCAAGGGCACGTCTGGCCGGCTCCAGCTGTTCCAGTTCCAGGTGGGCCAGCCCTCGCCCTGTATTCAAATAAAACGTAAACGTTTTGTCGGGTCGTTTGTTGCGCCGCTCCGCCTGGTTGAAAGAGACAATGGCCTTTTCAAACTGCTGCAATCCATAGTAGCAAACACCGGCCTGAAAGGGCGAATACCATGAGTCATCCCCGGCAGCCATGGCCTTCCTGTAATAGAACAGGGCACTCTTAAAGCGCTCCAGTTTGCGGTAGGCATCGCCCGCCTTCCACAGCACCTTGATGTTATCCGGATCGAGCCTGGCCGCTTCTGCATATCGCCTTGCTGCACATTCCAGCTGGCCCTGCTTTTCGTCCGACTGCGCCAACGCCAGCAAACGCTGTACCTGCTTTCGCGACGGATCCAGGTTGGCCTCTGCCTGATCGCGAATCTTCTCTACCTGCTTGCTTGGCCGAAAGGCCAGAAAGCGTTTCGATACGGTGTAGAGGTTATCCCAGTCCTGGATATGCCTGTAGTACAGAACCAGCTTCCAGTAAGCATTCTCTTTCAGGTCAGATGCAAGACGCAGTTCTGTTGCCCGCTGATATTCCGTCATGGCAGCGGCCTTTTTCCCGGTACGCTCATACACAAGGCCGGTATAATAGTAGGCCTCTCCATCGCCTGGCCGGGCCTTTTTTGCCTTCTGCAGCAATGATATGGCCTGTGAGTAATTCCGACGTGCCAGGGCAACCTTGCCCGCGCGCAATGCATCCTGCGCATGAAGGGCTGTGCTGGCAAAAATCAGTATGACAGGAATAAAAAGGCGAACGTAGCTGTGCATAACAACAACCGTGGCTGATAGTAAATCCAGTACAGCAAAGCGTCTCTTGCTGTCATTCCGGATTGCCGGCAGGTGAAAGACGTTGACATGCCAGCCATCCCTTATGCATCTGAGAATCTATGTCGGCAGAGCACCCCGTACAGGTACAGGAACTAAGCCGCTCCTACGGCGATTTTCAGGCCCTTCGAAACGTATCGTTTAACATCAAAAGAGGAGAGGTAGTCGGTTTACTTGGACGCAACGGCGCCGGCAAAACAACCTGCCTGAAAGTACTGACCGGTCTTCTGCTTCCCACAGAAGGCAGGGTCTTTCTCGAAGGCATTGATACCGTGGCCGATCCCATGGCCGCTCGCAGCCGCATCGGCTACCTGCCAGAAAATCCGGCCGTCTATGCCGAACTTACCGTTAAGCAGTACCTTCGTTTCATTGCACGTCTTCGAGGCGTTGCCGAAGAAGACTTTGATGCCCAGTTCCAGGACGTCACATCGCGAACGGGCCTTGAAAAGGCGCAGCACTCGCTCATCAAGCACCTGTCGCTTGGCTATCGTAAGCGGGTTGGCATTGCCCAGACATTGATGGGGCATCCGCCTCTTCTTATCTTTGATGAACCGGTATCGGGGCTTGATCCGCATCAGATCGTTGAGATGCGCAAGCTGGTACGGAAACTGGCCGAGGACCACACCATCCTCCTTTCCAGCCACATACTGACCGAAGTGTCGCGCACATGCGATCGTGTTATTATTCTGCACCGCGGCGAAAAGGTGGCAGAATTCCAGGGAGATGAGCTGAACAATCTCGAAGAACGGTTCCTGTCCCTTACAGGCGGAGAGATGGAGGTAGGACAATGAAGGAGCAAGGAAAGCGTCAGTCTTTCGACCGCATTCGCTGGATTCTTCAAAAGGAGTTCGTCTCTTTTCCAGGATCTGCATCGCCTGCCCTCAGCCTGACTGTTGTGGTATTTCTTGCCGGACTCGTAAGCGTTATCCTGGGACTCAGTCAGGGTGCCACCTATGAACAGGTGACGGCTTTGATGATCCGCATGTTCTATATCCTTACGCTGATCGCCAGCGTCTTTCTTACCATGAATACCTTTGTTGCCGAAAAGCGGCAGGGTACACTCGATCTGCTTTATACATTGCCGGTAACGGATTTTGAACTCGTTACGGGGAAGATCCTGATGAACCTTTCTGTGGTGGCCGGACTGCTGTTCCTGCTCGATGCCATCTATCTTGTGGGAATCGCTGAAACGCCTCTGTATCAGGCCACGGCAGCCTATATCGGATTGCTTTTCGTAGCCTATTATGCTGTGGCCCTTGGCGTCTTCTCATCGGCCGTCAGCGAAAGCCCATTCATGGCACTGCTCGTTGCACTGGCCGTCATCGTTGCCGTCGACATTGGCGGATTTTACTCAGGCCTTTTTCCTTCTCCCGCACGGGAGATCTTTTCTCATTTCCATGCCTTCAATCAGTTCCTGCCCTTCTCGCGCGGAGTCCTTCCGCTAAAGGGAACGGTACTGTTCCTCTCTGGCGGCATACTCTTTCATTTTCTCGCGATCAAGGCCCTGGAATTCCGCCGTTTTCGCGGATGGAGTTGAGAACATCGAACGAGGTCTATTATGAATCAAAAAGCTCTCTCTCGCACTGTTAGCTCTGCCGCTCCCTGGCTGCTTCTGGCAGGGTCTGCCGGCCTGCTCCTGTCATTGCAGTCGCTGGATCATCCGCCGGGATGGCTCTTCGCCTTTCTATCTTTGCTGGCCCTCTGTGTGGATCCGGTGGCCTTCTTTGTGGCACCGACGCCATCCTTTCGATCAGCGGCATCCTACTATCGGCCTCGCCTTCTGGCCACCTGGGCTGTCTTCGCCCTTTCTCTTTTGCTCTTTATCGTGCGGTCATTTCTTTCTCTGCCGCTCGATAAAACCGGAGCGATAGAAGACACTCCTGTAGGACGCCTGCGCTCTGTTTTGCTGGCCCTGTTTCTGATCGGGCTTTTCGGTGGATTCCTCTATCGTCTGTGGCTTGGCCTTGAGGCTGCCTCTGAAGATACGGTGCGCGATCCTGGCATCCGAAGCCGCTTCGGTTCGCTTGCCGCCCTGCAGGTCATCGGCCTTGTGGCCTTTCTGGCCGGACTCAATGTGCTGTCCGCCTATCGCAATGCATCGATTGACCTGACGCCGGGCCTGTATTCGTATAGCGAACCGGCTCGCGCAGTTATACAGTCCATTGACCGTCCGGTACGCATCATTGCTTTTCTGCCCGTGCAGCAGGTTATTCGCGACACGGGACGCCGCACCACACCCTCGGAACTCCTGAACATCTCAGAAGAGCTGCGGGTTATGATCGACCAGCTGAAACTCATGAATTCAAAGCTGCAGGTTGAGATTCTCAATGCAGACCTGATCGAGCCAGGCAATGAAGAGTACAGGGGGATCACCAACGGTACGATACTGGTCCGTTCCTACTCTGAAGATGCCTACGACACGCCTTACGCAGAGCGCAGGGTTTACGTCTACGGTGAACGAGATCTGGCACGTTTTGAAAAAAGCCTTGTCGAAGCCCTGGTTCATGTTTCTCTTCCACCTTCCAGGGTCTATTTTGCCCGTTCCAACGGAGAACTCGGTCTTTCCACCGGCCGTCCACGCCCCGACGGCCTGGACGACTGGATCAACGCCCTGCGTTTCTACAATGTGCGCATCGAGCAGACTGCAAGCGGCCCTATCATGGACATCCCCGAAGATGCAAAGGTTCTTGTCCTTGCAGGACCTACCATACCCTACTCCGAAGAAAGCAAACAGGCCGTGATCCACTATTTGCAAAACGGTGGATCCGTTCTGGCCTTTGCCGATCCAACGGGCCAGGAAGACTTCTCCTGGCTCCTTAACGAGGTCGGATCACAGTACCGGCTGCAACCAGCCTTTCTGAGCATGTTTCAGGATCGCCCGGGCCTGCTGTATACGGGTGCCTTTGGTGATCATCCCATGGTCCATAATCTGAAATCCGTGCTCCGCGGAGCACTGCTCCTTTCCGGCCGTGGCTTCTTCCAGAAGCAATCCGGTGCAAAGAGCGACAGGGCCTACCAGGAAAGCGTGCTCCTCTATTCGGATGGCCGAACCTTTCGCGACCGAAATCGAAACGGGCGCATCGAACCGGGAGAAGAATCGGCCCGCTATGTACTGGGGCTTCTTTACGAACCGACCTCGGCCGATGAGGCTGTGAAACAGGGACGGCTTATCCTTCTTTCCGATGCACAGATGCTATCGAATGCCATGCTTGCCTTTCCTGTGGATAAAGAAAACATCCGCTTTGGGCTGGACGCCATGCTGTGGCTGATCGGTGGAACGGACATACCGGGTATCGTCGTCAAAGAACGAACCGATCGAGCCATCCAGGTAAATGACGATCTAAAGATGCGAAATATCGTCCTGGGCGTTTTCGGTTTTCCCATCGCATCGGGACTGTTGCTTGCCCTTTCGCTATACATGTATCGAAGAAGAAAAAGGTTCGCCGACTCCTGAAGCATATGAAAAGCTCTGAAAAGAAATGGATTGCTGCCGGCATGGCAGGCCTGATGTCCTTTCTGGCCTTCCTCATCTTCACTCCGAGGAAAGACAGTATTAGCCGACTGTGGCATATGCGGCTGGATGCCATAGAGTATAACGCACCGTCCGGAAAGGTCAGGCTGGAAAAAGACGCTGGATGGTTTGTGGATCGCTTCTATATCACCACCCTCGTCAACGGTAGCCCTTTGCGTCGTCCGGCCTCTCCGGCTGTAAAAGGCATCTTCGCCGATCTCGAAGCTCCTGTTGTAAAGGGCGAATATATTCTCTCAGACGAACAGATTGAGAAACGCTTCGAAAATGAGAACTGCCTTACGCTTTACAGCGGTGGCGAAAAAAGCACGATCTGTGGCGGCGAGAAGTCCAACGGATTGACGCCCGTTCGCCTTCCCAACGAGGCCAATCGCATCTATATGCTCCCTGAATACATCTTCAGCCGGCTGGCAACCGATCCGCAAGCCTACATTGAAAAGCGCCTTGTCATACTTCCGGCCGGTACCGTTCCAGACCGCCTGCGTATTACAGCCGCCGGTACAGTCCTTGAACTCTATCGAAAAAAGGACGGGCCGGAGGGCGCCGCCCGGTGGTATAAGCGACAACCGAATTCAGAAGACAAACCGATCGCAGAGCCACAGGTAACGAACCTCCTCAGCTCCCTGTACAGCCTGCAACGGGACGTCCTTCTGACACCAGGACAGACCGACTCATCCGTGATCCAGAATACGGTTCAATATGAGATTGAGATAGACGTTGTTCTGGAAGGCCCGGCAGCAGGCGGACCGCTACAGCGTTTCTTTGGCGACCAGACCATTTGCCTGAGCCTCCGGGGCAGAGAACCAGGTCCGTTCCGGGCAACAGCAAATGGCTTTACCGATGGTGTAAACCTGGAACGTGTAAACCGTTTCACAGAGCAATTCAACGCCCTCGCTGCACAATGAGAATCGGTTGCCGTAGCAGAGGACGAAAAGTATCAGGGATTGTGAGCCCTGCCGTCCGCCCTATCATCCCGTTGCTTCTTCTGCTGGTCTTGGGTTGCATCACCGAAGACAGGCGTCTATCGTCCCTTCCCATAGAGAAGAGAACGCTGTTTCTGCAGAACTTCGGCAACACCACCTTTGAAGGCGATCTGCACATGGAGCTCACGGAGGCCATGCGGGCCCACTTCCACATGCGTCGGGGCTACATCCTCGTCGATGATCGAGACAAGGCACGTTTTCTGCTCTTCGGTGACGTCGTTCTTTACCGCCGAGAAGGCCATCTTTTCGATAACGAATTCAATCCCACACGCTACGACCTGAACATGGTCGTGCGCATTCGCCTGATCGAACGCACAACGGGCCGCACCATAGCCTCTTTCGAAGAAGATAGCCGCACACAGTATTCTACCCGGGAAGGACTGGTAGAAGACGAAGCCACGGCCCGACGCCGGCTCTATTCCAGCATCTGCAGAAAGATCTATAATCGCCTGAGCCAGGCGTATCCGGCCGATGATGCGCTTGCAGAGTAGCGCTGCTCGAGGCCTGACCCATCAACAGCCGCGAATTCCGCTTGCCTGTTTATCATCTTTTTCAGACATTTGTCTGTATGTCCCGCAATCGCCTCGAAGTATCCCAGGAACTGAAGGATATCATGCCACTGTTCCTCGAAACGGTAACAAAGAATATACAAACGATTAACGAAGCGTTGCAAACCGGTGATTTTGAAACCATCCGCTCTCTGGGTCACCGTATGAAAGGGGCAGGTGGAGGATACGGCTTTGACCGGGTTACCGAACTGGGCAGCCAGATCGAAACCGCCGCGAAAGAAGGCGATGCCGAACGCTGTCGCGCTCTCAATGAAGAGCTCTCCCGGCTCATGCAAAATACCGATATTGTATTCGTCGATAAGCCTCTGTAAGCTCTTTCCATTGTCCGGGCTCATAATTTTCCATTGCAAGAATTTTTTTCTGTTCTTCCGTATCGATTATGTATGATGGACCGTCACAATGAAAAATAGATACGGAGGATTTTATGGATAATGGTGGCTTAGCTGGAGCTCTGATCGGCCTGGTGTTCAACTTGATCATACTGGCCTATGTCGTTGTCCTGATTATGGCCCAGTGGAAGATTTTCGAAAAGGCCGGCAAGCCCGGTTGGGCAGCGATCGTACCGATTTACAACCTCATCGTGTTGCTTGAGATCGTCGATCGACCGCTATGGTGGATTTTCCTTTTGATCTGTACGGGACCCATTGGCGGGATTCTCATCTCGATGGACCTTGCAGAAAACTTCGGCAAAACCAAGGGATGGGGAATCGGTATGCTCTTCTTCCTGGGATTCATCGGCTTTCCCATGCTTGGTTTCGGCGACGCACAGTACACAAAGATCAGTCGTCAGTAAACTCTCTTCTCACGAGATGCAAGGGCGGGCCTGGCTCGCCCCTTTTTCTCTCCCTATCATTCTTTTTCTTTTCAGAATAGCCTCATTCTACCGGATTGCTGTAACAGGCAACTGTCATGACTGCAATCAACAGGCAACCGGAGGCCCTGCCACGCCTCACACTCCGTTAAGCTGGCGCATCTCCGAAAGGCCGGAGGTCTTATCCTGCCGCCTTTTGCTGTCGCGCGCGGAGTGGATTCAAAGCGCTTCTCTTCGCCGGTCCTCGGACCTGCTTCCGCTGATTCAGTCCTTTCTGCTCAAAAGGAAACCAGTTGTTCTGCGCGGTATCGATGAAGACCTGGCTGAACAATTTCGCAGGCATGGATATTCCACGTTTCAAAGTGGCATCGAAGCAGCCATTGATCTTTCTGACACACAGTGGCACCGGCCTTCCCTTCGTGAACTGGCACGCAGAGCTCTGCGCTTTGGCAGCATCGAGTTTCACCCTGCTCCTCCCTTTCCTGACATCGCTGAACTGCGCAGCCGGTCCGTTTACGCACGCTTGCCGGCATTAAAGGGATTATACCTGACCGAACCATACCACTGGCTACAGGCCTGGTCCTTTCAGGTAGATGGAACCGTTCTTGGACTTGTTACCGTCAGCCGCCGAAGCGAAGACAGCTACCATACAGAGATTCTCATGCGGGCCAGCAATGCACCACAGGGGACGATGGAGGCCCTGATCCTCCAGGCGGCCACAGATCTAAAGAGTACAGGTGCACGCGAGCTCAGCCTCGGTGAATGCCCGTTCGTTACAGGAATGCCACCCGATATCGGTATCCATCCCTATGGCAGGCTGATGTCGCATGCATATCATGCCAGGGGGCTTTACGATTTCAAGGCCAAGTTCAAACCGCGATGGCGTCCGGTGTACATTTGCAGTCGACGCAACCTCGTTTTTACTCTAATTGATCTATCCTTTCGAACGGGCAGCGCCAAACTCTTTGCCACCGCTCTGATACGCTGGCGACCTAAATGTACTCTTCGCGCTCCTTCTTGATCAAAATACGACCCTCTTCGTCGAGTCGACGTGCCGTCTGCAAAATAATGCCACGGCTTTCATTGATTTCCCGAACAGAAATAGGCCCCCGGTGATCCATTTCATCCAGCACATCGGCAGCACGGTTTTGCGATAACGAATTAAAAAAGGCCCTTCGTATCTCTTCCGGTGCACCGCGAAGGGCAGTGGCAATCGTTTCGTTATCCACCTGCGATAGAAGCAATCGCAGCTCTTTGGGCCCGAGGTTGGCCAGCTCTTCAAACGTATAGAGCCGCTCGCGTACTTTCTCAAAGAGTTCGGGCTCTGCACTTTGCAGCTGTTCCAGGATACGCTCTTCTGTTCTACGATCGAGATGGTTCAGAATACCGGCCAGCGTTTCGGCTCCGCCCGTATCGCTGAAGGTCTCATCCATACGTTTTTCAAACTTTTCCTGCAACGACTTTGCCGCGCGCATCACAGCTTCCGGGCTGATCGTTGCAGACCGACCGATTCGCGTGCACAGGTCCATGCGTAGATCATCCGGCATGAACTTAAAGGCCTGCGCTGCCAGAGAAGGCTTCATATACGAAAGGGTGACCGCTGCAATTTGCGGATGCTCCTGCGACAGAACAGAGGCAATGAGCGAAGGCTCATAGGAGGTCAGAAAATCAAACTGTCTTCGTGCATCCTGCCGCTGAATGCGGCTGAGCATTTCTTCTGCCTTTGCCTCGCCAAAGCTGCGCACCAGCATGTCGCGGGCAGCATCGGGTCCTCCCGGCACCGGTACATCTTGCGGCACAGCTGAACGGAACTCTTCGAGAATACGGTTTTTCTCTTCTACGGTAATAAAGCGGATACGGCTCATCTCTTCGATCAAAAGCCGCACTTCATCATCATTCAATTCGCGCAGGATTCGCGATGCCTCCTCCGCACCGAGGGCCAGAAGAAGACGGGCAGCCTTCTGAACACCGCCTCGCATCTGGAATTCAGGAAACAGGCCATGGTCCTGCGGCTCCACAGTATTTTTCTTGCTTCGGTTGTCTTCGATCATATCACCGACCGTAAAGTCGAGACCCGATTCCTTTTTCCGCTTCTTCACATGGATTAAGTCGCATCCGGGCTCCATTTTTCAAACACAATTCCCATGGCAAAAGGCAAAGAACAGCAGCTGAAGCAGTGGATGCTAGAGTCTCTGGAAGGCAACCAGCGTTCCTACAGGCTACTTCTCCAGGAAAGCGCCCGTATGCTCTCGGATTACTTCCGCAGCCGTATCTACAGACAGGATAACCGGGACGACCTGGTCCAGGAAACGCTGCTGTCCATACACGAGGCCCGTTCCACCTACAATCCCTCACTGCCCTATTCAAACTGGATGTACTCCATTGCCTACCGACGATACATCGATTACGTACGAAAACAGAGCCGAATCGACCGTATGGAGGTGGCCGGTGAAACCATTCTGCCCCTCTTACCGAATCAAGAGAAGGAGAACCCGGACGACATCATCGATAGCGAGGCCGTTCTGAAGGCCATACAGGACCTGCCAGAACGGCAACGTGAGATTGTGAGACTCCTCAAAATCGATGGCTTCACGGTAAAAGAAGCAGCGGCCATTATGGATATGAGCGAAACAGCACTGAAAGTAGCGGCTCATCGGGCCTATAAGAAGATCCGGGCACGGTTCCCGGGTGGTGAAGCGGAATCATCGCTGCAGGGAGAAAAGACATGAACAGACAACGCTCCGAACAGCTTATTGATTCTCTTGTAAACGAATTGTCCCGCGTTCCGAACCGATCGCGCCTCTGGCCGCCGTTGCTTCTCTGGGCAGCGGGCTTTGCCATTCTCGTCATCTCGTCTCTGGCGTTTGCGTCGATAATTACCCCGCAAAGCGGATGGTCACACCATCTTTTGAATCCGGCCTTTCTGCTTGCGCTTCTACCGGCCATCCCCTCAGGAGTCTGGGCCATTACGCTTTCGCTTCCCGGGCGCCGCACAGCCCCCTGGCAGACGCTTACAATCCTGTTTTTTGTTCTCTGGGGAGCCTACCTTTTGATCGATATCTGGCGCCAGCCTCATGCGACAGAAGCCATGACGCATTGGCAGAGCAGTATATGCATCCTCGACATACTGCTTATCGGTATTCTTCCTTTTCTGTTTCTTTTCACCATCATCCGCAATCGCTTTGTATTAAACCGTGAGGCATCGGCCATCGCTCTTTTCCTTTCGTCCTCGCTTGCAGCCTCGGCCTGTACCGGTATCATCTGCACAGACCACAGCTCCGCGCATGTACTGCAGGAGCATTACCTTCCGGTTACCGCCTTGCTGTTCATCCTGCTGTTAGTACAGAGCAAGCTGAAGCGCTGAAATCGTTCTGCCCTTCCTGCCAGGACAGAACAAATCCTTATGCGGAGTACACGCGCTTGAAGCGTTCTTCCATTTCGCCTAACCTTCTATTAAAGGCATGTCGATCCAGCAGTCCAAAGTATTTCAATACCCGATACTCAATATACTCAAACTGCTGAGTTCCTCGAAGCACCTCTGCCATACAACGGGCCAAATATACAGGATAGACCAGAGACTCCCTCGATTCATCGACGTGCAACGGACGCATCTGATAGCGAATGGCATAAAGAATGCTCTCTGGAAAATTCCATTTTCGGCCCAGCATGGCACCGATCTCGGGGAAGCTGATCCCCAGAGTCGTTTCTTCCAGGACGATCTGAACTTCGCTGTTTTCTTTTCCGGTTAGCCGCTGCAGACGACGAAAGTCATCTTCGGTAAACGAATAGATTACAATCCGCCCAACGTCATTCAACAGCCCCGAGATCATCACCGTTTCTCGAAGCTCCCTGTTTTCACGGGCAAGCTGCCCGGCAAAAAACGATACGCGATTGCTGTCTTCCCAGATCTCTGCCATGCGCTCGCGAGACACAAGACCGCTCAGAATCGTCCGCACACCGGCAACAAGCAAGAAGGATTTGACCTGATTCAACCCGACAAGATGGACAGCTTCAAGCAATGTAGGATTCTTATTGCGTGTAATATAACCTGCCGATCCGGCAAGCTTCAGGATCTGTGCAGCCAGTGCAGGATCCCTGCCAATCTGCGTCGCTATGTCATCCAGGCTTGCAGCTGATGAATCACAGAGATCCATGAGTCGCCGGACGTTTTCCGGAAAGGAAGGAAGTGCCTCAACCCTGCCGATTACCCGTTCACTCAGATGGCGTTCAATGACCGGTCGAGTTACATGCAACGGAACAAACAGCGTCATCATCGTGCCGTTCTTATCAGCATGAAACTGCAGGTTCTTTCGACCGATTCCCGTATTCTGAAGCAAGATGGTGATCAGAATAAGTCCCAGCCCACCGCCCTCTGACAGATCGATGTTGCCGGTAAACTCTGCATCAATGCCTACACCGTGGGCATCCACCGCCAGCCGTTTCTGGATCCTTTCGTACTCGAATGGAGAGATCTCCACATTGTTCTGAATCGTGATCTGCAGGCCGCCATCACTCAGAGCATATGTGAGAACGACTGTCATCTCATGTTCGGCAAGGTGGATGGCCTGGGAATCCCACTTCTCAAGCACCTCGGATCGGAACCGAGCCATACCGTCCTGGTAATCCTGAGGATCCATGAGGTTCAGTCCTTCCCTGTCAAAGAAGACACGCTTGGCACAGGCCTTGAGGAAGTTGGTAATCAGTTCGGATTGAATAATGAAAATAGACTCATTCAGGAAAAGCAGATCGAGTTCCGACAGAACCCGATGCGTGAAAGAGTTCAGGTTTCGCAAAAAGGCGTCATCGCTTCCTTCGAGTTCGTACACGAGGGAGCGGTCTACAAGAAGCTTCCTGGTAAGGGCATTCTGATCCACTGAATCCGACAAGATGCAAATTAGACCATTGTTCCGCACAATGGTCAATGCTTTTTTATGTTTCGTAATCCGAAGGTCTACGAGGACCCACGGCTCGATCAATAGATACGCAGCTTCTTGTTTGCGTGAATGATACGATAGTAGATCATCGGATTTTCGGGAAGCTCACCCTCTCGGCGGTTTGCCTGCTCCTCTACCTTTTTGGCATCAAACAGAACAATGACGACGTTATTGAAGAACTGAAAATCCGCCCGGTAGGCCGAATAGTGGTGCGAGCGAAAGATGACCTTGCGGCGGGTCAGTTCCAGCGTATAGGTATGCGCCGGAACGTTCTTGAATACCTTGGTGCGCTTCTCTTCCGGAGTAGGTGGAACATAATTCGTCAGCACCGTTTCATGCGGTGCCGGCCCTTTATCGCCATAAAGCTTAAACCGCAACCCTTCCGCCGGGTTCTTGCTGATGTAGGCCACATACTTCCAGATCGGAGGATAGACATCACCGATGGGCTTCATCGACCCGACAATGGAGCGCATACGGTCGATGGCATTCATATGCCGGCGGTAATCGGGATCGTCCTTGTTCCAGATTTTCTCGACAGGAATGTTCTTTGGCGTAACCGTAATATATCGATTCAGAAACAGACGCTTGTCCGGATCTTCCACCCTCCAGGTCGGGTAGGGAACCAGGCGCCGTTCATCAGGATCGACGGCATTCGTTTCGTTGTAGGCAAGCACCCATCCGTAAAGCTCAATCGGCTCGGAGGTATTGTTGTAGATGTCGAAGTAAACATCGAGGATCTCGCCCTTTCCATCCGGAGCATAACGTCGATCCAGCGAAAAGTTAGAGACAACGATCCTGGGATCGCTCATGGGCTGGGGATTAAAGTCCTTAATATCGATGGCTGCCGTATTGACAGCTGTATCTCCCGGCTGAGCCGGCTGCTCGGTAATATTAGGGGCCTGGCTGAACAGCACTCCGCCCGAAAACAGAATCACAGGTAAGAAAAACAGGCCGAGCTTCTTAAACATCACGGATCTCCTTCATCCAGTATCGAACGCAGTGCACTTGAAATTAACAGTGAAATGGAAAAACAGCAGCCGATGCATGCCGGTTTCTTAACAAAAAAAAGTTTGAACACCACCCCTGCAATACCGAAACGGGTTCATGAAAACGATTCAGCTCGATGGCGTCTCTCTTGAACTCACGCCCCCCGATTCTCAGGATCAGGACTGGGTCGGAAATACAGAGGTTCTTGATCAACTCCTCGCATGCTGGATGAAGGTGCATGAATCCGACCTGCCGCTGAATCCAAGACTGATCGGAAGACCAGGCGTCGGTAAAACGACACTGGCCTGTGCTGCTGCCAGAGCGCTGAATCGTCCCTACTGGATTTTCCAGGGAACCGTCGACACTCGTCCGGAAGACCTGCTTATCTCTCCGGTCATCAATGCAGAAGGAAAGATCAAATATGTGGCCTCAGGCATCGTAACGGCCATGATCGAAGGGGGAGTGGCCATCCTCGATGAAGGGAACCGCATGGGCGAAAAATCCTGGGCCTCTCTGGCGCCCCTCCTGGACCATCGCCGCTACATCGAATCGATCGTTGCCGGACTTAAGGTCAAGGCCCATCCGGAATTTCGGTTCTGTACAACAATGAACGAGGACTCCTCGACCTTCGAAATCCCCGAGTATATTCAAAGCCGCCTGCAACCGCAGATCTATATCGATTTTGCCGATGCAAACGAAGAACATGAAATCATCAAGGCAAACATGCCCTTTGCTCCTGACGAAATCATAGCCTATGTCGTAAGCTTCCTGCAAAATGCCCACGCAAACGATGAGCCATTCTCTGTGCGGGATGGCATCAATATTACCCGCATGATCCTGAAGCTGGGCACATCCAGAAAACAGATCAATCTTGAAGGGAACGCTGCCATCGCCCCCTCCAGACTCAGGGAGCTGCTCCATGATGCCGTCATGGGCATTCTCGGTGATCAGGCGCTGATCTACATCTCCTGAGCGTGGTCGCTACGCCGTATGGTGAACCATGTAACACAGGGACCGCTTCCTTTCATCCCGATTACAGAAAAGATTCGGGCCCTTCCTGTGATTCATGGGTCGGCCGAAGTAACGGTGCTTGTGCGCCGTGCCTTTCTTGAGCAGCCACCCTCTGCTGTTGTTCTTGAGCTGCCGGCTGAAATGCATGGTTCGCTGCTTCGAGCCGTTCAACATGCCGATGCCATTCCGGTCTTGAAGCAGGACGGGGAATTTCCCTATTATCTGATCCTCGAACCTCTGGAGCCTCTTATCGAAGGACTGCGCTCTGCCGTGGAACAGGGCATTCCATTCTTCTGCGTCGACAGACTGAATCGCATCCCTTCATACTCGGATGAACCGTTTCCCGATACCTACAGCCTTGTTCACTATCCGTTAAACGATTTGTACTCACAGTATTGCAAATCACAGCCTCCGATTGCTGCAGAAGCCTACATGATCGATACCGTACGAGAGTTTGCCATGGCACACTCTCTGCAACAGCTGGAAGCAGTCCTTCCGGGGCCTATCCTTTTCCTCTGTGGCATCCGACATCTACCCCATATTCACAAATGGTTATCCGGATCCCGGGACGAGCTGATTCGGGCCCGCGATGAATTGATGGCACTTGTGGCGCCTGCCCCCGCAGAAGATTCTGTTAGCGGTGAGTTACAGGCCATTATGGAGTCGCTCGTCGAATCCGAGGATGAGCCCCTGGACCGTTTTATGCAAAACGAAGAAGCGACTGCCGAAGGGCCTTTCATTCCCGGAGAGGTGGAAATCCTGTCCCTTTCTCCCGAAAGCGGCGAGGTGCTGGAACAGCCGGCCTACTACAATATGCGATGGCTTGAAACGCGCAAAAGTCCACAAAAGTTTCCTCTGTTTGATCGCATTCTTCTGCAACGCGAGGTTTATCAGAAGGTTCGAAGGGCCTACGAAGAGCAATCCTCTGAGTTTATTCCTCCTCAGCTGGAAAAACTCTTCTTCCGCTTTACAAGGAACTGGTCGCTTTTGCACAAAAGGCTGTTGCCGGATCCTTACCGGCTTGTCATTGCCGCACGATCCTTTGTAAACGATAACTTTGCCCGCATCTTCTATGATACACTGATGCGGTTTGGGAAGAAGGACTCGCCCTTTCCTGAAACGCGGGTAACGCTGGACGACCTTTACCGAAGCAGCAGGCTGATCCGTTTTCGCATGAAACTGGAACACCGGCCAAGAGTAGCACCGCCAAACATTCGCAAGGGCCTGCGTCGCGAAAAGTATCCAGGCGAATGGAAGGAATCGTTCGGCGATGGTGGCATGTGCTCCTATCCACCAGAAGATATTATCATCGAGGACTTTGCCCGCTATCTACAAAGTAAGGCCGTTTCCCTGCTCAAAAGCAACGAAACCCGTACATTTCCTTTTTCATCCTCATTGCTCGACGGCATCGACTACCGTGAAACGATCCGCAATGCCTACCAGGATCGCATCTACGTAAAAGAGATCCGAAAAAAAGGTGCCGAAGCCGGCAGCGTTGTCGTCATCTACAGTGAAGATGAACAGGCACATCCCTGGAAGGTGGTCTGGTGGGGAGAGCATTCTCAGGAATCCGATATGGCCTTCTATGCAACCCCCATCCACAGCCATATGGTCGGGCCTGGAATCAGTCGCTGTATCTACGGAGGCTTTCTGTTAACCTACCCTCCGGGACGACTGGGAGACATCTGGAGCGATCCCTTCTTTCATCAGTTCGAAAAGGCTCATGACCGGCTGCTTGCAGCAGCGATCCTCTACAACCAGAAGAATGTCGTGGTTCATGTAGCCGAACACCCTCCAGCACAACGGCTGCACTACCTGGCAGGGCGATTCGGTCAGCGCATTGCGCACTTTCCGCTATCGAATATCAATCCGGTTCAACTAAACCGGGTGCGACGCTTTCATGTTCTGGATGGGCGGGACAGAAGAGATGGGGCCGATGAATACATCTGGTAACCCCATCCCTTCAACCGGTTGGTGAACGATATTACAGTGCCCGACCGTGACGCAGTCTGGCAATACGATCGTCCAGCGGCGGGTGTGTGGAGAAAAGTGCCATAAGTCCGCCTGACTTACCCGAAATCTTCAGGGTTGCCAGCGATTGAGGCTGGTCTTCGTCGCGGATTTCATAGGCTGCCTTCAGAGCTTCGAGCGCACGGATCATCTTGTCGCGTCCGGCAAGCTTCGCCCCACCGGCATCGGCACGATACTCGCGCATCCGCGAAAAGTAACCAACCACGATCATACCGAGGAAGCTGAGAGCGATCTCAAGGGCGATCGTGATGGCAAAGCGGGCAATAAAGCGCAGGCTGTCTTCTTTGATAAAATTGCCAATGATAAAGGCCGCAACGCGAGCAATGAACATGACAAAGGCGTTCACAACACCCTGAATCAGGGTCATCGTCACCATATCACCGTTGGCAATGTGAGCGATTTCATGACCCAGGACTCCATCAACGGCATCCTCATCCATACGCTCCAGCAAGCCGGTCGATACGGCCACCAGAGAGCGATTCTTTGTTGGTCCGGTAGCAAAGGCATTGAGTTCAGGGCTTTGATAGACGCCAACCTCTGGCATCTTCTCCAGGCCAGCACGACGGGCCAGTCCATGCACGCGCTGCACCAGTGCGCCAAAGTGCGCATCGTTTGGTTCAATCACCTGCACGCCCATCATCATCTTTGCCATGATGCGCGAAAGACCAAGCGAGATAAAGGCTCCGCCCATGCCCCACATCAGGCAGAAGATGGCCAGTGAAGTGAAATCGTATCCGCCAGCATGCAGGTAAGGCTGTAAGCCGAGGAGAGAAGTCAGAACGGAAATCGTGACAACAATGAGAATGTTCACGACTCCGAACAGGAATATCCGCTTGAGCCAGGTCATATTTTCGAAAGATCCTCCTGATTCTGTCACTGTGAATCAATCCAACAGTAATTTTCGTAGCGATTCCCGGCAATCCTTTTTGCCGGGTTATCTAACTCTTTCGGAAGAGAAGCCTCTGCAGTTTCAACGCAGCTGTAGATCCACCACAACAGGCAGATGGTCAGAGGCCTTCCGCGTCAGGCTGTTACGAAGCACTTGATGAGAACGGATTTCGAAACGATTATTTACAAATACTTTATCAATTCTCATAATTGGAAAGGGCGAGTAAGACGGAAAGGTCTGCAGATCGACAGGGATGCCCAGACTGCGGATCTCTTTTATATCTTTTATATTCTTCAGCTTGCGCCAGTCCGGCAGTGGCACGGCCTTCTTCGCTGCCTTCATCGAAGCACGAATCGTCGAGGTATCGGTAAAGCCCATCCGCTGAAATAGCCTGTCCACCTTGTCGGCCCGATCGTTTGTATCGCCTAAAATCACCGTGGGCAGATCCTGTACCGTTTGCAGAAAGGAGCTTTCGAGGATCATGCGCACCTGTCGGATCCTCTCGAAACCGGCCAGTCCCAGATGCATGTTCAAGACGGCCATCTCTCCGCCTGGAATCTCGATACGAGACATAAGACATCCACGTGCCTTTTTTATGCCCCAGGTAATGTTCAGATTCTCTGTGTGCACAATCGGATACCTGGAAAGAATGGCATTGCCGTAGGCGCCCTTTTTTAGAAAGACGTTCAATCCCAGGGCACAGTGAAAGCCAAGGGCCTCGCCCAGGCGGTGGGCCAGATCATCGTTGTGGGAACGGGGAACACTGAAATCCACCTCCTGCAGGCAGATGATGTCAGCCCCGGAATCGTGCAGAACTTCTGCCACCCGTTCTGGCCTGTAACGGCGGTCCGTTCCGATTGCTTTGTGTATATTATAAGTCAGGAGTCGCAGTAACATGATTACACATCGCTATGGACCCTACGAGCCCGGTCCTGATCCCGAGGGCTGGAATACAGACCGGTTGATGTCGATCCTGTCAGAGCTTCTGATGAGACACGACATTGCACTGGAAGATGCCCTGAATGAGCTCATTAGTCGAGGTCTGCCCGTAAACCTTTTTTTAAAAGAAGGGGGGATGGACGATCTGCTTGCCGGCTTCATCAAGCAGATCGAAGAGCAACAGAACGACCTGCTGGATCGCTACCGCCTCGGCGGGGCCTTTTCTGAGGCCGACCACGACTCAGAAAAAGAAGGACAGAACATCCTCGAACAGCTTCAGGCATCGAAGCAGGAATCGCTGAAAGAGGACTTCAAACAGGCCCTGGAGGCCAGGTCCCATGACCGCATCTTTCAGCTAAAGTGGGACATCATCCGCGAAGAGCAGATCCGTCACCGCGACTACAATGCCCTGCTAAAGGCCCTGGAAGACCGCAACCGCATCGAAGGAGCCATGAAGCGTTTTGCCTTTCGCGGGACGGAAGACGTAGACCGTAAAATGGCCATACAGATCATCGATGCCCTCGAACAGCTCGAAGAACTGCGAAAAAACCTCCAAACGGCCATGCAGAACGGCGACCTGTTCCAGTTCAACCTGGAGCGGCTGGCCGAGCTGCTGGGGCCGGAGTCCTACGAAGAGTTCCTGGAACGGCGGCAGCGTATCTTTGATCGGTTAACAGAGGTCCTTGAAAAGCAGGGCCAGGTCGTACGCGATGAATCGGGCGAGCTTAAGCTCTCTCCGGAGGCCATCCGACGTATTGGCCGCCGTGCGCTGGAAGAGATCTTCCGACATCTGAAACCAGACGATTCAGGCGGATCTCTGATGTCGCCCGAAGAAAGCGACGGCGAACAGATCACTCCAATCAGCCGCAGCTACGAAATGGGCGATAACATCAGCAATCTGGACCCTGCAGCATCCATCATCAATGCCGTTATCCGAACCGGAAGACCACAACCAGGCCTCCGTGACCTGGAAGTCTTTCGGTCGCGAGGACAGGCAAAGACGGCAACGGCTGTGCTGCTTGATATGTCCGGCTCCATGCAGCGTGCTGATCGCTTTTTTCATGCAAAACAGATGGTGCTGGCCCTTGAAAGCCTGATTCGCGACGAATACAGAGAAGACCGACTCATCATCGTCGGATTCGGAACCACCGCACAGGTCTACCGGCCTGCCGATATTCCTGGCTTGCAGCCCTTTCCTGTTACGATCTTCGATCCCTACATCCGGTTGCGTTTCGATCTGGCAGCTCGGTCCTTGCAGCAGAAAAAAGACCCGTATCAGGGCATCCCCCTGTACTTTACCAATCTGCAGCGAGGCCTTGCCCTGTGTCGTCAGCTCCTCGGCGGCAAAGAGACAAAAAACAAACAGATCCTGCTGATTACCGATGGCGTGCCGACGGCACACTTCGAAGATAACCGACTGCATATCAACTATCCGCCGTCGCCGGCCGATTTCGACTTTGCCCTGAAAGAGGCCCGGGCCTGCACAGAGGCAGGCATTACCATCAATACCTTTCTTCTCACACCGGAATGGGGCTTTACCTTCTTCGATGAACGGCCCTTTGTAGAAGAGTTTGTAAAGAATACGCAGGGCCGGGTCTTCTACCCGCATCCATCGAAGCTGGACCATTTCGTCCTCGTAGACTTTATTGAAGGGAAGAAACGTATGATTTCGTGAACGGGCCTGGCCATGAATCGGGATTGAACCCTGAATAGCCCTTCAAAGATTCGGTAACTATGACTATAGATACACCTGTTACGCTTGAGGAAATGACAAGTTTCCTGAATTCCAGGGGCGTAAAAGCAGAACTCCAGGGGGAGAACGTTACGGTTACGGGTATCAGTGCAGCAGAGGATTGCAGTGAAGGCGACATAACCTTTGCTTCATCACAGGATTTCTTGAAGACAGCCCTGCAAAACCAGGCCAGTGCTGTCGTTGTTGCCCAGAAGCTGGCCGACCAGACCGAAAACAAGCCATGCATCGTCGTCGATAATGTAAACCTGGCCCATGCCTTTCTCAAACAGCAGTATGCGGACTGGAATTTTCACGATACGGAAGAATGGGGCAGAATCCATCCCTCAGCCGTGATCCACCCACAGGCAAAAATTGCCGAAACGGCCATTGTCGGCCCCCAGGCGGTCATTGGAAAAGGGGCTGAACTGCAGGCTGGCAGCGTCGTCATGGCCGGAACGGTCGTCGAAGCCGGTGCCATCATCGGAGAGAATACGATCTTGCATCCCAACGTAACGATTGGCAGGGGATGTCAGATCGGAAGGCACTGTATCATCCGCTCGCATACCGTCATTGGAAGTGAGGGCTTTGGCTTTGCCCAGGATGCACAGCGCAAACATCATCGCATCCCGCAAACCGGTATTGTCATCCTCGAAGATCGCTGCGTTATCGGCGCCAATAACTGCATCGACCGGGCTGCCTACGGCATCACCCGCGTTCGAAGCGGCGTGATTACCGACAACTTCTGTCACATTGCACATAACTGCGACATCGGCGATGACAGCATTCTCGTTGCCATGACGGGCATTGCCGGATCCTGCAAGCTGGGACAGCGCGTCATCTGCAGCGGACAGACGGGCGTTCTGGATCATATTACGATTCCGGACGATACCGTTCTTCTCGTTCGTGCAGCCGTCACCGAAAGCATCGAAAAATCCGGGGTCTACGCAGGCGGGCCGCCTCTGCTGCCACTGACGGCCCATCACCGCAACAATCTGCTCCTCCGCAACCTACCACAGATGTCGCGGGATCTGAAGGCCCTGCAGAAAAAGGTCGAGGCTCTGAAAAAACAGTAGGCCGGAAATTCACGGCAGATCCCTGCATCGAGGTGGCGATAGGGCGAATTGGTTGACAGGAAACTTTCACACAGGCCTCTGGACGACGGAGAGATGGCCGAGCGGTTTAAGGCGGCGGTCTTGAAAACCGTTGAGGCGAAAGTCTCCGTGGGTTCGAATCCCACTCTCTCCGAAGTTGTCTGGAGTGGTGCCCGAGAGGCCGAAGGGAGCAGTTTGCTAAACTGTCGTACGGGTTTCCGTACCGAGGGTTCGAATCCCTCCCACTCCGAGCTTCTGCGGATGTCCCCATGTCAGATCGCATCCGAAAGATCCAGGAGAGCCTGAAGAAAGGCTCGGGCAACGGAGATGAGCTCACCGCTGCCATTGCCTACGTACCCCTTCTTGGCTGGGCCTATGCGATCACAAAAGAAGACGAGTTCACGAGATTCCATGCCCTGCAGGCTCGAGACCTGAATCTGGCCATCGTCGTCGTCTATCTGGTTGTCTGGTTTCTTGAGAATTTTCCACTCACGTCCTGGCTGTTTGGTGCCTACCGATTCCTGAACCCGGTTTCGCAGGGTGTCTGGGTTCTGTCGCTTCTCGTTTATCTGGCACTGTCTGCCTATGCAGCCTACCGTGCCATCATGGACGAACGGTGGACCGTGCCTTTCATTGACGAGGTAAGAGAACAGGTTCAAAAAATACTGCGAAGAGAAAAATGAAATCCACACTGTCCCTGAAATTACAGGCCTTCTTCCAGAAGACGGCCGACCTGATCAACGGCTATCCGCATATCATCAGAGCGATTGCCGTTCTGCCGCTGCTGATCTCCTGGTTTATTGCTCTTCATAAAGAGGAATATCGCAGCGCCGCCTATCGAGGATTCCTTCTCTCTACGCTGTTCCTTCTGGCCTCCTGGATCCTTTACTGGGTCGTTTTAACCTTACGCGGCTACCTCGATAACAGCTTTGGCCTGCAACTGACAGCCTTTACCTTACAGGGCGGCCTGTCTCTCGTTTACATCGCCATCTCGTTAAAACTGGCCATCTCTGAGTTCAGACAGAAAGGCCTGCAGGCTCATTTCCTGGACCGCTGGAAGGATCGACTGCTCGAAACGATCTAAGATGCTCTTTAACTCTTTCGAATTCCTGCTGCTCTTCGGATGCACGTTTGCCCTTTACTGGTCTCTACCACACAGATTTCGCAAGACCGTTCTGCTTGTGGCCTCGGTTCTTTTCTATGCTTCCTGGAGCCTGGCCTTTGCGGTTCACTTCTACGCTATCATCGTTATCAATTATCTGTTTTACCGGCTTTACGACAAAACCCGCAAGGCCGGCGTTCTTTACACGATTATTACCCTGAATCTCCTGAACCTCGGTGTTTTTAAGTACTATTACTTTGCCCTTGATATTCTCGGCCATGTTGTATCTCCGATGTATCTGGCCGCTGCTACTCCTGAAGCGGGAAAATACATCGAGGTAATCATCCTTCCGCTGGCCATCAGTTTCTATACATTCCAGCTAATCGCCTTCCAGGTGGACGTCCACAGGCAGTCGATCACCGAACGCGTAAGCTTCATCAATTTCTTCTTCTTCATCAGTTTCTTTCCGCAATTGATCGCCGGACCGATCATGCGTCATACCCAGTTGCTTCCGTACATCGATAAGCCCAAACGAATCACCGAAACACGACTCGACCATGCAGCCTATCTTCTTGCCGTCGGCCTGTTCAAAAAAGTGATAGTTGCAGACTCTCTCGCAAAGATCATCAACCCCGTCTACAACGATCCCGGCGCATACGATGCTGTGGCCAATATTATAGCCGCCTACGGGTTTTCGATTCAGATCTATATGGATTTCTCGGGCTACAGCGACATGGCCCGCGGTATGGGACGCGCTCTGGGGTTTAACCTTCCGATTAACTTTAAAGCCCCTTACCTGGCCTCTTCATTCCAGGAAACCTGGAGACGCTGGCATATTACGCTTTCAAGCTGGTTGCGTGACTATGTTTATATTCCGCTTGGCGGAAGTCGCTGCGGGAAGTACCGAAGCCTGTTCAACACGTTTCTCACGATGGTTCTCGGTGGCCTCTGGCATGGAGCAAACTATACCTATCTCTTATGGGGCGCTCTTTCCGGTCTATTCCTCGTAATCGAGCGTCTGTTCGGTCTGAATCAGGGCACGGTTACGGGATCGAGGCTGTTCATCCGTCGACTTGTTGTGTTTCATGGCTGGGTTATTGCCACCATGTTCTTCCGCTCCAGCTCCATTGATAAAGGGCTCGAGATGCTGGCTGCTTTCCTTGGTCCCGAGGGAAAGACCATCCCCCTCACAGGGAACCTTGCTCTTCTATTCGTCGTTCCCTTTATCATGCAGGTCATGGAATACTATCCGAAAAGAATGCGCCCATTCATCCGTTACAAACATGTACTGCTGCCGACCGGTATCGTCATCCTCGCTCTGCTTATTACGACGCTGACGACCACTTCACAGCCTTTCTTCTATTTTCAATTTTAGGGAGCGATCGATGCTCAAATATCTGAAGTACTATCTACTCCTGCTTGTCATCTTTGCCGTCGATAAGGTCGCTCTGATTCCGGCAGTAAAACTGAACTTTACGAATGCAGCAGCGGTTAACCCTTACGAAGAGACACTTGAAGATCATGACCCGCCTTCACTTCCCGAAAAAGACAAAACCGTCTGGGTTTTCGGATCGTCCCGATCCATGCCGTTCCTGCGCTTTCCGGTCGACAGTCAAACGCGAGTCGATCCCTATCTGACCAGCCAGGAAAAAAAAGCCGTTCTCAATACGAATTTTCTGGCTTCGACGTATTCTGCAGCAAACCCCTATCTATTCCTGACCCGTTTACACCAGTTAATCGACCGTGGCCTGAAGCCCGATCTGATCGCCATTGAACTCAGTCCATCTGCCCTGAACCGCAATCGGTCTATCAATAACGTGATCAACATGGAGGGCATTCCTCTTCTCACAGCGCTCAAGCATCCCGAATCGTACCCTTACGAGATGCTCAAGGATATCCTCATTTCGAGGCTCTTTGCAACCTACCGCTACAAGACCGATTTTATAGGCCTGTTAACCTGGAGACCGAGAAAAGAAGCACAGATGTTTGAGAACATCGGAGGAGCCGACGCCTTTCAGGCACAGGCACATCGGATAAAAAAGAGAGTCGATCGCGTCTTCGGCGATGACGAGTGGGAGGACCTGCCCCTTGTCGGAGGCGATCCTGATATGCGGGAGCAGCGCCTTGAACGTTTCACACACTTTCACGAAGAGCTGTATTTCTCAAACTGGCAGCTTGACCCTGCACTCATCGACGCCATCGTCACCATGACCCGAATCGCGCAGGAACACAACATTCCCGTCGTTGTTTTCAAGCCTTCTCTGTATCCGGCTATGAATGCTCTGAAAACGAAGTACGGCTATGAAACCGAAATCCTGCCTGTGCTGCTATCGCGAATGGAGCCCTATGGGGCTATCTACGTCGACATGAATGATCCGGGCATTATGAAATGCCAGTTCTACACCGATGCAAGTCACCTTTCCCCCCGTTGCTTCACAGAGCTTTCCGCAAGACTGCTCGAAACGGCCAGGCTGATCGATAACCCGTAACAACCGTCCGAGCCTGGCTGCGTACAGTGCGGTTAACCAGAAAGCCTGCGATACACCGCCGTCAGGAGATCCACATGCTCCTGCCAGGTAAAGCGTGCTGCACGCTTCACGCCCATCATCGACATACGCTCCGTAAGCGAAGGACGTTTCAGAAACTCCAACAGTTTTGACTGCAGATCCTCTTCGTCGACAGGACTGAAATACAGGGCCGCATTCTCGCCGATCTCTGGCAATGAGGCGCGGTTCGACGAAAGCACAGGCGTTCCACAGGCCATGGCTTCGGCAACAGGAAAACCAAAGCCTTCGTAAAGGGATGGCATGATCAACGCCGTTGCTGCCGAATAAAGCGGTCGCAGCTCCTGCTCATCGAGGCGGGGCATGACGATCACCTTCGATCGTACATCGGCTTCCCGGATGGCGGCGTCCACATAATCAGGCAGTGTTCCACCGGTGCCACCAATAACAAGAGGCAGGGTAAGGGCAGGCCTGGCCGAGCTGCTTTTTTTCCAGAGCGGGCCCAGAGAGCGTATCAAAAAATCGACATTCTTGTGGCGCTTTCCAATGCCAACACAGAGCAGATACTGCTCGGGCAGCCCATACCGTTTGCGGAACCGGGCCATCTCCTTTCCCGTGGCCGGATAAAAGACAGAATGGTCGATGCCATTATGGATAACCGTAACCCTGTCCGCCGCAGACGGATAACGGTCCAGCAGGCATTCTCGTGTATAGTTTGATACGGTTACAATGGCCGCAGCCCGTGCAGCCACCTGCCCAAGAATGGCCCGCGCATAAAGACGGTACTGTGGAGCGGCAAATTCATCGGATTGCAGATGAATCAGATCATGCACCACTACCACGGAACGACGCAGATGGCGAACCGGTGCTGCATAATGCGGAATGTGCAGCAAAGCCCCCTTTTCCGGGGTCGGATACAAAAGCTGTTCTTTCAGGCCATAGATAGAGGCATCGAATTCGACTACCTTTCCGCTGAATTCCGGAAAAAACCTGCCAATCGTTCTTGACGAGCCGACAGGCACGGTTTCGGGCTCTCTACGACGGAACAGCTCGGCAAGGGTATGCTGCACCTGTGTGCCGATGCCGGAAAATCCCAGCATACGTGCATCGTACCAGATCTTTGTATCCATCGTTTTTCTAACCCTTCCTTGCCGTTCAAGTTGACCTGCCGACCACAGAAGCAGAGTTGGAGTATGCACTGTTCTCTGCGACAGGCCCTGCAACCGGCCGTTTCCTGGCTGCTTCAAGCAGCTTTTTCTGTCGCGGCGTTTTCTGTCATGTCTGTTTCTTGCGCGCAGAATGACACCGATACGTATGATACAGGCGAGGCAAACCTGCAAATCCTCGGCATGTATTCGCTGCGTGATGCAGAATGCGGTACGACGCATACCCTATCAGGATTCATTATCGGCAAGGCAACGCGCACAACGGTGGACCTCTGTGTATCAGAGCTTTACATGCTGAGCTGCGACCAGTGGCAGGTGCCGGACCCGGCCACAACGGCCTGTAAGGCCGTCGGTATTAGCTTCCGCTGAAACGCCGGCATCGATCGATCAGTGCAATGCCCTTTACGGCTTCTTCCAGAGAAGACCGGATTCTGTTACCGGCAGCGATCTCTCTGTACAGCACCAGCCAGGGATTCAGCTCTTTCTCTTTCGCTGTCAGCCGAACAGGCACCGGCTGGAGTTCGTAAAAGCCCTTGTAACGTTTCGATGGTTTGCTTTGAAAATGAAAATGTCCTTCATTGCCTGCAATGATCCGTCCTCTTTCAAAATCAAGCCGCATGACGAATTCAAAGTAGCGCCTCATACCACCGGACTCGAGAACGGCATCGAACGAGTCGTAATGAAATACATGCAGTGATCCTTCTTCACGCCCTCGAACATCACGACGAAACCGGGAACGCAAACCAGAAGGCTGACCAGCATACCACAGCAAAAGATCGATCCAGTGTACGGCGTCCTCAAGCAGGGCATCACGCCGTAGAGAAGGGGCCAGCACACGGCCTTCAATATGTCGCAGCCTGCCAAAGCGTTCTGATTCTATGATCCTGTGCACCAGATTATAGGCCGGATGATAGCGCCGTTCAAAGTTAATGCGAACACTGACGTTATGCTTTTCAGCCAGGCGCAGCATCCTTCTCGCCTCGGCGCCATTCAAAGCCGCTGGTTTTTCGATTAGAAAATCTCGCACGCCGACTGCAACAAGCTGTCGAAACAGATCCGGATGTGAATCGGGCCCTGTGGCCAGCACGGCCAGATCTACGGCTAACTCCCCGTTCCGAATGGAGCGGCAGAGGGATTCAACGCTTTCAAAAAGCATAACGGGCTGACCGTTCCTCTTTGCGTAGCGACCAAAGTCCTCTCTACGCTGCCGGTCAAGGTCACAGCCGGCAACAAGGCGGAATCGGTCCGACAGGGCTATCAACGAACCGGCATGCGTACAGGGATGATAGCGATAGGGATCCTTTTCCAGCATCCACCCGATACGGCCGAGGCCAATCAGGGCGGCCTTACGTTTCTTCAACGCTTCATCCTGCTTTGCATAATCTTCTGAAGAAGAATGTCTACACCGAGACCATACAGTCCCCACAGCAGCGTTCCAAACAGAAGAGAAAAGACGATCTGCATCCCATCCGAGAATGCAAGGTAGACCAGACTGATCGGAAAATCGACAAAAAAGAGACCGCTGCAATCATTACCGACACAGCGCCACTCGAATACACGGATACGCGTGAAAACAAAGACAAGATGCAGAACAGCTCCGGTAATAAAAGGCAACCGCGAATAGAACATGGCACATCGTGTCCGTCTTCGGCCTGCAGTCATCCAAAAAGTGGGTTGGCCATACAGGTAGATAAAGCCTCCTTGACATATGCCCGCCATTCGAAAGCTATCCTCCGTTCTGGTTGATCGCATTGCAGCCGGTGAAGTCATCGAACGTCCAGCTTCTGTGGTGAAGGAGCTTGTTGAGAACTCCATCGATGCCGGGGCCAATCATGTCATCGTAGAAACACAGGCCGGAGGCATGCAATCCATACTTGTCAGGGATAATGGTTCGGGCATACCGTTTGACCAGTTGCCACTGGCTGTGGAAAGACATGCTACGTCCAAGATCGGCTCTATCGATGATCTCGATCATATTCTAAGCTACGGCTTTCGTGGCGAAGCGCTGGCAGCCATCAGTTCGGTAAGCTATGTGGAAATCCGCAGTACGCATACCGGTGCTGACACGGGTGGTCTGCTACGGTGTCGCGGAGGCTCCATCGAGGAACATGTCATCGATGCACCGGCAGAAGGTACCACCATCCTTGTGCAGGAACTCTTCTATGCCACACCCGCAAGACGCAAATTCCTGAAAAGCGAGCGCAGCGAAGATGCAGCCATCCATAAGGAGCTTCTTCGCCTGGCCTTTTCTGTTCCCGAGCTACATCTGGAATACTACAGAGACGGCAAGGCCATCCTGCAGCTGCCACCGGACAACGATCTGATCGGCCGTATTGGCTCTGTATACGGTAACGATGTGGCCTCCAGGCTTCTTTACGTAGAAGAGAAGCGGGATGCGCTGACGGTTTCTGGTTATATCGGCAACGACCGCTTTTACCGCAGTCAGCCGGATCGACAGTTTGTTATGGTAAACCGGCGGCCCGTTGAGATTCGCAATGTGCCGTTTTTCGTTCGCAAGGCTTACGGTGAGCTCATCCCCGACGGTGGAAAGCCCGTCTTCTTTTTGCACTTTGAAGTCGACTCCACAAGGCTTGATGTCAACGTCCATCCGGCCAAGAAAGAGGTAAGGTTAAGCGACGAGCCTTCGCTGCACAGCATCCTGATGGCGGCCTGTCATCGAGCCCTGTTCCCCGACACGCCACTGCCCTTCCTGCGCAACACCACCGAGCCCATGGCCGAAACAAAACAATCCCTGTCATCCGATGCGGCCTTCCGGCAACAGCTGCGACAGGGCTCCTCTCCTGCGCCGTTGCTGTATCCTGTCGATGAGTTGATCTCTGCCGGAATGCCCGTGCGAGAAGAGCGCTCGTTTGCCGTCAGACAGGAAGAGCCAGTCGAAGAAGTTAAGCAGAGCTTTGTTCCTCTACGCCATTTTGGCGTGATTTTCGGTACCTACATCCTTGCAGAAGGAGAGGACGAATTCTACCTGATCGACCAGCATACGGCCCATGAGCGCATCAACTTCGAAAAGAAACGCCGAGAACTTGAAGAGCGACGATTCCAGAGACAGATCCTTCTACATCCCATTCCACTGGATTACGATGAACAGGAATGCGAACAGATCCTGTCGCAGAGTGACCGACTGCTGGATGCCGGCTTTGTTCTGGAAGAACTTGGCCCGGGCAAACTGGTCCTTCGAGAGGCGCCTGACTTTCTTGAACCCGGTGAAGAGAAAGAAATCGTCGAGCATGCCATCGCAAGACTGAGCGGTGGAGAGGATCTCGTTCGTGTTTACGATGAGTACGCTGCCATGAAGGCCTGTAAGGCCTCGGTAAAAAAGAATGACATACTATCACCTGAAGTCATCTCAACCGTCCTTCGACAGCTTGGACAGTGCGAGCAGCCCTCGCGCTGTCCCCATGGACGGCCTACAATCCTGCGGTTTACCCGCGCCGAACTGGACCGGCTCTTTCTGCGCACAGGTTTCGGGAAAAAAATGGACGCAACAGCCGGTGAATGAAGCATAGATTTCCTGGATGCCCATCCTATGAATGCCGAAGAAAAACACCCTGTCATTGCCGTTACCGGCAGCATTGCCGCCTTTCGCATCTGCGAACTGGTACGATCCCTGGTAAAACAGGGCCTTCCCGTTCGCGTCATGATGACACGCAATGCAACGCGATTCGTTGGTCCCGTTACCTTTGAAGCCCTGACGGGAAAAAAGGTCATCGTCGATGAATGGGAAGAAGGTATGCTGCACATCGACGTCAAAAACGAGGCTTCCGTTTTCTGTGTGGCACCGGCAACGGCTAACATGATCGGCAAGATGGCATCAGGAATCGCAGACGATACGGTAAGCTCCGCCTATCTGGCCATGAATGCCCCCGTGATGATTGCCCCTGCCATGAATCCCAATATGTATACAGCACCGGCCGTGCAGCGCAATCTAAGGCAGTTGCAGGAGGATGGCGTCGAAATCGTTGATCCCCTGGCCGGCGTGGTTATCTGCGGCGATGCCGGACGCGGTAAGATGGCAGATCTTCCCGTTCTCGAATCCACAATTCTAAGACTCCATGAAATTGGCCGCAAGCGTCCGCACGTCCGGCCATCCTGAAACAGAAGAGCGCAAAACCATGTCTGAGTACATCTTTTCCAACATGCGACTCGTTGTTGCTGCAGGCCCGACCCGGGAATGGCTGGATCCTGTGCGATACCTGACCAACGCTTCTTCGGGTAAAACCGGATGGGAGATTGCCCGTAACGGACTGCAGCGCTTTGCCGAGGTGGTATATATTGCCGGCCAGTGTGACATGCCCTACCGCAGCGTAGACGGAGCCATCAACATCTCCGTTGATACCACGTCCGATATGGCAGAGGCCGTGCGTAAGATGCTGTGCGAGAACTGTCTTCTTATTATGGCAGCAGCTCCGGCCGATTACACGCCTGTGGCTCCGGCCTCGAGCAAGATCAAGAAGCAGCCAGACGAAGAGCTGCGCACCATCGAGCTGAAGCCCACCATCGATATACTGAAAAGCGTTGGAGAAGACTGCCCGCCACGCTGCATCCGGGTTGGATTCGCGGCAGAAACGGACCACATGAAGGCCCATGCCCTGGACAAGCTCAGGCGCAAAAATGCACACTTCATCTGCGGCAACGAGGTATACAGGGATCAGAGCGGATTCGGCGAGGTCCAGAACACATTGCATCTCTTTGACAGGGCCGGCGAAGAAACGGTCATCGGCCCCATGACAAAAGACCATCTCGCTCCAACCCTGCTGGACGAACTGGAGCGCCGGCTGCGTCTGAGCAGGGTATGACCAGGAAAAAGGCTTCCCGATCGGGGCCAGCTGCCGAAACACAAGAATAGAAGGCCAGCATGGTTCTGCTTGTTCTTACCGGTATAAAAGAGGAACTTTCCGAGCTTCTCGATCGTCATCCCTTTACGTTCGAGAAGGATCTGCGCGTCTACAGATCCACCAAACATCCCGGACTCTATGCGGCCACAACAGGCCCGGGCATCCGTCATCCCGGTCGCCTGAAGAAGCTACTTCAGGAGATTCAGCCCGATGTCATCGTCAACGCAGGCCTGGTTGGCATCCTTGACGAACGTGATCCGGCACGGGCAGGGCAGAGACTGAAACTCGGTCAGATCGTAAGCGCAGACTCCGAGACGATCTATCCCGGAGGCCCCGGCAGCGATACCCTTGTAACCGTCGATCGTCCCGTTCATGATATGCTCGACAAGATGGATCTGGCAGAACGATACCATGCACGGGCCTGTGATATGGAAGCAGCCCGAATCATCGAGATTACGGGATCCATCCGAGAGCTGCAGAACCATTCCTACCTGCATTTCGTAAAAGTCGCAGGAGACAGACCAGAAGAGGCCGCTCTTTACGAATACGAATACAAACTCTGGAACTGGACACAGAAAGGATTCTTTGAAAAACTGCGCATTCTATGGCAATTCCCAGGAGGTCCACAGGCGTTTTTCAAACTGAAACGATCCAAGGCACGGGCTCTTCATGGTCTCGGAAAAGAACTGTATTTTACTGTTCAGGCCATCCTGAAATACGACGGCATACCGAGAAACCTGGGGAGCACGTTCATACCGCATTAAAATGATATGACCACCGCTATCCTTATATCGATTGCCTTGCTCGCTGTAGCCAGCGCGGCCGTTTACTTCCTGGCCTTCGGAAAAAAGGACCTGAAAACAACGGCTATTGAGCTTGCACAGGCAGGCATGTTCACCGATGCCCGAGGCCTTGTACGTTCCCGGTTGCTTCGCGAGCCTAACAATCCTGCACTGCATTATCTGATGATGCAGATCTACAACCTTGAAGGGGATGAGTCAAACGAGCTTCATCATATGCTTGAGATCTTCCGGATCGGCCGCTCCGTTCCCGAATTGCCCATGCCCAGGCTGGCCAACCGGATTGCCTCGATTTACTATCGAAACGAACGCTATAACGAAAGCTTTCAGTATTACAATGAAGCCCTGAAGCTGGTGCCCGAAAATGAAGAGGCCCTTGCCAGGCTTGCCTTCCTCTGCGCAGGACAGGAAAAATTCGAAGCAGCCGATCGTTTTTTCTCGCGTCTCGTTACAATCAAGCCCGATGTGTTTGAATACCGTCTGGGCCGGGGCATCTGTCTTTCGCAACTACGCAAAAAGGATGCACTTGGCGAATTCGAAGCGGCCTGCCAGACCGAACCGGATAACCTTACGGCCAATCTGTTCTTTGGCATTGAAGGGTTCTTTCAGGGAGCATATGAACAGGCCATTGAACGGCTCCTTCATGCCCTGGACCTCGGTCCGGAACCAGAAGTGCATTACATAATTCAAAAGGCACTGACAGGCATCTTCTATCAAAAGTCAGACTATAATATTGCCCTGAAGCATGCAGAGCTGGCATTGCAGGTTACGCTTGATGAAGGATGGTCACGCGAAGAATACGATGCCCGTATTTCGGTAGCCTGTATGGCCATCATGGCCGGAGATCTTGAAACGGCCAACGAAAACCTGTTAACCCTTGAAATGCGAAATATGAACGATGAGAAGGTCATCAACCTCTCTGACTACCGGATGAACGTAGAAGAGGGCATCATTCCCGCCGGTGAAGTATCGCCATCAGGATTTAATTTTCGCGCATTCCTGACTGACTGGTCTCGCTCCCGTTTCAATCCTGGATTTCTCTATCAGATTTCGGGCCTGAAAATGGAGCGAAACCTTGATATCGATGCCCTGCTCAACCAGGACGGACCGCCACGACCTACCCGGCAGCAGAGCTCTGTCGATCCAGAGGAAATGATCGAAAAATTCAATGCGCTGAAGGGTGAGGCCTTTGAAATGGCCTGCAGAAGCATCATTTCACAGCTGGGCTACACCGTGGCAAACATCCTTCCTTACCGCGATACGGACGGGATGGATATCATGGCCAAAAGCAATGCAGAAAAGAGCCGTAAGGCCCTTTTCCAGATCCGAAAATGGAAGAACCAGCCCATTTCGGATATCTTTCTTCGAAACATGCAGAATCAGCTCAATGAATTCAAGGCCCAGGAAGGATATGTCATCGCCGCCGCACGCCTTACGGATGGAGCCCAGACGGCCCTGCAAACCCTGAACAAGATCAAGGTCATCAACGAAATGGACCTTGTCGACCTCCTCGCACGTGTTCTTCAACAGGAATAACACACATGAACAAAAATCAACGGATTTCGTCTTATGCGTATGCGTCTTACAGCTACTATTGTTCTTTTACTGATGGCCATCGGCTGCGATCGACCTCAGAACTTCAGGGATCGTCTTGTAACGGGCAGTGTGCTAAACCGTTCTAACGAGGCCATCTCTCGCACTGCAGACGTTAAAGAGATTACCGGTATGCTTCAAAGGATGTTCACCGGTATTCAAAACCAAAACCTGTCTGAACTGAACGACATGGTTCACCGGGGCAAGGGCATCTGGATCGATCTAAAGGCCAGAAAGACGGCCGAAGCCTTTTCTGCCGACCTGGCCGATCCCGATGGATACGTGAACACCTACTATCTCGATACAGAAGGATTGCGCAGGAGAACAAATGATGTCGATCAGAGATCTTTGCGAGACGTAATACAGGAAAGCGAGCGCATCCGGGCGGACCTTTTTTTCCAGGGGGATGAATGTGAGGTGCGGCTGACAATCGAAAAGCCGGAGGCCATGGAATCGCAGTCCTATCGTTTCAATAATGCCTATTTTATCAAAGAGGGAGGGCGCTGGTATCTGTATCGACTGTTCTGATCAGCGACGGCGTCCTTGCAGCTGATCAATCTGAGCAATCTGTTCTTCAATGCCGCGAAGCACCGCATTGAGATAGGCAGCATATTCACCACCGGCTCCGCTCAGACGACTCTGCACGATACCGCTTAACGCTGTCATACGGTCTTTTACATATTTGCAATAGTGCTCATGATCAGCCGGAAAATCCCGTAACAGAACCATTCGCAGATTCTTCGGATACATATCCCGGCTGAACTGTCCAAGATACTCATTCACCTGTTCAGGGGGGATGCGCAACGTCTGCTGCTTTTCTGGCTGCTTGTAACGGGCATACTGAATCGAGAAATCGAACAGATCCCTGGCAATCCGTTCGCGCAGCGGATCCACAGCTGAAATGCTGCGATAGAGATTCATGCGCTCGGAATAATCAAGCGAATCATACGGTTTGGACCGAATATCGACCTCTTCCTTCTGTGCAGGGGCCTCTCCGGAAAGGTTCAGGTATATCGAGTAGAATTCCACACGAGGAATATCAGAATTCCTCATCATCTCGCGATCGGAATAGGAGATCAGATAAAGGCAGGGAAGAGACTCACTATCATCGATCTCATCGAGAGGACGTCGCTCAATAAAGTTACGACGTTCGGCCGCATCCATCACGGCAAAGGGACTGTTCGGATCCCTGCGGTTGGACAGGAATATCTGCACGGGAGGTCCTGGAAAGACGATTACCTTGATATCACCGAGCCGCGGATTCTTAAGCGAATTGTAGATGATCTCTTCATCAGAGATCATCGCCCTGCCAGAGCGTCGCTTTTTCTCAAAGTATTCGAGAAGGCCCTGTAAATTCTCCTTTACCTTTTGTTCCACCGTTGGATGCAGACCTGTTATCATTCCCGGATTCTCCCCCTTCCCGTCGAGGTAGGTTTATGTTCGAAATAACCTTACTATTTCTGGTCGCCACTCTGATCGCCATCTTTTCTGCCTCGCTGGGCATCGGTGGTGGAATCTTCGCGGTTCCCGTTTTAATATACGTCGGTTCGTTGCACGGCATCGGTCAAGCATATCTTGCTCACATGGCCGTTGCCACATCACTTCTTATGGCCTTTGTGCTTTCAGGGTCTGCCACTTTTTTTAATCTAAAGGCCTCTATGGTAGATACCCGTATAGGGCTTCTCTTTGCCGCCGGATCCGTCCCGGGTGCCTTTATAGGCAGCCAGGTCGGACGATTCCTCGACTTTAGAAGCATGACCTTGCTGTTCGGGACATTTGTCTTCCTGATCGGCCTCTACGGCTTCTATAAACTGTATCATACCGAAAAGGGCGATACGAAAACAGAGACGAGAAAACCGTCCAGGCTCTGGCTCCCGCTGGCCGGCATCTTTACAGGCATACTGTCCAGCCTTACAGGCGTTGGAGGTGGCATTATCATGGTTCCACTGTATTCGTTCTTCATGAGAGAACATCCTGTGCATCGCTCCATTGCTACGTCGAACTTCAGCATGGTAATCATCACCCTTGCCGGAACCATCGCCTACCTGGATCACAAAGAGGTCCTTCCTGAACCATCGTTCGGATTCTATTATCTGCCCACGGCTCTACCTGTTTTAGCCGGAGCGATTATCGGAGGAGGGATTGGCGCTCGTATGGGCAGAAAGGTTGGCGAACGACATCTGAAGCTCTTTCTTGCAGGCCTGCAGGTTTTTATCGGCCTCAGGATGCTCTACAAATATTCCGGACTATTCGGTTAAAAGAACAACGAGAACGCAGCCATCCTTAAAGGGGGCCAATCCAAGACCCACATTCTGGTAAAGCGGGTTCAGCACGTTTTGCTCTTCTTTCTTACCTTTCCAGGAGGAAAGTATATCGGCTTCTGTACTGTGAGAGGGCATGACGGCTATGTTCTCTGAAACCAATCGTTTCTTGAATCCTGCCATCTTCAGCCTTTCCAGCGGACCACGGCGAGCTGCATCGTAATGTACGATCGAGGATCGACGACTGTTGTAATCGGCCCAGTTCTGTGCCTGGCGGGAAAGAAAGGGATCCGGGCGAAGCGGCCGAATCTGTTCAGAAGCCCGCAGGTGGTCGGTGAGCAAAAGAAAGCGCTGAACCGAAAAACGTTCCATACAGCCAGGCTGCTGCCTGACCGGTTGAGAGCAGGCCATCAGAAGTAAAATAAGCGATAACAAATAGTAATGCATGCACTTACGGCTCAATATGGCTTAACTGTCGCCGGTTGATATTCACGCCGCCGGTTTCGAAACAGAAAGGACAGCCATAGATATGTGCCTGTCTTTTTCGCTCTGTTTTCGGTTCCGGCTCCAGGGCAGCAATCAGATAATCCTGTGGACCCAGAAGGGTTCCACAAACCGGGCATATCCTGGGACGCTGTTCACCGGCCGGCATCTTCAATACCTTTTTTGCATCGAGCACCGGTGGAACATCGCCCGCCTTTTTCTTCTTCGGTGCACGCACTCTATCAGCGGCCTGTAATCCGTTTAGAAACAGGATAAGGGCCAGTCCGATTCCAACCAGTGTAAGAAAAAGCATCATAGATCCAGGATCCTGCGAATATCACGAATCAGCGGCGACTCACCTTTCACAGTATCGGTCGCTTCTGCCTTCGGCTCTTTGATTTTTTGCGGCAGCACCGGAGCCTTCTGCTCAAAACGGAGGCGCTGCAGCTGGAGCTGAAAACGGCTCTGTACCTCTCTCTGTATAGACGGAAACTTCAGAAGCAGGTTCTGCCGTGCGGGAGCAGAAAGACACTGCACCACAAGCACCCCGTTCTCTATGGCCAAGGGCATAGAACGGGCCTGACCGAGCCTGGACCAGTTGCCGGCCAGATAATCGAGGATGGCCTCTTCCTGCGCCTGATCACCGAACAGCGCCTGCAAAAGCTTCTGTTCCAGATCGCCATCTGCCAATGACTGTGGCAGTCTGTCCGGCGGTTCTGTCCATTCTATCTCTTTCCAGTCCATCAATGCTTCTCTTGAACCGTACCCTGCTCTACAAGAAAGACATGGCTGGAGGGAAAGCTTCGAAAAAGTCCCTGGTCGCTGTCCATTTCCGGAGTGGTAAAGAAGGCCTGCCCGCAGTCATCCAGCACCTCAAGAAAGGCACGGCGACGATGTACATCCAGCTCATGCAGCACATCATCCACAAGCAAAACAGGCGGACGCCCCAGATGGTCTTTCAGATAATAGAACTGTGCCACCTTCAGCGACAGGGCAAGCGTTCGTTTCTGCCCCTGGCTGAAACGGCGAGCGATCTCTTCGCCGGAAGAATCCAGAAAATACAGCCGATCTCTGTGCGGTCCGAGCAAGGAATGACCGAGTCGTATCTCTTCGTAGCGTTTATCTCTGATACGTCTTCGGAGGCTTTTTTCTCCGCCTTCATCAAGAGAGGTATCCAGCTTTAAAGAGATGCGATCCTTCAGGCCCGAGATGCGCTCCACGCTCTGCAAAACGACAGGCTCAAAACGCTCAAGAAAGGCCTGCCGCTTCTGCTGCACGATCACAGCATGCCTGATATACATATCATCCCAGGGAATAAGGTCATCTATTCGGGCTTTGTTTTCCTGAATCCGCCTGAGAAGCTCGTTTCGCTGACGCAATGCTCGGTTAAACTGAAGCAATGCATCCAGATACTCGCCATCGACAGAGCCAAGCACAAAGTCGATATATGCCCGACGTTCCTGGTGTCCCCCCTGTACCAGTGCCAGGTCTTCCGGTGTGAAAACAACGCAAACCAGGGAGCCAAGCATCTGCGATGTGCGTTTCAGTACCACACCATCGCGTTTGATCTTTTTGCGCGAAGACTGTCCGATTTCCACTCCTATCTCAAATCGAGTTTCCTGATCGTTTCTATCACGTAACTCGCAGCGAATAAAGAAGTGTTTCTCGCCCTCTCTTATAAGATCCGCATCGCTGCCTCCGCGAAAAGACCTGCCAAGCGATACGTAGGCCAGTGCTTCAAGCAGCGATGTTTTTCCCGATGCATTTTCGCCGACAAAAAAGTTCAGCTTTTCTGCAAATCGAAGAGAGGCACGCTCATAGTTACGGAAGTTCTGCAGTTCAAGTGAGCGTATCTCCATACGGTGCAGTCTGTTACAGTCGCATCGGCATGATGACCGCTTTAAAATCCCTGTCGTCGATGTCGGCAAGGACAGCCGGAGCCGATGAAGAACTGAGATGCAGCTCAACCTGTTCCGACTTAATGATGCCAAGTACATCCATCAGGAAATTTGAATTAAAGGCAATCGTTAAGGGTTCACCATCATAGCTGCATGGAACGGTATCGTCCACACTGCCAAGATCGGGTGTCGAAGCCGTAACACGTACCTCTCCTTTCTCGAAGGAAAGCTGAATCTGACGCGAAGGCTCGGCTGCAAGCACAGAAGCCTGCTTGATGGCCAGACGGAACTCCTCGGTGTTCACAAGAATGACATGTTCTGCCTTCTTGGGAATCACCTGGTTATAATCCGGATAATTTGAATCGATCAGCCTTGTAATGAAGATGATGTCTTTCAGGCGAAAGTGCACGGTATTTTCGCCTTTTTCTACGGCCATGGCGAACTCATCAGAGGCAGCAAGCAGTTTACGCAATTCGCGAACAGCCTTTACAGGTACGATAATACCACCGCCTGTGTCGACCTTCTCGCCCATGCTTCGCGTCACAAGCGAAAGGCGCCGGCCATCTGTACCTACAGCAATCAGCTTATCTTCGCGATCTTCGATAAAAAGACCATTAAAGGCAAATCGGCTATCTTCTTCGGCAACGGCGTAAGAAGTTTTATCGATCATTTCTGCAATCACCGCCGCAGGAAGCGGAGCAAACGAAAGGTTTTCCTGGTTCAGTTTAATCTGGAATTCATCAGCGGGAGACCCCATCATCTGGATTTCTGTTTTGCCTTTGCTGTCAGCATCGTGGATGCGAACCTTTACATCATCGACGTGCAGTTCAATGTTCTCGTAGCGAAACTCGCGAATTGTCTGCGAAAGCTTTCTGGCCGGCAGAAGGATCTGTCCTGGTTCAAGGACGTTGGCATCGGTGGATGTTTTCAGTGTCATCTCCAGGTCTGTTGAGGTCAGATCGACTCCATCCTTTCTCGCTTCGATCAGGACATTTCCAACAGGGGAGCGTATTTCGCGAGATGAGATAATCCCTTCGATTGAGGACAGTGCCTTCAGGAAGTTCTGTTTGTTGATAATAAATCTCATAGGATCCTCTGTTTATGTATTTGTTGTTATTGATGCCGTGAGTTTGTGAGAAATCCCGAAAACAGGGCTAATCCAGGTTTTTCCCGGGAATTCGGCGCACAATGGAAAGTTAGATTGCCGTGAGAAAAAAACTCACAGGCTGTCTTTTTCCTGTTCTGTGACATAATATCTCACATCTCTCTGGCAGTGCCGATGTTTTTATGTCACACAGAAGGCACGATTGTCTCACATTCTGGTAAAGAATCTCACAGATTTTCACCGCTTCTCCAGTCGACCGTTCTTTGTAATTCCCAGATCCTTTAACAGCCTTTCGTACAGTTGCCGCAAAGCGGGATCGGTTTTAAGAGAATGTTCCATCTTCTTTACAGCGTGAATTACAACAGAGTGGTCGCTTCGCTGAAAGAATCGCGCTATCGAGGATTTGTTCAGTCCTGTGTAATTCTGGGCCAGCATCATGGCCATGTGTCGCGGCAGGGTGTACTCGGCCCGTCTTGACCTGCCCAGCACATCCTCTTTTGATACGGAGAATCGGCGCAGGACTGCGGCCAGGACCTGTTCTATGGTAACAGTCTTTTCTTCTTCTGTAGAACCGAAACGCTTCTGTATGGCCTCGGCAAGGCGTTCATCGCTCCAGCCATTTCTGGTATAGAGGAAGATCATGGCCGACACGGATTCCAGATCCCGATAGGACAGGTTTGCTGGCAGCTGAAGGGCCCTGAGCCTTTCTGCGGTGATCTGCATTTCGAATTCGCTCAGGCGTTTGCGAATAAACTCGAAGCGATCCTCTCCTTCGGGCAGTCGCAGCTCCAGGGTTAGTCCGGAAAGGATGCGGCTTAGCAGCCGGTCCGGCAGCTCCAGCTCATCGATGCCCGTATCTGTGGAGGCCACGATCTGTTTTCTGCATTCAAAATGCCGTTCGAAAAGAATGGAGAACTCGTCCTTCTCTTCGCTGCTCAGGGATGGAAAATGGTGCAGTCCGTCGATGAGCAGCAGGTCATACATCTTCGGCGGAGCCACAAAGCCGCTTGAAAAAGACAGGTAATAGACCGTCATCCGGCGGTCTCGAGCGTCGCTTTCCAGGCCCTGCAGCATATGGGTTTTTCCTGTTCCGGCCGGTCCAAAAAGCAGGATGGGTGAAAGCAGGCCCGGCTTCTTCAGGGCTGCATCCAGGGTGTCCAGAATTGGAGCCCCAAACCGGTCGACGTAAAGTGACTGCAGGGTGCGCGGAGAGGCACGCTCGGGCAGCTCAGCCGCGCGGATGAGGCTTTCGGGTTCTGAATGTGCTGTTTCTGGTGATGGGTCGCCTTGAGCCAACCGTATCTCCTCCGCTGGAAAGGGTCGTCCGTGTAAGGCGCCCGATATCCAGTGATCCTACAAGTCAAAAACAGAAATCCGGCCGTGGCTTGCGACTTTTTTCCCTGTCAGCGCTGGCAGGATGCAGAATTGCTGATTGCACGATATGCTGTTGACCCGGTACATGGATGGAAAAAGATGTCTGTTTATATCCAATCCATTCCTCGGTACTTCTTAAGAGGTCTTTTATGAAACGTACTTTTCAACCCGGCAATATTTCTCGTTTGCGTACACACGGATTTCGGGCCCGTATGGCAACGTCCAGCGGACGCAAGGTTCTTGCCAACCGACGCAGAAAAGGCCGTGTGCGCCTGACTGTTTCCAGCTCCACACATCGTAAGTGATGGGAGGCGGTTGATCTCTGAATACAAAAGGCACGTACTCACAGATCGCCGTGAGTTTGCCCGTCTTTTCCGGACGGGAATCAGGAAGAGCACGAAAAATGTTCAGCTGATCTATGTTCCCGGAAAACCGGACGAGCTGCGCTTTGCGATCTGTGTGTCGGTTCGCTTCGGCAACAGTGTGAAACGAAATCGTCTGAAACGGATTCTGCGGGCGGCGCTGATGCCGTACCTTCTGCGGATTGAGAAGGGATGGGTGATTGCTGTACTGCCAGGGCGAAAAACCGATGGACTGACCTCTACAAAGGTGTCCGAACAACTGGAAAGTCTGCTGGTTTCCTGCGGCCTGCTTGGAGGGGCCCATGGCTAAACCCTCGCTGATCAATCGCTTTTTTTTGCTCTTTATTGATTTTTATCGAACCTTTCTGTCGCCGCTATTGCCAGGACGATGTCGTTTTTATCCGAGCTGTTCGGCATATGCCAGAGAGGCCTTTGAGATCCTGCCATTTCATATTGCACTTGTAAAATCAGTCTATCGAATCCTTCGCTGCAATCCCTTTAATGAAGGCTATTTTGATCCGGTCATTCCGGAGGCGAAGAATCGAAGCTCAGAACAGGAGAACCCATGAGTCAGGAAAATAAAAGCCCCGTATCAGCGTTACTGCCCATTCTTATCCTCGGCATCGGGGCCGTTCTGATGATGCAGATACTGGATCCACCGGTGGAGCCGCCCAAACAGCAGCCTGTGCCCGTTACACAAAAGGAGCAGGCTCTCAGTGATTTTACCTTCCAGAACCGGGGACAGGAAAAGCAGATCCTGCATGATAACGGTATCAACGTCTACGTGCTGAACACAAAAGGTGGCCGCATCGAGCGCATCTATGTAAAAAGCCGCGATACGGTGCGTATACCTGAATCGATCATCGAGGCTTCGGATGATCCCCTTATGAAGAAATTCAATGCCCTGGAAATCACAATGGGCAACGGCATGGATTTTCAGCCGCACCTGTACTTTAAAGGGGCCCAGGCACATCAGCTGGCTCATCCCCCGCTGAACGATGCCGTCTTTTCTCTGACCGAGTCGGATCCCTCGCCGGGAGTGAAAGAATACCGTTTTACATTGCCGGTACGGTTTCGCGACCACAGGCTTGAACTTGTAAAGGTCTATCGTTTTCTCGAAAACGAGAACTTCTTTCACCAGGTAACCGTTCTTAGAAACCGCGAGAACAGGCCGTTTGTTTTAACCGATGCCAGAGGGAAGCCGGCAGACCTTTTCTTTAAACCTTTTGCCGGAGTAGGTCCGGCACCGGAAAGCGACACAGCCCGTGAGATGGCCTATTTTGGCCGCTTTATCAACTACAATGACAGCTTAAGCCGTCTTCCTGGATACGGCTCCGGCGGCTCAGGCTGGTTCGGCTGCTCGGGCGGCAGCAAGGGGCCCTATACCCTGTACCTCGATGCCTATGATACGCTGCAGTTTCTTGGAGCCCACAGCCGTTACTTCATTGCTTATACGCGCTTCATGCCAACGGATAACCCGCTTTCTTCTCTCGATGGCGCTGTTGTAACAAATGATCCGTCGCTGAAAAGCGATGCCTTTTATTCTGGCATCTTCAAAGGCTTTAAGCTGACCGCAGCACATGATACCGACCTGAATATGAAGCCCGGTGAGCCCCGTATCACCGATCTTGTAAAAATGGATCAGGCCCGCACCGATGCCATCGTACTCAACATGCAGGTCTTTGCCGGCCTGCGTGCCGATGATGAGCATGTCTTTAATAATCCAACTGTGGCTTCAGCCGAGTTCGGAGAAGAGGCTCCTGAGTCGGGAATGCGGGACGTAATCTATTCCTCTACATTCCTCGCCCTGTTTGCAAAGATTCGCGACGGCATTATCTGGCTTCTGCGCTTCATCGAAGGCTATGTGGGCAATTATGGTTATGCGATCATCATCATTGCCGTTGGCTGGAAGCTGGTTACGTATCCGCTGAACCAGATGCAGGCCAAAACGATGAAGAAGATGCAGGCCCTGAAGCCTGAAATGGACGTCATCAACGAAAAATACAAAGATGATCCCAATGAGCGTCAGAAGAAGATCATGGAGGTCTACAAGAAGCATAAGATCAATCCGGCCAAGGGCTGTTTGCCGGTATTGATTCAGATTCCGATCTTCATCGCGCTGTATTCTGCCTTTACCGAGTCCATTGAGCTGTGGCATTCACCGTTTATTCTGTGGATGCATGACCTGTCCGAGCCGGATACGGTTTATACGCTGAACCTCGGTTTCGTGAAAAACTTCACCGTTAACATCCTTCCGCTTGTGATGGTGGCCTCGCAGTTTGCCCAGCAGAAGCTGACAACCGTAACGGCCGATCCGCAGCAGAAGATGCTGATGTATGTGATGCCTTTTATTATGATCTTCTTTTTCTGGTCCATGCCCAGCGGTGTAACACTGTACTGGACCGTTCAGAATATTATTTCTGTGATCTGGCAGCTCGCTGCCAATCGATTTGCGAAGGTGGAGGATTGATCCTGCAATGATACATAAGAGGTGATTTATGAATTTCGTGTATGAGACCGATGGCAAAACAAAAGGTGATGCCATCAGGAAGGCCATGGACGTTCTTGGCGTCGGAGAGGATGATGCCACCTTTATTACCGAAGGTGCCTCTCTTCTTGGCCTTGTATCTCGTAAGCCCGTCACCGTCAGGGTGAAGAATGACAAAAAGAAACTCAGCGATTCAGCTTTGATTCGTGGCGTAACGTTAACCGTCATTGCCCGGCTTGGAGTTGAGGCTGAGATCGAAACCGTTGAGGAAACGGATGAGAATTACGTGGTGCACGTGAATTCCGAAGAATCCGGTTTTCTCATTGGCCGCCAGGGACGCACCCTGGATGCCATCCAGTTTCTTGTGAATCTGCTCCTGAACAAGGAACTGAAGAAGAAGAAAAGGGTTCTTGTTGACGTAGCGCGTTATCGTGAGCGTCGCAAAGAATACCTGAAAAAGTTAGCCCGCAATATTGCGGGTCGTGTGATGAAGAACGGCAAATCCTACCTGCTCGAGGCAATGAATCCTTACGAACGTCGTATCATTCACCTCGAACTGGAAGGCGATGAGCGCATCACCACGGAATCCGAAGGAAACGGACTCTACAAGCGAGTACGCGTTATGCGTATCGATGATAATCCGGGAAATCGGAGACGACGCGGTGGCAACGGACATCGAAGCCAGGATTACGATGACGATGACAACATCGGAAACCGAATCGATGACTGAAAAGAGGGGGGCGAAAGCCCCTCTTTTTTTCTCCCGAGATCAGCCCGGTATTATATTCATATGACAGCAAACAACGACACAATAGCGGCCCTATCAACAGCTCCGGGAAGAGGAGCCATTGCCGTGGTGCGAATTTCCGGTCCTGCCACAGCGGAAGCCCTGCGACGCTTTTGTATAACCCAGCATCGCTCTGTCGTTGAGCGTCCGCGCATGATGGTGCGTGTCGATGTGCGTGATAATGACAGCTTTATCGATGATGGTATGGCAGTGTTTTTTCCCGGTCCGCATTCCTATACAGGCGAGGACTGTGCAGAGATCTATCTGCATGGATCTCCTTTGATCGTGCGACGTCTGCTTACCCTGCTTTCAGAGAAAATGGGAATACGACCGGCTCTGCCCGGTGAATTTACACGACGGGCCTTCCAAAATGGACGTATGGATTTGACCACGGCAGAGTCGGTCAGGCGTATTATTGATGCACGATCAGAATACGAGCTGCAGGGAGCGCAGAGGTTATACAGTGGCGAGCTTAAACGCTCGATCAATCGCTTTCGCTCAGCTTTGATCAATCTGAAGGCCGAAACCGAAGCAGAGGTGGATTTCTCAGACGAGGATCTTACATTTGAGTCAAAAGATGCGCGCAGGCAACGCGTACATGATCTGCTTCGACAGATCGACGATATCCTTAAACGAAGCGGAGCTGCACAGAGGGTAAGTGATGGCTTTCGCATTGCATTGATTGGCGTTACCAATGCCGGTAAATCCTCGCTTCTGAACCGTCTGCTTGGCTGGGACCGCTCGATCGTGTCTGATGTACATGGTACAACCCGGGATTACGTCAGTGAAGATGTGGAGCTTGGTGAGTTTCGCGTACGTTTTATCGACACGGCTGGCCTCAGGTTAACAGAAGACACCATTGAAAGAGAAGGCATAAGACGATCCATCGAAGAGATGAAGCGCAGCCAGCTCATTCTGCATTTGATCGATGGCTCTCGCGAAAAACTTGAGATTAACGAAGCCCTGGAATACGAGCTTTCACAGTCTGGCGAATCGAAAAAGATCATTCATGTACTGAACAAGATCGATATTTTGCACGAGAATGCCCGCAGCGATGCCTATTTTGACCTGCTGAGGCGGCCAGGCCAGGGATTGGAATTACTTCGCATCTCATGCAAAACAGGCGAAGGCATCGATGAACTGCATCGCCGCATAGTATCACACCTCGAAGAAGAACCAGGCGGCCTCGATCCCTTTTTACTCGAAGAGCGACATCGCCATCACTTTCATGCCATGAAAGAGGCCCTGCAAAAGCTGCTCGATCTATGGGATCAGGGAGCACCCGATGAGATCTGTGCCCTTGAGATCGATACAGCCCTGCAACATGCAGCCGACATCACAGGAGAGATTACGACCGAGGATGTGCTTGGCCGCATCTTCTCTGTGTTCTGTGTCGGCAAGTGAGGGGAGGGGACCCGTAGTATCGGTGAACTTTGAGTGTTGGCCACGGTTGTAGTTGCTAGAAAGCGAAAGATGAGCGCGGGGTCTGCTTATATTGAACGCTATTGTAAGGTACTAAGTATGTGAGTGCATCCACATCAATTGTGAGTGGATACCACGTAGAAATATATCATGGAGAGTGAATGGAAGCTATAGTGTACAATAGCTTTAGAAGAAAACAATAGAAGGTCTGCGAGAGTTTTACTTTAAAGGTGGAAGCGTTGCTGATACGAGCTTATGCTAATGATAATACGAACATTAGAATGGAAAAATTCGGGTGATCCATGCAGGTAACCTTGACGATGACCCCAAGATGGGATCCTGTTGGGATAGGGAAGGGACTATCGCAAAAGCCGATCGCTTATGTCGTAGCTGGAGATAACTGGAGTAGCTTTAGCTTGAAATACGAGAGCGCGGAGGAGTAGCGGAATTTTGTTGTATCGTGGTGTATATCGAAAGATAGAATTGGCTGCGTGTTCTTGCTGGCATCTGCCTTTCTTCCCCAGCTCTTTGCTTGAAGCAAATGTCTGGTTGATAAGAGTAGGCAAATGCAAACAGTGATTTACGAGTTAAAATCGATCGAACAGCTGTTAGATTTTATTGCCTCCGTTAGCAGGAGCAGGGCCGGTTACATATTTCGAGGCATAGCTAAACAGAGATATTCGCTTACTACTTCAATTGAGCGGACTTATAGCCCCAGGGATTTGGCAACTAAGGGCTATCATATAGAGGAACGTGTTAAGCTGGCCCAGTTTGCTCAGATAGCGCATCAATATATCAGAGATGTCAGTGTAGATACGAATAGTATCATAGAAGTTTGGTCGCTAATGCAACATTACGGGGCGAGGACGAGACTTTTGGACTTTACCCGATCCTTGCCTGTGGCTCTTTATTTTGCATTATGGGAACGCAATGGCCTTGAGAAACCTACTGTCTGGTGCATTTCCGGCGAGAAGGTTGAGACAGAACTGAAACGCAGGATCGATGAAATACGTGAAGAATCGCGTAATGTTCGGTTGCAGAGTATTAAGGATATTTCTATTCCTGGGGAATGGAAAACGGAAGAATTTATACGTGATCCGAAGAAGGATGAAATTCTCAATATCTTACTTCATTCCAGTTTGCGTGAACGATTTTCTCTGAGTCCAGAGATCCCTGATTTGGTGATTCCCGTTGATGCTCCCCGGTTCAACCAAAGAATGCTGATGCAGGCGGGTACGTTTCTAATGCCTCTTAATACTAAGTCATCGTTCTTGACTAACTTGCAGGGACTTTTCTCGCCGGTGAACGACCGAACTGCAAGTGAAGACGGTGATCGGAAAGAGCCAACTGTTGAGTCTTTTGTAGAGGAATTAGACAGGCAGGCCACTATTGTGCTTGATATTGGAGGCATTAAGCTAGGACACCTGACGCACTTGTTGGAAGCACTTAATGTTAGGGGTGAGACGCTTTTTCCCGATTTTCCCGGCCTAATGCAGACCTTGGCAATGCCAATGTGGCTCCCTGAAAACCAGCGCTAAGCGGCTTGGCCGTTCCAAAAATTATATCAAGCACCGGACTCTAATTGAGGCAGTGCTGAAAGGCTCAAATGAATACACCGGTGAAATTCATGCTACCGGCAGGCTTTTGCAATTGGTCAGCTTATAGATTGTGCTAGCCCCCCCCCCTATTCCTCCTTCGCATTGACCGCAACCACAATGGCCGTGATCGCCGCTCCCAGTGAAGCGCCGGCCATCGCAAAGTAAACGGCACCGTACCATACAGGCAGCAGCAGGACCCACAGAAGAAACGAGGCAAGGCCGCCATACCAGTAACCAAGACAGCGCCAGCAAAGAGCCCACTTGCGAAAAAGATCGCGAAACCGTCCGTCTGCATAGAGATCGAAATCGATACGGCGCAACCAGCTGGCCCAGATCAGGCGGTCGGCCATGAAGAAGGCAAGCCAGGAACTGGATAGTAGAATGACAGCCCAGAGCAGCCAGTAAGCACCGATGCTGGATGCCCAGAGCAGTACACGTGACAGAGGTACCTGGCCCGATTGCACAAGAAGCACCATGGGCAATATCAGCAGGGCCAGGCCCGTAATCAGATGCCTGCGAAATACCGATGAGGTGTTCGGGGAAGTAAGGTTCATCGCGGTAGGAAGGAACTTGCCTGAGCATAAAGGGACGTCAAATGCAAAACGGCGCCCATCCGTGCCCTCGCATTTCCAGATTGACATTTGAGTCAATTTGTTCAATGTGCATGCATGTACACACAGGGCCGCAGCTACGAAGAGATCGCCATCGGCGATACAGCCAGTTTTACAAAGACCATCACAGAAACGGATGTCTATCTCTATGCTGGCATCAGCGGGGATTTCAATCCCGTGCATATCGACGAAGAATATGCAAAGACGACGCGCTTTGGCCGCCGCATAGCCCACGGTGGCCTTGCCGGATCGCTTCTTGCCCCGGTTCTTGGCATGAAGCTGCCGGGACTGGGTACGGTGGCCCTTGAGGTCACACAGAAGTACAGGGCGCCTGTGTATCCGGGCGATACGATTACCTGTAAAGTCGAGGTTACGGCCAGGATAGAGCGTCTTAAGGCCCTTGAAATGAAGATTCTCTGGACGAATCAGGATGGCAAGGTCGTAAGCAAGGGAAGCTGCACCGTGCTGCCGCCACCGCGCAAACCGTAAAACCTTCCTCTTGACAGAGTCAGGGCGGGTGCCATAAAGCCTGAGAATGAAACTGGCAGAAAGACTGAGCCGCTGGCAGGAGGCGGGTCTGATCACAGACGATCAGGTCCAGAAGATACTGGCCTACGAAAAGAGCAGCCGGCCTTCGTATGCCCTGTATGGCTTTCTCGGCCTTGGTGCTCTGGCCATTGCCATTGGCATCGTCTCCCTCATTGCCTACAACTGGGATGACCTGTCCGATGCGATGAAGTTAGGCGCTGACTTCACTCTGCTTTTGCTGGTCGGGGCTGCTATCGTCTTTACTGCCATTACCGGGCGGCAGGCCCTTTCGCAGATTGCCCTTGTCGTTTTTCTTGGTTTGATCCTTGGCAGCATCGGTCTGATCAGTCAGATCTTTCATACAGACGGTGAACTGTACGAGGCCCTTTTCCTCTGGTTGGCAATTACGCTTCCACTTGTGGTGATTGCCGGCCGACGTCTTTCTATCCATCTGTGGTATGCAGGCCTGCTTGCCATGATGTCGGATTATCTGCTGGGTTCCGACAGGGAGGCGTTGATCTACTTTGCCCTGATGCCAGCACTGTTTGCAACGATTGGGCTGGCCTCTCGCTTTCACGGACATTTTGATCTGCACAGGCGGGCTGCCCTTCCCTGGGCAGGGGCACTGTATGCGGCGGGCACCGTGGCCGCCAGCCTGATGGTAGGCGAGGACGGTTTCGGTGCATCGCTGTATACGCCTCTTCTTGTTTCTGTGGCCGTGCCGATAGTGCTGTCATTTGTGACGGGACTTACAAAAAAGCAGTCCATCGCTTTCAGTGTTGCCGTTCTTATGTATGCGCTTTTTCTCTCGCCAGACTTTTTGCGACTGGATTCCGATTTTCTGGCCGCCGTTCTTTTTACCGGCATCTGGTTAGCCTTTTCCTTCTTTGCCCTGGCCACAGAACACCGTCGTCTGTTTGAGCTCTGTCTTGTTGGCGTGGGGATTCGATTTCTGGTCGTCTACTTCCAGATTCTTGGGGATCTCGCCAGTACCGGGCTTGGTTTGATTGGGTCGGGGATTCTGATTCTCGTTTCTGTATGGTTATACATTCGTTTTCGTGAGCCGATTATGCGAGGAGTGGGCCGATGGATCTGACATCAATCAGGGGACGGGTTCTGCTGATCGCTGCTGTTCTCTTACCGATTCTTGTTCTTGGCTCTGTCGCTTTTCAGAAGGCTCGTATCTCTGCAGAGGGCATTGAATTGCGCTTTCCCATCGACGGTTATGATCCGCGCGACATCATCGCAGGACATTATCTGGTCTACAGTGTCGACTATGGAACCATGGCCTGCCAGGGGTCGAATCGTATCAAGCCCGTCAACCGTTCGCAGGGAGAGTCAGTATGTCTTTGTTTAACCGACACGCTTGCGGTGCCACCGGTCAGCCATCCGATCGACTGCGAGGATATCGACACAGCAGACTGCATGGCCGTGTTAAAGGGTCGTTGTGAACGGGGCCGTTTTACGGCCGGTCTGGAGCGGTATTACATCAACGAAGAAAAGGCAGCTGAGCTCGATCGCATCGTGCGTCAGGGTAAGAGCCATATCGTGGTAAAGGTGGATCGAAAGGGAGAAGCAATCGTTCAATCACTGGAAACGCCGTGACTTCTATGTGGAACGGTAAGCAGCGTAAAGTAGAAGCGACTGCCTGCATGAGGTCTGCTTTCCACGGCAAGCCGTCCGCCATTGCGTTCAACAAACTGCCTGCTGATGACTAACCCGAGCCCCGTTCCGCTTTCCCCTTCCGTTCCCGTGGTTCGCATGGGTTCGCCTTCTTGAAAGATTCGCATTTGTAGATCCGGACGTATGCCGATTCCTGAATCCACCACGCTTACGGTACAGAAGGGCCCTTCACTTTGCAGGTCTATGGTCACGGATCCGCCTCGGGGCGTAAACTTAATGGCGTTGCCGATCAGGTTTCCGAGAACAGAATGGATCATGGAACGGTCGGCATAGACCTCCGGAGATTCAGAGGCCTGGACGCAAACGTCTATGTTCTTCTGTCTTGCATTCTCGGATAGCAGGTCTACGGTTTCCTGGATCAGTGTCAGCAGAGGAAAGGCTTCGGGGCGAAAGGGAATATGACCTGTCCGTGAACGGGTCCATTTGAGGAGTTCTTCGAGGAGCTCGTAACTGCGACGCATGGAGCGTTTTAGAGAGTGCAACATGGCCAGTCGCTCTGCATCGGTCATTGTATCGTATTCACCGGCCAGTACATCGATGGCATCGGCCTGGCTTCCGATTGGACCGCGCAGATCATGTGCAACGATGGCCAGAAAACGATCGCGGGTCTCATTCACGCGAACGAGTGCTCGGTTCTTAATGGTCAGATCCTTTCGCTGGTCTTCGATCGTACGGAGATGCTTCAGTTCTCTGACCTTTCCAAGAAACAGGACCCAGTTGATTCCAGCTCCAATCATCCCCATGGACAGGGCATTGACGCGCAGTGAAAGCAACTTCTCGGCGGATGACTGTGTGTAGCCAGCGGCCACGCCGACCAGGATAATCGCTCCAATAAAGAGCGGAAAACTGCGATACGGAGGCAGCAGAATCGTTGCACCGATGCCAATCGACGCTACCATAAAGGGAGTGAGGGCCGGTGTTACGAGCTGATCAATGGCGGCGACCACCGCTCCGAAAATGAGATACATCGCTGTGCCTGTCGTGGCATACAGCGAGGCTTCCAGCGAGGAAGGGTTGCGGCCGGGACGACAGAGCACTGCATGGAGGATGACCAGGCACCCTGTGATGGCATGGCTGTAGATGATGCCGTTTCGCCACAGCAGCACGGTTTCATCGGCCTCAACGTCTTTTGCAAGAAAGACCGCCACGTGCAGGGCATGAACGACGGCCATGATGATGGCCAGCCGAAACATCCGCCGGACATTCTGGGCATGGATGGCCTCCAGAATCGAAGATTCCACCGAAAGCGCTGCAAGCCATCTGTGCCGGATCGCCATCTCGCGCGAGCTTACAGATTCGCTCCGAAAAAACCAGCGCATTATGGCTTCAAATAAACGATTTCCTGGATGGTTGACCCGGAAAGCGACAGGCCGATATTCCAGCCGGAGCGCAGATGCTGATCCAGCTTTTTCGCTTCTCTGTAGCAGTGGCCGGGGGAGCTACAGGGAAAATGCAGGGGATGCGGCGTGGCATGAAAGGCATGGTAGGCCGGGCCATGCGTGAGGATCAGCGTCAGGTAGTTCTGGCCGTCTGTATTCTCGAACACAATGTGTGATACAAAACGTCTGTTTACAATAAGAAGGTCGAAGCTCGAAGAAACCGGTGGATAGGAGGCCTGGCCCCACAGAGAACCGGCAAGCAGGGGTAGAAAAAGGGCCAGAAGAAGGGCAACAAACCTCCTGATCGTTTTAAAACAGCCCACATTTTAACGTCGGAGTTCCGACCTGTTTGCTGGACTGCTTTCCGGAGCAAAAAATGCCAGGACAACGATCAAGGCCATCACTGACATGAGAAAGAAAATGGCAGTGGACCAGCCACGATCGCCATGCAGGGCTTCCATGATGAGCGAGATGACCACTCCGCCGCCATTCCCGGCAAGCATGAGGAGTCCTGCAGCACCGCCTGCCCGTTCCTTGCCGGCAATCTCCTCTGACATGGCCAGCAACAGGGCATACCCTGGCAGAAACAAAATGCCAAGAAGAGCCCCCAGCGTGTACAGCAGCACCAGGTTGGATGAGGTGCAGAGCGGATAGGCAAGGGCCCCTCCGGCCAGTCCGCAGAAGATCAGGAAGGGCTTGCGACGCTGAAAACGGTCCGAAAGGGCCGGAATAACCAGCGACCCGACAATGCCGCCGATAATCATGGCGCCGCCAACCAGTCCTGCATCGGTCGGTTGCACGCCCTGTTCACCGAGAATGCCTTCCAGCCAGGTCGCCAGGCCGTTAAAAAAGCCAAGGGCAAGAAAAGACAGGACAAAGATGGGCAGGAGGGCTCTGTCTTTGATGAGGTGCGTGAATTCCTCTTTTGCCGTCATGCCAGCCGTTTCTACAGAGGCCGGATGCCTGTTTTCCTGTGCAAAGGCAAGAAAGATGACGGTGGCTGTCAGACTGATGGCAGCGAATACGATCATGGCACCCTGCAGCCCGTATGCCTCCGTCAGGGGAGCCGAGCTTGCCATGCCCACGGCCATACCGATAAACATGCCAGCCGTTCCAAGGCCGGTGGCAGCGGCCTGTTCTTCTTCAGGAAACCAGTCTGCTGCCAGCTTGGTTATACCGTTCATCACGTAGGGCTGTGCAACGGCAATGGCAAGCTGGCCGATCAGCAGGGCAGAAAACGAAGCATCATAGATGCGAATGGCTGCTCCGAAGGTCATCAGAAGGGAGCTCCAGCCAATGGTGAAGCGATAGCCGCGCCGGTCCGTCATGGCCCCGGCGGGCATAGAAAAGAAAACGTAAAGCAGGGGAAAGCAGAAGGTTAAAAACCCCGCCATGAATTCCGAAACCCCGTAGCGCTGCATAATGAGCGATTGCAGGGGAGCAAAGTTCAGCCACAGCATCTGGCTGACGGCTGCGACGCCCATGAAGGCGCCCAGAACGATCCATCTCTTTTTTTGCATGAGTCTCTTCCTTTTGGTTGTGTCATCTCTATCTATTCTGTTGTAAGGGCAGCTCTTCAATAGGCCTTGAAGCCTTCAGGTATCTTTCCCGAGGCATACGATGCTGCCGACCGCTTTTGATCTTTGTGGAGGCGCATGTTCGCGATGATGCGCACATACAGAGGCACCTTTTTCACAGGCAGGCCGGTGGCCCGGGCAATAAGATAGGCCTTGGCGCTTTTCTCGAGTAGTTCGGCATTAAACACGACCCGTTCTACAGTATGCCCCAGGATTAACACGCCATTGGAAACCAGAAAGATCTGTTCTCCCCCTTTCAGCTGCGAAACGGTAGCAGAGGGAAGAGATCCCTGAAAGGAATCAACAGGATCGGATAACCCTTCCAGCGGCGCCACCCTGCGACCCAGCTGGCGTACCTGTTCGTCAAAGATGCCCGGCATCCGGCTGTCATCCTGGTTCAAAGCAGCTCCCCACTGTTGTCGACTGAAGAGGATGGCGCCCACATCCAAGCGCACTCTGTAGATGGCAGCATGGAGATTCGATGCAGGAAAAAGGCTGTCTTTGCTGTCAAAATCGACCTGATGGAGCCTTTTGTCGAAGGCACCACCAAGCATGGACTCTGTACCTGGCAGGCGAAGTGACAGGGCTTCGTCGGATCCTGCCTGCACGAGCGATTTTTCGAGAAGTCTGCTGGCTGCCTGCAGCCAGTCCGTTTCATGTGGATGTGTTGTTTTCATGCCCATTCCTTAAACCATCTTGAAGACTGTTTCGAACCGATCAAGGGCCTCGTCGACGACTCGATCGGTTGTTGCAAGGCTTGTGTAGATTCGGCTGCCGGCCAGTGTGATGATACCCTGTGACATGTAGGCAGCGCCCATCTCTTCCATGAGGTGTTTTCGATCCTGCGCCTCTTTTAACACCTTGATGGGATTGCGCATACTCATAAGCAGCACGGCTGATGTTTGCAGGTGCACAATCGATCCCTGATTGTAAACCACATAGGGAAGCCCAAGCCGATCGATGATGTCTTCCAGTCCACGAGTTAGTCGATCGCCTGCTCTTCCTGCCTTCACGGCTGCATCCGTGCGGTCCAGTTCCTGCAGGGTATGATATGCTGCGACGCACGAAAGGGGATTGGCAGAAAGCGTTCCGCCGACAAATACACGTTTGCCTTTGGAGCTGATTCCACCAAGCATTTCCATGATCTCGCGACGACCGCCGATTCCACCGGCCATCGGATAACCTCCCGTCAGGCATTTGCCGAAGACGGTAATATCGGGGGTGACGCCAAAATATCCCTGTGCTCCTCCCATACCAAGACGGAAGCCCGTAACGACCTCATCAAAGATAAGCAGAGCTCCGAATTCATCACAGAGCTTTCGTAGTTCTGCATTGTAGTTCTTGTAGACAGGACGGGTTCCGCTTTCCGGGCCGAGCGGTTCAACGATGACCGCAGCCGTACCACCGCGAAGACGGTTCAGCATCATCTTGCGTCGCAGGGCGTCGATATCGTTTGGAAAGCACTCCTGTGTATGGGCCGTACATTCGCGAGGAATACCGTTAGCCTCTCGTCTTCCCGTTCCGGGAATACGCATGCCGTACACCATCTGATCTGACCAGCCATGATAGCCGCCACCGATCTTGATGATCTTTTTCTTTCCCGTGTAGCCGCGAGCCAGGCGGATGGCTGCCATCACGCCTTCGGTGCCGGAACCGAGCATGCGAAACATTTCGATTCCTGGCATGTGGCGATGGATCTCTTTTGCCAGTTTCAGTTCGTATTCATGCAGAAGACCGGTTACCGGTCCTCCTGTGTTCAGAAGATCAATGACCTTCTTGCGAACGGGGGCATAGTTGGAGCCGAGAAGAATGGGGCCTCCTGCCTGCAGAAAGTCGATGTAACGGTTTCCGTCGATATCTTTTAGATGAGAGCCTTTTGCCTCGGTAATGGTAATGGGGAAGGGATGGTTGAAGGCAAGGTTATGCTGAACGCCTCCGGGGATAAACTGCATTGCTTCTTCGGCAATCGCCTTTGATTTGCGGCATTTCTTCTCGAAGTACTCGAGTACTTCCTGCATCCTGTCCCGGCGAATGGAGCGTGGCGGGACCTTGAGCAGGGCCTTCAGTCGCTCATAGATGGCATCGGTATCATGCCACTCTGAGATGGCATACCTCTGTCCTGAATCCTGTTTATTCGGGCTGTTCGTTTTCATATATCCTTCCTTGATGTCGAGTAATGAACGATTATGCATTGTGTATGGCAGACTTGAGTAGCTCTTGAATATGCGCTACGAGTGCAGGGGATAACTCTGACCTGCGATTGGAATCTATCAATTGCAGCATGAATGCAGCGGCGGCCTTTTCCACTCGCTGTACGCCATCCAGCCCAAGGGCCAGGGTTGGTGCAGCGCAGACCAGGCCATGATTGCGAAGCAGGTAGGCATTGATATCGTCGCGAAGGGTCTTCTTCAGGGCTGAAACAAGCAAAGAAGATCCCGATGGTCCGTAGGGAACGAGGGCCACCTCTTTGCCGAGCAGGTCCTGGTCTTCAGGTGGAAGCGGAATGGGGCGATGCAGGAGTGCTGCGGCGCTTGCCAGCGGCTGATGCGTATGAACAGAGGCTTTTAGATCGGGACGTCTGCGAAAGAGCGCTGCATGAAGGCCGCTTTCTACCGATGGTGTAAGGGTGTTATCCGTATCGACGCGCTCCAGCGTGTGGACGTTTAACATACAGATATCTTCTGCCTTCATCGTGTAGTAATCCGCTGCCGAAGGCGTAACGGCAAAGACCGAATCCGAAAGGCGCAGGGCAACGTTGCCTCCCACGCCGGCCAGGAATCCACGATGCGACAGCTCAAGGCAGAGATCGACGATGGACTGTCTTTCTCTGGCGAAGGGGATGCTTTGCTTCTTTGTAGTTTTCATTTCTTTTGTCCTTGTAAGCGATGATAGACAGGGGCCAGCCTTTTGTGCAGGTCCAAAAACGTCTCAAACGAACGATTCATGACGGCCTGTCGGTCGGGGTCTGGCTCGTATGTGGCGCGGATCTGTGTCCGCTCGGGGATGTCGTTTCGCTCGATGAGATTCAGCGCCAGTCCTGCCATAAAGGCAGAGCCCAGGGCATTGGCCTGAACAGGCTGATGCAGCTGACGTACCGGTATGCCAAGCGTATCGGCAAAGATGCTGCACCACACATCCGACGTTGCCCCACCACCGGCAAAGGTGATCTGCTGCAGTCGTTTCCCGAGGAACTTTTCGACAGGCTTCATCATCCAGCGCGTATTCAGGGCCACGCCTTCGAAGAAGGCTCGGATGATATGGGCCCGGTTATGTTCGAGGGAGAGGTTAAACAATCCTGCGCGAAGCGATCGGTCCTCAACGGGCGTGCGTTCGCCGTACAGCCAGGGCATGTAGATCAGGCCTCCACTACCGGCTTCTGTGCGTGCGGCGATGCGATCAAAGATCTTGTATACGTCGGGAACATGCTCTTCGGCAAGCAGTTCATCTTCGTGATAGAGAACCTGGTCTTTCAGATAGCTCAGGTTTGCCCCGGCAGAGGACTGCAATGCCGTCATCAGGTAACGATCGTCGAAGGCGCAGGGTACGGAGGCAACGGAGGAGAAGACATCGGTTTTCTTCCGGGGCACATGGGCGGCAATCCACGAGGATGTGCCCACGTAAAGATGGGCATCACCGAAATGCACGCAGCCGGAGCCCAGGGCCGCCGCTGTGTTGTCGATCGAGCCAGCAATGACGGGAAGGGCAGGCAGGCCCAGCTGCTGCGCCACATCCGGCAGAAGGGGGCCCAGCACGTCGGTGCATTTGATAATGTCTGGAAATTTGTCTTTCTCGATTCCGCTCATCTGTATGAGCGTGTCGTCATAGCGAATATGGGCCGGATTGCGGTTGTCGGTAACCCAGGACGTTAAGATAGAATCGGACGTTGCCGCGATGCGTCCGGTTAGACGCAGGTTCATATAGTCCAGCACGTTCAGGAACTTATGCGTCTTCTGATACAGCTCCGGATATTCATGTTTTACGAACAGCATATGGGCAGCCGGATCCTTGCCGGACAGGGCCGGTGCTCCTCCTGTTAAGCGAATCCAGCGCCAGAGCTTGGCAGCGCCGTATCCTGCTACCGATGGCCATCCACCGGCGGCCTTTTCAATGTACGGTGCCCCTCGCATATCCAGCCACAGGATGGCATTGGCCAGGGCCTGTCCCTTTTCATCGACGCAGACGGTGCCTTCGCCCTGGGTGGAGCAGCAGATGGCAACGATTTGATCCCGGTGCTGCGGCTGTCGTTCCAGCAGGGCCCTGGACGTTGTCAGAAAGGCCTGCCACCAGTCTTCGGGCCTCTGTTCACTGCCCCCGCCTGCCGGTAGAACGAGCTCCACCGGAGCAAAGGCAAAATCCAGGACCTGGGCTGGTTTCTGGCCTTCCGGACCACTGCCGCCAAGGGATACAAGGGCCGTTTTACAGCCCGAGGTGCCCAGATCGACGGCCAAAACAAGGGGATTCTCAATTCTGTTCTCTGACATACGGCCTCTCCTGCAGCGGTTTACCCGGTCATTGTGGCAGGCAAGGATATCTTTACCGATGCGCAGAAAAGAGTCAACTATTGTTCATTAATGCTTGCAGGATTTTTCACTGTCTGGCCGTGTAGCTCCATCAGCCCGATGCAATCGGGTTCCATGCGAAAAACAGGAGGAAACAGAGATGAAACAGAACATCCTCCGCAGCACATGCCGGGCGCTCTTTGCGTTCCTGATGCTTGCAGGCTGCGGCAAGAATGACTCGGACGATGGAAGCCTTTTACTTCCATTGACCGATAACATAGCGGATACGCCAGAGGCAACCCTGCAGATGATGGCGCTGCAGAGTACAGAGCCACTGTACCTGATCGGAGCCGGTCTTTACGATATAACGGGACCCGCTGCCGAGGTCGGTATGATGGGATTTGCCGAAACCGACCAGAAGACCGAGGGGATCTATATGCGGCTGTGGTCGCGTGCCTTCGTAATCGGGGATGGAACACGTAGAGTGGTCTTTGTGTCGGCCGATCTGGGTATGATCTTCCAGTCGGTGAAGCAGGGGGTATCGGCAAGGATTGCCGCCGATCCCGAGCTTGCTCCCTATTACAATGAAGAGAATGTGCTTCTGTCGGCCACACATACACACAGTGGTCCAGGGGGATACTCTCATTACTTCATGTACAATGTAACGACGCTGGGCTTTATACGCGAAAACTACGAGATCATCGTCGATGGCATCTACCGGTCGATCAAGCGGGCTCACCGAAACCTGGCCCCGGGTCGTATTCTGATCAACCAGGGGGAGCTTGCAAATGCCAGTATGAATCGATCTCCTCTTGCCTATGAAAACAACCCGGAATGGGAAAAGGCACAGTATACGACAAATGTAGATACGACGATGACGTTGCTACGGTTGCAGAAAGCAGATGGTACCGACATTGGTATGATCAACTGGTTTGCCGTGCATCCCACAAGCATCGGGCCGTCGAACAGGCTGATCGGCGGAGACAACAAGGGCCTCGCTTCGTATCTCTTCGAAAAAGACGGCGGTACGGGTTATAGAGAAGAATCCACCTTTGTGGCCGCCTTTGCACAATCGAATGCCGGCGATGTGACGCCCAACCTGTGGGGCCCGGCCGATGGTGTGCACGATTATGAACGACAGGACATCATTGCAGACAGGCAGTACGCAAAGGCCCGTCAGCTTTTTGATACGGCAACCGTGGCCCTTGAAGGACCGATCGATTTCCGGCACCGTTATGTGGATCTGTCCGCTACGACGGTCCGCAGCGTTGGTGCATCGACCTGTAAGGCTGCTATGGGAGCGTCCTTCTCGGCGGGCTCGACAGAGGACAATGCCGTTTCTCTCGATCTGTTTGGTGAAGGTGTAACCGTAGATTCTGTGGAGTGGAGTGAAAGCGCTCGTGATGCGTTCCTGCATGACTTTCTGTCGGGATTCCTTTCGCTTGCATGGCCTTCCACTCTTGATCCATCCTACGTTGCCTGCCACGAACAGAAACCGATCCTTATACCATCGGGAATGGCATCGTTGGATGGAAATCCATGGACACCGACTGTTGTTCCTTTTCAGATTCTGCAGATCGGGCAGCTGAAGATTGCAGCCGTGCCGGCAGAGATTACCACTATGGCCGGTCGACGCCTGCGAAAGGCCGTGAAACGCGATCCATCAGAGATCGTTGTGATTGCCGGGTTATCCAATGCCTACACATCGTATGTAACCACACCCGAAGAATATGCCCTGCAGCACTATGAAGGGGCTTCCACGCAGTTTGGTCCGAATACACTGCCTGCATACGAACAGGAGTTTGCAGAGCTTGCTGATGCGTTGTTCAATGGAACCCCCGTAGATCCTGGTCCGATGCCGGATGATCTGAGCGATGACCAGGTAACGTTTCAGACAGGTGTGGTCTTTGATGATGTGCCGTGGTTCAAGAGCTTTGGAGATGTAGTGGAGCAACCCGCCTCGTCGTATGCACGGGGAGCCACGGCAAGGGCCGTGTTCTGGGGAGGACATCCGAAGAACAATCCGTTGATTGGCAGCAGCTATGCCGACGTGGAGATGCTCGTGAACGGAAAGTGGGTGACCGTGCTGCGAGACCTGGACCCACCGACCATTTACCGCTGGAAGCGAGATGGCATAGCAAACTCGAAAATCACGATTACCGTTGATACATCGGAGCTCAATCCAGGCACATACCGTATCCGGCATCGAGGTCACTGGAAGTCCGGATGGACGGGAGCCATCAAGGCCTACGAAGGATTCAGTCGTAGCTTTACCGTTCATTAGGCCGTGGATTTACTAACTACTGCGTTCGGGCCGGTATTCCGGCCCATTTTTTTAAGGAAAGGCTTTGGTTAAATTCTGACAGTTCCTGATTGACAGCAGCCAATTTTAGGAGATCATTCCAATCGCAATGGATACGAAACTTGTCGATGCTTCTTTGCTTCCCGGTCTGGCGCCGCGTCCGTTTAAGTTTACGAGTAAACAGGGTCGTACCCGTCGAGCGATTCTGCTTTCTTCTGCCCTTGAACTGCTTCGTGAAAAGGCTCCCGAAGACATTACGCTTGCCATGGTATGTGAGCGTGCAGAGATCCCGCGACCGTCAGCGTATCACTTCTTTCCAAACATCGAGGCCATCTTTCTGGGTATACGGATGCTTCACGGCGAGATGATGATCGAAAAAGCAGCTGAGCTCCAGAAAGGGGATTTCGCCTGCTGGCAGGCCTATATCGAGCAGGTCATTGCCGCAGCCGTGGATGTTACCAAAAGCGAGCCTGCCTTTACGAGATTGATCTATGGATACGGTGCCATGCTCAGCGGTGCACGTGAACTGGGGCAGAACATCGACAGACGTATGGCCAGGACCAGCCTGGAAGGATTGCGCAGCCACTTTGGTATCAAGCCTTTCGAGGGGGATGAGGAGGTTGCAAGCATTGCCCTTGCCGTTGGCGATTCCGTTCTTCGTTATTCTTACAGAACGTATGACGACCTGACCGAGCCGATGGTTCAGGAGGCACAGCGAGCTGTTGTAGCGTATCTATCCACGTATCTGCAGGTTTGAATGGAAGCGGTTAAGAAAAGGCCGCTATTTTTTCGGCCTTTTCTTAAGCAGTGATGCCAGGCTGTCGAGAGATTCTGGAGTGGGCGTTTTGGCGGCACGTGTATTCTGTTCGCGAATTTCCCGGTAAACCTCGGTTCGGTGTACCGTGACATTGCGCGGGGCGCGGATGCCCAGTTTTACCTGATCGCCTTTGATTTCGACGACGACGATCTCTACGTCGTCCCCGATCATGATGGATTCGTTTAGCTTACGCGCCAGAATCAGCACGGCCTGCCTCCATCAGTTTGAGTACGGGCATGCGCACTCCATGGCGGTCGTCATCAGAGATGACCTGACGACCGGTTTTGCTTTTTTCGTTCAGCAGCACAGGTCCTTGCAGGTTCACGGTCATCTCTTCAGGAGCGTTTTGAGGGATGGTGACGATGGTGAAGATGCGGCATTCGTCCACCGATTCAATGCCAAGTGCCTCAAGGTCTGCTTTTACCGTCCTGGGCGTATAATCCGAAATCAGGGAACGCGGATCAATCAGGATAAAGGCAAGATGCTCGTCTTTGGTCGACTGCAACCATAGAAAGGGAGAATCAGGCTTTCCTTCGAGTAAAGCAAACTCCGTTTCTTCGGCGAAGCCGTACAATCCTTCGGGAAAGGAATAGATCGCTTTCGAATCGATCTCGATCATTCCAAAGGCTTTGGTTGCAATTGTCTTCATCTGCAGTGTTTGGTCCTTCTCAATTGTCAGCATCGTGTTCCATTATCGGCCGGAAGCCAGAAAATGTGTCCTGGAAATTCCGGCCGGGCAGGAACGTATCTCTATTTTTGGGCTGGCCTTATCTCAGAAAATCCATCAGGGTTGGCTTGATGATGCGTGCCCCCACACCCAGTGCATAGGAGTGAACGGATTCAATCCATTTCAGGTTCATGATGGTTTCTGCGACGTCGATTCCTTCGTTGGAAGCGAGTAGCTCGGTCATGTATGTCTTGTCCCAGGTAACGCGCTTGATATGCTCTTCAAGGCGGTTCTGGCGGGCACCGATCTGGGCGCGATGGCGCAGAACATTGTCCAGTGCCTGATCCAGGTTTCCAAGATCACGGCCCGAGATCTCCAGCTGATCACCTGCAAGCAGATCGTTGCGCAGCTTGATGACCACATCGAAAAGCGAAAGGCCAGATACGCGAGCGGTGTCAGCGTAGTTGTTAGGCGGACGCGACCGATCTGCACTGATGAGGCCGATGTCTTTCAAAACCGTGCCCCCTTCTACGTCTTCGAGCCAGAGTTGATGTGGAGTGGTGGAATGCAGCGAAATAAAATCCTGGCCGATCTTCGACGCCTTTACGTCGATTCCTGCATGGTTGATCTTATCGATGATGTCATCAATGGTGTCACCGGCCTGGACACGGATTTCCACTCCATCAATCCGGAAGGCCTGATCAGAAGATGCAATGTATCCGGAGTTGTCGACAGAGCCTGTAATCGTAAAGTTGGTGCCCCACAGTGCCTGGTTGCCTGGCAGGTTAACGTCAATGTACTGTGAGCGCTCTACTTCGAGAAGGCGTTTGCCAATATCGCCTCTGTATTCGACGCCGACAATCTGATTCTCAAGCTCCACGCCCTTCAGGCCTTTTACATTGGAAAGAACGGGCTCAAAGGGTGGACGTTCTACCGTATAACCGCCAAAAAGTGGAAGCCCCGTTGCATCTCTGCCGTTTCCTATGTCGATCAGTGCGCGAAGGTGTTGATCAATCTCACTGGCAATGGCATGTTTCAGTTCAAAGGCGTTGTCTCCCTGATAGGTGCCATTCGATGCCTGCACGGTAAGAACGCGGATACGCTGTAGAATATCGGTAATGCGTCCGAGCTCCCCGTCCATCAGATTGAGGCGCGCCATGCCATCGCTGATGTTTCTTTCGAATTGATCCAGTTCGTTGATGCGCGTACGGAAGAACATCTGGTTCGTGGCCGCCGCCGGATCATCCTTGGGAGTCCGGATCTTCTGTCCTGTTGCAAGCTGATTTTGAATCTTGTCCATCTCATACTGATGGCGGTTCAGCGTGCGAACGGTGGATTGGTTTTGCATGAGTCCGGTGATACGCATGGTCATCTCCTTACAGAAGGCCTGTTACATTTGTCGTCGTTTATGCTTATGACTTGAGCCGGTTGATGATTACATCAAGCATCTGATCCATGGTGTTGATGGTGCGAGCCGAAGCATTGTAGGCATGCTGGAACTGTACCATGTTTGCCATCTCTTCGTCGAGGTTTACGCCCATCACACTCTGGCGCAGAGTCTTCAAAGAGGCGAGATTTTCGGTCTGACGCTGCACGGCATCCTCGGCGGTGCGGGATTCGGTGCCAAGTTTTGATATCAGGGCATTGTAAAAGGCCTCGGCATTTTCAGCATAACCAAAGCGATTCTGTCCCTGTTTCAGAGCCTTTGCAATAAGAAGGGCATTCGAGCCATCGGCCATGCCGTTTGCGAGGTTATAGTCCCCTGTTCCGCCTTCGTCTTTGCCGCGGGCTGCAGCAATCGATGCCGGATCGCGAACCAGTCCTTCGTCAATAGAGAGATGCGCAGCCGGATGAAAAACCGGTGTCAGCGTAACATCAGAAAGAGGAGAACGAAGCTTCACCATCTCTCCGGTACGACGATAGTCAAAGGCTCCGTTTTCACCCGAGGCCACAAGCAGGCCCGTATAGCCAACCAGCAGCTCTCCGGAATCCTCGATATGGTTGATCATGAAATTCAGACGTCGATCGGATTCGTTAACGACAGCCTTCAGCGCAAGCTGATTGTCATGCGTCATGTAGGCAACGACACCGGCCTTTGCATCGTTGATCTTTCGGATGATCTGTTCCAGTGTTTCGTCGCGAGAGTAGTCGATGCGCACCGGTGTATGCTGTGCATCAGGACGGTGCAGGGTAATGGTTCCATCCACACCAACACGTCTTGTTGGATCTACGGTATTGGTGCCCGTAACGCGAAAGATGGCCGTCATATCGGCCGTGCCATCTCCGTTCAGGTCGAAATCGCCGCGGGCATTTTGAACCGTATAGGCCCCACCTGCATCTTCCGTAAGAGCCCGCACGTGAAAGAAGTCTCGGTTTGTTGATCCGTTCAGACCGAAGCCGTCGCGGTGAATCTCGTTTACGATATCGGCCAGGTTCAGCGCAAACTCATTGGTTCGGTTGATCCGCTCAACGATGGCATTGTCGCGCATCTCGATCAGTCCGAGCAGTTTTCCTCCGCCCAGTATGACGTCACGATCGTTATGCTCGAAAGCCACCCGGGCCATGCCATCGTTTGCCGGATTCGGATTTGCCTTCAGCTTGCGTTGAATCACACCCTGTACGAGGGCCTGTTCACCGATGAAGACGAAGACCTCATCTTTATCGCCTCGACCCACACGGACGTTAACAAGAGCAGACAGCCGTTCAACAGCAGCGTCGCGTCGGTCCATCAGGTCATTCGGATTATCACCCAGCGCCTGCAGTTTGAGGATCTTTTCGTTCAGCTCGCGAATCTCTGAGGAAAGTCCGTTGATCAGTTCTACCGTTTGAACGACCTCGCGATCCGCTCGCTCTCTCAGATCCGTAAGTTTTGAGTGGATGTCGTGGATGCGTGTTACAAGTCCGTTGGCTCTTTCGAGAACGACTTCACGGTGGGCAAGATCAGACGGATAAGAAGACAGGTCTTGCCAGCTTGCCCAGAAGTTATCCGTCAGGGATCGAAGGGTATTATCAGATGGCTCATTAAAGATCTTCTCCATCTGGTAGAGATAATTGCGTGCAGACTCCCAGAATTCTTTTTCGTTGGAAGTAAGTGCAATCTGGTCGTCATAAAATGTATCGCGTATTCGCTCGATCTGGGATAACTGCACTCCCTGTCCCAGCTGGCCCGGTCCTGCTGCCCGGTTCAGTGCTGGATCATACAGCGGGTCCATGCTTTCCATGGTGACGCGCTGACGAGCGTAGTTCTCGTTATCGGCGTTCGATATGTTATGACCTGTGGTCTGAATGGCAGCCTGGTGCACATTCAGCCCGCGTTTGCCGATTTCAATGCCTCCAAAAGTGGAACCCATATCGAACCTCCTGAGCGCGCAGACGCGGCTCTATTGTCCCATCGGTCGATTCAGGGATAATTAGAGAATTTTTTTCGGACGCGGAGAAAAAACGTCAGGCGTTTGTATTCAAGACGAGCGGACTCGGTCCTCCCGCTGCGCGCGGCTTCTGTTTTGCCTGCGGAGAATACGCCGGAGAAGGACTGTCGAGGTCGTCCATCAGATTCTGGATTACCCGTCGGGTGCGGTTCAGCAACTGCTGGTTTGCATGCACCTCTTTCTTGAGACTGACAGCCGTATCCCGAAAATGCGAAACGGAAAGAATCAGATCGTCGAGAAGTGAAGCCCACTCGGCATTCGATATACGCACATCGGGTGCTTCTTTAAAGGAGTTCAGGGCCTGCACAAAGCTTTCGATGCCCGGAGCCGGGTCGTTGAAGGTCTGACGGTTCTGCGTGATAAAGCTCTGGAAGAGCGCGTGCCGCTCCTCTTCCAGCCTTGCCAGGTCGGCAAGCAGCATGTCGGACCGTTCCGAAAGCTCCTTCAGGCGCTTTCCCTGTGCATGAAGGATGGCCGGAGTCTTCTCCCTTTCCAGTGAAAGGGCTTCATTCAAAACGTCGGCTTCGGAGTCGAAGGCATCCCTGAGCTTCTCGAGGATCATGATATTGCAAGAATCGGAAGATTGCCCTGTTTGCTACACAAAAAAGAAAAAGTTCCGGTGATGAGCGTAGAAGAAAAGAAAAAAGAAAATCACGGAAATGCCGGGAAAAGCCTTGAAATGATGCTGTTTCGCGACATAATACTGTTATGTTCGCCTAACATTGAAGGAGGTGGTTTACCGTGTTATCAAGCACGGGCCGCCGCGAATCGGCGGCAAATGCCTTTAGGACGGTGAGCCTGATGTACCGGCGGGAACCCTGACCGTTGTGTCCACCGGTTCATAATCCCCACTTGAAAAAGGGGCCCAACCCCGGGGCCAGTTCCCTGTTATCTTTACAAGGACGACATCCGGAAGCCACCTCTTCCATTCCCTGTTTATGCGCTCTACTGTAAAGCGCACGGAGTCCGGCTCGGTAAGGAGTAAGGGTTGTAACTCACTGGCATAATAGCGCGGGACATATCCAATGGGCAGTCGATTGTCTTTCTTTAACCCTATCGCTCTTGCATCGTGCGGGTTTTGAATCTCCAGAAGGGGATACAGGGTTGCGCCTTCCTCCAGGTCTTTGAGGATCTCCTCCAGATGTTCGTAAACAGGGGACCGCGTCATTCCACTAACAAAGCAGTGAATCGTGAACCTGCCCCTTTCGTTCGTCGGCTTCCGGAATAATCGGAATCGATCGGTGGTTTTCTTGCCTTCCGAACGTTCAAGCAACAGAGAATCATCAATGCAGGTATCGGCTTGATCTAATCCCAGTGACTTAATATATTCATCGAAATCCGGTCGCTTTCGTTTCAACACACGATGTTGAAAAAAGGTAAAGAGATCGTGCTGTCTGTATTCTCTCTCAATGTCAGGAAACTCGGGAAGGATCGCCATGCCTTTTTCGAGCGCACGGTAGACAGCTTTGAGATACCGGAATGCGACTTCATCAGCACGCCATTCAAGCCGGCCTACCGGGATGTGCTCCCCGCTATCCCTTTCCTTCCACACCAGATACAGTTCTTTAGAACCTGCAGATCGTTTCACGTGTTACTCCCAGATATGCGAGGATAAAGTCCCTTTCGTCTGTCGAGAGGTATGCTTCAGGGATGCGGTCTAAGATCAACTCCAAATCGGAGGTTCGGATTTTTGCGATCCTCCCCAGGATCTCATCACTGTAATCATTATTTCCGAAAAATTGTTTCTCTGCTTCCCGTGTGTTCTGTACCAGCTCTGTAAAGGACAAATAATCATCTTTTCCAAAGATGGCACTTCGACCTTTGCGGTAGAACCTCTCCATCTGCGTTGGATCCGTGGTCCATGTTCGCCTTTTCTTGACGGGCATTGTACCTCCGAGAGAAGGCCCATGATCAAAGGTTGGTGACAGGTGAAGGCTCTTTTGCTTTCCCTGGGATGCAACTAAACTCCAGTTATCGTGGTGACGGTCCGTATTGCCGACATATGCATCGAAGATGAAATACTGGATCAGCCTTCCCGCTACGTCCTCGGGTACTTCATAGACCTGCAGAGCATGCAGGATATTCTGGACCGTGTACTGTCGCTGTGAGCGCTTATCTTCTATGTAATCCTCGAAAGCTCTTTGTAACACCGTGCTTCCAGGTATTTCCCCTTCGTCATTAAATTCCTGAAAGGCTTCCTTCTTTCTCTTTGATTGTGTCCTGTTGGAAAATTGTAAGGAGTCCTGTGGGCGTGACATGTAAAAGGTCACGGACAGAATCCCAAATCGAGCCCCGTCAAAGGCCAATAGTGTCAATGGAGACTGCAGGCGGAGTTTATATGCCAGTTCAGCGCATATCTTCTCCGTGGCTGCTTCAGCGGTTTGGGGGCGCTGCTCTTTGAACAGGGCCGTTATTCCGTTTGTGCTCTTCAGGTAAAACCAGCGTTTCGGTTTGTTACCTGATGGTTCTCCCCCTGCAGAGATGTAACTGCTTACATCAACTGTCCGATATGAAGTTTGTGATAGCGGGGCTCGCTCAATACATTCCGTAGCAGACAATGCGGCTATGCCAGAAGAGAATAGGTCCGGGTTTCGCCACAGCAAAACGTGCGGAAGTCGATCCAGGTCTTGCAAGAACAGGCAGTGATCTCCTATCGTGTATTGCTTAAGCTGAGATTCGATGGAATGGGGGTAGTACAGTCTGTATTCCGGGCGTCTGGGTTTACCCTCCCTGGTATTGTAGTAGCAGCTGGTGACAAATGCTTCCTCATGCCTTTCTCCAGATTCACTAAAGAAATGGTATGTTACCGGTAACCAGCGGTGTGGACCATCAAAGACGACTTGAGCTCGTTGAGGAACACCTATTTCGTGTTGATGAGAGCCTCCGCCGGGAATGTCCGCATTGGCGAGCTCTTTGTGTTGCATGATAAACATTTCTGTCTCCATTGCTCTCCATTCCATCAGCATTGGTCAGTGTAATCCTCTGCATCAAAAAGAAACGGTACCAGCCCCCTCCCTACTTCCTGTACTGGGAGATGATATTCAGATTGATCCGTATGCGACGCGAAAGCAGGGCTGCCACGCCTGTCATGAGGCGGTAGGCTATCTCTGGATGATCCTGCTTTAGGCGGTTCAGGTTGTCGATGCTCAAAACCCAGCAGCGCAGTGTTCCTGCAGCGAGGACGTCGGCCGAACGGGGACGACCGTCAATCATCGCCATCTCTCCAAATATGGTTCCGCTACTGAGACGGTAGTAGCAATGATAGCGACCTTCTGTTGTGGTGTAAAGCTCGGCCCTGCCGCTGGCAATCATGAATACGGAATCACCGACCTCGCCTTCGGTTAATACCTTTGTTCCATGCGAATAGCTCTGCACTGTCAGATAGGGTTCCAGTAACGATAGCTCATCCGGCGTGAATTCTGAAAGGATATCGACCTCGGACAGCGATGTTGCCCTGCTGCCTGCATCGGCATCACCCTGGATCAGTCGATCTTCACAAACGGCCAGGGCATCGTCCAGGTATTCGAATACGGCGTCGTGGGAATACGACCGTTCTCGCAGTGGCGAGTCGTCCGGTGCAACGAGGATGAGACGGGCGCCTGCATCCTGGCAGCGTTCTGCTGCCTGATCGATGGCAACAAGGCCCGATACGTCGATGTTTTTCAGATGATGCACGTCCACTATGAGATAGAGTGCTCCCTGCTTCAGTAAGGCATCGGTTCGAAGTAAGAATTCATCGGCTGTACCAAAATACAGATAGCCTTCGAGTTCGATGATGCGGATGACATTGCCTTCACGATCGAGAATGTCTGTTTCGCGGCGGGGGCGCTCTGTATTCGATCGCATAGTGAGGCCTGTGAACTCCCGCCGTATAATCCCGCGGCTCATGGTGGTGACAAAGATGATCACAGAGAGAAGGGCTCCTGTGACAACGGCCTCGACCATTCCTGCAACGAGCAGAACGAAGGTCACAAGAAAGGAGATGCCGATATTGATTGCAATCTCGCCTCGACTGCGGGAATGCCGCAGTGAAGCGATCTGCCTGAAGAGCCATCGATCAAAAAGGCCGAAGGCCAGGATAATCAGCACACCGCCCATCACAGACAACGGAATAGGAGCGAAAAGAGGCCCGGCCCATATCAGGACGATGACGGCAAAAAGACCTGCTACGAGACGCGAAACATAGGTCCGTCCGCCATACTCCCAGGCGGCGCGGCTGCGACTTGAAGAGCCTGCTGCAGGTAACCCGCCAAAGATGGCAGAAAGCACATTCCCTGATCCCTGGTTGATCAGTTCTGCATTGGGGTCGGTGCGTTCACGACGCAGGGTGTCCGATATGTTCTGTGCCAGGAAAGAACTGAGGCTGTTGATCAGGGCAATGGAAGTGCCAGAAGAAAGCACAGGAAGAAAAAGCTCCTGCCATGCCTGAAGTGAGGTAAAACGATCCGCTGCATCAGACAGGAACAGGCGTGGCAGAGGAAGCCCTGTGGAGATCTGTCCGACGAGCAGTCCGTCAACGGCAAGGCCGGCATGCCGGGCAACGACATGAAAAAACAGCGATCCGACAACAACGGCAAGCAAAGCAGGCGGTATAGTGCGCCTGCTCCTCCCCCGGAAGAACCAGGCGGCAACGGTGACGGCAGCTGTTCCTCCTGTGAGCATGGCCTTTGCCGTTAGCAGGCGCGCAGGGTTTTCTACAAGCAACGAGGCTGAAGCACCAAACACCGGTTCGGCTTGATGCAGCAGGATGAGAATGGCGCTTCCATTCAGCAGTCCCGAGAATACCGGATAGGGAATGTACTTGGCGATGGTTCCGAAACGCAACAGGCCCAGAAGAAGTTGAATCAATCCAGAAAGAAGGATAATGAGCAAGAGTAGCTGAAATACAGTATCTGGCCTGTAAGAACGCGAAAAGGTTATAGCCGCGGATGCAAGCATCAGGGCTGAAAGGGAGTAGGGACCGCTGTTGATGATGGAGGCGCCCCGTCGACCGAAGGCGGTAAGGTTGCCGGCCGCAAGCGAAACAAGACCGGCCATGGGCCCAAGTGCCGCATAAGAGGATCCCAGAGGCGCGAAAGCGATGATTCCCAGGGCGATGCTCTTGGGAATGCCCAGCAATGTTGCCATGATGCCGCCCGGTATCTCTCGCCAGGAATTTCTCATCTGTAACACCGTAGAGGCCTTCCTGCTGCATGTCAATCGACTGGGTAGCGGCTGTGTCAAAAATGGCCTTGCCAGTATTGTCTCAATAAGTCGTATGTACCCTCTTCTGGTACAGGCATATGAAGCGATTATTTTGGCTAACGATTTTTTTCTATGCTTGCATGCTGCATGCAGCACCGACAGGCGATCTGATCGATCATCTTGATGCAAGGATCCCTGGCTGGATGGACCGCTACAGCGTTCCGGGGCTTGCCATAGCCGTTGTTGAACGGGGCCGTCCTGTCTTTATGAAGGCCTACGGTCTGGCCGATGAATCCGGACGTCCCTTTACCGTCGACACACCCGGCCGCATGGAATCTATATCGAAATCGGTTACGGCCTGGGGGGTGATGACCCTGGTGGATAAAGGCCTCGTTGATCTGGATCGACCGGTGCAGCAGTATTTGCGGTCCTTTACACTGCCCGAATCCCCTTACAGAGAAGAGGCCATTACCGTGCGGCAGCTATTGAGTCAAACCTCGGGCATGCCACTTGGTCAGATAGGGGTCATCTACACCCCTGGCGATGATATGCCGTCGCTTCGTAGCAGCCTGAAAGCAAACGCCATTGCAGTACGTAATCCAGGAGAGGCATTCTTTTATTCGAATGTGAATTATCACCTGCTTGAGCTGTTGATCGAGGAGGTCACGGGAGAGGACTTCGCGCAGTATATGGAGCGGGCCGTTTTACGACCTGCAGGGATGAAACAGGCCACCTTTACGTATTCAGAAGATTTTAAGGTACCGGTGGCAAAGGGCTACAGGATCGACGGAACAGAGGTGCCTGTTTATGTATATCCCGAGAAGGGAGCCGGCGGGCTCTTTGCCACGCTGCCCGATATCGTAGCCTTTTTGCGTACGGAGTCCGGTCTGAATCCTGCTGCAAGGCTTTCTGCCGACTCGCGATCACAGATGCTTTCGCCACAGACAGACGTAGGGGGAGTCTACGGAGCGGTTTTTCCACATTACGGTTTCGGTCATTTCATGGAAACGCTGCACAGTGGACAGCGTGCCGTTTCGCACGGAGGACAGGGCACGGGCTGGATGACGCATTTTCATCTTATCCCTGAAAGGGGAGACGGTATCGTTATCATCACAAACAGTCAGAGAAGCTGGCCTCTTTTTGCAGCGATCCTGACGGAGTGGGGAAAGGCCTATGGTGCTGGACCGGTGGGGATGACATCCATCCTCTATCTGCAAAAGGCGGTCTGGATCGTCGTCGGACTGATCGTATTGCTTGCGCCTTATCTTGCCTATCGTCTTCGTTTTCGTCGACCTTCTCGTTGGGGCAGTGTTGTGGAAGGGGCCGTGGGTCTTCTGATTCTGGCTGTGCTTGTTTATGCTTCAAGGCTGGACTACGTCGTCCTGCAATCGATCCTGCCGCGCCTGTATTCGTATTTAACCGCTTCGCTTGCCTTTCTGGCTTTTACGCTACTTGTAAGGGCCCTGGCCGGATGGCTTGCGGCCAGAGGCAGGCCGGCAGGGCAGGTCTCTGCCTCATAAAAAACTATTGCCATGACTGACCGGGCCCGTCTCATCGTAGTTATGATGAGAAGCTCCCTTGTTTCAGCTGCAGGCCTTACCCTCATGCTTGCCTTTGTCGCGCAGTGTGGCAGTGGCAGCAGGACCGATGACTCTGGCCAGCGCGGCAGTTTTCAATCTGAATGCTTGAACGGAGAGATCACCGTTTACGGTGAAGCTCCACTGTTCACAAGCGTTTCGGCCACTCGTATGAAGGCGAAAGAAGATGCCTGCCGTACTGCTGTTGAGAAGTGTATAGGTAATACCGTGGCTGCTTATAGCGGTGTTGGCGATGGTCAGTCTATCGGAGCAGAGATCTTTTCTCAGGCCCAGGGAATCTGCAAGAACGATCAGATCATCGATGAAAAGCAGTACATGCTTGATACCGTCAAGATGATGAAACTGTTCGTTCGATTCCGCGTGAGCAAGGTCGACATACAGAGTACGATCGATACGATGAAAAAGCTTGTGGGCAATCCCAAGGTTATGATTCTCATTCGAGAAGAATACAACCTTGCAGGTGCTGCGAAAAAAGTAGAAGGATTTACATCACGCAGCGCAGAGGCCACAACGCAACTGCAGAACTTTCTGATATCAAAAGGTTATACGGTAATCGATTCTCGTTCTGTTGTTACAGGCGGATTCAATGAAGAAATCGCAGCGGCCGATCCCTCAAAGCTTCCTGACATTCTCAAGGATCGAGCCATGGCTGCCGGTGCCGATATCCTTGTCATCGGCACAATCGAATCAAATCCACAGACGTCCTACCAGCGGCAGATGAAAAGCTATCAGGCTACAGGAACGCTGAACATTCTTGCCCTTTGGGGACGTGGTAGCGTTCTCGGCAATTACAGCAAACCAATGGGCGGAGCGCATGTAACGGATGTGGCTGCAGCAAGGGCTGCCGTGAAGCGATTCGCTGTGGGAACGGGCAGGGATCCCATCAAACAGCCCGGTGGCTTTGCGAAGTATCTTGATCGGACCCTGAAAGCGAAGTGGTCCGAGATGACGCGCAACAACGTCATCGTTATGCGCATTCGCGGGTTGGACCAAAAGGGAGCCGGTACCTTCCGCGATGACCTTGTTGAACGTACGGCAGTTAAAGAGGTGAATGAAATCAGCGCAGATGCCAATGAGCTGATCTGGGAGGTTACGTATCCGGGACGTGAGTTCGCTTTGCGTGACACCCTGGCCTTTTACGGAGCCGATCCACGCATGTTCTTCGTGGTGCGCGATACGGGTAGAAGGATTGTTGTCGATTCTGTGAAACGTGGAGAGATCATTCTGCATTTTCAGTAGAAAAGATCAGTCCCCGAAGTGGGGCAAAGGCATGAAGACGGGCTGCAGCTTTGCGGCCCGTTTTTGTTTGGGCTTCGCGGCATGCTGTTTTGCTTGCCGTCTTGACTCCCCGGTTGAGGAAAGTTGTATGAGATGGTACGGTCGCATATCCTTTTCGGTTCTTGCTTTGCTGGCGTTTTCATGTTCGCCGGCAGACCTGTGGCCTCGCAAACGTGTGGAGATTGAGATCGGTGGCGTGAAGGCTTATGTTGAGGTGGCACGAACAAAGGAAGAAAGGCAGAAGGGATTGATGCATCGAACCTCTCTTGGCCCCGATGAGGGCATGCTCTTTGTCTTCCCCGAAGAGAAGATCCAGGCCTTCTGGATGAAGAATACGCTGATTCCCCTCGATGTGGCCTTTTTTGATTCTGAGGGATTCCTGATCGATGTGTTCCGCATGGAGCCTGATGGAGGGGAGCGTATCTATCAATCGTCACAGCCTGCCCTGTATGCCGTAGAGATGAACGCTGGATGGTTTGCTGAAAAGGATCTGCGTCGGTTTGCACGACTGAAGCTGCCGTACCCTGTGCAGGGGGAATAGCTGGCTCCCGCTTAGATTAGAAAAGAACCTTGTAAAAGCTTGACTTTCATGCTGTGGCGGTGACATAGCTGTGTGGCAAAAAGCGCATTCGTTGTCTGCTCTGTCTGGCTTCTAACAGCAACGGCCCTGATAGCCCAGGAGCCTGAAGAACCGCCGAACGTGCCTGAACCCATGCCAGCAAAGCCCTCGTGGTGGGACAGGAGCACGTCTTCCTCTCATCGGAGCATCAGTCCGGATCGGGCCGCATTCCTCGGTATTATACCCGGTCTCGGTCAGGCGGTGTTGGGAAATTACGGCACGGCCATATTTCAGTTTGGCCTTTATTCGGGCTCGATCTCTGCTGCCAGCCGGCTGGCTTCAAAAGATGATTACATCGCCTTGGAAGACCGTCGGATTACCTACGATCTGGAAGAGGTACTTCTCGGTCGCCATCTGATGCGACAGGGCATTCTGTATTCCGATAACGTGCTGTACACGCTGCCTCCCCTTGGTCTTGAGACGGCCTACGATCGACAGATGCGTATGATCAGGGACGGAAAGATTGCCGAAACGAATCCACTGGTGGAATATGGCGAATACAGCCGAACCAATACGCGTACAGAGATGGCCGATGCCTATGCGTTGATGGCACAGAGTACGCTCCTCTATTCGGTCTATTCCAGTTATCGGGATGCCGGCGGTGGCAGACAGGATGAGCGCATAGAAGAGCTTCTGATCGCGCCTTTTCGGTGGGAGTATCTTTCCAGTCCATGGGTTTATGCGCCGCTGGTGATGCTTGCCGCTGCAATCGGAGTGAGCGGCCCGTATAACGAAACAACGCTGGTGAACGATCGCTTCATGACAGATGGTACACGAGAGTTTTTGACGATCTACCAGTCGATGAATGCTGCCGTTGCAGAAGAGGCATTTTTTCGCGGATACCTGAACCATTCCTTATCCCGTCGACATGGGGTGGTTACAGGAGGATTGGTTTCGGGTACCCTGTTCGGTCTTGCCCATCTGCAGGGCGGTGCTTCTGTCGCATCTGTGCTTCCCCAGACCCTGTATGGCTACTATTTCGCGTTTTTACAGCATAAGAACGGAGGGGATATTCGCGAAGGAATCGCACTTCATTTCTGGTGGGATGTCATTGTCTTCGCCTATCAGTTTCAGGCCTACAGGGCCGATCGGCGTCATTCGAGAAGCAAGATGGAGGTGAATTTCATGCCCATCTCCTATACCATGAGGTTTTGATCATGCAGTCCTTCTTCGGTATGTGCAAATGGCTCCACAGCTGTCGGGTCGGTTGGCCAGCAGTATTCTTTCGTCTGGCGTTTGTGGCGATCGGGTTGTCATTGGCATCCTGTGCTGTTGATAGAATGGAAGCAGAAGATGCCAATCTCGATCTGCTCATTGCCACAGAGTACAAGCGTTTCGAGTGCGGATCGGTTCCGTCTGTGCCGCTGTTTGTCATCGATGATCTTGATAAGAATGCGCTGGCCGGTTGTGTCATAGCCATAATCTCTACCCCCTGTCCGATGACGGAGTATCCCCTCATATGTCTGCGCCTGTACGGCCAGGACGTTCCCGGTGCTGTGGATTTAGAGGATGCCTTTCTGCCGTAGGCCTGGATCGTCAGTGCTTTGTCCGGCGACTTGCCTGCACCGACCGAACAATATGCTTGAGCTCATCACGCATCAGGCTCAGGTAACGCTCTTCTCCAGTTAGATAAAAGAGACGCATGCCGCCCTGGAAAACCAGAAAAACACGTCCTGCCAGGATTTCTGCTTCGGCATCTGGCAGCGGCAGAATTTGCTGGATACTGCGCTGCATTGTCAGGATTAACCGATTGATGGCTTCAAGCACATGCGGACGCATCTCTGGAATTGAAGCCATCTCGCCGGCAAAAAGCCCAATCGGACAGTCCTGTCGGCGGCTGTTTTTCAGCGACCGGCGCACAAGCTGAACCCAGCGATCGGTGAACCGCTCGAGGTCTTGGCTTGTGGCCGTGACCCTTTCGATGAGATCGGCATAGTCATGGGTGAGGCTCGCCAGGTATTCAATGGCCAGGTCCTCTTTGGATGTAAAGTGGTCATAGAGGCTTTTTTTATAGGCACCGGCCTCGGTAAGAATCTCTGCAATCCCCGTTTCTGCATAACCCTGATCCCGGAAGAGCTGAAAGGCACTGTCCAGGATGCGCTGGCGGGGATTTTGCTTCTCACGTTTCATGATTCTCCCTGCTTCCCATTTTACAGGAAACTCTGCAAAAGGAAAGAAAAAGAGTAGACCGATTGGACTACAGAGGCCGTCTATTTTCTCTTTCGAGCAGCAAAGGAGATTTCGATTCTGTTTTTCAATCAGCCGGCAGAGGCAGCGGCGGATTCAGGCCCGGCCGGATTCCTTTAAACAGATCAGCGCAGTCCTCCGCACGAAGGGTTCTGGCGGTGGTTAAACCGGCCTGCCGCGCAGCAAGACCGAGCAGCTCTTCGGGAGTTGCTTCGGTTGAACGCAAAGCGCGCAGATGCAGGCTTTGCTGGCTCTTGCTGAGCTTGCGCCCGTCCTCATCGTAAAGAATCGGATGATGGTATAAAATGACGTCTGTGTAATCTTTGCCAAGAAACGGAGCAAAAAGTCTGCGCATCTGCAATTGCTGGCCGGTAGATTCCAGCAGGTCTTCTCCTCGTATAATAAGATTGACATCTTCGACGATGTCGTCCGTGACCACGCAGAACTGATAGGTAAAAAGCCCGCGGTTATCCCGCAAAAGCGGATCCCCTTGCTCGGTAGCTGCCAGCTGTGTGCCCAGTCGCAGATCATGAAACGAAAGTGATTCATGGTCGAGACGAAGGCGCAGACTGCTTTTATCTGTGAAGGGATGGTTTCGGTTGCGGCAGTAGCCGTCGTAGCCTCCTGAAAAACCTGTAATCGCTCTACGCTCATTGATTGTCTTTCTCGAACAGGTACAGGCGTATACGAGGCCTGCATTGCAGAGACGGTCAAGAAGATCTGTATAACGCTCGAGGTGTTCGCTCTGCACCGACCACTTGTCCGTTCCGGTTGTGAAACCAAGCCACCGCAGGTCTTCCCTCCATTGGCGGGCATATTCCGGTCTGCAGCGCAGGCTGTCGTGATCCTCCATGCGATAGACGATGTCTGCCTGAATCTTTCGAGCGATACCGAAGACGTGTATCAGGTGCAGGAGGTGACCGGTGTGCATCACTCCGTTCGGAGAAGGGGCGAGTCGGGTGCGCAACCTCATCGTCGCAACAGACTGGGCGAGAAATAGAGCAGGTCAAACGGCTTTTGCACCACGCTGCTGCAAAAAAGAGGCGGAAACCATGTTCCCGCCTCTTGATTGGCTTTGAATCTGTCAGGAAACTCCCGAAATGCAGAGTTATCCTATACGCTCGACGATCGTGGCTACACCCATACCGCCACCGATGCAAAGCGTTACAAGTCCGTAACGAGCCTGGCGACGTTCGAGTTCGTCGACGATCGTACCGAGGAGCATGGCACCGGTTCCACCAAGCGGGTGTCCGAGAGCGATCGCTCCTCCGTTCACGTTTACCTTTTCGCGTGGGATACCAAGCTCACGCATCGTGTAGATAACGACAGCAGAGAAGGCTTCGTTGATCTCCCACAGGTCGATGTCCTCAACCTTCAGGCCAGCCTTTTCAAGAGCTTTTCTGGAGGCGGGTACGGGGCCTGTCAGCATGATTGTCGGTTCTGTGCCGGCTACGGCTGTTGCAACGATGCGAGCACGCGGTTTCAGGTTATGCTGTTTGGCTGCCTCTTCGGAACCGAGCAGAACGACTCCCGCTCCGTCTACAACGCCCGATGCATTACCCAGTGTGTGCACGTGGTTAATGGCCTTGATTTCGGGATAGCGGCGCAGTGCGATGGCATCCAGTTCTTTCTCTCCAATGGTTTTAAACACAGGCGCCAGCCCGGAAAGAAAGGCATAATCGCTTTCAATGCGGGGATGTTCGTCCCGTACAATATCTTCCCCTTTCGGACTCTTTACGGGGACGATACTCTTGCTGAAACGACCTTCCTTGATGGCGGCGTCCGCAAATTGCTGGCTCTGCTCGGCATAGCGGTCCACGTCTTCACGGCTGATGTTATATTTCGTAGCGATGAGGTCTGCCGAGATTCCCTGCGGAACAAGGGCATAGTCATTCTTCAGGGTGTCGTTTCCAACAGAGAAATCCAGCCCTTCAATATCGGCTCCCATTTTGACCCGGCTCATGGATTCCACACCACCGGCAACAACAAGGTCCATCTGGCCCGAGCCAATCATGCCCGTGGCATTTTGAATGGCCTGAAGCCCCGACCCACAGAAGCGATTGAGGACGTAGCCCGGAACATTTTCCGGCCATTTGGCAGCGAGGACTGCGTTTCGGGCAATACAGGCTCCCTGTTCCCCAACCTGAGAGACGCAACCGAGGACCACGTCTTCCACAGCAGACGGATCGAGATTGTTTCTCTGAGGGAGGGCCTTCAGTGGGACGGCTGCAAGATCCACCGGATGAACATGTGCCAGTATGCCTCGCTTTTTCCCCTTTCCCCGGGGGGTGCGGACGGCATCGAACACGTAAACTTCTTTCATGCGTTTCTCCTTTATTCCGAGCTTTTGCGCATCGGATCTTCGAATGCGGGAATTGACAAAAATATCAACAACCCGGATACGACGGTTCGGGAGCCGGAAAATCGGTCAAATCGAAAAAAGCCTTGTCGGATTTTATCCCTGGATTTTCGTTGATTGCGAGCTATCCTGGACTACTTATGCCTCAGACGAAAGCAAAAAAAAAATCGGTTTCTAAATCCGCTCCCAAAACTACTTCCAAGCCTCCTGCCGTGCAGAAGACGAAGAAAGAGTCGGTCAAGGAGCCCGGTTTCGCTGAGGGCGATTACATTGTTTATCCGATGCATGGTGTCGGTAAAGTGACAGGCATTCAGAAACAGACCATCCTGGGGAACAAAACGCTCTGCTATATTCTTGAAATCCAGAGTAATAAGATGAAGGTCGTCATTCCGGTAAATAAGGCAAAAGAGACCGGAATTCGGGCCATAATCAAGAAGACTGATGTAAAGAAGGTTACGAATCTACTGCAGAAAGACGAAGTGGACACGGAAGAAGACTGGAAGATACGTTATCAGAATAATCTGAATAAAATTAAGTCCGGATCCATCTATTCTGTTGCAGAGGTATGTCGGAATCTTTACAAAAGAGCGCGAGACAAAGAGCTATCCCTGATGGAGAAACGGCTATACGAATCGGCCTATAACCTTATTACCAGTGAGATTGCCATTGCAAAGGGCATTACACAGGAAGAGGCCGGCAACCTGATTTCTGATATCCTATCCTGATCGCCCCCTGTCTGAAAAGCAGTCCATAGCTCAATCTAATTATAGAGAGTGAGTTATGAAATCTCTGTATCGTGTTCTTGGTCCGGTTGTTGCCGGACTGCTGGCTGCTTTAATAGCCTTGCCTCTTTCTGAGGGGTCGCACATGTCCGTCGTTGTTAACGGGGTAGTGGCTCTGCTGCTTGTTCTTGTATTTTTTAATGCCGAAACACTCTTTAAAAAGCTAACTGCTGACGGTCTGGTTTACGTAGCCACTGGAGTCCTGTTTGGACTCATGTCTGCGTTCTTACTGGGTCAGATTGCCGATGCCTTGCAATTGCCGCGTCCGTATCGCCCTGTTGTATACGTCGTTCCATTCGCGTTTTGTACCTACGTTGGTATCTTTCTGGCTCAATCACCTGGTCTTCGTTTGCTTGGTGCCTTTCGTCATGATGACGAAAAGGTTGGAACAACCGAGAAGATTCTTGATACGTCGGTCATTATTGACGGACGCATCCTTGACATAGCGCAGACGAACTTCATGGAAGGGCCTTTCATTATTCCTAACTTTGTTCTGCGTGAGATTCAGTTGATCAGTGATTCTCCAGATCCGATCAAGAGGAATCGGGGTCGGCGTGGTCTTGAGATGCTCAATAAGTTGCAACAGCTCGACAATATCAAGGTTAAGATCAGTTATATCGATTATACCGATACGCGGGAAGTCGATGCCAAGCTTGTGAAGCTCTCACGCGAAACCGGTGGTAAACTTATTACCAACGATTTTAATCTGAACAAGGTTGCTGAATTGCAGGGCGTCGAGGTGTTGAACCTGAACAGCCTTACCAATGCCCTGAAGCCCATCGTCCTTCCCGGTGAAGACATCCAGATCGAGGTCATCAAAGAAGGCAAAGACGAAAACCAGGGTATCGGATATCTTGAAGACGGCACCATGGTCGTTGTAGAAAACGGACGTGCCTTGCTTGGTAAGCACATCACCGTTAACGTTACGTCAATCATCCAGACAGCTGCCGGCAAGATGATCTTTACCAAAGCTACCGGTCAGGTTCACGAAGATCCTCGTGAGGAGGAGAGACGGGCTCAGCAACAGAAAGGTGGTCGTCGCGATCATTTTCGCGGTAATCGGCGGAATGATCGTGATCAACAGAAGCGATCATAGGATGGTCTCAGATCATGTGATCGTCATTTCAGCAAGGGGCTGTCCTTAACGGGCAGCCCTTTTGGCATAGCAAGCCCAAATTCCCTGGCTTTCACCATGGCAACAAGGGCAGGAACACGGCTGGAACGGGAGGAATGTTGTCTACAGGCCGTCAAATGCCACGATGCTATTCAAGAAACGTTGTGGATGACCGTCCAGGGTAATGTGTACTGCTTATCGGAACATATGTCTGAAGTGTTCTCGTCAGTCTTCTGGTGATTACATCAACGGAAATGGTTCCAGAAATAACAGGGTTCCAGGTATTACTCCCCTTCGCTGGAGGAGTTCCTCCATTGTTGAGTGCGATGACCCCCATGTCGATGAGCATCAAGTAGACAAAGATGTAACAGCGAGAAAAACCCATCGCATTGGAAATGGCTGACAAACGTCCCCAGTCCCTTTCATCGGGATAAAAGTTCACACGCACCAGGTTCTGGCCGCCGTCCTGATACTCTTTTTTCCATCTCCGTGGCTTCAGGAAACTCAACTTGAACTCCAGCAAAGGGTCGTTCAGCAGTTTGGACAGGTACCAGGCAAGAGGAAGATCTCCCACCTTTTTATGGGGACCAGGGTTGAAGAACTGTGACAGATAGGTTTGCGGGATCAGCAGGGTCGAGCGGGAAGCAGCGATGGGTTCCGGCGTTCTCAGTGCAAGTTCACTCATATGAGGAATTGGTCAACAAAACGCCAAAATGCCCGAAAAAATCCTCTTGCTTGAGATGGGGCCCCACTGGTTTATCTCAGTATTCTGCCTCACCGGTATGGTGCTCGTCGGTCTGTATAGTAGCCGGTTGCTCCGCAAATGGCCCCTGGCCTGCCGCTCCATAGACATAGACAAGCTCGCCTCCGCGATGACCGGCTGCAAGGGCAAGTCCCGTTACGATGAACGACAGGGCGATGGCGCCGAGCTGCAATCCCCCGGTGAATCGGCTATTCTTCAATGAAGCGCCCGAGAGCAGCAACGTGGCCAACGCAACGCCCGTCATCATCTTCGCAAGATCCTCATGCTCTTCGATGGCCTCATGCGGTACGGTGATGCCAGCCTCTTCTATGCGATCCTCTTCGGCCTCGCCTGTGCGAAGCGAGACGATGGCCGAAACGACAAGAACCGCCTGCAGAAGGACAGCGATCAGGAAAGCAGCGGCAGGCAGCTTCTCTTTCTTGATGAAGACGTAGAGGCCAATGAAGACGGCCGGCATGAGCATGGCCAGTCCGACGGGAATATGCACAATAGCCGGATGTAATGGAATTTCATTCATAATCGATTCTCCTGGGCCAACAGGCTTTGGTGCTTAAATGTCGCCTTTCAGAATCGCCACATCCTGGATGGAATCGTTCTCATGCAGCGAGACGATACGAACACCCTGCGTGCTGCGTCCCTGCGTCGAAATCTCATCTACCGATACGCGAATGATCTGACCGCTCTGACAGATGATGATGACATCGTCGTCTTTCTGCACCGTCTGGATGGCTACGGCCGGTCCGATCTTCTCGCCCGGTTTCACATACATCATGCCTTTCGTGCCGCGGCCTTTTACGGGAAAGTGCTTGAAGGCAATGCGTTTGCCATAGCCGAGTTCGGTGATGACAAATAGATCAGATTTCTCGGCCACCACATCCATACCGATGACCCTATCGCCCTTCTCCAGTCGGATGCCGATAATGCCAGAGGCCTGGCGTCCCTGACTTTTCATCTTCGCGAGATTCGTGCGCAGAGCGAGTCCGTTTCGCGTGGCGATGAGGATGTCGTCCTCAGGGTTGACCAGACAGACGTTGATCAGCTCGTCATCCTTGCGCAGACTGATGGCAATAATTCCGCCCTTGCGAGCGTTCGCGAAAAGATCGAGATTGGATTTTTTCAGAATACCGTCGCGGCTGATCATTACAATGGCACGTTTTGCATCGAACTCACGTACCGATGTCATGGCTGTAATCTTTTCATCGGTGGAAAGATTCAGGACAGCCTTGATCGATTTGCCGCGGGCATCCTTACCTGCCTCTGGAATCTCATGCACCTTCATGGCGAAAATCTTCCCTTTGTTCGAGAAGAGAAGGAGGGTATCATGCGTTGAAGCGTGACTGATGAGCTTGATCACATCCTCTTTCTTCATGGAGGCGCCTTTCACGCCTTTGCCGCCTCGCTTCTGGCGCTTGAACGTATCGATGGGAGTGCGTTTGATAAATCCATCTTCAGAGAAGGTGATGATCACATCTTCGTCATGAATCAGATCGGTGATGTCAAATGATGTTGTATCGACAGAGGAATGGTCAATCTCGGTAAAGCGCTTCTTCTCGTATGCTTTACCGTGGGTTTGCAGCTCTTCGGTGATGATCTGATATTGACGTGGCTCTTTTGCGAGAATGTCTTTGAAGTCCTTGATCTTCTTGTTCAGCTCGGCCAGCTCGTCGATGATCTTCTGGCTTTCGAGCGAAGTCAGCTTCTGCAGGCGCATGTCGAGTATGGCATTGGCCTGGATCTCGGTTAACTTGAACCGCTTCATCAGGCTCTGACGGGCCTGGTCCACAGTCTTCGAAGAGCGGATGATCTTGATGACCTCATCAATAAAATCGAGGGCGATCTTCAAACCTTCGAGAATATGGGCTCGCTTCTCAGCCTGATCAAGTTCGTACTGCGTGCGACGAACGATGACCTCTTTACGGTGAGCGATAAACTCAGAGAGGATCTCTTTCAGGTTCAGTACGCGGGGCTGGCCATCGACAAGTGCGAGAAGTATAATGCCGTAGCTGACCTGTAGCTGGGTTTGCTTGTAAAGCTGGTTCAGCACGATCTGTGCATTGGTGTCTTTTTTCAGGTCGATTTCAACGCGAAGGCCGTGGCGGTCCGACAGGTCACGGATGTCCGAGATACCTTCAATTACCTTGTCCTGTACCAGGTCACCGATGCGTTCGAGCAGGTTCTTTTTGTTCACCTGGTAGGGGATTTCGGTGATGACGATGGTATCGCGTCCTTTACGCAGTTGCTCGATGGTCAATCGTGCTCGAATGCGGATCGAACCGCGGCCTGTCGTGTAGGCCTGCTTTAATCCTTCGCCGCCGATGATGATGCCACCGGTGGGAAAGTCGGGCGCAGGAATAAGCTTCATCAGGTCAGCGACGGACATATCCGGCTTCTTGATGAGAGCGGTTACGGCTGCGATAACCTCCTGTGGGTTATGTGGCGGAATGTTGGTTGCCATTCCAACGGCAATACCGCTTGCTCCGTTGATGAGCAGGTTGGGCAGGCCGGCTGGCAGAACCCTCGGTTCCTGTTTCGTATCATCGAAGTTCGGGCTGAAGTCGACGGTGTTTTTGTCGATATCCCGCAAAAGTTCTTCTGCGGCGCGGGTCAGGCGGGCCTCTGTATATCGATAGGCGGCTGCATTATCACCGTCGATCGAACCGAAGTTCCCCTGGCCTTCGATCAGAGGCATCTTCATGACGAAGTCCTGTGCCATGCGCACCATGGTGTCGTAAACGGCGCTATCACCGTGCGGGTGATAGTTACCGATTACTTCGCCGACGATTTTAGCACATTTTACAAAGGGACGGTCATGCCTCCAGGCACGTTCATGCATGGCAAAGAGGATGCGACGGTGCACGGGCTTCAGACCGTCACGGACGTCCGGAAGGGCCCGTCCGACGATCACGCTCATCGCATAGTCCAGGTAGGCCTCTTTCATCTGGTCGTCGATCTGCACGGGAACAACGCGCATGCCTTTCTGAAGGGCTGCCTGGATGTCCGTGCGAACGAGACCTCCGGAGGTCGCAGCAGGACTGGATTTCGATTTCGTGGGTTTGGTCTCTTTCTTCTTTGCCATAATTCCGATTTTCAGGGAAGGATTTCTGGCCTCTCATGCAGAGCCGTTTCAGAACCTCTCAATGCCACTGGCCAGGTGTGTCAGGAAACGGCTTCTTTTAAAGAAGCAACTGTGTTTGGTGTCGATTTTTTTATCAGAAGTCAAAGGGACAATCACATTCCAGTAGGGGACGAAAGTCGATGGTTTCTATGGATACCTGTTACCATTTTGAGTCGCCATTTGCCCTGTTTTTGCTATCCTGTCAGCGATGTATGAAATGACACTGGCTTTTCACAACCTTCTTCGCTGGGTAGCGGTTCTGCTTCCTGCCATCATCCTCATCCGTTCTGCTATGACCTGGCTTCAGAAAACGGGGCCCGGGGACCGCGATATCAGACTGGTGCGAGCAAACGTCGTCGTCTACGATGTGCAGTTCCTTATCGGCCTTGTGCTGTATATTTTCCTGAGCCCGATTACGGCCACTGCCTTTGGCGACTTCAAGGCTGCCATGAAAGCCCCGGACCTTCGCTACTTTGCTGTTGAGCACATCGCTCTTATGATTGTGGCCGTCGCTCTTGCGCATCTCATGAAGGTTCTACCCGCGAAAAAAGAGGGAGCCCGCCGTAGTTTTATGCAGATGATCCTTTCTGCCGTTCTGCTGCTTGTTCTTGCCGTCGGCATCCCCTGGTTTCGCCCACTCTTCCCGTAAGGCGGAGGAGCATGCAGTACCGGAGTTCGTGGTACTGCTGTTACGCTCTGTAACCGTCAGCGCTCGATCTTCCCGAACACAAGCTGTTCCAGTGCATCCAGGCGGGCCACAAGCTCCTTTTGCGAATCCGCAAGCAGGGTGATGTGGCCCATCTTGCGTCCGGGTCTTTCCTGTCTCTTGCCGTACAGATGCAGATGGCAATCCGGTTCCTTTAGAAGGGCATTGGCAATTTCCGCGATCGGTCTGTACGGAGCTACAAGGTTTAACATGCCTGCCGGTCGTTGAAGTGTTGGTTCGCCCGGTGGCAGACCGCAGATAGAACGAATATGTTGCTCGAACTGGCTGATGCCACAGGCCTCAATCGTAAGATGACCCGAGTTATGTGGACGTGGTGCCATTTCATTAAACAGAATGTGGCCGTCTTCTGAAAAGAAGAACTCCACGGTTAACACGCCGAAGTAGTCGAGCTCAGAAAGCAGTCGTCTCATCGATCCATGGCAGTGCTGCAGCTCTTCATCGGGCAGCGTTGCCGGACAGGTGGTTCGGTGCAGTATACCACTGCGATGACTGTTCTCAAAAGCAGGAAATACGCGAAAGCTCCCATCGGTAAAGCGGGAGGCTATCATGCTGAATTCAAAACGGAACGGTATGCGCTTTTCAAGAATGACAGGAACGGCTGCGGTTGTGTCGAGTGATGTATAAAATTCGGTCAGACGTGCGTGAATCTGCGCTTCTTCGAGGTTACGTAAAGCCAGCTGACCTTTGCCGTCATATCCTCCTTCTTCGGTCTTGAGGATGCAGTCCCCAAATGCAGCGGCTGCCTCGACGATCTTTTGCATATGTTGAGGCGATGTCGGGTCAAGCTGCAGTCCGTCTACGAAGGGAACACATTGAAAGCCGCAGGATTCGGCGAAGCGTTTCTCTCTTGAGCGGTTCCGCGCAATAGAGAGAGCTCCTGGATGTGGATGCAGTGCATAACCCTCATCACTCAGGGCATGAAGCGGCTCCGGGTCCACGTTTTCAAACTCATAGGTAATGACGTCGCAGGACTGACGAAGAAGTGCAATGTGTCGGGCATCATCGTACCTGCCGATAATACGTCGGTCTGTGACGCGACAGGCAGGAGCATCGGGATCGGGATCAAGCACCGACACATAGTATCCCATCTGCTGGGCCGCATGGGCCATCATCTGACCGAGCTGTCCGCCGCCGATGATGCCGATGGTGGATCCAGGAAGAATATGTCGATTCATTGGACTGAATCCTGGTCGGGTAACGTATCGTCGAGTACCGTTTCGCGCTGACGTTCGAAGTGACTGCGTGCGGCTTCGCGAATTTGCGGATGCTTTGCTCCAAGGATTCGCGCCGCCATAAGGGCAGCGTTCTTTGCTCCGGCTGTGCCGATGGCCATCGTTGCCACAGGAACACCGCCCGGCATCTGCACAATGGAGAGAAGCGAGTCCATGCCGTTTAAGGCCTTCGACTGCACAGGAACACCGATGACCGGGAGGATGGTACGGGTTGCTGTCATTCCAGGCAGGTGGGCTGCTCCGCCTGCACCGGCGATGATAACCTCTATGCCCCGGCTTTCAGCCGTACTGGCATATTCAAACATCAACTCAGGCGTACGATGCGCCGATACAATGCGCGCCTCAAAAGGAATATTCAGTTCTTTCAGCAATAGTGCTGCCTCCTTCATGGTTTCCCAGTCGGATTTGCTTCCCATGATGAGGCCAACAAGCGGTGCAGCAGAGGACATGAAAACGGTTTCCCGTTCGTGCAGCGCATGGCAAGCGGAATTGATCAAGAACAGGCAGTGCAGAATCGATTGCATCGACCTTTTCGAGCAATGTCCTTACCATGGCCCTGCCAAGCCCCGTTCCACGACGTGCAGGGCTTACAGCAGCCAGAGTATTTTGAAGCGTCATGCGAGGCTGCATCCGCATCAGAAGGGATTGCAGGGCGAAAACGTGAGCTTGCTGACTTCATCATACCTCATCTGTCCGGTCAGCTTCGCCGGTGATACGCTCCACATCCAGACGCTGCACACGTTCATACATATCTGCGAGAATGCCCCGCGTAATCTCTTTCATGATTTCGCCGGTCACCTCGCTTTCCAGCACTTCACTGATGACCAGGGAAACATCGTCTCCGGTTCGTTCGATAAAGCTCTGCATAAAGGGGATGCGCGACAGCTCTCCCATCATGCTTTTAGAAAGCAGCGATTTCTTTACGGCCTCATTGAGATCCTGTTGATGATTCTGGAATGCCCTGCGAGCGAGATCGGCATAGTTTAGACGAACCATCACTTCTTCTACACGACGCAGTGACTGCAGGAATACGGCATCGGCAATGGTATCGACAATTATATCGCGAAAACGAAATGTGATTTCTCGCGTAAGTGAACGCGAAAACTGTTCGTCGGCCCGACCAAGTTTGTAATAGGCAATGCCCAGTTTCACTCCGCGAAGAAGCAACAGAAATCGAAGAATCTGGAAAGGAACGACTCCGGCCACTTCATACCAGTGTCTTTGCAGGTATTCGAGCTTGTTATCCTGATTCCACGTGCGACTGATCAGATCAATGCCCCAGAGGGTCATTACAAAGATGTCGAATCCTATGGCTACAAAGCGACCGGTGCGGCCCAGCACCACATCAAATGACTGCGTGAGCTGCAGAATGATGATGTCAAGAGCGGCAAAGAAGAGAAGATAATAATCACGCTTTCTACCCGGTAGCGGAGGAAAGCGAAACCAGCGCGACGATTTTTCAGGAGCGTTCATTCCGCCCCGATACATTTCTCCGGGAAACGAAGGTCAACCAATAAAATGGACGTGCTTTTGGAGACGTTCGCTTAGAACCTCATAGCGTCGACCATGCAGCTGCCGCTTTTCGTTACAGGGGTCGGCGGCAAGGGCTCTGTAAAGCTCAATCTCGAAGCGGAGGTTTTCTACAAGCGATCGCTGTGGATCCTGGGCTATGTCATCACAGGAAAGTACCATGTGTCGCGTATTCACACGGTCCGGTCGGATGCGATCGATGAGTGTGTCGATGATTCCCGGGTGGATGGCCCCTCCTACGCTGGTCAGGATTCCCTGTGCCTTGCAGGTCTGTACGATCTCTGCGCAGGTGGCCAGCACGGTGTCGTCGTCCGGATGCAGTTTCATGGAGCCTGAAAGATCGGTGCGGGCCGCCGTAACCTGTTGCAATCTTCCGGCTGCCGGTTCGGCCAGGATTTCATGCATCTGTCGATAGCCTGTGATCGTCTCCAGGTTTATACCGGCTTCGATGGCCGTTACGGATTGTTCTGCACAGATATCTTCCAGCGCCGCCACGAAATTCCTGAGGGCATAGGGCGATTCAATCATGGGTGCGATGATTCCATCGACGCCGATTCTCAGGAGGTTGCGGATGTCATTGCGGGCTTCGGGGCCGCCTATCTTAACATATAACGGTACAATCCCGCTGGATAACCGGCGCAGCAGGGATATTTCGGCAAAGGACATATCCTCTACCTCTGTGCCCGTTTTCATGGAGCGCAGGCCAGAATCCTCCCTCAGGGCGAACAATGCTGCGCGTAAACGATCGATCATGTCTTCAGACAGGCTCATCGAACCCTCCCGCTCCGTCAGCCTTCCACCAATCTAAACGCTGTCAATCCGGCTGCTTCTTCTCTATCGGTATTGCACCGGGAAGCTGAATCGAAACCCCCTGCATAGCTCCATCTTTTTGGAATAAAAAGGGTTGCATGTCAGATTCAGCTCATAAAACACTAAGGAGCTGCAGGCATTCGGAGCCCGTTCGGGCTGAAAGCGAGCAGGAGTTTACAGGTAATACCAACCGAGAGAGAGAGGATTTGCATGTCATTCATAGAGCTGGAGAAAAAAGGGGCCTATGCACTGGTTAGAATCAACCGACCAGATGCTCTGAATGCCCTGAACGATGATGTTTTGCGCGATCTGCGTGCCACCGTCAGTGAACTGTCTTCCGATCCGGCTATTCGGGGCATGATCATAACAGGATCGGGCGAAAAGGCCTTCTGTGCCGGCGCTGATATCGTAAAGATGAAGGATTTTTCTTCGGATGAGGCGGAGGAGTTTGCAAGGCGAGGTCATAAGACCATGAACATGATCGCCAACTCCGATCTTCTGTCCATTGCTGCTGTGAATGGCTATGCCCTCGGAGGCGGAATGGAGCTGGCACTGGCCTGTGACATCCGTCTTGCCTCAAAAAATGCAAAGCTCGGGCTTCCAGAGACAGGCCTTGGAATCCTTCCTGGCTTTGGTGGAACACAGCGTCTGCCGCGTATTGCCGGCATGGCCAATGCTCTTGAGATCATCCTGACCGGTGAGCAGGTCGATGCCATGCGTGCTCTGGAGATGCGGATCGTCAACCGAGTGGTAGAACAGTCGGAGCTTCTACCTCTTGCCGAGTCAATGATGCAGAAGATGCTTGAGAAAGGTCCGGAAGCACAGAAACAGGCGCGCTGGCTGGTGCACAGTGGAGTGGAGCAACCTCTTACGGCTGCACTGGAAAGAGAAATTGTTGTGTTTTCGGAACTCTTTGCCGGAAAAGAGCCTGCCATCGGTCTGTCCGCTTTTGTCGAAAAGAAGAAGCCTCAGTTCTAATCGTGGTCGATGGTTTGGGTCAATTTCTGACGGATTGTCAGAAAGCCGACAAAGATCTGCCGTTTCTTCTCGAACAGCTACCCGTTCCTCTGATGCTGTGCCGGGGATGGCAGATCGTTTATTTCAATCCCGCATCCCGGGAAGCCATTCCCGGGGTAGAGCTCGCTTCGTTGATCGGGCGCAATGTCCTGGAGTTTATCGGGGACAAGGAGCGCCTGTTCATTGAGCGACACCAGGATCGGCTTCAGGATGGACGCATCCATTCTTTTCGCCTGCTGATTCGTACAGAGGCTGTAGTTCTTGACCTGAGTACGGTATCGCGCTACGTCAGGGTTGATGAAACAGGTTACCTGATTATTGCGCTGCAGGATCATTCAAGACTTTCCGCGCGCGAGAAGAATCTATTTCAGCTTGTTCTTGAAACCTTTCCTCTGAACGGTCGCGAACTCTATCGCAAAATGATGTCTGCCATTGCGCGCTACTTTGGCGTTGATGGAGCGGCCCTGATTGAATACACTCACGATAAGAACGGAGAGCCGATTGCGTTGATGCTGGCAGGCACTCTTGACGGAGAGGAGCATCCAACGAACTACTATGAGCTGAAAGACTCCATGGCCGAGAAGCTGCTGGAGCAGGGTGTTCTTATTGTTGAAAAGGATCTGACCAGGCTGGAACCGGATAACCATTTTATTCAGCTTCATCAGTTTCAGGCATATATCGGTTTGCATCTCAAATCAGACGATAAGGATCTGGCTCTTTACGTCGTATCGCGCAATCCCATTTACGATACAACGGGCATTGCATTTGTTCTGAACATATGTGGTATCCGGCTTGTTTCGGAATACAGTTCGCAGCAGGCGCGTGTGCGGGCTGAGCAGCAAGAACGTGATAACAGGCTGGTTATTGAACAGGCAGCTGATCCTATGTTCGTGCTGGATGCCAGCGGCCAGATCCTTCTTGCCAATAACAGAGCTGTTGATCTGACACAGCGCCCGAAACATGCCCTTCGTAGCTTTTTTGATCTGATAGCGGATGAACACAAGCCTTTCTTCCGTAGCTTTTTCCAGAAAACCTATGGCGTTCTGAATCATTCCAATGTTGTTCTTCAGCGTAGTGACGGCACAAAAGTATACTGTGATGTGACGGGAGTGATCCTGTCGGATGGTCGTATACAGCTGAATGTTCGCGATAATACCGAGAAGCTGCTTGCAGAGATTTCTCTCAAACAATCCGAGGAAAAGTATCGGTCTATCTTTGACAATGCCAGTGATGCCATTTTCTTATCTGATCTTCATACGGGTCGTATACTGGATTGTAACCGTTCTTTTGCACGCCTGACCGGAAACAGCCGTGACGAGATTCTTCAGGGGACGCACTTTGATCTGATCGTTGAAAAAGAACGCCCACGATATCGTAAGGTATTCGAATATGTCATACGGACCCGACGCCTGGAACGTCATCCCCTCAGGTTCCGGATCAATGTTGCCGGTCATGCTGGTCACTATACTCCCATAGAGATTGCCCTTACACTCTTAAAACGAGACGACCACCTGCTTGTGGTGGGTATTATCCGTGATATTACTGCTTCATACCAGGCGATTGAAGAACACAAGAAGTATCTTCAGACGTTATCCATTCTGCAGGTAGTGATGGTGGAGCTTGACGAAAGCCTGCATATTCGTTTCATCAACAATCCCATACCGAAGTTTGGAGCTGGCAACAGGCGTGATCTTCATGGAATGTTCTTTCCCGAAGTCGTTCATGAAGATTTTCAGTGGTATGTGCAGGTAATGCTCGAGGAGCTTCTCCGTACGCGAAAAACGATGACGATTCGTTTTCCGAAGATCAGCGGTGAGACCGGACTGGACTGGTACGAGGGAGAGTTTGTTATCGTTCGGGAAAGAGGCAGTCGTTCGCGTATTCGTGGTTTGATCAAGGATGTAACGTTTGAGTATATCGTAGAGAAGCAGACCTACTTCATGTCAAACACCGACATGCTGACCTCACTGCCAAACCGGAATCGCCTGGAAGAAGACCTGTTCCGTGCACTTTTGCGGGCAGATCGGTCCGGCAAGAAGCTGGCAGTTGGTTTTGTGGATCTGGACCGTTTCTACGATGTGAATGATCTTCTTGGCCATCGCCTCGGTGATCTGGCCATTGCTGTTTTCGCGGAGCGATTGCGTGGCTTTCGGCAGATCGGACATATGCTATACCGATGGGGTGGCGATCAATTCGTCTTTGTCATGGAGGGACTTGACGATACGTCGAGCGTGCGTGCCCTGTTGAACGAAATTCGTGACTGCGCGCGTGAGCCTCTGACCATTGAAGACCACCGACTGCATGTAACCTGCACCGTCGGCGTGTCGATGTATCCTGACGATGCACAAACGATTGACGGCCTGTTTGGTGAAGCGGACCGGGCTCTTCAGCATGGAAAACGCCAGGGCCGCTTCCAGTTTTTGCTGGCGGGGGATGTGGTACGCAGGACGGGCATTGCCGATCGTATGAGCATCCGGAATCGTCTTTCTCATGCGGTGAATCATGGTCTGGTTGAGCCATACCTGCAGCCCATCTATGATACGAAGACGGACAGCGTTGCCGGTATGGAGGCCCTTGCACGGTTGCCCGATGTGGAAGGAGCCCCCTGGCTTGGGCCCGATGTGTTTATTCCGGTGGCCGAGGATCTGGGCATTATTGAAGAGCTGTCTGATACCATCATGACTGAAGCTATCGAATTCCAGAAGCGGTTGCGTTGCTCTGGCTTTGATCTGCGGTTGAGTGTTAACCTGTCGAGAAGGGTGCTCTATTCGGATAACCTGATACAGTACTTTGAGTCGCTGCTTGAGAAAACAGGAGCAGATGCAAGGAACATATGTCTTGAGATTACAGAAACCCTTGCCATGCTTGATATCAAGAATGCCGCGGACCGCCTGCATGAGCTGAAAAAGCTGGGATTCAAAGTGGCCATCGATGACTTTGGAACGGGCTACTCCACGCTGGGGCAGCTGTATGAGCTTCCTGTGGACGAGCTGAAGATCGATAAGCTATTCGTCCGACGTCTTCATACGCATGACGGGCAGAGGATTGCAGAGGCCATTGTCAGCATGGCCCGGGCATTGCAACTTGAAATTGTGGCTGAAGGGGTTGAAGATCTGTCCACTGTAAACCAGCTGAAGGATATGGGAGTGCGGTATCTGCAAGGGTATCTCTTTTCCAGTCCACTCAGCCGGTCCGATTTTCAGGCCTGGCTGAACGAAGGCTTCAAGACTCCGGTTTAGCAGGCGAATGCAGGGCTGACGTATCCACCTTGCCTGAAAGCTCTTCAAACTCCCATTTCTTCAGGCGTTCCAGACCCTCTTCCATCACGTTGCGGATCATGGCCGAAAGCTCTTCAGGCTTCATATCGGCGAAGCGCTCCGGCGGAATCGGATCAAGGATTTCCACGAAAACGTCTCCGGAGTAGATGCGCTGAACAAGATACTGATCTTCGCGTGGCAGTACGTACTGATTGCCCCAGAGCACCACAGGTTGAATGGTAACGGCTGCCTTCTTCGCAAGAATGAAGCCTCCTTTCTTGAACGAAAGCATCTTCCCGTCGATGCCGCCGCGGGTGCCTTCGGGAAAGATGATGACAGATTTGCCGTTTTGAATCTGCTCGGCTGCCTCGAACATGCTTTTCAGCGCTTTCTTTGAATCACCGCGTTCCACCGGTATGTAATCGGCGGCTGCCATGGACCAGCCAATGATGGGCAGCTTGAACAGCGACGACTTGGCCATCCAGCGAAAGGGGATGTCCAGAAAGGCATAGAGAACGGGAATATCGAAAAGGCTTTGATGATTGCTCAGGAGAATGACGGGTCCGGATTGATGAAGCCGTTCTGTATGGCGAACGTGTATACGCGTGCCCGAGAAACGTGCCAGAAACCTACCCCACTGGATGGCCCAGCGGTGTACACCATCGGGTTTTTTCAATAGAATCGAGGGAACAACCAGCATCCCGTAGAAGATGGTGGCCAGGATCAAACCGGTCCACAGGAACAGGGAACGCAGGAGTCCGGCCTTGCGCCTCCGGTGGATGGTCAGTTCTTTTTCAAGAGAGGTGATCGTTCTGGTCATATTCTAAGCCTGATTGTGTGAACCCTGTGATTTCCACACAGCTCAGTGATTCCTGAAGTTGATTTTGCTGTCAATTCCATTTGACCACTTTTTGTGCAGTAGATCCGACCCTTTCACGAACAGAGGCAATGTCTATGCATATTCGATTCGCAGGGCCGATTCAGGACAATCCTGAACACAGAGGCCACAGCCGGTGCAGTGATGCGCAAAGGCGGGTATCTTTACCGGGCCTTTCAGCAGTGCCACAGCATCGGGAATCGGGCATACATCGACACAGGTGCTGCACAGTTTTTTGCGCGGAGACTTCGACGCTTTCTTCGAAGACTTCTTTGCCTTCTTCGCTGCCTTTTTCGGCTGCGTTGCCTGTACGTTACGACAGAGCTGTGGTTCCACCATGGCATGTCCGAACTTCGGCAGGAAACCGTCCGGAATGGGCAAAAGGGCCTTCTCATCGCAGGCCTGGATGCATGGATAATCCTCGCAGAGGGCACAGGCTACCATGTTCGGGTTGACAATGGGCCCGTAGACTCCGGGGGCGCGAATGATGGCTCCGTAGGGACAGGCAATGATGCAGTCTCCGCATTCGGTGCAGATCTGCTTGAAACGCTCAGGATCGCGCACGGATCCCGGTGGTCGGGCAAAGCCGCGCCTTCTGGTTGGGGGTTGGGGGGATTCTTTCGGCTCGGGCTTCGTCGCCTCCGGCGGTGGAGGTGGCGGTGGTTGATCATGGGGCTCGGAGAAGGGTGCCAGCACGTTGGCGAAAGATTGTAGCTGCCGGTCGACGATTCCGCCGATCTTTGTGTTATAAAGGGATTTTACCGTTTCAGAGAGGCCTGTTTTGAAAAAGTCTTTTCGATCCATTTTCATAGAAGCATCTCCGGAGGCCCGGCATGCCATCCGTACTCCCGCACCGGATGAATGCGGCATCTGCTATGGTCAGGATTTTCGACACTGCTTCCAAAAGGAATCGGAAAAAGGCCATATCTACGACATTGTGATCTGTCGATCCTGTCATACGATGCAAACCCTTCCCAGGCCATCCTCTGAAGAGCTCTCTGATTGTTACCAGGGGGATTATTTTGAAAAGCGGACGGATCGTGGCTATGCCAATTATCGGTCCGAGGCAGTGCGCCGGCAGGTGGAGCGTGTCTTTGCCTTAAACCTTGCAGACCTGGGCTTTTTTCAAAGAGAAAAGGATCTGCTTCAAAAGGGGGGACGCTGTCTTGATGTGGGATGTGCGGCGGGCTATTTTGTTTCTTTCATGCAGGAGCGGGGATGGAGGGCCCGGGGGATTGAGATATCCGAACCCATGGTCGACCATGCGCGCCGACAGGGCCTGGACGTAGTACATGCAGATTTTCTGGCCGGTGATGTTGCGGACTCCTACGATCTGGTAACGCTGTGGGCATCGCTTGAGCACTTTGCCGAACCGCGGCGCCTCCTGTATCGGCTACAGCAGGCTGTTCGTCCCGGAGGTAGCCTGATTCTTTCTACCTGTCGTCGGGGCCTCTTATCATCGTTAACCGGACCACAATGGCGATATATGAACGTTCCGGAACATCTGTTCTTCTTTTCGCTTACAGGGTTGAAGAGTCTTCTTTCCGAATACGGATTTGTGCCTGTAAAACACATTACCTATGGTTCGGGATTTACCACAAAGGTCGGTGCATCGTTTTCTTATCGTCTGGCCAAACGCATTGCCGACCCGCTTGTGAAGCTTACAGGCCAGGGAGACATGATGGCTCTGCATTTTGAGAGGGCAGGCAGTTAATCTGCTGCATCTGCAAGAAGCACTGCATCGGAAAGGACCGGAAAATCGTGCCTCCGTTGTTCGAGTTTCATGCGCGACAGCGACGCCTGGATAAAGCCGGCCTCATGCCCGGCATCAACAAGGACCGTGCCTCCCGGATCGATGATCTGACTGTTGCCCAGAAACGAAAGACGTCCTGCCTGGCCGGTCATGTTACATAGAATCAGGTAGGATTGGTTTTCGATTGCCCGGGCACGTGCAAGCAGGAGCAGATGTTCGTGTCGCGTGGCCGGCCACTGTGCTGGCAGAAGAATCAGATCCGGTCGTTGCATTCTGTACAGCTCGGGAAAGCGCAGGTCGTAACAGACGGACAGGCCGAGCCGCCAGCCCCGCACATCAACGGTCTTCACTTCTTTTCCTGGTTCAATGAAATCCGTTTCGCGAAATCCACCATGACCGATGCAATGGATTTTATCATACGTGGCTAACGGTTCAGTTCCTGTGCCTGTTGAAAGAAGGATAAACCGATTATGGACAAATCCGTTCGCGCGAAAAGGAATGCTCAGTGCAATGTGGTCCGTAATGTCATGCACCATTTCAAGAAGCTGCCTGATGGCTGGCTGCATGGCATCGGCCAGCCGGGGAAGGTGTGCATAGTCAAATCCAGACAGGGCCATTTCGGGCAGAAGGAGCAAATCCAGAGGGTCAAGGCCTTCGCGGGCAGGGAGCAGTTTCTGGATGCGTTTCAGGTTTTCTTCCGCATTTCCGGTGGCCACCTCGAATTGCAGGGCTCCGATACGCAGGTCTCTGGCCGTGTGCTTTGCCGATGCATTCACTCCTGCAATTCGTAGGTAATACGCTGGGCTTTCCAGTCTTTTCTTGTGTTTTGATTCAGCTGCACCTGGATTCCCCTGTATGTAGCAGGTGCGTGGCCGTTATATCCTGTGGTGGGGAAGGCAGTCCTGGCCTTTGCAAACGTGCCGAAAAGATCCTGTGGCTCTGTTGTGACGATGGCCTGGATGGCCTCTGTGCCAGCCGGTGGTACAAGCATCCACTCGAAGTCGTCGCCTTTAGAAGGGAACTCATATTCGCGGCCGACCTCGATGGGCCGGAAGCCCGAAAAGCGATTGGGATAGATAAGGGTCATAGTTCCCCTGGCGTTAATCGAATAAAGCTGAATATATACTCGTCTGGGTGCGGATGGTCTGTGCGAGATGACCTTGAATTTCAGGGTTAACGTGTTACCGATTCTTAACGGTCCAGCGGGAAGCTTGAGCAGCACCGTATAGGGACTTTCTGGATTGTCCAGGCCAAGATATACATCGAGCTGACGTAGAAGGGAGGATTGCAGGGCTCTGATGACTTCGTCCGAATTTCCCGTGGAGCGGTCCGCAGCGATAATCATTCCTGTCTCTACGTGCACGACACGATAAGAGGCCTCAAGCCGGCCTTCCGTGCGATGGGTTTCGCCTGCGATCAGATAATGGGCACCGACGAGCTGTCCAATGCGGGCAGCCGTTTCTGTATCGACAAGGCCGCTATGTGCCTGCTGCAGCTGGGCTACGACTGCATCGAGTCTGTGCTGCTCCACAATCTCATATCTGCCGGCCTGTTTCAGGGCTGTAATCAGGGCCGATGGCACCGTCAGGTCGGTTGTGGATTCGCCTTGAATGTGAAAAGGAAGAACGCCAACAGGAGCTGCACCGAGCATCCCCGGTAATAGAAAAGCCAATAGAATGGATTGTAGAATCGAGAAACGATTCGGTCGAAGGCTCCAGGACCTACTGTTTATCAAGAAGTACGGCGCTTTCATCGGTTATCTCATAGTAAAAGATCTTGTAGAAGCTTGTTCGCTGCGGGGTGAAATCCTTGAAGAGGTTGCCTTCCACGTAACGGATTGTATTGCATCGAAACGAAAAGAGGAACATCACACTCGTATCCTCGTCTCGAAATTCCAGGCCCGTATCCCATACGGGCAGGCAACGGGCCTTGAATTCGGGTTCGTATTCTCTGTTGTTTGCGATGAGCTGTCGTAGCTCATCGATCGTGGACTTTCTGAAGATGCGATACTTCTCTGTGTAGTCTTTGCGTGGATCGATCTCTGACAGGGTTTCAGCGTAGCGGTACAGATAGACACCCGACTCCTTCTGCACGACATCAATGGCTCGCTGAAGCGAGTTCGGCGTATTCCCTGCAGGTGGGTCCGCTTGCTTTACGGGCTGGCTGCAGGACAGCAAAACGAGCAGCATGGCCAGAGCAGGCTGGCTATAACGTAGCATGTACTTCAGACGCTGTGAGACGTTCCATGTTCGCATTTCCGCTCTCTCTTTCGGTTTCGCCGTGTATGCCGTATTCATCAAAAAGGCCCTCCGGTGGAGGGCCCGTGCATCTCAGAACATGTGATTGAACGAGAAGTTGGTATTTGTTTCGTACTTCGATCGACCGGTACTGATGTTGATGACCGTATTCTTCTGCCAGACCAGCCTGAGTCCGCCGCCAGCGGCTCGGTGCATGTCGCGAGGCTGCCATTCTTCCCAGGTATGGGCAACGCGGCCGACGTCATAGTAGCCGAGAAGGACAAAGTCAATCCCACCAAGAGCGGCTACGCGAAACGATGTCAGACGCAGCTCGGTGTTGAATACCGTCATGATGCGATCGACAAACTGATTGGCCGGATACCCTCGAATTCCCCCGTTGCCACCAAGTCCGAGAGCGCTTTCACGCATGGTGTAGATGCGGCCCATCTCGAAAAAGGGAGCATCTCCCAGGGTGTACTGCCCGAGCAGCCTGTAGGCAAAGACCAGTTCTTTTTCGGTCTTTTTGAGGAAGCCGGGGGTTATGTCGTAGTACTGTCTCCAGGTAAGCGTATACCTGTGAAATGTATAGTGGCTACCCGTACCTTTGCCAACGCCTTCATAGTGCAGATCCGTGAAGGTACCGGCATTGGGATTCAGCTCTCGCAGACGTGGCCGCGAGTCATAGGCCAGGGCAAGCCGAATGCTGTTTACGAAACGACGTCCTTCTGTAGCATCATAGCCCGTCGGTTGTTCGATATCGATCAGGGTCTGGTTGTTCTGCCAGGCATTTCCCGATTCTTTATCGCCTGCATAGGATTGAATGCGGTAACGCTGCAGACGGAATCCCACAAACCATTTGAAGTTGCTGTTGCCGAACCAGTCTTCGGTGGTGGCGGTTACGAACGGTTTGATGCTATCGTAGTTATAGAACTTGTCCTGACTGTCCTGCAGCTGCTTTTTCGACGGGTTGATAACCGTTTCCAGAGGTGCACCGGGATTGCTCAGGTAGTTTGTATTCAGTGTAAGGTCATCCGATACCTGATAGAGATCGGGAACGCCTGTGACGTTTTCGTTCACCGGCATCTCGCCGCTTTTGATGCGTCTTTGACGCTGGATGTCCTGGTAGTTCGAAAAGCCATAGTACTGTGCATTGAGATAACGTTCGAGGCCGGCATTGATTCGCACGCGATACCGGGTACCGAGGAAGCGCAGGGCGTCGAGGGAAGCCTCATGATATTCGTAGCCTTTCGTAGTTCTGTAAAACTGGCCGTAGGCCTGATACTTAAAGGGCTCATACGACTCTTCGTAGTAGGTTCCGTAAATGCGAACCCCGTAGCCGAATCCATCATCGGTACTGTAACTGACAAGAGGCAACCCCGTGAACTTCAGGCCTTGAAGGTCTTGCTTTTTGTCGGTTGCCTCTTCCTGTGCAAGAAGCGCGGAATGGATAAACAATGTGCCGAGGCACAATGAGATAATGTATTTCTTGAACATGGAATTCCTCGATTAGTGCGACTTGATGTTGTAGCTGTAGACGACCGTTGTTGTGCTACCGGGAAAGGAGAGGGTCATCGTTCCTGACAGACCATCCTCAAGAACGTCGGCTTGAAACGACTGCAATGTTGCCTGAACGCCATTCGACGTAACCGTATTCGGTGTGGCTGAAAGCGTTAACAGACGACTGATACCGTTTCCCGTTTCATATCCCGTAATCAGGTTTCCTTTTACGTTAAAGGAAAAGGCGGTGGGTGTACCGTTGGAGGGATGGGCTACCATAGCGGTCAGGGTTCCCTCAAGCAGCACCGGGTTTGAGAATAACAGCGTCAGATTGTCTGCGCCATACCCCTGATCGATGTCTTTCAGCGTTTGACAGATGCCGGGGTTGTCGGGGTTAGAGCATGTGCTGTGAGTGGTCTTTCCGCTCCAGAAGTAGGTGTCGAGTGCATCGACATCAAGGAGGTTTAGCAGGTTGTAGTCCTCCTGTGGCTCATCGGCCGCAGAAGAACAGGCAAGTGGCATGAACACTAACCAGCCAAGAAGCAGGATCTCTTTTTTCATGGCAGTATGGAGATGCAAACAAAGGTCGTGTCAATCGCAATTTTGTCTGCAGGCGGTACGGGGCAGGACGAAGAGGCTCCGGGAATGCACAAAAAAAGTGCGTATGCCGAACGCTGTTTTCTAATACCTTGAAAATGCGCCTGTATTCTGTGCAATACCGGACGGAAAAGGCTGGCCGATTCTGTTCCAGGTCCATTTTGACGCCTTTTGAGAGGGCAAATGTGAAAAAAAATCCTGCTCAAAAGACATTTTTCAGTGAAAATAAGAGTAAATCTCTGTAAATTTCAGAAAAATTAGAGAAAAAGTGGGTATTGTGGCCGCACTGGCACAGCGTTTGCTATAAAGTGGGCGAGGGGAAAATTTGTTAACCATCAACCGCCAGCCCTGGCAGCTGGCTAAAAAAAAGGTAGAGTGAAGAATGCGATCCCGGCCCTTTAAAGGCCGGGATTCTTATTTGTGGGCAGAAGTCTTTCTTGAAGCCGTTCTGGCCACCTGGAAACCTGACCTGATGCCCGACGTTGGCTTGAAGTACCAGAGGGTGGCCGCTCGCATCCTCGATTATTATAGAAACAACCCTGTTCCCCCTCTTCTGATCCTTACGGGGCCGAAGGGAACGGGTAAGCTGCATACAGCCCTTCAATTTGTGCAGCAGCAGCTCTGCGAGGTCGGTTCAGCCTGCGGGGTTTGCTCTGACTGTCGGCTGCTGCAACAGCTGGGCGGGGAAGCACATCCGGACCTGATCCTGTTTCCGGCCGAGAAAACGGCGATCGGCGATGTGCGGAATCCCGAGCCCTTTACGGTGCGCTGGCTCCTGCAAACACGTCTGCCCTTTGCCCCTTACCGGGCCAGAAGGCGCTTTGTTGTGTTCCCTGCTGCCGATCTCATTTTGCACGAGGCAGAGACCGCTCTTCTGAAAACCCTGGAAGAGCCTCCTGACCATACACGGTTCATCTTTATTGCCGATTCCGTGGAGTCCCTGAAAGAGACGATTGTCAGCCGAGGGGTACATGTACCGTTTCATCACATCCCCCTGCAGGGATTGGAGGAGCAGACCGGTATCCATGACGTCCATGACCTGGAGGTACTGGGGGGCTCGTTCGAATACGTCGACATGGTCAAAAGTGATGTCTATCACACGCTGAAGACGTCGGTTGATGATGCACTGTCGCATGAGCTGGGCCTGCTGGAGCTGGAGGCCTATGTACGGGACCAGCCCGCGCGCTCTTCTGATCTAAAAGAGCTACAGTACGAATATGAAGATTTCCTGAACGTCTTTGCGGTCCTTCTATTGCAGCGCACCCGACGGCTACCACAGGCAGCAGCCATCAGTATGGCCGTTCACCGGTTCCTGTCAGGCATGAGGATGGGGCAGGGAGGAATGCTTCCGTTTCATCTGTCGCGGCTCTTCTTCGACCTGCACCGCATCATCTTCGAAATGCCGTAATGCTCAGGGGGTCTGAATGATCACCGTTTTCAGGATTTGTTCGCCCTCTTCTGCCGGAGGCACTCTCCAGCTGACTCCCTGTGGAGTGGCTACAAGTGAGCGACCCTGTAAGCGGTGCCCCATGATTTCGCCGGCCGAGCAGCATTTTGCTATGCACTGGCGATTTTCGCGTGCCGGCTTGCAGAACAGCTCTTCGTCTCGCTGGAACTTCTCGTCGACGGTTTCTTCTCGAAACGGTGAATTAAAAACCGAAAAGACCATGCGCACATCCTGTTCGGCCAGTTCGTCGAAATACTGGCGATTGCGGATGTCGTTGCAGATGAGCACTCCAAAACGGTGGCCGCTCAGCATAAATACGCCTGCATCATCCCCTGGAGTAAGAAACTTCTTTTCGTTTTCTGTAAGGTTTCGCTTTCTGTACCAGTCGACGATCTGACCTCCAGAGATGACGGGGGTGGCATTGTACAGCTTGTCGTTCTCTTCGAGGATTACAGAACCGCCTATGATGACACCACGATAGGAACTGTTGAGCTTTAGAAGCCAATCCAGTGCAAACCGGGTCTTTTCCTTCAGGTCACGAGGATCTTTAACGGAGCTGTCTGCAAAAAAATACTCGGGTAAAAGCAGAAAATCGGATTTCACAGCAGCCAGCTTCTTAAAGGTGGCGAGGTTAAGCCCGTCCTGAAGGTATTTCTGGAAGATCGTAACCTTAACTAGGCCCATAGGAAGTACAGAGGGTTTTTGCGCTTCATGAGTCAATCCATTTCCAAACCTGCTTTATCGCGTTCGACCTGTATATTGCTGAATGTTGCCAGTGCATTCTTCTTTTATGGAGCCACTGTGGCGGTTTATCATGGCATTGCAGTGGCCGGTAATGAATCTGTTGGAGCACTTGCTTATGCTTTTGTAAGGAATTTCTCAGGCTTTATCATCTACCTGTTCTATTTTCTGCTGCATCCTACCCGGATGAAGTTTCGCGTCCCTCCTGTACTCTTTTTGCGCGGATTCTTCAACGCTGTGGCCCTCTTTGCATTCTATCTTTCTGTGCAGTTCGGTAATGCCGGTCGTGCCAACGTGTTGAATATGACGTATCCGGTTTTCGTGGCATTATTGTCGGGTCCTTTGCTTGGTGAGAAGCCCGATCGCATCACGCTTTTTACACTTCTGCTGGGAATGCTTGGATTGTTCATGCACTTTTCCGATGCACTGTTTATTGCAGAGGCGCCGTCGCATGTAGCAGGGGATCTCTTTGGTGCCCTGTCAGGAATTACAGCGGCCTTTGCTGTTCTTGCCCTGCGCGGTGCTGCAAGGGTTGCAAGTTCGTCTTTAATCTTGCTCTGGATGTTTGGAACCGGGTCTTTGCTCAGCCTTCCCCTCGTATTTCAGGATATTCCGCAGATGTTTGGCACCGAATGGCCATATTTGCTGATCTCTGCCGCCTGTGGCCTGCTGGGGCAGTACACCCTTACCCTGTCCTACAAGAATCTTGATGCTACGACGGGAAGCGTGCTGTCCGGATTGCGCATACCCATTGCCATTACAATAGGCCTGTTGTTTCTGGACGAATCTTCGTCGTTGATCGCAATTCTTGGGGGAGCACTGATATTCTCGGGAAATCTTTTACTTGCGTTCAAATCTTCCCGAAGTAAACTTTGATAAAATATGCCCGGCGGAGTCATACAAGAAGCGTTGCAGAAGCTGGGCGACTCCGGTCTCTATGGAACGGCCGCCGACTTCAGCCGATGGCTTCACTATTCAGAAGCCCTCGATGTAGACGAAGAGAAAGTCCGAAAGGCTTTGCATTCCCTGCTGGATGCAGGCCGGTTTGAAAGGCACGCTGAATATCCCGAGGACTATGTAAGCACGCAGGTCGCTCCCATGCCCGATTCCTGCTCGTTTTCATGCCCCCGGCAGCTCTTCTATTCTCCCATTCAGTTTTTTCGTTCCAGGCTGCTTGCCTTTCTTCGGCAGAAGGGCGTCCCGTCGGAGCAGGAGATCGATATCGTGATCGGCTCGGTAGAAGCCATCGAGAATGCCGTCAAGTATTCGTCATCAGGTGACATCATCGTCCGTTTTGACTATCATCCCGGAGAATTTCGTCTGGAAGTGGTGAACGATGTAAAGCCGGCTCAGCCGGCCAGTGACATTGAACTCGGAAAATACGATAGCAGCCGCACATTAATGCGTGGCATGATGGTCATGTCCAGGCTATTTGATGATATGGACATCGATATTGACGAATCCGTCAGCCGGGCCACATTTCGTGCGCGAAAAAAGATCCCGACATAAAGAGAGGCTGGATGCCTCCGTGTTCAAACCCAGGCGCTTTTTTTGAACGGAAATAACAATGAGCAACGATCGTAAATTTCGGCTTGTATCGAAATACAGTGCCGCAGGCGACCAGCCAGAGGCCATTCGCGGTCTGGTGGAAGCGGCCAATAGCGGAAAAAAGAAACTCTGTCTTGTCGGTGTTACCGGTTCAGGTAAAACCTTTACCATGGCTTCGTTTATTGAAAAGATGCAGAAGCCAACCCTTGTTCTGACGCATAACAAAACGCTGGCCGCGCAGTTGTATCGAGAGTTTCGCGAGTTCTTTCCAGAAAATGCCGTTGAATACTTTGTTTCATACTATGACTACTATCAGCCTGAGGCCTACGTACCCGGCTCAGATACCTATATAGAAAAGGACGCAAGTATCAATGACGAGATCGATCGTCTGAGGCTACGGGCTACCTCGTCGCTTCTGGAGCGACGGGACGTCGTTATTGTCTCTTCTGTTTCCTGCATCTATGGTCTGGGTTCTCCTGAAGATTATCGAGATAGTATGGTGATTCTTGATCGAGGGTTAACCGTCGATCGTAATGAAATCATGCGCAGGCTGATCCACATTCAGTATATGCGCAATGACGTTGCTTTTGCCCGTGGAACGTTTCGCGTCCGGGGCGATACGCTTGAGATTTTTCCGGCCTATCGCCAGGAGGCTGTGCGGGTAGAATGGTTCGGCGATGAAATCGAATCGCTGGCCTTTATTGAGCCTGTGACGGGACGAACCCTCGATCGCATGGAGCGCATTATCCTGTACCCGGCCCGGCACTTTATTACCTCTCCTCCAAGGCTGAAAGAAGCAATCGCTGCCATCGAAGAAGAACTCGAGGAGCAGGTTGCCTTTCTTAAGTCGAAAAACAAGCTTCTTGAGGCACAGCGGCTGGAAATGCGCACCCGTTACGACATGGAGATGCTGCAGGAGGTGGGCTATTGCAATGGCATCGAGAATTACTCGCGGCACCTGTCCGGTCGAAAGGCAGGAGAAACACCGGCAACCCTGTTCAGCTACTTTCCCGATGACTTCTGGATCATTGTGGACGAAAGCCACGTAACCCTCCCACAGGTGCGCGGTATGTTCGAAGGCGACCGGGCCCGAAAGCAAACGCTTGTAGATTTTGGATTCCGGCTTCCGTCAGCACTGGATAACCGTCCTCTGAATTTTGCCGAATTTGAAGAAAAGGCAGAGAGGATTCTCTTTGTCTCTGCAACACCGGCCGACTACGAATCTGCTCATTCAGAGGTCGTTGTTGAGCAGCTGATTCGTCCCACCGGTCTCCTTGATCCGGAAATTGAGGTGCGGCCTGTTGCCGGTCAGATTGAGGATCTTACGGCCGAGATTCGTGCCCAGATGGCCAAAGATCATCGCACGCTTGTAACAACCCTGACCATCAAAATGGCCGAGGATCTCACGGATTACCTTCGCGAGCTGGAAATTCCCGTTGCCTACCTGCATGCAGAGATCGACACAATGCAACGGGTGGAAATCATCCGCGACCTGCGTAAAGGTATCTACCAGGTTGTTGTGGGCGTTAACCTGTTGCGCGAAGGATTGGATCTTCCCGAGGTCTCTCTTGTTGCCATTCTGGACGCGGACAGGGAGGGATTTTTGCGCAATGCCCGCTCCCTGATTCAGACGATAGGCCGGGCCGCCCGTAACGCTGAAGGTCGCGCCATTCTTTATGCAGATACCATCACACCTTCTATGAAGGCGGCCATTGATGAAACGCTTCGCCGCCGGTCGGTGCAGCAGAAGTTTAACGAAGAACACGGGATTCAACCAAAGACCATCCGCAAGAATATCGATGACATCTTGCCACGGTATCTGGACGAAGAAGACGATCACAGTTTCGATAAGCTGGAAAAGGAACTGGATCTGCGCAAAGCGCGCAGCAATCGAGAGAAAATCGAGGTCATCCGCAATGCAATGCTGGAAGCGGCAAAGAACCTCGACTTTGAGAAAGCTGCAGCGCTTCGAGACTGGATGCAGCACCTCGAAGGAAAGGACAAGAAGCCACAGCAGAGTACGGTTGTTCCCTTTGTTCAGAAGAAAAACCGCCGTCGGCGGCGATGACCGGTCACATTCGGTTCCGTTGCCAGCCTCAAAAACGCTTCAGGTAGCCTCCCCAGTATGGAAGGATCTTTTCGCGGATCATGGCAAAGCGCTCTTCCATAAGATGATCGGGATCATAGAGGATCAGGCCGTGTTTTGCTATTTCCACCTGAAGCGCAAAGCCAGCCTGCCACCTTTCTTCGGACCAGAGAAACAGATCCCAGTCTTCGGGAACGTCCAGCTGTGGTTGCTGACCGGAATAAATCGCACCGATATCCCAGTCAGCGTTTCGACGCTGCTCGGCAAACTTTACCCGTGACCCAAAGGCCACCACGGCGCGCAGGGTGGCTGTTTCAGGCCAGATCGACCTGAGAGTGGTAAGCAGGTGCCGGAAATCCTCCGGATCGGGGACGAAGGTTTTACCTTCTGCCATGCCCTGTCATGATTTTTGATTGATCGCAGGGGAACAACTCCATTCTATATTAATTATATGGACGAAATGGAGTTCGACAGAACACGGAAGGCTATCGGCTCCGATGCTCTCGAAGAAGAGGAACGAAAGCGTCTGCTGGGTGCCTTTACTGCCCGGGGTGGCAAGGTTCTCGACGAAAAGGCCCTTAAAAAACAGCAGGCCGAAGAGAGACGTTCGGGCAAAATGCCTTCAGGAGAAGGGCGGACTTCCGTTTCCGGTACAAAATTGCCGTCGGAGCTGCACAGGGAACAGAGAGCCCGCGAGCTTGAACGGCAGGCCCTTGAGCGAAAGCGCAAAGAGGCCATGCTGCGCGAAGCATCGGGCTTTTTTGCACGACTTGGTATCAAGTTCCGCTGTTCTATTGCAGGCCTGACTCCCTTTGGCAGTGCCATGGTGCAGCCGTCTGCACTGTCCTTTTTCAGTCTGGAGCTTCGCAAGGCCCTGATTGAGTGTAACATTATCGGCAACGAGCTTCTGGTAAATGATGCTGACCTGGCCCGCACCCTGAAGAAGGAATTGAAAAATCCGTTTTACATCGAGCTTATCAACCGGGCCCGTCTTCTCTATGACAGGCAGGAATTGAGCGAACTACTGGCTTCTTACAGCGAGGCGAATCCTCGTCCGGTACCGCTTGAGTCCATGCGCGTGCCGCTTTATTCGCTGTTGCGCAAGCTCTATGCCCTGATGCCCTATCGCGAAAGCTATCTGAAATCGATACAGATGGGCATCATGATCCAGCAGAAGCAGGAGAAGAAGGCCTCTGACCTGTATGTGGCAAAGCAGAAAGGCATCGAGGCCAGCTGGCGTCTTCTGATGGACAAGGCGTTTCCGAAGATCCTGTTGCTGGTGCAGCGACTCGAGATGAAGAGTATAGCTCCAGGGCATCCGCTTTTTGAAGAAATGATCGGCTTTGGGCCTGACCTGCGTATTCAGATGCCACAGGGCGGTGCGTCAGCGACGCCTGTGGCGGCTATCGAAGAAAAGCAGGATGCAGAGAAACCACAGGAAGAGGCCGAGAAGCAAGAAGAGACACTCAGTCCCGAAGAACAGGCAAAGAAAGAAAAAGAGCGTAAGAAACAGGAAATTGCACAGCGGCTTTTTGATTACGGCTTATCGCTGCATCGACGCTGGACTCCTGAGCAACTGCGTGCAGCGTATGATCCAAAAAATGAATATGCCCTGGCCGATTTGCGCGATAAGGCTTTTCTGGCCTACCTGCTTCTATGTTTCTTTGATGATCAGTTTGCCTTTATTCTTACCACGAATCGGTTACAGCTTGAGCCCATGGTGCAGAGCGGAATTCGCGTCAATCTGAAACAGGATATGGCCGATGCCTATCAGAGTATTCGTGGTTGTTACGACATGTTCCGCTCCTACTACCATGACTATGAGGAGTACAAAAAGGCGGTCGATGAAGGGGCAAAAGCGGGCAACTACATCGATCATGCCAAGAAGGTTTCCATGTTCGAGACCCGTCGGGGCAAGACGGGAAGAGAGGTGCGCGTAGCCATAAAGAACTACATGAATAAGATAGAGAAACTTCTGGCCGTTCTCTTGCGTGATATGAAAGAAGGCGGACATGTGGTATTGAATCCAGACGATATATTTGTGATGGATCTTGAAGCGGATCAGCAGAAGATCATGAATGGAAGAAAGATGAAGGAAATCATCCGCGACACATACGCCTTTGCCCACGTTCTTGGAAAGCGTCTTGAAAATGGAGACCTTTACGGAGGTGTGCTTGAGTTATCCGAAGAGGATTTTCAGGCATCGACAAAGGATTCACCTGCACCATCTCCTGCTACCCCTTCAGAGGAGGAGCCGGCGCAGCAGGGATCCGCAACGAATGAGGTTTTTTAACAGCGAATGGACGACGAAGTTTTTACCGAAGTGATTCTTGATATCCCCCGTGAACGATCTCTGGAAGTCAGTCCCCTTCTCGATAATGGCATTATCGAAAAGATGACAGGATACTTCGAGGTCCTTTACGAAGAAGGACTTCGGTCCGACCGATCTGTTCTCAAAGTGTATTTTCCGGCCGGCTACGCCATGGGACGCTGGGACCTGGAGAGCCTGCTGCTTTCGATTGGTTTTGAGGACTATGATATTATCGAGAATTCTGTGGATCGGCAGAACTACATGGAGGCCTATAAAGATCACTATGAGCCTCTGCGTCTTTCCGCTCACTTTGGAGTTATTCCCAACTGGCATCGGGGCACCGATAAAGAGAAACAGTTTGCGGCCACGTTCGACGAAGGCATGATTCCACTCTATCTTGATCCGGGGCTGGCCTTTGGCACCGGCCGTCATGCCACGACACAGATGATGGTACAGTGGATTGATGAGCAGCAGCTGCAGGGTAAGACCGTGCTCGATGCCGGTTGTGGTTCCGGCATCCTTGCCCTGGCCGCATTAAAGAAAGGCGCTGCTTATGCCACATGCTTTGATATCGATGGAAATGCCGTGAACGCCTCCAGAGAGAATCTGCTCGAGAACGGAATCGCTGCCGATCGGTTTGAGGTTCTTGAAGGTGGCTGGGAGCTTCCTCAGGTTGTAGAAGGGTCTTTCGATCTTGTCCTGGCCAATATAACGATGAACATCTTTGTCGAGTATCGTGCTATCATTGATCGTCTGAGAACGGATCGCCTGATTGTGTCGGGTGTCCTGCAGGAGGCCAGAGACGCTTTCATGCAGCTCTTTGGAACAACGTGGGATTGCAGGGACGAGAAGACAGAAGATGGGTGGATTCTGCTGGATTTGCAGCGACGGGAATCGGCCGGGGTGAATTGACCCGGTATCTCTGTTCCGTAACCTGACAGTATGAATCCGAACCAGTCCCAATTTCCAGGTACCAGCCTGACAGGAAGAGACTGGCACCACCCGAACTGCTATGGATGCGGGGAGGAGAACGACAAAGGGCTCCATGCGGACTTTGCCTTCGATGAAAAGACAGGTGAAGTTCGGTTCTCCTACACGCCTGCACAGCATTTTGAGGGAGCGCCTGGCTACTGTCACGGTGGTATGCTGGCTACCCTTCTGGACGAAGCACAGGGATGCCTTTGCTTTCACGTCGGTCATGTGGTCATGACCGAAAAGCTGCACATGAATTACCATAAGGCTACACCTCTTGGTGAGTCTTTTCATGTACGGGCCTGGCTAACCGCTGTGCGAAAGCGTAGACTGTATACGCGAGCGGTTATCTTCAACGATGCCAACGAAATCTATGTTAGCTCCAGTGCCAGCTGGTATGTTCTTCCAGAACGCCTGACCAGGCGTATGTTTCAGGGAAAACACAGCGAGGAGTTTACAGAGAAATCGCTGCAACTGATCGAAGCGAATCGAAAGCGTGCACGAGAGATTCGCAGGCGCCTGCGGCTGGAGAAAGACAAGCCCGTTGTGCAGACACGGTGATGTTTGCAGATGGTCGGAGGGCAACCTCCGATCATCTCATATCATCGTAAGAGTGCCGGTTCAATTGCACGAGTCTGTGCCATCGCCACAAACGCATGAAATTTCAAACTCTCCGATTCCGGCCGGCAATTCGAAGTTCTTTTCAGCGCGAACCTCTTCAGGATAACCATCGTGCACGGCATCGTAACGGCACTGGATCACATAGCTTCCTGGCATGAGGTAGGTCATGCGATTATCATTGCCACTGCGTACGGGCGTTGCGGCCAGAGGCAACAGATCGAGGTCGCGTTCACAGGTTTTCACGCCCAGACTGTCGATGCATTCCCCCTGATAGTAGATGGCATAGTAATGCCTTGTACTTTTGGTGCCACCTGAAACACGTACCGTTCGGGTAAAGTCCGGATAGAAGATCCGGGCTCGTGTCAGTACGTTCCCGCCCATGTCGATTTCAGCAGCATGAGGCTTCCTCCAGTCGCTGATTCCGACAACGGTGATCGGATCGGTACCATCAGCCGGATTCACGGCATGGGCCATAAGGTTTTCTTTGATGTTAAATCGAATCTCAATGCCGAGCGGGATGTAATCCCCCGTGATGAACATCGAATTCTGCATTCCAGGGTGTGTGATATGATGCAGCGGAAACCACTGGCTTGGCAGGACGCTGCGCAGTGTGGCATCCATCCCCGGATCATAACCCAGAAGCCAGTTCACCCGGTAGCCGTTGATCTTGTAGGTATTGTCAACAGGTGCCGTGCCGGACTGTCGCTGAAAGCCGGTAAAGAAGGTGCGCACAAAGACACCGGCATGCTGATAAGCACCCGGCCCTACATCCCGTGACGGATAGGTAGCGCCGCGACCGTTGAACAGTTCAACAAACTTCACGTAGCCGCCCTCGTCGACGCAGGAATTATCATTGTTGAGGAGGACAAATGTCGGGCTGCAGTACACCTGCCGGGTTGGTGACAGGACGTCCCAGAAATCCTCAGCGTCATCCTCGTCTGTTATCTCTCCGAGGGAGGACAGATAGCCCTTTGTGGACAGTCGAATTTCGCCTATATCGAGGAACATGGGAAGGGCATTATAGGCAGGCAGTCCGGAAACATCGGTTGGATCATCGGCATCGACAAAGATCGAGTTGCCATTAATCTCTTCCCATCCAAGGGGATAATCGGTGGCATAGGTCCCCTTCAGGATGACAACCATGCGATTATTGATCAGATAGCTGAGCAGGGCTTCCTCGGAGCCCTTTTTGCAGCTACCCGATATAGCCGAGAACAGAAGAAGCAGGATTGTGCAATAGACTTTCTTCATGGCTTAAATGATAAAAGAAATCATCAGGCCAAAGTTATAGAAGGCCGGATTGTTGATCTCAAATTCCTTGGTCTGATAGAATCGATCATCGTAGGATCCCTGCAAAAGGCGAATATAGCGCAGCTCTTCGGGCTCGGAGCGAAAGCTTTCGTAAATGTAGTAGGTATCGATACGGAGTCCAACACGAAATCGGCGGGCGGCGAGAATCGAAAATTCAAACCCGCCGAACAGCATCGGATCCCAGCCGCTCCTGTTAATAGGGCGAACCTCGAGATAGGAGGCACCCCCTCCCAGCTTTACCATCAGGCTGAAGCGTTGTACCCACGGCAGCGGATAGACCAGGGCTGCATACACCGGAACGGTGATCAGCTGCTGCGTCGTTTCGGATTTATAGGCTGCATAAGAAAAGCCGGCTTCGAGTAGAAAAGGGGAGGGCCAGTACAGCCTGTAAAAGCCGCCCGCACCAAGATTGGAATCGAGCACATCATCCATCTCTGTGCCGGGAACCGGAAAGGAACCGCCCATCCAGAAGCCTGCCTCTCGTTTCAGTTCCTCCTGGAAAGGCTGGGCCTGCAGTGCTGCAGGCAGAAGCAGAGCCATGACCAGCAACGGCTGCCAGAGGAATCCTTTACGGAAGCGATTGAATGTAAGGATGCCGACCATGAGGGTACGCCAGGATTCGATTTTCCAATGCTACGTCTATCGATTTTACCGGTAATCTTGTAGGCGAATGTATACAATTGTATCTTCTGTTAAAGAACTGTTAGGGATCATTTTCGGTGGCTTCCAGGGAGACTGGTCTGCAGGCGGAGTAGTTTCTGTTTGAAAAGACTGTTGCCGAAGACCGGATAATCCCTGAGCAAGGCAAGCCCTGTGCCCTGGAGCTCGGGCACGTCGGGATAATAGGCAGCACGAAAATAAAGTCCGTTGGGAGGTGCCGTTCGCCCGGCATTGACGCGGTCTTTGCTTTTCAGGATGTCGGGAAGGGACATGGAAAGCCTGCCTGCCGCTCGATCGACAAAGGTGCCTACAATGATGCGGATCATGTTATGAAGAAAGGCATTTCCCCGGATTGTCAGTGAAACCAGCGTTGCTTTGCTGACCGGATCGGTCTGCCGCCTCAGAGAGATGTGATCCAGAAAGCGTTCTTTCTTCTCTTCCGGGTTGGCTCGTTTTGTGAACGCTTCGAAGTTATGTTCGCCCTGCAGGGCCAGCAGCTCGGGAAGACAGGCGTCCAAATCGATGGATTCCGGTATCGTCCAGGTATAAGGAGACATAAAGAGAGACGGAGCCCTGGCCTGGTGCAGTATGTACTCATACTCACGTGCCACACAGTCGAAGCGTGGATGAAAATCGTAGGGCACTTCGTGAAAGGACAGGGCCTGAACCGAAGGGCCGGCAAGGGCGTCAATGGAACGCAAAAAGCTACCTGGCTCTTCGATGCGCACCTGCGTGCGGAAAGAAACGACCTGCCCCGTGGCATGAACGCCGGAGTCGGTTCGACCTGCTGCCTGTATCTTGATCTCTTCTCGCAAAAGGACAGACAGGGCCGTTTCCAGGCGGCTCTGCACGGTTTCGCCATCTTTCTGTGTCTGAAAGCCCAGAAGGCGTGAGCCGTCATAGGCAATGGTCAGGGCGTAGCGGTACCGCTGCATCTTCTTCAGGCTTCTTCTCTCGTTAGCTCTTGAAGCCTGCTGTTGATTTCGTCGTAAAGGTCTTTCGACAGATCAATGATAACGGATGGTTTGGATCGGGATGACTTTCCCATACCGTACAGTTTACCCAGATACCGTTTCGCTTCATCCAGATATTTGATCTGTTTGGCCTTATCCCTGGTAATCGTATCGATGTATTTGTAGGTCAGATAGCCGTTCAGGTAGATGACGCCATCGAAGCCCCAGTTCTTGTCCGTATCGGGCCCGAGAAGGGAGGTAAACTGATCGTGGGGTTCGGTTCCGCGGCTCATGATCTCAAGAACGGGCCTGTAGTATTGCACGGCCTTAAGATACATAAAATCCCGGATCTTATCGAAGCCCATGCCGGGGAACTCTGTGTCCATGTCGCCAAACAGCCAGGCGGCCCGAATGGAGCAGATGGCCTTTTTGGGCGTTGGCGCCACTTCCGGTCCTCTGTGCTGATAGCAGTCAATGGCCAGAAGATACGAAGCGGCTCCGTGAACAAGGTGACGGTCTTCATTAAAATCTATGGGACCAACAATCTTCTCGATACCGGTTCGTCGGTTGATCGTCGTTTGCTTCAGTCCGTCGAGGGCTCCTGCGTCCACGGTAGAAAAATCATTCGGAAACGAAGAAAACAGGCATTGCGGACAGACGACGATGGGGTAGATCAGCGGGATGACCTTTCCGAATTTACGGGACTCGTTGTAGCCACGGCGGAGTTCCACCGACAGGTCTCCGGCAATGAGGCGTCCACCACCGGTCAACAGCTGTTCACGGGTGAAGGTATGGTTGCATACGGGGCATCGTGACTGATCCTTACTGCGAAATGAGATGTTCCGGCCGATTTTTTTCTGTCCTCCAAGCATGTTTTACCCCACTCCGGTTGAAAATGGCCCGGAAATAGCTGACATGGTGCTTTTTTTCGCATCCTGTGCAGTGAAAAGTCGTTTTTTCGATTTCCTGGCGTAGCCTTTTTTATATCGGCATATCACGTTGGACTCCTCGGAGTCCGATATATTATTTGAATTCTCAGGAGAGTTTTCTTATGAAACGAATCCGGTCATATATTTTTGCTTTTGCCATCTCTGCAGTCATTTTCGGTACCACGGCGGTCGAGGCCCAATCCGTATCAGAAAAGGCCACCCGCCAGCGTGATAGTTTAATCATCTCGCTGCGTAAACTGCGCCCGATGGTCTATAACTTTCCCTGCGATCCGATGCCACAATGTCTGCCCGCCAATGCCGAGGAGCGCCGGACCAATCCAGGGCTGCATGTAGAGCTGTATCGAAAGGCAAAGAGGCTCTACCAGGAAGGCCTTATCTATTATTTCGAAAAGAACTTTGTAAATTCCTATTCTCGCTTTCTGGAAGCACAGCAGACGATGGACAAACTGCTTGAGTCCTTAAGCCAGGTTTACATCGATCGAACCGAGCTTATGATGCGGCAGGCCGTCGAAAAACTGAATCCGAACGATCCAAACGATATGTCCGTTGTTGATATTTCGATGGACTTCGGCCACAACTCGAAGCTGCGCCGCGATTTCCAGAAGAATCGGGATGTACAGATCGATGTGCGACGTTACGATCCAAGGAACTATCACTGGGCCGTTAACAAGTATCAGATTGAAAAGAACATGGAAAAGGGCTACGAGCACCTCGGGCTGGCGCGAAAGGCACGAGAAAAGGCTCTGAAGCTGGACATCCATCTTCCAAACAATGCACGAAGCACGATTCACATCTTAAATCGACGCATTGAAATCTACAGACAGGTAATCGATCTGTGTCGAAAGGCCAAGATGAATGCAGAGTTCATCTTTGCACTGAAGTATCCTTATGCAAATTATCCACTGCACAACCAGTTTGGAAAAACCGAAAAGATCGATAATGCAGGTGGAGAGATACCTTCTCTGCACGGGGTGAAGATGAACTGGTCAGAAAACCCCAACGTTCTTCCGAAAAAGCTGCACCCTATCTTTGATTTTCGAGTACCTCAGGAATGGCATCGCGATACAGTGGATGCTCGTGAAATGCGCTTTGACGATGAGATCGATACACAGCTGCGCTTTCGCTTTCACAAGGGTGAAAAGCCCGTTGAGATCCTGGAGGATAACTCAGGTGGGCCGACCACTCCCAAACCGGAGCCCGGAACCTGAGGTGTAATGCCGACCAATGCAGCAAAAAACCCCGCCAGCTGGCGGGGTTTTTTTTATTACCTCAGGCCTTTGCTGTCTTACGTCGTTTTGCCATCATCGTGGCCGCAATGATGCCAACCACAAACAGAATCAAAACGATGTACCAGTATTCGATAAGAAGAAACGACAGTCCGATTACGATCGCCGATACAATGAACAGAATGACCCGGATCAGTCCCGCACCGAATCCTCCGATAAGCGGAATATGCTCGATCAGCTCGAGGAAGGGACCAACAAGCATGCTCAGTCCAAAGCCAAGGCAGAGGACCGCACCACCGAACCAGAGCCACGTGCCCGTGGTATCGGATGCATGCAGGCTTTCCATAACGTCGGCGAAGGTTCCGGGCCCAAGCTTGAGGTAGCTTTCGCCTCCGGAGGATTCAAAACCCACGATGCGGCCCTGTGCCGGGACGCCGATTGCTGTATACTGTGCTGCCGGATCATACGAAATGCCCGAGTAGCTGAAGCGTTCGCAGCCAATGCGAGGACTGGTTGAATTGCATGCTGCATCGATATACAGATAACTGCCCTTTACACTGTACTGCGCACCTGCGCTTTTCGAAAGGTCGAGGCCGGGCATGTCTGTATAGTCTACGCTTTCATCAAGCTGCCAGGCCGTACCGTTTACAAGCAGAGAAGGCGTAACGTCTTTGCGAAAATCTACCAGGCTGCGATCAGGGTTATACTTTTTTTCATCTTTACATCCTTTACCATCGTCTGCCCGTGCCGGGTCAGAGGTCCATTCTTCCACACAGCTGTAGACCGTTTCCTTGACCGTCTTCCCGTCTTTCTGTACGTCCTTCGTCGTTTCTCTGGAAACATAGGCGTACATCTGGGCCGTTCGACTGATACGCAGATAGGGACCTGGTTCGATGTAGCCATCCCCGAAGGGCTCCGCTTGCAGTGTGCCGGTCATATACACCGCTTTGTTCTTCTGTGCAGCTGCCTCGGCCTTTTCGAACGGCATGGCATCTTTCAGTACTTCTGATGCCTGTTCGCGCTGGCTGGCCAGATACACGAGAAAAAAGGACAGAGGAATCAGGACGATTCCCACCAGTACGCCTTTCAGCGACTGTTTCATTTTACCAAAAAAATCGGTTGGTTCGGACATTCACTTCTCCCGGGGAAAGAATCTATCTTTTTGCAGACGGAGCCCTGTTATGCGCCTCGCTCCTGGCGCCGACCTACATTAGAAAAGACCTTCCTTTTGACGAAGAAAAGCCAGAACTTTACCGAAAAAATCCACAAAAATTTTTCATGTCAGGCATCCCGGCAGAGAGCTACCATCCTTCCCTGGGATCAACCCACGTGCGTTTCTGGAAGGCTGCAGGAACCGTGCGTCTGAGCAGCTGCATCATGTCGGAATAGTACTCCACATGGATGTTGCTTCGAATCGCCTCCGGAATCTCTTCGAAGTCGGCCCGATTGCGTTCGGGAAGAAGGACCGTGTCAATACCGGCAGCCTTCGCGGCGAGGACCTTCTCTTTGATACCGCCCACGGGCAAAATCTTACCACGGAGCGATATCTCACCTGTCATGGCAATGTTCTCTTCGACGGGAACGCCGCTGAAAAGCGATGTCATGGCTGTAAGAAGTGTAACGCCGGCCGATGGCCCGTCTTTGGGTACGGCACCACCGGGAATGTGGATATGAATGTCCTTTTCTTCAAAGATCTTTTCGCTCAGGTTCAGTTCCCTGGCATGCGTTCGCAGAAAAGAGAAGGCAGCCTGGGCTGACTCTTTCATAACATCTCCGAGTCGGCCCGATAGCTTCAAGGCGCCTTTCCCCTTGAAGGCCGTGCTTTCGATGAAGAGGATGTCTCCTCCAACGGGTGTCCACGCCAGGCCTACGGCCACGCCCGGAATACCGTTGAATTCGCGTCGATCCCTGTAGTAGCGAGCCCGACCAAGCAGATCCACCAGCGTTTCTTCGGTTATCGGTCCGGCCTCTTGCTTCTCTTCTACTTTCAGCAGAAGTTTTCTGGCAATGGATTCAAGCTGACGCTTGAGTCCGCGGACACCGGCCTCTCGCGTGTAATCCTCGATGATACGTGCTATGGTCTTGCGGTCCAGATGAAACTGCTCTTCGCTGAGTCGTAGATCCTTGCGGATGCGCGGAATCAAATGTCTTTCGGCGATGTCGATCTTCTCTTCCATCGTGTAGCCCGAAAGTGTTACAATCTCCATCCGGTCCAGAAGAGGGGTGGGAATGGAGTCGAGCGAGTTAGCCGTGCAGAAAAATAGAGCTCGCGAAAGATCGTAAGGCAGGCCAAGGTAATGGTCTTCGAAGGCATGATTCTGCTCGGGATCCAGTACCTCAAGCAGGGCAGCAGCCGGATCGCCCTGGTAAGAGGCTCCGAGTTTATCGATCTCATCAAGCAGGAATACCGGTTCTACGGAGCCTGATTTGCGAAAGGATGCGATGATTTTTCCTGGCAGGGCTCCCACATAGGTGCGTCGGTGGCCACGAATCTCGGCTTCATCGCGAACACCACCCAGAGCAGCCCTTACAAATTTGCGGTCCAGGGCCCGTGCCACAGACTGGGCCAGCGAGGTCTTACCCACACCGGGTGGGCCAACAAGACAGAGGATCGGGGCACGAGAAGGCCCGGCCTTTTTCTCGACGGCCAGGTGTTCGAGAATGCGTTCTTTTACATCCTGCAGGCCTTCATGATCCTCATCGAGGATGCGACGGGCCTCTGCCAGATCGAGTTTGGCCACGCGCGATTCCGTTGCCGGACTGCTGTCGTCTGGCCAGGGCAGCTCCACGATCAGATCAAGCCAGTTGCGAATCTGCGAGGCTTCTACTCCACCGCCCTGCGGGCTTTCAGCAAGTCGTCTGTAGCGCTTCAGTTCTTTGTCTACTGCCTTGCGAACATGTTCGGGCAGAGGCATTTCGCGAAGCTGTTTTTCCAGCTCGTCGGCTTCGGATTCTTCGGATTCGCCGAGCTCTTTGCGGATTGTTTCAAGCTGCTTGCGCAGATAGAAGTCGCGCTGCATCTTTGAGGCATCCTTCTCGACCTTTTCGCGCACCTCTTTTTCCATAAGCAGGCGCTGCGTTTCGTCTACAAGGTAGGATTGAACGAGTTTGATCTTCTCTGCAAGGGAGTGTATACCCAGGAATTCGATCTTTTCCTCGATGGAACGAGCCGAGAAGAACATCACCTGGTTTGCCAGTGAGGCAGCGCTGGTAATGCGTTTGATGAATGATATAACCTCGTCGGGTATGGCCGGATTGTATTCGATGTAGCGGATGACATGCGCCTGAAACTCAAGGAACTGATCCTGGCTGATGTGCCCTTCTTCAAAGGCCGGTTCGATGCGTCCCCTTAGAAACGGCTCATCGGTAAAGGTTTCGGTGAGGTGGATCTTCTGCACGCCCTGCAGAAAGACCTGGTAACCGCCTTCTCCCATCGGCAGGACACGGTGGATCTCTGCCAGAGAGCCAACAGAATACAGGTCTTCGCCCTGTACCGTTTCGGCTTCCGGGTTCTTCTGTGTAAAAAGGCCGATCAAGGAGCCTGGCTTTCCATGCTGCTCGATAAGCTGCACCGACTCGGAACGGCCAACAAAGATCGGCAGGATAATACCCGGGAAGACAATGGCATTGCGGAGCGGAATAATCGGAACGATTTCCGGGATGTCCGCCCGATCGATCTCGGTGATATTCTGATCAGTGTAGCGAATCACGTGTTTCATAAATTCTGTCTCGGATGTAGAACATAGCAATTTTTGTTCCAGGTAGACGCTGGCTTTTGGGCGGGAAAGACGGGCGTTCAGGATTTATGATCTGCCAGAATGGCAGTTCCCTGCAAGGATGTCAGGGCAGGGAAAGGCCGGACCTGCAGGCCCGGCCACAGGTGGGATCTCAGTGACGAAGGAGGCCGGATACGATGGCCGTTGGATCCAGTTTGATTTTAGGAGCGGTGAGGTTGCCTTCCACCGAGCCTTTTTCGCTGACCATGATCTCGTTTTTTGCTTTCAATTCGCCTTTGACGCGACCCAGGACGATAATCTCGGAGGCAGTGATCTCTGTAACAACGACTTCGGCCTCGGCCCCGATGATCACTGCATGGTCGCCGGCATCGATCTTGTTCGCAAATACCTGGCCTTCGATGACAAGCTTTTCATCTACAAAGACTGAATTATCTCGGAAAACGGTCTTGGGTCCCAGAAGGGTCTGGTTCAGGTTAACGGCCATAAAAGAACTCCTTAAATAAGTGGTCTCAAAAGCCCTCGACAGGTTTTTTGAGAAAAAACAGGTCCTGCCGGCAGATTCCGGCCCGCCTATTGGTATCGCGGTACCGGATTCTTCAGTCAATAAATTTTCGGAAGGAGATCAGCGCTCCGTGGTTTTTCGATTCGGATGCTGTATAAAAGACTGCCGCTGCACTGATATGAAAACCGGAGCCAAGGTGCCAGGTCAGTCCAGGAGCCATTTCAAGATACTTCTTTCGCTGGTTCTCCGGGTCATACAGGTGGTGGTAGCGTAGATCCAGCGAAAGCGTGAAGGGTTGAAAACGTATGCCGGCAGAAAGGTCGTAAAACCATCGTCTGCGAAAATCCTCGTTCGCTCCTTCGCGAAACTTTGGATTGGTTTCTGTCTTCCAGCGGATGGCCGTTGTTACATAAAAGCGGTCGATATCCCAGAACAGACCTGCATACGGCTCCAGGTAGCCAATATCATGGGCTACATCGCCAACCTTGTTATGTCCTCTTGCAAAGTCTCCGTACAGCCCGCCGACAAAGCCGAACGTCTGCCAGCTGGCTTCCCACTTTAGGCCAACGCGGATGTGGTCCCAGTAGTCGACCTTGCCACGGTCCGTGCCTGCAATGTCAGCATAAGGAACCTTCAGATACAGGGAAAACCACGGAACAACGGCCCATTCGCCTGCCACATATACCTGACGTGTTTTCTGGTATACATCATCGTCTTCTCTTCGCTCGTGAAAGGCAAAGCCTGCACCAACCTGCTGCTGGACGCGAATCTCGTCAAAAAGCAGTGAATGAACATCATCCGACCGGGCCGACAGAAGGCCGGGAAAGCCCGTCAGAAGAATGAAGAACAGGACGGGAAACGTGCGTTTCATCGGGCTCCTCCCGTCAGCAGTTGCAGCTGAGCAGCATAGGCTGCCGTATACATGGCAAAGCCTTCGTTATTTGGATGGATGCAATCAAACATCAGGCCTGCATCGGAATAGGGAGGCCCGCCCAGAGTTCCCCGTGCATCAATGTAGCGTAGATTGGGAATCTGCGTTGTAAGGTACTGAAGCCTATCATTAAAGGCCGTCAGCACAAACTCAGGCAGCTGATTCTTTGTGATGCTGCTGGCACCCTGTGAATAGTTATCCACGCAGCTGTCTTCAACCAGCGGGTTTAGATAATCATAGCCATGAATGATCCAGGTGAGGGGCTCGCCGCCGTAAAGGGACTGTTTTAACAGGTCACCATTTGTGATCAGTACACGAAGACGGGATTCGTAGCTGGCCAGGCGCGCCTCTACTATGATTTCTGGAGTATTGCTGTACTCACCTTCACTGGCAATGAGGTCGTTGCCGCCAAGGCTGAGGAGCATGTACCGTAGATTGGGTCCACCGCTGTAGATGACCTTTTCAAAGCCGCGGCGACTTTCCCATTCTGTGCGCAGGGTGAGACCGGCCAGGTTGGAAGCCGTAATGTTGTAGCCATGTACTTCGGTGAGCTGGTCATACATGTCAGACAGGACGGGCAGGCCCAGGGCAAAATCGGTCCAGCTATCACCTACCATGCCAAAGGTGGTGTTGCCCTGACATTCGCCAAAGAGCTGGCATTGCAGCGAGTCATCAAGCAGGCTGGCAGGGTCCTTTCGCCGGTCACAGGCGAGGATTGTAACGAAAAGAAGGACGGTTACGAAGGCCCTTCCGGTCTTTTTCAGGTTCATGGTGTTCCTACCTGCCGATTATGCTGGTGCCGAGTAAACGGCGAAATGGAAAGTACGCAAGGATTTATTTGGGTTTTACCAGGATCCGGATGAACCGCCTCCGCCAAAGCTACCGCCGCCACCCGAAAAACCGCCACCGGAAAAGCCGCCGGAACCGGACCAGCCTCCACTGGAGCTGATGCCACCACCTCCGCCAAAGCGGTACCAGCTGACTCCCACAATCGAAGCGAAAAGAAGAAAGAGAAGATTGGCGATGGAAAAGCCTGCCGTGAAGATGGAGATGACCCAGAAGATCAGTGTAGCGGCGACAATGGCCACAGGAGTGGGAAGGAACCAGTGCATCACAAAGGAGCCAATCGCTGAACCGATAAAGAAGCCATTGTTGATTCCGGTAGAGGACTCTGCTTCGGGCTCAGGAGGGGGAAGGGCCTCGCCTTCCAGCAAGAGGGCAATGGTGGTCGTAGCAGCACGAATACCGCCATAAAAATCCCCCTGGCGGAAGGCCGGTGCCATCTTCTCGCGTATGATGCGACTTGCCGTTGCATCGGTGATGACTCCTTCCAGTCCGTAGCCAACCTCGATCCGGACCTTGCGATCGTCTCTGGCAATCGTTATCAGGATGCCATCGTCCACGCCCTTTCTGCCGATCTTCCAGGCCTCGGCCACGCGCATGGAAAAGTCTTCGATCACCTCGTCTTCGGTGGTGCCCACCATGAGGACGGCTATCTGACTTCCCTTTTGCTCTTCAAGGCTGGCCAGCTCCCGGTCGAGAGACAGAACCTGTTCTGGTGTAAGCGTTCCGGTCAGATCGACGACGCGGCCGGTTAGCTCGGGAACGGGAATCTGTGCCAGAAGCTGCTGTGGTAGGAGGGTCAGGAAGGCAAAAAAGACAGTGGAAACAATTCGTATCAAAAATCGGTGCATAATGACCTACAGTACGACGGGCCGATCCGGCAGTTCATTCTCATCCGGACGTCCGTCACGGGGGTAGAGTTCTTCCAGTCTGTGCGACAGGGCATCGATGCCTTTCAATGTGCCGTTCAGGAAGTCTTTACGACGGTAGGCGGCTTCCATTTCTCGACAGATCTGCTCAAAGAACTCGGGGCCGGCCGCTCTATGGAACCCACGATCGGCGAGGATTTCAATGTCATGGTCGGCCAGAAGAAGATAGATAAGGACACCGTTATTTTCTTCGGTATCCCATATACGCAGGAGCGAAAAGGCTTCGAGGGCCTTTTCGCGGGCTGTCTTTCCGGACAGGATTTCGCGCGGATCCATGGACGCTTCCACGGCGAAGACAATTTCGCCGCGATGCTTCTTCTCTGAAGCGGCAATCCGGTCACGGATGGCAAGCATGGATGACTCGGGGAACATGCGATGGATCAGCCACTTCCCCGAGAATAGATGTTTGAAGAAACGAAGCATCATCAGTCCGTAAATTTTACCGCCGGGGGTTTGGAAATCTGTCCTTCGTTTTCGACCGAAAAGTTTGGTTTGGTCTGGTAGCCGAAAATCTTTGCAGTGATCACGTTTGGAAAGATTCGAATCGTTGTATTGTAGGTCTGTACCGCCTGGATGTAGCGCCGGCGAGCCACCGTGATGCGATTTTCGGTACCCTCGATCTGTGCCTGGAGGTCACGGAAGTTCTGATTGGCCTTCAGGTCCGGATATCGTTCGACGACGACCATCAGTCGTTGCAGGGCACCGGAAAGCTCACCCTGTGCTGCCTGGAACTTCTGAAAGGCCTGCGGATTGTTCACCAGCTCAGGAGTAACCTGCATCGATCCAACCCTGGAGCGAGCTTCCGTAACGGCAGTGAGTACCTCTTCTTCATGTTTGGCATAGCCTTTTACCACTTCGACAAGGTTCGGTATCAGGTCATATCGACGCTGGTACTGGTTGAGAACCTCTGACCAGGCAGCATTGACCTGTTCGTCCTGAGCCTGGATTGTGTTGTAACCACAATGAGATAACGAGGCTGAAAGCAAAACCAGCCCGCTGATACGGAGACATGTGCGAAGGAAAGACCGAGTCATGTCCGCATACCACAGGCCGCCGGGCCTTCTGTCAACTTAAATAGCGACTGGTTGACGGCGGAACGGCCTGGCAGCATCGAGGGCTTATGGACGATTTGTTAGCTTGGCTTTTGCCCATCCTGTCCGACACAACGTTTTTGAGGAACCTGATCTACACGGTCCTGTTGCTGGTCATCATCGTTGTCAGCCGGTTGATCGTTTTACGGTTCTTACGCCGGCGTATGAAGGACCGTGTCTCTTACAGGCACTGGACGATGAACTCGGGCTATGCGGCCTTCCTGACCTTTGTTCTGGTGTCTCTGCCACTGTGGCTTCCTTCGTTGCAGGGGCTTGCTGCCATCATCGGTCTATTCGGTGCCGGTATCCTGATCGTAAACAAAGAGATCTTTATGAATATCAGCGGATGGGTCTATGTCATTGTACGCAAGCCCTTTGAGGTGGGTAACCGCGTGGGCATACTCGGTATCTATGGTGACGTGCTTGATATTCGTCTAATGGATTTCACGATGATTGAAACGGCAGATCCACGTATGGGCGGACAGAGCACGGGTCGCGTCATTCACATCCCCAATTCTGCCTTGCTTACGAATCCCCTGTCGAATGCCAGCAAAGAGTTTGCCTTTAACTGGAACGAGATTTGCGTTCCGGTTACACTGAAGAGCGACTGGAAGAAGGCGTTAACCATCATCGAGGCCATTGCCGCTGAAAAGCTTGAAAGTATATCGGCCGACGATGAAAGGCTGAAGCGATCTGAAGATCTGTATTTGATTAAGTACAATCGCGTTCGGCCGATTGTCTACGTGGAATACAGGCCAGGAGCGATTCTGCTAACGATCCGTCATCTATGCGAGCCCAGAAAGCGACGCATCCTGACAGACCTCATGTGGCGCGAAATCCTTCTGCGGTTCGCCACAGAACCCGATATCCATCTGAGCGAGAGTTATCAGTCTGCATAAACCTCTCGCTCAGACGATGGTCAGGTGTAAGGATCACCGCCGGCCGGGAAAGCAGGCGGCTTGAACCGGCCAAGCGCCGGGTCTTCGTTCTGAGGAGGATTCTGAAGAGGATGTTCAGGGGGATTACCAGACGTGGTCGGCGGTTCTGTATGGGACGACTCTTCGCCTTCTTCTGGATAGAGATGGTCAAGCAGGAGGCCCACCACCGTTCCGCGAAAGGCAATGATGAAGGCTGTAGCGGGTATCAGACCAACGCAGAAGGCCAGTAATCCAATGGTCGGAATGATGGAATGTGCGAGAAGATAGAGTATGGCTAACGTGTGGGCACTGATAGACGTTGCCTTCCATGATGTTGACATGGCTGACTTCAGGTCGTGCTGAAAGTAGGTGAGCAGAGGAACGACCAAAAGAAGTCGTGCCTGGATGTAATGCAGGCTGTATACGAATGACAGGAGAACGAGAAGAAATCCTGCAGTAATCAGGGGGGATAAGGCAGCACTGAAGGGATCATCGACCCAGTCCCCGAACATGGTTACTCCGAGCGCACCGATGGTTACCACGATCAGCAAATAATACAGGACCACCGTCGCTATGATCATCAGCAGCCCGAAGGCCAGAACGGTGCCGAATTTGTGGAACCCATCAAAAAGGTTCTCGATACGGCCCTGGCCTTTATAGTAGCGGTAGCCTGCCAGGGTTGATCCTGCCTGCAGATGGGGAAGTACGATAAGGCCGAAGCAGGTAGAAAGGGCCGACAGACTGACAAACTGACCCAGCAGGGAGGCGCCGATAAGAGGCCAGAAATTCTCGCTGAGCAGCTTGAAGCTCCGGGATATGATCTGGCCGCCGCCAAGGTGCAGGGGCCGAACGTTCTCGAAGGTATCTGTGGAAAGAGAGGAACGTGTCGGAGCGTAAGGGTTGTCTGTCATGGAGGGGCAGAGTAAGCGGATTTTCACTGAGATCAATGAGTTTTTTCCTTGTGTGGAAGGCCCATTCTTCCGAGACATAATATCATGATCCCGGACCGAATTCTGCAGATTGACCGACGCATCCAGGAGATCCATGAGCGATTTCTGCCGCAGGCCCGTCGTTCGGAGCCGGAGGTGTCACAGTCCGAACCGGCTCAGACGGAACCCGCCAAAGAAAAGGCGAACGGAAAGAAAGAAGGCCCGGCTCTCTTTTCGAACATGCTGGAAGAGCTGATTCAGGAGGAGTCGAAAAAACAGGGCGTTCATCCTGATCTTATTCGCGCTGTCGTCAAAGCAGAGAGCAACGGCAATCCGGAGGCCATCTCTTCGAAAGGCGCGATTGGCCTGATGCAGCTAATGCCCGGCACGGCAGAGATGCTTGGGGTGGATCCCTATGATCCGGCTGAAAACCTGGAAGGTGGCATTCGTTTTCTCAAGCAGCTGGCAGGACGTTACGGCGACCTCGATCGGACCCTGGCAGCCTACAATGCGGGCCCCGGTGCTGTGGACCGCTATAAGGGGATTCCGCCATATGAAGAAACCCGCCACTATATTCGGAAGATCAAAAAGACCTTGAACGCACTGCAACAGCCGTAACATGATATCGGTATGTCCGTTCCGCGAAAGACATACATCCTTCTGTTATCGCTTCTTCTCGTTGGTTGTTTGCGGAATGAAGACGATGCCATCATGTTCCATATCTATCATCGCCTGCATTCTGAGATTGAAACGGCTGTGGACGGAACAGAGATTCCCGCTTCCTTTCTCGCAGCTCTGATTTCACTGGAAAGCCATCCCCCCGGAAATCGCAACAGCCGGCGATTCGAGCCGAAGGTGTACCAGCGCCTGCTTGAAATGAAGAACCATGGGCGCTCGTTTAGTCGACTGCCCGTTGAAAAGATACGGGTACTGTCCGATGCAGAGCTTCGCGAGCTGGCAACAAGCTATGGCCTTACACAGATCATGGGCTATCACTGCCTGGACCTGGGTTGCTCGATTGAGGACCTGGCCGGAGAGTATCATCTGCTCTGGAGTGTGGCCTATATGCGACGTCACTATCTTCCGCAGATCGTGAAAAAGGACTGGGAGGCCTGTTTTCGCATTCACAATACGGGACAGCCGGAGGGCACAACGCACCGTAGCGACTATGCGGAAAGAGGCCTCGTGAGAATGCGGTACTATGAAGAATGGGAAAGGAAGAAGGGGAACCTTCTTGCGGACGTTTTTTAACAGGGCAGGTCAGAAAAAAAAAAGACAGAGGTAAGCCTCTGTCTTTCTTATGCAGTTTGCCTTATTGAGCCTGAGCTTCTTCAGCCATGGTCTCAAAGGCCTTCTGGCCACCAGGAAAGCGGATGTAGCCTACGCACATACATTGTTCCCAGTTTTCTTTTTCACCGGGTTCTACACAGTCACCGGTATCGTTATCGATGGCACAGCAGTCGTATACACCGGCTCCTCTGATACGGCCCTGGCTCTGGCGAACGATTGCCACACCTGTGGATTGACCGTCAGCAACACCGGAGGCCTGTTCCAGGTAATCGCCGATGATCTTTGAGAGGGCATCTCCTTTGATTTGCGTCAGAGCTGCATCGCGACAGGTGGACATCATCTGCGCGATACGACCGCTATCAATGGCTCTGTCAGAGGCGGCGGCCGAGAACTTCATGTAGAGGTAATCTTTCGGTTTATCTGCGGTGCAGTATTCTGCAGGGCTGATGCCCTTTTTAGCAAGTGCAGCGTCGGGGGCACAGGCCCAGCCTTCAAATACCCAGCCAGCTTCGCCGACAGTGGTAGCATCTCGGCGGGAGTCGCCACCGCCACACTGGGTCAGGCCGATGGAAAGAGCGATGACACTCAGGGCGAGGAATTTCTTCATGTACTGATCTCCTTGAAATGGACGAAATGAAGGGTTTCATGAGTCATGTCCCCTTCGATTTGTTGGATAGCAGGATGACCTTCACAGTTCAATTATTTTTTCCAGGAATGCAGAAAATCCTTCGGTCGGGAACAGGATTTCTTCAAACCGTTCGATGTAGAGTCGGTTTTCTTTTTGTTCTGTTAAGTCCCTTTTTTCAGTCCTGTACAGGAGCAGCGTCCTTTCAGGAAGGATTGCTTTCGGCTTTTTCTGAAGAGGCATTCTTATTACCGACCGATCTGCTGTTCGAGAAGGATCTTGAAACGGGTAGCTATCGCCTGCCGGCCACAACGGCCTCTGCGCGCCCGTTGCGACAGAATGCCTTACGATATCCACTGGTGTTTGATGGCTTCAGCCCGCGCAGTCATCTCTACGTGCCGGTTCCATGCGGTCTTCGAGAGGACCTGATACCGGAACAGGATTCTCATGCATTGTTCCTGTATGACATGAGTTATCGCCATCGAGTGCCTGTTACGGTGCGCTATCGGAACCGACAGAACTGTGGCCTGGTGGTTCGTCCTCGCCGGCCGCTGGCAATGGACAGGACCTATGCTCTTGTAGTGCTACAGTCCTATGTATGGCAGGATCGTTTGCAGCAGCCGTATAAACTGGAACGACTGTTCGAAAGATTGCGCTCTACTATACGAGACATCGATGATCTGGATCCAATGGCTGAACCCTTTGGCCTGCGTGCTCGCGAAACGCGCCTGGCGCTCGATCTTCTGCGACGCGAAGGAATCTCATCGAGACGAATTCTGCGGCTGGGCATCTTCATCGTTCGCAGTAAAGGAGGCCTGTACGGCCCCTACTTTGCAATGCTACGTCGTTATCAGCTGACAGAGAAGGCCAGAATCGAATCTGTTAAACAACTGGATCGAGGGTTATACAGAATTACCGTATCGCTGCGAAGGCCATGCTCTGGTGGCCCCTGCCAGCTTGAGCCCGTATTCGGTCCGGGTATTCTTGTTCCGTCGGAAGGGCGGCAGGGGTCGATGGTGGAGCGAGATGTACTTGTTCGTTTACCCGAAGCAGGGGCGCGTCGCTTTATGTGGATGGAAACCCTTGAAGACACAGAAGAGAAGAACCGGAAGCTGATGTCGATGCCGATCTTTTCGCGACTCTCAGACGAGGGATCCGTTGCTCTGGCGGTCCTGCTGCAACCTCGCAGTGCCGATGTAAACGAGCGCATTGCCAATCTTCTTGAGAAGAATTCCATTTCGCGTCTGATTCGTTCGTTTCGTATTGAAGAGCTGAATCATTGCGTAAAGCAAGAACGGTGCATGCCGTCAGCTCAGGTGCTGTCCGGACCGCTTATGCAGCTCTGTCTTACGAAAGGGGATTGTACAGCATCGGCCGCTCTTGACACTGAAGTGGGTTATGCGATCCTGCCCGTCGATGATGAGCTTCATCGGCCGGTCTTCGACGACGGTCGGTTGCCCGATAGGGACCGAATCGTGGCCGACTATGCCAGAGACCTCAGGGAGGATCTCTTTTCCATCGATCTCTGCCAGAAGTACATGAAAGCGAATGCCATACCGGCGATGAAGAAGAAGGTACATGTGATGCGAAACATCTTTAACAGGAATCAGTATCGGGCCCTTGTGAGGTTTATACAGCAGGCAGGGAGAGGACAGAGATGAATCGGAATATTCGAATCGGTGCCGTTGCTTTTCTTGCCGCCTTCGCTCTTGCCCTGCCATCGATTGCTGCCCTGCTCTGCGATCGTACGGTTCTTGATGCCGGTTTCCTTGTGGCACAGAACAGGCCCCTCTGCAAGGGCGGAACCGTTGCCTCGCTCCTTCTTCAGGCGCTTTTGCTGGGTGTTCTTCTCTGGAAGAGACCGAACTGGCGTGGTTGGACGCAGGGCAGTGCAGGGGCGTTTTTCGCCGTTGCAGGGATTTTGGTTTTCGGCCTGTATATCTTCCTTTTTACACTGTCTGCGGGCAGGGCAATGTTCAGCGCCGATCAGGATGTTACCAATGTATCGACGGCCATTGCACATACGTCGTTGAACGACATTCTTCCTTCGCCGTATGTGGCAGCGGGAGCTTCGCGAAGCTTTCTGGCTCACCACTTTTCACCATCCCTGTTGTTGTTCGTTCCCTTCTACCGGGTGGCGATGCTTTTCTCGGACAGTGTGAATCATAATTTCTATATTATAATGCTCTTTGTCACCTTGCTTGCCGGCATGCTGTTATGGTGTTACTATGCATACCGTTCGCTGCCGTCCCTGCGCTGGCTGCTGCCTGTGGCCATGATTCCCATCCTGCACAGCTTCTTGCTGTATCGCCAGATTCTTTCGTTTCACTTTGAAGTGCTGTCCTTGCCGCTGATGGCCCTGTTGCTGCTTTCGCTTCGATTGCAGGATCGTCAAGACATTCCCGGGCGTGCTGTGTGGCTGAAGAAATCCTGGCCGCTGATCGCTCTTCTTTATGCAGGCATTAAAGAAGACATGGGTGTTTATCTGGGCCTGTTCGCCGGTGTTTACTTTCTTTTCGAATGCATCGACGAATACAGAAAGAAGGGAGACCTATCGGTCATATTCGATCGTATAAGGCGATCCGTGTACTTTCGACTGGGGTTGCTTGCCGTTTCCTGGACCGTTATTGCCATGGTTGGCCGGCTCTGGATGGCCGGCGATGGTGCCCCTGACTGGCAGAGTTACTGGGATGTGCAGGAGTTTGCCCGGCGTTATCCTTCGTTTCGAAAAACGCCGTATACCTATGTCTGGGCTTTGCTGTCTTCGGGGATCTGGGTGTTCTTTTCTTGGCGGGGCACCGTGCTTGTTCTTCTAATCCTGTCGTTGCATATGGTGTCGGGTATGCCATGGCATGCCCTGCTCGAATCACACTATTCGTATACGCTGCTGCCTTTTCTCTTTGCCGGAAGCATTCGCGGGCTATCTCATATCGCTGACAGGTACGAAAAAGGACGGTGGAGTGCTCCGCTGGTATTGAGCCTGGTTTTTGGCGGGGGAATGGTGGCTGACTATTCGCTGCTTCGCGATGGCAATCATCCGTACTCCCTTTTTGCGAAGCATCCCCTCTATCATGAGGTGGACCGGATGGTGAAGCTTATTCCGGATGGAGCCTGCGTGCAGAGTAGCTTTCATCTATCGGCCCTTGTGCCTTTGCGGGCCCGGCCCATTCCGTTTAGCTTTTATAGAGGATCTCCTTTTGAGAAGAGCATGCCGGCCGGTGCGCTGTTACATCTCTATGACAGGGAAAACGGAGAATGCCCCGAGCTGTATCGGCTTTTCTACGGCAGTCTGGCCGGTGAGTTGCAGGCAGAGATGCAAAGAGAAGGTACGGTGATCGCCGGGCAGAATGGCAGGGTCCTCCTGTGGAGATGGGACCCTGCGCGATCGTCTAACGAAGGGCAGGTGACGGACTGAGCAGCTCAAGGAAACGCGTGATGCCCGACTCAATCATGCGTCGATTCGAAGACAGATACGAGGCATAGATCAGTCCGGCCAGGTAGGTCAAAAACAGGCGGGCATCTTCCGGGCTTATGCCAAGGTGTTCGCTGATCAGATTCTGGTATGCCCGGGCCCATTCCAGAATCATCCTTTCGGCGTGAACCGGCACGGCATTGCGGATCAGGTCAACGCTGAGGACGATCTGTCGCTGCACCGGAGACGGGTCGCTGATGATGCTGTCGATGATGACCTGCATCTTCTCGTCGCGACCGGTAGCTTCGTTCAGCCTCTGTTCGAGATCACCCAGAGACCGATCATTTACCATCTGGAACATGGCCTCAAAGAGGGCATGCTTGGACGGAAAATAATAGTAAAGAGATCCAACGGAGACATTCAGGCCGGCCGCTATCTCTTTCAGCGTCAGGGCTGCATAGCCCTTGGCAAAGAAGATCTCGACGCACTTTTCCAGAATCTCTTTTCTGTATTTCTCGTGATCGACGATTTTTGGCATGCTGAACCAGATCAGCAAACCCTATCCGAAATTGAAATGAAAATTTATATAATAATTATATAATTTTTCGAAAATATTCGATCGTCTGAAGTAGACCTTCACGTAAAGGTACGGTAGGACTGTAGTTGATCTTTTCACGGGCCAGGGCAAGATCTGGCTTGCGTTTGACCGGATCGTCCTGCGGCAGCGGCAGGTAGGTGATGCGCGATTTTGATCCTGTTAACTCGAGGACCAGCTCTGCCAGCTCCTGAACGGTGAATTCGCCGTCGTTGCCGAGGTTCATGGGACCCGAAAAGCCTTCCGTTTCCATCAGGTCGATGATTCCCCGCACAAGGTCATCCACATAGCAAAACGACCTGGTCTGTGAGCCGTCGCCATAGATCGTAAGGTCTTCGCCTTTCAGAGCCTGGACGATCAGGTTTGAAACCACCCGGCCATCCCGCGGATCCATGCGTGGACCGTAGGTATTGAAGATCCGCACAACACGGATGTCCACGTCGTACTGCCTTTGATAGTCGAAAAACAGGGTTTCAGCAGCACGTTTGCCTTCGTCGTAGCAGGCGCGTATTCCGATGGGATTGACGTTGCCGCGATAGGATTCCGTTTGCGGGTGAATCTCAGGATCACCGTAAACCTCTGATGTAGAGGCCTGAAGAATGCGGGCCTTTGTACGTCGGGCCTCTTCAAGAAGGTGCAGGGCTCCCAGCACCGACGTCTTCATCGTTTTGATCGGATCGAACTGATAGTGCACCGGACTGGCCGGACAGGCCATGTTGTAGATCATGTCGGCTTCGATGCTCAGCGGATTGATGATGTCGTGCCGAATGATTTCGAATCGGTCATGAGACAGGAGGTGTGCTACGTTCTGTCTGTGGCCTGTGAAGAAGTTATCCAGACAGATAACATAATAACCGCGGTCAAGCAGCCTCTCGCAAAGATGTGAGCCAATGAAGCCGGCCCCGCCGGTTATCAGGATCCGTTGCATGGGGGGAGTTTTTTCACAGTGGTCGTGCGGGCAAGCAGAAGACCGATGGCTTTAGCTGTTGCGCAGGTCCTGCAGTTCTGCCGGCGATGGCAAAGCATCGTTTTCGGTTTCAGGCGGCAGGGGCTCTTCGGCCGGTGGCGGAGGCTCTGCTGTATTCTCGGCTTCGGTAGCCTCCGGAGCGGGTTCGGATCCCTGCAAGGCCGATCGCAGGGACAGAAGCACGATGCCGGCAATGCAGATCGTCCATGTGATGGCTATGGGAGTCATCCAGTCATCGGCAGTGAGCCATCCTCGTTTCTCCAGGTGTGTTGCCAGGATGGCCACGTCGGTCATCTGCGGCTTTTGAAAATCATACAGGTCGAAGAGGCTGTAGAAGACGAAGAGGCTGCCGAGGACAACGATGCCTTTGCCCGAGGCTTCGCGTCCAAGAAAGAGCAGAACTAGAGAAAGAAGCGATGCAAGCAGGCCTGTCAGGTAGGCCGTTGATCCCGGTTCGGTAAAGAGATAGCTCATATAGAAAAGCAACAGACTGAACACGGCAAGGGTGGTCCGCTCCCAGCTGCGGCGCAACCCGGAGCGAAGGAGCATGGCCCCGGTCCAGGCGGTGCCGATATAGCCCGCCGATACGCTGATGAGAAAGGCAAGAAACGACAGGTGACCGGTAACAAGGGTTTCACCCGACTCATCGGCATGAATGCGGATGGTGTCGAGGCGAACACCTCCGGCCATGGCAGACAGGCCATGCCACATCTCATGCACCAGTACAACAAGAAGGCGAGCCGGTTTGATAAGCAGAGAATCCCAGCCCAGTGCGATCACAACAAAGCTGATGGCAATGAGATAGTAGCGGGCCACAGAAAAAGTATCGGCAGCAGGGCCTGCCTTCAAGAATGGAAAATATGGCCCTCCGCTCCTCGCTTTACGATGATATCTACTTCTCGCCTGATGACGGACTGGCCGAGTCTGAATACGTCTATATTCGGGGGAACCATCTGCAGCGTCGTTTTCGGTCCCTTCACAGAAGTCCGTTTGTGGTCGGCGAGCTTGGCTTCGGAGCCGGGCTGAACTTTCTTCTAACCGTACAGCATTTCCAGGCAGAGGCCCCGGAAGATGCCCTGCTGCATTACTTCAGTGTGGAGAAGCATCCCCTGCCTGTGGCCGATATCGATCAGGCCTTATCGCCTCTTGTGGCCGCACCTCTGCGAAAGCGTCTTGTTTCGCTTCTGCGCTCCTCGTCCTGGACCATGCCGGGCTTTCATACACTGTTTTTCGATGAAAGGATTCGTCTGACCCTTCTTACCGGCGATGCAGAAGAGATGCTTGCCTCTCTATCCGGAGGAAGCGTCGATGCCTGGTTTGCCGATGGCTTCTCTCCTGCAAAGAATCCGGCGATGTGGACGGATGGCGTGTTCTATCATGTCGGACGTCTTTCGCGTCCCGGCACGACGATATCGACGTTCAGTGCTGCAGGCGCCGTTCGTCGTAGCATGCAGAAGCATGGCTTTCACGTAAGGAAGGTGCCTGGCTTTGGAAGCAAACGGGAGATGGTGGTCGGTCGTTATGCGGCCGTGCAACGGCAGCCCGATTCCGTCCGGTCGGGGCCCGGTCATGCGGTGGTCATCGGCGGTGGACTTGCAGGCCTGTGTGCTTCGCTGGCTCTGGTTCGTCGCGGATGGAGCGTGGAGCTTCGCGAAAGACTACCGGCAACAGGACAGGCCAGCTCCGGAAATCCAGCGGGCCTTTTCATGCCGTATCTGACGGCACAGCCAACGACCATCAGTCGCTTTACGCTGCAGGCCTGTGAAACGCTGATCTCTGCCCTGCCTGCCTTTGGCCTGGGCCGCCTTCTGCACAGAACGGGAATCGTCCGACGCACGGATCCGGATCTAAAAAGGCGCATCGAGAAGGCCATCGAGGCGCATGGCCTGCCTTCTTCGTTTATCAGGCGTATCGATGATTCCCAATACTATGTTCGAAAGGCAGGCTGGACGGAGCCCGCTGCCCTGTGTCAGGCCGTTACCGGGCGGCTTGTAAACGGAAAACGCTTCACCCTGAAAACAGAAACAGAGTGCAGTCGTCTGCCTGAAGCCGATGCCGTTGTCGTAGCCTCGGGCACGGGCCTTGCCGCATTTCAGGAAACGTCGTTTCTGCCGGTGCGGTCCGTACGGGGACAGCTTTTTCTCTGCGAAGAGCAACAGGCCCGGGGCTACCTGAAGGGCAGAAGGCCCCGTATGCCGCATGTCTTTGAAAACTATATTATACCCGACGAAAAGGGCTGGGTCTTTGGCGCCACCTTTGAGCCCTTCAGCGATCGCATCGATCGCGATCCTGCATCGGATGAGCGTTTGCTTATGATGGTGGCCGAGCAGTTTCCTGAAATCGGTGTACCGATGCAGCAGGATGGCTTTGTTCCGCAAAGTGGTCGCGTTGGCTTTCGTGCCCAGTCGAAGGATTACGTTCCCATTATCGGTCCCGTTCCGGATGCGGAACGGTCCATTGCTGTGTTACAATCCGACCTCCTGGCCGCGCTGCCCGTTCATGAGCATGTTTTTGTACATGGCGGATTCGGTTCGCGCGGCATCATGAGCTCCATGCTTGCCGCAGAGGTGCTGGCCTCTCATATCAACGGTGAATTGCAGCCCGTGCCGGCAAAACTGGCAGAAGAGCTGTTGCCCCATCGCTTTTTGCGCCGTCAGGTGCGAAAGGGCAGGTAGCTTTTTTGGTGGTCAGGAGCTGTCAGTACGTTATCCTGAACAGGTTGATTGAAGCGCCCGGGCGCATGGCAGCAGGGGATGAAAATGACACCGAAAGAACTGGCAGGCTTGCGTAACAGATTTCCTGTTCAGGATGAAGCAGGACTCAACGATTTTCAGAAGTTACCCGATGAAACGGGCATTGCCATCGAAGAGGTGGGTATCAATCGTTTTCGCGTCCCCCTGAACTACCGCCATGCCGATGGCTCCGTCATGAATCATGACACAGAGGCAACGATGACCGTCTGCCTGCGAGCAGGCAAAACGGGCATCAACATGAGCCGCCTCTGCCTGATCTTACAGGATGAGGGCAGCAAAGATACGGTTCGCTCGCAGATGATTCAACGTGTCCTCGGTCGGTTTCAAACCGAGATGCGCGATGAGCCCGACGAAGATCCCTTTGAAGAAGCCCGCCTTCGCCTGGACTTTTCCTATCCGGTCAAGCAGCAATCCCTGAAAAGCGACAACAGTGGCTGGCAGTATTATCAGTGCTTTATCGAAGGCCGTAAAAAGCACGATGAGGTGAAGCTCTTCTTTGGCCTGCACTATGAGTACGCCTCCACCTGCCCCTGCTCGCTTTCCCTGGCCCACCAGTACGAAGACGAGTATCGTCGTGGCCTGACCACCGAAGGGAACGGCATAGCAGCGGCACATGCTCAGCGCTCTGTTGCCAGGGTGACAGTCGAGGTCGATCCAGACGAGAACTTTTATCTGGAAGAGCTGGTTCAGGTTTTGCGTGCTGCCATTCCCACAGAAACCCAGGTCCTCGTAAAACGGGTCGACGAACAGGCCTTTGCCATCCTGAACGGATCGCATCCTATCTTTGTGGAGCATGTGGCCCGTAAACTCTATCAGACGCTGAACAACGACGAACGCATACTGGACTGGTCTGCTGAGATTGAACATCAGGAGTCGCTGCACAGCCACAATGCCATGGCCCGCATTCGAAAAGGGCTTCCCGGCGGCCTGTGAGATCTGTCAAGCATTGTATACAGAAAAATCAGTCCTGGAATTCTATCTGAATCTCGTTTTGTTATTTACTGTAAAGTCCTGTTGCCGATGCTATAATATATGTCGCAGCAGCTTTACTTTCAGAAGATCTGGAAACTCGGAGCCTATACCGTTAACTGGATCCGATTCGGGCTTATTGTCCTGTATACCGTCACCATTGTCGGTACCATGAAGGTATCTCATCCTGCGATGTTGATCGGTTACATCGCAGCGGTAGTTGCTATGGCCGTATATGCCATAATAACCGTCTGGGTGCTGCACAGGAATCACATTCTTGAATGGTATAATCGCCTGGGCGTTGTGATTGATGCTCTGGCCATCGGCGGCGTGATCCTGCTTGGAGCCTTTCTGAAAGAAGATGCCGAGGCACAGCTTTCCAATACCGTTCTGTACATCATTGCCGTCTTTGTGATTGTCTATTCGGCCTTTTTTGGCTCGCCTCGATTCACCATTTTTGTCGGTGTTTTGCTTGCCTTGATTGTGGCCGCAACGCTTCTGCTGGCCCATTTGTATTCAGGCGTCGTTTTTACCCTTGATCCGAGTAAACTGCATCTGCCGAATCACACCTCCCTTCCCCGTGCGGTCTTCAAGGTAGTCTTCATCTTTGCCGCTTCGATTATCGTTTCCAGGCTTTTGAGTCTGCTTTTGCGCCTGAAAGGAGAAACCGAACATCTCTACGATCATGCACGGGGACTTCTTCATCGCATTGAAGAGCAGAGGAATGCCGTAGAAGACAGTGCAAAGCACCTGAATCTGTCTATCGAGGACTTCCAGCGGTATATCCAGAGTATTACCGATCGCATGAACGAACAGGCCGCTGCCCTTGAAGAGATGAATGCTGCTCTCGAAGAGCTGGGTGCAGCCTCTCGTATATCGTATGAATCGGTTGAGAAACAGCGATCCGACATCAAAGGGCTGACCGAAGACTCGATGAAGATGAAGGGCATGATGGCAGAGCTGTCTTCAAAAAACTGGCAGATGCTCGATCATACACAGAGCACGCAGACAAGCATGGAGTCCGTGGCCGGATCCGTGATGAACACGCGCAACATCCTCGAAAAGATCGAAGGGGCCTTCAAGGATGTGGATGAAATCAACAAGATCATGGGCGAAATCGCCGATAAAACCAACCTGCTTGCACTGAATGCCTCGATTGAGGCCGCACGTGCCGGGGATGCCGGTCGAGGCTTTGCCGTTGTTGCAAACGAGGTCAGCCGTCTGGCCGAGTTTACCGCCGACAATGCCAAGAAGATCTCTGTCATCGTACGCGGTGCAGGAGGCCTGCTTGCCGACAGCCGGGAGGCATCTCGTATGACAGAAGAACTGGCAGGCGGCCAGCTGAATCAGGTGAAAGAGATGGGATCCGTTATTGGGGCCGTTTCAGAACTCTACAGCAGCTATGAAGGCCTGAATTCTGCCCTGATTCACCGCATTGAGCAGATCAATGAATACTCTACCCGTGTCTTTGAAGGTATTGAAGAACAGCTAAAGGGCCAGACCGAGATCTCTCGAACCGTGCAGACCTTCGAAAACGACATACAGCGAATCATGGAAGATTCTACCGTTCTGCGCGAACGCATTGGCAGCATTCGTGAACAGGCCGATCGTCTGCTCTCCTTAAGCGGAAGTGACCGTGAAGGTGTCCAATGATGCAGGAAAATCAATTGACTGCTTCCGCAAATGAGTCTTAATTAAAGCCTATGGCACTGACATTACCGGAACTTCCGTATAACAAAAAGGCTCTGGAGCCTCATATCTCCGAGCGCACTCTCGATTTCCACCATGGAAAACACCACGCAGCCTACGTAACCAACGGCAACAAGCTGCTGGAAGGCACCCCGCTTGAAAAGGCCGACATCGAAACGATCATCAAAGAAAGCTATGGCGATGCTGCCAAAACCGGCATCTTTAACAACGCTGCCCAGGTATGGAATCACACCTTTTACTGGAACTCTATCAAGCCGGGCGGAGGCGGAGCACCCACAGGCTCGATTGCCGCCAAAATTGATGCAGACTTCGGCAGCTTTGACAAGTTTAAAGAGGCCTTTAAGACCGCAGCCACCACACAGTTCGGCTCAGGCTGGGCCTGGCTTGTACTCGATGGCGGCAAGCTGAAAGTAGAAAAAACTCCGAATGCCGAGCTTCCTCTGGTAAAAGGCCAGAAGGCCATCCTGACCTGTGATGTGTGGGAGCATGCCTACTACCTTGATTTCCAGAACCGTCGTCCGGATTACGTCGAAACCTTCCTTACGCACCTGGTAAACTGGGACTTTGCCAACAAAAACCTGGAAGCATAAGCACAGGACTCTGCAAAAAAAAGCCCCGCCAGCCGGCGGGGTTTTTTATGCAGATGCTGCGGTGACGGATCAGCGAACCTCTTCGATCATGAACTCGGTGAAGAGGTCTTTCTGGTTGCCGTATTCTCATCTCCTTCTGGAGCGGGCCTCAGAACAGGCGAAAAACAGGCCCTACAACAGTAGAAATTCTAATCTCCTTCTGGAGACGATTTTATCCGAATGTTCGATGAAAATCTACAACAGTAGAAATTCGACTATGTCCCAGTGATTGTTAGACTATGAGCCGCGAAGCACTGAATGCATCCTATGCGTCGATCAG
>CAZUEX010000002.1:0-407649 GCA_964619535.1 uncultured Leptospiraceae bacterium | reverse complement strand
ATTTTGGGCCAGGGTTCCGCCTTTTCAAACTCTAACTAAATTCGGGACATAATCAAAAAACTTCCAGAAACGATACAATCAGATCCTTATCGCATCGGCCAGATCCTGTCTAATCTGTTATCCAATGCTATGAAGTTTACCGAAGAAGGAACGGTAGCGCTGAATGTGTATCGACAGGAGCCCGGTCTGCGCTTCGATGTCATGGATTCAGGGATTGGCATAGAAGCCCATCGTATACCATATCTCTTTAATCGTTTTGTTCAGGAAGACGGAACAATTGAACAGAGGTATGGCGGAACCGGACTGGGGCTGAATATCGTTCAAAAGCTGGTACAGTTGTTTAACGGAAGCATTTCTGTGGAAAGTGAAAAAGGGAAGGGAACCACGTTTTCCGTGATCCTTCCCGTAGACATCGAAGAGCAGGGTATACCGACCGAAACAAGGCAGCTGCTCGTTGTGGACGATACTCCTGAACAGCGCTGGCTTATCTGGCGTTATCTTAAGGAAGAGCCGTTATCCATAACGTATGCGGATACAGGCCTTGAGGCCGTCAATGTCTGTAAAGAACAAAGGTTTGATCTGATCCTTCTCGACATTCAAATACCGTTACTGGACGGTTTTGATACATTGAAAGAAATCAGACGAATCTATAATGATCGGCCCGTACCTGTAATTGCCTTTTCCGGTAGCACCTCGGAAGAAGATCGTAATCGTTATCATGAGGCCGGTTTTGACGATCACCTCGGCAAGCCTTTTAACAGAGAGCAGCTGAAGGCTGCCTTACATCGACACCTGGTCTGAAGGCAACAGGCTTATTCTTCGTTCAATCGAAACGGATACACGCGCACGATTTCAAACCGGTAGGACCGTGACAGAGACGTTTCTTTACATGCCTTCGTCCGCTTTTTCGATTCACCGGGGGACAGTTCAACGAAAAGCGTACAGCTGCCTGCATCCTGGCCCGAACGACTGAAAAGACGGAACCGACCATGCACGCTGCGGGGTGATTCGGTCAGGTTCATGATGCGCAGTTCAAAGTTTCTGTATCCGTCCATCTCAAGGGGCAGGGGCTTTAGCTCGATCATAATGCCGTCTTTTTCATATCGCTCCGGACTCTGTGCCTGCACCGTGGCGCTACACAGAAATAGCAGGATGGCAAAAGGAACAGAAAGGATTGCGAAATGAAGCGAGAAGGGACGCATGGATTATATGCTTCCAAGACGCTTCCTGACGGCAACTCCGATTCGTCTGCTGTATCACTTCATCATCTATCTTTTCCTCCTGCCTCTCCCTGTTCTGGGGAGTCCCACCGCCGATCTTTTTCCGTATAGATCCGATCCAGACTCTGAATGTGTCTACTTTGATGCCAATGGAAACGAAAGGATTCGCCTTGACTGTTCTTCTGCACCTGTAACGAACCATAACTCTGCAAACACATTGCCCGACTTTATCAAAGCCTCTATGGGTGAATTTTCAGAAGGCCTGGCACCTGTTCGCTTTCCGGATGAAAAATGGCGCTACATCGACAAAAACGGGAAGATCGCCATCTCAACCACCTTTGAAGAGGCCGATCGCTTTTCAGAGGGGCTGGCCAGGGTGCGTGAGAACGGAAAGTATGGCTACGTAGACAGATCCGGTCGGATGGTAATCCCCCCTCGCTTTGCCCGTTCCGGTCGCTTCGTGCAGGGATTGGCCTATTTTCAGTGCAATACCGGCCTGTACAATTACGGTTACATGGACCGCAACGGAAAGCAGGTGCTGCCATGCAAATACCAGGAGGCCTCAGACTTTACCGAAGACGGCCTGGCCCGGGCACGTATGTGGGACCTTTTTGGCTTCATCGATAGAAGAGGCCGCGTCGTTCTGGATTTTGGCTATAAGCTGGCCGGCAACTTTCACGGTGGCATGGCCTATGTCCTCACCGATGAGGGCTTCCGGTTCATCAACCGCAAATCAACAAGACTGATTGAGATTCAGCACTTTGATCTGGTCGGTGATTTTGGAAACGGTCTGGCCCCGGTCCGAAAAACGGAAAATCTGCGATGGGGCTACATCGACCATTCGGGAAAGACTGTAATTCCACCTGTGTTCTTTGAGGCCTTCTCATTCAACAATGGCCTGGCTATCGTACAGGGTCCCGAAGATTATACCGGCCCGGAGTCGGTAAAGATCCCTGATCGTCCCGTGCCGCCACGGCGCCTTTCCTGGTACTATATCGATAAACGCGGACGACGACTCTTCCCGCGCTGAATCACGGCAAAGACGGCCTCGGTTTCCACGACCGTACGTCTTACGATAGAATTGTTCGGGCCAACGTGAAACGAGGCTACAAAGGGACGTTTTTCGAGAAGCAATGGAAACCAGTAGGTATCATCCCCCCACATCTGGTCGTAGGGGATGGCATCCTCGGCAAACCATCGAGGGGACATCTCTTCCGATTCGTCAGGATTTCCCGAAAACGTCTCCAGGCGAAAAACCGTACCGCGTATGGGGTGGATGGACGGATCATCAAAAGTAAAGAAAAGCAAACCGGCCGGAACAAGGTCGCGTACCCGGGCCTTCAGCTTCACCTCTTCGAAGAGCTCCCGAATGGCTGCAGCTCCGATCGTTTCCTCGGCCTCGACCTTGCCTCCGAAGCCGTTCCAGTATCCCTCACCGAGCCCGCGCTTTTTGCGCCCGAGCAGAACTTGACCGTTTTGCACGGGTACACAGAGAGTGTAGTCGCGAAAGGGGTCAGAAGGAAGGTATACAGGGCCCGGTTCGTCGTCGATGCCGAATATTTCGGCCTCATTGTGGTAGATCTTTTTCGCGGCAACGGCTGCCAGAAAAGAATCAAAGAAATCTTTAACGTGGCCGCGAAGTATACGACTCTGCATCATGGACAGTGGCAGTCGAGCCTCTTCTGTTAACACCCGGTCCTGCACAGCAGCAGGCAATGTTTCACAGATTGGAATGTCCGGGAAGTCCCCTCGAAGGATTGACCAGAGAAAGCGGGATTGTAGCATCCACTCTCTATGCCGCTCCTCAGTTACCTGACTCCAGGCACCACCGGATTCGATCGCCTGAATCGGGAATTCAGCCTCATATCGTTTTCTGACCGGACTGATGGAGCAGGACGGCCCATCCACAGCAATGCACTGCGGCCGCAGATGCTTTAGATAGCGCGAAACAGACTCTGCTGTTTTCAGCCGAACCAGATCGGTAACGGTGCCATCATCATCAATCACACATACGTGAAATCCCTTTCCGGCGCTGTCGAGACTGATACCGGCGAAATGCATCTCTCCGCTTGTTTCTATGGCGTTTTTCATGTCCATCGCTCAAAAAAAAATTGATTTCGAATCGCAGCTACTTTCTCTATACAGAAAATACCGAAAACCATCAAGGACAGCGGAACCGATGAAGGCCATTACGATTGCAGAACTGATGACACCCGATCCCATTACAATAGATCCAGAGGCCAGGGCTATCGATCAGCTTGAAGTGTATCAGAAACACCGCATCCATCACCTGCCCGTAAAAGAGAAGGGCGAGATCATCGGAATGCTGTCTCGCAAGGATCTTGACCAGTTTATGAGCATCATCCGGATGCTGACAACCGAAAATTACGATCTACGCGTTCGTGACATCATGACCACACCGATCTTCGCCTATTACGAAGACGTGGGCATCGATCAGGCAGCCGCGGCCATGGTAGACAATAACATACATGCCATCCTTGTTGTGTCCAGGGCCGATGAATCCGTAATCGGTATCCTTACTTCCACCGATCTGTTGAAGTACCTGTCGCGTAGCAAGCAGTATCGAATGGATTAACCCTGGATGGCGTTTCGCTCCGTACTGTTCTACTTGCCCTGACCGATTACAGGAACAGGGCAAGTAGAATCGTCAACAGGGTATGAATCCCTAAAGCAGGAAGAACGCTTTCGGTTCTTTCGCGGATCAGATTCAAAGACAGAGCGTAGCCGAAGAATATCGGCAGAGATGCAATCTTTCTTATGATGCCCATATGCTCATAGCCCGTGTCAGGAAGTAACCACGGTCCCATAGTATCGAGCAGTGAAACCATATCGACCGGAGTCAGGGCATAGCCGCAGGCAAGCGCCAGGGCAGCAAACAGGGCAGGGGTTGAGAGAAAGAAAGGCCCGCGAAACCGTTGAATGGGAAAGTGGGGTACCAGATTGCCATGGATGGCACTTGAATAAAGCAGTGCGGTTAAGGCAGGCAGCAAAACCACTCCCAGAAACCATTCGGAGGCACCGCCATTCTGACTGTACTGTAAAGGTAACCGAACGCCACCGACCAGTCCCATAAGAACGGCGGCTGGAACCAGACGCAGCCAGTCCCAACCGACAGCCAGGCGCAGACCGTACGAGGTGGGGGATCGTCGAATCTCACTGAAATAAAAGACGACGAGGGTCAATGCCATCAAGAAAACAAACGACCCGGTCGTTAACCCAAGGACGGGAACGGTGAGAAAACGTTCAAACGGAGGGAAGAACAGCCCGGCGATCATGGTCAGCCATCCGAGCAGCTGTGGAATCATGCCATAGACGATGGCACGCAGCAGCAGACGGCCTTTGGTAACAGGATCGGTTTCAATAAAGGCTTCTCTGCAAAGATGAACGATTCGCGAAGCAGACAGGCTCGTTCCCGTGGCACGCGGCGAACCGCCGATATCGCCCGAGCCTCCCCAGCGATTCTCTGCATCATGACCCGAAACGGCCGGGTCAAACAGATTCAGGCGTTCGTAGATCCGCTCCAGTTTCAGCGGAGAGAACATATCGCCTTTGCGAATCGTATAGTTACGACGGTCCTTCTGTAGAATGATAAACGTAGGCTTTCGGCCATACAGCTTGGTCAGATACTCTTCCAGCTCATAGATGCCCATATCACAGTGATAGACCACGGCGGCATCTGTTTCTGTAATGTCGGCCCTTGCCAGTTCTACGACGCCTTTGAAGTCACGAAAATCCTGCACGCGAAAGATGATGTTATCGATCTTCTTCAGCATGCGATACGTATACTCGGTGTAATCGAGATCGTTCCACTTTCCCTCTTTCTTAAGGGTCAGCTCCTCTTCGCGCAGTTTCTCCAGGCGTCGGCGAGTGCGTTCAAGCAACTCTGGAGGAAAGGCCAGAAGCTCAATGTGTTCCAGGCCGATGGCATCGATGATACCTTCCAGGCGAATCAGGGGAACAATCTCGGTTAAAACATGGGAGCGTTCCGGGGTTAGATGAAGATGATTCAATAAAATCCAGATGGCAAGCAGGGTGTCCAGGTCCGGTTCGTTGGCGTATATCGTCCAGTTCTTGTCTTTCAAGTTCAGGCCCTTGCGAACCATGATCAGGGCCTGCTCGCATGTGGAAAGGGTGAACGAACGTTCTACGCCTTCATGATGATCCAGGTTATAGATCTGCTTATCGTGATCCATGAAGGGTTCTCCCCCGGCCGCACCGTCCAGAAAGATGGTGCGTTCCGGGGATTTTCTGGCATTCGGTCCGCTTACAACCCGTCCCTTTTGAATGCGCAGAACGATGTTTGGCGACTCAAGGCAGGTGAGAACGGAGCCATCCTCACCCTTTTTGATTCGATACCTGTCGGGAATGGACCAGGTGGCGGGCGGTTCAGACCGCACAGCGGGAACCGTCTCCTCTTCGTCCACGCTCGAAGCAGGCAGCAATTTCTTAAAAAATTCGATCATGGATACCGTATGGGCTATGCTACAGCCCCTTTTCGCAAGCCGTCTTTTGTTTGCTCTGTAGCATTGTTTCAGTAAATTGGTACCATGTCCAGTCACAAATCAGCCCCTCGCACAATGTATGAAAAGATCTGGGATGCTCATCTCGTTCATGATGATCCCCAAACAGCTGCCCTGCTATTCATTGATAGGCATCTTGTTCACGAAGTAACATCTCCACAGGCTTTTGAAGGCCTGCGTCTGCACGGCCGAAAACTGCGACATCCTGAGCTTACGTTTGCTACGATGGACCACAACGTATCCACGCGTACCAGGGACTGGAATGGAGCGGGGGAGATCTCGCGCCTGCAGATGGAAACACTGAAAAAGAACTGCGACGAGTTCGGTGTAACGCTTTTTGACCTGAACAGCCCCGACCAGGGAATCGTCCACGTCATCGGTCCGGAAATGGGCATCACACTGCCGGGAACCGTTATCGTTTGCGGGGACTCTCATACGTCCACACACGGTGCCTTTGGAGCTCTGGCCTTTGGCATCGGCACATCAGAAGTAGAACATGTTCTGGCCACGCAGACCCTGCAGCAGCGTAAGTCGAAAACGATGCTGATTCGCGTAAACGGCAAGACGGGACCTGGAGTTACCGCCAAGGATATCATCCTGGCCATTATCGGCCGCCTGACCACCCAGGGGGGAACGGGCTACGTAATCGAGTATGCCGGTGAGGCAATCGAGAACCTCAGCATGGAAGGTCGCATGACCGTCTGCAACATGTCCATCGAGGCCGGCGCCCGTGCCGGACTGATTGCCCCGGACGAAACAACGTTCGAGTATCTTCGCGGAAGAGACTATGCACCGAAAGGCGAGGATTTCGAAAAGGCCGTCGAATACTGGAAGACTTTACGCTCCGATGAAGGAGCAAAATTCGACGCTGTAATCGACATCGATGCAGCATCGATCGCACCGATGGTGACCTGGGGAACGAACCCTGGCCAGGTGGCTCCGGTTGATGGAACGGTTCCCGATCCGGAGTCGATCAGTGATCCGGTGGAACGCGAATCTGCGCGACATGCCCTGGCTTATATGGATCTGAAGCCGGGACAGAAAATCAGCGATATTACTGTAAACACCGTTTTCATTGGATCCTGCACGAACTCACGTATCGAAGACCTGCGAAAGGCTGCAGACATCGTAAAAGGCCGTCGCGTCAAGGACGGCGTTCGTGCCATCGTTGTTCCTGGCTCGGGTCGGGTCTTTCGACAGGCCGTCGAGGAAGGCCTGGACAGGATCTTCACAGAGGCCGGTTTTGAATGGCGTTTTGCCGGATGTTCCATGTGCCTGGCCATGAACGACGACTTCCTGAACCCGGGGGATCGATCTGCCTCTACGTCCAACAGGAACTTTGAAGGGCGCCAGGGACGTGGCGGCCGTACCCATCTCGTAAGCCCCGAGATGGCAGCAGCGGCGGCGATTGAGGGCCATTTTGTGGACATCCGAGAATATGCACGGAGCTCTGCCGGCGTCTGATCCTCGATTGGCGCCTTGAGAAGCTTTTCGTCAGGATCACATTTTAAAGAAGAAATCCTGAAAGAAGAAATCCTGCCATAAGGTTTCGGCCTTATGGCAGCAACCGGTCATTTTTCGGCCGGTTGCCCTGCTCGCCATTTATGTGACATAAGATACATTATCGGAAGTTAAGGGCAGGAAGAGCCTGATAACGCTGAGAACAGCTGATTTACAGCCAGAAAGGGCTGAACGGGGGCTTGCCTGCAGGTGTGCCTCGTTCCCGGTTAGCGGGCCTTTTCTTCCGCTGGCTTGCCGTAGTAGTAGCGGCCTTCTTTTACAACAAGGCCTTTGCGGATCAGATCGTCGGCAAGGATCAGCAAGGCATCTACGGCATCGGCAAAGGTCTTTTCGTCTCCGTCATTCTCTTTGGCCATCAGATAGTGTATGGCCTCGCGTTGCTTTGGTGTCATCAGACCAAGCAAGGCTCCGCTCAGCCGGGCATCAGAGCGCACAAAGACCCGTGCCAGCACATTCGGCGGCGTATCGCGCAGCAGATAAAAAAGAGCAAGATTGTCAAATGACAGCAGATCTGTAAGAACCATTCCAGCTAAGGTTCTGAATCAGGAAAAGTGGGTCAAGTCTTTTGAAAGGACTCCGATGATGTCAGTGTGAAACCTACGTTGACGACATCCCTATCCTTTTTCCTTCTACTGGCCGTCCTGCCTGGCGCCCTTCTGGCCGAAACGCGGGTTTACCAGAGTACAAGGCCGGTTCATGAAATCATTCCTCTCTTTATAGATGAGCTTGGCTCGGCAGGCATCCGCTTCCGGGTCATGCGTCACTACAATGAAACAAGGGATGGAAAACTCGGCTTCGTGCTCTCTCTTATGCCAGGGGACCGATACGCTGACATCAGCTTTCACCAGGACGAAAAGACCAAAGGGTCTCTCGTTAAGGTGACGACCCAGGACAGACAGGACGGGAATATCTTCTATCGCATCTTCCGCGAGAAGCTTGGTATGACCGAGCCAGGGGTTACCATACCGGAAGACTCCGGTACGGGATGGCCCACTCTTCCTGGCAGGCGCTAAGATATCGTGTGCATCGGTCAAAATGGCAGACCGGTGCACAGGAGTCGATCGGAACGGTCGCTTACTGGCGACGGGTGCGGTTCTGGTTGATTCGATTCAAGATATAAACAAACAGAAAGGCGCCGATGACGGCGGTAATCAAGTTCACCCGTACCAGAAGGATATCGCCAAACTTCGGATTCATCAGCCAGGATACAAGCCTGTTAAACCAGGCTCCCTGACCCGCCAGCATTGTTACCAGTACAGCGCCGATGATTGCCACAACGGCAGCTCCCCAGTAGCCTCCTGGAAGGTCCTTCTTCTGGTGATGATAGTAGTAATAGGCAGCGGCCAGGCCAGACAACCCGTATACGAGAAAATCTGCCAGCCGATGCAGGATGCTTATAAATAACTCCATATCTCTCTCTTTTGTAAGCAGCTTTTTTCATCCCCCCCAGGTTTTCAACAGATTCACGTCCTGGCAACGAGCGGCAGCTTTTTCGCTGGCCTGACCTCGATCTTATGAGAAAGCGGACATCATGAAAGGGATTACGGGTCAGACCTCCGTTTTCGGCATTATAGGAAATCCTGTGTCGCATTCATTCAGCCCTGTCCTGCACAATCGTGCCTTTCAAAAGGTGGGATTTCCCGGCGTCTATGTTCCCTTCCCGGTCGATCAAACGGGCCCGTTTCTAAAAAGGTCCATTCTGCATATGGGCATTCGCGGTCTGTCGGTTACGATTCCACACAAGCTCTGGGCGGCGAAGGCAGCCGACGAACGGGATGCCCTCACAGAACTTACCGGTGCTGCCAACACCCTCATTGTTCGCGAAACCCGCAACGGGCGCATCCTCTCTGCCAGCAATACGGATGGTCCGGGTGCCATGCGTGCCCTGCAGACGGTTCAGCGCGACCTGAAGGGGAAGAACGTTGTTGTCGTTGGTTATGGCGGATCGGCCCGTGCCATCGTAGGCCAGCTCCTGCTGGCATCGCCGGTAAAACATATTGCCATTACGGGACGAAACCTGTCGAGAATCCGATCCTTTGTTCGCTACTTCACAAAGAGACGTCCCGAATGGGCAGGCCGGCTTACAGCCCTGAAAGAAGAAAAGCTGCTCGACTACGATGCGCACATCCTGATCAACACAACACCTCTTGGCATGAAAGGCTTTGATCTGAGCCTGCCGGTACCCGAGGCCTATCTGCGGCCTGATATGACCGTGATGGATATCGTATACACTCCTGAGATGACGCCCCTCCTTTCGGTGGCCAGAAAAAAGAAGGCCGCCATCGTTCCCGGGTACTGGATGCTTCTCTACCAGGCTGTCTTGCAGTTTGAGCTTTTTACGGGCATGAAGGCCGGAGCCGACGTTGAGAACTTTATGCGTCTGAACCTGCGTACCGCTCTTCGAGCATAGGGCATACGGAATCATGCTCGAGAAAGGCTTCCGGCCCGATCTTCTTGCCGAGCTTGAAAGGCGTGCCAACCCGGAACGTTCGCGTCAGTTCTCCCCGGATGAGTTCGAGCGTGGGTTACAGCGATTGCAATCTCTTGCGGCCTCCCTGCTGCTGCAGGAGCCCTTCCGCTACCGGCCGGATCTTCGCATATCGATCGTTGGAACGAACGGCAAGGGGACGGTGGCCTTTGCCCTGGATTATCTGTTTCGAAAGGCCCTGCATCAGAATCATGAGGCAACAGCCGTAACAGGACTCTATACATCCCCTCACCTCCTTCATTTTACCGAACGCATCCGCCTGGACGGAACGCCGGTAGAGCTTGCCGAGCTTGAAGAGCTGTTTTCGTATCTGTGCGGACTACCTCTTGCCGAAGAAGAACAGAAGGTGCTCGCATCGTTAACCTACTTTGAGCTGTTAACCCTGCTCGGTCTTCTGCTTTTTCAGAAAAGGCGCATTCCCGTGCAGATCTACGAGGCGGGCCTGGGCGGGAGGCTGGATGCCACCCGTATTGCCGAAGCGGACGCGATTATTCTGACATCTATCGGTCTTGATCATACGGCCCTTCTCGGTTCTACGCGAAAACGAATCTTCGAAGAGAAAATGGGCATCATTTCTTCGAAAACTCGTTTTCTTTTTTTACCTGATTCTCGTTTTAAATCCATGATACCGGCCAACGAAGGACTTCAGGTCTTTGTCTTTGAGAAAGGCAGAGGGTCTGATTATCTAAAGGATGGCGCAGCGTATGCAGGATTCATCTTTGATTCACTCAGAAGAATCACAGGGTATGCCGACGTCGGTACTGTATCTATACCTTCGCCTCCTGGACGCCTTGAGAAACGCAAGACACACCAGAAAACCTGGATCTTCGACAATGCCCATAACGTATCGGCGATTTATACACTGCTAAAGGGCCTGAAGGACCTTTCCTTTCGCAATACGGCGGTTGTTCTGGCCCTTTCGCGCGATCGTCGGCCCGCTCCTGTTTTTCGTTTGATCGGCAGATTCGGATTCTCGCGCCTGATTTTTGTGACGGGGCCGGGATTGCGGTCTGTGGAAATCGATAGCATTCGACGATGGAGCAACATCGATCAGGTCACCGTCGCCTCTCTGGATGATGCCGGACCTGCAAAAGACACCGCGAAAGCGATTGTCCAGAACATCGAAGAGCGCTGCGTTCTTTTTATGGGCTCGCACCGTCTTTATGATATTTTTGACAGAGAAACCAGCAGAAGAAGTGGTGAACAATGAACGCAAAGGGAACCGAAACGGCAAAGGGGAATCCTTCCCGAAAACAATCATGGAACCTGCCCCGTAATTTTGAACCTGGCATCCCCCTGCCCGTTCTAAAAGAAAGGCGCAGGGAATTACAGCGCCGACTGGGCGACCGTGGTGCCCTGGTCCTTTACTCGGCCACAGAGAAGGTGCATTCGGGCAGCGTGACCTTTCCGTTTCGGCAGGACTCTGATTTCTATTATCTTACAGGGCTGAACCTGTTTCCTGCACGGCTGGTTGTCACCGGCGAGAAGATGTGGCTTTTCGTTGATCCACCCGATCCGGAAAAAGAGATCTGGGAAGGCCTGCGTCCATCGCATGAGGAAATCCTGCAGCTCTGTCCGGTGGATGCCGTCTTTGCGTTGTCATCGTATGAAGAGCGTCTCACCGAAATGCTCCGCGGCCGTTCCCGGCTCTATTATCCCTTTGGCCAGAACGCCTCGTTTGACCATGAAGTGCTGTCGAAGCTGGATTTGATGATTCGCCGTGCCCGGGCCGGCCAGAGCGGTCCTTCGGGCATCTTTCATACGCAGGTCCTGCTTCATGAAATGCGTCTCATTAAATCGGCCTACGAAATCGAGCAGATGCTTGAAACAGCACAGATTACAGCAGAGGCTCACAGAAGCATCCAGGCAGCCGTTCGGCCAGGCATGCACGAATACGAGCTGGAGGCGCTGATACTGCAGGCCTTTCGCCGTCATAACGCTTCCTGGGCCTACCCCTCTATCGTGGCCTCCGGATCGAATGCATGCATTCTGCATTATGTTGAGAATTCCCGGTGTATACAGGAAGGCGACCTCATCCTTGTCGATGCCGGCGCCAGCAAAAACAACATCAACAGTGACGTGACGCGTACCTTCCCCGCCTCTGGCCGTTTTACTCCCGAACAGAGGGCCGTGCATGATGCTGTGGGACGCGCCCATCAGGCGGCCTTGCAGAAAACCATTGTTGGTTCAAGCATGGATGAAAGCCACCGTGCGGCCGTAGAGATGCTTGTAGATTTTCTCATTGATGAAAAGGTTCTTCGCGAAAGTCGCGAAGCCTGCCTGGAGCAGGAGCTGTATCGGCCGTTCTACATGCATAGAACGGGACACTTTATCGGCTATGATGTGCACGATGTTGGAGCCTATTATGGCGGACAGGAATGGATTGAAGCGGAGGCCGGTCCACGGCGCTTTCGCGCTGGCATGGTTTGCACGGTAGAGCCAGGGCTTTATTTTTCTCCAGGCATGCCAGAAAGCAGGCACTTTGGTGGTATCGGTATCCGTACAGAAGACGATGTACTGGTGACGGCCGAACAGCCGCGTATCCTGACAGAGGGGATACCGCGGTCCGCTGATGAGATCGAGGAGTTTATGCAGAGGAGTCGTGGGTGATCAGCGAGATTCCGCTTCCGTTTCCAATCCCGGGTCCTTTCGGTCCTGTTTATGCAATATCCAGTTTTGCCTTTTTTCTATTCCTGGCCTTTGCCGCTGCCGCCATTCTGGCTCCGCGTGAGCTGCAAAGACGTGGCCTGGATCCATCGGTATCGGAATGGGTCGTTGTTCTTGCTGTTCTGGGCACTCTGATCGGAGCGAAGATTGGCTTTGTTTTCGAAATCTGGGATAGCATCTGGGTGGTGACCGATTCGGTTTCGGACACACTGAAACATCTGTGGCTGTACCGCGAAGGGATGGGAGTGAAGGTGCCGGGAGCCGTCGGTCTGTGGGAGGCACTCTTTTCGCGTGGAGGCCTGGTCTTCTACGGGGGGTTGATCACGTCTGTTCTTTTTATCTATGTGTATCTGCGCCTTCGTCGTCTTGATCTGCTGCGCTACGCTGACGTATTTGCCATGATGCTGGCCCTGGGCTATGGCATTGGCAGAATGGGATGCATGGTCAGCGGAGATGGCTGTTATGGCTATGCCGCGGCCATTAATATACCGGTACTTACCATGGTGTATGGACCGGGGTCGGTGATGCCTACGGGTGGTGTGCGTGTCTGGAATACCCCATTGATAGAGGCCGTTCTGAGCTGGGCGCTTTTTGCCTGGATGATGGCCAGGCGGCAACGCCCGTACAGGCCAGGATTTTACGTGGCGCTGTTCTGTATCTATGATGGACTGGCCCGTTTTTTCGTGGAATTCCTGCGAATCAACGATGCTGCCATCCCTGTGCTGCCGCATCCGCAGATTGCAGGAAAACCACTTCTGCATCACAACGACTGGCCCTCGCATCCAGAATCCTACTATTTTGAGCACTGGCACTGGTATGGCTTTACGCAGAGCCAGATCGTCGGTTTTTTGCTGTTTCTTGTGGGCCTTCTGTGGATGATGTATGGACAACTCTACAAACTGGAAACAAGGAGTAAAGCGTGAACACACAGACCCTGCAGACCTCCAGCCCGCAGGCCAGCATGGAGGAGCTTCTCACGGCAATCGTCTCGAATCCGAATCTGCATACTGCCTGGATCAATACGCTCAGTTTTCTCGAGCACTGCGGTGCACGTAAGATTCATCGCACCGATTTCGGGATGCACCTCGATGAGACGATCCTTTCGCATGCTGCAGAAGAGGCCCGGCATGCCCTCTTTTACAAAAAGATGGTCCGCAAGGTGAACCCCGATGCACCCGGAGATTTTGATTTCAGCCGTATGCTCTGCGGGTACTCCGGTTATCGCTATTTCCAGACTCTGGACTCCGGCATTGAACGCCGCATACACGGGGACGAGCAGCTGAAAACAAAGGACCGTTACACGCGAAACCTGCTCTGCTATTTATACGTTACCACGGTAATCGAAGAAAGGGCTATGACCGTTTTTCCGGCCTACAACGATGCCTTGATTCGCGCCGACCTGCCCATGCGCATCGACGGCATCATTCGCGAAGAAGAAGGCCATCTGCAGGAGATGCAGGAGATGCTACCGCAACATGATGAAGGGTGGCGGCAAAGGCTGGAAGAGATGCGCCGGTTCGAGAATCAGCTGTTCTCGCGCTTTGCCATGGCCCTCAATCGTCGCGTCTTTATTCACCGTTCCTGATACGGTGGCAGGGGCTCGTCCAGCGGAGCAAAAGGATCGTCCGTATCGTTAAACAGGGGCTTTTCGTTCCAGTGTGGGTTGAGAACGGGCTCCTGCAGCGGATCCGGTGGAAATCGATCGTCATAGATCTTTGAAACATCTTCCAGCATCTTTTGTTTTACGGGCCTTGGTCTGCCATGTTCGTCGAGAAAGGCCGCTACGGTATCAAGTTTCGCCTCGATGCGCACAAGATGCCGATCGATGATTCGGTCAAAGTCAAGTCGGCCATGTACGATTTCGAAGCGATGGGACTCCATGGTTGGTAAATCGATTTCGAATGGATAGGCAGTGGCCAGCTCGGCATAGCGTTTTGCTTCTTTCCAGTAACGCCGGGCTTCGGTATAATAGGTGCGGGCGATCAGAAAGGATACCTCAAGATCATCGGCAACATCCAGATCATGAAAGTAAAGATGCCTTTTGTCATAGAGAGAGCCCAGACGCAGATACATACGCATGATAAGCAGATTCGTTTCCATAAACATGATCAGTCGGTATTTATGGAACTGCTCTTCTGTTTCTATTTTACACAGTGAATCACGTGGATGGCGAAACCTGCTCCCCAACGCTGCATACAGAAAGTAGATGCTTTCTTTCACATCCTGGGGCCTGTAAGAATGCGGCAGGCCGTATAGAGTATAATAGTCCTCGAAAAAGACGGGAACGTATTTCTTCTGCTTGAAGGGAATCCAGTCCGAGAATTTCACCCAGCGACCGGTGCGATCGTAATAGTAGTTCAACCGCAGCTCCCCTTTGGGCTTCTGGGGATAGTACGGATCCGGCAGGGTCCTCGCTACCGGTGCGGCAACGAGGGAAGAACACAGAAGCAGAAGAGCTGTGATGAAAAGACGCACCATCCCCCTTTAGTTTCGGCAAAAATGGAAGGAGGATCGACAAAAAGATGGATCAGTCAACGGGGTCGACGATCTGTACAAACTCATCCATGCCAACGATTTCTACGACTTTACGCAGGTGACGGGTCAGGCCAGAAAAAAGGATGGACTTGCCTTCGAATCGGGCACGTGAAATGAGATTCAGCAAAACGGAGATGCCGCCCGAATTGATGTATTTTACTTCGCTGAAATCAAAAATGATCTGATCCGGAGCCACCTGAAGCAGATGCTCAAAGGCAGCAGAAAGGCGACTTTCTCCTTCGGCCGTTAACTCGCCTGCAAGACACAGAACGTGACGTTCCGAATGCTCCTGGATGTCTACAGAGAAGAGATCTGTCATAGTTTTCCTTACCGGCTTCAGGAGCCGACTGCATGAACATGTACGAAGTCCGGCCTTGATTTACAAGTGAAATCTTTCGGTTGCCTGCGAAGACATGTTCTGTAAGATAGAAACGTGACCTCATCAGATGTCTTCCAAAAATTTACCGAATTCTATGAGCCTCTTTTACCCCCTCTGCTGCGCGATGTACTGTCCGAACCTGACCGTCGAGCCTTTTTAAGCCAGCGCTTCGAAGCCGTTCGACTGAGAACAGAGCATCGCGTCGTTCTCGGCAAGGATCCGGTACTCTGGGATGGAGACTACCTGGAGGTGGTTCTGCCTGACCTGCCTTTTGTGGTCGATGTGGTGCAGAACCTGCTGGAATCGCATCAGATCCGTATCCGATTCCGCATAAGCGCCCTGTTTTCCGTAGAGCGAGATGATGCAGGGTCTCTTACCGGCTTACAGAAGTCCGATTCCGATGTCTCTGGCAGGCAGGAGGCCTGGCTGTATTTCTCTCTGGAGCATTTTGACGACTCTGTGCGCGAGCCTTTCCTCCGCTCACTGAATCGCAACCTATCCGATCTGGAATATATGGTTGAGGATTTCCCGCAGCAGCTTGCGGCAGCGGCCGAGGTGGAAGGGGACGATGATTTTCGCCGCGACAGAGAGTGGCTCATCGAGCACTTCATCCTGATGGGAACGGCAGAGCTGGACCGGAACCACACAATCCAGAAAGGCCTGGGAATCCTCCGTAACGAAGAGCTGGCCGCCAGGCTAAACCGGTGGTTACAACGGAAGCAATTGGCGGTTAGATCCGGACTGTCGATTTACGAAACCGATATTCCAAGTGAGGTGAAAACCAATAAGCCCCTGCATGTGGCCCTCCTTGCCTCTGAAACGGCAGTCAGGCTTCTGATCGGCAGCTTTGCCTCCAAAGGGGAGCTGTCGCCTCGTTTTACCATTCCTGCCATGCGTCGAAAGATCGATGCCATATCGGCCTCCCTGGATATACCGATCGGTTCGCATAACTGGAGGGAGCTTTACAGACTGACGCAGATGGTTCCTCTGGGGCTTCTATTTACAAGGTCGAAAGAGTTCTGGCAGGCCTGTTTCGGATTTTTGCTGGAGCGACAGAATATTGATGAAGGGGCGCATATCCTGCTCCTCGACCAGGAATACGGCGGATGCTGGCTGATTCGAACCGTCTTCGATGGGGAAGAGATAGCCCGAAACCTGCGTGCATTCTTTCGCGAGAATGATATCCGCATACGCACGGAGTTTCGAAGACACAATGAAGGAGTGGAATACGAATTCCTCTGGCTGGACTCCGATCAGGGCGGCGAATCGATTCGGCAGCTTATCGACCAGAAAGAATCACGATTGCTCCGTTCCTACCGGGATCGGCTGCTCGCTCTAATCGGCGATCGCTTTACCGGTGCGCAGAGAATCCGCGAAAGATCCCTCACGGCGCTCCATGCCTTAAATGAAGATGTCAAACAGCACCTGACGCCAGCGCAATTCCTCGATGGCCTGCTTCTCCTTGAAAAGCAAACAGAATCCTATCACGTCCGCTATGAGTCCGGCCCTGCACCGGCCTTTCACGTCTTCAGCAAGCACCCTGCCATATTGAGTGAGATGACTCCGGCCTTCGACAGCCTTGGCCTGTCCATCCAGCATGCGATTCGTCTGAGCTTCGATACCGGGAACGAGGTCTATTACAGACATCTTTTCTTTGTTGTCGATCCCCTGCAGGAGGATGAAGCGCGTAGACTTTGCGAGGTGCTTTCCGGCATACTCAATCAGCGAACGTCGGTCGATCTGATTAACCGAATCTGTCGTCGATCGGATTTCACCCTGCGCCGGTTGCGCATGCTGAAGGCACTGCTTGCATGCTTTTACCAGATGGACCGATCCTTTTCGGGCCCCTTCCTGATGCAGATGATGCTTTCGCATGCAGATCTGGCACTGGCCATGATTCAATATGCCGAAGCAACCTTTTCGCATGCAGATCCCGCCGAACGCCAGAAAGCACAGCGGATGCATTCCGAAGCCGTCGATGCCCAGGTGTCCGTGTTGCGGACGTTATCTGAAAGGCTTGTGGGCATGAGGTTAAGAGAACTGCTCTTTGCTATAGTACGTACAAACTTCCTGCTCGATGAAGATGAAATCAGTCTGAAGATTGAATCCAGACGGTTGAGCTTTGTAAGCGAGCCCAAACCTCTTTATGAGATTTTTGTCTATGCCACAGATTTTGAAGGCGTTCATTTGCGGTTTGGCCCTGTATCGCGCGGAGGCATTCGCTGGTCCGACCGTACCGATGATTTTCGCGTGGAAATCCTGGGGCTTGTACATACACAGCGCATTAAAAACACCATGATCGTTCCCGAAGGCAGCAAGGGAGGCTTTGTACTCAAAAGAACGGGAATGAATCCGGTTGCGGGGAAGGCTGCTTATCGTCGCTTCATGCATGCCTTGCTGCGTATGACCGATAACCTGATCAACGGACAGGAAGTACGCCCCCAGGGCCTTGTCTGCCTCGACGGCTTTGATCCCTACCTTGTTGTGGCAGCTGATCGCGGAACGGCCCGCTTCAGTGATACGGCAAACGAGGTTTCTGCCGAACTTGGTTTCTGGATCGGCGATGCCTTTGCCTCGGGTGGCCGGTTTGGCTATGACCATAAGAAACAGGGGATTACCGCCAGAGGAGCCTGGGAATCCGTGAAGTCACATTTTGCCACTCTGGGCATTAATCCAGAGGTCGATGTAATTCGCTGTGTGGGCATCGGTGACATGAGCGGAGACGTCTTCGGAAATGGCATGCTTCTTTCAAGCAGCATCAAACTGATCGCTGCCTTTAACCATCGACATATCTTTATCGATCCCGATCCGGATCCCCTTCTCTCTTTTGAAGAAAGGAAGCGCCTTTTTGAGGCTGGATTGGACTGGGATGCCTATACTTCCAGTCTTTTCTCTCCAGGAGGAGGCGTATACGAAAGAGACATGGCAGACATTCAACTGTCAGAACAGGCCCGGCAGGCCCTGGGGATTACGAAGGCATCGGTGTCCGGGGATGAGCTTGTCCGGGCGATTCTCTGCGCCGACGTCGATCTGCTGTGGAATGGCGGAATTGGCACCTATGTAAAAGCAAGCTACGAACGAAACGAAGAGATTGGCGATCCGGCCAACGATTCTGTTCGCGTAGACGGCTCCTCTTTGCGAGTTAGGGTGGTCGGCGAAGGAGGCAATCTCGGCTTCAGCATGCAGGGCCGCTATGAGGCTGCCTCTGCCGGTGTTCTGCTGAATACGGATGCCGTGGATAACTCTGCTGGCGTGGATATGTCTGACCATGAGGTGAATCTAAAGATCCTTCTGGAAGACATGCTGGTTCGTGGTCTGATTCAATCCAGGGAAGAGCGGAATGAGCTGATCCGTTCTCTGGAACCACTGATGATCGACCAGGTGCTTTCGAACAACCGGAGCATAAACCGCTGCATCCGCATGGAACAGCGTCGGCTTGAGAAGGAACGCTCCGCCCTGCCTCTGTGGATCCAGGAATTGATCAACTACGACATCTGCGAGCAGTCAGACCTGCCGCCTCAACCCGACAGGCTGAGCTCTCCGTTTGTCGGTAACCTTGTTGGATGGAGCAAACTGTACTACCGATCACGCATCAACATCGATGGAACAGAAGAGGACTTCTTTGCCTTTGTACTGCGTCGGTTTGAAGATCTTCCCTTTGATAAAGAAGACGTTGTACGAGATGCGCTGCAAAGACATCCTCTGCGCGATGCCATTGCCCGCACAGAGGTCATCAACCACATCGTACACCATGCAGGACCGACCTTTCTGTTCCGCATTCACCATCAGCTTGGCCTTCCTTACGAAGACATCATAAGCCACAGGCTCCGCATAGAACGCTGGATCAATGCCGGGGACCTTAGAAAAGAAGCAGAAGCAGCCGGCACCGACCATGTGTTCAACCTTGAGAATATGATGGAACGGGCCTTCTTTGTCCTGCCGTTTGGTGCACCGCTGGATGTATCCCTTCCTCAAGAGGTTTTACATGGTACCGACTATGCCAGACTGCTCAACCACATAAGGCTTGTGCGGCATGGAATCCACAAAAGACCTGATCTGGCACAGCAGGCCCTGCACCGTCTGACGGAACTGCGCTTCGACGAACTGGAGCAGTCCATTCGCCTCATTGCTGTCTCTGACCTTTCAGAATTGCGGTTTCAAGGGCGTTTGTTGCTGCAGCTCGAAAAGATCAGGTCTGTGGCCGTACACGAAAGCATCGATGCCCGTCGTCTTCGACACCTGATTAAAGGGATGAAAGAAGCAAGAAGGCTGTTACGCGATAGACCGACAGCGGCGATCGCCCTTTACGAGCACTTTCGCTCTATCCTTGAGGTGCAGCAGTCTTTTGCCGGGGATTGAATTCCAGGGCAAGACAGATCTCCACGTTTCCCTTACGTCCTGGCAGGACGGAGTCTGCCGCGCCAAGCACCGTATAGCCCAGGCCACGCGCCTGGTCGATGCGCCTGTCTCTTATCTCAAGTCGCAGGCCTTCATCGCGTAGAATGCCTCGCTCTGTTGCCTGTGAGGCCTCAAACTGTGGCTTCAAAAGAAAGATGCCGCTGAAAACTATATGATGCTTCAGGCTAAAGTCGGCCAGTGCCTGCAGCACGGTATAGAGAGAAAGAAAGGATATGTCACAGGTAATAAACCAGGGGAGATCCTTCAGATCTTCAGGATCAAACCAGGCGGCCTCGATATGCTTGATGTTGTGCCGATCCAGCACCTTTACCCGATCATCCTGTTGCAGGCTATGATCGAGAAGGCCTCTTGCAACATCGATGGCATAGATGCGCCGGGCACCATGATCAAGCAAGACACGGGTAAAACCGCCATGAGCGGCACCGAGGTCCAGGCAGATACGACCTCTTATACGCCCCTCAATATTTGAATCCTGGAAGGATTGCAGGGCTCCCGTTAGCTTTTCCGCCGACCTGGCCGGATAGAGGCGCGGTCTTTCTTTCAGCACGACATCGTTGCGTTCGCTAATTCGCCGACCAGGCTTTGTTTCCGGCTGGCCGTCCACAAGCACCTTGCCTGTCATGATAAGCGTTACGACGGCAGGTAAATCAATCTGTTCGCGTTCTGAAAGGTATTCGTCCAGGCGCAGCTTCATGGATCAGTGATCGCGACTAAAGACGTAATGGACCAGACTGCGAAGTGCCTGTCGCGAAACATCCGACAGGGGCAATGTTTCTGCTTCATCGGCCAGGAGCTCTGCCATTGCCCTGGCAAGCTCTTTACTTTCTGACAGGCCCAGCAGGGCGGGAAAGGTTAATTTTCCGGTCCGCTCGTCTTTGCCGGCCGTTTTCCCAAGTCGTTCCGCCTGGCCAGTGACGTCGAGAATATCGTCTGTAATCTGGAAAAGAAGGCCCAATCCCATACCAAAGCCAGCAAAAAGCTCTGGAGATGTTTCATTACAGAGGGCACCCAGCTGACAGGAGCAGCGAATTAGCGCCCCTGTTTTTCTCATGTGAATGGCCAAAAGCTCGCTGCCTGACTCCGCCTTCCATACATCCTGGATCAGGTCAAAAAGGGCCTCGCTTACATCGGGCAAAGAGTAGGAACTGCTTGCTTCGTTTTTCGGGAAGTCGTTCTTTTCGCGGGCAAGATCCAATGCCTGACCGGCAGCCATGCCTGCATGTCCTGCTGCATCGGCAAGCAAGGGTAGCTTGGCTGCCACATTCCCACCGGCATCGGCCAGAAGCCGGAAGGCAAAGGTGTTCAGGGTATCCCCTGCAAGCAGGGCTGCCCATTCAGGATAGCGCTTATGACAGGACGGCATCCCCCTGCGAAGATCATCGTCATCCATGGCGGGTAGATCGTCATGAATCAGAGAGTATGTATGGATGCACTCTACAGCAGCTGCGGTAAGCAGGCCTTCTCGACCTCTGGCATTGTCTGAAATCAGGGCAGGTGTAAGATCGGCACAGAGCAGAACAAGCGCCGGCCGGACGCGCTTTCCCCCTGCTTTCAGGGAATAGAGCGCCGGGGCGGCAATTTCTGATACGGATTCACCGTGCAGAACATCAGAAACGTAACCCAGGAAGAACTGTTCAAAGGTCTTCCCGAGTTCGAGGAAGACAGGTTCTGCCTCTTTCTCTGTCATCCTGCAAGTTCGCGTTCGCTGAAGAAGAAGGCAATCTCTGTTCTGGCGTTTTCAACAGAGTCCGAGCCGTGTACGGCATTGGCTTCTTTGCTCTTTGCGTACAGTTTGCGGATGGTATTCGGGGCTGCTTCGGCCGGATCGGTAGCACCGATAAGATCTCGCCACTTCTGTACCGCCTGCTCTGCTTCCAGCACAGCGACGATTACAGGTCCTGAACTCATATACCGACAGAGGTCGCCATAGAAGGGACGTTCTTTATGAACAGCATAGAATTTACCGGCGTCTTCTTCGGTCATGCGGACGAGCTTCAGGCCGAGAATACGAAAACCTTCGGATTCGATCCGCGAAATGATGTTGCCCGCATTCTTCGATTGCAGGGCATCTGGTTTCAAGATGATAAACGTTCTTTCCATGTGTAACTGCTTAACAATTCTTCGAAGCCGTCCGGTCAATGGAAAAACGTCTGTAACAGGCTTTTGATGATCGGCGGTTCAGAAAACTCCGCAAAGAAGGGCTGCAAGGACGGTATAACCCCTTCGGCTACAATCCAGCGCAGGATGCCGTAAAGCACAACTACCACCGCCCCGGCCATAATCCCCAGGTTAAAACGATTCCGATTCTCATTGTAAAGGCGGGCCGCCGGAGGCAAGAAAATCGTGCTGATAAAGAATAGCAGTACAGGTAGCAGGGCCAGGGATACTGAATGATACCGGACCGCAGCCAGAACGTCTCCGGTCAGCAGGTGATGCAGGGCCCTGGTCATTCCACACCCAGGGCAAGGATGGCCGGTCGTATTATAGAAGAGACAGAGACTGATGCCTGGAAGAGGCAGAAGCGTAAACAGCAGATAGCCGGCGGAGAGAATCTGCATATCTCGCAATCTCATCGGAAGCTCCGTAACATGCAGACGTTTTTGAACAAAAAAAGGCAGAGTTCTTGACGGATTGGCCCCATTGGTTGAGGCTCCAGGGCATGAATCGGAAATGGATTGTAGTTGCGAACCGGGCCGAAGCACGCGTTTTTGCTCCGACTGGAAAAGGCAGGCCGTTTCAGCTCATCCACAGGATGGAGAATCCTCAAGGGCGTCTGAAGGGCAAGGATTTCTACGGTGACGCAGAAGGGATCGGCTTTGACAGTGGCGGTATGGGACGCCATAAGATGGAGCGGGATAGCGATCCAACCGTTGTGGTAAACAAGCGATTTGCGGCAGAAATCTGTCAGTATTTGCAGCAGAATTATCCTGGAAAGGGCGGTGACACAATCTACATCTGTGCCGGTCCACGCTTTTCCGGTTATATCAAGGAAAAGCTGAACGGTTCCATGAACGGCATCAATCTTATCTGGATTCAGAAGAACCTGAAGGGTATCCCTGACACAGAGATACATACTCATCTAAAAGATGAGCTTCCCTTTTGACCCAATGCAGAGCGTATAAGGCGCCGCCATTGCGGTGGTCCTTATACGCCTGTTGTCTTAGCGTAAAGGCGATACCAGTTCTGCGTTTCTGTATTCCTGGGCCAGGCGGGCATAGGTCTGCGGAATACGCAGGATCATCTCGCGCTCAGCATCGGTGATGGGTCGGACCACCTTTGCCGGAGCCCCCATGGCCAGCATACCATCGGGAATGCTCTTTCCTGGTGGAAGCAAACTGCCGGCAGCAAGCATGGCGAATTCACCGATTTCGCAGTCATCCATAACCGTTGACCCGATACCCAGAAAGGCATGGTTCTTTAACCGAGCACCGTGCACGGTCACGCGATGGCCCAGTGTGCAGTCATTGCCGATAATGGTCGGATATTTTCCACCTGTAACGTGAATGACGGAATGATCCTGGACATTTGTCCGTTCGCCAATAATAATCTCATCCACATCACCGCGAACAAGGCATCCAAACCATATTCCCGAACCAGCCCCGATCTTTACCCGGCCAATGACATCGGCAGAGTCTGCAATAAAGGCATCAGGAGCTATTTCGGGCGTATGGTCATGGTAGCGGTAAAGCATAGGGCAAAAGCCGCCTGCTGCAGGCACCTGTCAACGACTTTGCAGGCGGTCATACCTGAGGCCATTTAACCGAAGGCTGTTACTTCTTTAGAGAAGCTTTAAGAGAATTCAAGAAGGCTTCCTCTTCTGGCCCGATAATCCGCTTCGGAATCGGTACGAGATGTCCTGGTCCGAAGACCAGCACCTTTGCTCCAACGAGGTTCAGTACGCGACGAAGATCTGTTCGCGGATGCTCGACGACCTTGCTTGCGGTTTCAATCAGAACCTGTTTGTCAGTAACCTGGACATGTGTTTCCTGGCTGAGGGGAGGAGTATTCTCGTACGTACGGATGGCACCAAACCATACCGAAGCGGGCAGAATAAACAGGACGAAAATGGGCAGTATGGAAAGAGGAAGGACCTGATTGACATTGTCGAGCTCGATATGCATGGCCGCATATCCAATGTAAACCGGTACCAGTATTAGCACAAGCCAGGTCAGAGGCTTGCGATAATACATCTGAAGCATGATCTTTGCAAATTCTCTGTCGGTCAGCCGAAAACGGAAAGACATACCCCTCTTTCATTCCGCCTGCCTTTCTGTCGACGAAAAAGACACAGGGAAAAATGCTTTTCCGCGAACGGAATCTGTGGTAGAATCAGCCGATGGAAAGCCTGTTGGGCGGCTGGGCCGCTGCCTTTTCGTTACTCGGTTTACTGCTCATTCTCATAGTCGGTTCCCTGTTCCCGCGTATCAATGCAGGCATCATTGCCATTGCCATGGCCTACGCGGTTGGCTTTTTGACGGGAACCGTCGACCCGGCCGGCATTGCAAAAGGGTTTCCGGATAACCTGTTCTTGATGCTCGTGGGTATCACCCTGCTTTTTACGATGGCCGATAAGAACGGCACACTGGAACGCATCACCTCTCTATTTCTGCGTCTTGCCAGAGGAAGGGCAGCCCTGCTTCCCATCATCTATTTTGCTCTTGCCGTTGTGCTTTCGGCAATTGGCCCGGGCAACATCGCGGCAGCAGCCCTGCTTGCGCCATCCGGTATGGCCCTGGCATCTCGGGCCGGTATCTCCCCACTTTTGATGGCCATCCTGATATGCACCGGTGCCAATGCCGGTGCCTTTTCTCCTATTGCTCCAACCGGCATTATCAGCACCGGTCTTCTGCAGCGAATCGGCCTGGACGACCCCATGATACCGCTTCGCATCTTCGGCGCCACGGCCGGGCTTCAATCGATTACAGCGGTGGCAGCCATCCTGCTTTTCTCTGACTGGACTACTCTGCGCCACCCTGCTCCTGAAACGACCACCATTCGTCAGCCCATCAATGCTTCGCAGTGGCGAACGATCGCAGCCATCATTGCTCTGGTCGTCCTTGTCCTTTTGTTTCAGCTTTCTGTTGGTCCCGTGGCCTTTGTTCTTGTAGCATTGCTCTGGCTTCTTGATCGCGACAAACAGACGGCATCGCTGAAAGACCTCCCCTGGGAGGCCATCTTTCTTCTCACAGGTATTGCCATCCTGATCTCCGTTCTGGAGGCAAGTGGTGGATTGACATTGCTTGTCAGTCTGATTGCAGAGGTGTCCGGTGCACAGACCATCCATGCGGTGCTGGCACTGATTACAGGCATTGCCTCTGCCTTCAGTTCGTCGAGCGGTGTAATCATGCCTGCCTTTGTTCCCATGATTCCTGAAATCATGGAGCAAACGGGAGCCACCGATTCTGTCAGTCTTGCCGTTGCTATCTGCTCAGGTTCCCATATGGTAGATGTGAGCCCACTGTCCACTCTGGGAGCCCTTTGCATTGCATCAGCCCCTGTAGGAGCCGAAGAACGCTCTGCCCTCTTTCGGAAGCTATTACTGTGGGGATTGTCGATGTCTCTGGTCGGTGCCCTTCTGGCCTTTCTGCTTCTCGATCAGCCCTGGTAGCAACGATCCAATCTGCTCTACCTGACAGGCCAGGCGATGATAGGAGTCGATGTCGATCTCCTCGGGACGGCGTTCCGTATCGATACCAAGGAGACGGGCCGCCTCCTCCAGCTGTTCTACAGGCAGCAATGGCTCACCGTTCTTCCATGAGTTACGGATCTTTTTGCGTTTAGCGCGATAACTCATGCGCAGAACCTTTTCGAGTATAGCAGCCGGGGAGCGCTCCTCGTAGCGAATGACGGTAAAGAACGAAGATTCTACGGAAGGCACGGGAAAGAAGCACGATGCAGGAACCCTTTCCAGCAATCGAACATCTCCAAAGTTTCGTAGATATACGGTAAAGGAGCTCTCTGCCGTCTTCGCACAGGCACGCTTTGCGAACTCTGTCTGTACAAGAAAGAACAGCTGTTTTATGCCCTGTAGCTTCAGGCTTTTCAGGATCAGCTCCGTGGTGATATAGTATGGAAGATTCCCGCATAATACCGGAGCGGTCCGGCCATCCAGGGTTCGCCGCGCATCCCCTTCAATTAACGAAAAGCCTGGATGCCCGTCAAACTGCCGTCGAAGCAAGGTTGCAAGCATGGGATCCAGTTCGAGCGCAGTAACGGGTGCCAGTTCAAGCAGTCGATGCGTAAGGGCTCCAAGCCCGGGGCCAATCTCGATAACCGATGGATTTTCGCAATGTTGCAGTGTTTCGCGAATCGGCCCAACCAGTCTTTCAATGGTATTCGGATCAATCAGGAAATTCTGTCCCATTGATTTGCGGATACCACCTCCAAGCTCTTTCAGGTCAGACTGGATGCGTTCCCGGCTGAAGTATGGATACACGATGGCAGAATCCAAGGTCGGGGCGCAGGCTCAATCAAATAAGCCTTGCTCTAACTGAGAAATCGTATTAGAAGATAACCCACAGGACCTGTGAGAGAAAACAGCAAAAGCAACCCGGTAACGGCAGCCCTGTCGGGCAATCGCTCTCTTTTATGCAGGAACAAGAGCAGTGCGGTGGCAGCCAGAAGCATAAAGCTGACAGCGGCATAAGGCCATACGTCATCGAATCGAACAAAGAAATGCTGACCGTTCAGGCCATGCATGATGAAAACCAGCAGCTCAAAGCCCTGAACGGTTAAGAGCCAGATAAATCGGTCAATGGCGGTATGTTGAACAAGCATATCAGAGACAAGAGAGAGAAACAGAAGTGGAAGCAACAACGATGCAAGTGGAACGATTACGATATTGGCCAGGGGAGAAAGAAAGGCATATGAACGAAAGAATAGAACGATCCACGGCGTTACCGGTAAAGAAGCGGCGAAGCTGATCTGTCCCTGTTTACGTACAAACCCCAGGATATGAGAAGCCATCCGCTTTAGAAACCAAGGCGGCTTTGTTCGATGCTTCCGCGTAAAGAGTCCATCGATCGGTGAGAAAAGAAAAAGGATGCCGCTTACAGCAGAAAACGAAAAGAGAGCAGACAGGCTGATCATGGAATGCGGAAACAGAAGTGCTGTCAGCAGGGCTGTATTCAAAAGGTGATCAATCGTTTCGATGCGCCGATGCACAAAGCTCCGCAGGGCAAATAGGCTGACAAAGAGAAAGGCCCTTACAAGTGAAACCGGAAAGCCAAGCAGCCACACATAGATGGCAGCGATGCCAAGCGGAAGCGTAGTGGAAACGCCATGCTTCGGTCCAAAGATCAGAGAAAGCGGCCAGTAGATTACGATGTAGAGAATGCCAAGATGAAGACCGCTTGCAGCAAAGAGATGCAGAATCCCAAGACCGCTGGCCATTGCCTTTGTGTTTCGATCCATCCAGCCAGACTTGCCCGTAAGCATGCCAAGAGCAATGCCCGTAGCCTCCCTCGATAACCCTATCTTCTCTTGCGAAAGCGGATGCTTTTTCTGCTGTTGCAGGGCCTGTACAAGGGCGGCCTTCCAGCGGCTGCGAGTATCAGGGCTGCAGCTTGTTTCCTGAATAAGCCATGGCTTCAGTCGAATATAGGAGCTGGCGCCATGATAACGCAATGAAGAAAGATAGGCTCCCTGCAGGGCCTTTGGAAAGTACTTCGGTGTAAGCCTGATCTTCAGACTGCAACCAGGCTGTGGCATTTCTGTTTTACGGCTCTGTATGGCAACAGGAAAGGCCGGCAATGATACAGGCTGCATATAGTTAGGCGTACGGACACGTTTGCGTCGGCCAGGAAGTCGAACCCATCTTCCGGTAAAATGTTCGATCGTCGTCAGCTGCACGTCTGCCAGTACAAGGCCCGGGCGAATCTCTTTTCGAACGACGGCCGTTGCAAAGAGCGCCGATCGACGTGGTGGCTCCAGCCACTGTGCAGGAGGCTGTTCGGGGGCCTGCCAGGACCGGCTGCTTACCGACAGCAGAACAAAAAACAGCGGCAGATACCAGAGCACACCCCGTCTGGCCGGAAGAAACCGACAGGAAGGCCATAGATACAGGGGAACAACAATCAGAAACAGTAAAAAGGCAAACCAGAGAAAGACCGTGGACGGAGGAGCGGACCGTCCGACCACGGGATCGACCCACCACAGCAAAAGAAGGGTGAGAGCCAGAAGAACGACCTTCAGTATACGGGTAGGACTCATACCCGTATGGTTGCGGATTCGTTCAAATGGCCAAAAAAAATTCAGGCCCTGTAATGCAGCCCGGTGGCCTTTCGTACCTCTTCCAGAAGAGGAGCAGCGCAGTTCCTGGCCTTCTTTGCTCCCGCGGCCAGGATGTCTCGAACCGTATCGGGATCCTTCTCAAGAGCAGCACGACGCTCCCTTGCCTCGCCAAAGTGATCGAGAATCGTTTTCAGAAGATCCATCTTAATATGCCCGTAGCCAGTGCCGGGGGTGCGAAAGCGATCGGCCAGTTCCCTGCGTCCGTCTTCGTCCAGAAAAAGCGAATAGATGTCATACAGTGGTCCGGCCGGCTCTTTGGGTTCATCGAGACCACGGGAATCGGTTACAATGGAGCTGATGGCCTTCTTCAACTCCTTTTCAGAAGCAAAAAGGTCGATCGTATTTTTGTAGCTCTTGCTCATCTTACGGCCATCCACACCGGGCACGATGGCCACATCGTCGCTGATATCGGGCTCTGGCATGGTCAGGATGTCGCCGTAGGCATGGTTAAAACGGCGGGCAATGTCTCTTGTGAATTCGAGATGTTGCTTTTGATCCTTTCCGACCGGAACCTTCTCGGAACGAAACGCCAAGATGTCTGCCGCCATCAGAATCGGATAAAAGAACAGGCCTGCCGAAGGAACGATGCCCTGTGCCACCTTATCCTTAAACGAATGTGCCAGCTCCAGCTGTGGCACGGTCATCTGCATGGACAGGATCCAGGTCAACTCCGTTACCTCGGGAACATCGCTCTGTACCCAGAACGTGGATCGGTCAGGGTCCATACCAAGCGCCAGGAAATCGAGGACGATCTCCCGGATGTTCTCAGCCAGGGCTTTGCCATCCTGCACCGTCGTCATGGCATGATAGCTGGCCACAAAACAGAAAAGCTCGCTCGTCTCCTGGTAGTCGAGCATGCGTTTCATCATTGAGAAGTAATTACCAAGATGGGGACGCCCACTGGGTTGAATGCCGGACAGGATACGCATGAGAACAAAAATTGTCGCATGCTTTCGCTGTCAGGCAAAAAGCGAAACACCCCCTCTGCTCCGCGCCCGCTCCGAAAGTATTCTGTTACCGAACCGAACGGGCGCAGCGAAAACCGAAATGATGGATGGGATTGTTCTCTGGCACATGCGGGCGTCGCGAAGCCGCACGGGCTGCAATCGGTCCCCAGTACCAGGAGCCACCCTTTACCAGCTTTTCGTGCCTTCCCGGACAGTGATCGGCACCGTCGCATGGACCTTTTGGATCCCTGCCCCGGCAGCCCTCACCGCAGGCCTCCAGGGTGGGGGCAAACCAATCGGCCACCCACTCCTGGGCGTTGCCGGACATGTCAAAAAGGCCGTAACGATACGGACCTCTGGAACCGACGTCCCAGGTAGCCCCTGTGGCCTGGAAACGCTCTGGCGTGGCATGCCAGCCTTTGCCTCTGTGGCCTTTGCAGCCCCGTCCTGTTTCGTCTTTAATGATAGCATACTGGCAGGTGGCCACGGCATTGCCCCAGGGATAGATATCTCCGTCGGGCCCTCTTGAGGCGGCCTCAAACTCTGCCTCTGTAGGCAGGCGTTTCCCCTGGGCCTCACAATAGGCTTTTGCCTGATACCAGGTGACCTTCAGCTGTGGCTGCCGGGCAGAACGCAGATGCGGATAGTTCGAATGCTGTGGCTGGCATTTGCCCGCTGACACACAGGCCTGGTACTGTTCCGTCGTTACCTCATACCTGTCGATCAAAAACGTAGAGAGAACGATCGTATGCTCTTTAAAGGCAGAAAGGTCATAGTTTTCCTGCTTCCAGTCTGTGGCATTGCTACCGAGCAAAAATCGGCCGCCTGGAATGCAGGACATGTCATCGGGTACCTGCTCCGGACATGGATCCGGTTCCTCCGATGTCGGATCCGGAATTACGGCGGTGCATTGCAGCAGGCACAGCCCCAGCAGAAGGGCCGGCCCCCTGAGATGTCCTTTTTTTGCAGCTGTCCTCTTCATGCCGTTCAAATGGTTCGGGAATACAGCTGCTTCTTTTTCTCGGTGCCCAGAAAGGCATCGAAGCACATGGCCATATTGCGAATAATGGGACGCCCAAGCACAGGGACCTCGATGGAATCTTCGCGCAGAAGCAGGAGGCCATCATCGATATAAGGCTGCAGCTTTTGCAGAGATACGGCAAAGTACTTTCGAAAATCGATGTTATACTGCTTTTCAAAGGCCTTGAAGTCCAGATGGCCGTTGCACATCAGGGTGATGATCACATCGCGCCGCAGCACATCGTCATCAGAAAGGGCATATCCGTCATGCACGGGCAGTTTTCCCTGCTCCAGCATGTCACGGTATTCTTTCAGGCCGCGAACATTGCGTACATAGACACGCTCAAGCTGCGAAATCGATGTGATACCAAAGGCAAAGATCTCGATGCCTTTCTTTGTCGTATAGCCCTGGAAGTTTCGATACAGGGTACGGGATTCCAGGGCACGGGCAAGCTCATCCTCTGGACGTGCGAAATGATCCAGACCAATATATGTGTAGCCGGCCTCGGTAAAGGACTCAACAACATTCTTAAAGATGAGAAGCTTTTCCAGGGCTTCTGGAAGTGCATCGGCCGGTAGAAGCGATTGATGCTGCTTCACCCATGGGACGTGGGCATAGCTGAATACAGCCATACGGTCGGGAGCCAGTTCAAGAACGCTGTCAATGGTATGCCTGTAGCTATCCACCGTCTGGTATGGCAGGCCATAGATCAGGTCGATGTTGATGGACTGAAAGCCAAGAGATCGGGCCTCTGCAAAGATGTTGCGAAAGACGGATTCTGGCTGTACCCGGTTAACGGCATGCTGAACCCTGTCGTCAAAATCCTGCACCCCAAAGCTGACTCGGTTAAAGCCCAGCTCGCGAAGCATCTTCAGCTGGCCATCTTCTACTTCTGACGGCGATAGCTCGATACTGACCTCGGCATCGTCGGTAAAATCAAAATGATCGTGAATCCAGCCAACGATTCGCTGTAGCTGTTCTCTGTTAAAATAGTTCGGAGTACCCCCGCCCCAGTGCATCTGCGCAACCTTTCGATTGCCCATCAGCGAGCGCGTTCGCTGTAGTTCTGTGTGCAGGGCCTTCAGATAGTTTTCTTTGATTTCCGGGCGCGACGTTATAACCGTATTGCATCCACAGTAGTAGCAGAGAGTTCTACAGAAGGGCAGGTGAAAGTACAGCGAAATCGGATCGGTTCGGCTGGAAGAAACAATGGCCTCCCGGTAATCGTCTGCCGTAAAGTCACTCCTGAAATGAGGGACAGGAGGATAGGAGGTATAGCGCGGACCGGCTCTGTCGTATTTTATAAGGATATCGGTGTCGATGATCTGTTTCATAATTTCAGGTCCAGACGGATATTACCAATTCCCTGCCTTCTACCTCTGGCGTCCAACCGGAATTACCGAACAGCGCTCACAGGTCCTGCAGCAGCCGATCGGCCTTTTCTCGATCTTCCGGAAAGGGCAGTCGTTTTCGAGCAAACTTCAGGTCATCCACGATCTGGCTTCGCCTGTCCTGAGCGTTTTCTGTTTTCAGCAGCGCCACGGCACGCCAGTATCGCGCATAGATAACATCGGTGGTATCGGCATCGGTATTGCGTATAAAGGCGTCAAACACCGAAGCGGCCATATCAAACTCCTTCATGCGCATCGACAGGGCTGCAATGTTATAGAGCATTCGATTCCGCTGCATCGGACTGACAGCAGCCGTGGAACGATAGGCACGCCAGAAGTATTCCCGGGCCTTCTGTGGCATTTTCGCGCGTGCAAAATAATCGCCCAGCTCGTAGTTCGCCCAGAAATCATCCGGCTTGTCGTTAACGGCCCGAACCAACCGTGCATGAAGATCCCGCTTTTTTTCGGCCGCCTCCAGGGCAGCATAGAACCGTTTCGGACTGACATACCCTTCCAGGCGAGAAAGCTCCACACCGTTATAATCGAGAAAAAGGACGGTAGGAAAGCCCCGGATACGATACCGTGTCGAAAACTCCTGGTCGGCCTCACCGTTGATGGTCAACCAGGTAAAGCCAGCCCCACGCCTGGCAAAGTCCGGGCTGCTGTAGATTTCCTGTTTCATCTGGCGGCAGTAGCCACACCACGGCGCATATACCTCCACAAGAATGGGGCGTCGATCCGCTTCCGAGGCCCTGCCCGCCTCATCCAGTGTATTCCACCAGGGGGCGGCCTGCAATACGGCAGGCACAAAAAGCAGGGCCAGAAAATGAATCCTCACGACAGTAATCCCTCCGTCTGTTGCTTCCAGGCGCAGATGCGTGTGTAGGCTTCGATCAGTCGACGTGTTACGGCAACGGTATCCTCCGAGGGATTTACATCGGGATGGTTTTCTCGCAGAAGGGCATAGTAGCGTTCTTTTAAAACCTCCGCAGGAGGCATGGAATCAAAGCCCAGAAGAGATAGCTCATCGCGAAGAGATGGAGGCGCAGGCATATACGTTTCGCCTGCCCAGCCTCTCTGACGTGCAAGATTGTGCAGACGCTGACGGAATTCGCTGTAGATCGTCTCTTCACGAATCAATCGCCGTTTGAACATCTGTTCTATGTGCAGTCGCAGTCTGTTCATTGCCAGAGGCGGCAGGTTGTTTTCATTCGCATACATGCGAAGTGCCTGGTTCAGCAGGTCTTCTATAGAGCAGGCCGTCTGGCAGTAGAAGTGGAGGCCGTCTTCTACAGAACGGCATCCAGAAAGAGCAATCTCAAGCTCCTCTTCATCGATGCTATGCGAGGTCAGCAAACTGAGCGCTACGGACAGAAAGAACTCCTCCCATCGTCGATAGTCCTCATCTGCAAAAAACCATCCGCGTCTGCGAAACGCATCGGTCGCTTCTGTATATCCCAGGTTTTCTACGTAGCCGAGCAGGATGCCCGCATTCTCTGACGAAAACGTTTCAGGCAGATGGGCCATGCTGTGACCGGCCTGGTAGTAGTAACGATAAAAGGATTCCGGAGATGTTTCAAGGCAGAGGAGCACCGTATCGAGCGAAATCGACCAGTCGTCGCCGATTATACTCTGTTCGATCTCTTCAAGAAGATCATGCAGCAAGGAGGTTTTGCAGTCTGTTTGTCTTTTCATGGATTCAGTCGGTCTGTGCCGTCGTTGCAGACAGGGCTGGGGGAAGCCTGTTACCGTGATCACTGCGAAACAGGCGCCGTTCCATTACAAGCAACAGATCATCAAAACCAAGGCCCTTCTGTGCACTGACAAAGACACTCTCTGCAGAGACGGTGGCCTTCAGCTCCTGCCGTTGCCCCTCTGTTAACCGGTCAATCTTATTATATACGCGCAGAACGGGGATTTCGTCAAGTCCCAGATGCATCAGAATAGAATCAACATCACGGATCTTCTGCTCACGCAGGGAATCCGCTGCATCGATACAGTGCAACAGCAGATCGGAATCGCCCAGCTCTTCCAGTGTGGCTTCAAAGGCCCGTTCCAGCTCAGGTGGAAGATCGTAGATAAAGCCTACTGTATCGGAAAGAATGATTTCACGCTCTTCCGGGAAACGCAGTCGACGCGTGGTTGGATCGAGTGTGGCAAAAAGACGATTCTCTGCCAGTACTTCGCTGCGTGTCAGGGCATTCAACAGTGTGGATTTGCCTGCATTCGTGTAACCAACAATCGAACAGACGGGAATACCGGATCGATTGCGACGGGATCGCAGAAGCTCCCGTCGACCTTTCAGGGCCTTCAGTTCTTTTTCGAGGCGTCCGATCTTTTCTTCTACGCGACGGCGTCCGATCTCAAGCTTCGTCTCACCCGGTCCACGTGCTCCGATTCCACCGGTTAACCGTGACATGTTGTCATCGGTTTCGCTGAGTCGCCCTTTTAGATAGCGAAGCTGTGCCAGTTCAACCTGCAGCTTCCCGTCACGACTGCGCGCATTCTGCGCAAAGATATCGAGGATCAGCTGGGTGCGATCAATAATCTTCAGAGATGTTTCGCGAGAAATGCGGATAGCCTGTGCCGGTGCCAGCTCACGATCGAAGATCATAAGATCGATCTCATCCTGTACGGAGGCCACGGATAGGTCGCGGATCTTACCGGAGCCGATGACGGTGGCAGGATCGGCCTTCTGTCGGTTCTGCACGAAGCGACGCACCGGATTCACACCTGCCGTACGGCAGAGCTCTTCCAGCTCATCCATACTCTCTTCGGGCATTCGCTTGCGGCGCATCTCTGGCGTATAAAGGCCGACCAGATAGGCTCTTGGACCACCGGAGGCCTTGCGTGTCTTCTCTCGACTCTGGCGAAACTCCCTTTCGATCTCCTCCACCATGAGATCGAAAGGCTCTTCTTCCCTCCCCGGACGGACAGGATCCAGCAGCTGATAGCCGCTTTTTGAAGATGGACTGAGCCTTGCTGTGTAAAAGAATTCGGGAAGGCCACGCTGGTCCACGGTGATGGCCGTTACCGTATCGAGCCGCAGCAATGTCAGGTCGAAAAGGTCTTCTTCTGTTAACGGCTCTTTTTTTAGATGGGTATGAATCAGGCGCAGTTCCCGCAAACGGGCGGATCCACCACGCTCCAGCTCTGGAATAAAGATGCGCCGATCATTGCCAACCATCACGTAGCCAATACGGCCCCGACGGTCGGCAAGGACACCGATCTGACGTGAAATATGGCGTGATAGTTCTGAAATTTCTCGGGCAAATTCAGCCGTAAGGAGCCGATCTGCAGGGAAGCGACGGCGAAAGAGTCGTTTCAGACGATCCAGCTGAGCCGGCTTCAGCCCGTTCAAAGATCCGGTTAGATTAATGGGAGCACCCTCCTCTTCCAATCAATCAGCGACCGGTACAGAGTCGACTCAAAATCTGCGGAGGTTACAGGCCGGCAGCGATAGCCCGCTTCTGGCCAGGGCCACTGCCCTGACCGAATACGAACATGGGCCTTTGCGGTAACCTTACTGGCCTTCTTCAGGAGTAGAAGACGTTTCGGTTTCACATCCTCCGGCTTTACGAATGGATTTGTAAAGCTTCATGTCATTTTCAAGAAAGTTATCCCGGTCGAAGTCATTGTTCTTCTTGATCTGAACGGACTCCTTGATGCCTTCCATGATTCTCGGATACTCACGCTGAACGATCTCTCGCTTCAAAAAGCCTTCGGCCACTTTCAGGCACTGATCAAGGGTAAGGCCTGCCATGCGGTCGGGCATCTCCTTCCGAAGCTCGTTACACTTCGCCTCTTTTTCCGTTTCTGAGATCTTGATCTTCTCCTGGAGTTTTTCCTGAACATACAGGTTTACAAGGGTTTCCAGATATACCTGTTCGAGGATGCTTTTGATTACCGGTCGCTCATGAAAGTTTTCGCTTTTTGCAGCCTGCTCAACAATCTTCATCTCGCGGTATTTCTGATAATTGTTTTCGGGCACAAGTCCGGCAATCAGGTCGCGAACAGCAGGATCCGGGGGAATCTGATTGGGATTGCACATCAGTCTGTACAGCGTCTCCTTGTCGGCATTGGCAAGACGCGACGCCTTTTCGATGTATGTGGCATAGTAGTTTTCAAATCCGGCCGTTGTTATCGTGTCTTTTCCGATCGTTTCGATAACCTTGCCTCGATCCTTACAGGCAGCCAGGCCTGCAAGAAAGGCAACAAGCAGGATCGGAAGTCGTTTGAATACGAACATGCAGTTCTCCTGAAATAGTTTCAGATCCGCCAGGTGGTTTCCGGGGGTCAGTACGGGTTCTCTTTTTTCCGCGACAGCGGTCAAGCCCCTTTTTCCACCGTTTTCTGCAAGATTGTTGCCTGCCCTCTTACCCGGCCTTCTCGGCCAGCTGTTCCTGCAGAGGTGCGGCCAGGGCGCGCAGAGCAACCAGCAGAGACTCCAGAACGGCATCCGGTGATTTCGTGGCGGCCCTGCTTCCAGTTGAGGCCTTAAAATACAGAACGTTGTTCCGACCGTCCCGCACAAAAAAGCCCAGGTTCTTTTTCAAGATTTCAATCATATGCTGTATGGGCACACGGAAGGTATCCCCTGCCTTGAAATGGATCAGGTCGTTTTCTTCGAAGATGCTTTCGAAGCCACACAGTGAGCCAAGCGTGCGGATCCGTTCCACGAGAACAAAGACCTCGCCCGCACGATCGGGAGGACCGAAACGATCCTTCATCTCTTCTGCAAGTGCAACGACCTCGTCTTCTGTACGGGCTGCCTCAAAGCGCTTGTAGAATTCGATTCGCTGGCGAGTATCCTCGATGTATTCTTCAGACAGAAAGAAGTCGGTATTCAGATTTACCGTACAGCGAACGTCAATATCGAGCTCTTCGCCCTTAAGTCGCCGGACGGCATTGTCAAGTAACTTGATGTACAGTTCGTAACCGACCTGTATAATATCGCCGGATTGTTCTTTGCCAAGAACGTTACCCGCTCCACGAATCTCCAGGTCTCGCATGGCCACCTTAAACCCTGAACCGAGTTCCTGGTATTCAAGCAATGTATTCAGCCTCTTCATGGCCTGCTCGGTCAGTACCTTGCTTCCCTGGTGAAAGAAATAGGCATAGGCCTGACGGTTAGAGCGTCCAACCCTTCCGCGAATCTGGTACAGCTGTGACAATCCGAACTGATCAGCACGGTCCACGATGAGGGTATTGACGTTGGGGATGTCGATGCCGTTTTCAATAATGGCCGTCGTCAGCAGAAGGTCAAACTTGCGTTCCGTAAAATCGAGCAGGATCTCTTCGATGTCATCTTCGTGCATCTGCCCGTGAAGGGTTGTGAAGCGCAGTTCCGGCATCAGCGTACGCAGACGTTCACCGACCATATCAAGGGTCTGTATGCGATTGTGCAGATAGAAGATCTGCCCGCCTCGCTCAAGCTCGCGCCGCACCGCTTCCATTAGAGCTGCGTCGGAATCCTCAAGCACAAAGGTCTTCACCGGCTTTCGGTCTCGCGGCGGCGTTTGAATAACAGAAAGATCGCGAATTCCCGTCAGGGAAAGGTGGAGGGTTCTCGGAATCGGTGTGGCCGACAGGGTGAGCACATCAACCTGCGTCTTCAGCTTCTTCAAGGCTTCCTTATGTACCACACCAAAGCGCTGCTCTTCATCGATTACAAGCAGCCCCAGGTTACGAATCTTAACATCCTTGGCCAGAAGAGCATGCGTGCCGATGACCACATCCACCTCACCGTCCGCAAGGGCCTCTTTGATGCGCCGTATCTCGGCCGCAGTACGAAATCGAGATACCCAGTCAATGCGCACGGGAAAGCTGGCAAAACGTTCTCTGAAATTCTTGAAGTGCTGCAAAGCCAGAATCGTGGTGGGACAGATAACGACGGCCTGCTTGCCTCCCATAACAGCCTTGAAGACTGCGCGAATGGCAACCTCGGTTTTTCCATAACCGACATCGCCGCAGATCAGTCTGTCCATGGGCCGTGGAGACTCCATGTCCTCTTTTGTGGCCTGGATGGCCATCAGCTGGTCAGGCGTTTCATCGTACGGAAACTCTGCTTCGAATTCCTCCTGCCATACGGTGTCGGGCGGGAAGGCATATCCCTGTTTTTTCGCACGGGCTGCATAGATCTGGATCAATTCCTCTGCGAAGGCCTCGATGTTCTTCTCGACCTTCTCGCGAATCTTTTTGAACGAAGCACGTCCCAGGTGATCCAGAGGCGGATTCGATTCCGGAGCAACGTACTTCTGAATCATAGAGATCTGATCCAGAGGTACAAACAGACGATCCTGGTCGGCATACTCAAGAACGAGAAAGTCCCTTTCGCGACCGGCAGCCTTCATGCGCTCAAGCTTAACGAATCGTCCCACACCATGATTGATGTGAACGATTGTATCGCCTTCGCGTAAATCGAGATATGAATCCAGCGGTGCGGAGCCGGTCTTTTTGAAGCGCACCCGTTTTTTATAGGAGCGACCAAATATGTCAGAATCGGTCCAGATGAAGAGTTTTTCTTCTGGCAGTTCGAAGCCCGTTTCGCGAAGAGATTGAACAAGCAAGACACGCGAAGAGGTTACCCGTGTATCCGGTCCGTGCCATTCCACCGTTTCGTGCGGTACGGATTCAGATTTCAGGATTCCTGCAATCCGTTGAATCTGCGCCGTATAGGGAGAACTGATAATGACGGAGCCGCCTTCTTCGAGAATCTCCGTTGCCCGTTTACGGAACTCTGTCATACGGCCGGAGAACGTAGATGGGTCGCGGATCATCAGTGCTTCCGGCGATGTTTCACCCGTATCCAGGTCTGAATGGCTGTAAAATACAACCCTCTGAAGTGTAGATTCTGTTCTGTCACGATCCAGCAGGACGGTCGTCTGGCGATCAAGCAGGTCATCCGGTGGAACGGCCACACGCTGCTCGCTTTCTCTTTCGAACAGCGTATCATACTCGCGCTCCACCCGCAGAAGCCGATCTAAGGCGGCGCCATCGGCATCGAAGGCCAGGACGGGAGGAGTGCTGAAAAGCTCAAGTAGCGAGCGATAGGGCATGATCAGCGGCAAAAGCTCTTCCAGGCCAGGCTGATCGCGACCATTGGCCGTTTCCAGGTTTGCTTCCAGCCATTCAGGACGTCGTAGAGCGGCATCAAACCGCTTGTTGATGGCAGCCGACAGTTTCTGCAAAGCCTGGCCATCGATGACTGCCTCCGAGGCGGGCAAAATCGTTACGCTGTTTACGGCGCTTGAACTGCGCTGCGTTTCCGGATCAAACTGGCGCAGCGATTCGATCTCCACATCAAAAAAGTCAATCCGCACCGGTCGATCCGCCTGCACGGCATAGACATCAAGCAACGAGCCCTTTAAACAGAATTCGCCCGGCCCCTCCACACGCTCTGTTCGGTGATAGCCAGCAGCCACAAGCCTTTCCATTAACAGGCGGGGCTCGATGGCATCTCCGGGCTTCAGGGTGATCGCTCTGCTCTTCCACATCTGTGGGTCGGGCACCCGGCGAAGCAGGGCACCTGCAGGAACGATCAGGAGGCTGGAGTCGTCTGAAAGAAGTCGATCCAGGGTTCGTATACGTCGGCCCGAAAGCACCATGTCGTGCCGCGACCATTCATAGGGGATGCCGTCCATTTCGGGCAGAACATGGATGTTTTCCGGATTCATGAACAGGGCCGTCTCAGAGGCCAGGGTGTCGGCCTCCGGCGTTCCCGTCGTTACATAGATGACCGTGCGGCCTGCTGGCCTGGCCAGTCCATGCAGGGCCGCGAGGGCCAGACTTCGCGCCCCCGGAGGGATACCATGGGCACGAACGAGCCCGGCCGGTCGCGCAAGAAGCGGGGCCAGATAGCGAGAAGCAAAACGATCAACAATGGGAGAAAGAGACACCCGGTTCCGTTTTTCTGACAGGCGGAGGAGGGTAAATACCTTTTCGGATAGAATTTTCCGATAGAAATCTCCTGCATGGAGCTCTGTATAAAACGCAAAAATCAGAAATTCCCTTGAATTATCGCATGTAAAGAAACGATAATAAAGAAAGCGTCGTCTCTGTGAAATTGAATTGACCAACCGAGCAATCCTTCTATAAACAGAGATCGAAAGGAGAATCGAATGTTTCGTCTGAGAATCACGGCCTCATGTCTGGCTGTTCTGATGCTGACCGGCATAACGGCACCTGTCATGTCGCAGGAAAAGCCAAGCATTGCCGAAGAAGCCCTCACCGCACCCACCGTGCAATTTGAAAACCGTACCAATCGCCGGGCCACGCCGGCAGCGCGACAGATGGAGCGCAATATCGGTGTGCGCCTCGCAGAAAATGCCATCGAGGATAAAACGGAAGAGGTGGCCGGTGTCAGCATCTTTCGGATCTTTGACCCGGGCAAAGAGCGCTACGGCGCCGATGTAATCGTTCTCGGTCCAAAAACCAACTTCGGCCATATCATGGCCGTACAGCGGGTTCTTGCGGGCTATCTGCAACGGGCCTTTGAATTCGAGCCCGAGCAGGCCAATACGATGTCTCTTTTCATCATCTACTACAATGCAGAGATCCGCTCACGTCCCGAACTGATCGAGAAGAGCTTTTCCGAGGCCGTGGTCAACCGCATTGACGCCAAAAAGGCCGGTATTGCCCGCTCCTACAAAGAATGGCCCGGTCAGACCATGTTGCTGATCCCGCTTCGCAAGAACATTGTTCGCCCCGATAAGGCCGATGTGGACCGTCAGGAAATTGTAGAAGAGACGCAGAACAATGACAGTGTAAAACCTGAAGAAAAGGACGCTCTGAAGAAGATCGATGAAGAGCGCAAGGCAGAAGACGAAAGCCGCCTTGACCAGAAACAGCAAGAGCTCGACATCAAGCAGCAGCAGATTGAGCAGAAGAAGCAGGAGCTCGAAAAGAAAGAACAGGAAATCACGGCGGACCTGGTCGATACGGGCAAGAAGCTCGAAGAGCTTCGCAAAGATCCTGTGAAGAATGCCGTGGAGATCCAGAAAGAAGAACAGAAGCAGCAGGAGCTGGCCAAAAAGCAGGAAGAGCTGAAGCAACAGGAACAGGAAGTCAAGAAGCAGGAAGAGACGGTAACACAGCAACAACAAGAGGTTCAGGAACAGAAAAGCGATCCCCCTTCCCGCAAAGAAGAGCAGAGCTCAACGGCCGACACCGACTCTTCTGCCGATCAGCCAGCCACGGAACCCGGTGAATCAGACCAGGCAGGTCCCGAAGAAGCCCAAAAGGATTCCACCGAAGCAGCAAAAGAGGAAAGCATAGACGAAACGATTGCCACATTGCAGAAAGAGAAAGAAGAGCTGCAAAAGGAGATCGAAAAGAAAGAGCAGATCAGCGAAAACGTCGTCCTCGAGAAGATCCTCTTCATGCGAGTTAAATCTGTCGATAGAGGCCATTACTCGAATGAGCTGTGGTATGTAGACACCAACAAGGATGACACGTTGTTCCGCAGCCCCTTTAACAAGATCTGCAGTCGCGATTTTGTGGTCGTTCCCGAACAGGGTGTTCTGGTGGCCGGCTATGCCGGTGAAAGCCACGAACAGGGCGACCACTTCCTCGTTCTGCTGGATCAGGAGAACCTGGAATTCAAGAAGCAGAGCAATGAATCGGTGTTCTGGAATACACCGATGATCCTTCGCGACGACAAGATCTACGCCATCGAAAGCTATAACGGCCAGTATTATCTGTCTCGCTTCAACCCGGATCTTACGCTGGATGCCCGCTCTTCGGATGGAATGAGCCCGCACTCCGACATCACCTTCTTTAAAGACAAGATCTACGTTACGGGACAGGATAAGGACGGTAAGCCGACGACCATCCAGGTCTTCAGTCGGGCCGATCTGACACTCCTGAAGACGATTACACCGCCGAAATAGGCCGTTCAAGCAAGCTCCGGCAAAATTCCGGAAAAAGGCTCGCCCTGCCAGTCAGAGGCGGGCCTTTTTTCTACTTGCCGCATCGCCAGGCCGGCGTAGCCTGCTTGCATGCAGGAACACGGCAACGCATCCGGCCCCCCATTTCGGCTTAACCGGGATCCATTTCTCCTGGCCCTTCTGGCCTACGTTCTGCTGGTTGTTGTTTTTGCCCTGGTCTATCACATCTTCCTGCCCGCCGTTACGGAACAACCTGCCCTTGTTTTCAGCCAGGCCGGGCGAACACAGCCCACAACCTTCTTACATGCCCTTTATTTCAGCGTCGTTACCCAGACCACCGTTGGCATTGGAGACATCATTCCACGGGGAAATCCGGCCAAGGCCGTCGTGGCTCTGCAGGCACTGACCGGTTATGGCTTTATCGTTTTGCTGGTTTCTTCGATTGTCTATCGTCGCCTGCAGATGCGCGGGCTTTAACGGTGGCCAGAGCTGCGCCGGGACCGTCGTTCTTCGCCGTGAACGCTGACCTATAAAAAAAGGCCGCCTCATCGGGCGACCTTTTCTGAGAGAACATCGGTTCAGGCAGACCTTACTTCGAAAGCAGATCCTTCATAGCCTTTCCAATGTCAGCAGGTGAGCTGACCACCTTGATGCCGGCTTCGGTCATGGCCTTCATCTTCGAATCAGCCGTTCCCTTACCGCCGGAGATGATGGCACCGGCATGGCCCATACGACGTCCCGGAGGCGCCGTCTGACCGGCAATGTAGCCAACCATGGGCTTCTTCACATTGGCCTTGATCCATTCCGCTGCGTCCTCTTCGTCTGTACCGCCAATCTCACCGATCATGATGATGCCTTCGGTTTCGGGGTCATCGTTCAGCAGCTGGATGGCCTCCTTATGCTTCGTACCGATCACGGGGTCCCCGCCAATACCGATACAGGTGGACTGACCCAGGCCGACAAGAGTCAGCTGGCCGACCGTTTCATAGGTCAGCGTTCCAGAACGAGACACCACACCGATGGAGCCTTGCTTGTGGATAAAGCCGGGCATAATGCCAACCTTGGCCATTCCAGGGCTGATCACGCCGGGGCAGTTTGGTCCGATCAGTCTTGTTTTCGAGTTCTTCAGCACCGTATATACACGGGCCATGTCCCTTACAGGAATGCCTTCTGTGATACAGACGGCCAGAGGGATTTCACAGCCAACGGCTTCCAGGATTGCATCGGCGGCAAAGGCTGGTGGAACAAAGATTACGGTTGCATTGGCTCCTTCTTTCTCCACGGCTTCGCGCAGCGTATTGAAGATGGGAACCTTGCCTTCCCACTTCTGGCCGCCTTTACCCGGCGTTACCCCGCCGACAATATTGGTTCCATATTCCAGCATCTGCGTGGCATGCAGAGTGCCTTCTTTTCCCGTGATGCCCTGCACCACCAGACGAGTGTTTTTGTCTACAAGTACTGCCATATTCTTCTACTCCTCACTTGCCCTGGACGGCTGCAGCAACCTTCTCGGCTGCGTCGGTCAGTTCAGCGGCTACGATAATGGGAAGACCGGAATCAGCGAGAATCTTCGCTGCAATATCGGCATTGGTTCCCTTCAGTCGGACGATCAGAGGCAGAGAGATCTGAACCTCTTTTGCTGCCTGGACGATACCATTGGCAACACGGTCACACTGAACAATACCGCCGAAGATATTCACAAAGATTGCCTTTACCTTCGGATCGCTGAGAATGATACGGAATCCGTTGGCAACGGTTGTGGGATTGGCTCCACCGCCTACGTCGAGGAAGTTGGCAGGCTCGGCGCCGGCATGCTTGATCAGGTCCATCGTTGCCATGGCAAGACCTGCACCGTTCACCATACATCCTACGTTACCATCAAGGCGCACATAGTTCAGGTTAAATTCAGAGGCCTTTACTTCGAGCGGATCCTCTTCTGTAAGGTCTCGCATCTCAGCCGCTTCCGGATGACGATACAGCGCATTGTCATCGTAGGCATATTTGCAGTCCAGGGCATGCAGCTCACCGGATTTGGTAAGCACCAGAGGGTTGATCTCCAGCATCGAAGCGTCCTCTTTCTCGTACACATCCCAGAGTGCGAGAAGGAACTTCGTGCCCTGTTTCAGCGTTTCAGCGGGTACGCCCAGCTTGAAGAGGATCTCACGTGCCTGCCACGGCTGCATGCCAATGGCCGGCTCGATGGCAATCTTTACGATTTTATCGGGCTGGGTGGCGGCCACCTCTTCAATGTCCATGCCACCTTCGCTGGAGGCCATGACGATGGGCTTGTTCAGTGCACGATCATGAAGAATGGACAGATACAGTTCTTTTTCAATATCGGTGCCCTGCTCAAGCCAGATCTTCAGAACCTGCTTTGCTTCGCCGCCGGTCTGAATGGTATGCAGATAGTTGCCGAGCATGGCCGTACCGTACTGGATGGCCTCTTCTTTTGTGCGGGCCAGCTTTACACCGCCTTCCTGCACCTTCTTTGCCGTAGACGGATCCGGTCCGTCATACAGTGTTCCTTTTCCGCGTCCACCTGCGTGGATCTGACTTTTTACGACGATAAAGCCGCCGCCCAGGGCGTCGTAGGCCGCTCCAATATCGGATGCCTTCTCAACAACCCTGCCGTCGGATACCTTGACGCCATAACGTCGAAGAATCTCTTTCGCCTGGTACTCGTGAAGTTTCATACTTTCCTCATACTACGTATTCGCTCTTTACATTATCAAAAGACATTGAAAAGGTTTGCGGCGAAGGAACCCTGCAGGGACGTGGTAAATCGCGCAAGACCGTTTGATTCTAAAATTTCTTTAGAATTACAGGGGGCGGGAGACGCCTCTCAGGTCAATTGATTTTAGGCCGGACTGCCAAAAAAGAAAACGAATCAATGAGATCGGCTGCATGAAACATAAGATCGACCTATCCATACTTGACCTGCTTGATCCGCCGGTAACACAGCATGTTTTCGAGCTGCACCGCAGGCTTACAGAGCATGGCTTTCAATGCCACCTGGTCGGCGGATGTGTGCGTGACCTGCTGCTCGGTCGCAAGGTCCAGGACGTTGACATTACAACGAACGCCAGGCCTGAAGAGGTGATCCGCATCTTTCCACGCACCGTGCCGACGGGACTGCAGCATGGAACGGTCACCGTCCTGCTTGACAGTCATCCGTATGAGGTAACCACCTACCGTACCGAATCCGAGTACACCGATGGACGCCGACCGGACCGTATCGAATACGCTGCCACCCTGGAAGAGGACCTGAGCCGGCGAGACTTTACCATCAATGCCCTGGCCCTTGAGCCAGCTACGGGTGAGCTTGTCGACGTCTTTGAAGGTCAGCTCGATCTCCGGCGGGGGCTGATCCGAACGATCGGTCGTCCGGAGGATCGGTTCTTCGAGGATGGACTGCGCCCCGTGCGCGCCTGTCGTTTTCGAGCCACGCTTGGCTTCCAGATCGACCCCGAAACCCACGAGGCCATGTTACGGGAGGACGTGCGCTCCCGCATGAAAGGGGTGGCCATCGAACGGTTCGCAGATGAGCTCTGGAAGGGATTGCGCTCTGCACGGCCATCCCCCATGTTCCAGGCCCTGCAGGAAGCAGACATTCTGTCGATCTTCTTACCTTACGCCAAAAGCATGCCGCAGTCATTTCTCGAAGCGCTCGATGCCTTTGACGATGCCGTTTTCCGCATGGCGCTGTGGCTGGATCGGGCCTGCCTGGAACCCGAACGATGTGCAAGGCATTTGCGGCTTTCGGGAGCCGTTACAAAACGCATCGTGCTGTACAGCGCCCTCTTCCGTCAGCTCGAAGAAAGCGATACCGTGAATGCACTGTGGGAAGGCCCCTCGGATCGATTTCTGGCCGCCTGGCGTAACCTGCTTGGCCGCTTCAAAAAGGACCTGGGCGGAGAAGGCCAGCCCGCTGCCTCTAGCACAGAAGCCTTCCTCGAGGCTGCCCGACCCTGCATCACAGCCACAGCAAGCCCCCCTGGCAGCGCGCAGCTGTCTCCGCAGACAGAAGCCCTGACCGATCGCCTGCAACAGCATTACCGATGGATGCAAGCAGCCCTTAAATCTGAACCGCTCCTTGTTACAGACCTGGCCATCAACGGACGTGATCTGCAAGGCCTCGGTTTGAAGGGGCCGGAGATCGGTGCCATGCTGAAGCATCTCCTTGAGCTTGTGTATGTCGATCCGAAGCGCAATACCAGGGACTGGCTGTTATCCGAGGTGCACCGTCAGCGAAAGTCGTAAGGAGCCCGAAAGATCCCCTTTTCGGTGACGATGGCACTAATTGCATCGGCCGGCGCCACATCGAAGGCAGGATTGAAGACGTTCACCTCTTTCGGTGCTGTCTGCCGCGCTCCAAACGTCCGCACCTCATCCGCACCGCGCTCTTCGATGACGATGTCGGCTCCACCGGCAATGCCTGTGTCAATCGTCGTAGAAGGAGCAAGGACGTAAAAGGGAATATGGAAATGCCTGGCAAGGACGGACAGGGCCAGTGTTCCGATCTTGTTTGCTGAATCGCCGTTTCGCGCAATGCGATCGGCACCAACCATGACGAGATCCACGCGGCGTTGCTGCATGACCATGGCAGCCATACTGTCTGTAATCAGCGTAACGGGAATTCCCGCCTGCACAAGCTCGTAGGATGTCAGCCGTGAACCCTGTAAAAGCGGACGCGTTTCTGTGTTGATCACCTGGATCTTCTTGCCCTCTTCAAAGAAGGCCGTATAGATGGCACCGAGCGCTGTTCCTCTGCCTGCCGTGGCAAGCGATCCAGTATTGCAATGCGTAAGAACCGTTGCTCCGTCTGGAATCAGCGATGCACCGTGCCGACCGATGGCTTCGCAGAGGGATACGTCTTCTCTGTATATGGCAAGCGCTTCTTCTTCGAGGATGCGGAGCATGTCGTCCGGCGTCTTTCCTTCTAAAGACCGGGCCTTTTCGGACATGCGGTCCATGGCATAGAACAGGTTAACGGCCGTTGGACGTGTGGAACGCAGCCGGTCACAGATTTTCAGAAAGAGCTCCACACCTGCCTGTTCTCCGGCCTGGATGGCAGTTCGGAAGGCTACAGCGGATGCAAGGGCTGCCATCACACCAATGGCCGGGGCTCCCCTTACGCGCAGAGAAACAATGGCCTCGCAGGCCGTTTCAAGATCCTGAACAGGCAGCCAGACCGTTCGGGCCGGCAGTTCTGTTTGGTCCAGGATCGTTAACTGTCCGTTTTCATATTTCAGCGACGGTAGGTAATTCATATTCTATTCTGTTCTAGAGGGAACTATCAAAGTCTTCTGCAGAACCAGTACGGCGATCGTTTCGCTCATGTCGATCGTATATGCCCTCAAACTCCGGAAAGTAGTCAAAGAAGAGCTCGGCAGGAACGATGCGATAACGAAATCCAAATTGTGAAAGAAAGTCCGCGCTGTAGACGATATAGGGTGTCATATTGAATGGAATGCGCTCTTCGAATTCGTGAATCTGTGTAAGGGTTACATCCGACCCATCGGAGATCTGTGCCTTCATCAGGTTCCAGTTGGACTTAAATCGCATGGCATTGGGATGGATCTCCTGACGGATGCGCTCGGAAAGCTGGATCAGCCTTGGCAATGGACAGTCAGCATCAGCGTAGTGGGCAATGTTGATCTTGATCAGCTGGTTTTCCAGGCCAAGAGGCTCCCATACCTGCTCGATGGCTCCTGGATGCTGTCTGGCCTGGCGTATATCTTCAAGCAGGGCGTGTAGATCAGGATCAGGGTACTGTCCTGGCGGGTAACCGAACTCTCCAGCCCACAGCCAGCCATAGATATCTTCGGGGGTGTAACTGTGGTAATGCGAATAAAACCACTCGGCCAGCTCTCGTTTACGATCCAGCAGAAAGAAGTCAGACTCGAAGATCTCATCGAGGAACATATCACTTCCTTGTTCGGGCGATCGATCGAATCACGTCTTTTTTCTTTTTTCGAGCCGGTCCTTTACCGGAGCCCTTTCCTGAGCCTTTTGCAGCTTTCTTCCTGTTGCCACCCGGGCCTGTTGCCTCTTTCGAACCTGTCCTGCCATCCTGATTTTCGCGTACAAGAATGCGAATGGGGATTCCCTGCAACTGGAACTCCTCGCGCAGACGGTTTTCGAGGAAGCTCAGTGCATTTTTCGGTAGCAGATTGGCCCGGTTCACAAAGAGAACGAATACAGGAGGCATCCGTCCCGTTTGCGTTGCATAGTAAAGCTTGAAACCGGCAGGGATGCCATGTCGACCGGCAAGCCAGCGCTGCACGATGTCATTGAGTTTAGCCGTAGGAACGCGAAACGAGGCACGCTCATACACCTCGATGGCCTTTTTCAGGGGCTCCATGGCACGCTTGCCCGTAAGAGCCGAGCAAAAGAACACCGGCACCTTTTTCAGATACGGGAACAGGCTCTGAATATCTTTTAGAAATTCCTTCTGTGTATTGGTTTCTTTATCAGGAACAATATCCCACTTATTCACAACAATGATTGAAGGACGCGACAGTTCCTGAACAAGTGAGGCAATCTTCTTGTCGTAGTCCGTTATGCCGTCGGGCGCTGCCAGAAGCTGCACCACCACATGACTGTCCTGAATGGCTCGCCGGCTGCGACGGGCTGAGAAGAACTCAGGAGAATCCTTGATGCGACGTTCCCGGCGCAGGCCTGCCGTATCGACGACGCGAATCGTGCGACCAAAATGACGGAAGACCGTATCGATCGTATCGCGTGTGGTACCGGCAATATCAGATACCAGGGACAGCTCCTGTCCGATCCAGCGATTAAAGAGCGAGGACTTACCGGCATTCGGTTTGCCCACGATGGCTATGCGGATATCCTCTGTTTCAAGGTCAGAGACCACGGTAGAGTCCTGTTTGGCCACAGGGGTCTGACCTTCTTCCCGTTCCTTTTCGGGGGCCTCCTGCTTCTGACGTTCACGGGCCCTGCCGTCCAGCCGGCTATCGATTTCTTTACAGAGCTGGCGCATGTTCCAGCGACTTTTGGCCGAAACAGGAAGCGGTAACAGACCCGTTTCAAAAAAATCCGGCAGCAGGTCATCGGCCATCTCGGGATTGTCGACCTTGTTGACGATTTCGACAACGGGCAGCTGCGGAAACTGACGTCGAAAGAACTCGCGAAGCTCTATATCGAAAGGAGACGGCCCGGGCACATCATAGACAAGTACAACACAATCGACGATTTGCAGAAACGATCGTGCCCGCTTGAGGATTTCCTTCTCAAGAGGCTGTTCGTCGTCAAGATCGAGGCCAGGCATATCGACAAGCTGAAAGTGATAGCCGTAACGGCGGATCTCCACTTCGAGCAGATCCCGCGTCAGCCCGGCAAAGTCATCGGTAATGGCCCGCGACTTTCCAAGAAGGGTGTTCAGCAGTGAGGATTTGCCGGCATTCTTTTTACCGGCCAGAGCCACCACGGGAATTGGCTTTTTCATGATCGCTCCCGGTATTTCAGTGCCCGGTCCATCTCACGCTGGTCCTGCTTCCTGCGTTCGTCTTCTCGCCTGTCCACGTTCTTCTTACCACGACACAGTCCCAGCTCAACCTTCACTTTACCACGGGCATTGAAGTAGATTTTCAGCGGAACAAGGGTCAGTCGCTTTTCCTGAACCTTTGAAATCAGTTTGGTGATTTCGTCACGTTTCAGCAACAACTTACGCGAGCGCGACTCTTCGTGGTTAAAGTATGTAGCATTACGATAAGGCTGAATGCGCAGGTTCAGAAGAAAGATTTCATGGCCGCGTGGCACGGCAAAGGCATCGGCAATGTCGGCCTTGCCTTCGCGCAGACTTTTTACTTCCGTACCGAGAAGTGCAATGCCGGCCTCGTAGGTTTCCAGAACCTCGTAGTTGTATCGGGCCCGCCTGTTGACCAGTGATTGCGGTTGATTTCGTTTCTTTTTTTCGGCCATAACCATGCCCTGTCAGAGCAGTTTTTCGCATGGCTACAGGTTGAAAAGTCCGAAACATCCTGCCTGAGAGCTACTGAGCTGGCTGGCGTTCAATCGGCTGGATGTTCGGTCTTGCCAGCGTTCCGGTCATCTTCATGCAGAGCTCTCCGCCGGCAGTACCTCCGCTCATAATATAAAGACTGTACAGGGGCTCATTCTTTGTCTCCAGGTCATCTACAGGTCGAAGGCAGACCCTGCCATCGAGAGACGTCTGTCCTGCGGACCGTCCCAGCCGGCCTGTTCCTTCCAGACGAATCACAAAAACAGAAGTCTGCAGCTGCGTCTGGCCGAAGTCCACGATGCCGTTTTGAAAACGCAGAGGCAGGCTAAGCTGCTGAATGCTCAGTTCCTGTGGCGATGCCGGTATTGCATTGAGAATATCGGGAAGCTGTTCGGGCTGCATGCCTCTGATCTTCCACTGCATGACTCCTTCCCATTGTGAAAGAGGGAGGCTCATATTACCCATGTTCAGGGTTAGATCCACCGATTCTACCGTTCCGCTGAACCGGCCGGCGCTAAAGCTACCGTTCTTCAGCCGAATCACGCCCTGCGGTGCACGGCGCAGCAATGCCATGGTTTTCAGGTCTGCTGCCAGCTGTTCCGTCTCAAAGTAAAGGCCATCCGTGCCACGGAGCTGCAGGTCTTCCACCGTCGTTGCACCTGCAAAACCGAGCTTTACGGTAGAGAAATCCAGCCTGACCTGCGGCGGCAACAGGCCCTGTAAAACGGAGCGCAAAATGCCCTCAAACGGAAAAAACAAAAACGAAAAGAACAGAAACGATAGCAGGCCGGCCAGAACCACCCACAGACGCTGACGTCCGCTCAGTGTGGCCTCTTCTGCGGTCTCTTCCTGCAGGTCTTCGTTTTCTTCCAGCTCTTCCGTTTCCAGAGTCATACTATTTTACCGGCTGCATCACATAGATGGTTACGCTTGCATCGTAGGTTTCGCGGGCCAGAGCCTTTCTGATCCGCAGTTCACCGATTGTAATACCGTTTTTCTGTTCAGCTTCCATATCGTAGAGGAATTGCAGGAAAGGCTGAAGCTGTACGCCACTGAATGTAACCTTTACAAGGATCTTCTTATCGTTACGACCGACCTTCTGCTCATCTGGCCGAATGCTGGAAGCGGTCAGGTTGCGGTTCTGTATGGCCTGCGACACGATACTGAGCAGCCGGTTTTCATCGGGCAGGCTGCCCGTAGCCGCCATGGACTGTATGTCCTGGCGCAATTTTACAAGAGTTTTCACATCACGCCTGGCCTGAACCAGCTGCCTGCGCAGGTTGGCCCGCTTCTCTAAAATCAGGTGGCCCACAAAGCCAAGCATCAGAACAGCAAGAAAGATACCGGCCAGAAGCAACAACAACCTTTCGCGTGCACTCAGTTTATCCAGCATCAGCGACAGTTCACCTCAAGATTATTGGCAACAGGCTTCAGGATGAGCTTCAGCCGAAGTCTGGCCTTTCTTCCACCGATGATGTCCGGCCGAACCACCTCCACCGCAGAGAACATCTTGCTGTTCTGGTAATGCTCCTGCACGGCCACGATCTGATTGACATTGTCAAGTTCAAGCTCCAGATCCACAGCGGACTCATCGTAGCTGAGACTGCGAAATTTCACCTGCAGACGGGATGGATCGGGAGTATGCTCGGTTACCTCTTTCAGGATGTCGAGCACCCTGTATCCGCCCAGCACGGAACGCATCACCCGCAGCCGCTTCTGACACAGATCTCGAGCGGCCCTCACCGGATTCTGCCGCGGATTGATGCCGGCAATGCCCTTTGCAACCTCCTGCATCTGGCCACGAAGCTCCGATAGCTGCCTTTGCTCCGATACAATACCAATTATAAAGGAAAAAAGCAGGATGATAGTGGCGGAAGCGGCAACGATACCGGGAGCAATAAAGGGCTTCCAGCGGACCTCCGCACTGCGCAGCCTTCCTCCTGTCGGCGTTTGCAGGAAGTCAAGCCTGGCCTCCTTGCTGCCACCGGAGGCATGCATCATGCCCAGACAGAAGATCCAGCGGTCCACGGCTTCCTCTGCAAGAAGCAGTGGATAGCGCCGAAAACGTATGTTCGTCTGTTCTTCCAGGGCCTCTGTAATGCCACCCAGCAGGGAGCCTCCCCCTGAGATGTAGAGGTGCGAAGGCTCTCGCAACGGTGAAGCAAGGATGGAGCGGTCAATCTCTGCAGCCATCTCTTTTACAAGCCGCAGAAGCGCCTGCTTCATCCGCCTCAATTTTGCAGAGGTAAGGCCTCGCTGTGGCGCTATTTCATCGATCTCTTTGCGCGAAATATCAAGGCCGGACTCGATCTTAAAGCGTTCGGCCTCTTCCAGAGAGATACCCAGCTGGTCTGCAATCTCTGCTGTAAAGTCGGCACCGCCAATGGGCAGGTTTCGGGTAAAGGCAAGCCTGCCATCATAAAGGAGATTCAATGTAGAACCGTACAGCCCGATATCGAGCTGCGCGATAACGCCTGCCCTGTCCTCTTCGGGAAGCAACTGCACAGCAGAGGCCAGCATATGGGCAGCAGGCGCCATATAGCCGATGGTCTTGCCACTCTTGATAACAGAATCCGCAAGGGCCTCCATCTGCTGTTTCTCTACAGCAAAGGCCGTCATGCGGGATTGCCCCTCTGCCCTCTGCCAGCATGTGGCCACCACCTCTACATCTTCGAGGGCAACGGGAAGAAGCGGCTCCAGATCACCGGGCAGAATCTCGGCTGCCAGCCTTGCATCGTCGGTTGGCAGATCAACGTTTCGGGTAAAGAGCTCTGTTCCGGTCAGCGACAGATAGAAGACCGATTCGTCAGGGAACAGGGTTTGAATGAAGCGCAGCAGATTATAGCTGCCCGTATCCATGTCCCCATCGGGAGCAGGCAGGGCCGGCAACGTCTCCTTTTTCAGGATGTCAAACGTCCCCATTCCCCTGCGAACAAGCAGGGCGCGGAGCTCATGGCTACCACGATCGACAATGACCACGTTTTCCTGAAAAAGACCCATTCTCTTGACCAGTATCGGATGCCAGGACCCATATTCCGTGGGCCAGCCTGGGCTTCGAGCGAAAAAGTCTGCCTCTACCCGTCACTCTTCAGAATAATAGAGCATCCTGCGGCGTTTTTTGTCGTACAGCCCTGTAACCTTTCGAATCACCGGACTGCCAGAGCCCTCTGTCCTCGGCATGATGGTACCGATGCCCACAATCCTGTAAATCTCGCCTTCCGTTTTCAAAAGGCCTGTGAATTCTCCCCCCGCCCCGGCAAGCTCCGTGTAAAGCGTAACACCGGCAGAGGTGGTCCGTTGCAATGAAGGAAGGTTTTGCAGATCCGACAGGTCTTTGATGTATCCGTTGTTCTGCCTGCGCAGCTTGAAGATCTCGAGAACGGCCTCCCTGGTCATCGCATCACTGAGGCTCATCAGCACATGGTAACGGGCTGCATTGACGTTGACCTTACCCGGATCGCCATCGGGAGGAACGTAGGCGGTGAGATTGTTGGCTGGAATCCAGTCATCGGCTGTAATCAAGGACTGCTCATCCTCGGTTAAGAATCTGAGCTCTGACTGCTCATCTTCCCAGTTCGGCGGTGCCCTGGATTCAAATAGTGTCTGCCGACCGATGTCCTTGACCAGAGCCATCTCGGACACTGAAAGAATCCAGTAATTCTTGATCGTAACAGGAGGCTTCAGGTTCTCATAATACGAAGACTCTGCGCCCTGCCCCTCAACAACATTGTTTTCATCGATCCAGTCGATGAGAGAATCCACGGCATCCAGTGGAATACCGTACTGCGAAAAGAAGCGCTGGAATATGCTGCGATACGTGTCATCGGGCATGTCATCGAGGGGACGGACGAGACGGTTTACGTTTAAACGGCCATCCTCTGGCTGGATGCTGTACTTCACGTAACAGCGACTGCAGTCCTCGCTGACCTGCAGATCGGGTGGATTCAGTGCCAGACCGGTTTGAAACAGGTACTCTTCTGGAACATTCTTCAGGGCAGCCAGGCCAGCCTGGAATCCTGCCAGGGCAAGCTGCCTTGCCTTCAGCCCATCGGCCGTAGTGCGAGCAACGGACCAATCCCCCACTGCCTCCCGGTAGTATTTTGAGGCAATGACGAAGCCGGCCGTACCCATGGCAGCGGTCAGCAGGATAACGACGCTGCCGCGACGAGCCCTGCTGCTGAACCGGCGCATCCATCGGTAGATCGGCTTCACGTTGTCATGAGCCATTCCCCTGCATGATCCGCAAGCGAAATCAAAGGTCGTGCAGGAGTCAGCATCAGGTCATACGAAGAAGAAGATTGCCGCGTTTCCGGCCCGTATCGACGTAACGATGTGCTTCCACGATATCGTCCATGCCCATAATCCGATCCACCACAGCCGTGAAGTCCCCCCTTTTCACCAGTGTGGCAATCGTCTTCATGTCTTCGAGTTTTTCTGCAGGCTTACGCAATCCTGTGGCTGCAATGCGAACCTTTTTCTTTGAAAAGAATGAGGTCCAGAGAACGACGGGCAGAACAGAAATCCCAATCGATGCCTGGAGTAAGATGCCTGTATCTGTCAGTGCCCTTTTGCAACGTCGAAACGTCAGGTTACCTACCGTATCCAGGATCAGGTCATACGTCTTTCCAGACTCCGTGAAATCGTGCCGGTGGTAGTCAATCACATGGCTGGCGCCCAGCGAGCGAACCATAGGATGATTGCCTTCACTGCATATGCCCGTCACTTCTGCGCCCATTCGGTGTGCTATCTGTACAGCAGCGGAGCCCACCGAACCGGAGGCTCCGTTGATCAGAACCTTCTGTCCGGCCTGCAGTCCCCCCACATCCCGTAAAAAAGGAAAGGCCGTCAGAAACCCATCGAGGCAGGCAACGGCTTCTTCAAAGGCAACGCCCTCCGGCACCGGCTGAATCACTGCCGATTCCGGCAAAACGACATACTGTGCATGTGCCCCGAATTCAGGGCCGGTAATACCAAAGACACGATCTCCTTCACGGAATGCCTCACTTCGCGAAACGACCACAGTACCGGCAAACTCTTCTCCAAGCACCTGCAAGCCGGGCCGAAAAAGGCCGGTAAATAGCCGCGAGAGGAAGGTTCCCCGTCGAAAGATGGCTTCCGTTGCTGTAACGGTGCTGTAGTGAACGCGAACCAATATCTGGCCGTCGCCTGCTTCTGGAATCGAGCGCCTCTGTACACGATACACCTCGGGACCTCCATACTCCGTGTAGATTAGCACCTTCATAAGAGATCGTCCGTCTGGCTGCTCCTCACAGGCATCTACGTTCTTTTCATTCTTGCTTGACATTCAAACAACAAAGCTTACAGTGTAAGCCTGTCAATAAGAAACCATGCCACCAGATAAGAAACTATCACCGAGAAAACCGAAAACGCCGCATGCCAGACAGCCACTGAGCAGGGTGCGTATTCTGAACACCGCACTGCAGATTGCAGACCAGGACGGGCTGGAGGTGCTGTCGATGCGTCGCCTTGCCTCCGCCCTGAAAGTAGAAGCGATGTCCCTGTACAAGCACATCGCTGATAAGGAAGAGTTGCTGGACGGCCTGGTAGATCTGGTCATTGCGCAGATCGATGTTCCTGTACTGTCGGCCGGGGAGGTATCACGATGGAAGGAGGCCATGGCAGAACGGGCACGATCGGCCCGTTTGCAGTTCAAGGCCCATCCATGGGCGATCGCTCTCTTTGAATCACGGAAGCGCCTCTCCGCTGTTCGCATCCAGTATGCAGAACGGGTCCTGGCCATTCTGCGTCAGGCAGGCTTTTCTGTCGTTATGGCCTACCGTGCCTTCCTGGTGCTGGACAGCTACATTTATGGCTTTCTTGCCCAGGAGCTCAACTGGTCGGTAACGGAAGAACAGCTTCCGGACTTTGCACGATCCATGATGCCATTGCTGCAAGCAGCTCCGTATCTTACCGAAGTCATGGAGCAGGCCATGCACAATGCATCAACCGACGCCTTTACAGAGGAGTTTGAGTTCGGCCTGCAGCTCATCCTGGATCAACTGGACCGGTATCGTTCTCGCTAACAGCCATTTCACTTTGATTGCAACCAGACCGGACAGAAAAAAAGGTGTGTTATGAGCCGTAAACTGCGCTATCCCAGAGACTGGATCGAAAGAAAACAGAAAGGGGAGAAGATCAGTGTATTGACCTGCTACGATGCCACATCGGCCCTTCTTGTGGAACGGGCCGGCATTGATGCCCTTCTGGTCGGAGATTCCATGGGTATGGTTTTCCAGGGACAGAAGTCCACCATGCCGGTATTACTGGAACACGTCATCTATCATGGTCAGTGTGTCCGTCGCGGTGCACCGAACAGCTTTCTCATTGTCGATCTTCCTTTCGGCACCTACCATGCCTCCGTAGAACAGGGTGTAGACAATGCCCTTCGACTGATCCAGCAAACCGAGGCCCAGTCCATCAAGCTGGAAGGCGCAGACCGGGATACCCTGGCCATCATAGAGAAGGTCGTTTCAGCGGGAGCACCGGTAATAGGTCATATCGGATTTACTCCGCAGAGCTATCTCAGTCTGGGCGGTTTTCGCGTGCAGGGACGCTCTGATGATGCAGCCCTGCATCTGATCGATCAGGCAAAGGCCTTGCAGGATGCCGGATGCTACGCCCTTGTCCTTGAGCTCATGCCTTCTGCGCTTGCAAAACGTGTCACCGAGGCCGTTCAGATTCCGACGATTGGTATCGGTGCCGGGCCTCATTGTGATGGTCAGGTGCAGGTTTTTCACGACCTGCTCGGGTTGCTTCCTGACTTCTCTCCGAAGCATGCGAAGAAGTACGATGAATCGGCACAGCGCTGGATCGAGGCCATTGGCCGCTACGATGCAGACGTGAAGTCAGGCCAGTTCCCGGGCCCCGAAAACAGTCCTGCATAGGCCGCCCTGCTCCCCCGTCTGCTCTGTCCGCGACAGAAACGACCCGCCTCCGACTGGAGGGCGGGGCTGCGGCTGCCATGACCGGGCAGGCGAAGAATGTGTTTCTTCTATACTGAAAGGCATTCGATATGACTTGACACCGGATATTTAATTTTTTTTATGATTTCAGGGAGCTCTTCCCGGCAAATCCAATTGAGGTTGCGCATGACACTCCGAGACAAAACCGCTGCTAAACTGAGCTCGAAAGCGGGCGAGTTCAAGATATACAGATTTGACACACTTGAAAAAGAGACTGGCTTTTCGCTGAGCCGCGTTCCTTATTCCATTCGCATCCTGCTTGAAACTGCACTTCGTAACGTGGACAACTTTGTTCTGGAGGACAAAGACGTTCTTTCCCTGGCCTCCTACAATCCCCGGAAGGTGCCCGAAGGAGAATTTCCCTTCAAGCCCGGGCGGGTCGTTCTGCAAGACTTCACAGGCGTGCCCTGCGTTGTCGACCTGGCCGCCCTGCGCAATGCCATGGTGCGCATGAAAGGCGATCCTGCACGCATCAATCCCCTGGTGCGGGTTGACCTGGTGATTGACCACTCCGTACAGGTCGACTTCTTCGGCAGCGATGACGCCCTGAAGAAAAACATGGAGCTGGAATTCCAGCGAAACCGTGAGCGCTATGAGTTCCTGAAATGGGGACAGCAGGCCTTCGATAACTTCGGCGTCGTTCCTCCCGGTGCCGGTATCGTTCACCAGGTGAACATGGAATACCTGGCCGGTGTCGTTCTGACACGCAACGGTGAGGCCTTCCCCGACTCTCTTGTCGGTACCGACTCGCATACAACGATGATCAACGGTATTGGTGTCGTTGGCTGGGGCGTGGGTGGTATCGAAGCCGAAGCCGTCATGCTGGGCCAGCCGCTGTACATGCTTGTGCCCGAGGTTATCGGCTTCAGGCTGAAAGGCGAGCTGCCTGAAGGGGCCACGGCCACCGACCTGGTGCTTACCGTTACACAGATGCTTCGTCAGCGTGGCGTCGTTGAGAAGTTTGTAGAGTTCTTCGGACCTGGCCTTTCCAACCTCAGCCTGACGGACCGGGCCACCATTGCCAACATGGCTCCGGAATACGGTGCCACAACCGGCTACTTCCCTGTCGATGCTGAAACCCTGAATTATCTCAAAAAGACAGGCCGTTCGGACGAACAGATCGACCTCGTAGAGCGCTACTTCAAAGAACAGGGCCTGTTCCGTACGGACAGCTCTCCGGAGCCCGAATACACAGACATCCTCGAACTCGATCTGTCCACCGTTGAGCCTTCTCTTGCCGGACCGAAGCGTCCTCAGGACCGCATTCCGATGAAGGAGCTGAAGAAGACCTGGCAGGGCCTGATGACCCGAAGCGTGAAGGAAGGCGGATACGACCTGGGAGATAAAACCGAAGCAGCCGTTAAGATCGAAGCGGATTACAACGCCGAGCTGCACCATGGCGACGTGGTCATTGCTGCTATCACCTCCTGCACCAACACATCCAATCCGGCCGTGTTGATCGGCGCCGGACTCGTTGCCAAAAAGGCCGTCGAGAAAGGCCTGACCACAAAGCCCTTCGTGAAAACGTCTCTGGCTCCAGGATCTCGTGTCGTTACCGATTACCTGGAAAAGGCCGGACTGGCCCCTTATCTGAACCAGCTTGGCTTCCAGACCGTCGGCTACGGATGTACGACCTGTATCGGTAACTCCGGACCACTGCCGGAGCCCGTCGTCAAGGCCATCAACGATGGAACGCTGGTTGTTTCAGCCGTCCTGTCCGGAAACCGAAACTTCGAAGGACGTATCTCACCCCATGTGAAGGCAAACTTCCTGGCCAGTCCACCGCTCGTTGTTGCCTATGCCATCGCCGGTACGGTCAATATCGATTTCACCTCTGAACCGATTGGCAAAGACAAAGACGGTAAGGACGTTTTTCTGAAAGACATCTGGCCCACAAACCAGGAGATCCAGGATGCCATCGCTACCAGTGTCCTTCCTTCGATGTTCACCGAACGCTATGGCAATGTCCGCAACATGAGCGAGATGTGGAATGCCATTGCTGCACCGTCCGGCAACATCTTTCAGTTTGATGAAAAGTCCACCTACGTGCAGGAGCCTCCTTTCTTTATGGACATGTCTCTTGACATTCCTCCTGTGAAGAATATTGAGAAGGCCCGTGTTCTTGTAAAGGTAGGGGATTCGATCACGACAGACCACATCTCACCTGCCGGTTCTATCGCCGAGAACTCCCCTGCAGGGCGATACCTCATGGAGAACGGCGTTGAGAAGAAGGACTTCAACCAGTACGGAGCTCGCCGTGGAAACGACCGGGTCATGACCCGTGGAACCTTTGCAAACGTGCGCCTGCGTAACCAGCTGGTGAACAAGGAAGGCGGTTATACACGGTATCTGCCTACCGGTGAAGAGATGTTCATCTACGACGCAGCCATGAAATACAGAGAAGACAATGTCCCTCTGATCGTACTGGCTGGCGCCGAATACGGTACCGGTTCTTCCCGGGACTGGGCAGCCAAAGGAACCTTCCTGCTTGGCGTAAAGGCGGTGATTGCCAAGAGCTTTGAGCGAATCCACCGCTCCAACCTCGTCGGTATGGGTGTGCTTCCTCTTGTTTTCGTAGACGGTCAGTCTCACGAAAGCCTGGGCCTTACCGGAGAAGAGGTCTTCACGATCGAAGGCCTGAGCGACGATATCAAGCCTCGTGCCATGCTTACGGTAAAGGCCGAAGGAAAGGATGGCGTGAAGACCTTCCAGGTTATGTGCAGGCTGGATAACCAGGTAGAGGTTCATTATTACAGGAATGGTGGCATTCTGCAGACCGTTCTTCGTAACTTTCTACAGTCGAAGTAAGCCGGAAAACAGGCTGATCAAGAGGAAAGGGCTCGCAATGCGGGCCCTTTTTCTTGTTTTATTGCGGTGAGAATCCTGTAAGGCAAATCCTGGCTGGACTCCATCACACTCTTTCAGTAGGTTAATCGATATGGAACAGCGCATTGAGATCCAAAAGACCGGCGGCCCCGAAGTGATGGAACTGGTGGACTTCAACCTGCCGGACCCGGCCCCTCATGAGGTACGACTGCGTCATGAGGCCATTGGCGTGAACTTTATTGATACGTATCATCGCTCCGGCCTGTATCCGCTTCCGCTGCCTGCCGGCCTTGGCATGGAGGCCGTTGGGCGAATCGAAGCGGTAGGCCAGGCGGTGCAGGGCTTCGCTGTGGGGGACCGCGTGGCCTACGGGAATGCAGGGCCGGGCTCCTATGCGACGGCACGGAACGTTCCGGCCGATCTACTCCTGCCTGTTCCTGATGGTGTGCTGCCATCGCAGGTGGTTGCCTTTCTGTTCAAGGGACTGACGGCCTACATGCTCATGACCAGAATGAAACGTCCTGCACCGGGCGACTACGTGCTGGTGCAGGCAGCGGCCGGGGGCGTTGGTCTGGTTCTAACCCGATGGCTGAGCTCAACGGGCATTCATGTGATTGGCGTTGTTTCCAGCGAGGAAAAGGCAGAGCTTGCCCGAAAGATGGGGGCGCATACGGTCTTTGTTGCCTCGAGCAAAGACGACATGGACGCTTTGCCGGCAAGGCTGCGCTCTGTGGTAAAGGAGGGCGTTCCGATCGTTTATGACGGCACAGGGGCCTCGACCTTTCGCGCCTCTCTCCAGTGCCTGGCACCGTTCGGGCTGTTGATCTCGTTTGGCAATGCAAGTGGACCGGTACCGCCTGTCGATATCGGTGAGCTCGGTCGGATGGGATCGCTTGGTCTGCAACGTCCCACCCTGTTTACGATGATGGCCGACCCCGAGGAACGAGCTGCAGCAGGCCAGGCCGTCTTCCAGGCCTTTGCCGAGAACCGTATTCCGGCCCACATCCATGCAGAGCTGCCCTTACATGCAGCAGCCGAAGCCCATCGGATACTTGCCAGCCGAAAAAGCATGGGATCGATTGTGCTCATCCCATAGGCATACCGGAAATAGGATCAGCGGGGTGGAAGATCGGCCCCGCTGTCAATACGTCCCAGGCCATCGACAGAGCGGCGGCCCGTTTCAATCCTTCCTTCCATTTCAGGGGATAGCGATCGCTGTTTTACCACCAGCTTACTCTGCATACCGCGGTCCACAAAGACCCACTCCGGCTCTTCGCCAGGGACGGCATCGTCGGTGTGCACAACATCCTGATCTGGAATGTGTTCTGCAGCATTCTGCACCAGCTGCGCGATCTGCAGGGCATATTTGAAGCCGTAGCGGCTGCTCCACATTTCAAGCGTTGCAATGTAGTCTTCAGGCGGTTTTGCACCACGCTCCAGCAGCATACTCGCCACCTCAACGCTTTCCGCCGATCGGCCATCGACCTCGCGAAACAAAGCCCAGCCTCCCTTCAGGTCCAGACGATTGCGAGTAATCAACAACTTCGCAATGTCGAACTGAGAGTAGTTCAAGGCCCAGCCAAACTCTGTCAGGCCACCGCCACAACCCTGACGCTGCTCCACATCCCCTCTTGCACCACCTTCAATCAAAGCCAGTGCTGCCTCTTTCTTACGTCCAACAATGGCATCGCGAAGTGGTGTGACGCCGGCATAGTCCACGGGTGACGGAAGGGCACCGGCAGCGAGAAGCAGGTGAATGATATCAGGAGAGTCAACACCGACGGCATAATGCAGGGCCGTACGACGGGAAAGCGGTTCTTGTTCGTTTACGTTAACCCCCTGTGCAATCAAAAGACGAATACGGTCCCGATCCTCTGTCTTTACGGCATGGTACAGGGTTGATTCATACTGTTCTGGATCCTTTCCTTCAAGCAGTAAGGCCAGCGAAACATGGCCACCCAACCTGGCATAGTCTGCCGCAGAACAGGAAATACCGGTGCCTGTAACACACCAGTCTCCCTTCGTTTTCAAGGCTTTCGATGCGCCGCTTTTCAGGATGTACTCAACCATGGCTCTGTCTCCCCTTCCTGCGGCAATCATCAGCGCCGTTCGACCGGTAGCAGGATCCTGATAGTTGAGGTTCGCTCCCTGACGAATCATCCTCCAGGCCACCCTGTGCATGGCATCGCCTTCTCTCTTTACGCTGCGCAGTGCCCACATAAGGTTGGAATAGCCTGGCTTTTCGTGCCTGTTAACGTTGGCTCCTTGTGAAAGCAGATAGTCGGCGATCGCCGGCCGACCACCGTAGCAGTAGGAGGCAAGGCCGAGAGCGGTCAGACCCGAATCCTTCAGCGGTGTATTGACGTTGTAACCTCTGGCCAGCAACGACTTCACGGCTGTAAGAGAACCGTCACAGATGGCATCGTTCATCTGCCGGGTCGATGGTGCGGCCAGTATCGACAATGACAGGAGCAGCGCCCCAACCAGAATCGTGGCGGAAACGCCCTTACGAAGTGTCATTTTTTGCATCCTTTCTCCTGCCTTGATGACCGATGAGACGCATGAAAACGGATGCGGTCTACTTTTTTTTACCCGTTTCAAAGGCCTGTGCAGGCGGCACAGTATTCTCGAAATTCACTTCCCCTACGGCTTCGAATCAAAATGCTGATCAGTCCATGGCAGCCCAGGTTCACTTTCAATCGGTCAGTAAATCGTTTTCCCGCGAGCTTTTCACAGACCTTTCTTTCGGGATCCATGATGAAGAACGGGTTGGCCTGATCGGTCCAAACGGAGCAGGAAAATCCACCCTGCTTCGCATACTGGCAGGCCTTGAAGAGCCGCACAGTGGTACGGTTACGGTTCGCAAGGGATTGCGCCGGATCTATGTTTCGCAATCCGAACCATACGAGGAAGGGCAGACCATCGAACAGATCCTGCTCCAGGCCCTTGCTTCTCATCCAGAAGAACATGAACGCTACGAGCTGGCTGAAAAAACCGCAGTCGATCTTGGGCTGAAGACCGGGCAGAGATTCGGCGAGCTTTCCGGTGGGCAGCGCAAGCGACTTGCCATTGCTGCTGCCATGTTACAGGATCCCGATCTGCTGTTGCTGGATGAGCCAACCAACCACCTGGACCTGGAAACGATCCTCTGGCTGGAGAAGACATTGAACGAGGCCTCATTTTCGTATGTCGTCATCAGCCATGACCGCTACTTTCTCGAAAACGTAACCGATCGAATCATTGAAGTAAACCGCATGTTTCCGGACGGGATCTTCAGCACACCGGGGAACTACTCCACCTTTCTGGAGCGCAAACAGGAGTTCCTTGCAGGACAGGCAGCACAGCAGGCCTCCCTGGCAAACCGGCTTCGAAAAGAGACGGAATGGCTGCGGCGCATGCCAAAGGCCCGTACGACCAAGGCACAGTATCGCATCGATGCAGCGGAAAAGCTGAAGAAGGACTTTTCACAGATCAGGCATCGAAATGAGCAGAACAAAAGGCTGCAGATCGAGTTCGATTCTACGGGCAGAAAGACGAGGCGCCTCATTGAATGCAGCGGCATCAAGAAAACGATCGGCCAGCGCATCCTCTTTGCCGACCTTGACCTGATCCTTTCACCGGGCAGCTGCATCGGTCTGATGGGACGTAACGGTGCAGGCAAAAGCACCCTGATGCGGATACTGACCGGCGAGCTCGAACCGGATGCTGGAACGATCAAACGAGCCGATAACCTGCGCATTGTGCATTTTGATCAACGCAGACAGACATTGAACCCGGATGAGCCCCTGCGCAAAGCACTGTCTCCTATGGGTGGCGACTCGGTGATCTACCAGGGACGTAGCATCCATGTGGCAGCCTTTGCAAAACGCTTTCTTTTCGATCCGGAACAGCTGGATATGCCTGTTCGCTCCCTGTCCGGCGGTGAACAGGCTCGCATTCTGATTGCTCGACTGATGGTGCAGAGTGCCGATGTGCTGCTTCTCGATGAACCGACAAACGACCTCGACATACAATCCCTGGAAGTCCTCGAAGAGAGCATTGAAGAGTTTCCAGGCGCCGTGGTTCTTATCTCACACGATCGCTTCTTTTTGAACAGGTTAAGCGATGAGATCCTGCATCTTGATGGCCAGGGCCATGCAGAGTACTTTGCAGACTACTTTCAGTGGCAGGATGTAATCACTTCCAGAGAAGAAGAGCGTCGGGCAAAAGAGCGGCAGGAAGCACGGTCCACGCAGCGCATGGCTGAAGAAAAAAAGGCAGGCAGGCCGCAGAAGCTCAGCAAGGCGGAGCGCAAAGAACTCGATCAGATGGAAGCAAAGATTCTCAAGGCAGAAGAGGCCCTGGATCAGGCCCGGGCCAGAATCGAGGATCCTGCCGTGGCCTCCGATCCGGCCAGGCTGGCCGAGGCCTGCACAACAATGGAAGAGCTGCAGCAGAAGGTAGATGCCCTTTACGAACGCTGGAAAGAGCTGGAGGCCCGCAAAGGGCCTTAAAGCCCCTTACAGCCTGTTACTCGAAGTTCAAGGCCTCCGATCCGGGGGCCCGGAATCAGCCCTCAAGGCTTCTTGCAAACCGTAGAATCAGATCCTCGTCAAAGTGTTTGCCGGTGACCTGAATACCGATGGGCAGGCCGTTCTCGTCTTCGCCATACGGCAGATTCAGGGCAGGCACGCCTCCCAGGTTCACGGCAATCGTCAGCAGGTCGCTTTTGTACATGGCCAGCGGATTGTCTGCCTTTTCACCAATCTTGAAGGCCGTGGTCGGCGATGTGGGCTGCACGATAAGATCGACATCCGAAAAGAACTGTCGATATTCGTCGCGAACCATCTTACGTGCCTTCTCGGCCTGATGATAGTATGCATCGTAGTAGCCAGACGAAAGCACGTAGGTACCAAGTAGAATCCGACGTTTTACCTCAGGACCAAAGCCTTCGGTCCGAGAACGAACATAGAGATCGATGAGATTTTTGGCCTCTTCTGCACGCCTTCCGTATCGTATGCCATCAAAGCGTGCGAGGTTGCTCGAAGCCTCTGCCGTTGCCAGGATGTAATAGATGGGAATCGAGTACTCTCGAAGCTGACTCTGCACAGGAATGACCGTTGCACCGAAGGCCTTCAGCTTTTCGGCCACATCCTCGCAGGCCTTGATCACAGCCGGGTCAAAGCCTTCTTCACCGGCTTCCGGAATCTGAATACCGATACGCAGCTTCTTCCATTCGTCTGGCGTGAAGGCCGCAGGTCTCGGATCGACCGGACGTTCGTTGCTAACAGGGTGCGACGTAGAGTCAGCGGGATCATGTCCGTTAAGCACAGACATGAGCAGGGCTGCATCTTCTGCCGTTCTGGCAAAAGGACCGATCTGATCCAGTGAGGAGGCGAAGGCCACCAGTCCGTAACGCGAAACCCGGCCATAGGTCGGTTTCAGGCCGTAGATGCCGCAGAAGGCAGCTGGCTGTCGAATGGACCCACCTGTGTCAGAGCCAATCGACAGTGGAACGATACCCGCTGCCACAGAGGCAGCCGATCCACCCGATGAGCCACCGGGAACACGATCAGGATCATGCGGATTGCGGGTTACGCCAAAGGCAGAGTTCTCTGTAGAGGATCCCATGGCGAATTCGTCAAGGTTGGTGCGGCCAAACAGCACGGCACCGGCCTCTTTCAACTTCTGTATAACAGTGGCCGAATACGGCGAACGATAGTTTTCGAGAAACTTAGAGGCACAGGTAACGCGCTCCCCATCTTCGCAGATGTTGTCCTTGATTGAAACAGGGATGCCTTCCAGTGGGCCGGCCTTCCCTGCCCTGCGTCGCTCATCGCTTTCCCGCGCCTGTTTGAGGATACGTTCCTCATCCAGTGAAAGAAAGATATTCAAAGATTCCGTTGCCTTTGCATGCTTCAGGGCCTCACCGGCAAGCTGTTCGGCCGTGTATTCCCCTTTTTCCAGGGCCTCAAGATGCTGGACGGCGCTTCGTCCAAGGATCCCGCTGGGTTGATAACGATTCATCAGTTCATCCGTTCCGTTTTTCAGGTTATTGTTGATCTATGATAGCGGAGCCGTTTCCGGTCAGCCTTCGGACTCAATCACACCGGGAACAACGAAATGTCCGGATTCCCATTCCGGTGCTATGCCTGCGATCTTTGCCGGATCAATGGTCGTTCTGGCAACATCGGGGCGTATCACATTACGCGTATCTTCAGCGGCATACTCGTCGCTCACCGCGCTTGTATCGAGACTTCCGATATGATGCACGTATTCAACGATTTTGTCGAAGTCCTTCCTCAGATGCTTGAGGCTATCATCTTCCGGATCGAGGCGGGCCAGCATGCACAGCTCTCGAAACTCTTCGTCCTTCATATAAGAACGGTCTCTGATCCGGTCGGGTGCGGTCAATTTATAATTGCCGGATGGCCGACGAAGCGTTGTTTTTCGCCCCGGGACTTGTCGGTGTCTGCCTTTTTCCCGATATCTAAAGGGTGAGTCCTGTTACCGTCATAGGATCGCTGCTTTTGCTGTTCCTGATTCTTCTGGTGCTGGCCATTGCTGTGTCTCTGGAAAGTCCGCCATCCGGAAGAGTCCGGCCGCAGCGCAGTCCTGTAAGGGCCCCGGCAGCTAAATCTGAAAGACCGCCCGTGCTGTTAAAGCCAGCAGAAAGGACAGAGCTTTTAGAGACAACGAGGAACATGGTCGTAACACAGCCTGCAGCAGTGGCAAGAATGCTTCGCACGTGGATTTCCGACGAGTCCTGACAGAGGACGCATTTATTCCTTTTTTTCACAGCAATGGTTTTGAAAATGGCATCTGTTTTATCAGAAACAGGAAATCCCATGCTCAAGCTCTTCAACACTCTCAGTCAGCGAAAAGAGGAATTCCGCCCCGCCAACCCAGAGCGGGTTACGATCTACAACTGCGGACCAACGGTTTACAATTTCAATCATATCGGTAACTTCCGCTCCTATATTGCCGTAGACCAGCTGCGCCGTTACCTGAAGTTTCGCGGCTACGGCGTCGAGCATTGCAGCAATATTACCGACATCGACGACAAGATCATCGACAATGCCCTTGCCAGGGGACAGACGATCGAAGAGTTCGTAGCACCCTACATCGAAGCCTTTCTTGAAGATCTAAAGACCCTTTCCATCGAGCCTGTAGAACACCGGCCGCGAGCCACGCGCTACATCGACTCCATGATCGAGATGATGCGGGCCCTTGAAAAGAACGGACATACCTACGTCCTCGATGGCAGCGTCTACTATCGTATTTCCAGCTTCAGCAAGTACGGACGCCTTTCCAGAATCGACGCAGAAAACCTGGTCTCTGCAGCCGGTGGACGCTTTGATGCAGACGAGTATACGAAAGAAGACGTTCGCGACTTTGCCCTGTGGAAAAAACCTACAAGAGCAAATGAACCGGCCTGGCCCTCCCCTTACGGACCTGGAAGACCTGGCTGGCACCTCGAATGCTCGGCCATGATTCACAGCCTGTACGGCAGCGGTGGCATCGACATCCATGCAGGCGGAATCGATCTGGTATTTCCTCACCATGAGAACGAGATTGCCCAGAGCTGTGGTGCCCATCCGGGAGAAGAGTTTGTACGCACATGGTTTCATAACGAACATCTTCTTGTCGAAGGGAAGAAGATGTCGAAATCTCTCGGTAACTTCTACACGCTGAGAGACCTGACAACACCGGAAGGTGCAGAACAGCTTGTTAAAGAAGGCCGCGCACCACAGTGGTATACAGAGTTCGTAGCCTCAGGTGAAGCACCCAGATGTATTCGTTACGTGCTTCTTTCTACAAATTACAGGATGAAGCTTAACTTTACATTCGCGCAGCTGCAATCTGCACGATCGTCGATTGAGCGAATGCAGAAGGTGGTGAATCGCCTGCTGCAGGCCACGGGCCTTTCAGAAGAGGAACTGGCCTCGTTATACGAACAGAGAAAAGGCAACCGGCCCGGGCATGGCGGAGAGCAGCTTGTGTCCACACCGGAGGCTGCGCGTGCCATCCGCGAATTCATTGCTGCCATGGACGACGACCTCAATATCTCCAGGGCCCTGGCAGCTGCCTACGAGATGCTTCCGAAAGCGAACACGGCCCTGAACCAGGCTGCTCCTGACAGAGAAGAGCTTGTGGATTTCCTTCTGGCTCTTTACGGCATGGACAGGGTTTTTGGAGTCCTTCGCTTTAAACCCGAAGAGAAAAAGGCAGCTCTGTCTCCTGATGAGATCGAAGAATGGATTCAAAAGCGCCAGGAGGCCCGTAAACGAAAGGACTTTGCCGAAGCCGACCGCATTCGCGACGAGCTTCTGTCCAGAGGCATTGTCATCAAAGATACGCCTCAAGGGACCGTCTGGGAGCCACGTTAACCGGTAAAACGAATATGAAACGCATCTACGGACGTCGTCCAGTTGAAGAGTTCTTTCGCACAAAGCCGGATCCGTCCAGCGTGCGACGCATCTACGTAGCTCCTTCTATACCGAAGAAGTTCATGGCCATCCTGCAGCCCTATCTGAAGGGGATGAAGGATCGCCTGGAGGAGCGCTCGCGTGCCGAACTCGACAGGATCTGCAATGGTAACCACCAGGGGATCATTGTCGAGGTTACCGATGCAGAGGTGATGACAGCACAGCAAACCGGTCTGCGTCGGCCGAATCCACAACGGCCCATTCGTGAGGCCATCGAAAACCATCCGGGACTGTACGTTCTAACCGATCGGCTTCAGGATGCGCAGAACCTCGGATCTTTGATTCGAAGCGCAGAAGCCCTGGGAGCAATGGCTCTGGTTGTATCAGGGAAAGGCGTACGTCCCAACGACGTCTCGGCCCGTATCTCTGCCGGAGCATCACAGCATCTGCCGGTCTTTACAATGGCCAATCCCGAAGGCTTTCTTCGCGAGGCCCGCGAAAGAGAATACTGGGTGCTGGCCGCAGCCGGTCGCCCCGAAACGGAAGAAGAATTCGCAACGGACGAAACGGAGATGGCTTACGGTATGGAAGCCCAGGCCATAGAGATCGACATCAACGAAGAGGATGAGCTTGCCGATCGTCGAGCCAGACGGTCCCTCCTGTCTGCCGAGCAGCCACGCCCGATCCGTCCAGGCCGGAAGCGACCTGACGGCGGACCGGTATATCTGTGGACGGACGAGCTCGATGAGCTTCCGGAAAACGGCCGCTACATCCTGATGGTAGGCCATGAAGGCGAGGGTTTGAAGCGCTCCCTCATCGAACGCTCCGATTATGTGATCAGCATTCCAATGCACGGCCAGCTCAGTTCCCTGAACGTTGCGGTGGCCGGTGCCATTCTTATCGAGCGTATCCTTTCCGTTCGGCCTCCGCAACGGTATGACTGAGAAGCATGGCTATGGTCATCGGACCGACGCCTCCCGGAACCGGTGTAATATACGATGACTTCGGATAACAGGAAGCATAGTCGGCATCGCCAATATTCCCTTCGTTATAGCCAGCATCGACAAGCACAACACCCTGTTTCAGCCAATCACCCTGGATAAAGTTCGGCTTCCCCACACAGGCAAAGACAAGATCGCCCTGTCGCACAACATCAGGCAGATTCTGTGTACGCGAATGGCATACCGTAACGGTAGCATTGGCCTGCAACAGAAGTGCAGCAAGGGGACGTCCGAGAATGGCCGAACGGCCAACGACAACGGCATGCTTACCCTCCAGTGGGATGTTATAGGCATCCAGCAGCTTCATGATGCCGGCCGGCGTGCAGGAGGCGTAGGCAGGCAGGCCAAAGCTCATACGTCCGAAGCCCAGCGTTGTCACGCCATCGACGTCCTTTTCGGGCAGGATTCGGTCAAAGCACTGTCGTTCATCGATCTGCGATGGCACGGGATGCTGCAACAGGATGCCGTCAATGGCATCATCGGCATTCAGCTCATCGATAACGGAAAGCAGTTCTTCGGTTGTAGTGGTTTCAGGCAACTCCACCTTCTTCGAGCCCATCTCGCAGGACTCACAGGCCTTGCCTTTCATCTTCACGTAGGTAGCGGAAGCAGGATCGTTGCCGACCAGAATGGTAGCCAGCACCGGACGTTTACCGGTTTCTTTCTGCAGCTTCAGTGACCGCTCTCGCAGCTCTTCGCGAATCTTCGCGGCCAGGGATTTTCCATCAAGCAGTACGGGGGTTCCAGAACTCATCAGGGTCAGATTGTTTTATCGTGATAGCTCCGCAAAGGTTTTTCCAGTGCAGACCGCAGGAAAAGCAAGCCGCTGCTACAACCTCGGATCCTCCTCATCGATCTGACCGGACCACAACCAGCGCCTGGTTTCTGTAACAGCCACTCCCGAAAGCAGAAGCAGGGCAAGCAGGTTGGGCACTGCCATCAAGGCATTGGCCGTGTCTGCAAAGTTCCATACCAGGCGCAGCTCGGTTACGGCACCCACAAAGACCACAATGACCCAGATGATACGAAACACCATCAGGGATTTTACACCGGCAAGGTATTCAAGGGCACGTTCCCCGTAATAGGACCAGCCAATGATCGTACTGAACACAAAAAGCAATAAACAAACGCTGAGAAGTGCCGGACCAACCGGGCCAAGACGTTCAAAGGCCATGGCCGTTAAGGGAGCACCCTTTTCACCGCTCTGCCATACTCCGGAGTTCACAAGGACCAGGCCTGTAAGGGCACAGATAACGACCGTATCCCAGAAGGTTCCGGTGGCCGATACCAATGCCTGTCGAACAGGATTCCTTGTTTTTGCAGCGGCGGCCACGATAGGAGCACTCCCCATGCCGGATTCATTCGAAAAAAGACCGCGAGCCAGGCCATAGCGGATGGTTTCACGCATTCCGGCGCCGATAAATCCCCCCACTGCGGCCTGCCCGGTAAAGGCCGATTCGAAGATCAGCCGTATTGTATCGGGCAGGATGCGCCAGCCTAAAACAAGCAAAACAATGCTTGAAACGACATAGATCAATGCCATTAGAGGAACGAGTGCCTGGCATACGCCTGCAATCCGTTGCAACCCGCCAATGATCACCAGTGCCGTCAGCGTGGCCAGCACCCCTCCCGTGATATACGGTGAAATCCCTGCCTTTTCTGATAGAAGATCCGAAATGGAATGGGCCTGCACCATGTTACCGATGCCAAACGAGGCGATGACGGTAAAGATGGCAAAGAGCACTCCGGCCCATTTCATGCCCAGCCCCTTTTCTAAAACGAACATGGGACCGCCCACAACATTGCCCTTTTCATCCAGCTCGCGGTAGCGCACGGCAAGCAGGGCCTCGGCATACTTCGTCGCTATGCCGAAAACGCCGGTAAGCCACATCCACAACACAGCGCCGGGGCCACCTGCACCGACGGCCGTTGCAACGCCTACAATGTTGCCAGTTCCTACCGTAGCAGCGAGTGCTGTGGCCAGAGCGCCGCCCTGACTGACGTCGCCGGTTGCCGAATCCTTCTTCAGGGAGATCCGGATGCCAAGAGGAATAAAGCGCTGGATAAAACCGAGCCGGATCGTTAAGAAGATATGAGTACCGAAAAGCAATGCAAGCATCAACGGCCCCCACACAAGGCTGTTGATCGCGCTGATGGCTTCATCGAGCGCAGGTAAAACGGATAGTAAAACGACACCTTTGACCATGGGCTGCTCTGTACAGGGGTGTGTCAGGCTGTAAAGAGGAATCCACAAATCCTGGCATTTTTTTAGTTTCTCGGAATCATGGCCCTTTTTATACCGGTCCTGTGTCCGCCCCATTCTGTTCAGAGCTTCGCGATCCTCTTTTCGATTTTCAGCTACAGACCGCTCGCGAAGAAGGGAAAGAGCTGCTTCAGCTTTTACCAGGTCCTGAGCTTCCGGAAGCGGCAAAGAGATACCTGTCTGACTATATTCACCGGACGCACAGATACACCAACATCGGCAGTGAAGGCCAGGTACGTTTCAGCCTGTATCAGCCCGTAATGAACAGCGAGGCCGGTCGCCGCTCTCTGTATATGCGCCTGCGACGCAAGTTTGCAAGAGAACGGATACCACAGGCAGCCACCATTGGAGTAACGAGGGCCTGTCAGTGTCAGTGCAGCCACTGCAGCGCCGACTACCATATGGCCAGCTCAGATCCTGACCTCAGCATTGAACAGCTGCAGCATGCCATCAAAGAGTCCGTCGACCTCGGCGTGACGACCATTATCCTGCTCGGTGGCGAACCACTTCTGCGTCGTGGTCTGGAAAGCATTATAGAAGCCGTAGATCGGGATCGTGCCCAGTCCGTTATGTTTACAAACGGCGAGCTGCTGACCGCTTCGCGATGCCGATCCCTTGCTTCAGCCGGATTGCAGGGCATCTTTATTTCTCTGGATTCGCCGGATGCTGACACACATAATGCCCTGCGACGACGGCCTGGACTCTTCCAGAAAATCGAAGAGGGCATTGCCCATGCAAGAGAGGCCGGTATTCCCGTGGCCATCTCTTCTTATCTGACGACGGAACGACTTCATGAAGGGGTTTTCGAGCAAACCATGGAGCTTGCACGACAGTGGCAGGCCACAGAAGTAACGTTCTTTGATGCCATCCCTGTAGGGCGGATGTCATCCGGAACAGACGTGTGCACCTTTCTTGATCTGCCGGCCAGACGGATGATCGACTCGCTGACAAGGGCTTACAGAGAGCGAAAAGAATATCCTGCTGTAACGCCGCAGAGTATCCTCACATCTGAAATCGGCGGCAGCTTCTGCTTCGCAGCCAACACGCAGTTTTACCTGTCAAGCACCGGCCAGATGTGCCCCTGCGACTTTACTCCTCTGACCATCGGACGTTATCCGGAAGAAGACATTGCCACACTGTGGAAGCGCATGATTTCCACACCGCAGTATCGACGTCGGTCAAAGGTATGTAGAATGCAGGATCCCGATTTCCGGAAAAACACCCTGGCAAAAATTCCAGCCGATGCAAGGCTGCCGTATCCTATCGATGCCCTGTAAAAGAGCCAGGCACATACCTGCCACCTGGCAATTCCTGCTTTACAGGATCGCTCTTCCTGTGCCTCTGTAGCCGTGACTCTTCGCGTTTCGCAACTGCTTCGACTGCTTGCCATCCTGGCAGTTCTGATCATTCATGCCACCTATTCCGCTCAGATGAATTATACAAAGCCTGAAACGGCCAGTCTGACGGATTTCATCGGTGTGCTCTTAAACCAGCTTTCGCGTTTCTCCGTGCCGGTCTTTGTATTTCTTTCAGGCTATGGCCTGGCCATTCGCTTTCCGCAGGGACAGGGGCTGTTTGCCTCCAGCCTGGACTTTTATCGCAACCGCATGAACCGAATCGGCATTCCCTTTATCGTCTGGACGGTTGCCCTTCTCTTTCTTTCACATCGCATCGGATGGTTCAGTGAAGCAGGACTGGCAGGTTCTCTATTCAAGAGCCTGAAGACCATTCTGTGGACGATATGGGCCACAGGGGCCGATTATCACTTTTACTTTTTTACGATCATCCTGTGGTGTTATCTCTTTTTTCCGTTTCTGATTCGCATCGAGCCCTTTTCGCGCCTGGAGTACACATTGCTTCTGTGCTTGCTTCTACTGCAGTTAACCTATCAGGCGCCATCGCATCTCTTGTTTTTTGAGATGGGATGGCAGCGCCCGAAATTCCCGTCGTCTTTCTTTTTTGCATGGCTGTTCTACTTCTACGCCGGCATCGTCCTGGCCAGAAGGGATGCCATGAACCAGGATAAAGACAACCCGAAAAGGCTGTGGCCGATCCTGGCCGTATTGTTGAGCTTTGCCCTGGTGTTTTCGGAATACCTGTACCTGAACAATGGCCAGAATCCCGGTAACTTCGATCATTTTCACAGATACACCATCTGGCTTTACAGCATGTCCGTAATCTGGCTCTTTCGAAGCTTTAATGCGACGCTGGATAACCGGCTGCAGGGCCGGGTCGGATCGGCCATCGCTTACCTGGCGGGCATCTCTTTTACGGTGTATATCATCCATACGCATATTCTGCGTCTTCTTTCCGGTTTTCCGCTTTTTGCAAAGATTGCAGCCATCTGCATCCTGGCCTTCCTGGCAGCAGCGGCCCTGGACCGCCTGCTGAAGCGCCGAAACATTACGGGCGTGGGCCTTTTGCGCCTGGCACTTGGCCTTCCCCGGTAACAGACATCCTGCCCGTGCGCCATCCTGCGATTTCGCTTGCCTGCTGCCTTCAGGCGCAATTGGCTGAAACATGCAACCGAACCAGGCATCTTCTTCTTTCATTATAGGCATCACCGGAGCAAGCGGTTCGCTGTACGGCCTGCATCTGCTGCAGGCCCTTTTGAACAGCGTATCCGGTCGCAGCACGCTGATCATCAGCCCGGCAGCCCTGCGCGTCTTTAACCAGGAGTTTAACACGGCACTGGAAAAACCGGAAGAACTCTTACAGTATGCCACCGACCGTGCATCCAGAAGTGGCCCGATCCGGCATGCCTTTGAGCTGGCAGACTATCGCGACATCGGTGCAAAACCGGCCAGCGGATCGGCGGCCTATGACGGTATGGTGATCTGTCCCTGCTCGATGAAGACCATGGCCGGCATTGCAGCCGGTTATACATCCAACCTGATAGAACGGGCTGCCGATGTAACCCTGAAAGAGAGGCGTCGACTGATCGTCGTTCCCCGGGAAACGCCCTACAATCTGATACACCTTCGCAACATGACCGCCCTTACAGAGGCAGGCGGCATCGTGCTTCCGGCCTCCCCTGCCTTTTATCAAAAGCCACAGGACTTCGATGACCTGGGTCGCTTCATTGCCGGTAGAATCCTTGCCCTTCTCGGCCTCTCTCAGAATCTGTTCTCTGCCTGGGAGGGCGACTCCCGCAACGAGTAACTGTCGAGCAAACACCATGTCCGAAACGAACGAAAGCGCAAACGAGCTTACCATCTCCGAAGAAACCAGAGCAGACTTCGAGAAGATCCGGCGCGGCACAGAAGAGATCCTTCCCGAAAAGGAATTTCTACAGCTGCTGGAACGTGCTCGTCGCGAAAAGCGTCCGCTAAAGGTCAAGGCTGGCTTCGATCCCACGGCACCTGATCTGCACCTGGGCCATACCGTTCTTCTTCGCAAGCTTCGGCATTTCCAGGAGCTGGGGCACCGTGTTCTCTTTTTGATCGGCGATTTTACCGGTATGATTGGTGACCCAACAGGTCGCTCCGCCACGCGCAAACGCCTGACAAAAGAAGAGGTGATCGAAAACGCAAAGACCTACGAACGTCAGGTCTTTCGAATCCTCGATAAAGATAAAACCGAGATCGTGTTTAACTCGAAATGGCTGTCTTCGATGCGCTTTGAGGATGTGCTGGGCCTGACGGCACGCTACACCGTGGCCCGCATGATCGAGCGAGACGATTTCCAGAAACGCATGGCCGCCGGCGACTCCATCAGCATGATTGAATTCATGTATCCTCTGATCCAGGGATACGATTCCGTAGCCCTGCAGGCAGATGTGGAGCTCGGAGGGACGGACCAGAAATTCAATCTTCTGGTTGGCCGTACCTTGCAGGAGCAATTCGGCCAGACCGGCCAGTGCATCATTACCATGCCCCTTCTCGTAGGACTGGACGGCGTGAAGAAGATGTCGAAGTCCTACAATAACTATATTGGCATCGATGATACGCCCTACCAGATCTTTGCAAAGACCATGTCTGTTTCAGACGAATTGATGTGGAACTACTACACCCTGCTTACCGATGTGCCCGAAGCTGATATTCAGCACATGCAGCAGGAGGTTGCGAAGGGCACCAATCCCATGGAGTTCAAGAAAAGGCTGGGGGAACTCCTTGCAGACTGGCTATATCCAGGCGAAGGCCAGGCGGCTCGAGAACGCTGGGAGCTTGAAAAGAGTGCTGCCCGCCAGGACCGCATGGTGCTGCCACCAGAAACACCTGTGTTTCAGGTACCGGCCTCCATGATATCGGACGGCAAGGCTGAACTGGCAAAGATCCTGGTGGAATCCCGAACCGAGGCAAGCATGAGTGCGGTAAAACGCCTGGTCCAGTCCGGATCCATAAAGATCGGTGAATCCCTGCAAACGGTGACCGATCCGAAGGCCACGCTCGATTTTCCAGGGGAGTATGCCGTCCGTGTGGGCAAGAAGAAGTACCTTTTGATCCGGGGATAGGACAGCCTCCAGGAACACCGCCAGGGCTGCCTGGTAGAGTACTTGCCATCTTTCGATTGTGTCACAGGTTGGGCCATGGCCGGAAAAAAGGCAAAGAAGACGGTAAAAAAGGGACGAGCCACGCCGACCGCAGGTGCCACAAAAAAGGCAAAACGGTCGACGAAAGAATCGCCGAAGACAAAGAAGGCAGCCGGCAAAAAGGCCCTCAGGTCTCCTGCAACAGGTCCTTTGATTCGTGCCATACGCCCGGTGAAAACGAAAGGTCCGGAGCCGTTACGACTTCTCTGGATTCCAGGGCTTGGTGCCGATCGCACCATGTTTGCCCGCATCATTGAAGAGCTTGAATCCCGACTGTCCTTGCCTGCCCTGCATACCTTTCTGGAATACCCCGATGTCATGGCAGAAGAGGTGGACTCTCTGGAAAGCCTGGCCACGTTGATTGCCCAGGGCATCCTGCCTGATGATCCGTACGACATGGCCATCGGCTACTCTATGGGCGGCATGATATTGCAGATTCTGCGCATGAAGGGTATGGTTCAGGCAAAGCGGTGTGCCCTGCTCTGTACCGGCTTTTCCGGAAACGATCTGCATACGGTTGTACATGCAGCGGCCAGCCTGCCGCGGCCTCCGGTGTTCATGCGAGGCCTGCTGCAGAAAACGACAGCAGCCCTGTATCCGGTCTTTCGCCTGGGAGTGCCCGATGCAATGGAATACGGACGCATGTTTGCCCGTTTTCCAAAAACGATCTTTTTCGAAGGGCCGCGCTGGATACAGGAATGGAAGGGCGTGCCCGAACCCTTTTATGCGGACTGTCTGTCCGTACATGGCACAAGGGATCCACTGCTTTCCTATCAGAAGATTTCACAACAGAGAAAGCCCGATCTCGTTGTAGAAGGCGGCTCGCATATCCTGTTTGCCACACATCCCGATAAGATTGCAGGATTTCTGGCCAACCGGTTACAGGCCTGAATCTAACGATTCGGGCCTTCTGGCTGTGCCTGCTGGCGAGCCTGCGTTTCGCGTCGAACGACATCCTTCATATGCTGGATGATTTCCATGTTCTGCGGGTCCAGCTCAAGGGCCTTTACAAGCGCCTTCTTCGCCCGATCAAAGAACCCCATACGGGCCATGTACATGCCAAGAGAGTCCAGGTAAGCCGGAGAGCGGGGATTGATTTCCACCGCTCTTTTCAGACATCGTCCGGCCTCGGCCATGTCTTCATCCTTTCCATGCAGTGTAAGAAGATAGCCAAGCGAGTTCAGGCTATTTGGATGATCCTTCTTGATGGCAAGCACGCGGCGATGCATCTTAATGGCTGCCTCAGGACGTCCCAGCTTTTCATAAACATAGGCAAGAAGGTTCAACAGAACGACGTCATCAGGCTCCACCTTCAACCTTCGTTCCAGCAAGGCCTCCGCCTCGGTATAACGCTTCAACTTCACCAGGGCAAGACTGCGGAGGGAATAGACGCGACCGATGTCGATATAGTCAGGTGTTTCAAAGGCAAGGATGGCAAGCTGTTCTGCACAGCGCTCGTAGTTTTCCAGGTGATAGTAGCAGATGGCAAGATCATGCCGGTCGATTGGCCCACCGCGACCTTCCTGAAGTATCTGCTTCAGGGAAAGCACCCGTTCCAGCAGGGCATGCTCTCTTTGCTGTGTACGATCCATGGTTATGCAGGCACGACCAGGTTGCGCAGGAATTCAATCTCCTCTCCATCGAAGGTGCTCAGAGACAGTGGTGTAACAGAGACCCTTCCATGTTCCAGAGCATAGAAGTCCGTTCCTTCTACGACATCACGTCCCATAATCGTCTCTTTTAGCCTCAGAATGCCCGATCTTCCGGCCAGAGGGAAGTGATCATCCTCGGTACCCGTAGACGTTTCTTCAAGCAACTCATATTCATCAAGGTACTGCCGTCTGCCATGCCGGGTAACCTCGGTGCGAGGGAAAGGAGCATCCGCGGCAATGTTATCGGGTTCAAAGGGATAATTGATGTTGTATACGAACTCCTGCTTTAGATGATCCAGGTTCAGCCGCAGCCATTCCCGCAGCCACCTGGCCGGACGAAGAAAGTTCCCTTCATGATCACGGTTGATCGAGCTGATGGCCACAGCAAGGATACGATGCACGGCTGCATGCCTCGCTGCTCCTACCGTTCCGCTATAATGCACGTCATCTCCAAGATTCACGCCATGATTGATGCCCGAGACGACGATATCGAAACGCGGAAACAGGCCTGAATACAGGGCCACATTCACACAATCAGCAGGAAAACCATTCACATGATAATGTCGTCCTTCCACATGCGTCAGTCTCAGGGTTTCACGTATGGTAATGGCCTGCGAGGTGGCACTTCGTTCGCGATCAGGACAGACAGCCCAGACCTCAAAGTCCTTTGACAGCTCCCTTTCAAGATGTAGCATTCCGGCCGAGTGCAAGCCGTCATCGTTTACAATAAGCAGTTTCTTCTGTTTGCCCATCAGCGCAGTCCAATCAAAGAGATGAAAAGAAGCATACCGGTGTAGATGGCCACCGGTGGAAAGGCCATCAACATAAGGTGATTCCTGAACAATGACATCAGCGTAGGCCGTTTTGCACTTTCCAAAGTATAGCGTGCCCCTGCGTACTGGATATAGAGGATCCAGGCAGTAATGCCCAACCCGCCGGGCAGAAGCAGAATGGCGGGAACACTGAACTCCTGCGCCGTAATCGCAAGGGGCAGCACGAAAAGGCCAGGAAGAAAAGCGCCTTCAAACAGTGTAGAAAGCGTGCGAGACATCTCTTTCGCATCAGATCCGGTGGAATGGTTTACAGCATGTTGAAGCATACGTGCAGCCATGAGCCGACTGTAGATCCGATGAAAGAGCAGGATCATTCCCGTAACGATGGGAATCAGGATAAAATACGAAAGTCTGTAAGCACTTCTGGTATAGAAGAAGGCCGTTGCCAGCGCAAGCGATGCCAGCCCGGAACCAAGCAGGGCATAATGCCCCTGCCTTTCAAAACGGCGAAAGGCCACAGGGGCGGATTGTGGTTCCGTAAGCAGAATGGCCGCGAACTCAACGAACTCAAGAATAAATCTCATACAGGATCCTCACGACTTAGCGCGATTCGGTCAGCAGCTGATTGTTCAGAAACCCCTGCGCGAATTCAGCGGACGGGTAAAGATAATACAGCCTGGATGCAGGAAGGGACGGCATCGACCCGTACCGGCTATACGGAAGCGCAGTAAACAGCTCCTCAAGAAAATCGGGCTCTGGCTCGTAGATCGGAAGATCTTCATCCGTTTTCAGAAGCAGCTTCATGGCCTGCAGGGCTTCGCGCTCCCCACCGATGTCATCGATCATCTGCAGAGCTTTGGCCTTCTTTCCTGAAAAGACCTTTCCGTCGGCCCACTCTTCAACGGTCTTCTGGGATTGCTTCCGCCCCTCAGAAACGTCAGCAATAAAGACACGGTAGGAATCCTCAAGCAGCTCTGCATACATGTCCTGCTCTTCCGCATTTAGATCGCGAAAAGGGTAGCTGGAGTCCTTATGAGCCCCTGTTTTCAGTGTCTGTATGCGAATGCCTGCTTTATCAAGCAGTCCCGAGATATTCGGATGCACACTGATAACGCCTATCGAACCAATAATACTCGTTTCCAGGGCGAAGATGCGATCGGCCGCTGCTGCAATGTAATAGCCTCCACTGGCCGCAACGCCGCCAATCACAGCGATCACGGGCTTCTTCTTGCGAAGCTCCCGCACGGCATCATAGATCTGCTTCGTAGCTCCCGTTTCGCCTCCTCCACTGTCAATATCAAGGATTACGCCGCGTATCGCATCGGCCTGTTCAGCCTCGCGAATCAGGGCAATGATACGTTCAGCCCCTGCTTCTCCTGGAGAGTTGCCCCGACGAATCATGCCATGAATACGAATGCGGGCAAGTCCGGAACGACCTGCGTCAAAAAAAGAACTGCGCTGAACGGTGAAAGACGTGTCCTGAGAGCTCCGCCCGATGCGAACGGCCGCCAGAACGATAGAAAACACCGCCAGGGCCAGGGCAAGGGCTACGGGAATGCGTGATCGATCCATGGCCTACGCTTTTCTTGTTTCAGCAGTGGAAGAAAAGAAATTTTTCTTTTCAGCCTTCTTAATATGGAAGAATCTGTTCCCGAATTAATAAGAAGAAAGAACCCCTGCAATCGGCCAGGCTAAAACAGGCCTCCGGTTCTCGGGATTTATTTCTGGCATTGAAAGCTGAGATTGAACACTGAACAGGAAAGACCGGTAACCACGGAGGGTGCAAACGGCTGAAGGCCGATGCGCAGACGAACGATATGGAGATCACAGGAAAAACCTTACTGAATTCTGCCGAGAAGATCCTGAGCGGCCATCGGGAGAAGGCCAGGGCTCCGGAACGCGAACCCTCCAGGGCGAAAACCGAGGACGTACGATCGACGGCGCAGGTACGACTGGCAAAGATACAGGCTGGCCTGAACGATATGCAGCGCCTGTATTCTCGCGAGCAGGCAAGAATGAAACTGCTTCGTTCAGACGAAAAGCTGGACAGCAAGAGTGCAGCCGAGCTTACGTTTGAGCGAGAGCCACTTTTTCCCGAAATTAAGGGCGACTGGAATCGAGAAGAGCTGTTGCGTACCGTAGAGCAAAGCCTGAACCAGGCCCGTGCTCGTCTGAAATCCATGCAGGTAGAGATGGAAAACCATCTTGCTTTAGAGTTCTCAACAGCCCCCGATATGGGACTGTCCGGCGACCTTTCTGCTGGCATTGCCGGTTCTCGCCTGGACCCGGAGCGCGTAGCGCGATTAACCCGTCTGCAAGGATGAGCTGAATGGATCCGGTCCGTGCCCTGTCGAGCATCAGAGAAGAACTGGATCGGCGCGGCCACGGCCATGTGCGTATCGTCGTTGTGACCAAAACGCATGGCCCGGAGTTGATTGAAACGCTGTTAAAGGCAGGCCATACCGAGTTCGGCGAAAACCGCTTCTCTGAGGCCAGGGAGAAGTTCGCTCGCGTATCCCCACAGGAAATCCAGCCCATTTACCACCACATTGGCCCGCTGCAATCGGGCTTTGCACGAAACCTTCCCGGACTCTTTCATGTCGTTCAGGGCGTTTCCTCCACGTCCGCCCTTGCAAGTCTTCTCAAAGCTTCCCGGAAGCACTTCGCCAGTACCGGCCAGGGAATGCAGTACCTGATCCAGCTGAACCTGACCGGCGAAACCACAAAGCTGGGCGGGATGACAGAACAGGAGCTTGAGGCATGTCTTGATTCACTGCCTTCTGAAGAGGCGTTACGGTGGCGGGGCTTTATGACGATGGGACCAACCGATCAGGATCCCAGACGTACGGCAGAGGTCTTCCAGCGGTTGCGACGCATTCGGGACCGACTGCTGCCAGATGGTGAGCTCAGCATGGGAATGTCAGGAGACTGGCAGATTGCCGTAGAAGAAGGGGCAACCATCGTACGCATTGGATCGGCCATAACAGGAAGCCGTACGGGCGGTCCCTGGAAACCCGAATCGGATTGAAATTCTGTCCATATCAGGAGACTGTGCCAACTTATGACAACGCTGGATCTCAGAAAACCGGGACAGCAGATGAAGGTGCCGGCGGGCACACAGCTGCTCAAGAAAAACACTCCCGTCACCAGTCTGATCCTGCTCCACAGCGGAGAGGTAGCCTACCAGGATGGAAGGACCCTGTTTCGAATCGGGCAGAATACGGTACCTCTCTTTGGCTACCTTGTTTCCAGAGCACCCTCTCCAGTAACCCTTGTCACGGAGCGAGACAGCATTCTCTCCGTTTTCCCGGTCAACCCTTCCGGACCGTTTACCTCTTTGATCCTCGGCAAACTGAACGTCGGCATGCTCGGGGTTCGTACCATCGCCCAGGAAACCGTTCAGGCCTACCAGGCTATTCGCAACTTTGATGCCCTTTCCTCGAAAATCCAGAAGACCATAGACACGCTTTCTCTTGTCTACTACCGTCTTCAGCCCTCTCTCTTTACCTCGCAGCCAGATGGACCGCTGGTCGACCCGGTCATGCCGGTGGCCCGTGTGATCGTCGATCGCTTTCTCGAAAACAAGAATGAATTGCCTGCCAGTCTGAATCTGGCCTGGCTTGAGGCAGATCATGGCGACCTGTTACAGAAAAGCTATGAGTTTGACAGTGCATTTGATCAGGAAGCCTTTCAGTTCTATCGCAGGCTGCTTGCCCTGGCCCCCAATATTCAGGGGGCGATGTTCCAGGCCGATATTGAGATTCTACGGCAGATAGCCCTGCGCCTGGTAGAACAGTTATCCCTTTGTCTGAAAGAGGTGGCCCAGCTCTTTTACGGAATCGATGAGGGCATGGAGTATCTCTTTCGCTCCGAACACTGCTTTGCAGAAAAGTTCTATCTGCAATCCGACCTCTTTAATTCCAACATCATAGACGTCCCCGCCGAAGAGATGATGGCCATCCTGAAATTCGTCGATGGCCGACTGGGAGAGATCCTCGATCACTATCGCAAGCTATGCGGACGTCCCTATCCAGAGGTCAGCGAAAACTACCATCAGATCGGAGTTTTCCTCAAAAGCAGCGAAACCTTCAAGGATGTGGAGAAAAACAAACAGGAAGCGGCCTCGTTGCGAGCCGGTGCTGACTTTGATGCTATCAAGCAGGAACTGAAGGGCTCCTCCAGTCGCATCCTGGCGTTCTGCGGTTTTCCGTCCGAAGAGAACCAGAAGATACAGGCCATGCTGAAGGACCTTCGCGAACAGAAGACTCCGCTGGACTCCACGCCCGAACTGCGTCGTTTGAAAAAGCCCATTGCCCAGGCCTACTGGCAGGCCTACGAAAAGGCCTTCCTCCTTTACAAACAGAATCGCGGCAATGTGCCGAGATTCATCAAGTTGATGCTGAACTACGGTTTCTTCGACGAACAGTTCCTCGATATGGAACACATCGTCTCGCTCTGCACGCTTGAAGACACCTCGCGAGGGAAAGCCGAATATCCGATCTTCAATGCAACGGATTGGCTCGACTATATCGGATCAGGAAAAGAAGAACCCTCCGTCGATGAAATGGGCCAGACCTATCTGGAACGTCTGAAGCTGGAACACAAGGACATGGGATGGAAAAGGGAATCCGATGTTCCAGCCGAGATCAACAGTTACGAGAATCGCGTAAAAGAAGAACTGAAACATTTCGTAGAAACCAACGTCAAGCTTACATCGGGCTCTCCCATCACAGCCTTCCCCATTCTGACCCGCTACCATGTAATGCAGGACCTTGAGAAATCCTTTATCACCCGTGAGAAGCTATCCAGCATGGTAGACCAGCTTCTGGCTGTGGATTACTCTGCCTTTCATCGTGAGCTTGTCTTAAACGATGAAGAGCGCAAGATCTTCAAAGAATTCGTTCAAGTTCAGGTATTTCCAAACATGATCCTGCTGCCCTCCATTGGCAACAAGGCCATGATGTGGCAAGAACTGGCCATTGCACGCCGCAAAGACTCTCCGGGTCGATTTGCATTTCCCATCTTTGCCACGGGAGACCTTTACACCATGCTGATCGAAGCCGTGGGAGCTTTCCGGTGGGAGCTTTTGAAAACCGTACTGGGACCGGAATGGAACGACGTATCGCGCTCATCCCTCACTTCGGATTACACGGACTACGTGCAGTTCTACAAGAAGAACAGAGAGCTTTCCGAAGAGGTTAAAGAACGGCTTTCTGCTGAGTTCAAACGTTTTCGCGACGATCGTTCGAAATTTGTAAACGACTATACCATGTGGATTCGCTTTGAGTCTCAGGGCAGTATGAAACTGAACCGGGTCGTACGGGGCATCTTCTACAGGCATATTCCGTTCTCCAAGGAAGTGCGGGACCAGGTTTGCACACAGCCAGCCTTCTCTGAGTTCCATAACCGCTTCATGAACATCAGGCGTAGAAAGCTGATCGAGCTGGAAAACCGCTGGAAGAAATACGGCGATAAGGACTCGCTTCCACCACCGCTTCGCGAAACCCTGAAGTTCTACTCGATTTAGGAACTTCGAAGAGCCGTTTAAAACTCTTCAACGAAATAGGATTTCGTATACTCCCGTACGATCTCAAGGACAAAGCGGGACCAGGCCTTTGGGTCCGATGTATCGATGTGAATGTTTTTCAATCGTGGGAAGTAGGGCTTTGGCTTATAACGACTGTGAGTGATCTCGATGGTTCGAATGTAATGGTCGACGCGCCTGATGCGCACGAAGTTCAGCTGTTCGGATTCCAGCGACTGCGGAGACAGATATCCTATGATCATCAATTTCGGGAACAGGGCCTTTTTCAATAGGTTGAGGAAGTCTCCGAAGTTATCCACTCGATCGATAAACCCTTCGTACGCTCCTTTGCCAAGATTCATGACCTGGGTAACCAGATCCATGGACAGCGGAATCCCCTCCATCTCATTCATGTCAGAGACGATAACAATCCCTTCATCGGGTTGAAAGGTCTTAAATACATGGTCCCCTGCAAAGTGGCGACGCATCAACTTGGCCCTGGATATGTCAATCTCCAGGCCCTTCTCAAGGATCTTATCGCCTGTTCCCGGAATAAAAACATCCTCGCGAGAAAGAATGAAGCGTTTCTTCAGGGCGGATTGATTCATCACCCGAAAGGCCTTAATCTTCTCTTCCAGTTCATCCAGCGTACAGACACCAATGCGTAATGGATTGTCTACCGAAGGCTTCTCTCCGGATGCCTTTAATTCCGAACTATTATTCCCGGCCATGTTCTGCCTCATCAGGTATCAGGTAAGAAGCAAGAGCTGATCAGATAACACCGGTGGCCAGCAGCACGATGAGAAACAGAAGGAAAATCCCTGTAACCACCTGAAAGACGGTAAGCCACTGTACCTTTTTTTCCAGTCCATCGATCTGATCACGCAGACGCCGGTTTTCCTCTTCCAGGGACCGCAAGGTCGGGCGATCGGCAAGATCTGACCACCGTTCAATAAGGATGGGCACAAAATCACGCAAGAGCGGAACAAGGACCGATAGGACTTCACCGCTTTTTCCGTATGAATGCTCTCTGTTTTCCTGTCTGTCTTCCTGCTGCACCCCTGTCTCCTTATCGCGTAAATGCAGCTTATCATACGGCTTTTTGCTGACAATTCAATTTGTGCATCAATAGATTCTTGGCGTATCATTCCCTAAAAAACTGTTGCCGCTATTCTCATGCAGGTCAGATTAGAGGAATGAGCCTCGAAACAGTTACCGACATTCGTGTGGATGAACGGGGGGAATGGTGGAATGGAACAGAGCGGCTCATTCATGAGGGTATCCTTTTCTTCTTCAAAAGCAATCTTTACCGTGCTTCTGATGGGCGCTTTTTTATCCGCAACCAGTTCGGTGAACGTACGGAAACAGGCTGGTTGCGAGAGGTACGTGGCTTTCCCCTTTTCGCAGACCGGGTCTTGATCGAGCCGGAAAGCGGAATCATCCGCCTTGTACTGGATAACAGCCTGATCCTTGAAAGAAAGCCACGGGAACTCTATATCGGCGGTGCCGACCTGGTCTGGACGGATCTTCTGCCGTCCGAACAGCATCCGACCCTGGGTGAAAAGGCCATACCGGTTCGCCTGAGGCCGGGGGCCATGAGCTCCCTTGCAGCCTACCTCGAAGAGGATGGAGAACGCTGGATTCTCAATCTAAACGGAAACAAAGAGTATCTTGAAGAAAAGACACCGGATTTCAGCACCGCCTCGTAAGCCGCATGACCTTTCACAACAGCCGGTCAGGCTTCAGCGGGATGGAAGACAGGAAGCGGGGCCTTTGCCCGCAGCTCAGGCGACAGGGTGAGCAGACCATCGCATCGCATCCTTTTCATCAGGCTCAGATGTATGGCCGCAATCAGGGAGCAGTCATGCATCACCATCTCTGTTGAGGAGCGCTCCAGATCGGCCGCTTCCAGAGGCTCAATTTCTGCACAGATCCGTCGTATCAGCTGCATGTAATCATAAAAGGCCGCTGCGGAGGCCTCAAGGCCTACCAGTCGGCTTACGGCAAAGGCCGAACTTAGAATGATCCATTCATCCTGCAAAAGACGCTTCAACATCAGCTGAATCGCCTGGCGCATCTCTCCTTCCGTTCCAAGAGCCATCAGGATCGTCTCATCGATATACAGGCGCCTTTTTCCGATTCGATGCTCAGTCATCTCTTTCCTGCATCATTGCTCTGCACCGGCCGGCATCGAGGTAGTTTCCACGAAGTGCATCAAGTGCCAGAAAGGCATCGATACGTATATGCGGTCGATACAGCCTTTCAATCGCCGAACGAACAAGGTCCGATGCCGTTCGTCCCTCACGACGAGCCTGCTGTTTGAGAAATTCGGCTTCGTCGGCAGTCAGAAGCATATTCCAGCGAACCTGTTCCTGTTTTCCTGTACGACGCTTGTTCATTTCCCGGAAATCAATTCCAGACGGCCTCCAACTGGCAACTGAAAACATGTTCAAAAACATTATGCTTTTTCAACCATATAAAAAGGGGAACGGTTGTCAGCTTGATGCTTCAAAAAAACCTGGATTCATGAAGCATGTCATTCTTATCTCTGACAAATTTGATGCGGAAGGCGTTTCAAGGCTGCAAAAGACTGAAGGTTTCGAGGTCATCTACAAAGGCGGTCATAACAAAGAAGAGCTGCTGGCCGATATTGGCAAAGCACATGGACTTATCGTTCGATCTGCAACGAAGGTAACCCCCGACGTACTCGAAAAGGCACCGAATCTGAAGCTGATCGTTCGCGCCGGTGTTGGTGTGGATAACATCAACATTGCCGAAGCAAGCCGTCGTGGCGTCGTCGTTATGAATGCCCCCGGTGGGTCCTCTGTGACAACGGCCGAGCAGGCCCTTGCCCTTATGTTTGCCGTAGCCCGAAATACCCCGCAGGCCAATGCCTCCATGAAGGCCGGAAAATGGGAAAAGAGCAAATATGCGGGTGTGGAGATCACAGGCAAAACCGTCGGTGTCGTTGGTCTTGGCCGTATCGGTCGTGAGTTTGTAAAACGTGCACGCGGCCTCAAGATGAACGTAATCGGTTTTGACCCGTTCATCCATGCCGAGGCGCTGAGCCACCTGGAGATTGAAATCGTTAGCAAAGACGAGCTTCTTGCCCGCTCTGATTTTATCTCGGTCCATGCACCGCTTACGGACGATACACGCGATTTCATCAACAAAGACAACCTGCATAAGCTGAAGAAAGGGGTCCGACTGATCAACGCCGCTCGCGGCGGCATCTATAACGAAGAGGCCCTCGAAGAAGGACTGAAATCCGGCCAGATTGCTGCCGTCGGCCTCGATGTGTTCACAAAGGAACCGCCGCCCGAGGACTTTCCCCTACGTCAGTATGAGAACTGCGTCATGGCCCCTCACCTCGGTGCATCCACCGGTGAAGCAGAGTTTGCCGTAGCCATGGAAACGATCGACGAACTCATCGAGTTTTTTCAGACCGGTGTGGCCCGGAACGGCATCAACTTCCCCACCGTCGATGCAGAAAGCATGGATTTCATGAAGCCTTACTTCGAAGGCGGAGAGAAGGTCGGAATGCTGCTTGCCCGCCTGCTCGACTCACCGCTTCGCACGGTAGAGATCGACTACAACGGAGAAATCAGCGAGAAAAAGGCCGATCCTGTTCGCATGGCCGTTCTGAAAGGGGCTCTCGGTGTTTTCGTCGGAGCCGATGCTGTTAATTATGTAAATGCTCCTCTGCTTGCCCGGGAACGTGGCGTGCGTGTTGTTGAGAACAAGAACGAAAGCACTGCCGGCTATAAATCCAGTGTTGTCGTTACGCTGGAAGGCGAAGACGGCAAGAAGGCAAGGCTGAAATACACAGCCATCGCCGGACAATGTGTGGCCGTTTCTCTGAACGATCGCGAGATCGAATTCCGGCCTGAAGGCATTCTGCTGGTGGTTCAAAACAAGGACGTTCCGGGTGTCGTCGGTGCGGTTGGATCCTTCCTGGGAGACCTGAACATCAACATTGCCTCCATTGAGCTTTCGCGTTCTGGTAAAGGCGAAACGGCTATCTCGGTCATCACCGTCGATGATCTGCTGAGCGCCGATCAGATTGAGAAATTCCGCTCGCTGTATAACATACTGTCCGTTCACCAGGTAGACCTGCGCTGACAGGACTCAGGTCAGGCAGTTACGCAATGGTAGCTGTCTGGCCTGAAAATGGTGGGCTTTTCGCGAAGAATTCATTTTTGTTAGGCCGTGCGCTTACGTCACGGCAACCCATTCGCTGCATTGTGGCTTATTCTGTTGCTTTCCTGTCAGGAAAGCCGTCCTGCCTTTTTCACCCATCCCGCTCCCGTCAAGGAACCACAGACCGGACTGCGGGCTTCAGATTGCGGTAGCTGTCATCAGGACCAGTACAATGACTGGAAGCATTCCACGCATTCCATGGCCTACCTGGATCTGCAGTTTCAGTCCGAGATAGCCAAACCGGGCGCGCCGGTGCAGCTGTGCATGAACTGTCACCTTCCTCTTGGCAACCAGCATGAAACTCTGGCCGACGGTTCTGCGAATCCTTCCTTTGATGCAGCGTTGCAGCGCGAAGGTGTTACGTGCGCCGGATGCCATGTCCGTCAGGAAAATGGCCATTCTATCGTAGTTGGAACAGATTCCACATCCCCTGATGCCCCCCACCCTGTGGTAGCAGACAGAGAGTACCTGCTGGATCGATGCGAAACCTGCCACCAGGCCGCTGTAAGACTGGATGATCAGTACGTCTGTAGCTTCAATACCGTAAAAGAATGGCAAGAAAGCCCTTATGATGCAACGCATTGCGTGCAGTGTCATATGGAAAAGGGAAGCGGCGAAAGCGGCCCATTCTCTCGCCATCTCTTTCCTGGAGGGGGCGTTCCGAAGCGATTTGACCTCTTCCCCTATCTGTTAACCGTTCGCCATCAGACAGGCCTGCAGTTCGAATCCGGTTCTGTCTCTCTTGATGGGGCAGGCAGGCTTCGTTTTGCTTTAAAGATAACCAATGCAGGCGCAGGCCATTATGTGCCCACGGCCGATCCAGAGCGTTTTGTGCTGGTAAGGGCCATGCTGCTGGACAGTCAGGGACGAGAACTGCAGCGCAGGGAATACCGGATCGGCCAGATCTGGCAGTGGCAGCCGGCCAGAAAGCTATCCGATAACCGGCTGGCTCCTCTTGAAACTCGTCAGCATACCTTTCTGTTCTCTGCAGAGGAAGAAGCCCGTTTTCTTGACATCCAGGCCTTTCACGTGCGGCTTTCCGAAGAAAACGCCACATTCATGAAAAAGACAGCCCATACAGCGGATCCTGCCTTTCAGAAGCAGATCGCTCAAATCGAAAAGCACTACCCTCGCTATGCCCTGATCTGGTCAGAACGTCTGGACCTTCTGACGAAATCCTCCACTGCAGCCAGTCGTGAAGAGCTGAACCGGCTGTCCTCAATGCCTGAGAGGAGAACGGTGCAGGGGCCGTGATCAACCTTTCATCGTACGCATCAGACGATCGGCCTCTGCCAGTACAGCCTCGGACAGCTCCAGGATTTCATCGTTGTCTTTAGATAGCTGGGTGGCCATCTGCGCAAGCCTGGAAACACTTCCCAGGCTTTCTTTCAGCGATTCCATCTGTTCGCTCGAGGCCTCAAAGATCTCATTGGATAGTTTTCGATTCTCTTTGCTGTGATCTTCCAGTCGATTTACCGCACCGTCCAGCACGTCCATGGCCTGTGACACCCGTTCCAGCAAAGACTGTGCCTCGCCTAAAGACTGTAACAGCTCATCAATCGAGGCCTCCGATCTGGCTGCCGCTTCAAGGCCACCGCTCATCTCCGCTTCCATCAGGGCCACCTGTCCCTGGATCTTCTTTGAATTCGAACCTGTTTCCTCGGCCAGCTTGCCAACCTCATCAGCAACGACGGCAAAGCCCCGACCGGGCTCACCGGCACGTGCGGCTTCAATCGAGGCATTCAGAGACAGCATGTTGATGCGCTCTGTAATATCTCGAATCATCTTCACAACGTCCTGAATGATGTTGCCGGCTTCGCGAATCGCATGCATCCGCTTCATGAGCTCTTCGAGGTTTGTTCGAAAGGCGCCGAAGCCCTGCTGAATATCACCAAAGAATGAGGTAGTCCGATCGACGGCCTCGCGAACCGTCTCTCTTGTCCGCAGAAGATCGAGCAGACTTTCGTCAATCCTGCCCGCCTTCTCGCTCTGGTTTTGCATTCCCTTACGCACCCCTTCCGTTCGCGCAAAGACCTCTTCCATGGCAGAAGAAAGCTGCTCGCTCATCGAGGCCTCTTCCTGGGAGAGGTGGTTTAATCGCGCAGCCATCTGCTTTTCCCGCTCGCTCAGCTCTTTCAGATTCAGCGATATGGCCCGTGATTCATCAAGGACGGCTTCCAGCCTCTTGCTTTCATCAACCATACGCTGCTTTTCCTTTTCAAGACTGGTATTCAGATCGTTGATACGGCGCGAAAAATGGTAGTTGATGAAAAGCATCTGGCCCAGAAATCCCAGCGGAAGCAGCATATGAAAGACAGGGTGATCCGGGAATAGACCGGCCACCTTCATAGCAAAGAGAGCCACAGCGCCAAGAACGACGAGCCAGCTAATGAAGAGCATCCGTCCTTCGTACGAACGACGGATTTCAAGGGCACTGACCGTAATCAAGAGGATGGCCACAAAGGGGCCGGAATACACCCCCACCATCGATGCATAAACATACGAAGGCAGTAGAGAAAGAAGCATCTGGCCCAGATAAAAGGCTCCGGAGGCCTGGAAAATGCGAAACAGTACGGGTCGACGCTGCCTGAGCTGCAGGTAATCCGATTGAAAATACAGAAGCGACGTTGCACAGGCCCCCATACAGAACGTCACAACGCGTTCACTGATATAAGGAATACTCCCCCACAGAAGCACAGGACCGTAGCCTGTGAGGCCGAGCAAGAACAGGAAAACCGAGAACATATAACCGGCAAAATAAAGATGACTCAGCTCTTTCAATGCCAGGAACAGGATCAGGTTGTTCAGAATAATAAAGAGCATTCCACCCAGTATGATGGAATAAAAAAGGGCAGACTCCAGGGTCTCTTTTAAGAGATCATATACCCCCAGGAATTCGATCGGAGCAACGCGGCTGTTACCGCTGCGCATCCGGATATAGATCCGGGCAGATTCCCCCCGCTCTAATGATAACGGAACGATGAAGTCAGAAGAGACCATGGACCATGTGGACAATGGCTTTGAACGTCCGGTCTCTATATGTTGCATGGCTCCGTCATCGGTGAAGATGTAAAAGTCCAGCTCATCCAGAAGAGGATGGGCAAGCTTTAAGAACATCTGCTGATCGGCCTCGCATCGAACAGAAAGGGTGATCCACCGGGCCTCCTTGCTCATGGAAAAGTTCAGAGAAGAGGCGGGCTGAAACTCTCGCTGCCGTACCTCATCGATACGCAGTCCTCCCCCTGGATCAGAAAAGGTCTTTACGTCTGCTGGCGTGATGGCCACCCTCTGCCCCTGCCAGACCACCGGTTCGCAGAAAAGTGGACCGGCCACGGCCAGGATCAAGACAACCAGTAGTTTTCGTACACCCGGATATTTCGGATATTTCATAGAGCTGCTTTTTCCCCCGCATTCATGGCTTTCCCGAACAGTCAATCGTCCAGCCCTGATTCGTCACAGCATTGACCGCTCTTGACATTCCTGTCAATACCCATTTTTCAACTGCATAAGCATAATATGGAAGCACTTGACAGCAAGCCTGCCATTTCATAAACTGCTTATAGCATCGCCGCTGCGATGCAGGGAGAGGAAGATGAGTACGCAGACGATTCAAAACCTGTTAGATATTAAAGACACACCGGTCATATACCGAAATCTTAGCTACGATGAAATCTTTGAGCATGAAAAAAAGAATGGCGAAACGATCCTGACGTCTCAGGGTGCCATGACAGTGGACACGGGTGAATTCACCGGACGTTCACCAAACGACAAATACATCGTAAAAGAACCCACATCAGAAAAAGACGTTGACTGGGGAAAGGTCAACCAACCCGTCTCGGAAGAGGTGTTCGACGAGCTGCTTGAGAAGGTACAGCAGCATCTCAGCGGTCAGCCGCTCTATGTATTCGACGGATTCGCCGGCGCCAGGAAATCTACACGACTCTCCCTGCGAGTGATTACGGCAAAGGCCTGGCAACACCACTTCTGCACCAATATGTTCATTCGCCCCACTGCCGATGAGCTGCAGAATTTTGCCGCCGATTTTACGATCATCAATGCATCGGATTTTCGAAATGCCGACTTCAAACGACACGGTCTGAACTCTGACGTTTTCGTAATCTTCCATCTCGGTCGTAAACTGGCCATTATCGGCGGAACCGAATACGGCGGAGAGATGAAGAAAGGCATCTTTTCGGTAATGAACTTCTACAAACCGCTGCAGGGAATCCTGACCATGCACTGCTCGGCAAACGTCGGCAAGGCAAAAGGCGACTCTGCTCTGTTCTTTGGATTGTCCGGTACCGGTAAGACCACCCTTTCGACGGATCCCAACCGACCTCTCATCGGTGATGACGAGCATGGCTGGGACGACGAAGGCATCTGGAATCTGGAAGGCGGATGCTATGCCAAGACCATCAACCTGAATCCGGATGATGAACCGCAGATCTTCGGTGCCATCAAGCGTAACGCTCTGCTTGAGAACGTTGTCGTTGGCGAAGGCAACGTTGTAGATTACTCCGATGGCAGCAAGACGGAGAACACCCGCGTTAGCTATCCGATCTTCCACATCGATAACCGCGTAGAAGACGGCCTTGGTCCGCATCCGGAGAACATCATCTTCCTCACCTGTGATGCCTTTGGCGTTCTACCGCCGGTGGCCAGGCTGACTCCCGAACAGGCCATGTATCACTTCCTGTCCGGCTACACAGCCAAGGTTGCAGGAACAGAACGAGGCGTAAAAGAGCCTTCGGCTACATTCTCTGCATGCTTCGGCGCTGCCTTCATGACACTGCACCCAACTCGCTACGCCAAACTGCTTGGTGAGAAGATGAAAAAGCATAAGACCAAGGCATGGCTTGTTAACACCGGCTGGGCTGGCGGTCCTTATGGCGTCGGTGCACGTATGAAGATCAAGATCACCCGCTCTATCCTGGATGGTATCTTTGATGGAAGCCTGGATCATGACGATTACACGCATGACGACATCATGAACCTGGACATTCCGAACCGTCTGCACGACTACGATAAGTCCATCCTGCATCCGTGGGAATCCTGGTCAGACCGGGCTGCCTACGATGAGCAGCGCAAAAAGCTGGCCGGTATGTTCATTGAGAACTTCAAGAACTACACGAATGTCAGCAAAGAGTTCGACTTCTCTGCATACGGACCCAAACTCTGAAAAACCTTCCATAAGAACTGGAAGCAGGCCACCGGAAACGGTGGCCTTTTTTAATGCTGAGGCCAGCCGCTCCGATAAAGTATGGACCTGAGAAACCAAAAGCATTCTGCTGGCATCATGCCTTCGCGCTTAACGACCCTTTTTGCGCTGATTCGCCGCGACTATGCCGTACAGTATGCCGGTATGGGGCTTGGAATCATCTGGCTTTTTGTCAACTACGGCATGCAGATCGGAGTGTTCTGGCTTGTGATCGGTAAGGGCGTTTACGCCGATCAGCCTCACTATGGTGCACGGCTCCTTGCGGGTATGTCGTTGTGGATACCACTGTCTGAGATGTTTTTGCGCTCCGGTTCCATTCTCAGCGAGAATCGTGTGCTGATCCGACGTACGGCCATAGCAAAGGCTCTCTTCGTCTGGATTCCCGTTTTTCAGGCCTTCTTTCATTACCTGCTTTTGTTTTTGCCCGTTTCTTTGCTGATTGCCTTTGTACTGCGCGCTCCGGGCCTTACTGTAACCTCTTTACCTGCAGGCCTTTTTTCAGGATGGTTGATCATTTTGTTTCTCTCTCCGTGGGCCGCCATCCTGAGTCGTCTGGCGGTCATCCTGCGTGACCTTACACCACTCCTTCGTCCACTGATGCAACTGCTATTCTGGCTAACGCCTATCGTCTATCTTCCAGCAGCCTGGTCTCACTGGAATCCGCTGACATTTCTTTTCTCCGTACAGACTCGCTTGCTTGCCGGCCTTCCGCTTGATACCAGAGGCATTCCCGCCTGTCTTGTCCTGCTTTTGCTTACATCGATTGCAGCCTGGGTAAGCAGCATACGACTGAACCGTATTGTTGAGGATCATCTGTAATGGCAATGCTTCAGCTGCAAAACGTATCCAAGGATTACTCAGGCTTTGTTTCGCATTCCGATCGGATTCTGTGCGCCCTTTCCCTGGGCCTGCACCGCGGTCGGCGTAGATTCCCTGCCCTGCAAAACCTCAATGCCTCGTTTTCAGGAGGACAGATCGTTGGCGTCATTGGCGCAAATGGCGCCGGCAAATCGACGCTTCTGCGTCTCCTTTCAGGAATCTCCCGTCCTGACACGGGTCGTATTATATTTGATGGCACCGTACGGGCAATCCTTGAACTGGGTGTTGGCTTTAATGCAGAGTTAACCGGAATGCAGAATATTCTGTATAACGGCATTCTGTGGGGCTATCATCCCCGAACACTGAAAAAAGAGGCCCGGAGTATACTCGAATTTGCCGGCCTTCTGCACTGTACCGATGAAGCGGTAAAGACCTATTCCACAGGTATGCAGATGCGTCTGGCCTTTTCTCTGGCCACACACCAGAGAACCGATCTGCTACTTGTCGATGAGGCCCTGGCCGTTGGCGATGCTGCCTTTCAGCAACGCTGCATCGATCGGTTCCGGGATTATCGCAACAGAGGCAGCCTGGTGATAGTCGTCAGTCATGACATGTCGCTGCTCGCTGACATTGCAGACCGCATCGTCTTACTCGACAGAGGGCAATTGCTTGCGGACGGACAGCCCGCTTCTGTGATCTCGGAATACATGCATCGCCTGGCCGCTACTTCGTTTTCTGATGATGCAGGTCATGAGGTCGTAAAACGCTATGCCGTCCGCCTCCTCGATACCACGGAACATGAACGAAGGTCGTTTTTCTGCGGGGATTCGGCCATCCTCGAAATCGACGTGCAGACCGCACAGGCTCTCGAGGATGTGACCGCTGGATTCCATGTACACGATGCAAAAGGACTGCGTATCTTTGGTACCAATACTCATCTGATGAACGTCCCTCTGAATCTTGAGAAAGGAGCCAATCGCCTGCGCTTTGCCATTCAGCTAAACGCCGGGCCGGGTTCATATACGCTGGGCATATCCCTTCATCGCGGACGAATGCATACTACGGATTGCTACCTGTGGACCGATACCGCTCTGAGCTTTGAACTGGAATCCAGACCAGGCCATGGATCCGATGGAGCGGCCTATTTTTCTTCGGAGTGGCTTGGCCGCAGTAAAGGCAGGGAGTCAGTCCATGAAGCAGGGTGAACGCCTGAAAGGGCGCGCACTGTCCGTCCTTGCCGATCCTCCGGCTGATGCAGCCCTTTTGCAAGAGGCCCTCTTTGTACTGGACGCAGACTCTGCAGCACATTTGAATGCGATACTGCGCAGCCTTTCGCTTCGAAGCCGCAAACGCTGGCTAAAGGCCATCACGTCGATTGGCAGCGAAAGCCCTTTTGTTGCTGTCGACATCCTCTATCGCCTGTTCTTGCTCCGGTTTCCGGACCGTCCTGGGGCAATGCACTATGCTTCTTTGCTTTCTGAAGGGCGTCTTTCTCCGGAGGGCATCGCCCATATCTTTGCCATGCAAAGGCCCCTCGAACTGCTTCTCCACGCTCCGTCCGCCTTTCTGTTTCATCTATGGGGTCTTTTGCAGGTTAAACTGCGTGCACGATATCGTACAAAACGAGCGGAGGCAAAGGCCAGTGACATCCCCAGGCCTTCACCACCCGTCGGGATCGAACAGGCTGAAGCAGATCCAGCGACCCGGGAAAACAGAGACCGGCCTTGCATTGCCATCGTCATTCATCGCGCAGGCAGTGGATTTTCCGGGGGAGCCGAAAGGCTGGCCCTTGAATATGCACGGTATTTAGGCGAAATTGGCTCTGTTGAGATCTTAACAACACAGGCAAAGGACTATCTGACCTGGAAGAATGAATTCCCTCCTGGCCTGCAGATAGAGGATGGCCTTTACCTGCGCAGGTTTCCGGTGGCAGAAGAACGGCATCGATGGTTTCACGTGCTTTCCTCACTGCTTCGTCGTCTGCTCGCCCTGATTCGCCCTGAAAAGAGAAACGGCCTTCGGTCGTTCTTCTGGAGGTGCCTCAGGCCCCTTTCCATTCTGTGGATGCGCTGGCAGGGCCCCTATGCTCCGGAACTGAAGTCCTTTATCGAAAAACGGCATTACGACCTGTATATCTTCATCACCTACCTCTATCAAACAACCTTCGGCTCTCTGCCGTCCGTTGCAGACAGGGCAGTGGTCGTTCCCACAGCCCATCCAGAATGGCCGCTTCGGTTGCCAATCTGGCCCGGTATCTTCAATGACCATCGACCGGGATGGATCTTCCTCACAGAGGAGGAGCATCGTTTTCTAAGGCAATGGTTTCCACAGATGAAGGACGGACCTGTAACTGGCTGTGGCCTGGCATCTGTAAACAGCTTGCAGGCACTGCAAAGGCAAAGGTCATCAGGACAGACTCCCTTTCGCAACCGCTATAGGATTTCCGGACCGTTTGTACTCTACACCGGGCGGATCGATCCGGAAAAGGGCTGTCGCACCCTCATCGCATATTTTCTGGCCTTTCTACAGGCAACAAAGCAAAAGGTAACCCTTGTTCTGATGGGCACCGAGGCCATGACCGTGCCCGATCATCCTGCTATCGTTACAACGGGATTTGTCGATGAGTCCATGATGCAGGCAGCGCTCTGTGAGTGTTCGGTGTACGTCCATCCCTCTCCCTACGAAAGCTTCTCTTTTTCATTACTTGAGGCGATGGCTGCCGGCGCACCCGTTCTTGTAACGGCAGAAAGTGATGTCCTTCGCGGGCATGTGATTCGCAGTCGCGCCGGCCTGTTTTACAGGAACCTGGACGACTTTATCGACAGGCTATCCGTGCTTCTTCGCGAACCGCAGAGATTTGAAAGCGGACCCGCATACGTTCAAAAGCGATACTCGCATGAGGCCGTAAAAGGTTCGCTTCAACGCTTCGTTCTCGAACGGATTGTGCAAACAGAGCCCTCCGATCAGGATACCTGAAGGGCTCGAAAAACCTCTTCCACATCAGAGAAGTGCATCTTCTCCGTTCCGACGATCTGGTAGGTTTCGTGTCCTTTGCCGGCAATAATCACGGCAATGCGCCTGAAGCCGCGCTCTGAATCGGATGCCATAGAACGCGCGCGATCGATGGCCGCGCAAATGGCCTCGGCCCTGTTGCCGATCTCAAGCATCTTCGTTGGTTCTACTGCTCCGTCAAGGATCTGTGAGCGAATCGAGGCTGCATCTTCACGGCGAGGGTTGTCATCGGTAACAATGCAGACATCGGCCAGACGCGAAGCAATGGCTCCCATAACGGGTCTCTTTCCTGGATCTCGATCACCACCACAGCCAAAGACGAGAACGATGGAATCGTAGCCGATGGAACGGGTCTCAACAAGAACTCGCTCCAGCGAGTCAGGCGAATGGGCGTAGTCCACGAAGGCATCGATGGAATCATCGATCCGTATACGCTCCATTCGGCCGGGAACACCTGCAAAGTCGCTTAAATCCCGGACAGCCGTTTCGCCGCAGGCCCGCATGGCCAGGGCTGCATTGATTCGGTTAAACTGAGTCGGCACTGGCTGCCTGTAGAGGATGTCATCATACAGATCTTTCTCAGGCAGGAATTGAATATTCACCCCCAGTCTTTCGCTGAATCGCCGAAGCGACTGCAGGGCCTCGTCTTCTGCATAGGCAAAGAAGAAGGGCTTCGTTCCTCGCCGGGCCAGAAAAAACAGATGCCGTTTTGCCCGCATGTAGGCTGCAAGGGTTCTGTGGTGATCCAGATGATCCCGTCCAAGGCCGGTAAAGAGCACGCCGGAGATCGCAGTGGCTTCGATGCGACCAAGTGACAGTGCCTCGGAAGAGGCCTCAATCGTCACATGCCGGATGCCCTTTGCCAGCAGCTCTGCCAGTATGGCCTGCAGCTCATAGGAACGTGGCGTTGTGAATCCCGTCTGCCGCGTCTTCTCACCGTGACCATCGAAGTAGCGAAGACCGATCGTACCGATCAAGGCACAGGGAAGGCCGGCTTTCTTCCAGAGGTGGTACAGCATGTGGGTCGTTGTTGTTTTGCCGTTTGTTCCCGTTACGGCCACCACGTTCATCTCTTTCGATGGATGGCCATGCAGGGTGGCAGACAGGTGTGCCATCACTCTATCAGGAGAGGGCACTCGCAAAACAGAGGCACCGGCCGGTGCCTCTATCGAAGGGCCTAAAACAAGAATGGAACCGGCCCCGGCTGCATCCTCGGTATACCGCCTGCCATTTCGCGTAGCACAGTAGAGAATGCCCGGTCCGGCCCTGCGTGAATCGTCTGTGATTCCGGTAATGTCAATGTCTGGCAGGTCTGATGCGGTCAGACCGACTCCTTTCAATAACTCATGTAAACGCATATGTTCAATCGGGCAGCCGAATGCGAAGCACCCTGTTTGATTCGTAATCTGGAAGGGCACCATAGAGCTTCCAGTAGGTTAAGACGGCATCCTCTCCCTTTTTGCGGGCCAGCTCAGCACGCAGGGATGAGTTCTTGCGTTCCTGCTCGATCTTTTCAATGCGAGCCTGCCTGATCTTGCGATCCAGCAAAGATACCTCAATGCGCATGCGCGTATAAAACAGCACAAGAAAGGCAAGAACGAGAATCAACGCAAAAAGCGTTAACAGAGAACCCACCTCATGCGAACCCCTGCCCGCTGGCTCGGCTCGATTCTGACCAAAGCCCTGGGGAGGAATAAAGTCCTCAGCCTTCTCTGGCCTTTCTTTTTTGAGTCCGCCTGCAATCCGCCTGAGCAGTTTCATGATTCATCCACCTTTTCCCGCTCCAGTATTCGAAGCCTCGCCGAACGGGCCGCTGCATTCAAGGCCAGTTCCTGCTCATCCGGCTGTATGCCTTTCTTTGTCAGGATACGGAATCCATCACGGGCAAGGGCCTGAAACCCTTTTTTTACAGGACGGTCTTCCAGGGAATGAAAAGAGATCAGGGCGGCCCGGCCACCAGGACTTAGAATGTTCGGAATCGCTCCTACAAGCGTTTCGATCTGCTCGATCTCACCGTTTACGGCAATGCGCAGGGCCTGGAAGACCCGCGCCGCATCGCTGTCTCGAATGAACTGGCGCCTGCCCGACCGATTTCGCCTTCGAATCATCACCGATAAGACACAGTCGGTCAGCTCTGAGGCAGACCTTAACGGCCGTGCCTCCACAATGCTTCGGGCTATGGGCCGCGCCAGCCGTTCCTCCCCGTACTCCCATAGAAGACGCGCCAGCTCCTCTTCGGGTAAATCGTTCAGAAGATCCGAAGCCCTGTGCTGCAGCCCTGTATCCAGACGCATATCAAGGTCGCTGTCACGAAACGAAAAGCCACGCCCGGCCTCCGCAAAATGAAACATGGCCACGCCGAAATCACAGAGCAGGAAATCGGCGAGCATGCCCCGCTCGGCCAGTATCGAGGCCGCCTCAGAAAAAGAGCCATGGAAACAGCATACGGCTCCCGGAGCGGGCACATCGCTCAGGGCAAAGCCGTCCTGAACGAGCCGCTGCCTGGCCCGATCAAGCATCTGCTCATCCCGGTCCAGGGCAATCACCGTTGCATCGGGACGCAGCCGCAACATGCCTCGCGTATGCCCGGCCTCGCCAAGCGTTCCGTCGACGATGACCGGCCGATGCGATTTCACGCCGGCCAGGGCCTGTAAGACCGGTTCAAAAAGCACCGGTATATGATCGATCGTATGTGCTTCAATGAAACGGTGCAGATGAAGCGATTCGGGGATCTCTGCAAGGACTGCTTCGGCCTGTTGGATCCCTGTTCCCGAGGCTTCCTGCCGCTTTCTTCGCTTCCCTCCACCCACAGGACCACATTCACTCTTACGGCAGGCCATACCAGCAGGATTCACTCAGGATTCCTCTGTTCTGCCATGACGTGCAAAATCATAGTTCTTGAGCATCTGATCCAGCTTCACCCGGCGCAGCGCCATGCCTGCCGTCTGCTCCCACAGGGATTCGTCGGGCGGATCTTCAAGCAATGAATAGATAACAGAACGCGGCGCAAACTCCGGTTCCCTGCGAAGAGAGCGGCGACCACGAGGCGAACGGTTATACGGACAGACCTCCTGGCAGATATCACATCCAAAAACCCAGCCATGCCTTTTGTCGGCCTGCAGATGACGATCCTCTTTCGACTCAATCGTAATATAGGAAAGGCACCTGCGGGGCTCAATGCGGTACGGCTGCAGAGCCCCTGTCGGGCATGCTTCGATGCAGAGGCTACAGTGACGGCATAGATCGGGCTGCTCCAGGGGCTGCCATGCATCAGGAAGAGAGCCGGAAAGCAATAGAACGCAGAGCAAAAAGAATGAACCTTTCTCTGGATGAATCAGGTTTGTATGCTTTCCCTGCCAGCCAAGGCCCGCTTTGCGCGCCAGCGTTTTCTCGGGCAGGGGAGCCGAATCGACACAGATTCTCGTATCAAAGCCCGCTCTGGCAAACAGATCAGCAAGGGGAGCGGCCCTCTTTTTCATGACTTTATGATAATCACGTCCGACGCCGTAGCGTGCAATGCGAAAGCGTGAGCCGGCCAGGGCTTCATCGTATTCTGCATCTCGGTACAGCATGCCAAGGACCAGGGCACTTCGCGCCTTCACATCTGTGTCTTCAGTCGGTTCATAAGACAGCAGTCGTTCGGGATTCATCCGCAGCTGCTGATGTCTGGCAAACCAGCCCATCTCTGCAGGCCGTCCTTCTTCGATAAAGGCCTGAAAGCGTTCTTTTTCTTCTTCTGGAATGTGTAGATCCGTAAAGCCTGCCAGATCAAAGCCCTGCCTGCGGGCAAGAGCCATGGCCTGTTCGACAAGATGGTTGGTCAGTTGCATGAGACGGCATCCTGGCCTTTCCCTGGCATCTGTGCCGGGACGCCCCGCTAAAATGAAGTGAAGAGGCGAGACCTGACCTCACGCCAGACCTCGCACTGCCATTCAGTCAGCCTCGACGACCAGATCGCCTGCGGCCTTGACCTCGCCGCTTTCGTCAGCGGCCTGAACAGAGACGGTAATAAGCTTCTTACCCTCGTCTTCTTTCTTCTTTTTTACCTTTCCGGTGCAGACCAGGACCTGCCCCGGCTTCGCCATGGCCTTGAACTTCACGCCAAACTCGCGGACCTGAAGCGGATTTACCCAGCCGCTGATCATGCGTCCAATCTGAGCCATCGTGAACATGCCATGCGCAATGGTTCCACCAAGACCAACCTTTTCGGCAAAGGCCGGATCGGTGTGGATGGGGTTGAAATCGCCCGAAGCACCGGCATAGCGAACAAGCGTCATATGCTCGATCGGCTCCGTGCGGAGTTCGGGAAGCTCCGTTCCCACCTCAACATCAGAAAACTTGATTCGTTGCATGCTATACTCCTCTCAGGCCTCTTCCGGACGCAATACGATGCCCATATGGGCTTCGATACATGGTTCGCCCTGGTCATCACGGAAAACCGTCTTAAAGGTCACCATGTCCATCTTACCGGTTTTTACATCGACGACCTCTCCTTCTGCATGGATGGTCGTTCCCGGATAGACCGGCTTCAGATACCTGTAATCTTCCTTCATGTGAAGAAGACGGTCGGTATCGATGCCCATCGCCTTCATGTCCTCGAAGATTTCAGGATACCCCCAGAACTGAAACGATGTCTGAAAGGTTAAAGGGATGGGAGTATCCTGAAATCCCGCCTGGCGTGCGGCCTCTGGATCAAGATAGATCGGATTCGTTTCACCGATCGCCATGCAAAATTCCCGAATCTTTCCACGTTCTACGGGAACGGAATAGGATTTGAGCTTTTTGCCCACAAGGTCTTTGCTGAGCGCTGTCATGCCTGTTTCTGGCCTGGCTGATTCTGCAGTCAACCAGGATACGGGCGGCTATCACCCTCTTACGGTATGAAAACTTTTCTTGATTTTCTGCAAACAAATGTTGATTAAGATCAGCACCTGCTGTAACCTGGTGAGCAGAATGCAGACCTCGAGGCCACAGAACCACTCCAGTTCCAGTTCTAACTCCACTTTGATCGAAGAGATCCTTCGCTCCGGTCCCATCATCATCAACCGAATCCGAACCGGATTCTTTTTTCTGCTTCTGGCGTCGTTGATTCTCTCTTACGAGCAAAGCACCGACCTGCAGAACCTGGCCTATTTGCTGGGCGTCCTCGTCGTTGGAACGGTTGCGCTGTTCAACCTACTTCTCGGCAAAAGGCTTCCGAGAGCGCCCTTTGTATCGGTCATCATCGACGTAACGACCCTCGGAGTCGTCATGCTCATTGCTTCAACAACGGACCGGGACATGTCTTCCGGTGTCATCCGGCAGCAGGTATTGTATGCCATCTCGGTTGTCTTTATCGTCTACTCCGGCCTTCTTCTTCGTCCGCGCTTCGTGTACATCACGGGATTTCTTACCGTAATCCTGCAGGCTCTGGTCATCGCAAATTCGGCCTTACACGGCGTGGAATTCACCGAAGATCCGGTGCTTATCCTTTCACCAGGCTATGCATCAACTTCAGAGCAGGTATTGAAGCTCATCTTTCTTCTTATGATCGCCTTTGTTACCGGTCGTCTCATTCGCATCTTTGAATCCCTGCAATCGGCTGAAGAAGAAAAGGTAGAGGTCCTGCGCCAGTCGGAGCAATCCCTGCAGGCCGGCCGCAGCCGCATGCTGACAACGGCACAGGCGCTGACAGAAAAGGCCTCGCATCTGAAGAACTTTGCCGATGAATTCTTCGACGTCGTTTCCGGGCATGCCTCCGCCTTCGAAGAGATCGGATCCACGATTACAGAGTTTGTTTCGCAGCTGCAGAACTCCACAGAGACCGTAAAGAACCAGCTGGCCAGGATCGAGAGTACAGCCTCGAATATTATCACCCTTCGCAAACTGATGGACGGACTGACAGAGCGCTCCCGCGAGATCAACAGCAGGATACAGACCGTTCGTGAGTCAACGGCCAGCGTTTCTCAGTTTGTAAGCGAACTTGAGAAGGCCCTCGATTCGGTCACAACATCCTTTCAATCGGTCGATGAGGTGACGGACATCATGGCAGAGGTGGCAGAACGAACGAATCTGCTTGCCCTGAATGCTTCTATAGAAGCCGCAAGAGCTGGTGAAGTAGGACGAGGCTTTGCCGTTGTGGCCCAGGAGGTATCCAAACTGGCGGACTCCAGCGGTACGAATGCGGGGCGCATCTCAGAAATCGTAGAAGAATCGTCGCGGCAGGTGACCTCAGGACAGACGACGGCCCGGGCTGCTGCGGAACGGGTACAGTTCCAGGATAAAGAATTCGCTTCGTTCATCGAATCCTTCGAAGCGCTGCAGAAGATGCTGGCCGAACAGATCCGCCTGAACGATGGCTTTCTCGAAAGCCTGGAAGAGATCCGCGCACTGTCTACGGGCATCGAAGCCGCTACCACCGAGCAAAAGGGAGGAGCTGACTCCATCCAGCAATCCCTGGATCAACTGATGGAGTCGATGAATACCCTGCTTTCCAGAGGTGGACTGCTTTCCAGCACGATCGATTCGCTTGAAGAGGTCTCGCGATCGCTGATGCAGGAAACAGAAGATAGAGCCTCCCCTTAAAAGAGGAGGCTCTGCCCTGAATAAAACAGACCGGCCACACAGGCAGTCATCAGGCTTGTAAACGTTGCTGCAACAAGGGCACGCAATGACACCGCAGCAACGTCCCTGGTACGCTCCGGCACGATGGCCGTGATTCCACCGGCAAAGATGGCCAGCGAGGCGAAGTGCGTGAACCCGCACAGTGCATAGGTGGCGATAACGGCGCTGCGCATCTGTATGGCCTCCGTTTTCATCAGCTCTGCCAGGTGCTGATAGGATACAACCTCCGTAACGATCAGGCGTTCACCGACAACGCCGGCCACGGCAAAGATGTCAGCCGGGGAAACGCCCGTCACGGCAATCAGCGGATAAAACAGATACGAAAACACGGTCTTTAGCGTAAGCGGCTCATCCATAAAGGCCCCTGTTCCATAGCCAAGCAGACTGTCGAAAAGGGCAACGAGGCCAAGCACCGATAGAAGCAGTGCTACAATGCCGGTAACCAGTTTGATTCCGTCCATAGAGGACTTCACGATCGTTTCGATAAAGGAGCCCTCTTTTTCGTAGCCTACCTTCACATGCATGCCAAGCGTATCCGGCTGTTCCTTCTCTGGCAGGAGGATCTTTGAAAAAACAAGGGCAGCGGGGGCAGAAAGGATGGATGCCGTTACCAGGTGGCCGGCGATCGAGGGCAGGGTTTCGCGCAACGTGAAAATGTACAGAGCCATCACGTTCGATGAAACGGTGGCAAGGCCGGCCACCAGCACGGTGTGCAGCTCAGAACGTGTCATGCGCAGAAGATACGGTCGAACCGTAAGCATGGCCTCCACCCCGACGAAAACCGAAGAAACCGCTACCATCGACTCCGCACCGGATGTACGAAAAAGACGCGTGAAGATCTTCGAGAAGAAGTTAATCAGCAAAGGCATGATACCAGAATGATACAGCAGGCCGATGAAGGCAGAGAAGAAAACGATCGTCGGCAGGGCCTGGAAGGCAAGAATGAAACCGGGCGATCCTTCCGTTCCTGGAGGCAGGGCCAGCGGACCAAAGAGGAAGCGTGCCCCTGTGGCGGCAAGATCGGCCAGGGCATTCACCGCCGTATTCACCGAACGAAAAGCTGCCATTCCGCCAGGGAATTGAAAGATCAACCAGCCAAGAAGAAGCTGCAGGCCGGTTCCGGCAAGGATCAGGCGCCAGTTCTGGTGGCGAATGGTGCCGGAAAGCAGAATGGCAACACCGGTCAGCACTATCAGACCGGCAAAAGAGATCAGATTTAACGTGCCCATCAGACGGGATTTCATGGATCGAGCTGTACAGGGCAAGCGCATTTCCTGATCCCTGCTTTGCCGAGGCCGGAATTCGCGCGGCAAGGCTGTCCGGTGGTCATAAATCGAGGCGTCGGCCTTTCTGACTCGACCAAATAGCCAGCCTGTCTATCCTGGTTCCGTATGCCCCGCAGAACGGATATTGACTCCATCCTCATTCCGGGCAGTGGCCCTATTGTAATCGGTCAGGCCTGCGAATTCGACTATTCTGGAACCCAGGCCTGTAGAGCCTTGAAAAAGGAAGGGTATCGCACGATCCTCTTCAATTCCAATCCGGCAACGATCATGACGGATCCTGAACTGGCTGATGCTACCTACATCGAGCCAATGACACCGGAGATCCTGCTGCAGATCCTCGATAAAGAGAAGCCGTCTGCCATTCTTCCCACCGTCGGCGGCCAGACAGCGCTGAACCTGGTCATGGACCTGCATGAAGCAGGAGAGCTTGAGAAACGCGGCATCAAGCTCATCGGTGCCAGCGCAGATGCCATCGACAAGGCCGAATCGCGTTCTCGATTCAAAGAGGCCATGCGCTCCATCGGCTTAAGCGTGCCCGAATCCGTCCTCTGTGACAGTATGAGCGAAGCCCGTGCCTTCCGCCAGAAGATGGGGCTGCCCCTGATCATTCGCCCCTCGTTTACACTGGGAGGTACAGGGGGCGGCATTGCCTTTACAGAGGCCGAATTTGAAGACATCTGCCAGGGCGGTCTCGATGCATCGCCCACGCATCAGATCCTCGTAGAACAGTCCATCCTGGGATGGAAAGAGTACGAGCTCGAGGTCATGCGCGACACGGCCGATAACGTCGTTATTATCTGCTCCATTGAAAACCTCGATCCGATGGGCGTGCATACGGGCGATTCCATCACCATCGCTCCACAGCAAACGCTCACCGATGATCAGTATCAGAAGATGCGCGATGCTGCCATTGCCATTATTCGCGAGATTGGCGTGGACACAGGCGGCTCCAACGTCCAGTTCGCCGTCAACCCGCAGAACGGTGAGATGGTCGTCATCGAGATGAATCCGCGGGTATCGCGTTCCTCGGCGCTGGCCAGTAAGGCAACGGGCTTCCCCATTGCAAAGATTGCGGCCCTTCTGGCGGTCGGCTATACGCTCGATGAGATTCAGAACGATATTACCAAGGTAACGCCGGCCAGCTTCGAACCGACCATCGACTACGTCGTTACAAAGATTCCTCGTTTTACGTTCGAGAAGTTCCCGGGCTCGCGCAAGGTGCTTGGATCCATGATGAAGTCCGTGGGTGAAACGATGGCCGTTGGCCGTACCTTTCAGGCATCGTTTCAGAAGGCCTTTCGCTCCCTCGAAACAGGACGGGCAGGCTTTGGCGTCGATGGAAATCTGGACGAGCTATTTCGGGTCTACGAGCATCTGAAAAGCAATACCCTTGTGGCCTATCTTGAGAACAGCCTGAAGATGCCGAATCCGGACCGCATCTTTGACGTCCGCACGGCCATCGAAATGCACAGACGTGGCCAGATCGACTTTCCTCTGCAGAAGATCCACGATCTCTGTGGCATCGACTACTGGTTCCTCTATCAGTTCGAAGACTGGATTGAAGAAGAGCTGGCCTTTACAGGCATCCACAGCGACGAGGAGCTGCGTATCTGGAAAGAAAAAGGCTACAGTGATCGCCAACTTGCCTTCTTGATGAACCGGGCTACGATCGAGGGCATCATCCAGGACGATAGCAAACCCGTTGCCGTTCGCAGAAAAGAGATCCTTGGCCTGCTGAAAGAGGCTGCCGACGAACTGCAGAAGCGGCGTAACGGCGCCGGAATCAAGCCCGTATTCCGCCGTATCGATACCTGCGGCGGTGAGTTTGAAGCGAAAACGCCGTATCTGTACTCTGCTTACGAAGAGATGGATGAGTCGGCCGTTGTCGATACGAAGAAGATCATGATCCTGGGCGGTGGGCCGAACCGCATCGGCCAGGGCATTGAATTCGACTACTGCTGCTGCCATGCCTCCTTTGCCCTGAAGGATATGGGCATTCGCTCCATCATGGTCAACTCGAACCCTGAAACGGTTTCCACAGACTATGACACATCCGATGTTCTGTATTTTGAGCCGTTAACGGTAGAGGATGTTCTTCATATATGCGAGAACGAAAAGCCTTCCGGCGTTATTGTGCAGTTTGGTGGACAGACACCGCTTCGCCTTGCACAGGAGCTTGCCGCTGCTGGAATTCCCATCATCGGCACATCCCCCGACTCCATCGACCGGGCCGAAGACCGCGATCTGTTCTCCCAGATGATCGAAAAGCTCGGTCTGCGCCAGCCGCCCAATGCCATTGCCTTCGACGTAGAAGAGGCCCTGCAGAAATCCTCTCAGATTGGCTATCCCTGCCTCGTCCGCCCCAGCTATGTTCTTGGCGGCCGGGCTATGGCCATTGTGCACGATGAGGAGCAGCTGCTTGAATTCATGAAAAAGGCAGAGTCGATCAATCCGGAACATCCGGTTTTGATCGATCGCTTTCTTGAGAATGCCATCGAGATGGACGTCGATGCCCTGTCCGATGGAAAAGACGTCTACGTAGCAGGCATCATGCGCCACATAGAAGAGGCCGGTGTGCATTCCGGCGATTCGGCCTGTGCCCTACCTCCTGTAGAAATACCCGATGCCATGATCGAGGAGATCCGCGAAGCGGCGACCAAGCTGGCCGTTGAGCTGCAGGTCGTAGGCCTCATGAACATACAGTTCGCCATCCAGAATGGAACCCTGTATGTCATCGAGGTAAATCCCCGTGCTTCGCGTACGGTGCCCTTTGTCAGCAAGGCAACGGGAATCCCGCTGGCCAAGCTTGCCACGCGCATCATGTGTGGTGAGAAGCTGAAGGATGTACTGCCCGTCTTTCCAGAGCCTTCGGGCTTCATTGCCGTAAAAGAGGTGGTTCTACCCTTCTCGCGATTTGCAGGCGCCGATATCATTCTCGGTCCGGAGATGAAATCAACGGGAGAGGCGATGGGAATCGCCCAGTCCTTCGAAGAGGCATACCTGAAGGCGGTCATTGCTGCAGGCGAACGTCTGCCACGTCCTGGCACCGGAGTGTTCTTCAGTGTCAGCGATGCAGCCAAACCGCATATGGTAGAGGAGGCCAAAACGCTTCTGGCCATGGGATACAAGCTGTATGGAACGGCCGGCACTCATGAGTATCTACGAGAGCGTGGCATTGCCATCGAAGCCCTTTACAAGCTACGCGACGGCAAAAGCCCCAACCCGCTGGATGAGATCAAGAACGGAAACATTCACCTGATCATCAACATCCCGCATTCACAGCAAACACGTGATGATGCCTTTTTGATCCGTCAGGAGGCCATCCGCAACCGTATCCTCTGCATTACCACGCTCGAAGGAAGCCAGGCCTTTGTAAACGGTCTGAAGAAGATGCAGGATCGAAAATTCTCCGTGCATTCCCTGCAGGAGATACACAGCTAATCCCTGCCCTGTCGGTTAGATTGGCCGGGAGAGAAGGCGGGAAAGACCCCGTTCCCTGTCCGCTATAAGCGGCAGGAAACGGAAGCATGTCAGCTGCGTCCTGAGCCTGCCAGGGCAAGTTCGGGACGCCCTACCGTGTAGGTTTTAAAGTCACGCATATCGGGCTCTGACATCTCTTTCACCCATTGCTTCCAGGTATAGGGCCACATGGCCGGATCTCCGTCAGCATCGAGATACCAGCTCTGGCATCCCCCTACCCAGACCGTCTTGCCCATGCCTGCCTTCAGATAGTCGTTGTAGGCCTTCAGCGCCTCGGGACGGGCATCGATGGCATCGAACTCCTCGTTACACCAGCGATCAATGACCTTGAGGATGTACTGTGTCTGCACCTCACTCATGGCAATCACCGAAAAGTTACCAATGGGAGTATTCGGGCCAAGCATCAGAAAGAAGTTCGGATAACCGGGAATAAAGATGGATCGATAGGCCTGCACCTTTTTGGCCCAGGTCTGTTCGATATCACCATTCACCCCACGCAGATCCATCGGACGCATGAAGTTAAACGGATGAAAGCCTGTAGAAAGAACAAGTATATCGAGTTCATGCAGTTTTCCATCTTTTGTAACAACGCCTCGTGGTTCGATATGATCGATCCCCTCTGTAACCAGATGGGCATTGGGCTTCTGGATGGCATCGTAAAACGTAGAGTTTACGATGATGCGCTTACAACCCACCCTGTAGTTCGGCGTCAGTTTGGCTCGTAGCTCAGGATCCTTCACACTCTTTTTCAGGTTTCTACGGCAGAGAAAGTCGGCCAGCTTATGCTGGAACCACTTGCCGATGACGGCCTTTGAAAAGGTATGCTCGACGGCCTTTGTATAGAGATAGTGATACAGTGCAGGCAGAAGTGGATTTCTGCGCCAGCGCTGCTTCGACGATTCGCTGTAGCGGCGATCGGGAACCCTTACGATCCACTGCGGAGTTCGCTGAAATACCACAACGGAATCGGCCACCTTCACAAGTTCCGGAATGACCTGCGATGCTGTAGAGCCGGTGCCGATGATGCCTACGGTCTTTCCCTTGAAGTCGACGCTGTGATCCCAACGGGCCGTATGGAATTTCGGGCCTTTAAAGTCGTCCAGACCTTCAATGTCCGGGATGGCCGGATGGTGTAGAATACCGGTAGCACAGACAACAAAATCGGCCGTATAGGTATTCCCCTGGCTCGTTTTCACCGTCCAGCGGGCATCCGCGTAGCGTGCAGAGGTAACGGCCTCATGAAAGCGCACCAGGGGAGTCACCCCGTATTTTTCACTGACCCGTTCGAAGTAGGCCTGAATCTCATCTCCGTGTGCAAAGCGATGGCTCCAGTCCGGATTCGGTTCAAATGAATACGTGTACATGTGGGCGGGGATGTCACAGGCTACGCCTGGATAGGTGTTCTCTCTCCAGGTGCCCCCCACCTTTTCCTTCTTCTCAAGAATCGTAATATCGTCGATCCCCTTCTCTCTTAGCTTGATGGCAACGAGGATCCCTGTCATTCCGGCTCCGATTACGATGACGGAAGGACGGCGCCGTGCCTTATTCTCCGTTTGCATAGTCCTGCCACTCCTTTTATCCGAGGGGAAGCGCAATTGACTGATTTGTCAATCACAAAACCGACAAAAAAGCCAGAAACGGTCTGGTCGGCCAGAAAGGCGCTTTATCGGTAGCTTCGAACCGTTTCGATCATGGCCTCGACGTTTTCAAGTGGTGAGGCCGGATGAATGCCGTGTCCCAGATTGAAGACATAACCGGGACGAGAGGCAAAACGGTCCAGGACGGCCTTCGTTTCACGAATCACCCGATCCCTGCTTCCATATAGATAGAGGGGATCGAGATTCCCCTGGATGGCTATCTGTGGCGGTATCTGTTTTACGTCTTCGGGACGAACACGCCAGTCCAGGCTGATGGCATCGGGATTCTGCCCGACCATCTCAGGAAGCAGATGATGGCCTCCACCAACGAAAAGGATGATGGGACGGTCAAACTCGGATTTCAGCCGCCGGATAATCTCTTCTGTATAGCAACCGGCAAATTCGTTGTACTGATCGGCTGAAAGGATTCCTGCCCAGCTGTCAAAGAGCTGCACGGCCTCCGCACCACTCTGGAACTGGTAGCGCAGATAATCAACCGTCATGTCAACCAGCCTGTTACACAGGGCCTTGAAGAGGTCTGGCTGACCGAACATCATCGAGCGAATCTTCTCGAATTTTTTGGATGTTCCCCCTTCAATCAAATACGAAGCCATCGTAAAAGGGGCACCTGCAAAGCCAAGCACGGCCGGCCTTTCCGCCTGGGCCTCCGCATAGGAAACAAGGCGTGTCAGGGTCTGGCCCACATACGAACACTGCTCGGACGGTGTAAAATGATCGAGAAGATGAAGGTCGTCCTCAGAGGCGATCCTACGCTCAAGAACGGGGCCCCGCTTCTCTTCGAAATGCAGGGGAATCCCGCAGGCATGGAGCGGTGTAAGAATATCGGCAAAGAGGATCAGGCCGTCGTTTTGAAAACGCCGGTGTGGCTGTATCGTAATCTCATAGGCAAGATCGGCATTGGTGGACATCTCAAGAAAGGTCCGCCCCCTGCGTATCTCATTGTATTCGGGCAGGTAACGGCCGGCCTGACGCATGTACCAGAAAGGAATTCGATTGCATCTTTGCCCCTTCAGGGCCTGGATAAGGATGGACTGTGACACGGTCTTATTTTTCTTCTTCGCCTTCCGGGGCAAGCTCATATCCGCGACCGTGCCGCGTAATAAACAGCCTTGGATGGGCCGGATCCTCTTCGAAGATGCGGCGAAATTTCAGAATAAAGTTATCGATCGTGCGATTCGTGGGAAACTCAGCCGTCCCCCATACACGATCCAGGATCTCATCGCGCCGGACCGGACGACCACGCGAGGCAAGCATCAGTTTCAGTATACCGATCTCCTTTTCGGTAAAACGTACCTCTTCTCCGGTAACGACATGCACGGCCATGTCACGACTGAAATCCAGACGATAAGAACCAATCCTCGGCTCGGGCATGGCTTTACGCAGCCTGACCCGTATACGGGCAAGAAGCTCCTCCAGCTCAAAAGGCTTGGTAATGTAGTCCTCGGCGCCTGACTCAAAGGCTTCGAGCTTATGCTCCAGCTTGTTGCGCGCCGTCAGAAAGACGATGGGCAAAGACCAGCGAGAACGAAGCAGGCGGCATAGATCGAGGCCCTGCAGTTTACCGGGAAGCATCATGTCCAGAACGGCCAGATCATAAGGATTTTTATCAGAAAGGATCGCTTCCTTTTCTGCAACAAAGCTATCGGCACTTTCGAAGGTTTCGACTTCGTAGCCCTCATCCTCCAGATTCATACGAATGCCCGATCGCAGGACGGGCTCATCTTCTACCAGAAGTATCCTGGGTTTCATCCATGACTCCTGAACAAGATCTCTACAAGGAAACGGGCCCCTTTCTGGGAGGGCAGAAGGTTGATACACCCATGGCGCCGCTTTAGCATGGCCTTCACGTTTGCAAGGCCCATTCCCGTACCGGGCACAAAGCCATTCCGTTGCAGACGAACCATCGGGCGAAAGATGTTCTTTCTTTCGCTGTAGGGGATGCCCGGGCCATCATCAATAAAATACATCTGCAACCAGCGCCCCTTTTGCCTCAACAGGATCTGCAGATGGACCGGAGGCGTCGCATAAAGCAGTGCGTTGCTGATAAGTTCCGTAAGAACGCTGCCAAGCTCTCTTGCTTCGATATGCAGACGTCTTTCTTCCAGCAGCTGTAGCGTTTGCAGGGCCTCGCGAACAAGGCTGCCGTTTTCGTTGATTCGCTTTAGAATGACGGGTTCGGGGATGGTCTTGCCCGAAGGCAGAAGACTGCGCAGGCGGCCCTTTACCGGAGGAAGCCAGCCCACATCGATCACAGCCTGTCTTTCTTTTATCAGAGACTGCAGCTCCAGTACAGTACGCTCCAGCACCGAGAATACATCCGTGCCTTCGCCTGTTCCGTTCATTTCCGCCGTTTTCTGCTCGGAAGACAGCTCTCCTCCGAGCAGGATTTCACTGATACGTCGGTTCAGTATCTCCACCTCGCGCAGGGAGCCATCCACCAGTTCTGCCGTTCTGCTGTGATCCGGACGCCGCTTCAAGGTCTGTAGATTGAGCTTGATGGCAGCGAGCGGCGTTTTCAGTTCATGTGTAAAAGAATTGAGAAAGAGTTCCTGCTCCTTTGCCATGTTTCTTTCGCTTCGGTAAAGGCGCATGAGAAAGATGGAAACAATGCCAAAGACGGCCAGAAAAAACGAGGCCTCGGCCACAAGCATCACAACATTGCGATCTCGCTCATGCCTTCGCGCTGCCACCACGTCCGGATCCACTACGTAACGACCATCGCGGTATTCCATATACGGCGGTGCAGAAAGGCCAGGATCGCCATTTAATGCCATCTCCAGAATACGATCCCTTTCATCCTGGACGTGTACAAGGGCAAAGCGTATCTCGGCAAAGAAAAGCAGCCACCAGAAAAGCTGTGCAGAGATGACAAGAAACAGCAACCCCAGATACAGTCCTGGCTGTGCGAACGCCCTTTCCTGCCATTCCTTCATACAGCGTCTTTTCGGCCATCAGGGGCGAAACTCTTCCGCCACACCGAGGAACTTGTCCAGATCGGACTTCTGCACGGGAGAGCTCAGAAAGCCCACCTCGTACCCGGATGGCGCCAGATAGATGCCACGATCCAGACAGTGATGGAAAAAGGCAGCATAGGTCTTCATGGATTCGCGGTTGATCTGGTCAGCTCGGACGGGGCGCTCCTCTGAGGCATACAGCCAGAAGATCGATCCCACCCTGCACATACGAAGAGGAAGATCGAGCCGGTTAAACTGTTCTTCCAGATACTGTCCTTTTTCTTCGAGATCCTTATAGAATTCCGGCGTTAGCATCGAAAGCTGTGCAAGCCCCGCAGCCATAGCCATCGGATTGCCGCTCAGGGTACCGGCCTGATATACGGGCCCCAGCGGAGCAATCTTGTCGAGAATATCGGCCCGGCCTGCAAAGGCACCCACCGGCAGGCCACCGCCCACGATCTTACCATAGGTTACGAGATCGGGCTCGATGCCGTAGTAGCCGGCAGCACCGGAAAACTGCAGCCGAAAGCCGTTGATCACTTCATCAAAGATGAGAAGCGAGCCATGCTTTTTCGTGATCTGGCGAAGAAACGTAAGATATTCAGGGTTCTGTATCAGAAGGCCGTTGTTGGCAGGAACCGGCTCCATAATGACACAGGCAATGTCATCGCCTTCCCGGGCAAAGAGGTTTTCTACGGCCTCTTGATCGGCTAATGGCAGAACGATGGTATGATGAACGAATTCTTCGGGCACACCGGCTGAGTCAGGTTGACCGGATGTGACCAGGCCTGAACCGGCCTTTACAAGCAGCGAATCGGAGTGACCATGATAACATCCCTCAAACTTGACGATTCGCTTTCGCCCGGTAAAACCGCGTGCAAGACGAAGGGCGCTCATCACGGCTTCGGTGCCAGAGCTTACAAAGCGTACGCGCTGCACCGACTTCACATCCCGCGATACCCCCTCAACAAGCAGGCGGGCAAGCTCCACTTCTTTCGGACCGGGAGTCCCCGTTGTCAGGCATTCGTCGATCTGTTCCTGCAGGGCCTGCACCACGGGTGCAGGTCGATGTCCGGCAATTAACGGCCCCCAGGAACAGCAGAAATCAAGATAGCGGTTCCCATCGACATCGGTCAGGTAGCAGCCCTCCCCTTTCTGCATAAAGACAGGCGTACCGCCAACGGACTGAAAGGCACGCACAGGGCTGTTTACACCGCCCGGAATATACTGACAGGCTTCTTGATAGAGCGTTTCGCTTCGACCACGGTTCACATGGTTAGAGTTTTCAACTGGCAGAGGCGATCAAGTGAAATCCCCGGGATCAAGCCGACCACCGGCCTGGACGTCATGCTTCAAGACCCTGCCCATGAACAGGGTATATTGATCCACAGGCACCCCGTCGCCAGGGCGAAGCGCCAGGATATCGTCCAGCTCCAGGCGATGGCCGGCCGATAACGAACGACTATAGAAGAGAGAACGCCGTCCCAGAAGACGCACGTTTTGCTCCGGGTCCGTGCAGCTTTTGATGCCGTTGCCTTTTGCTGCCTGTACAATCTCCACCGTCTGACGCAGTTCGCGCAGTTGATCAGGCGTGGAGGACAGGGCCTGGTCGGGACCGGGAAGACCTCGATCTATCGTGAAATGCCTTTCGATGGCAACGGCCCCCATGGCCGCCGCCGCTACCGATACCGTCAACGACTCACAGTGGTCCGACACACCAACCTGGCAGCCGTAGCGTTCTTTCCAGGCAGGAAGCAGGTTGAGGTTATAGTCAGACGGATCGGCCGGATACGACGAGACGCACTGAAACAGGACGGCCGGTTTGCCAATCCACTGCAGCGTTCTGGCCACCTCTTCTTCAGATGAAGCACCGGTAGAAAGCAGAATGCCAAACCCCATCGCACGAGCCTGCTCAAGCAATATGCGATTCGTGAGGTCTGTAGAGGCGATCTTCAGCAGATGTTTTTCGGATGGTGCCTGATCCAGCAGCTCCCTGTAAAGACAAAGCGATTCGGCATCAAAGACAGAACAGAGGAAGTCCACCCCGTTGGCATCGGCAGCCCTGGCCAGCCTCTTCCAGGCATCCGCTGACAGCTCAAACTGACGAAAGAAGTCATGAACCGATTCTCCACCGCTGCCTGAATCGATAAAGAGCTCCGTCTTATAGAGCTGAAACTTCACGCAATGGGCACCACTGCGGCTGGCCTCTTCAATCATCCGCAAAGCCAGCTCTTCCTGGCCATTATGGTTCAAGCCGATCTCTGCGATAATATATGGCACGGTGCCTTCGGCGATTTCATGATACCTGGTTTTCATGGTTTCTGGTTCTCGTTTCCTGGTTTAACCGGAAAAGAGAAAATTACGAAGCATCTCCATACCGCCTTCCGTGGCAAAGGATTCAGGATGAAACTGTATGCCTTCCATATGCCTGTACTCTCGATGCCGGATGCCCATCAATTCGCCAGAATCCAGACTGCTTGCAGTCTCTTCAAAGCAATCGGGAAGAGACTGTCGCTCCACGATAAGCGAATGGTATCGCATCACCTGCAGATGGTCCGGAAGTCCCGAAAAGACTCCTTTTCCATCATGACTTACCGTTGAGGTCTTACCATGCATGGGTAATTTTGCCCGACATACCTTTCCACCGAATACCGCTGCCATGCCCTGCATGCCAAGGCATACACCAAGAACAGGCAGCTCTTTTGCCGGTCCAAGAAGCACATCCGAACAGATGCCAAAGTACGAACGATCCGTTGGATCCCCCGGTCCGGGAGAGATGATGATGCGCTCATAGTTGCGGGCGGCAATCTCTTTCAGCGTGATTCCGTCGTTTCGCTCTACATCGAGCCGAAAGGGAGCGCCCTTTTCGTCAAGCAGCTCACCGGCATACTGATACAGGTTAAACGTAAAGGAGTCATAGTTATCGATAATGAGAACCTTCATCATTGCATAAACTCCTTCAGACAGGCATCCATGGCAGCAAGCTTTCGCTGTATCTCTCCGTATTCGTTTTCGGGAACGGAGTCGTAAACGATACCCGACGAAGCCCGTGCAAAGGCCTGGTCACCTGCTACAAACAACGTGCGGATCGGAATCGTGAAGGTGGCGTTGCCGTTCAGACCAAACTGGCCAACGGCGCCTCCATAAGGACCGCGGGCATCTCCTTCCAGTCGCTGAATGATCTTCATCGATTCAATCTTTGGTGCACCCGATAGCGTTCCTGCAGGGAAACAACTGGCAAGACCATCAAACATTGTTTTGTCGCGTGCAAGAATACCGACCACCTCACTGGATATGTGCTGCACGTGACTGAACTTTCGAATATCCATCAGATGCCTGACGCGAACCGTTCCAAAACGAGCCACACGAGCGAGGTCGTTTCGGTGCAGATCCACAAGCATATTGTGCTCTGCAATCTCCTTGGCATCGTTCAGCAAGGTACGGGCCAGCAGCATATCTTCTTCTTCGGTTGCACCCCGTGCTGCCGTTCCTGCAAGCGGATACGTTTCCATCTCGCCCTGCTGCAGTCGAAAGACAAGCTCCGGACTGGCGCCAATCTGCTTTATGCCATCGAACTTAAGATAAAACATAAAAGGCGACGGCGAGATACGACGCAGGCGCTCGTAGATGGTCAGTGTGTCTCCTTCGATGCGATAGTTCCTCTGCAGACCAATCTGGCACTGAAACGTATTACCGGCAATGATCTCTTCGCGTGTAGCCTCTACCATCCGGCGGTGCTGCTCTTCACTGGCAGAATCGCCAAGATACTCCACCCTTACAGGCCCGGATCGGAGAGCAGCGCGATGCATAATCGAGCGAACAACGTCGGCACGATTCTCTCCATACGAATAGTAGAAGATCTCGCCGGTCATCGTATCATAGACGATGCCGTCCAGATACAGGCCAAACAGAAACGGATCAAACCAGTCATGCAGTTTTAAATCAAGTGAAGGTTCAAAGAAAACAGAGGCATCGTAGCCAATGTAGCCGACCAGACCACCGGCATAGTTACGCGATAGAATACCGTTCGGAAACCAGTCCCGAAGGACATGATAGGGGTTGTCGCATTCAACCTCCTGCCTTTTCACCTCATGGCGTTCTGACTCCCATATCAAACGGCCTGGTTTACCACGCAGCAGGGCAATGGGATCAAAGCCAATGGCAGAGTAACGCGAATGCCGGTTATTGGGATCCAGCGATTCCAGAAGGAAGCAGTGTTTATGTTCCGATTCAATAATTCGAAACAGGTCAAAAAAGGAAAGTCCCGGCTCGAGTTTTTCGGTATGAGGTTTTCCGGGGAGTTGCAGGGTGGGAAGCATAGCCAGTACCCTTCTTTCCCGGGCAGGGTCTGGAAACAAGGGTTTTTCAACGGTCACAGCTACCGACCATGGGCCAGGCCATCAGCTGCCATACGTTCGCCGTACAGTCCAGCCCTGTGTTTTCTGCCTGTTGCAGAGTTCATCCACAAGCCCATCAGAACCTGCAATCAGGCCGTAGGTCAAAAGGGACTCCGCGTTAAAGCGGTGAGCCTTCCATTCGCCCGAAACAGAATCCAGGTGTACGGCCTTACCGCCAGCAGCAAGGATCAGGGCGATTCCACCGCAGATATCCCACTCGTTTTTCGGATACAGACTGATATTGGCATGTCCCCGTCCACCGGCTACCATTGCCAGCTTTCGCGCAACGCTGCCGGTCGGTGTAAGATTCAATTCACGAAAATGTGCCTCGTTAAAGACTCCGTTTTCAAACTCCGTACTGCTCACCAGGACCTCTGCTTCCGCAAGCGGTACCGCCTGCATGGGCTTCAGCAGACGGCTGTCTTCAGTGACCTCGTACAATCCGGTTGACATTCCGCCAACGTAAAGCTGCCCTTCTGCCGGCAACGCAACACCACCGAGTACAGCAAGGCCATCCGCAACAAGGCCAACCGAGATAGAATACTCCGGTCGCCCACCGGCAAACTCCTTTGTACCGTCAATGGGATCAACAATCCAGGCAAAACGGTGCTGTCGACGATCAGCGGATTGAGCCGACTCCTCAGAGATCCAGGCGGCCTCTGGCAAAAGCTTCTGGAGATGCCCCTGCAAGATCTCATTCGATTTCAGATCGGCCGTGGTTAACAGGTCGCCCGGTCCCTTTTCGCTTACTTCAAAACGCCCCGACAGAAAAAGCCGCTGCACCTCTGCAGCAGCCTCTTTTACAGCTTCGGTCAGTCCAGGTAGCAGTGTTTTACAGAGGGCCGAAAGCTCAGAATCAATCATACCTGATGCCGGGGTCGTTTACTGAGTCGGCTCTGCTTTATGCGAATCGTCTTCTTCGAATTCATCCATGATCAAAAACTTCTCATAGACGGGAGCCTGAATAAACAGCCTTGGATCGCGGGCAAAATCAAAGCGTACAATAAAATAACGGAACTTCACAAAGTAGACGTTATCAGAGAAGGTCTTTTCCCAGGAGAGATTCTCAGGGCTCAGGCCTTCCAGATGCTTTTCCTGGTCTTCATAGAAACGCCTCTGTATGGCCGCCCTCATAGCCCGAACCAGATTGGACTCCAGGGTCTTTCGCAATACCTCCGGATCATGCTTCTTCTTGCGAATGCCCTCTTCTACCGCTCGAAATTCTGCAGCAACCCCTTCTCTGGGACCGGCAAAGGCAAAACCAGGAAGCATTACAAATGATGTAAGAAGAACCAGTGAAACGTGACGATACATATCTGCTACCTCGGTACAGATTCGGCCTGCAGGCCAGCAAAATCAAGGGAAGCAACAGAAAAAATCTGACAACCTAATTCTGGCAAGGCCGGTGGCCGATTGACTGCCTGTTCGATCAGGGCCCCGCCGATAGCGTAAACCCCGGTGGCACCTGATTGCCCGCACATCCGGAAGGTCGCAGCTCCATATAAAGAAGCCTGGCACCCTGCTCAGCGCCGACAGGATAAAGGTCCACGGCCCACAGACCATCGCCTTGCGGCCAGACACGATACGGATCAAGGATTCGACGCTGTGGGCCGATGACGGGCGGCTGCCGCTCATACGATACGGCCAAACCGCCCGCAAATCGCAATCGCCTTAATAGCTGTCTCTGTTCATGCACGCTTTCGGTGCAGATCGGATTCTCGATGCTTCCCTTTTCAGGGGAACGGATGGGCGTGAAGGCCACACAGCCCGAAACGATCAGGAGCGGTAGCGTTCCTCGCAGAAGGCCTTTAATGGACCGATGTAGTATTCGCCCCAGCCCTCTCTGTGGCGATCCAGTACGCGTCGATCGGAGAAGCCTGAATGCCGCAACGTCAGACGGGTTCCTCCCCTTTCCTCGGCAAACCTGAACAATACCAGCGAGTCCCTCCATTCTTCTTTCCAATCGCGTTCCCTCAGGGTAAAAACCAGTCGCTCTGGAGGCTGGATTTCCACAACCATTCCTTCCATTTCTCCGTCCCAGAGGAAGAACTTTCCTCCTGGCTTTGCCTGGAAGCGGGCCGGGCCTGCACCCCATTCATCGAGCAAGGCCGCCGTCGTTACGGCACGAAATACGTCCGCTACCGGTGCCCGGATAAACTCTGATTCTTCGATCACGCCTGTTGCCGCAGGCTGTCCGCCGCGGGTGATTAGAGGGGCCTTCATAATCTGAACATCGGAGTTCTGTCCTCATTCATAAGCATATTTTCCGTTGACCCTCCCATGCTGCCGGACAGCCTGGCCTGCATGCCCGAACGGTACTGCATTGGCATCGACCTTGGAGGTACGAAAACCGAGGTCATCGTCCTTTCACCGACCGATGAGGTCCTGTTACGCAAGCGAAACCCTACTCCGAAGCAAGATGGCTACGAGGCCATCTGTCAGAACATCTGCAACCTGATCGAAGAAGGCAAGGGCTGCTTTTCAGGCGAATATTCTATCGGAATTGGCATACCCGGCATTCTGAACCCGGAAACCGGGCGGGTTGTGAATGCCAACACAACCGTTCTGATCGGCAAGCCTTTACAGGCAGACCTGGAAAGGATGCTCGGCCATCCTGTGGCCATCGAAAACGATGCAAACTGCTTTATCCTGGCGGAAAGCCGCAGAGGAGCCGCCGCACATGCGCGAAATGCCTTTGGCGTCATCATGGGAACGGGAACAGGCGGCGGAATCCTGATGAACGGCCAGATCTACAGAGGCAGGAATGGCATCGGTGGCGAATGGGGACACTTTTCCATTGATCCGGACGGCGCACCGTGCTGGTGTGGAAATAAAGGCTGCATTGAAACCCTGATTTCAGGCTCCGGACTGGAGCGACAGTACACCGCCCGTTCGGGGAAAAAGGCCTCCGCTGCCGATATCGTCCAGGCGGCACGGGCAGGCGAGGAAGCGGCCCAGGCCGTCTTCGACCAGTTCCTTACAGACTTCGGCCGCGCCCTGGGAGGACTTGTTTCTGTGCTGGATCCCGACATTATTGTTCTTGGCGGAGGCCTGTCCAATGTAGACGAGCTCTACACAGAGGGCGTTCGACGCATGAAAGAGTTTGCCTTTCATCCCTGCCTGGACACAGCCGTTGTGCGCAACAGGCTGGGGGATTCTGCCGGGGTCTTTGGAGCCGCCTACCTGCAATCCTGAATTCAATGCAAGGAATCCTTTCTCAATATGAAACTGCTGCTTACGTTACGAGATGTCCTGATCTATCTCATCTTTCTGCTGCTTTCTGTGCCGTTTCGCCTGCTGCCCTATCCACAGGCCCTGAAGCTTGGCACTCGCGTGGCCCGTGCCCTCTTCCCGCTGTTTCCAAAGTACCGGGTGATTGCCCTTGATAATATCTCGCATGCCTTCCCCGAAAAAAGCGAAGAGGAAAGACTGCAGATCCTGAACGATCATCTGGATCACCTTGGCTATCTGATCGCCGACACCTTCTGGAAGTCTCGAATGAATCAAAAGTGGTTCGAGAAGTATGTTCGCTATGCGCCGGGTGCAAAGGAACTCGAAGAGAGGCTTTTACGCGCTGCCAATGAGCAGCGTGGCTTTATCCTGGTAACGGGTCATATCGGAACCTGGGAGAATATTGCACAGTTTGTCGGCTACAGAATGAAGGCAGCCATCGTATATAAGACCATCCGAAACAGATTTCTCGACCACTGGTTCAGGAAGCATCGCGGCGCACTGGGCACCGGCCTGTATACCATGGAAGAAACGCCGGCCCTTGTCCGATACCTGAAGAAGGGCGGCGTCATAGCCCTGGCATCGGATCAGAATGCAGGCGGCGCCGGCGTCTTTATTGACTTTTTGAACAGGCCGGCTTCCACCTACAGAGGTCCTGCAACGATTGCCTATATGACCGGAGCGCCCATCGTTTTCATCACCCTGATTCATCGCGGAGACGGAACGGTTGTTCTCGATTATGAGGACCTTGGTGCTCTGAACAGAAAGGATTTCGCGAGCAAAGACGAGGCCATCCGCGCCGGTACACAGCGATGGGTGGAGGCCCTCGAAAAGGCAGTCCGAAAAACTCCGGGACAGTATTTCTGGGTACACCGCCGCTGGAAGACAACACCGGCCATGATGGAAGCCCTGAAATCCAGATCACAGCAGAGCTAAGGGTTCCCCCTCGAGAAGAGGGTAAAATCTCGCTCATCAAGCTGCCCCGCGAAAACAAAGCGAGCGGGACCGGTCATATGAACCGTTGTATTCCATTCGATCAGAAGATCGCCACCGCGCAGGTGCACCGTATTGGTACGGGGGCTCTTTTGATCGCTTGCAGCAGCCACAAGGGCAGCACAGGCGCCCGAGCCGCAGGCAAGGGTTTCACCGGAACCTCGCTCCCAGGTTCGCTGATAAAGCGAACCGTCCGGTCGAATCGTAACGAACTCCACATTCGTGCGCTCGGGAAAGGCAGGATGGCCTTCCAGAGCCGGACCGATTTCGGAAAGGTTCAGGGAATCCGGGTCATCGACAAAGATCACACAATGCGGATTCCCCATCGATAGAACATGCCCCTGTTCCATCCCGGACAGGCCATGTGGAAAGCGCAGCGGTCTCTGGCCCATGTCCTGGCCCTGCCCGGCAAAAGGAATACGTTCGGCCTCAAAGACAGGACTTCCCATATCCAGGCGCACCCTGCCAGACAGACGAGAGGAACGGTCCACAGCAACGACCTCTGCCCGATGCAGGCCGGCACCGCTTTCAACCAGCAGCTCCTTCTGATCCAGATCAGCGCCCAGGTATAATGACACACATCGTAAAGCATTGCCACACATGTCTGATGATGAACCATCGGCATTCCACATCCACATGCGGCCAGCTGCTTTCCGTGAAGGAGCGATCAGCACAAGACCGTCGCCACCGACGCCATAACGCCTGTCACAGAGTCGGGGAATGACATCTGTATTCAGTGTCTGAATCATATGCGGGTTTTGACGGACATCCAGGTAGATGTAGTCATTCCCGGCACCTTCCATTTTAAAAAACTCAATCATAGAAAAACCGTCCGATCGGCCTCCTCCATCCTTCCTTCATTTTCATCTGCTGCAAGAAATTATGCCAGACTTGCCGAAATGAAATACGGGCCCACCTTTTTCGACATAATCCACCGTAGAAAAGCTTTTTTTGTAACATTTTTCTGTAATTTTTTTTGCACTTCCTATAAGGGAGAACACTATTAAGGCAGAAATCAAAAACCACTCAGGGTAAGATACAATGCAAGAAAACAGTGGAAAAAGCAAAAGCATGCTGGAACAGCACTACGAACAGTTTCTACAAACCGGTAACAAGAGGCAATTTCTGGTCGGGCTGTATCGCGAAACGCACTCTTACTGTCTTCGACGTCTCAGCCAGGATCCCGATGTTGTGGGCGACTTCATTCTTCATCTGCTGGAAGGGCGGATCGATCAGATCGTCGAGGAGTTTCAAAGGCGCCGGCATCCGTCGTTTCCTGCCTTCTATCTGCTCTGCTTACGCAACAGCTTTCAGAACTTTATTCGCAAATACCGCAGAACACACATGGACACGCTTCCCCTGCAGGGGGATCTGCTGGACACCGATCATAGCAGCTCTTTCAACAGGGAAGAGTTCTGGCAACGCCTGGAGCAGGGGTTACAGAACCTGTCCGGTCTGGACTGTTTGCTCTTTAAGATCTACCATTCCATCCCCCTCAATGCTGACAATCTGAAGTACATGATCGAGGACTACGGACCGGAAAGATCCCTGGAAATCGTCAACAGCCTTGAATCAAGGAGACGGTTTCGAGAAAACAGGCTGCAACTGGCAGAGGAACGCATCAACCGCTTCTACAGCCGGGCCATACGTGCGAACTACAGGATGGAAAGCGGCAGACGCAGGGCCGATGTGCAGACCTATCTGAATCGGCACTGGGCCCATTCCATCTATTCTGTGGCCACCCTGCTCGGTATCAGCCGTCAGCTTGCTGCCTTCCGTCTGCGCCGTTCCACACGCTGTTTGCGGGAGCACCTGCAACCCTTTGCCCTGCAGGAACTGCGAGGTGACCTATGAAAAGGCCACCGCGCGGAATGACCGTACATTCGGGTCTGCAGGTTCTTCCTACCGGACCAATCGTATTCGAAATCTACAGAGATACGTCGCAGTATCTTCGCCTGCGCCTTGAGCTTCCAAAAAAAACACAACCGGTTCCAATTTTACTTTACAACAGAAATGGAGGACATAAAAAGCTTATGCTCGATGGAGTGCTGGAGCTGACGTTGACGGGCATGCAACAGGGTGTCTATGAAGTCAGAAGTCCGGCCGGTAAGATCTTCCGGTTCGTGCTTGCTTGAACGGAAAAGTTTCTCAGTAGTTTTTTGAACATATGAAAATCAAAGTAGCCACTCGAGGCGAGGTCACCATTCTTCAGATTGAAGGCGCCATTAAATCCGGTGACGAGTATCAACTGGCAGAACGTATGGAGCAGTTCATCAAACCCGATGCTGCTCCAAAGTTCATTGTGGATATGAAGAAGGTGCCCTTCATCAATTCGCAGGCTCTGGGACTTTTCCTGAACATTTACAAACACATCGATTATCTAAAGGGACGCATCGTCTTTTCGGGCTTGAACAGCGATATTGAAAACCTGATGAACCTTACACAGCTATCGATGATCTTCGAAATCTACAAGTCCATCGATGAAGCCATTGATAGCTTCGAAGACTGATGACCTGCCCGCTTATCGCTTACCTGACGTAAAATCGCCCCGTTACCGGATCAAAGTAGATTCGCCGTTCCGTAGGTGAGTCCTGTGGCTCTTCGCGGATGACCTCGTTAAAGGGTTCGGGCTGTGTCCAGCCGGACTGCGGGTCGGAGTCCGGTTTAGGCGCCGCTTCGCCTCTGCGCTCCCGCTGCAGCTCTTCCATGACGCGACGCAGCTCGGCCTCAAGACCTGCCTGCGGATCCGGAGTGCGCCTCATGCGAAATACCGTGCCCTGCTCGTGGTGCAGGTCGTTACGAAGGAAATCAAGCTGTAAAACGAACTTCGTATAGAGGATCCCGCCGATTAAACCACCGAGGTGCCCCAGGTGCGAAATCCCCGAGGATCGATCATACAGGGCCAGCAGTACGGATATCAGGCCAATAACGATGGCCGCCGTTCGGGCCTTCATCGGAAAAAAGAGAATCAACATCTCGGAGCGCGGATAGAAGATGGCGATGGCAGCCAGAAGCCCCATGATGGCTCCAGACGCTCCGACCGTCGGACTCCCCAGGTTACTTTGAAAGACAACAACAAACAGGGCTCCGGTAAGGCCCGAAAAGATATAAAGCAGGCCAAAGCGAGACGGACCGACGGTCATCTCTATGGCCGTTCCCAGGGACCAGAGGGCAATCATATTGACGAGAAGATGGAGCCAGCCTCCATGCAGAAACATCGACGTAAGTGGTTGATATACGGCTCCCAGCCAGAAATCTGCCGGAACCAGGCCCCAGGTATCGTAGAACCGTTGCACGCTGAAGGTCGGATGCGAAATGGCCCAGAACACGAGCAAAATATGAATTCCCGTATTTGCTATAACAAGAAATCTGGTGACGGGGGCCCTATTCATAACAGTACTCCGGAGCCAGGCGCTCCAGGTTCAAGGAAAGCAGGGATGCACGAGGAGAAAACCACTTTCCCGTTTTTTTCCCGTATTCCTGTGGCCTTTACACCTGTCATTTCTGACAAATGGTCACCTGGCGGCCTGTATCCTTATGCCCCCTGATAGTGGAATGATTATCTGCGGTCTATCTCTTTCGCCCCATACTCGCTCCTCTCTGCCACAGAGGCTGCCCGGCTATCACTTTGAGCAGTATCCGGCGCCTGCCCTGCTACAGAAAGACGTCTGCTTTCCGGATCTGCCACTGCAGACAATCGTCGATCTTCTTTCGTATGGCCTGCCACTGCAGGTCTGGACCGAGGACGATTCGCAGGTAGAAGCTCTGTTTGAAAGCGGCGTTGCAGCCGTTCATTTCCCTGACCGCTATCCCTGCGATCCTCTGCCCGTGTCGCCGGGAACGGGTCATGCCCTGCTCTTTGTTGGAAAGCAGGGATTTTTACATCTCTTTCGTCAGATCTTTCTGTTCGCCGGCATGCGTACAAGGGCCGACATTCGAAACGCCGATGATTTCGTACAGGTCCTTCCTGAACTGCGCGCAGCCGGTGATGAAGCAGAGGAGCTCCACGTTGTCTTTGACCTTGATCGCGGCGATTTCTTACCGGCCATGCATGCCCTGTCAGTCGAGCGCGAACGCTCCGGACGCGTTCTGCGGCTGTGGGCCCTGCGCGACTTTTCAAGCCCAGGGCCCGATCCCATGTTGATCCAGCGAGCCCTGTCTCCTTTCACGGTACGCATCTTCGAACCACTGGAAGCCGCTCTTGCCATAATAGAGGCCCTGTTTCTGTTTGATCCTTCCCTGAAACGATTTTCTACCGTACCCGGCCCCTTGCAGACCTTTGACGGATTTCGAGACTGCGAACACATCCTGCAGGGCAGGTCATTCCGATTGCTTGACCGAAATCCTGACAGACTTTTTCATGCCCTGTCTTCGCTTATGCAACACCTCCGTGTTTCACTGCCCTTTCACTGGTTATACAGACTCTATGAAAACCGTAACAGCCCGGGAGGTCTCCTCCTCAGACATCCGGAGAAGCGTGATGCTTGACGAACTCCAGATCATCGATCTTTTTTTTGAAAAGGGCAAGGTCCCCGTTGATGACTGTGCCTTTCTGCCTGCCTCGTCTCAGATCATCACGGGCGACAGCATGGTCGAAAACACTCACTTCCGGCTGGAATGGCATCCTCCCGAGCTGCTTGCACGGAAGCTTTTTCAGAGCAACATAAGCGACCTTGCTGCAGGTGGTGGAGATCCCGAATGGTGTGTGCTGCAGATGGGCGTTCCCGCTGATGCAGACGATAAGTTCCTCAGGCGTTTTGCCAGGGCCTTTCGCGAAGAATGTGAACAGCACAGGTGCAGGCTGATCGGCGGAGATACGTTTCGAAACCAGACATATATATTCAGTTTGACGATGGCCGGTAAAACGAAACGGCCACTGCATCGGCGGGCCAGACCGGGCGATGCCATTTTCATGACAGGAACAGCAGGCCTTTCCCTTGCCGGCCTGAAACACCTGACGGGCGAAAGACCACTGACGGGCCAGCTAAGAGCAAGGGCTCTGCAACGGCACCTGGCTCCTCAGTCCCGGCTGGACTGGGCACGGACGCTCAGGTCAAACCCGGATGTTCATGGTATGATGGATCTATCCGACGGTCTCTTGCAGGATCTGGAACGATATGCCCGTGCAGCAGGACTGCGCTTCCATCTTCATCTGGAAAGCATCCCCTGCGATGAAGAACTGGCTGCCATCATGCCAGCCCTTGAAAGGGCCATATCGGGTGAGGAATACGAGCTGATCTTCTGTGCTCCTTCTGATCTGCAAACAGAGCTGCCGGTTACGGTGATCGGCAGGGTTATGGAAGGGGTACCGGGCCTGGCCGTTTTCCAGTCAGACAGTGAAACCGAAGCCATCGTTCCGGACAATCGCGGCTTCGAACACTTCTAAGCAGGCTACGACTCTGCCCGTCCTTCATACTGACGGATGTAGCTGTCCAGGATGTTGCAGTCATCGGGATCAATGACGGTAAAGCGCACGGCCACAAGCGGTTCATCGCTTTCATCCCAGGAGCGGATCACCCGACCAACAGCGGCGATCTCACCTGGCAGCTCATCAAAATAAAAGGACATATGCAAAACATCGCCAACATCCAGTACATCGGTGCGCCGAAAGGACACGCCTCCAAGTGAAATATCGCGGCCGGTCGCGCGCGAAGGCTTCGGCACGTCGGCCGAAACCGGTCCTGAACGAATCGAGCGATACCTTACCCGAAACACAAGATCTGCTCGCGGGAACCGCCTTCTTTCCGAGCCATCCCCCGCTCCACCTACAACGTTCACTTTTGTTCCTTCCCCCGGACACTCTGCGAAAACTTCTTGTCTGGATACTACCGGTTTTTATTATGATATTGCGAGCATAATTTTTCTGGATACCGTCGCTTCTTTCTTTTTTTGGCAGAATGCGGCAACGATCCTGAACCCCTCGAAACCGGTAAGACATACAGACTGATTTGCAGAGAGTAGAGTCGCAATGGAAAAACATCCCCCCGATATTCACAAAGAGATCTCGCAGTTCTCAAACTACCTGAAACAGAAGGGCTTGAAAATCACGAATCAGCGACTCCTCGTTGCCGAGAAGATTTTCACTCTTGGTTCTCACTTTACCGTTGATAGCCTGGCCGAAGAACTGAAAGACCGCCGTGGTGAAATATCAAGGGCAACCATTTACCGGATTGTTTCACTGCTTGTAGAATCCGGCCAGCTTACGGAACATGATTTTGGTGCCAGTTCGAAGTACTATGAGTACATTCCGGCAAGGGAACATCATGACCACCTTGTCTGTCTGGATTGCGGGCACATCGAAGAGTTTTATGCGCCGGCCATCGAGAAGATCCAGTCCGAGGTGGCCACGGAATACCAGTTTGAACTGACAGACCACTCCCTGAACCTATATGGCCGCTGTAAGATCCTCAAAGAAAAAGGCCGCTGCGAGCGCAAAGAAAGCAGAGAGCCCAAGCTCCAGGTCTGATTCTACAGAACGGCCACGTCGGCCGATTCGTCCCTCCGTCGATGATCCGGATGCAATCGGCCGCTACATGCAGGAGCTGGCAGACTACCTGCGATATCACCAGCACCTGTACTATAGAAAGAGTGAGCCCGAGATATCGGATCGTACCTTCGATCGCCTGCTCGACGAACTGCGTGACCTGGAACGTCAATATCCTGCCCTGATTCCAGAAGATTCCCCCACGGCTGCTGTGGGCTCCGATCTGGAGCACGATTTCCCGCGTTTTGAACATAAGATCCGGGTGCTCTCTCTTTCCAATACCTACAGCAATGCAGAAGCCATGGATTGGGCCTCAAGAATGGCCGAAGCAAATGGCGATGTACACTTTAACGTACAGTGGAAGGTCGATGGAGCCACCCTGGTTCTCTACTATGAGAAGGGTCGTCTGAAACATGGCGTCACACGAGGCACGGGCAATGTTGGTGATGATATCACACCCAATGCCATGACCATTCGCAGTATTCCTCTTACACTGAAAAAACCGGTGAACCTCATCGCCAGAGGTGAGGCCTATATGACATATGCGGACTTCGGCCGATTCAATGAAGAAGCCGGTAGCATCTATGCCAATCCACGAAACCTCACATCCGGCTCGCTGAAACAGAAGAAGGCTTCGTCAACTGCAAGAAGACCGATTCGCTGGGTGGCCTTCGACGTTCATTTCGAAGATAAAACCGTCCGCACAGACACAGAGGCCCTATCCCTTGCAGAGGACCTGGGGTTGCCCGTTTTTGCCGACAGCCGCACCGTAGCGTTTGCAGACCTGGAGAAGACCATCGACGAATTCAAACGGGCTGCCGATTCCGTTGAGTTTCCCGTCGATGGGCTTGTTTTGAAGGTCGATGATCGACAGCTGAGAGAAGAGCTGGGATTTACCGCTGCCTCTCCACGCTGGGCCATTGCGCTGAAATTCGAACCCGAACTGGCCGAAACCACCGTAGAAGACATCGAAGTCTTTGTTGGTAGAACCGGGCGTATCACTCCTCGTGCCCGTCTGAAGCCGGTCCAGCTTGCCGGCACAACGGTAAGCTATGCAACACTTCACAATGCAGATTACATTGAACGCCTTGATGTTCGCATCGGATCGAGGGTCATCGTCAGCAAACGCGGAGAGATTATACCGGCTGTAGAGGAGGTCGTGGATCCAGGCTCGGGACCGGCCTTTGCTTTCCCTGACGTATGCCCATCCTGTCAGACAGAACTGAAACGCGAAGAAGACGTCGTTGATCGTTACTGCCCCAATCCCCATTGCGAAGAAAAGCTGATCCACGGGCTGATCTTTTTCTGCGGCCGAAAACAGATGGACATAGCCGGCCTCGGCGAAAAAACCCTGCGCACACTTTTTCAGGCAGGACTGATTCGGACGATCGAAGACATTTATACATTCGAAACAAGACGCGAAGAGGCCGAAGCCATCGAAGGACTTGGTCGCAAGTCGGTAGACCTGATCATCGACGGCATTAGAGAATCAAAGAAAAGGGACATGCGACGGCTGCTACCGGCACTGGGGCTTCGCGAAATTGGTCCGGCAGTTACAGATATTTTGATTCGCGAAGGCTATCGGTCCATCGAACAGATCTTTGCCCTTGTCGACAGAGAGGATGCGGACGAGCAGCTGAATGCCATGCATGGCATCGGCAAAGAAACGGCCGCAGAGATCCTCAGACAGCTAAAAGACCCCGAATTGCGCAGGCGTATTCAAAGGCTTCAGGAACTGGGATTGAACTTCAGTGTTCCTGAGGTAGAATCCTCACTTCCTCCGATCTTTGAAGGCCAGACATGGTGTGTTACCGGAAGCTTCGCGCATTTCAAGCCCCGAGAAAAGGCCCTGGAGGAAGTACAGCTAAGGGGCGGAAAGACCACATCATCCGTCAGCACGAAGACCACGCATCTTCTTGCCGGAGAGAAGGCAGGCAGCAAGCTAAAAAAGGCAGAGCAGCTTGGCATCACCATTGTCAGTGAAGAGGAGTTCCTGAAACTGATTGGATAACACTCCTCAAGGCGAAGCAAAGCGCTGCAAGAGCCATCCCGAAGCCGTGGCCGCTCCTGCAGACAGGATCGTTACAAGGGGCCAGTAAAGACCGGATAGTTCGGCTACAGCCGTGGTTACCATCCCCGCCACAATCGCTGCAACGATAGCCGGCGCCTGCACGGCCTGCGAACCAAGAACAAACGTAAGAAGTACACCGATCAGCCCTCCGTAAACGTAGTTCATCGATCCCATGGCCAGCCCCAGGAAATCTCCCCGATAGGAAAAGCGTGCGATCTCAATGAATGCCAGCGCAAAAAGAACGAAGAGAACCAGCGAATAAAACGAATAGCGCCGAACCGCTTCTGTGCTTCCTGTGATCCGTGTCATCAGATCTTTGATGATGGCCCCGGTAGCATGCATGGCCGAGTCCAGGGTTGACATCGACGCAGCAAGCAACAGCACAAGAAACAGCCCTTTCGTCAGTGGATCGGCAGAGGCAATAAAACCGATCAATGGCGATGCCTCATCCACCTGCAACCCGCTGCGTTTCATCAGAAGCCCTGTAATGGCAAACAGGGAGATAACGACGGTCGTTGCCAGGCCGGACAGCACAAGCGACCGCTTTGCGCTGTTGATGTCACGCACAGCAAAGATGCGCTGCAGCATATCCTGGTCTGCACCGTGGCTGCCCAGCGTGAGAATCATCCCTCCGAAAAAGAGGAACAGGGATCCCCTTCCCTCTACCGCTATAGCGGGGCTGTAAAACCGAACATCGGACAGCACCTGCAGATCGGACGGGAAAAAATACCAGCAAAACCACAGCCCGGCAAAAAGCAGAATGCCGCCCTGCAGCTGGTCTGTCAGTACCACCGATTTCAGTCCTCCCGTCAGACTGTACAGACCTGTAATGATCCCCGCTACAAGAACCCAGGTGGCCACTCCTCCGCCCACGAGGTCGTCAATGGCGCGAGCGGCCAGATAAAAGCGAACACCTCCGGACATATATTTGGCAAGCAGATAGGTTCCCGAAAGCACAGGAACGGCCTGAGGGCTGCCCAGCAAGCCGTATAACGACACTCCCTGAAAATGATGAATCCGCTCGAGAATAAAGTGGGCTACAATGATGCGGCCAACAATGTAGCCGGCGCAGAGCCATAGAATGCCCAGATCATCGCGGTAGCCAACGCCAGGAAAAATCAGGACGGTAGCCACCGAGGTTTCTGTGGCCACCATAGAAATGATCGAGGTTTTTGTTTTCAGCCGACGCGAAGCAAAGTAAAAGGACTCAGCCGTCCCCTCGCGGTCTCGAATGCGCAGGACGACAAAGACAAGAAAGAGCAGATACAGGATGGGGGGGATAAACTCGAGCACGATTACTGTCTGAGAATGTAATGCTCCATTCGCGATTTACTTTTGCGAATAAAAAGTCGTTTCTCTGCCTCGATGCCATCCAGGGTTTGATAGAGATCCACAAGGATTGCACGACCTGAGTAGTATCCATGCCCCAGACCGCCTATACCGAGCACCGGCTCATCGATTTCGTTCACATTAATCATATCCACGCCATCGATACGAAGACACATTCCGATGCGATAGTTTCCGTTAACCTTTTGCGAGGCAACAAGGGCATTGTCACCGGGCGAACAGTATACCGTTATTCGTCGCGCAGATTTTACAAGATCCTCTACGTCCACGGCAAACTGACCGGCAGGATAGTCGGGAGCATTGAAAATCACCTCGTTTAAGAAGGATTCCAGTCCCTCTTCGCGAACCAGCTTCAGCATAGCCGGTATGGCGATTTGATGTCCCATGCTATGAACAATGAGGTTTACTTTCACGTTCCGCCTGCCAAGCTCTCTCAGTACATGCGCCAGATGATCCACGGATTTGCGCGCATTGGCCTGATTCTCTGCATACGTGCGGTTCATAAGCACGCCATCAAGCATACCGTCACCTGCTCCCGCAGGCCAGGTAAACAGAAGCACCGGCTTCTGATACTTGGCATCGTATTTTAGCTGTGCAGCCCGCAGTACGGCCTCCTCAAACGGTACGTTAAAGCCATGAATAAATAACATGACCTCCTTTGCTTCAGCGGCAACATCATAGAAGGCCTGGTCAGCCATATGGCTATAGCCTCCGATCATGAAGTAGGCCTCCCGATCCGGATTCCGTTCGTCGGAAACGTCCAGAGCGCCGATGGCATGTTTGCCCGGTACGCTGACCCGGCAGGTAGCAGCATGTAAACGATTGGCAGGAGAATTGCGAAAATAACTGCCGTTGCAGGCAGGCAGTCGTGAGGTTGTGGCCCGGTTGGTCATCAGGTAAACATCGATGGTACGGGTTCCCGACATCGGATCGACAATGCGCTCGTTAACCAGCTGACCGACTGTTTTCTGACAACCGCCGGTAACGGCAAAAGCGAACGCCAAAAGGCTCGCAGACAGCAGGATATGCCTCATCCTGCCGATTGCAGTGTTACTCCGGAGTGGGTCAAGGAAAAAGCGGAAGGGATTGACACATAAGGTTCGGGACCGAAAAAGAGCTATGGCAGAATTCCGGGAAAAACAGGATTCGGAAGAGCCTGCCCGGCTTCTGGATCCAGAACGCCTGTCCTTTACCAGAGATGATCCGGAATGGGAAGACCACCTTCGCACCCTGCTCTCGCGTTCTGATGATTCTGCACTCAAGGCCTTTATTTCCAAACTCTATATATCTGACATTGCACACTTCTTCGAAAGGCTGACCTTCGAAGAAACGGACCGGCTGTTCAAACTGCTCGATCCTGAGGAACAGGGCAGGCTCTTGCTTGAACTGGACGACAACATCAAGGAGCGTTTCCTCGAACACCTCAGCCATGAAGAACTGGCCACCATTGTAGGGGAACAGGAATCCGACACAGCAGCCGACATCCTTGTTGAGTTAAACGATGAGCAGCGTGGACGCATTCTTTCGCGTCTTGATCCGGACGACCGCTTTGAGGTCAGTGAACTGCTGAGCTATCCTGAGGGAACGGCCGGTTCCATTATGGCCAGGGAATTTGTATCGGTCCTTGAAACCGATACCGTGAAAAAGGCCATTGCCAACGTGAGACGTCTGTCCCGGGAAACAGACGACATTTACAATGTCTTTGTCGTCGACAAGGCCGGACGTTATCGCGGTCACATCTCGTTACGACGCTTGATCCTGACCCGACCGGCCACACGCGTAAAAAAGATCATGGAGCAGGAGCTTCTGCCCATTCCGGCTACGATGGACGTCGAGAAGGTGGCGAACTCCTTTACGCGATACGACTTTATTACGGCCCCTGTTGTGGATGAACGGGGTGTGCTGATCGGTCGCATTACTGCCGACGACATTCTCGAAGTGATGCAGGAAGAGGCCTCCGAAGACTTCCTGCGTATGGGCGGGGTTTCGTCTGAAGAGACGCTGAAAACGCCCGTATGGCGTGCCGCTGCCGTTCGCGTGCTCTGGCTGACCCTGAATCTGGCCACAGCCTTCCTTGCTGCCTCTATCGTGCGCTTCTTCGAGGCCACCATTGAAAAGGTTGTGATCCTGGCCGCCCTGATGCCCATCGTGGCAGGAATGGGAGGCAATGCAGCATCGCAAACAATGGCCTTCACCATCCGCAACATGGCCCTGGGCGAGATCTCAAAACAGGGCTCACACCGGGTCGTCTTACGAGAAATGAGCATTGGCCTGATCAATGGCCTGGCCCTCGGCGTCTTTACCGGTTCTCTCGTTTATTTGCTGACGCGCCACAGCATATTGTCCGGATTGATGTCCTTTGCCCTGTTCGGCAACATGCTGATTGCCTCTGTCATTGGCTCATCCGTACCGATTCTGCTTCGAAAATGGAACATTGATCCGGCCATCGGATCGAGCATCCTGGTAACGACATGTACCGACATGGGAGGATTCTTCTTTTTACTTGGCATGGCCCGGCTGTTGCTGCCATTCCTGGTTACGGGAATTCAGTAAACCCGGGAGAAAAAAAGCCGATTCTGTATTATGAAACGCAGCGATGTACTGCCCTTTGCGCGGCCCGATATTACCGAAGAAGAGAAGGAGGCCGTTCTTCGCGTCCTCGACTCCGGATGGCTGACGCAGGGACGCGAAACCGATCTGCTGGAAGAGGAGTTTGCCCGGTACACTGGGGCCGACAATGCCGTTGCCCTGAACTCTGCCACGGCGGCCCTTCATCTTGGCCTTGTGGGGATGGGCCTTCAAAGCGGTGAAGCCGTCCTTGTGCCGGCTCTGACGTTCACCTCGACAGCAGAGGTCGTTCATCGCTGTGGGGCTTTACCCCTCCTGGTCGACGTTGATCCGCATAGCTATCTTATCACCGTCGAAACCATTGAACGGTTTCTGTCAGAGCACTGCCATCGCGATGAAACAGGACTGGTGCATTCGAGAACCGGAGCACGCATCCGCGGCGTCATCTGCATGCATTACGGCGGACGCAGCTGCGATCTTGAGCCATTGCAGGAGCTTTGCAGGCGAGAAAACTGGTTCCTCGGCGAAGATGCAGCCCATGCCTTTGGTTCCCTGTATCGAGGAACGCCTATCGGCCAGCACGGAGATTTCTGTGCCTTCAGCTTTTATGCAACAAAGAATATGACTACGGGCGAAGGCGGGATGCTGACCACACCGCACGAAACGGTCGCCCATCGCTGTCGGCGCCTGCGTCTGCACGGCATAGAAACACCCGCGCACAGACGCAAAAGCTACTACTACGATGTGGTAGACGAAGGATTTAAGTATAACCTTTCCGACATCTCAGCTGCCATTGGCCGCGTGCAGCTGCGCCGACACGATTCCATGATGATGCGTCGTCGACGGATCCATGAAACCTACAGCGCTCACTTTCAAAACCTCGAGGGGATCCGCCCCTGTCCCGAATCGACAGGTTCGTCGCATCACCTTTACACCATAGAAATCGATCCGGCACTGAGCGATCGAGACGACTTCTCAGCCCTTGTTGAATCCCACAATGTCAAAACGGGGCTGCACTTCATTCCACTGTACCGGATGAGCCATTACCGGCTGCGCTACGGTCGCCATGACACAGGCAGTGATGAGGAGGCCTGGCAGAGGCTGTTCCCCGGATGCGAGCACGTATTCGAGCGCATCCTTTCGCTGCCCATCTACTCCAGCATGTCAGATGAGGACATACAGCACGTCGTGCAGGCGGTGACCGCAGCCCACGCTTCGCTGCACGACCAGCTTCAACAGAAGAACCCCGGATAAAAGAAAGAGACGATCCGGCGACCCGAACGACCTGGCTACACTTCAGCGCAGCCGGTCGCCCGGTTTTGCCTGGCGATGGGGAGTAAAGAGTGTCAGTGTTTCTCCCTCACCTGCAGCAAGAAGCATGGCCTCGGACACACCGAACTTCATCTTACGCGGAGCAAGATTGGTCACACAGACCACCGTAAGTCCGACCAGCTCTTCCGGTGTATAGGCCTTTCGAATCCCGGCAAAGACGTTGCGGAGCTTTTCTTCTCCAACGTCGAGGCCAATGCGAAGAAGCTTATCTGCACCTTCTACAAGAGACGCTTCCGCGATGCGACCTGCGCGCAATTCTACCTTTGCAAGGTCTTCGATCGTAATCAGTCCTGTTTTGCTTTCGGTCTGAGCTTCAGCGGTGTTCGTCATAACTTCTCCTGCAGCCTGCTTTTCTGCATCCAGCATGGCCTGTAGTTCTTTCTCTGTAATGCGCGAGGCAAGATGTCTGTAATCCCGGATCGTATGATTGGCCGGCAGATAAAGAGGATCATCTTCATTCAAATCGTCAAAACGCCCTGTCCATTCTACTGGCAGGGCCAGCAACTCAGCCACCCCGTCGGCAAAGACAGGAAGGACAGGACGAAGATAATACGAAAGGATCCACCCTGCATTCAGGGCATCCGTAAGAACCTGCCGGGTTGCTTCCTCGTCCTTCTTGATCAGCTTCCAGGGCTCTTTCGCGGCAACAAAGCGGTTCACCTCATCGCCAAGCGATTCGATGATCCGCAGGGCCTTGTTCGTATTGCGCTCTGCATAGGCCTTTACGATTTCGTCTTTACGCGAAAGCAGACTTCTGCACAGTTCTCTGCCCTCAGCAGAGGGAGCCGCTGAAAGGCGACGATTCAGGGAACCTGCAATCTTTGTGCACAGCCGCGAGAACAGGTTGGCAAAATTGCCGACCACAGCCGAATTATAACGGGCCAGAAAATCCTCAGCAGAAAGATCAATATCATCAAGGCCCGGCCCGAGGCGCGAAGCATAGAAGTAGCGCAAGGCCTGCGGATCCAGGTGCTGCAGATAGGTGCTGGCCCGGATCAATGTTCCGCGCGACTTCGACATCTTCTCGCCGTTAATGGTCAGGAAGCCATGCACAAAGACCGACGTCGGCGAACGAAAGCCACCTGCACGCAACATGGCCGGCCAGAACAGGGTGTGAAAGTAGACGATATCTTTGCCTATGAAGTGGTAGACTTCGGATTCTTCTTCTTTCTTCCAGAACAGATCAAAGAGCTCAGGTTTGCCGATAGAACGAAAGTGGTTCAGGGCGGAGGCCATGTAACCAACCGGCGCATCGAGCCATACATAGAAATACTTGTTCGTTTCGCCTGGGATCTCAAAACCAAAGTAAGGACCATCACGGCTGATATCCCAGTCCCGCAATCCCTGCTCCATCCACTCCTGCATCTTGCGGCGTACGCCTTCATCCACACGCCCCTGCATCCATTCCTGCAGATAGTCCTGGAAGTCGCCCAGCTTGAAGAACAGGTGGGCCTCTTCTTTTGAAACGGGAGTATTGCCGCATACGGCACAGCGAGGCTGCTTCAGGTCTTCGGGCCTGTAGGCCGAACCGCAAACCTCGCAGGAGTCGCCGTACTGATCTTCCGCTCCACATTTCGGGCAGATGCCCTTTACAAAGCGGTCGGGCAAAAACATCGCATCATGTTCGCAGTACAGCTGCCTGACATCGCGCCGCACGATATGCCCTTTTTCTTTTGCCTGCAGGTAAATGGCCGATGCAAGCTCGCGGTTCTCGGCCGAATTGGTCGTATAGTAGTTATCAAATTGAACGTCAAAGGCCGTTAGATCCCGGTAGTGCTCCTTCTGCACCTCCGCCACAAGCTCTTCCGGACTGATGTTTCGCTTTTTCGCGGCCAGCATAACAGCTGTGCCATGGGTATCGTCTGCGCAGAAGTAGTAGGCCTGACGACCGCACATGCGTTGAAAACGGACCCATATGTCGGTTTGAATGTATTCCACAAGATGGCCGAGGTGAATCGGTCCATTGGCATATGGCAGAGCGGATGTAACAAGGATTGGTTTAGAGGACGAAGACTGTGTAACCATCAGGGATTCCAGATACGAGCATTCTGAGCCGGTAGCCGTGTTTTTCTCCATTCCATCCAGGAACCGAGAAAAACCTCAACGTGTCGGTAATTGCATTCCTGAAAAAGGAATGCCATCATGGATGAGCGAGCACCGTTATAGTCGTAGAGGATCGTCGGACGCTCCGGAATAAGGCCAGCAGCCCTGAGCTCCCGACCAACTTCAACACGCGAGCGCAGGTTACCCGATCCATCGTAAATCAGGCGCCAGTCATAATTCACAGAGCCAGGGATACGTCCGCAGCGCGAACCGGGCTCCGGACTGACCAGACGCGGCAGATATCCTTCGTACTCATCAGGAGATCGAACATCGACGAGCTGCACACGTGTCAGGTTTGTCTGCACATGACTGATCGGCACAATACCGCGAAAGCTAATGGGAGATTTCAATTCCTGATCAACAATGACCTCTTTGCCGGGCTCAAGATCCGCTGAATCCAGATCAGAAAAGCGAAGTCCGAGGATCATGACGTCCTTCATGCCACTGCTTCGCAGCACCCATGCCATCTTGCCGGCAAACATGCCCATCCCTTCGTCGAAGACAATGACCTTCTTTTTGTCTTCAGCCAGCTTTTGAATCGACTTGACGAAGCCAGATAGCCGGAGCATGGAATTGGGACCGGACCCATGGGCCTTGCGTATCGTCGCAGCGCTGTAAGCCCCGCGAATCGTAGAGGTTGCATAGGCCTCTTCACCACGACAATCCAGCAGAAGAGCGTCATCCTCAATCTCTGTGGCAAGAAAACTCCACCCCAGCTTTACACTCTGTTCACTCATCGTTTTCATCTTCACTTTGCACTCCGATCCTGCCAGGCAATTTTTTTTGGCTCCGTTTTCCGGCAAAAAAAAAGTAAGCATAAATGCCAGAGCGACAATAAAAAATGGCAACCCGCTGTTTACGGTTGACGCCAGCGTTTACACACCCCCTGCTCCTGTAAAAGCAACCATGAACCGGAAACTTGTTGTCGCCCTGCTCACCCTTCTGTCCTCTGTTTCTTCCGTTGTTCTTGCAACGAACTGCAGCCTTCGCGAAGATAATGCACGTGATCTACATCTGGTCATTGATGCCGGATCCTCTGGCACTCGCTTCTGCCTCTATCGTATGCAGTTTACCACAGCGTCAACGAACAGCTGCACGGTTCGCTCCGGCAACTGTCAATCCATCCCGGCAAACCATGGACTGGCAGACCTTCCGCCAGACCAGGCCAGAGCGGTTTTACAGCGTGGTTTTCAAACCCTTACCGTCGAACAGAAGAGGCGAATCCTTCATGTCAGCCTTCTCGGAACAGGCGGCTTTCGCAAACTCAGCAAGAGTGCACAGCAGGCCAGGCTTCAGGCCCTTGCCCAATTCATCTTTGAAACAGGCTACCCCGCCACAGTACGCATCCTCAGCGGAGAGGAAGAGGCCCTGCTTGCCTGGAGAAGCCTTCGCCCTGCAGGGCGAGCAGACTATGCCATCGTGGAAACAGGCGGTGCATCGGTACAGGTCGTTACGGAAGACATAGAGAAAAGACGCCAGGCCTTGAGCTTTCCCGTGGGCATGAACGAAACCAGAAAACGACTGCCCGCAAAAACAGCCTGCTTTGCCCCTCCTTCGGCTGAACGCTTCCGGCGTTGCCGGACCGAGCTACGGCCACTTCTCGTTTCTCTGCAGAGGGTTCGCGTTACAGAAACGAATGCCTACGGGCTGGGCACCCCGTATCGAGCCATCTTTCATCAACTGCAGGGCGATGATCTACAGCGCAGCGATATCGATGAAGCCGGTGAACGCCTCTGCGCTGATACGGCGGAAGAGCTGTACAGGCGCATTGAGCCAGAACACAGGTCAAAGGCATGCTATCTGTATGCCTATCATTCGGTGCAGATGGAGCTTCTTGGCCTTGCGCAAATCAAAAGGGCCACGGGCTCCTGGCCGCAGGGGGCCGCCGTCTCCCCCGATTATTTTCCTGCGTGTCGCTAATGGCCTGGCCCTTACAGTGCCTCTTTGAGGACATGGTTCTGTCGGCTCCAGAAACGTCTGTACAGCGGACGGATCGGTGGAGAAATGCTTTTCAGCCGGTCCCTGACACGCTCTTTCCATAGAGAGATCAGACGAAAGTGCTCATCAAAGGCCTCCTGGCCGGTGCGGGCCACATCAAAGTCCTTCATCTCCAGCCATCGGCGCTCCAGGACATCCCGCTCGGGCTGAATCAAGGGTGCCAGCTCTGCATAGGAGGCCAAAATACGGCGGTGCAGCCCTTCATGCTGCCACCACAAGGACCGATCTTCGAATTCTCCCGGTGTAGACCATCCCCCGGTTGCACTGCCCACAGGAGCATCGTCCTGAACGGCAAGGAAATGCCCGGAAGACGGTGACGGCACGGGTTTGAAAAGCGAGATGCAGGGAGCGGATGTGCCGGTAGCGAAGATCCGCTTCAGGCCCTCACTGCCCACTTCTACAATCAGGGAACCGACCGTCTGGCTGGGAGTAAGAAGTCCCGAAGCATGCATACACAGCGAGCCCATCCCTGTTCGCGAAGGATCATCGGGATGCTGTGGCGTATGCGACCGCAGAACAGACATGGCATCCGCTACAGAAAAGCCATCGTTCAGAAGCGAAGCACTGACCTGCTCACTGTAGGAGCGTCGATCATGACAGTGAGACATCATCGTATAAAAGCGATCGGAGAACACACGGGCAAAGTCCATCGGCTGCCCGCGTTGGCGCAGGCCGGCCTGCAGGGTACGGTCGGCAATATCCCTGGAAGATAGATCAAAGTCCTCACCCAGCGTAAGGCCGTTTGAGATGGCATAATACCCTTCAATCTTTTTCGAGGCCCAGTATCGTCCTGCCGTTTCAAGCACCCTGGCCGTCTTTCCATCGGCAATGAGAAAGCTGTTGTCATAAAACATCTTTCTGTCTTCGTAGCCACCACAGGCATCCTGGCCGTATTCCTCGAGCAAGGAGGTAATCACCTCAAGGGCCTGGTCTGTCGTTCTTGCCCTTTCCAGGGCCAGGCGTATCATATCCATCCCCGTCAGCCCGTCGTTACGTCTGGCCCGCGGCAGCTTTGTAAACACAGCCTCGTTTCCGATGACAAGGCCATGTTCGTTCACGCCCATCTCTGCGCCAAACATATGAAACGGACGACACAGAAGAACAGCAAAGGAATCGGCATCAGGTACTTCGATATAGGTAAGCCGCCGTCGGCCTGCTGTGGCCTGTCGTGGGCCATGCACCTCAAGGGATTGCGCTTCGTTCGGTTCTCGATCGGAGTTTTTACCGAAGATCATATTCCCACTGGACGCAAAAGAGCCGGTGGCCACAAAGGTATCGCACATAGCAGAAGCATGTCCACCATTGATGAGCGGGCAAGCGAAATTTCATTTCAGGACCTGTATCGATGAAGATCCACAGCGAGGAGCAGCAGAGCAATCCGGACAGAGCTGCACGGCCCGAACCCAAACTGCTTCATGCTGATAAAGACTTTCTCGTGTTCTACAAACCCGAAAACCTTTCGTTCTACGAAGACGGAAAAAAACACGATCTTCTCAAGGCAATCCGTAGCATGGAAGAAGACGGACGGATTCCAGAGGGAGAACGTCTTTTTCCGGTCCATCGTCTCGATCGCATCACATCCGGACTTCTGCTATTCGCCCGCGGCCGAACCAATGCGAACCTTCTGGGCAACGAATTCAGACACAACCGGGTCTATAAAGTATATGCCGCTCTTTCAACGCATCCCCCCAAAAAGCGGCATGGCTACATCGAGGGCGATATTGTGAAGAGCCGTCGCGGCACCTACAAACTGACCAGAACCATGGATGTGCCTTCGCGCAGCCGTTTTACAAGCCGTTCCATTCCAGGACGAAGACCGGGCATGCGACTCTTTCTCGTAAAGCCTGAAACGGGCAAGACGCACCAGGTTCGCGTCGTCCTGAAAAGTCTTGGTTCGCCCATTCTCGGTGATCCCTTTTACGATCGCTTCGATGCAGCAAGGGCCGAAGACCGCACCTACCTTCATGCCCTGGCACTGTCTTTCCGGCTGCACAACAAAGAGCATCGCTTCTGTCACCTGCCTGCATCGGGAACAGAGTTCTTAACCGACGAGTTCAAGCAGACCCTGAATACCTTTGGCGATGTCTTCCAGATCCAGTGGCCAGGTCCTCCTCAGGCTCGCCGGGAAAGACGATCAAGAAATCGCTGAATCTGCCGTTACGTAAAGGTGTGAGGCTGCGTGCTCTTTTCCTGATTCTGTCTGTGAGCTGCCCGCTCTGGGCCCGTTCCTATCCGCCTGCCTACAATGCAGCGGGAGGAGTGCAGGCCTGGCAGGAGCTTGCCGCTGATGGCCGCTACCGTATCCTTGCAGTGGAACCCTTCGAGGAATTGCCCTACAGTCCGTATGCACCGTCCACAGAACTGGCAGACGTTCGCTATATCCATGACACCAGCGATGACGAGGCCTTCCGAAACGAGGCATTGCTTGCCGGCCTGAATCGTAACAACCGTCGCAGCCTGCTGGTGATGACATCGTTTACCGTACCCGGCACCCAGGTGTTTCAGATAAAGCCGCAGCGGCCCATCCGCATAGCCGGGCAGCCGTATCGGCTTTCCGTGTGGGTGCGCAGCGATGAGTACAGACATCGCCTGGTCTTTCTTTTTCGTAACGCAGACGGACAGCGCGTCGAGGTCGATGCAGGCCGTCTTTACTGGAAGGGCTGGAGACGCCTCGATCTTACCCTGCCAGCAGAGCTACATCGCATGGGAAGGCGGATCCGCCACCGCACGGGCGCCTTGCTGGAAGGCATTGCCATCTACTCCTATCGTCAGGCAGAACCGGGCGCCATGGCACTGCAGTTCGATAACCTGTTCATCCTCAGTGATTTCGGAGGCCTGCAGTATCCAGGAGCGGAGCTTGTTGATGAATGGTAGGCCATCATCGGCCATCCATCCTTCTTGAAAAACAAAGCCAGTAAAGCAGGGCCACAGTTAGCCTCTGACCATATCTGCCATCTGCTCTGATTCAAGAATGCGCAGAGGCGGATGCAGGTCCTCTTCAAGCGCTGTATCCACCATACACCGGGCCACAATCTCGGCGTGAATGGGCCGGTAGCGACGCAGAGGACCGAGCAAAAGTGGAGAGATCAGCGGCGAAAGCAGCCTGCCGACCGTTTCGGCAGGCCTGAACTCCTCTCGCTTGCCAAGAAGTAGAGACGGGCGCAGAAGGACGGTCTGCTCGAATTTCAGGTCCCTGATAGAGTCTTCTGCCTCACCTTTCACCCTGTTATAAAAGATAGAAGAAGAGGCATCGGCTCCGGCAGCGGAGATCAACACGCACCTTCGCGCTCCAGACTGCCTGGCCCGTCGTGCAACGGTCAGAACCAGATCATGGTCGATCCTGCGAAAGGCCTCCTGAGATCCGGCCTTCTTGATGGTTGTTCCAAGGGCAATGCAAACAACGTCCACGGGAGGCAGTAGCTCCTCTTCGAGCCTTTCCAGCGGAATGTGCACCACCCCCTCGGGGGCAGGCCTTCTCAGTAACGAGTAGAAGCGATCACATCGTCCATCGGCAAGAAGCAACGACGTAACAGACTGACCGACAAGGCCGCTTCCACCGGCCAAAAGCACATTCCACTGTTTCATACGGCCTCCCATAGACATTGCAGGCGGTTCTCTGTATGTCAGTTCTTTACCACAGAGCGTAGCAGCCCTGGCAGGCCTCGCATTCCAAGCACCGTGGCCGCCGCTCCATAGCCACCCATCAGGGCACCGGCAAAGCCAGGCGAAGAGGCATCGGCCCCCGTAAGATAGACGCCTTCGATCGGCGTACGCACTCCCATCCAGTCCCGTCGAAAGCGGTCCGGCGTACAGGGAACGCCGTAGATCTGTCCGGAGGCATGGTTCGAGAAATGCTCGTTTGTTAGAGGAGTGGATAGCTCTGTGTAGGCAACCAGGTTTTTAAAGCCAGGGATGTGCTGTTCAGCATAGTCCAGCATCGACTGTGTTAGCCTTTCTTTCAGCTTCTGGTATTCTTCGTCCCTGTTTTTCCAGGGCTGGCTGGCCCACTTTGCAAAAGGCTCATAGTCGACAAAGCAGATGATCTCTGCGGTTGGCTTATGTGCCTTCGCATCTTTCAGGGATGGAAAGCTGATATAGGCACCTCCTGGCCGTCCGTTCAGAATGTCATTACGTCGCGAGAAGTTGTCATCGTGATCCACACCGGAATAGATCCAGTAGTTCTCTCCTTTTACACCGAGCTTTTCAGGATTGTCATTGAGTCCCACATACAGGGTCAGGTTGCTGAGTCCGCTGTCTCTGTAGGCCGATTCCACATCAGAAACGAGCTGCGCGGGCAGATGATCACGTAAAATCCTTGTATAGGTTGTATGGGCACCGGCATCAGAAACGACCACGGGAGCATAGAATTCATGCGTTCCCTTTTCTTCATTTCCCTGGATTTCAACGGCCCGAACGCCGCGAACCTTACCGTTCTCTATCAGAATATCGCGCACCTCATGGCAGAGTAACACATCTCCTCCCTGCTCCTTGATCGAAGGAACAATACTGGCCGCAATGGTGCCCGATCCTCCAACAGGATAAAAGCCACCGTCGAAATAGTGTGTGGCAATCAGGGCATGAATGACAAAGGCGCTTCGCGAAGGAGGAAGTCCATAGTCGCCCCACTGTGATGTAAGCACAGCCTTGAGCAGAGGATCGCGAAAGTGGGTGTTCATGTATTCGCCCGTGGTCATCAGAGCAGACTTAATGCCAGCAGAACGCAAGGGCGATGTAATCTTCTCAAGAAGCGGTGGCATGTTCTTCATGGTAACATGCATACCGAACCAGGAGGCCATCTTCTTAACGTCCTCGAAATACTGCTCTATCGCAGCCTTCTCTTCGGGAAAACGTTCGATGAGATCTGCGCGATATCGCTCTTCAGGATGATAGACATCGAAGGTAAGCCCTGGATAAACAAAACGCTCAAAGGGATTGGGCATAGGCTGCCACTGCACCTTCTTATCTGTGATGAAATCTGTAAGATGACGAAGCATGCTCCCTTCCTGCATGCCGCCGATGTAGTGGATTCCCACGTCCCAGAGATAATCCTGACGCTTGAAAATGTGGGTAAATCCTCCGACCTTAAAGTGTCGTTCCAGTACAAGAACGCGTTTTTTTCCAATTCGCGCAAGCAGGGAGGCCGTTGCAAGCCCGCCAATCCCCGATCCAATTACAATTACATCGTATGTTTTCTCTTCAGGCAGCTTCATAGCGGCGTAATATGCCGTGCATCCACTCTCTGTCAATCGCCTTCTGTCCGATCGAATGCAGGCCCTATGCGGTCGCTCTGTCTTTCTTTAAGATCTTTTTCAGATAGGCGCCCGTGTAGCTGTCTTTTACCCGGGCAACATCTTCCGGACGTCCAGCAGCGATGATCTCACCACCCTCATCGCCGCCTTCAGGGCCGAGGTCGATAATCCAGTCCGCCGTCTTGATAACATCAAGGTTGTGCTCGATGACGATCATGGAATTGCCGCGGTCCACCAGCTCGTGCAGAACGTGCAGAAGCTTGCGTATGTCTTCGAAATGAAGGCCTGTTGTTGGTTCATCGAGGATGTACAGGCTTTTGCCATCGGATCGGCGCGACAGCTCTGTTGCCAGTTTGATACGCTGTGCTTCCCCTCCGGAAAGGGTTGTTGCCGACTGTCCAAGGCGAATGTAATCCATACCGACCTGCGCCAGGGTCTTCAGTTTGGAAACGACCGATGGAATATTCTCAAAAAAGGAAAGCGCATCCTCCACCGTCATATTCAGCACATCATAGATGGACCTGCCTTTGTATTTCACCTCGAGGGTTTCCCGGTTAAACCGTTTTCCCTGGCAGACATCGCAGGTTACATACACATCGGGCAGAAAGTGCATTTCGATTTTCAGAATACCCGCCCCCTGGCAGTTTTCGCATCGACCACCGGCTACGTTAAAGCTAAAGCGCCCCGGTCTGTAGCCGCGTAGCTTTGCCTCTGGCAGCTCCGAAAAGAGCTCGCGAATGGGAGTAAAAAGCCCCGTATAGGTTGCAGGATTGGAACGCGGAGTGCGGCCGATAGGCTCCTGATCGATCGAGATTACCCGCTCAATGCCTGCCAGGCCTTTCAGGGAAGTATGTTTGCCGATCCTGCCTCTCGATTTGTAAAGCTTATGCTGCACGGCCTTCAGGAGGATGTCGTTGATAAGGGTGGACTTGCCCGACCCTGAAACGCCCGTTACACAGACAAGCATGCCAAGCGGGAACTCTGCCCGGATGCCCTTCAGATTGTTTTCGCTGGCCCCTTCGATAACGATCGATCGTCCATTGCCCTCTCGCCTTTGCGCCGGAATCTCAATGCGTTTCTTGCCCGAAAGATACTGCCCTGTCAGGCTTTCCTCGGTCTGTGCAACGACCTCAGGCTTTCCCTGAGCGACCACCTGACCACCATGCACCCCGGCGCCCGGGCCCAGATCGATCAGCCAGTCGGCTTCCTGCATGGTCTCTTCGTCGTGTTCCACAACAATGACCGTATTGCCCCGGTCGCGAAGCCCTTTCAGTGTGGCAAGCAGCTTTGCATTATCGCGTTGGTGCAGGCCAATCGAGGGTTCATCGAGAACGTAAAGAACACCGGACAGTGCCGAACCGATCTGCGTGGCCAGACGTATGCGCTGCGCCTCACCACCGGAAAGCGTGCCCGCTGCTCGCGACAGCGTCAGATACCCCACACCAACGTTGTTCAGGAATCCAAGCCTTTCGCGAATCTCTTTCAGCACCCGATCGGCAATCTTCGCTTCGGTCTGAGATAGCTTAACCTTATCAAAGAATTCAATCAGCTCGCGCACATTCCGATCCACAAGCCGATCAATACTCTGTCCGCCGAATTTCACCGCAAGGGATTCTGGTCTCAGTCGCTTTCCTTTACAGTCAGGACAGGGACTTTCTGACATGAACTTCGACATCCATTCGCGCATATCATCCGATTTCGTTTCGCGAAAGCGCCTCTGCAGATTAGGAATCACACCTTCAAATACCCTCTGGCCACCCTCTTCGTAGCCGTAAAGAACGGCCTTTTTCTGGCGGGCCGTCAGTTTACCGAATGGCGTATGCGGATGAAAGCCAAGTCTTTCTGATAGATCCTGCAACAGTTCCAGGTACCAGAAGGTCTTACCTCCGCTCCAGGGTGCCAGAGCGCCATCGAGAATGGACTTTGAGGCATCCGGAACCACCAGAGCCTCATCAAATTCCATCAAATGACCGATGCCATCACAACGAGGGCAGGCACCCAGTGGTGAGTTGAACGAGAAGCTTGCGGGCTTCACTTCGGGTAACGATATTTCACAGTGACCGCAGTAAAGACGTGTAGAATACAGATGCTCTTTTTCTTCGGAATCAGGAGACTGCTCCAGAACAATCAGGCTGCCAGCTCCTTCGCGAAGAGCGGTTTCCACAGAGTCGGCAAGACGCGACCGAATGCCTTCGCGCATCACAAGCCGGTCCACAACCAGATCAAGCGAGTGCTTCTTGTTCCTTGCCAGCTCTTCTTCGCCCGTAATCTCCTGGATGACGCCGTCTATGCGCATCCGTAAAAAGCCGTTTTTCAGTGCTGTTTGAAAGATCTCTTTATGCTCTCCCTTCTTGTTCTGCACAAGGGGCGCCAGCAGCTGGATCTTCGTCTTTTCGGGAAATGTCATGATGCGATCAACGATCTGATCGACACTGGCTGCCTCGACTGGCCTGCCGCATTGGTGACAGTGCGGTTTACCGACGCGGCCAAATAACAATCGAAAATAGTCGTAGATCTCTGTAACGGTGCCCACCGTGGAGCGGGGATTGCGGTGCGTTGTTTTCTGCTCGATGGAGATGGCAGGACTGAGCCCTTCGATCAGATCGACCTCGGGCTTTTCCATCTGTCCGAGGAATTGCCGGGCATACGAGGAAAGGGACTCCACGTAGCGTCGCTGTCCTTCGGCGTAGATGGTGTCGAAGGCCAGGGAAGACTTCCCTGACCCCGATACCCCCGTAATGACAACAAAACGGTTTCTTGGAATGTCGAGACTGATATTCTTGAGATTGTGCTCTCGTGCTCCCTGGATGCGAATGCTATCCGGCCCTGCATGACTGTTTGCCATGAAGCCAGATTTTCAGAGGGCCCGATTCGTGGCAGCTCGAATTACAGCGGCCCAGCCACAGGCCGCTTTTTCTCAACCCAGAAGAAGCCGCGTTGCCTTACGAAAAAGGTTCTCAATCCTTTCGCTGTAGGGGAACCACCACAACTCACGACGGAACGCAAAGCGGTCCTCCATTACGGATTGCATATCAGAAAACGCTCGAAGCCCTTCGCGACCGTAAACACGCCCCATTCCGCTATCCTTCTGGCCACCAAAGGGAAGGTCACTCAGGATGTAGTTGGCCATGACGTCGTTGATGCAAAGACAACCACTTCGAATCTGACGGGCAATCCGCCGGGCCCGGGTCTTATTTTTTGACCATACGGATCCATTCAGTCCATAGACCGTGTCATTGGCTATGTCAATGGCCTCGGCTTCGGTCTTAAAGGTACGCAGAACAATAACCGGACCAAAGGTCTCTTCTTTCCACACCTTCAACGTGGCATCATCCGCAACAACAACCGTTGGCTCGATAAACAGTCCGCGAGGATATTTGTCATTACGACGCCCTCCGGATACGATGCGAGCACCTTTGTTTTTTGCATCGTCGATATGATCGAGCACAATGCCAAGTTGTTTGTCAAAGGCCATCGAGCCCACGCTGGGATTTTCTGACTGCAGTCCCTGCTTCAGCCCGGCGATGTGTTTCTCAAGAAGCTCGATAAACCGGTCCTTGACCTTCTCATGAACCAGCACACGTTCAACAGAAATACAGGTCTGGCCGGAGTTCGACATGCCACCCCATAAGGCCGCATGGACTGCCCTTTCCAGCGGGGCATCGTCGAGCACGATCATCGGATCCTTTCCACCCAGCTCAAGGATCACGGGTTTTAGCATACGACCGCAGATCTCGGCAATCTTGCGGCCGGTGGCCGTTGAGCCCGTAAAGCAGATCATTTTCGTCCGGGGGGATTCCACCAGGGCCTGACCGGTACGCCCATCGCCCGTTGCCACAAGAAAGATATCGGCAGGCAATCCGGCTCGATCGGCGATTTCGCGCATCTTCAGCGTGGTGGCCGGCGTTACCTCGGAGGGTTTGACAACGACTGCATTGCCTGCCATCAGGGCCTGGGCAATCGGACCGGCCGTCAGAATGAATGGATAGTTCCAGGGACTGATGATGCCCACCACTCCCCTGGGCTGAAACGTTACCCAGGCCTTCTTGTTCTTGAAATAGCCGGTACGACGTGGCTCATCCTTGAGATAGGCCGGGCCGTACTTTTCCATATATTTCATATGCTCGGCCACCGTGAAGATCTCAAAGACGCCGTCCATCTTCGTCTTGCCCGTTTCGGAACAGATCGTATCGACGATTTCGTCCATATCGCGAACGATCTGTTTGCGAAACCGTTTTAGATAACCTGCCCGCTCTTTCGGTTCAAGAGCCCCCCAGCTTACAGCGGCCTGCTCGGCCCGTTTCAGCAACGCCTCCACCTGATCGCCCAGAAGCACGGGATGACGACCAATCTCCTCACCTGTGGCCGGGTTATAATTGATAAATTCTTCTACACCTGGATTCACCGGCTGGCGCTCCGCGGCTGCAACACTACCTGTCATGATCTCCCCCTGTCCTTTTTCTATTCATTACTATACAAGGCTACGCACTGCATGCACAGCAGGCAAGCAGAACGGATTTTGAACAAGCATTTTTTTACAACCAAACACCTGTTTATTTTCTTCTAAACCGCTGGAACATGTCGCTGATGACCTTCATCTGCGGAGCACCGAAGAGGTGGGCTGTCAGCAGATACAACAGAGCCCCTCCACCTGCTCCCAGGGCCACGACCAGAACAGCACGACCATACGGCACCTCCTGCTGTAGATCTGCAAGAGGATACGGCCAGACGGAGTGCAAAGCAAGCAGCAGACCAACGAGCAACAGAAGGGCTGGCAGAAGACGTATGAGCGACCGACCGAGGGCTGCAAACGGCAGGGAGCCTGCCTTCCCGGAAAGCGATCGGCTTAACAGCATGAAGTTTACCGTTGAGCTGATTGCCGTACTGAGAGCAAGTCCTCCCTGCTGTAACAACGGAATGAGAAACAGATTGCAGGCCAGGTTGACCACAACCGTAACCAGAAGGATGCGCACGGGTGTTTTCGTGTCCTGATAGGCATAGAACGATGAAGTCAGGATTTTATTAAAGCTGTAGATCGGAATGGCCAGGGCATAGAACTGCAGGGCAGACCAGGTAAGAGAGGTCGAGTAGCGGGTCCACTCCCCGCCATGAAAGAGGAGGTGGATGATCCAGGGGCCCAGAAACAGAAAGCCGATGGCTGCCGGCAGGGTCAGGAAAAGGGCAAAGCCGATCGCATCGACGATCTCCGTTGCAGTCCGCCCCTGCTCGCCCGAGCGAATCAGGCCGGCAAGTGCAGGAAGAATCGTCGTCGAAAGAGCCACGCCAATAATACCCGTCGGCAGCTGGATCAGTCGATGGGCAAAACGCAGGGCAGCGATGGCACCCGTCTCTTCGATGAAGTAGCTGGCCAGGGCAATGTCCATCATCTGATTGAGCTGAAAGACGCTGGCACCAAGAACGGCAGGTCCCATCAGCGAGAAGATGCGCATAAGAGCAGGGTCTTTTAGATCAAGATGGACATCCGGCATCCATCCCTTGATACCAACATAGAGAATCTGCACCAGAAGTTGAAGAAAACCACCGCCTAACACTACCCAGGCTAAGATCCGTGCATTCAGCTCCTGTTGAAAGCCAAGAGGCAGAAGTACAAGGAATCCGGCAATAAAAGTGATATTCAGAAGAATGGGCGAAAGAGACGGGAAAACAAAATGCTCATGCGTCTGGGCAATGCCCGAAAAGATCGCTGTCAAGCTGACCGCCAGAATAAATCCAAACAGCACCTGGCTGAGATACAGGAGCAGGCCAATCTCTTCCAGCGGCTTGCCCACGTAAACCGGCAGAAAGAACGGAAAAACCAGGATGCCGGTAGCGACAATACCGCTTAGAAAAAGCACCAGGAATCCAATAATAGCGCCAGCCGTGCGAGCTGCCTTCTGCTCTGATTCCTTTAATGCCTCTGAATAGATCGGAATAAAGGATTGCGAAAGCACCCCTTCTGCAAGAAGGTTCCTGAGCATGTTCGGAAGCATGTAGGCGATTTCCCAGAAAGCAGCAATCTGACCGGTACCAAAAAAAACCGCCTGGTAATGATCGCGCAGAAGGCCAAGCACCCGCGATACCATCGTCATCGCAGAGAGCTTCAGAGAATTCCTGGCTGTTCGACTCACCGGACCGATATTTCAAAGGCCAAAACGCAGCAAAGCCATTTCGAATTACGGATGCGAACGACCAAAGGCCAGGGAAGCAAGGTCAGACAGCCGATAGCATCGAATTCAGAAAAACAGAAGACCGACACCACGCAGCTCGCCGCGGCGCTGAGTAAATGCTACAGGAGTGCGGAAAAGGACTACATTCCCGGAGGCATTTCTCAAGGCACAAATTCTCTGTCTTTTTGTTCCTGCATATCACTCCATTTCATGGACCGTATGGCCCTTCTCTTTGAGAAATGGGCGAACCACAGCGCGGGCAACATCGGGCCTTGACTGTGTATAAAAGCTCCCGATCCAGACAGGGAGAATCCATGACAGGGTGGTTCTGTCCACTATATGTCGTTGCCGCGCCACTTCAACGGGATTGTTGAATTCATCGGGTACCAGAATTGACAGCTCGATATTAACATCCTCTTCCCGGTAGCCGGGAATCACGCACAGTGTGCCGTAGGATGCAAACTGGGAAAACCTCTGCAGCCTGGTGCTTCTTACCTTAGCTTCTGCTTCCCAGATGGTCACCCTCAGGAAGGGCCCCGGATCGTCCTCATCATAAAAGTGTTCACCCGGTCCCCTATCTTCCCTGTAAGTTTGTGCAATTCCGGATCCGAAAAGCGCCTCTCTGACACCCGCCTGATACATATGGTCAATTCGTATCTTGTTCTCCTGGCCTTCGGGTTGCAATGCTATCTCTTGCACTGCCGTTACGGAATAGTGCAAAACCGGCAACTTGTCCTTCAGTACGTTATCGTCCCTGCGACTTTGAGGAGAAGGCCCGGGAACATTCGAATACCAGACAAGACAACCACTTAACAAAAATACGGTCAATAAAATTGACAGCCTCTTCATCTTCAAACTCCAGACCAACTCTTTGAATAGACAGGTCATCCATGTCGGGCTCCTGTCATCAGGCTGTCAACCTGTTAATGACTTTCGGTGTCAATGACTTTCAATGAAGGCATTTATCTCTGGCATGCCGTCCATATCTTGTTCATATGCGTCAGGCTGCTGGCCGCGATGTTTGGCAAATCCTGCCCGTTTTCAAGCGTCCCCGCTTAGAAGGTGGCATGACCGTTTTCGTCTACGGTAAATTCGTTCTTGCAGGATGGACAGAGATGCCGCCCGCTTTGCTTCACGCGCAGGATTGCACCGCAATGTCCGCATTCAATCATGCGCGTACCGGGAAAGGCTGTTGCAGCCGGACGTGTGGAAAGGGCCGTTGCCGACCGGTATTCCATATGATCGATCAGCCGTGCTTCCATTCGATCAAGCCGCTCATCCAGAAGACGACTGAGGCTTTTCTCCATAGAAAAGAGTCTTTCGTTCAGACGACCTTCCCCTTTGCCGATTTCGTCCAGTTTGGACTCAATGCGACCTTCCGCCTTTTCAATACGATCGAGCTTTTCCAGGGCTGCACCGGTCATGCTATCGCTTTGCTCGCTAAGTGTACGCTGCAGCCTGGCAAGGGTCTGATTCAGTGCCTGCAGTGTAGATGCATCACCGGTTCCTTCTCCCTCTTCAGACTCTCGTTTTTCTTCACGTCGGTCATAGTAATGGTGATGGACAATGGCGGAGTTCGCAGCAGGTTCCGACTCAACAAACGGAGAATCCGAAACCTCTACAGGAGTGATCATATGCAGATGGTCCTGAACCTCTTCATATGACTGCACCAGTGTACACAGTTCTGTAGCGCGAAAATGCCTCAGAAGCAGCTGCAACTCTTCGCCGGCCTGGACAAGAAAGATCCGACCTCCCCGCTTCTTGAAATAGCGGAAGGAATCGATCATCGTACCCAGGCCAACGCTGGATACGTAATCCAGCCGGCTCAGGTCAAGAACCAGTACCTTCTTGGTTGGGGGTATATTGAATACCGATTTTTTAAACGTAAAAACGGTCTTCTCATCCAGTGATCCGCGAAGACGCAGGAAGGCTATGCGATCGCTATCCCGTATATCTGTTTGAGGTGTAGCATTCATATTCGGTCCAGAGGAACTGCATCGTATATCTTGCTTCGAACATCGGTCGTTTCCTCTGGCTGGATGACTGCTTTTTTCTTATCGCGATAATCCTCAAGGCTTCGCACGTTCTCAAACGGCAGATCATCGACGGGTTCGAATTCGCGGTCAATTCCCGTTTCCTGTCCGGATGTTTCATCTAAGCGGTCATCAGCATCGTCCATATCGACATGGCTTAATTCCACATCGTCCAGGCTGGCATCGTTTTCCGTTTCTAACGAAAGGCTTCTATGTTCATCAAGGGAAGGAGGAGGTGACTGCCTGTTTACCAGTACGGCCAGAAAGATGGTAAAAATGGCCCAGAGCAAGACGGCACCAACGACGGAGATGGCAAGAACCTCCAGCACGGTCGATGTATACTGACCTAAAACGCCAGCAGCATTCCGATTGTGGATCAAGATATGAAGGGAACCGGAAGGCAGGGCCTCATCGGGCATGTATACCGATCCGGCCAGGTGATAATCCGAGGCAGTCAGGCCGGGAAGCATGCGAGCAAGCAGGCCTTCGAATAGCGGAGCAAGTCCCAATCGGGTGATAAGCGGTCCAAATTCAGGCTTCACGCGCTCTGTGACTTCCAGTGAAAGCGGATCCCCTTTAAAACGAAGCTGCCCGAACCGAAAGATTTCCGGGTCATAGGACACGCCGGAATCTGATGCCAGTTTTGCAATATCGCTGTGGGCGATCAGCCTGCCATCGTTGTCGACCAGAAAGATTTCGCGAATCTCAAAAGCATCGTTCCGGGTCTGATTCTGGCGCACAACCATGTGCATCGTATGGCTGAGGGCGATCAAATTGTCGTAATACAGGCTTTCTCCGCTCAATGTATTGAGCGTTATGCCCATTTCAAGGGCTCTGTTCCGGGCCACCTGCTCGGATTCACGTACAAAACGGTTTCCCTGCGAATAGACATACCACACCGGTATGGCCAGGGCGGCAACGAGCAGGATTGCAATAAGGAAGGATCCCAACAGGATTTTAAAGGCTTTCATGGTTCTGTTCTATTATCGACGCACAGCAGGCCAATCTGGAAAAGAAATTGCTTCCTGGAGCGGAAGGAAAACAATGAACCGTTCATGACGTCATTGCGCGCCGTCCCACACGGCATAGAATATCTCAGTATAGAAAAAACGGAACGGGTGAATCGCCTGCGCGAGGCTGTTTCGTCCGTATTTCGTGGCGATGGTTTCCAGGAGATCATCCCCCCTCTGATTGATTATGCAAGCACATTCCAGCTTGCCGATCGCAGCCATGGTGGCGATAACTTCGAGTTTCGAGACAGCGTGGGCGAACATCTCGCTTTGCGATCCGATCTCACCGTACAAACCCTGAAGGCTGCCCTTACAGGCAGGCTTGGCCATGAGCTGCCTGCACGCTTTTTCTATGTACAGAGGGTGCTGAAAGACTGCAGCCCCGGCTCAGGCCAGTATCGCGAAATATTGCAGGCCGGTGTGGAATGGATTGGCTATGGCGGCGAGGACCGTTTCGATCGCCTCTATGAGCTGGCCTGTCGCACCCTGGACCGCCTTTCCCGTCCCTATCGCTTTCTCTACGGCGATGCACGTTTTGTTGAAATCCTGCTTTCGTTCGTTCCGGCTATGGACCGCTCGGACCTTGCAGATACCCTGTATTACAAGGATATGGGACGCCTCACCGAGCTACTAAATCGTCTGGACATCCAGGGCGAAAGGCGCGATCTGTTGCTGGAATCGCCCCTGCTCGTAGGAGGAGGCGAGGCCCTGCAGGAGCTGCGTCGCCTTTGCAAGGGTTTTCCATCGCTGCTTGCAATCATTGATCAGGCGCCTGAGAACAGCGAGCTGATTTATGATTTTTCTCTGGTACGGCAGCTGTCTTATTATTCCGGGCCCGTTCTCGAGGCCTATCTGCAACAATCCAACCGCCGGATCCTTTCCGGTGGCTTCTACGACGGTCTTTCGTCGCGTTTTACCCGAGAGCCCGTTCCGGCGGCTGGCTTTGCCGTCAACCTGAACGAGCTTATACATCTACCCGATGAAGGATACAGTCCGCTATCATGATGGAATCAGGAGTTGAACAATGAGTGCCAGTCTGGTCGTCGGAGCTCAATGGGGCGACGAAGGAAAAGCAAAGGTCATCGACTATCTCAGTGAGAAGATCGACATTATTGTACGGTATCAGGGTGGAGCCAACGCAGGCCATACCGTCTGTGTGGATGATCGCAAATTCGTATTCCACCTGATACCGAGTGGAATCCTGTATCCCAATGCCGTCTGCGTACTCGGAAATGGCGTGGTCCTTGATCCTGATGCCTTTATCGGCGAGCTGGAAAGCCTCGAGCATGAGGGCATCGATGCTTCCGGCCGCATCCTGATCTCGGATGGAAGCCACATCGTCCTTCCCTATCATCGCCTGATCGACGAAGCCCGTGAGAAGAATGCCGGCGGCAACCGGATAGGCACGACGAAGCGCGGCATTGGCTTCTGCTATGCCGACAAGGTGTCACGCACCGGCCTGCGCGTGGGCGATCTGTACTCCGGCCTGGAAGACCGTCTCGGCTACATCGTAGAGCTGAAAAACCGTGAACTGGTCAATCTGCACGGGCTGCGACCCGTGTCCTACGATGCCCTGCTTGCAGAGCTCAAAGAGTTTGCAGAACGCATCCGGCCCATGGTGGTCAATACCGTCCTTTATCTGAACGATGCCCTGAAACAGGGCAAGACCGTCCTTCTGGAAGGCGCCCAGGGGACGGCACTGGACATCGATTTTGGCACCTATCCCTTTGTCACATCGAGCAACACCACAACGGGTGGCGCCATTGCCGGATCCGGCATATCCTTTCAACACCTGAATGAGGTCTATGGCATTGCCAAGGCCTATCTGACACGGGTGGGTGAAGGCCCCTTCCCCACAGAGCTACACGGCGAAGAGGTGGAGAAGCTGCGTAAAGAAGGGCGTGAATTCGGCGCCACTACGGGACGTCCGCGGCGTTGTGGCTGGTTTGACACGGAGCTGATCCGCCATGCGGCCAGGGTCAACGGCCTGACGGGCATCGTTCTTACAAAAGTAGACATCCTTTCGATCTACGACACGATCCCCGTGGCCGTTGCCTACAGGCGTGACGGCCAGACCTTGCCCGGATTTCCTACCCTGGGCCTTGAGAATGTGGAGCCGGTCTACGAATACCTGCCGGGCTGGAAGACCGACATCAGCAACGCCCGCTCATGGGATGACCTTCCGGCCGCCTGCCAGGCATATATTCGCCGGCTGGAAGAGCTTACAGGCGTGCCGATTCGCTTTGTATCGGTGGGCCCCGGTCGGGAACAGACGATAGCCCTGGGCTGACGCACGGGGTCGCCCTGCGGCGGCCCGTTTCTCACATGTTATGCACGCTGTGTGCACACTTTTTGCCCGAAAAAACGCCACGGACTGCCGGAAATACTGCCTTAAACCGTTTGACATGTTGCTGAACAGAAAATTAGTACTTTATTTACCCCGGACAGAAGAGGCGACATAATCAGATCTTCTGAGGAGGCAGTCAGCCTGGGGTCCCCAAATTTTTTTATTATAAAGCGACTTTTTCGAAGCTGCCATACCTTCTTTTTTGTATAGTATTGGCAGTAAAAAAGCCGCCGGAGCCAGAGTCATGAAAATCAGCCGTTTCTACACAAAGACAGTACAGGACCAGCCCCACTTTAACGAGGAAGACCATCCGGCCTGGAAAAGCCGGGTATGGTCGGCCTTCAGCTGGGACCGCCGTACATCTCGCATCCAGAATCCCGATGGCCGGGTCATCTTTGAAGCCCGCGACATTGAGGTCCCTTCTACCTGGTCCCAGGTTGCCGTAGACATCCTTGCGCAGAAATATTTTCGGAAGGCGGGCGTGCCTCGTTACACACGTCCCGTTCATGAAGACGGCATTCCCCTCTGGCTGCAGCGCCGGGTTCCTGACGAAGAGCGCCTGGCCGAGCTGCCTCCCGAAGAACGTTTCGGCTCTGAAACCTCCGGAAAAGAGGTCTTTCACCGGCTGTCCGGCTGCTGGACCTACTGGGGCTTCAAAAACGGCTACTTCTCTTCAGAAGATGATGCTCTGGCCTTCTACGAAGAGATGATCTTCATGCTGGCAGATCAGATTGCCGCTCCTAACTCACCGCAGTGGTTCAATACGGGCCTGCACTGGGCCTATGGCATCGATGGCAAAAGCCAGGGCCATTACTATGTTGATCCACAGACCAGAGAACTGATTGCCTCGGGCAGCTCCTACGAACGGCCACAGCCCCATGCCTGCTTTATCCAGTCGGTCAGCGACGACCTGGTAAACGAAGGCGGCATCATGGACCTCTGGGTTCGCGAGGCCCGTCTTTTCAAGTATGGCTCTGGAACCGGTACAAACTTCTCCTCATTGCGTGCCGAGGGAGAGCCTCTTTCGGGTGGTGGAAAATCCTCCGGGCTGATGAGCTTCCTGAAGATCGGCGACAGGGCTGCCGGTGCCATAAAGTCAGGAGGAACGACCCGACGTGCGGCCAAGATGGTCTGCCTGGACATGGACCATCCCGATATCGAAGAATTCATCAACTGGAAGGTACAGGAAGAACAGAAGGTTGTTGAGCTTGTCATGGGCTCGAAGCTGGCCAACCAGCACCTGAACCGCATCATGAAGGCAGTACACGACTCTACCCTGGACGAGCCTGCCCGCTATGACATCCACAAGAACCCGCAGCTGAAGAAGGCCGTCCTGGAAGCACGCCGCTCGATGATTCCGGACAACTACATCCTGCGGGTGATTGACCTGGTAAAACAGGGCTTCACCTCCATCCTTTTTGAAGAGATGACCACCGACTGGCAGTCCAAGGCCTACCAGACGGTAAGCGGCCAGAACTCCAACAACTCCGTTCGCGTGACGAATGACTTCATGCAGGCCGTCGAGCAGGACCTTGACTGGAACCTCTACTGGCGTACCGAGCTGGAAAAGGCCAGAGAAGAGAACCGCAAGCCGCAACCGGCAAGAAGCGTAAAAGCCCGCAAGTTATGGGATGATATCGCCTACGCCGCCTGGGCCTGTGCTGACCCCGGTTTGCAGTTCGATACGACCATTAATGAATGGCACACCTGTCCGAACGATGGACCGATTCGGGCATCGAATCCCTGCTCGGAATACATGTTCCTCGACGATACGGCCTGTAACCTGGCATCACTGAACCTGGTAAAATTCCTGAACCAGAAGACGTCTGAGTTTGACGACCTTGCCTTCCGTCATTCCACACGCCTGTGGACGATCGTACTGGAAATCTCGGTAACGATGGCTCAGTTCCCTTCTCGTGAGATTGCCCTGCTTTCCTACGAGTTCCGCACGCTTGGTCTGGGCTATGCAAACCTTGGCTCCCTTCTCATGCGGATGGGGATTGGCTATGACAGCGACCGCGGCCGTGCCATTGCTGGTGCCATTACGGCAATCATGCATATGAATGCAGCCGCCACCTCGGCCGAGATGGCCCAGGAGCTCGGTCCCTTTGCCGGTTTTGAACGAAACCGGGAGGCAATGCTGCGGGTCTTTCGCAATCACCGCCGTGCCGTATACAACGTTCCCGAGAACGAATACGAAGGCCTTACGATAAAGCCTGTTGGCATTGATGAATCGCAATGTCCTTCTTATCTGCTTGAGGCAGCTCGAGCCGAAGCCGATCGTGCCCTGGAGCTTGGCGAGAAATTCGGTTACCGCAATGCACAGATGACGGTCATTGCTCCCACCGGAACCATTGGTCTGGTGATGGATTGCGATACAACAGGCATTGAACCGGACTTTGCCCTTGTAAAATACAAGAAGCTGGCCGGTGGCGGTTACTTTAAGATCATCAACCAGTCCGTTCCGCCCGCTCTGGAGCACCTTGGCTATACCCCGGAACAGATTGACGACATCGTCAAGTATGCAACGGGCCATGGAACGCTGAAGAATGCACCGCATATCAACCATGTATCGCTGAAACAGAAGGGCTTTGATGATGCTGCACTGCAGAAGGTAGAAGAGCAGCTTGCATCGGCGTTCGATATCAACTTTGTTTTCAATGCATTTACGCTGGGCGAAGAGCTTGTACAGAAGCTTACAGGACAGGATCCGTCATCGCTGCCCCCTACCTTCAGCCTTCTCGAGGCCCTTGGCTTTACAAAAGACCAGATTCGTGAAGCCAACGACTATGTTACCGGAACACTGACAGTGGAAGGGGCACCGCACCTGAAAGAGGAGCACCTGCCCATCTTTGACTGTGCGAACCGATGTGGCCGCTACGGTAAACGCTATCTATCCTGGAAAAGCCATATCCTGATGATGGCGGCAGCGCAGCCCTTTATCTCAGGGGCAATCTCTAAAACCATCAACCTGCCCGCTCATGCCACTCTGGAGGATGTAAAACAGGCCTATGAGCTGTCCTTCCGTGTCATGAATAAGGCCATTGCCCTGTATCGTGATGGCTCCAAGCTGTCACAGCCTCTGAACATTCAGGTCGAAGATGAAGAAGAGCTGCAGCTTGAAGAAGAGACCACGGCAGCGGCCGCCGTACAGCGTGTTGAAAAGACGGTGGAACAGATCGAAAAGGTGGTACGACGTCAGCGACTGCCTCTTCGCCGGGCTGGATACACACAGAAGGCTACGGTCGGCGGCCATAAGATCTACCTGCGAACCGGTGAATACGAAGACGGTCGCCTGGGCGAAATCTTTCTTGATATGCATAAGGAAGGGGCAGCCTTCCGTTCGTTGATGAACTGCTTTGCCATTGCCGTCTCTCTGGGACTGCAGTACGGCGTACCTCTGGAAGAGTTCGTTGATGCCTTTGTTTACACCAAGTTCGAGCCCAATGGAACGGTGCAGGGCAATCCGCATATCAAGATGTCGACGTCGATCATCGACTACATCTTCCGCGAGCTGGCCGTCACCTATCTGAGCCGCTACGAGCTGGCCCATGTAAACGTTGAGGATACCCTTCCCGACGCCGTACAGTCTTCTCATGTAAGCTCGCCGATCGCCACCCCGACGGAATCCCCCGCAGGGACAGCCTCACAGGAGCAGGAACGTCCTGCAGCACCGTCCTGGGTCGTCGTTAAGCAGGATGATGGCAGTGCAGCTCAGAAAGAAACCAAGACAAGTCTGAGCACCATTGCACGTATGAAAGGCTACGAAGGCGATGCCTGTCCGGAATGCGGCCAGTTCACCATGGTGCGCAACGGTACCTGCCTGAAATGCATGAGCTGCGGCTCCACCACCGGCTGTTCCTGAAACAGCCAGGCAGCCTGCAAATTAAACCCGAACCGTCCGCGGTTCGGGTTTTTGTTTTGACGTCCCATCAGGGGAAAGTCCGTATCATCTATAACCAGGATGCAGCAGAACCATATGAAACAAGAAAGTGCAGAGATCCTCAAGAACATCAAAGCAAGGGTCTACAGACGAGGAGACATCGTCTTCAAAGAGGATGACCCTTCTGATGGTCATGTGTACTTTATCCTGGCCGGAAAGGCAGCGGTGCTGAAACGCATCGGTGGGAAAGACAGGGTCATCCACACCCTGCATGCAAACGATATCTTTGGCGAGGTTGCCCTTCTCACCACCGGAGCACGAATTGCCACAATTGTTGCCGAATCCGAAGAGCTGAAGGTGGCCTGTTTTGATGGCGACTGCTTTATGAAAGAGGCCCGGTCGAATCCGAAGTTCGGACGCCGTTTAACCGTTGCTGCCCTCACCGTCCTGGAACGAGTCGAACAGCGGGCCTTCGCAGGCGAGCAATGTCCGGCCATTACCGGCAACCTGCTTGAAGAATACGATCAGCTGATGACCCCCTTAAGGCCAGGCAATCTGCGTATTCAGAATCTGCTTTACCGCTCAACGATCAAGACCCTGCCAAAGGATGGCTTCATCTTCAAAGAGGGACAGGAAAACGACAGCTTTACGTATCTGCTTCTTTCCGGGGAAGCTCTGGCCTGCAAAAACGTTCGCGGCCAGAGGGTTTCCTGCATGACATTTCGCGAAGGAGAATGGCTGGGCGAAACGGCCCTGCTGCACAAGCAGAACCGTTACTACAGCCTGCAGATCACCTCACCTCATGCCCGGGTGCTGTTTCTCGATCGTGATATCTTCTACAAGATGATCGAGCTGGACTGCGAACTTCTCTTCAACGCCTTTAAAACCTTTATTCTACATCTGCGCTATCTTGAGAAGGGTGCAAATTTCGCTTTAGAGGCCTGAACGTCATCACCGAAGCAGAAAGTCCCGAAGGCGCTGCCAGTCATCGGCGCTCATCCGCATCAGGACGTCGTTGTGGCTGGCATCGACGGCGATGAACTCGCTTTGCGCAAACGCAGAGTGCAGTTCTTTACCCATATGGAAGGGCACCAGGCTATCTTGCTGCCCGTGCACAACAAGCACCGGCAGCTTCAGGGACCGCGCCCTGGCAGCACTGTCAAATCTATCACAGACGACCGCACGGGACAGCCATTTCAATCCCGGTGGCAGGAGATGAAGGGCTGCCAGATCTGGCACAGATGTAAAAGGAGAGATCAGGGCAAGCCTGGAGACAAGGCCCCTTTCGGCCATCTCCACCGCAACGGCAGAGCCCAGCGAGTGTCCAAAGGCCACTGTCTGCTCTGCATCAACGGCAAGCCTTTGCTGTGCATATTGAATCAAAAGGGCAGCGTCAGAATAGACCTCGACTCCGAAGGCCTGCTATCAGAAGACAGCCCGTACCCCGGATACTCGACCAGAAGCACATGCAGACCGGCCCTCGCAAAGTAGAGGCCAAGATCAACATCGCCATCCATCGTAGCCCCGTTTCCGTGAAAGATCACAAGAAGACGATTGCTCTCTGTCATCGAACGAATCAGGAACCCACGGGCCTTACGCCCCACCTGTTCGATCTCGATGAGTTCACCATTCGGTACAGCGGGCATCCCTGCCCTGGTCGGCGCCGGGAAAAGGATGAAACGCTGTAGCATGCAGACCAGGATAACGAGAGCCAGCATGACAACAGTGATGGTTACGACCCACATCAAACGCCGCATGCCCGGAGCTCCTCCTCAATCAATCCGCATGCTCAGCACTTCCGTCCTCGCCTTCTTCAGGGCGCATCAGCGGAAAGAGGATGGTGTCGCGAATAGAATGGCTGTTGGTAAGAAGCATTACCAGACGATCGATTCCAATGCCCATACCACCGGCCGGGGGCATGCCATATTCCAGGGCCCGGATATAGTCCAGGTCCATGTAACCGCCTTCTTCGTCTCCGGCCTCTCGCAGTGCAACCTGCTGCTGGAAGCGAGCCTTCTGGTCAAACGGATCGTTCAATTCAGAGAAGGCATTGCCGATCTCCCTGCCGGCAATATACGGCTCAAAGCGATCCACAAAACGCGGATCATCGGCACTGGAGCGGGCAAGCGGAGAGATCTCTTTCGGATATCGCGTAATCATCACCGGCTGGATCAGCCTGGGCTCTACTGCTTCATCGAAGAGCACCTCCGCCACATCCCAGACAGAGCGGCATTCCTTGAACAGAGAGGCTGCATGCCCGGCTGCAACGGCTGCGTCGGTGGCCGCCTTCACATCCATGCCTGCGTCCAGAGACACCCCGGCATACTTTTCGATCGATTCCATATATCCGAGTCTCTGCCACGGCGCTGTAAGATCGATGGTATCGTCGCCATACGGAATCTTCAGGCTTCCGTGCACCTCCATGCAGGCGCCGGTAATCAGCCTCTCGCAAAGATCCATCATGCTATCTACAGAGCCATAGGCCTGATAGACCTCAAGCATCGTAAATTCGGGGTTGTGCTTGTAGCTGATCCCTTCGTTGCGGAAGTTTCGGTTCACCTCGAATACCCTGGGAAAGCCACCGACAAGCAGACGCTTCAGATACAGCTCCGGAGCGATTCGCAGATAAAGGTCCATGTCCAGGGCATTGTGATGTGTAATGAAAGGCCTGGCCGATGCGCCACCGGGGATTGGCTGCATCATCGGTGTTTCCACCTCGAGATAGCCTTCTTTCTGCAAAAAGGACCGCACATAGGCAATGATACGAGAACGTAAAATAAAGGTCTGCCGGACCTCCGGATTTACAATCAGGTCCACGTAGCGCATCCGATAGCGCTGCTCTTTGTTGGTGAAGGCATCGAAAACCTTTCCATCGGCCTCTTTGACAACAGGCAGAGGTCGCAGGCACTTGGCCAGCAGCACAACGGAGGTGGCATGGATCGTCTTTTCGCCGGTCTGCGTTAGAAAGGGAAAGCCGGTCAGGCCTACAATATCACCGAGGTCCAGGGCTTTAACCACATCGAAGTCAATACCTTCATCGTCACGACGTACATAAAACTGCATCCGCCCCGTATCATCCTCAATCTGCAAAAAGCCGGCCTTGCCCATCATGCGTTTTGCGCGAATCCGACCGGCAACAGAGAGCTTCATCGTATCGGAGTATGAGGACGGATCCATGGCAAGGATTGCCTGCACCTCATCCTTTCGTTCAAACGAGGTCTGATAGGGCTGATAGCCCTTTGCCTGTACCTTCTTCAGCTTTTCCAGGCGAGTTTCGTATTGATCATTATGCTGTTCAGACACCAGTAGACTCCAGAAGCGGCCATCGGCCCAGGGTCTTTTTTTCCCTCGTTTAAGCTGAGTAAAGAACTTATTGACCGCACACACCACAGGAATAAGATGAAAGGGCTTTGAAAGAGATCGGGAAACGCATTGGCCAGCAGGTCCGTGATAGCATCGGATCGATTCCCAACCGTCTGGACCGCAAAGGCCGCGAACGGCTGACGATCATGTTCATTCCGCACGGGAATGAACGTGTCTTCACCGTACACATGAACTGGCACATCATTGGCTTTATCGCCGGCAGTATCATCCTTTCCATCGTTCTCAGCGTGTACGGCTATTATGTGCATCGCGAGCGTGCCCGGGAAATCCAGGCCCAGCGGCAACTTTACGGAATCAACTATACGGCTGCCTATAACATCGAGAAACAAACGGCGCGTCTTGTTGAGAAGCAGCAGCAGCTCAGGGAAAACCTCGAAGAGATCGCCCGCCTTGCCGGTTTTTCAACCACCGGCCTATCCCATCTCCCGGACAGCTCCACGTCGCTGGAAGAGGCGCATCGAGCCATCAAGGCAGAGGTACTGCGCCGTCTGGCTCCCAATACCGACTACCTGCCATCGATTTACACAACAGCCGGCCTCAATGCTGCTACCGCTGAAGATGTTTCCATATTGGAATCGCTTCGCCATACCGTAGAGGACGGCTACGGTGTGTATCGGCGCATTCCTCTTGGCCGACCACTTCAGGCCTCTTTTCGCGATACGTCCGACTACGGAATCCGTGTCGATCCTGTCAGCGGTTCACAGATGGAGTTTCATTCGGGTATGGACATGGCCGGAAGGCGTGGAACCCCTGTTCTCGCTACGGCAGAAGGGAAGGTAAAGACCATCATGCGCCGCGATCCGGGCTACGGCAATGCTGTCGTCATTCAACATGGCTTTGGTTTTCAAACCCTGTACGGCCATATGGAACGGGTGGCCGTGCGCTCCGGCCAGACGGTGCGGCCCGGGATGGTGGTCGGCTATATGGGCAGTACAGGCCGGGTTACCGGTGTGCACCTGCACTATGAGGTGTGGAACGGCCCGGGCAGGCGAACCGATCCCAAGCCCTTCGTCTGTGCTCAGGATTTTAAAACTCGACGCTGCCGTAACTTTCACGCCGACTGACAGGCACCGGAACGTCGTTTCACGTGCAACCGATTATGTCCCCCTGGCAGAGAGGGGGCAAAATGCCCCCTGCTCCCTCACTTCAGTTTCTTTTTCAACAGGATATAGGCATAAATGCCCATTCCAAACGTGAATGCAATGCTGAAGGCGACCAGAATGATCACCAGGTCAATCGATTGTCCCATCGTAAATCCTCCTGTCAGACCATCGGATCTTAGCCCCAGCCTCTCTGCGGGCAAGCGAAAAACGAAATGGCCGGGACTTCCCGGCCATTTCCGAAATTACGAATCAGTATCAGTCCTTACCGTTTCAGTCCAAGGACCTCCTGTATCATCTGATCCGTCGTTGTGATCGTTCTGGAATTGGCCTGAAAGCCTCGCTGGGTAACGATCATGTCCGTAAACTGATCCGATAGATCGACGTTGGACATCTCAAGCAAGCCCGCATTGATCTTTCCCCGGCCCGCGATGCCGGCCTCTCCGATATTCGGATCCCCTGAGTTCATAGAATAGGCAAACTTCGTTTCGCCTTCTTTTGTCAGTCCCGCCGGATTGGTAAACGTTGCCAGGGCGATCTTTGCCAGAGGCTCCTTTACACCGTTGGAATAGGTGCCGACGATGGTTCCCGTATTATCGATGCTGAAGGCCTCCAGATAGCCCATCGGATAGCCATCCTGTTCCCTGGCGCGGGTTGTAAAGGAAGAGGCATACTGGGTTACGCCCTTTACCTCTCCCGATTCACCCATGTTCAGCCGGATGGTCTGAGGCTCCGGATTGCCGGGGATGCGGTAGCTGAGCTCAATCATGAGCTTCCCGTCATTGAGGGTGTCGGCTCCGTCGCTGACGGATACCAGCCGACCATCGCTTGAAAAACCAAGCTCAAAGCGATCGTTGCCGGGAACGGCCGTATCGGTCAGCCCTGGACCAACAACGTTCACGCTGACCTGGGTGGCGTTCTCCAGGTTAACCCGTCCGGTCCATCGGTTTTCGCCTGTTTTCCAGAATTCAAGGCGAAGCTCACGCTTGTTGCCTTCCGGATCATAGACGTTGATGGTTGTTGCATGGCCACGTCGCTTATCGGCAGGGCCTTCGATGAATTCCCTGATCTGCTCTTCTGTTGCATCAGGCGGAACGATCTCTACGGCCTGATTCAGATTCGACTCGTAGACGACCTCGGTCGTTGCCTTTGCGGGCTTCTTCTGGTACAGCGGGATGCGAATGTCTTCTACGGTAGCCGAAGAGTTGATGTAGGAGTTGCCCTGCTCATCGGTCCTCGAATTCCATCCCTGTACCCGCAGGCCTGTGCCGGGATGCACATAGTAGCCATCACGATCGATGTTGAAAAAGCCAGCCCTTGTGTAGAACTGCTTGTCTCCGTCCCGTATCACAAAGAAGCCTTCGCCTGAAATGGCAACGTCGGTGTTCTTGCCTGTTGTTTGCAGGGATCCCTGCGTCATGATCTTATCGATCGAAGCAATCAACGCACCAAGACCGACCTGCTGGGAGTTAATACCGCCAATGTTGTCCTTTGGCTCCGATGCTCCGGCAATCTCCTGACTGATCAGGTCCATGAAGTTCACACGTTCGGCTTTGTAGCCATGCGTATTCACGTTAGAAACGTTATGCCCGATGACATCCATCCGGACCTGGTGATTCTTCAATCCGGATACACCGGAATAAAGCGAGCGCATCATATGTCTGTTTCTCCTTCCAATGCTTCAAAGCTGCTTCGGCTTCTCATGCTAACCATTCATTCTGCCGGATTATCCGGCAAAGCTTCGATATGACCTCGAAGCCATGTATCCATAACTGCGTTCAAGCTCAGATCGCATGCGAAGGTTGGTTCGCTCGATCTGCGGCTCCTTCGTACCTTCGGTCGTTCCGCCTGGAACTTTATGATTCTCCTGGCTGCCCCCTGATTTTTCAGCAGGTAACCGGCCTTCGCTTTTCAGACCTTCCGGAGTGGCTCGCGAGGGACTCTCTGTATCGGCGCCTGGCAGGCCGGAATCCTCTGCCCCGTTTTCAAGGGCCGGATTCTTTTGCTTTGCAGCCTCGGGCTGCCCCTCCGGGATCGCCGGCTCCTTCGCCGACTGGACGGCGGGCTGCGCGGCACCGGGCACCGCTGGCTGAGGTTGTGAAGCGCCGGGCTGCGTAGCAGATGGTGTGGCCGGTCCCAGACCACCGGCTTCACGACGGAAATCCGAAGGGTCGCCAACAAGCGTTACATCGTTCATGTGCACCGCCCGACCGCCTACTTTTAAGAAGGCCTGTCCGGCATGATCATAAAAGAGAGCTTTGGCCACGCCGCTGATCATCTCACCCGTTGCAAAGTCTTTGCCGACGATGAACTTCCCTACCATGCCGTAGGCCTGACGCTCTCCCATCTTCTCGATGCCTGTTGCAATATTCTGCATCTGCTCAAGCGATGAGAATTGCGCCATCTGGGCGATAAACTGCTGATCCGAAACAGGCTGTGTGGGATCCTGATGCGAAAGCTGTGTAATCAGAAGCTTCAGAAAATCATCTTTACCGAGATTCTTTGCTCCCTGGCGGATTTCAACGCCATCCAATCCCCCTTCCTGCAGCTTCTGCTGCTGTTTCAGGGTTTCCTGTATGTTCACCGAACGATCGGTATTCAGGTAACGATTACGAAGCTGCTCTGATGATACTGGTTCCATACGATCCTCTTATGCCCGGAATACTCTTTGATCGGCCGGACGGTGAAAATTCATAACAAGCTGATTCTCATAGCCTGACTGGCCGATCTCTCCTGATACAGCGGCAGGATGGGGCTCTTCGACCTCTGACGTTGTAAAGGCGGACTCAAAGTAGCCTCTTCGCTTCTCGTCCTGCGAAGGATTCTGCCCGCCCTGTTGACTGCCATCGTCCTGGAAGGCTGTATCCTTCTGTTCCTGTGTGTCATTCTGAAAGGCCGTTCCAAAGCTTTCGCGCAGCTTGATCGAAAGCGAATCGATGTGCAGTCCGCTTTTGCCAAACTCCGTTCGCAGGACGTCCAGATCCTTCTTCAGCTGCTCGAGTACATCCTCGCGATCGACCAGAATCTTTAGAACAACGCGGTTGGCCTCAACCTTCATATCGACGCTCATGAAGCCCAGATGTTCGGGATTCATACGGATCTGCGCCGAGGCCTGTCCCTGACGGCCAATCTGAACATGGGCCTTCTTCACAAGCTCATTCAGGCCACTGCGTACGCCGCGCTCCAGCTCCTGCGGGCTTACAGGCTGTTCGACGGTTCGGAAAAGGTTGGGAAGGCCTGATTCCCTGAACTCCCGTCCGCCCTGGGACGATTCCTGGCTGTCGGACTTCGCTGCCTCACGACGCTCATGCCTGGCCGATACAATATTCCATTTTGAGGCATCGAGGCCGATCTTGCTTTTACCCTCAGGCTTTGCATCGATCGAGGCCTGCACATCCCTGGCAGAGAAGACCTCCACCCGTTGCCTTACATGAGCATCTTCAAGACGGGATTCCTCTGTCTTTCTGTGTTTATTTCGCTCACCGACATCCTTATCCGCCACGATTTCGGCGCCTCTGGCTTCCGGTTTAAGCTCCAGTCGGGCGCCAACGCTCTGCAGCCCTTCTTTGCCGACCTCCTTTTGCCTGTGCGCATTCTCGATCAGATCCTCGACGGTCTTCCAGCGTCCTGCCCTGGCCGCTGCCTTCGATGTCTTTTCGGACGGGTCCGAGGCCTTCTTTTCAATATCCCCGATGATTCCAGAGAGGGATTGCAAGACCCGGGCAGCATCCTTGCCGATCTTTTCGGTTATAAGTGCATCATTTTCAAGTGCATCGTTTTCAGACGTCTGGCTCTCTTCAGTTTTTCGCGCCGCAGACGCCGAGGCCTCTGCGGCCTTCTCCGTTCTCTGCTGCCGTTCTTCGACAGAGTCGGTGTTATCCTTTTCCGCTTCGCTGGAATCAGCGCTCCTGACATCGCTGTCTTCGCGGTCGAGGCTTTCGGCTTCCCGCTGAACCGGTTCATGCCCGGGGCCTGTTTCGGGCCTTGCCGACAGAAATGCCGATTCATCGGCGTGGCTGGATACATCCTCTACAGGCATACCTGCCTCGACCGATGCCCCCGTAAGCATATCAAAAAAGGCCGAGGCCCCGCCAGCCTTTACCTCTGCCCCTGCAGGGCGAAGGCCGAGGTCTCTTTCAAGAAAGGCTACTTTCTGGATCTCCATGTCTGATTCCAGTTTCGAGGAAAAAAGGGGTTTCCATGAGGGAAAAACGATACAAACCGGATTCTCCGCATGTTTGAGTCATTAAAAGCCCTGATTGCCCTGGCACCGGCCAGAGAGGACGAAACAGATCGCCATTATGTCGCGGGACGTTCGGCCAACGGTGACCCCATTCCGCACAGCCTGTCGCTGGAACAGCTGCAACAATCCCTGAAAGGCGATACCTTCCGCTGGAGTTGCACGGCCTGTGGCAAGTGCTGCCGGGGACCCGGCGTGGTCTATTTTACAGAAGAGGATCTTGCCAGCATTCGCAGGCTGCTGCGGCTATCCGATGCCCGATGGAAGCGTCTCTATAAGAGGCTTGTGCAGAGAGAGAAGAATGGCCTTTTTCTCCATGACTCCGAAGATGCCTGCGCCCTTCTCGGCAAAGGCGGCAAATGCACGGTCTATGAGGTGCGCCCTTTACAATGCCGCACCTTCCCGTTCTGGACCTCCAACTTCGAACGTGCAGAGGATTATGAATGGCTGAAAAAATTCTGTCCCGGAATCAAAAAGGGCACCGGCGAAGAGTTCTCGCTGCGCAGGATCGTCATCGAAACCAACCGCACCGAAGAGGGCTTTGCCAGACTGCAAACAAAGGGCTCTAAAACCCTTTACCTGTGATTCCTCCCTGATTCGCTGGCCTCTATCTTATGAACGAACCGATTCCCTCGCCATTCTACCGCGGCAAGGTCCGCGACCTGTACGATGCCGGTGATGCCATGATCCTTGTGGCCTCGGATCGCGTTTCAGCCTTTGACGTCGTTTTCGATGAGCCCGTAACAGGGAAAGGACAGATCCTTACCGATGTGTCAACGCGCTGGTTCCGTCATTTCAGAAGTGGCAGCACACTTTCGCTTTCTGATGACCGCCCGCTTGAGCAGATCCTCGATTTCGATGATCACCTGATCAGTGAACGTATCGAAGACTTCCCTGCTCCGTTTACGAACTACGAGCCCTTTCGCGGCAGAGCCGTTCTTGTGCGCAAGACCAAACGTGTGGACTTCGAATGCGTCGTGCGAGGATACCTGGCAGGATCAGGCTGGAAAGACTATCAAAAGACCGGCAGCATCTGCGGACATGCCCTGCCACCCGGCATGCTGGATGGACAGCGTCTGCCCGAACCGATCTTCACTCCGGCCACCAAAGAGGATACGGGAAAGCATGATGAGAACGTTACCGTCGACTTCATGCGAAACCAGATTGGAAGCGAGTTAACAGATCGGCTTGAACAGATTTCCATCGCTCTTTTTCGCGAGGCCTCGGTTCGACTGGCGCAGGTGGGCATCCTTCTTTGCGATACAAAGTTCGAGTTTGGTCTGTTAGAGGATCGCATCGTCTTGATCGACGAGGTGCTTACTCCAGACTCCAGCCGGTTCTGGGATGAGTCCGGTTACCGTCCGGGCAAGACTGCGCCGGGATTCGACAAGCAGTACATCAGGGATTACCTGGAAGGGCTGGACTGGGATAAAAGACCGCCAGCCCCGCCGTTACCCGACAGCGTCATCGAAAAGACGATCACGCTGTACCGCGAAATCGAACGACGCATCCAGAAAATCATCTAACCGAGCTCGATTCAGCTTCGACTCTGTGACTTTGCCTTACGCGAAGCGGCGAAGACGATGCCCTGTGCATTCAACTCTGCATCCATTCGCATCAGCTCTTTTCCTTCTTCGTCGACGGTAAAGCCCCGCGCGTCCACCTCGCTTTGCATGCGCTCAAAGATAGACGAGGCAACCTCTTTCTGCAGCGTCTCCATCGACTGACCTTCCTGCAGTCCCTGCGCAGATTTCTCAAGATGACCTTCCAGGAAATCGAGACCTGCACGCATCTGTGCCTCGCCCTCGTCGAGGGCCGTAAACTCCCCGAAATGGGTTAGATACAGGCGAGAGCATCCTGTATCGCGAATCTTCTTCAGGCTGATACGGGCTTCTGTCGGATCGAAATCCGTCGGCGTACTCGTAGGATACAGGTATGGCCCACCCTTTTGCAGAATAGGATAGGCTATGCCAAAGGTATCGCCTGTAAAGACTCCGTTGGATTTCGAATCGTGGATACAGAAATGATGATTGGCATGCCCTTTTGTATGAAAGAAATGCAGCTTTCGAGAACCGAGCATCACCTCTTCGCCGTCGGCCATCAGACGCACACGTTCTTCTGGCACGGGAAGGATCTCTCCGTACAGGCGTCGAAAAGGCTCTTCGCCATAGACCTGTATCGAGCTGTTAATGAGCCTGGTTGGATCGATGACGTGTCGTCCGGCTCTTGGATGAGCGAGCAGCGTTGCATTCTTACAGTGCTGCATCAGCTGTCCCGATCCACCTGCATGATCAAGGTGAACGTGCGTGATGATTACATACTTGACCTGATCCGGCGTTTTACCGAGCTCCTTCAGGGCTTCGAGCAGATAGGGAACGGCAAAAGACGTGTTGTTCTCGACGAAAGCAACCTCGTCTCCATCCACGACGATGTATGAACAGGCAAGGAGTGGCTTGATGTAATGGCAGTCGATCGTTCCAATTCCGTTCTGGCTGTCGTAACTGTACATGCATCGAGCATATCCCCTTGAAACGAAGCGTCAAGTGGATTCCGGTGTTCGAGTCATCCTTTTCTGATTGCCCCTCCCCATGGGTTTGATAGCGTGTACCGCAGTTAAGTCATGCAGCACTCCTTTTACTCCGATTCCATAGACCTGAATATCGACGTCGATGCTTCCAGCCGACTGCCTCTTATGGCAGAGAAAGACAAGATCCGTGACCTGATCCTGAACTTCCTGCCTCTGCCCTACAGTATTGCCGAGTATGGCTGCGGAAAGAAAAGCAGTCTCATAATACAGAAGCTGATTGAGCTTGGCATTCCTCCCTATGCCATCCAGCGCGGCATGATCATGGAAAGGGATATGTCGCCGGAAGCCCTGGCTGAACCGGATTTCAATCAACGTCCCCATGCCCTGTCTGTTTTTAACCGCTTCTATTATACCTTTGATCCTCAAAATGAAGTGCTGCTGAACAGGCTGCAGAGGCAGGGGATCCAGGTACTGCGCGACGATCGCTCTCAAACGGTCCAGCTCGTAGCGGGTGATTATACACTGAGTCATGACAAAACGCTGCAATTCGTAATGGCGCGAAGCCATATCTTCGTCATCCTTGCCTTCTTTGACCACCGTTACAGCCGGGTATCCTTTTCTGTCATCGATCCGACGATTGAACGGGAAGATCTTTTCGGTATTGCACAGATGCGAACCTACCTGCATGCACCGGAAAGCCTGATCTTCACCGCTCCGCTCTTTGGTCGGTTTCGACTGCAAGAGGATTATATGACAGAAAGCCAGAGGCGTTTCGTGTATCACCGTATGCTCGATCATCCGCTCAATCGCCTGAGCGAGGAAGAGCATTTCGAGCTGATTCGCGCCATGAACGGAGCGGCTCCGGGAACGATCGGCGACCCGGCAACCTGGACATACGAAAACAACATCCCCGCAGAAGATGCAGAACAGCAGGAGCGACTGGCCGCGCTTACAGGATCGGGTGATTTCTTTCGGTACCAATTTGCTGAAATGATCGAGGCTCGCTGCCAGGGTAGAGAAGAGGATGTCGTAGAACTGGCCGCACAGATGCAGGCAATGTCGACCCGCCTTGATCTGACAGAACAGATACGCCTCGATAGCCTCTGGTCTGAAACGAAGCTTGAACCTCTGAAAAGGGTCGTAAACCTTGTAGCCGACCAGGTAGCCGCCGAAGAGCTGAATACCCGTATCAGTACCAGCATATCTTTACAGAAGTCCATCACCACCAAACGCGGTCTGACCTCACTGTTTGGCATTGGCTTTCGCCTGCGCGAACGCCTCGAAGAGATGGCCCGCGTCAGTCGCAACTCAGCCGGTCAGATCTCCGCTCAGGCCTTTACCGAAGAGTATTGCAGGGCGGCCCGTTCTCTTATCGCTCAGATGAACCAGGCCGGTCTCAGGGTATGCATTGATACGGTCGGAAATATCCATGGCCTGCTCATCGATGACGAAACAGCAGAAACCATTTTAAAAGACCCACAGAACCTTGCCCAGGTCGTTGCAAAGGCCATCACCATGGGATCGCACATCGATACGGTGGCCGATGGCGGAAAGTACGACGGACGCCTTGGCGTGCTCTCTGGCATTGAAGTGGCCGAGCTTCTGCGGGACATGCATCACTACTATGGTATCGCTACGGTTTATCCGGCCGTGCCGCGCACCATGATCGTCAGTGCCTATGTGGGCGAAGAGATGAGTTTTACAGGCCAGGGAGTATCGATGCCGGGAAGCTCCGCCGTTGCCGGCCTGGCCGAGCCAGAACACATCTACCGAATGACCAACCAGGATGGCCATACCTACGGCCAGCGATTGCAATTCATGCTTCAATTCTTAAAAGAAGCCGAAGAGCGAAATGAGATACACACATTAAACCGACTGAAAGATCACTCCCCCGAGGAGTTGCTTTCCACATGCTTTAATCCACGTTCCTTTTACAGCCCGCACAGCTATGAGCGTCACATCGAACAGGGAAGCCGGCTTCATGAAGCAGGCGTCCCCATGGTGCTTGTCAACACCATCATGGGCATCTATCAGGAGGACTTCACGTTTGAAGGCGAACAGGCCGAAGAGGCCACACTGGACTGCATCGCCTTTATTCGCGACCTGGCACTTCGCCCGGAATATGCAGCCATGCGTATGACGGTGGGCATGCTTTCTGTGGAGGACCAGGTTCCCGTCGAGCTCGACTATGGCATGCGCTTCCACCTGATTGGACGAAAAGGTCATGCAGGCGGTGCCGCCATCGCGGAAAGGTCCGATGCAGGCGTGGCTGCCAGCAGGCTGTATCACTTCTTTCGAGACCTGCAGTCGTCGTTCGAAGAAAGGGTCGGCTCTGTTGAATGGATTGCAGGAGCACCGGCGATCCTGCCTGGAACAAACCGAAACGTTATCCCTGGAGAAAGCATTCTCACCCTGGGACTGCGCGGTGATCTTTCATCCGAAGACCAGCGGTTTCTGCTCGGACAACTCCAGGGGTTCGTGGTAGGTAATCTCTCTCTGGACGTCAACAGCGGGGGCGAAGGACTGCTCGGGCATAGCGTTCAGGAGGTCAGCCTCCTGAACCGGGCGCGAAAGGTACGCTTCTCCATAGACATTCGATATGCAGAAGAACAGGATCTGCAGGCCGTTCTTGAAGAGCTTCAGGCCTGTTTTGACCGATGCAGCCAGCAATATGACATTAAAACAGGTCGTAACCTTGAGCAGAGGCTTCGGCCCTATAAGCTGACGGAATCGGGTCAGGCCCTGCAGATGGAGCGCAGCTACGGGGGCAGCCACAACCCTCTGGAAACAGAACTGGCCCGCGACGTACTGCGCGGAACACTGCTGCAACTTGCCGTTACGCTGGATTTTCTACGCCTGGACCGCGACAGAGAGGTAAACCTGTACCGTTTTGTTCATGAACGCATGCCAGATGCCTGGAAGAAGGCCATCCCATCTTTTGTTTCTGCTGCCCTGCATGACACATGTAACATTGCTGCAGCAGGGCAAAAATCATAGGACTAACCGTCCCTCCAGAACTGCAGAATTGTATCGGTGGCGCTGATGGCATCGGTCGGCCGGTCGGCACCTAACCGCCCCCTTTTGCCTCCGGGCCAGGTGTGCCCTTCTCCATCGATGCTGATCACGGCCAGCTTTGCTCCAGCACAGCGGTAGCTGACCTGCTCCACAGTACCGTTTTTTTCGACTGTGCGGCCATCACACCGGTTCTGTTTTTTCCAAAAAGCTTCAGCATAAGCCACAGAGCGGTCAATACGATCGGTGGAGTCCGGGTTCTTGGCGGTCCCTCCTTCATAGCGTACAATTTCATCCGCTCGGCCATGAAAGATGATAGCATCCAGCGAGCGCTCGGGCTGACATTCCGTAACATTCATGGCACCGGAAACCGGAGCAATGCCGTCGATCAGATCAGAGGCTTCACAGGCCATTCGATAGGCCATCATACCACCGTTTGACATCCCGGTAACATAAACCCGGCGAACAGGATACACACGTTTTACATGCTGGATCAACCTGCGAAGAAAGGTAACATCATCGACATTCTTTTCTCGTGCCACGCCGCAGCAGTTGCCTGCATTCCAGGTCAGGAATCTCTTCTCAAAGCGCCGGCCCGTTCCATAAGGATAGAGTACCAGAAAGCCATCGCGCTTCGCTCGAGAGGAAAAGCCTGTCATATCCTCTGCCTGACTGCCGTTGCCTCCTCCGCCATGCAGTACAACAATCAGATCGCTTTTGCTGGCCGGGCTATAGCTATCAGGAACATAGAGGATATAATGGCGGACCTGGTCGTTTACAACAAACTCCTTCACCTCGTCGCTCAGGGCCCGCCGAACCAGGAAAAGACAGCCTGTAACAAACAGGGGAACCGACCACAACGCTGCATGACGCAGAAAGAAACGCATGATCCGGAACTACAGCGTGGTTCCAGCAGGCATAGCAGAAAAATGCTATTGGACCGAGGATGGCCCCGGCTTCAAGTCCCTGAAAGATGCTTCATGTTGCGCAGAAGGATCATGCGCATCCCTTTCAGGGTCAGATCATGATCCACCACATCAAACAATCCAGGCACCTCATCGTGAATCAACCGCGAAAGCCCACCGGTGGCCACCACCAGGTAGTTGCGCTCCGGGTTGGTGCGACGAATCTCTTCGAGGATGCCGCGAAGAAGTCCTACCCAGCCAAAGAAAAAGCCGGATTGGATTCCGTGAACGGTACTGTCACCGATGACACCGGAAGCAGGACGACAGAACTCCACGGCCGGCAACAGAGACGTACGCTGCGTGAGCGTTTCCATAGACAGCTTTACGCCCGGTGCAATGACTCCCCCCTGATAGGCATTGCCATGCAGGATGCAGAACGTGGTGGCCGTGCCAAGATCGATGATCACGGCATCCTTCCTGTAGATTTCATGAACGGCTACGGCATTGACGATACGGTCCGCTCCGAGCTCGTCAGGGCGAGAGTAGTCGTAGACAATCGGAAGATCCAGATCATAGGATACGCGAAGCGGCTCCACATGAAAATAATCCCTGACCATGCGCTCGACGATCGGATTAAACGAAGGAACCACGGAGGAGTACACACAGGCACTGACCTCATCGCGTCGGAAACCACCGTTCTGCAGAAAGCCGGAAAGAAACACCCCCAGTTCATCGGAGGTCCTGTCTCTTCGCGTCACCGTTCTCCAGGACCGGATCACGGTTCCTTCGGTGGCTCCATCCGGATCAACGGCCAGTATTCCAAAGACGGTATTCGTATTACCAATATCTATAGCCAGTGCATAGCTCACAGGATTTCGTACTCCTCGTCCGTTCGATCGTATTCGATGACTTTTCCATCTTCGCATCGCAGCAGCAGGGCTCCGCTGGCCGAAAGGCCTTCGCAGGTGGCAAGACCGAAAGATCCTCGCAATTTCCTGCCCTTTAGAAAGAACCGGCTGTCGATGGCCTCTTTGACTTCAGCGCTGAAAACAGGCGAATCATAGTTCCGTCGATTCATGGCAGCAATCAGCCATCCAAGAAACTGTTCGGGCTCCTTTGCCTGCGGAAACTCCACCGGAAACAGGGCTGCCGGCTCAAACAGGGCCGGCGTCTGCAACGACGGAACAGCAGACCAGTTCAGGCCGATGCCGGTCACAATCCGGATACGCCCCTGCTCAAGACGGGATTCCAGTAATATGCCGGCCAGCTTTCCCGTCTTCCCCTGACGGTGAAGCAGCACATCATTAGGCCATTTCAGCGAAAGCGACGTCTGTTCTGCAAGCACAGGATACAGGTCTGCCAGACAGGCCTCTGCCGCTTCCAGAACGCAGAGGCCTGCAAGCAAGGGCATGGCAGCCATGGCATCGGGCGGGCTGTCAAACTCAAGAAGCAGACTGTAGAGAAAGCTCTGATTGCCGGTGTTGTTCCATGGCCGGCCCTGGCGACCACGGCCCGCACGCTGCCTGCGAGCCGTTACCATTGTTCCCGATGCATACCTTCCGTCCAGAAGCAGGGTATTGGTGGATTCCGTCTCGGAAAGGGTAATCCATTGCTCCGTACTCAGCATACGATCAATTGGCCAGGTCCTCGCCGATCACCCCGTTCAGAGTCAGCTTTCTTCCACCGCGATAGATATCGATGGTTACCGGGGCTCCCACACCGGCCTGCTGCACAGCACGTACAAGGTCCTCGGGGGATTCAATCTCTTTGCCATTCATGCGATAGATGTAGTCATTTGCTTTCAGTCCGGCCTTCTCTGCAGCTGAACCAGGAACCACCATACGCACAACCACTCCGGGAATATCTTCTTTGATTCCCAGGTATTCGCGCAGGGTTGCACTGGCCGCTCCCACAGAAACGCCAAGGGCCGCACGACCGATAACACGCTTCTCCTTTTTCAAACGGGCAATGGTCTCTTTCACCTCGTTAATCGGTATGGCAAAGCCAATGCCCACCGATCCACCTTTGCCGTCGGGCGAAATGATCGACTGGTTGATACCGATGACCTGACCGTAGATATTCAGGAGTGGTCCTCCAGAGTTGCCGGGATTGATCGACGCATCGGTTTGAATACGTGTATATTTTGAATCATCAATATTTCTTGATTTGGCTGAAATGATGCCCTGGGTAAAGGTACTTTCAAGCCCGAACGGCGAGCCAAGGGCAAAGGCCAGCTGACCGGGCTCTACCTTGTCTGAATCACCGAGAAGAGCTGGCTGCAGACGGGGCGAGGCAGGAACCTTGATTACGGCCACATCGGAGTTTTCGTCTCGACCGATCAGCCGGGCCTCGGCCTTCGTATTATCGGCAAAGGTAACCTCAATCTCCTGGGCATTGGCCACAACGTGGCTGTTTGTTACGATGTAGCCTTCCTGATCGATGATCACCCCCGTGCCCTGCCCTTCCACACGCTGATAATACTCAAACCATGCATGCGGCCGCACAATCATGTTGGTCTTGATATAGACCACCGATGGCTGGGCCTTCTTGAATACGTTGATAAAATTCTTCTGCAGGGCAATGGCCGTGGCCTGTTCACTTTCCGATATGGGATCGCCCACAACGTTCTGTCGGTGCAGACTGTCTCTAAGGCCGCTGTAAACAAGAGGACTTAGAAACGTTCCGCCAAGAATAGAAAAGGAGATCAGATTCAACAAAGCGAATCGAGAGATTTGTATCTTACGTGCCATATGCTACCTCAAAAAATACGTGATCGCACCGGTAACTTTTATGATCTCGGGACCATAATTCTGTACCTTCCAATCCGACATCAGGCGAAGCGCCTGGAGTTCCTCAAGGGCTCCGGGACTTCGCCGAGCAATCTCTTTCAGGATTCGATTGGATAGAATCAATGCAGGATCCAATTTACGCCGTGAAACCATCTTTTGCCGCCACTCTTTTAAACGACGAAAGCGGTCCTCAACATCGGGTGGATCCATCTGCCGATCGTCCAGGGGCAGCCTGTGGATCGGTGCCGCTTCTTGCAAAGCTTCTAGAAGTCTTGCACCATCGCGCTTCAGGAAAACCGGATGCAAGCCATATTCGTGCAATTCGTCAAGCGTCGGAGGCGCCTTTTCCACAAGACGAAAGAGGTTTCGATTTGTCAGCAATCGAAAGGCGGCTATATTCTCTCTTCTGGCACGTTCTTCTCTGACGGCATAGGCTGCTGCAAATCGCCCCCTTGCAGCAGGAGACAGTCGCGTAGCGCCGTTAACCTTCATCCAGGCATTTGGGTTATCCGCCCTGTCCTGTTCCGGATCGCTGTCCTCTTCCTTACACATCCAGTCCATCTCGGCCTCGAACTCTTCTAATAGGCCTGCACTGCCAAGGTCTTCTTTCATTTTCGTCATGATCTGATACAGGTAGGCAGTATCAAGATGGGCATAGGCCAGCTGCGCTTTCGTAAGGGGACGTTTCATCCAGTTGGACTTCTGTTCTTTTTTTTCAAGCTGCACGCCTACGTATTTCTGAACCAGTGCCAGAAGCGAGCTCGCTTCATGACGCAGGTAGCGCGCCGCCAGATGCGTGTCGAAAATGTTCGCAAACCGCCAGCCATACTGACGGCGGAACTCACCCATATCGGATGCAGCAGCATGAAAGATTTTTGGAGTGCTTTCCCTTGCAAAGATGTCGGCAAGACGCTGCAGATCAAGACCGGCCAGGGCATCAATGATAAAGTGCTGCGAGTCGGTGGAGATCTGAATCAAGCACAGCTCAGAATAATAGGTATAGTACCCGGATGACTCTGTATCGACGGCCAGAAAGGGCGCCTTTTCCATTACCGAAAAGGCCAGATCCAGGGGTTGCTGTCTGTCGATAAAAATGTAGTCGGGCATTCTGAACCCTTTTCTCACTCCCCCTTTTGCAAACAAAGCCTTTTTCGCCGCCCGGTCTTCCTGTCTATTCGCCACTGCGCATCGGTCTTTCATACTTCACCTTTCATACTTCACCTTGCATGCTTCACGATGTTCACAACGGGGGATGGCAGACCTGCACCGTCGGGATCTTTACAGTTATAATCCGTCTTGACGTCCAGGCCCCGGTCCGTACGCATGCTTATATGCGCATACGAGCAGACGATTTCTGGAGGTTGAAGGATGTTCGATGAAAAATTAGGCATTGCTCTGGGAGAATTCTGGCATGTAGGCTGGGTTCTGATGGTCATCATTGCCGGGATCTCCATACTTACGGGGCTGGTCAGGGAATATATCCCTCAGGAAAAGCTTCAAAAGAAACTAAAGGATCAAAATACCTTTCTGGGGGCCGTAATGGGAGCTGCGCTGGGCACACTTACGCCGTTTTGCAGTGCGTCGATGGTGCCGGTTGCCATGGGGATGATTGAAATGTCAGCACCTTTCTCTACGGTACTCCCTTTCCTTATATCCGCTCCTCTGTGTAATTTTGTGGTAGTTGGAATAATCCTCGGAACCCTCGGCTGGAAGGTAGCCTTGATCTATTTTCTATGGACCTTTGGAGGTGCAGTTGTTGCGGGACTGACTGTAGGGCGAAGTCGTGTCAGGCATCAGGTGAAGAACCTGGCAGAAATGGCAGGCACCAGGAAAAAGGCTGAATCCGGTGGAGGCGGCTGTTCACAGTCCGCAGTGCCCGCCTGTTCAGCACAGGCAACCGCTGCACCGGTTTGTGGTGCTCAAGTTGTCGAGTCTGTGAGGCATGGTAAGAAAATTCAACATGCCATGCAGTTCGCACTGGCGCTTTTTAAGCAAATTGCCCCTTACGCCGTCATTGGCGCTGCCCTGAGCGGCATAGCTCTGGCCTTTATCCCCGGCAACATCGTAGAAGAATATGTCGGAAATGCCTCCTGGTATGCCATTCCGCTTGCAGCGGCAATCGGGGTTCCCCTCTACCTGCGAATTGAGATGGCAATCCCTCTACTCAGTACCCTGCTTACCAAAGGAATGAGCATGGGAGCTGCCATAGCCCTGCTGATTGGTGGCACCGGCGCCAGTCTGCCGGAACTGGCCATTCTTTCCTCTATGTTAAAGCCAAAGGCGGTGCTTGCCTTCACACTGACGGTTCTTGTTCTCGCTGTTTCCGGAGGCTACCTGTTTATGCTTCTCTAACGCCGGAACCAATACCGGTTCCCGTACGGATGAGCTGAAACGACACCAATAGCGATGCTGCAAAGGCATCGCTATAGCAGCGTCGTCTTCCTCAAAAGCTCGACCGACGACAAACGATAAACCGACATGCTCGCATGCGCATATCGTCCCTCCCCTGGTTCTTGCTTGATATCCTGGATTCAGATTTTAGTCGGCTAATGGAAGGCGAATATGAACGGTGATGAGATGAATCCCATGGAACGCTATACGGCCGTCCTGAAGGCCCTGTCGGATCCGAAACGGCTTAAGATTCTGTGGTTGCTGCTTTCAATCGATTCAAAGATCAGCGTTTCGGAGATGGTCGATGTACTCGATGAAAACCAGTACAACGTCTCCAAGCACCTGCGGGTACTGAAGAATGCAGGACTGATCTATGAGAAGAAAGAAGGAAAATGGTCCTTTTATCATTACAGAAACAATGACGATACCTTTTCCCGCGCCATCAGAGAGACTGTATTGAGCATCCCGGAGGAATTGCTGTCCAGAGAAGTGGATCGCTGCCGAAAGCGTTTGTCCATGCGTGTAGATGGAGAATGCGTGGTGGGTGCAGAAAGTGATGAGTGGCATAGCCTGAAAGAGAATGGCTGAGCAGACAGGGGGATCCTGTCGGGTCTCGGGAAAGGATTGACCGACACCGCCAGGCCTTGATTCCTGAACCAGATCTTCAATGCTGGTGAAATATGGGCTTACGTGATCGCGATCTTGTCCCGCAGAGAAAGAAAAAAAAGAAGGCCTCGGTCTCTATCGTAATGGCACTGGCCCTGCTTGCAGGATGGGGCATTCGCATGGCCGTCCACCAATTCCGGCTGCCTGTTCAGGTATCGGAGTCTGCCATGACTCCTGCCCTGCCGGAAGGCACGGTGGTCACCGTTCATCGCCAGTTCGAGCCCTCTGATCTGACCACCGGCCGACTGGTATGGATTCGCCATCCACTGAACCAGCGGCATCGCATGATACGGCGCATTGCAGCCATCGAGAACGACAGAGTCCAGGTTCGCATGGGCTCTGTGATCGTTAACGGCAATGTTGTTCGCAAGGCCAATCATCCGCTATCTGTGGGCGAGTCAGAACAGGAAGAAGCCGGTTCCAGGGATCCACAGTCCGTTCAGGCTTCTTACTTTGATCGCGATGAATTTACGCTGCAGGCCGGGCAGTATTACGTACTGGCCGACAGGGAAGGCCTGGATTCGCGCCACTTCGGACCGGTACCGGCGGCGGACATCCTGGGGATTCTACCAGAATAAAAGGCCTGCAGGGCAGGCCCCCTTCTTATTCGTTTACGCCCATGTAGGCAAGGATGCCATCCAGTGCCTTCATGTTGGCAAAGATGCCGTCCGGATCTACCGGACCATCCAGCCCACGGCGATAGATTTCGATAAGGCCACGGGCCATATGGGCATACATACGATTCTCCAGGCGGATCATGGCCTCCGGATTGCGGCGATCGGCATTCTCTCCCGGACGAACCAGCAATGGATCGTATTCAGGTCCTGTCCAGAGCAGTTCCTGTGGTACTCCTGTCTTCTGCGACACAAGGGCAGGATCAAAGCAGGCCTCTTCGATCAGCAGAGAAATGCCATACACGTAGAAAAGGGACTCTGTAATGTATTTTCTGTTCAGGTCGATCCATTCCTCTGGCTGCTCAAGATTGCTCTTCCAGGCTTCATATAACTGCCTGAGTTCGCGCAGCAGATCGGCTCGCTCTCCACTCTGACCTTCGCGTGACAGCACCGACTCGAAATGTCTGTCTAAGGCCACACGAACCTTGTTGCGGGACAGTGCCTTGATTACATGCTCCTGGATCAGTGGGTGAGCTCCTTCCCACGTTTCATTGATCACCGAATCGTTCAGCAGACGCGGAAGACAGCTGAAATCGCCGAGAATGCCGTTACCGCCATGAAGCAGGATGGACTGCCTTACCGTCCAGGTGGCATTGACCGTTGACATGTACTTCAACATCGGTGTTAGCAGTTCGGATAACGGATCTTTGCGATCAAGCGCCTGAAAGCTGCGGAAGTTTGCAAGCGTCACGGATGTATGCAGAATGGACATCTTCGCAAGCATGACCTTCGTCACGGGAAAATCCACCACACGCTTGCCATAGGCCGTACGACGACGCACATAGGCCAGCGCCTCCATCAAGGCCCGTCGACTCATGCCGATGGCCGCTGCTCCCACATGAATACGCGAGATGTTGATGACGTAGCGGATCAGATTCGCCAGGCCATGTGCAGGACGCCCCAGCTCTTCTACCTCACAGTTTTCATAAACGCATTCTGCCGTTATCTTGCCACGGCTGCCAATAATGTCTTTTTTTCGAAGCAATGTGTAGCCGTTTTTCGAACCATCTGCGCGAAGACGTGGTACCAGGAACAGTCCGATGCGATTTGTTCCTTCTATACGGGCAGTCGTTACCCATAGATCACCTGGATTCGAGCAGAACCACTTCTCGCCTGTAAGCAACCATCTGCCAGGCGCATCACCGGCAGGAGCTTCGAGGCGACGCGCTACGGTGCGGTTCGCACCAACGTTCGAGCCACCGACGCGTTCCGTGACGTACTGGCCGCACATAAAATAGCTTTCACTGGAAGGGCCGGCAATCAGCGGCAGGTACAGTTCTTTTTGCATGGGCGTGCCCAGGGCTTTGATCGCCCGGATCATCCCATCTGTCATGGCAAGCGGACAGCCCACACCGGCCTCTCCGTTCTGGTTGCACAGATAGGCAAGGGCCATGCGGTGAAACATGGTGAACGGATGTTCCCAGCTTCGATGAAAATCGAGGTTTACAATGCCATATTCATATGAGATCTTTCGCGCCTGCATCTGTTCATGACAGTAGCGAACTTCGTCGATACGCTCTCCACTGCGATCAAAATGTTCGATATAACCGAGCCGATCCTCCCTGTGCGAAATCTCGGCCAGCTCATCGAGCACCGTACCAACCAGGTCTCCGTATCCTTCTATATGACGGTACATTGCCCTGTTATGTTCTGCATCCTGGGAAAGGGCTTCGTGCAAAAAGATACGTTTCAGGACCTGATCTTCATGAAAGAAATTGCGACCACGCACACCGGTGTAGTCCGTAAGATCGTAGGGTTCCAGGCCCGGGTTAAAGTTTCCTGGCTCATTCAGACGTGGATTGGCAATCGGTCGATCCGCAAAGATATCTTCAATCATGCAATACTCCTCCGGCAGGGAGAACGCACCTGCATGCGTTCCATCGTCAGGAAACAATTCCCCTGCAGCCGGGCAAACGAAAATAGGGGTGCCCTGTATTACAGAATCCTGTTATCTGTTTTTTGATTTTCCCGGGCTTTCGCTTCACTTTTCTGGACCTATGCCATCCAGCGGAGATCTCACCTCCTTTTTTCGGTCATTTTTGCAGCGGTTCGAGCCAGCCGGTGACTATACGGACAGCCCCTTCCTGTATCGACGGCGGCCAACCCGTGAGGTAATGGTCGGACAGGTCGGTATCGGAGGAACAAACCCCATTCGAATCCAGTCAATGGCCACGTCGGACACCTGCGATACCGAGGCCGTGGTGGCCGAGTCCATGGCCCTGTTCGATGCCGGCGCAGAGCTTGTTCGATTAACTGCCCAGGGGCCCCGGGAGGCAAAGAACCTTGCCGTCATCCGGGCAAGACTGAACGAAAAGGGATACACCGGTCCGCTGGTGGCAGATATACATTTTTCCCCCCGGGCTGCCATGATTGCCGTGGAGTCCGTTGAAAAGGTACGCATCAATCCGGGCAATTTCGCCGATACGAAACGTTTCGAACAGATCGAGTACACCGACGAAGAATACCTGAAAGAGCTGGAACGAATCCACGATAGTTTCAAGCCACTTGTTTTACGGGCAAAAGAGCTTGGCCGGGCTTTGCGCATCGGTGTTAATCATGGCTCGCTTTCCGATCGCATCATGAACCGCTACGGCGACACTCCGGAAGGCATGGTAGAGTCGGCCATGGAGTTTCTCAAGATCGCTGCCCTTTATGATTTTCATGACATTGTCGTTTCCATGAAGGCTTCCAATCCGCATGTTATGATCCAGGCATACCGCATGCTTGTGGAACGCTTTCGCAAAGAGAATATGGACTATCCGCTCCATCTGGGCGTCACCGAAGCAGGGGATGGTCGCGACGGTCGTATCAAATCCGCCATCGGTATAGGGGCGCTGCTTCTGGACGGAATCGGTGATACGATTCGCGTCTCTCTTACAGAGGATGCCATTCACGAGATTCCGGCTGCAGAGCAGATCATCCAGGCCACTGCGGTAAAGCAGCAAAACTGGACGGTGAACGCTCCGGCAGAGCATGAAAGCCTGCGCTCCCCGTATCGGATTCAGCGACGTCGTACGCGCATGGCCGGTCTGGCACCGCTGGACTGCGGAGCTTCGCGTCCCGTGCGGGCCGGGGCGCCGATGCCCCTGAACCTGACAGAAGCGGAACGACAGGCCTTCTTGAAGAATCCTCCTGAGTATCTCTTTGTAGAGGATGAAAAGGCGGCCCGCAGCCAGTTTCCACAGTTTTTTGCTCCCGACAGAACATCGCTACCCATCGTTCTTCTGAAAGACAGCCATATTGAGGGAGCTCCACTGCCGCAGGACTGTGGCGTTCTTATCGAGGAAGCCCGCATCGATAGCAAGCTTCTTGAACGACTGCAAAAGCAACAGCATCCCGTCTTCATCGTCATCGATTGTGAAGGCATAGGTCCGACCGAACTGCAAACAAAGGCAGAAAGGGTTGCTACCATCCCCTCTGCCGTGCTTGCCCTGCGAACGGGCAGCAATCCGGTCTTTCCGTATCGATGGCTTGCCGAATGTCGGGGGGGCCACGGAGCTCCCCCCTTTCTACTCTACTATACACCGGCCGATGAGAATGAGGCCCTTTTTCGTGTGCCCGCCGAGGCAGGAGCCCTGCTGCTTTCGGGCCTGGGCGATGTGCTGGCCATCGGTCCAGGAGTCCGTTCTGATACGGCCTATCAAACCGTTCTTGATATCCTCCAGGCCACCCGCCTGCGCATCACAAAAACGGAATTCATCAGCTGCCCTTCCTGTGGTAGAACCCTGTTTGACCTGCAATCCACGACAGCACGGATCAAAGAGGTAACAGGCCATCTCAAAGGTGTGAAGATTGCCGTCATGGGCTGCATCGTCAACGGACCGGGAGAAATGGCCGATGCCGACTTCGGCTACGTTGGCTCTGGCCCTGGCAAGATCAACCTCTACAGAGGCAAGGAAGTCATCCGCAAGAACATCGATTCCGAGGTGGCAACGGAAGAACTGGTGGCCCTGATCCGTGAATCCGGCATGTGGCAGGATCCGTAGCCTGCTGTGCTGAGTGAAAAAGGTTGACCGCAGCCGGTTTTCCGGGAATGCTGTTTCTATCCAAATTAATATATTGGGAAGGTTTTACTCTATGACCAACCAGACGGCCGAATCTGACGTACGCTCCAATCCACTTTATTCCAAGGTCGTCGCCCAGATCAATGAAGAGAAGCTGATGAAGGATCTGACATCCTATCAGCTCAATCGCATCAAGCAGATGGAAGAACTGGCCGACGAGGTGGCAAGCTCATCCGACGAGTCTGTTCGTAAGGTTCTGGCCGAAAATCTTCAGGAAAATCCAAGATCCGTCATTTCCCGACTGATACTCGGCCTGGAGGGATTGAAGTCCGGCAATGCCAGCACAGCAGACTTCATCGTCGACCTCATGAAGGACTTTCAGAAAACTGCGCGCTGGCCCATCGTTGAAGCGATTGCGGAACGCATTCTTAAAGAAAATGCCGAGCACCGTGCTGCCCTGCACTCTATGACCGAGGCGGTGGAACGGCTGCGCGGCAAGAAAGAGGTTCGCCCCTACCTGGAAAAGCTGGCCTCTCTTGATGAACAGAATCCCGACCCGGACGTGGCACGCCGCTACGGTATGTTGATCCTCGAAGACGATGCTGACCGGGCCGGCCAGTATCTGAAACAGGCAGCGGAAAGCTACGCACGTCTTCGCGACTACGGAAAGCTCGAAGAGATATGGAGCACGCTTGTTGACCGCTACTCCGACGACATCCCGTTCTTCGAAAAGATCGAACGCATTCTTTCGGGCTATCGCGAAAAGACCCGCATCGCCGCGTATTTTTCCAGTCTTGTCGATGTTTATCGCCAGCTGGAAGACTGGGATACGGTTATCCTGCTTCTGAAGAAGATTCTGACGCATGAACCAACGTCCAACAAGGCCCGCTCGGACCTGGTCAGGGCCTACAAGCAGAAGTACGCCAATCACTCACTGTTGAATGAATTTCTGCGCATATCAGAGATTACGAACGTCAAGAAGCCGGTCAATACCTGTATCGCTTCTTTTGAGCGCAACATCGTCTTCGATACCGGTAACTTTGTATATCACCGCACACGTGGCGTGGGTAAGATTGCAAGCATTGATCCAACGGCCATCGTAATCGACTTTAAAGGAAACGAAGGTCAGAAGATGACCCTTGAGATGGCCATCTCAAGCCTGCAACCCATGGAGCCCTCGCACATCTGGGTCAAATGGTTTACAAACCCTGACGAGGTAACCGAACTTTTCAAAAATGACATTCGCGGCTTCTTTCGCCTGCTTCTGGAATCGTATAACCATAAGATGGTTCTGGCCGAGATCAAGTCCGAGCTCATTGACCGCATGGGCTTCCTGAAGCCGAAGGACTGGTCTTCTTGGTGGAACAAGACGCGTACCACACTGAAGAAGGACTCGCTTTTCGGTTTCAATCCTCAAAAGCGCGATGAGTTGATCCTCTATAAACAGGAAATCTCATACAACGACGAGCTGGACGATCGGTTCCACAAGACGAAAGACTGGAACAAAAAGCTTGAAATCGCTCTTGAAGCCCTGCGCGAACCGGAATCGGCCAATGCTGCCACATCCTGTGCACAATTCTTCTACGAAGAGGAGCGTAAAACACGTGATCCGGCCATGCGCTTCCAGTGCTATTTCTATCTGGCCAAGTACCGGTCACGCTATCCTGATGGACGCATTCAAAGCCGTCATTCAGACGAAGACCTGATTGAGATCCTGAAGGCGTCGGATGTTCAGACAATACTTCGCATCAGCGAAGCCATTGATCATCTTGAGTTCAAAGAACGTCTGATTCAGCTGATCATCAAAGGTCGTCCGGACTATCCGGAAATCCTGAAGCAGCTTCTCTTTGAGATCCCCATCAAGGCCCATCGTTATATTGTAAATGAGCTGAAAGAAAGGAATGAAACAGAGATCCTGCGTTCCTTCGTGCAAACGGCCTTCCGACGTTATCAGGATTATCCAGAAGTATTCCTCTGGGCCGCCCGATCCATTCTGGCAGGCCAGTGGAACTATCCCTGGATGGAGATGAACCGCGAAGATACGATGCTGCAGATGTTTCGCCTTCTGAAGCCACTCAGCCGTATCGAAGAAAAAGGCAATCGATTGAAGAATCAGCTGCTTCGCGACATCTTCGGCACCACGAACATCGTCGTGGATGATCTCATGGGTACCACCCTCGAAGAGATCGTTAAAGCCGCTCCCGTAGCCTCGTTGCGACGCATGTCGGCTCTATTTCGCGACGTTCCGTATGTTCCCGACGCTCATAAGGATAACTTCGATGCCTTTTTGAGCACGGTGCGACCTGATTTCACCTCCGCTCGCGATGAAATGGATGAAGAAGAGGAGGAGCGTCCGGAAGATCTGCTTCCACCTGCAGACGTTATTCTCGTTTCGGAGGCAGGCCTGGAAAGCCTTCGCAACCACTTCAACCATCTGGTCAACGTGGAGATGCCAGAGAACTCACGCGAAATCGGTGCAGCTCAGGAAAAGGGAGACCTTCGCGAGAACGCAGAATACAAAGCTGCGCTTGAACGGCAATCCAGCCTGCAGGCCGAAATTACCCGCCTGGATGCAGAACTGAAAAAGGCCAGGATTATCAAACCGGAATCCATCCGTACGGACATCGTTACCATTGGCAGCCGTGTATCGGTTACAGACAGTAACGGCCAAAGCCTGGTCTACAGCATCCTGGGACCGTGGGATGCCGATAGCGAGCAGGGCATCATATCCTACCTTTCGCCGCTCGGTAAGTCCCTGCTCGGTAAGTCAGTTGGTCAGACGGCCAGCCTCGAAGGTGGTAAGACCTATACGATCAATCGCATCGAAAAGGGACTTTGATCTTCATGTTCCCGGCAGCACGGGGATTTTCCCCGGCTTCCGGGAACGGTTCAGACGGCCGAGCTATTCAACGGCCTCGATTCTGTAGGCTGCATGGCAGGCCACGCATTTGTCGGTTAAGGTCTTAATCTCAGCAGATATGGCCCGATGATCCATGTCGGGGTTCTCGCGAAGCTGCTTTGCAATCTCGTCAAAGTTCTCATGCGTTGAAAATCCCAGGTGTTTCATTTCAACGGGAAGTTTCGCTATAAGAGAGGCTTCACGCTCTGCCAGAGCCTCTACCATTCCCATTCCCACCGATTCGGCCGCCTTCGCAGCCCCTTCTCGATCACCCTCTGCAAGAGCGCCATGCATACGATTCAGAGCAAAGAGCAGCTCTCGCATCTCTGTCAGTATGAGGACCTTGTCGGACGAAGACACCTCTACGACACGCCGGCCATCCTCTACAGAAGAGAAGCTCATCCGTCCCATTACAAAGAGTAGTATAAGCAAGATCGCTGTAACCACCCAGAGGGCAAAAAAGAGCAAGGCCCACCGTTTCCACATTGTTTCACTTTTCTGCATCATCTTTTCTCCTTAATCTGAGCAGGGCCCTAAACCCTGTAGCGTAACCCCAGATAGATTCCCTTTGTTGAAGTGCTGCGGCGAAACTGAAAGATCGCCCCCTGTACTTCGCGTGAAATGGCCCAATCCGAAAGCGGTGAACCATCGATCACCCGCCCTGGAGCATACTCAAAGGCAACATCAAGGCTTGCCCGACCAACCGTATAGCCCATACCTACGGAAAAATGATACTCCGTCGTAGAACCGAGAAAGGGACTCAAACCTTCAGCAGGGATGGGAGTGGCTCCATAACTGCTTCCAATGCGAAGAGCTAATCGGTTCAGCCTGTATTCCAGACCGATGGCAGCAACGATCTGATCCTTCCAGCGCAGGTTCCATATCAGCACGGAAGATACGGGCCCAAGAGGCGTACCCGCCATCGGTCGATCCATGGCGAAGGTCATTCGATCGAAGTGTTTCGACCAGGCAATGTAATGAAGATCCACGGCAACGGTGATGGCCCGTCCTCGATAAGCCAGCCCGGCACTGTGACGGTCTGGCCAGGCAAGCGTTCGGTTCACGCGGGAACTTCCCTGACGCAACACATCGCCTGAATCGGCGCGCATCATGCCATCCAGTTCAAGCTGCGAATCGGCCGTATAGGCATACGAAAACGACCAGTGATCAAAATCGTAGCTGATACCAATCTTGCCGGAGGCGGCAAAGGCCGGATTGCTGCGATAGTGAAATCCCCCCGGGGCCCGAATGTAGGTCAGCGGATGATTGCCTGCAGAAAGCGGAGAAACCGTAAGAGTACGATCGAGGCGGTTCGTTGCTCCCGATAGATCAATGGCCACTCCTACACGTAATCGACCGATCGTCGTGGCTCCTCCCAGGGTCAGCTTCGCATGCAGGAAACGGAACTGCAGGTCCTCAGAAACCAGGGCAGAGGAATTCACCCCTTCCGATGTCGATTCCGCCGCCGCACGACGCAGGATGCCATCGACCTCGGCGCCACCTCCTCCCTGAGCATACAGGGCGATACCAAACACGGTGCGATCCCCTACGGGAGTCGCAAAGCCCACATAGGGTAGCGGCGAGACGGGATAATAGCGATTGTGGTTTGCAAAACCGGTGTTATCAGCCGGGAAGTAGGTCTGGTCCTCGTAGGTAATGGTAGCTCGATTCAGCGCAACACCGGCCTCGAACAGGCCTTCGTCCAGCAGAGCAAGACCGGAAGGATTGTTCTGCAGATCCATCACCGATGCACCCACGGCAAGGGAGGCCCCTCCCATACCGGCCTGCCGGGCGCCGTAGGAGGGCAGAAACAGGCCATGAAAGGCATACAATGGAAAGGGAGCGACCAGAAGCAGCCCCTGTAGCAGGATTCGCCGTATCGAGATTGAGACCATGTCTCACTTCTGGGCCACCGCCTGTCGGGTCAAACCATTATCCCGGAAGTGCGGACTCTTTTTCCCCGAGCACTTACCGGGTCTTGCGCTCTCCTATCTGGAAAGGGCATGTAGCGGCTACCGGGCCAGGAAAAAGAGTTTTCCAGCCAATGCACCGGGGAAACTTTGGAGTATGTTTGAAGCCCGCATTTATGTTACATTAAAGGAATCCGTGCTCGATCCACAGGGCCAGGCCGTTCTTAGCTCACTACACCACATGGGCCACACCAACGTAAAAGACGTCCGTATCGGCAAATACATCGAGGTAAAGCTCGACAGCAAGGACGAGGCGGCAGCCCGCGAAGAGATTGAATCCTACTGCAACGGACTGCTTGTAAATCAGGTTATTGAAACCTACCGGTACGATCTATTCCAGGGAGCAGCGCGGTGAGCTCATTCAAGGCTGGCATTGTTACGTTTCCCGGTTCAAACTGCGATCGCGACATCTATGCCGTATTGCGCGATATTTTCGGCTGTAAGACCGACCTTCTGTGGCATGATCGTTCTATAGAAGACTCTTATGACCTGCTTGTTGTGCCCGGCGGATTCTCGTACGGCGACTACCTGCGCTGCGGTGCCATCGCTCGATTCTCCCCTGCCATGCAGTCCGTCATTGATCATGCAAAACGGGGCGGTGCTGTGCTCGGCATATGCAACGGCTTCCAGATTCTCTGTGAAGCACAGCTGTTGCCGGGAGCCCTGATTCGTAATAAAGGTCTGCTGCATCTTGCAAAAGACGTTACCCTTGTTGCCGGCAATAGCAGCATTTTCCAGGGCCTGAAAGGCCAGTACCGCATTCCCATTTCTCATTCAGAAGGCAATTACCGTGCCGACGAAGAAACCCTGAAACGGCTGGAAGGTGAAGGCCGCGTTGCCCTGCGATATCTGGACAATCCAAATGGATCGATGAATGACATCGCCGGTATCGTTTCTGAAAATGGACGGGTACTCGGAATGATGCCCCATCCAGAGCGGGCTACAGATCCACGGAATGGCAAGACGGACGGCAAAGCGATTCTCGAAGCCTACCTGCAATCTCTGGCCGTGGCCGTCTAACAGGGGGCCGGCATGTCGCATCTTCGTCTCAGTCTGATCACCGTAAATCAGATCCCGCTTGACCTAACCGGAAACCGCCAGCGCATCGAAAAAGCCATCACGCTGACAGGGCATGATCGTCAGGTTATCTGTTTTCCTGAGTTGTCTCTGACCGGTTATGGTTGCGAAGATGCCTTTTACATGCCCTACCTGATCGAGGGAGCGCGAAAGAGCCTGCTACGGCTCGCTGCAAACACCGCTCAATGCGATGCACTGATTGCCACAGGGCTTCCCTTTCGCCACAACGACCTGCTCTACAACTGTATGGCCTTGATCTATCGAGGCAGGGTCGTTGCCCTTATTCCCAAACAACATCTGGCAGGAGAAGGCCTGCACTATGAACAGCGATGGTTTCGTGCCTTTCAGGGGCAGAGCGGCTCATTCATCTCTTCTAAAGAGCAAGCCCTTGATGGAGCATGGTTCGGCCCCGCCCTCATCGACTTTGCAGGCATTCGCATCGCTATAGAGATATGCGAAGATGCCTGGGTAATGACCCGGCCTGCCCTGAAATATGCACTGGCATCGACCGACCTTATTCTAAATCCCGCTGCCTCACATTTCGGATTTGGCAAGTACGCGATTCGCAACTCCATCGTCGAGGCCTCTTCGCGAGAATTTCACTGCATATATGCAACCGTGAACCTGCTCGGCAACGAAGCAGGCAAGGCCATCTACGACGGCTCACGCATCGTGGCCTCAGACGGCACGTTACTGCATCAGTCACAGCGCTTTTCTTACTGCGATGCACAGATCAGTCAGCTCGAACTGCCACTACAGGGGCTCCGGCAGAAACGTCGACGGCTCTTTTCGCGAAAAGAAGAAATGAACGACGATCAAGCGTCGTTGCAGATTCTTTCTATTGATGCGAAATCCATTCAGACGGACTCCGCATCCACACCTGCTTCTCTGCCACCAGGTTATTCGCTTGAACGTATCCAGGTGGTAGATGACACCCGCCCCACGCGTGAAAAGGGAGCTGGCGAAACAGAACAACATCGATTCGAAGAATTCCTGCAAGCAGAGACGCTGGCCCTGTACGATTACATGCGAAAATCCGGTGCGCAGGGTTATACCGTGTCACTTTCCGGTGGTGCCGACTCCGCTGCCTGTGCTCTGCTTGTAGAGCGCATGATTCGCCGCGGCATGCAGGAACTGGGGGATTACTTTTTTTCAAAGGCCGGCCTGCCCGTTTATCCGCCTTCGAACGCTACTGCCGCTCTGTTGCATACCATCTATCAATCAACGGCACAGAGCTCGAAAACAACGGAACGGGCCGCATCTGCCGTGGCCACTGAACTGCAAAGTGATCATCATTGCATTCATATCCAGGACATTGTAGACCGCTCCATCGACATGATAGAAGAGACGATGCGGCGAAAGCTCAGCTGGGAAACAGACGACCTGGTATTACAGAATATTCAGGCCAGGATGCGCAGTCCTCTGGTATGGATGATGGCCAATATGACGGGAAGCATTCTCATCACGACGGGCAACCGCAGTGAAGGAGCCGTCGGTTACTGTACCATGGACGGCGATACATCCGGAGGGCTGGCTCCACTGGCCGGCATTGACAAGGCCTTCCTTCTTCGCTGGCTCAGACACATGGAAACGACCGGTGATGACTTTGGACCCGTACCGTCGTTGCAGACCATCACCGGTCAAAAGCCGACAGCCGAACTTCGCCCGCCCGAGGCCGGGCAAACTGATGAAAAAGACCTGATGCCGTATCCACTGCTGGAACGTATCGAACGTCTTGCCCTGCAGGATCTCATGCCTCCTTCGGCCATCGTAGATGTTTTACACAGGGAACAGGCTGAAGGCCTGGCTCGATGGACAGAGAGCGGCTCTTTCAACCGGGATGAACTTGTTTATGCTGTTTCGCGGTTCTTCAAACTATGGAGGGCCAGTCAGTGGAAGCGCGAACGCCTGGCCGTTTCCTTTCATATCGATTCTTATAACATCGACCCACGCAGCTACCTGCGCTTCCCTGTTTTAAGTACACCGATACAAGGAGATTCTGAAGAATAGCCCATGAAAAATAGATCCTTTGCGGCTCTCGTTCTCACTGCGGCCCTGATTGTCCTTGTCGAAGTCATCGTACGCTTTCTGCCCGTATATTCCTACGCCGACCCACAGGAGTACCATCTTTACCGGAAAGGTGTGGAGCTACGCGAAGGAACCGAGGATTATCGTGTCATCGTTCTCGGGGATTCGCGTTCGATGGCCCTCCGTCGCCCGGAAGAAGGATTGTCATTTTACAATTTCAGCGCTCCGGGTATGGGTAACCGTTACTACACTGTTCTTCTCAAGAGGTATCTCAGTACAGGTCGTAAACCGGAGCTGATCCTGCTTGCCCCACATCAACATATGATGCTGAGCAGTCCGGAAAGGCCGGCTCCGGACCTGCCGTACGACGATGGTATTTCAGTATCTCAGGCCATCTTTCAGATGATCGACAGAAGACTGGATGCTCCCCTTTTCCAGGGAGAGCCCCCCAGCCTTAAGCCTGCACTCAACGCCGACCTCTTTGCCCCTGTATTCCGTAACGGGCGTTTGCACTTTCTTGGCTATCTCGACTCCATTCGCATATTCACGGGCATGGACCGGCTGGTCCAGGCCTACGAAGGCCTGCCCTACCTGTACCGGACCTACTTTTTGCGCTCAGCCCTTCTCCATATGCTACAGAATCCCGGACGAAACGGCCATATTGAAGGCTGCGACGCCTGTGATGCCATTCACCAGGGACTCTGCTATGACCGCCTGCGCGCCCCCGACCGGACGGCCCTGGTCGAACAGTCCATGCAAAGATACGGAGGCTCCTTTAACCTCGATGACCTGACTTCTCCTCAGGGGCGTATCGCTCTGCATCTGGCTCGAGATCGTGCCATGCAGGGTATGGCCACTGGCCTTTCCAGAAAAACAGCCTTTCCTACCGAACAGCTGGAAGAGCTCGTTGCCTTTGCCTCGTCACAGGGCATTCGCCTGGTCTTTCTTGAACTGCCACTGCCCGAACGGGTCAGCAGGAGCCCAAAGGTGCCCGTTCTGCGACAGACGATCCAGGAAGTGCTATCCCGTTATCCAGGAACGGGCTATGTGACATTCCCTGTCCTGAGCTACCCGGAATCCCGATACATCGATCCTTTTCATCTTAGCTGTTACGGTGCAGCAGATCTGAACAAAGACTTCCGCCTCATCTTTCCCTCGATCAAAGAACGTTTTCTGGAGGGGGGGCGATGATTTTTAACTCTCTCATTTTTCTCCTGTTCTTCACGGTGGTTCTGACCCTGTACTGGGCTCTGCAGCCCTTTCGCTGGAGAGTGCGAGCACAGAACACCCTTCTGCTGTTTGCATCGTATGTTTTCTATGGCTCGTGGGACTGGGTCTTTCTCGGACTGGTCCTCTTTGCCACTCTCTGGAACTACTCCTGGTCTCTCGTCATCGAAAAACAAGGCCGTGAAAGACTGCGCAGGGCAGCCATTGCCGCAGCGCTCATCGGCAACTTCTCTTTGCTTGGCTTTTTTAAATACTATAACTTCTTTTCCGGAGAGCTCTTTCGCCTGTTGCAGATGCTGGGCCTGGAACCTGAAGCGGGTAGCCGGTTTCTGATCGAAAACCTGATACTGCCTGTGGGTATCAGTTTCTTTACCTTCCAGGCCAGTGCCTACACCATCGATGTCTACCGACGGCGTATTCCGGCAGAACGCAACCTGGCCGACTTTGCGCTCTTCGTCGTCTACTTTCCACAGCTTGTAGCCGGGCCGATTGAACGGGCAGAACAACTCCTCGTTGCTCTGAAGAACGAGCGATCCATGAACGTAGAGCTGGCCTACAGGGGAGTTTGGAACGCCCTTCATGGCCTTCTGCTGAAGGTTGTCGTTGCAGATAACCTTGCTCCTCTGATCGACGGCTTTTATGGTGACAGGGCAAAGTATCTGCTTCTGGGATCTGCCCCTTATGAGTTTGGTGCAGCGCAGGTCCTGTTTACCGGACTTGTCTTTATGGTGCAGTTATACGGCGACTTTGCGGGCTATTCCTTTATTGCCCTTGGCGTATCACAGTTGCTCGGTATACAGCTGACGAGAAACTTCTTGCAGCCCTTCTTTGCAACCAATCCAGCCGAATTCTGGCGCCGATGGCATACAACCCTGCTGCGCTGGTTTACGGATTACATATATCGCCCCCTTGGTGGCAATCGCGTATCAGAATGGATGACCGTACGAAACGTCATGATCGTCTACCTGCTTTCCGGCCTGTGGCATGGAGCCAACTGGACCTACATCGTCTGGGGTGGAATCGGTGGTCTGGCCGCCTCTGTGTACCGCCTGATACGCATTGAATCCGATAACCGAAAGACAAGGGCTGTTCTGGCCACCTCCGGCCTGATCATCAACCTGCTGATCATTGCCGTCTCGGGTCTGATCTTTCGGGCCTATGACATGACACAGGTAATGATGTTCTTCGAGGGAGCGTTGCAGCACTGGGACAACACAGGTTTAACAGGCAGCGCCTATGCCCTTCATCGCTATGTGCCCCATGCCCTGGAGATCGCCCTCCCTGCCTTCCTGTTTGACGGTCTCAGTCGCTATTATAAGTCGGACGATTGGTTATCCGAACGACCTCTGTGGGTAAAGGTTCTTGTTCCGCTGGCCGTGTTTTTTCTGATCATCCTGCGTGGACAGTTTGGCAAAGAGGTAATCTATTTTGCATTCTGATCGACTCATCACAGATATTAGCCGGGGGATTCGAAAACGTGTTATCGATCCCCTGAACCGTATGGGGATTGCACTGCCGATTGCTGTATTCTCTGTTGTGATACTGCTCCTTACCGCTGCACGCATCGCTCCATACGACTTCCAGATGTCGTCCTTGCTGGGAATGCAGCAGGAATTTATCGATCTGAATCCTGATGCGGCCTTCGATGGTATGGTTGTCTTCAAGGAGTCAGGCTACGATGGCCAGTTCTTCTATCTTGTGGCCCGCTCCATCTTTGATCCGTCCATGCCCACTCCCATCCTCGACACCTACCGCATGCGCATGGGGCGGATCGGTATGAGCCTGCTGGTCGGCCTCCCTGCGTGGCTGGCTGGCTGGCATGCGTATCCCATCATCGCCTTCTTTCTTCTGCAGCTGATACACATCCTGGCCTTTGTTGCCCTGCGCTGCATGTTATCAGAACAGAATCGGTACCTTGCCCTGTTTTTCCTGTTTTCGCCCTTCTCTTTTAACTCTTCCCTGCTTCTCGTATCGGATTCCCTGATGGTGGCAGTGGCTGTCATAGCTTTCTATATGCTTGAAAAAGCCGGGTTTCGGTTCTCCACCGATTCCGTGGATCGCACCAACTATCGTTCCGGCTGGATCGTCGCTGCAGCCCTGTTACTCGTATATCTTGTATCGATTCGCGATACGGCTCTGTTCGCAGTGGCTCCCGTTGGCCTTTTATACCTGTATCGGCGCTCCCTTCGAGGTATGCTCCTGGCCGGCCTGCCGGTGTTGTGCTTTCTGGGCTGGATGGTAGCCGTTCGCCTGATAGAAACCCATCCCGGTGCTCATCCTGCCCACTATACGGCCAAGCTTGGTATGCCCATGCAGGGCTTTGTAGAAAGCCTGGACTTCTCTGCCATGACCTCGCTGAAAGGAGCAGCCAGAGAACTGGCCAAATATCTGAACCTGCTCTACCTGCTGCTTCTGGTCTCGACGTTCTATTATATCACCACCCCGCAACGAACAGCTACCAGGCTTGCTGCCGGTATCCTGTTCACGCCGCTGATCTTTACAGCGATGCTTTCGATCATCTCCGTCGTTGAGTACTGGGCTACTTTTGATAACGTTAATCGGATGTTTACGTTAAGCATCCCCATCATGGTACTGCTTCGCGACCGAATACCGGGGATGCGGTCACATGGGCTGCTTCTCTTAAGCGCGGTTTTCTTTCTGCTGCTTGCAGTACGGATCGTCTGGCTGAAGCCGGTGATGGCCTTTACGACGATCACGCTGTAATGTCCGGCCTCAGCGCGTGCTTTCCCGCAGCCGACGGGCCCTGTCAACCTGACCGGTAGCTTCGTAGACCCGAAGCAGCTGTTCCTGCAATTGTCTGCGTTTTTCCTGATCGGTTTCAGATTCGATGCGCTGTCTCAGGTCTGCCTCCGGATTGACGACGCTGTCGTCTCCACCGATCCCGCCTTCGACACCGGCCGGTGGTGCAGTACCCATCATCGGAGGATTATCCCCGGCATCCGGGAGCGGTGCGGCAAAGGACGGCGCTTCTGGAAGCCCCTGCGCCGGTTCTTTCAGTGGTTCGTTTAGCGGCTCTGCCTCTGCCAGCGGTTCTTTTGCAGCCTTCTGCACTCCGTCCGGAGAAGATGGCTCTTCGATGGAACGAATGGCCACGACAATCCCCACACCAACGAGCAGCACGGCGCTGATCCGCCAGAATAGCGGCCTTTTATACCAGCCACCTGCAGGATCGGAAGGCAGGTCAGAAGATGGAAAAACAAAATCCGCATCATTCAGAGGAGGTAAAGCCGAGGGATCCTTAACGGCACTTTCGAGCCGGGCCAGAAGCTTCTCGTTAAAATCATCGCCTAACGCAGGAAGCTTTTCTGACACCTCCTGACCGGCCTTCTTCAAGGCCAGATGAAGATCGCGATGTTCCCTTGCTTCACCGGACAGGGAAGCATCGGCCTCCATGCTTTCAGGCTCATACAGACGGATGTCTTTCTCACGATCCAAGCAAGTTTCTCCCTTTCTCATCCTGATATAATCGCCTTTTAAGCAACTCTCTGGCCTTAAATAAACGACTCTTTACCGTCCCAACCTTCAGCCCTTTCAGCTGCGCAATTTCTTCGTAAGAGAGGTCATCAAAATATCGCATCCAGAGCAATTCCCGAAAGGGCTCGTTCAGCAACCGCATCTGTTCAATTAGATACGATGTATGATCCGAAAGTTCATGATTTTTCTGCAGATCCGACTGATCCTGCACATCAAAATGTGCAGGGTCCATATATTCAACCTGATTGGCGGAGCGCTTCCTCAAGACGTCCGTACAGCGGTTGACGACAATACGGTACAGCCATGTGTAAATGCTCGCTTCTCCACGAAAACGTCCGATACCCCGAAAAGCGGTAAACAACGCTTCCTGCAGGGCATCCTCTGCATCATCCGACGAACCAAGCATAGTGCATGCCTTTCGGAATAGCCGCTCACGGAAAGGGTTTACCAGCTCGGTAAAGGCAACCGTATCTCCCGAAGCGATGCGTTCCAGCAGGATTTTCTGCTCCTCGAGATTCATCGCTCGGTCAGGCTTCCTGTTTCTGCTGCCCGGACCGTCGGGCACGCCGTTCTTCCGTATACATGGTCAGTATCAGCAAGCCGATACCGATAACGATGAGGCTGTCAGCAATATTGAAGGTAGGCCAGGTTGGCCAGGCAAGCCAGCCCAGAGGACGCATCTCTCCAAGCAGAGGCAGGTTAATGCGTACCTGACCGGCCCATTCCCAGCCAAACCAGATGCATTCCACGAAGTCAACAACACCGCTGACATGCCCTGGCCTTGGTCCCCCCGGGGAAAACACCCATTCGCGCGTAACCACCGATTTCACAAAGAGCTTATCGATCAGGTTGCCCACGGCCCCTGAAAATACAAGCAGCCAGGCGGCAGAATGGCCGGAATCTTCGTTCTTCCAGCGATAAAAAACGAGGAATATGATAGCAAAGGCCGTAAGATAGATGCCGGCTACAGGAGCTACAGGACCGGAACCAAAGACAAAGCGATCATTAAATACCAGGCGAAAACGAACCAAATCACCATCCTCGCCCAGAATGGGGATGTCCGGCGTAGCATCGACAAGGGCATGTAAAGGGGCATCCCCGGCAAGCAGCAGCTGATGATACGTCAGATTGAAGTTCAGATGATCGGTGACGATCTTCTTGGAAACGATATCAATCGATACGAGCAGGGCAAAGGTTGCAAGCCACAACGGAGGAAAGACCGCCAGAAAGGGCCTTTGAATTCGAAAGAGCCTTGTAACAGCTGACATCGGTGCAAAGATCCCCGGGCAAAGCGGGCGGTCAAGTAGGGAAATCTGCTTTCCGGCAGTGCTTTTTGCGCTTTTCTGGCTCTGATGTCCACCGCTCAAACCCATAATCCTGCACCACACACAACCGTAGCCGATCTGCAGGGCTTCGAACGCCGCTATACCAACCTTCCCTTCGAGGCCATCATCAAACAGGACATACTGCGTCTGGGCTTGAGTTTTGACGGCAAGGCGCTGTCCGGCCTTGAATTCAAGACAAAGGATTACTTTATTTTTACGTTTGATCATGTGCCCCTTGCCGAACAGTCCGAAGAGATTCGATTCCGTGCCCCTGAAGAGATACGTCTTAGCGGAGGCCCCTTTGATCTTGCAAAGACAGTGGTTTCCGTGCGGATCGATCCCTCCTCTCCTTACCGGGTCTCTGCCACCGACCGAGGGCCTGCCCTGTTTCTTGGAGAAGAGTTACTGGCAGACGTAGAGTTTCCGCCGATTCCCGCCTGGTACAGGCATACAACGTCTTCTGGAAAATCCCCCGGCGAAATCGCTCCTGTTATCGAATGGGGCTACCTGATCTACCTTACGGTCTTTCGCAACTGCCAGTATTTTGGCAAAGATGAGGAGTGCGCTTTCTGTGATATCAACCACAACTGGCGTCAACAACGTATGCAGGGCCGTCCCTACACCGGCATCAAAAGCATTGAAGAGATCCTGGAGGTTCTGTCCTTCATCGATAAAGAGGATTCTGTAGCCGAATGCTACACGATCACCGGTGGATCGGTGGTTACCAATCTACAGAAGCAGGGGGAAACGGATTTCTACTACCAGTATGTTCGCGCCATCGAAGAGCGTTTCCCGGGCCGCTGGATGGGAAAGATGGTTGTCCAGGCATGGGAAAAGCCCGAGCTGGTTCGCTTTAAAGAGGCCGGCATCAAGGTCTACCACCCGAATTACGAGGTCTGGGATCCCGAACTGTTTACAAAGCTCTGCCCTGGAAAAACACGCTTCATCGGCAGAGACAACTGGATCCGCCGTATCGTCGAGTCCGTTGATATCTTTGGCCCCTCTCATGTAATCCCGAACTTCGTTGGAGGGGTGGAGCTTTCAAAGCCCTATGGTTTTAAAACCGTGGCAGAGGCCGTAAAATCAACGGCAGAGGGACTGGACTTTTTCATGAGCCATGGCGTGGTGCCACGCTTTACCACCTGGTGTCCGGAGCCTTTTACAACACTTTCCACATTGGAGCAGCAGGAAAAGCCGCCACTCGTTTACTTCCTGGAACTGCTCAGCGAATGGAAACGCATCTTTGAAAAGTATAAGCTTCCGACGCCTCCAGGATATGGACCACCAGGAAGAGGCAAGGCTGTATTCTCGGTCAGTGCCTTTATGGACATCATCGGATACGAAGGAAGGGCCTGAGCCGCTTCTGCCAAAATTTCGATCCACCATAGTGCCTGAACGTTTTCAGGCTGCATGAGGATGCATCGATAGAACGGCGGTGGATTGCGCCCTTCTGACACCGGAAAGAGTTGCACTGTCAACCATTAAACCGGCATTTCTGCTCGGGATTAAAAAAGGCCTTGCACATATGGTACCATGGTTTTCAATTGCTATCAGGTATCGTTTCCAACAACAAATGCCGCCTTCCGTGCGGCTTCGAGGCGCTTTGGCGTTTTTTCTTTCCCCCTGGGTTTTTTACTAACGATACCGCTCGCAGACTGAGAAAAGGAAAGCCGTTTCAAGACGGCAGCAGTGCGTCGCCGATTTGTATCGATTTTTCGAGCAGGTACATCGCGCTCCTTTTCCGTACAGAGTATAATATGGAGGCTGTTCATGAGCAGTACTAAACAGAACTACGGCGCTGATCCGCTGGCAAAACGCGAAACAGATCATTACAAGAACGAATACATTGAATCCTTCGTCTCAAAGTGGGATGAACTCATTGACTGGGATGCCCGTGCAAACAGCGAAGGTGACTTTTTCCTGAGGACTTTGCAAGAACGAAATGCAAGTAAGGTGCTGGATGTAGCCACCGGAACGGGGTTTCACTCTATCCGCCTCATTGAGTCAGGCTTTGAGGTTACCAGTGCAGATGGCAGTCCTTCCATGCTTGCGCGAGCCTTTGATAATGGCAGGAAGCGCGGACATATTCTGCGCACCGTGCAGGCCGACTGGAGATGGCTAAACCGCGATATTCACGGCAAGTATGATGCAGTGATATGCCTGGGTAACAGCTTCACTCACCTTTTCGAAGAACGAGACAGACGCAAGTCTCTCGCTGAATTCTATGCAGCGTTGCGTCATGACGGTGTACTGATCATCGATCAACGCAATTACGATATGATCCTCGACGAAGGCTTTCGCAGTAAACACATCTATTACTATGCAGGTGAGAACGTTCGTGCAGAGCCTGAGCACGTAGATGATGGTCTTGCCCGCTTTGTATACGAATTTCCAGATGGAGCACAGTTTCACCTGAACATGTTTCCTCTGCGAAAGGATTACATGCGAAAGCTGCTCTACGAGGTAGGATTCCAGAAGGTTACCACCTACGGAGACTTCCAGGAAACCCATCATCAGGACCAGCCGGACTTCTACATCCACGTGGCTGAAAAATACTACGGCGATGACTACGAAGGGGAAATGCAATCATGAGTACAGTCGAGATAACAAAAGAGTACTATAACAGCTCCGATGCCGACACCTTCTACCACGAGATCTGGGGAGGTGAGGACATTCATATCGGACTGTACACAGATACCAAAGACATTCGCGAGGCCTCTCGACTGACCGTTGAACGGATGGCTTCTCTGATTGCAGATCGGCTAAACGAAAATAGCACCGTTCTCGATCTTGGATCGGGTTACGGTGGCTCTGCCCGCTACCTGAACAAGCGCTTCAACTGCAAGGTAATCTGCCTGAACCTGAGCGACGTAGAGAATCAACGTAACAGAAAGCGCAATCAAGAAACCGGCCAATCCGAGGCCATCACCGTTCTTGATGGATCGTTTGAAGAGATCCCGGATAGCATTGCCGATGCATCGATCGACATTGTCTGGTCACAGGATGCCATGCTGCACAGCGGCGCCAAAGAAAAGATCTTCGCCGGCGTGTCTCGCGTCCTGAAGCCGGGCGGTCGATTCGTCTTTACCGATCCCATGCAAAGCGATAACGCCGATCCTGCTCGTCTGCAACCCGTGTATGATCGTATCCATCTGAAAGAGATGGGAAGCTTCGAACGCTACAAAAGGCTTGCCGAGCAGCACGGCATGAAAACCGAACAGATCATCGATCTGACACCGCAACTCCCCATTCACTACGGACGTGTTCTTGACGAGTTGAATCGACAGGATGCCCGTCTGCGTGAAAAGATCAGCGGCGAATACATCGACCGTATGAAAGTAGGTCTGCAACACTGGGTCGATGCAGGAAACCGGGGCGATCTGGCCTGGGGCATCATAGAGCTCAGCCGCCTGTCATAATTCAGATCCATGACAGCGATCAGCTTCCTGTTCTTCCTGTTCTGCTTCACCCTGGTCGGCGTGGCGTCAGTCCGGGCCAGCAAGCAGACGACGGATGATTATCTGCTGGCAGGCCGAAGCGTATCTCCGCTTTTCACGGCCCTTTCTGCCGTTGCCACAAATAACAGCGGCTTTATGTTCATCGGCCTGATCGGCTATACGTATGCCGTCGGTATCTCTTCTATGTGGATCATGGTGGGATGGATCGCAGGTGATTATCTCGCCTGGAGATGGGTCTACCCTCATCTGCGCAATGAGTCCGAGATGAGGGACGTGGTCACCGTGCCGTCTTATCTGAGCCATACAGACGATCGTACCGGCCCGCTTATCATGCGGATCTCCGCCGTCATCCTGATCCTCTTTCTCGGGGTGTATGCGGCAGCACAGCTGAATGCCGGTTCCAAGGCTCTTCATACCCTGTTCGGCTGGCAGTACGAAACAGGTGCCATTATCGGTGCCATCATTGTACTGGTTTACAGCTGGTCCGGTGGCATACGGGCCTCGATCTGGACCGATGTGGCCCAGTCCATCGTCATGCTGGGCGCCATGTTGCTTCTGGTCATCAGCATACTGGCCGAGGTCGGTGGGCCTGCGGCGGCCATCGATCGGCTAACGGCCATCGATCCTTCGCTTTTGACGCTGGTTCCTGACGATCTGCAGTTCGGTTTTACGGCCTTTCTCTTAAGCTGGATCGCCGCCGGTATTGGTGTAACCGGACAACCGCATGTCATCGTTCGCGCCATGGCCATCCGCTCTGTCGGTGATCTTGGTGCGGCGCGACGGGTCTACTTCCTGTGGTACACCGTCTTTTCTGCCCTGGCCATCGCCGTAGGGCTGGGAGCCCGCATCCTGCTTGACCATCCTGAGACCTTCGATGCAGAGCTGGCCCTGCCCATACTGTCCACCAGGCTTTTTCCGCCTGTTCTGATCGGACTCATCCTGGCCGGGCTTTTCGCTGCTACGATGTCCACGGCGGATTCACAGGTGCTTTCCTGTTCTGCTGCCTTTACCCAGGACCTCCTGCCCGAGCGTTACTGGAAGAACTACATCCTGGCAAAGGTAGGGACTGCCCTTGTGACGCTGTTAACGCTTGGTATTGCCCTGTACGGTAACAAAAGCGTGTTCGGTCTGGTGGTTCTGTCATGGTCCATACTGGCATCCACGCTCGGTCCGCTTACGATCCTGCATTCCCTGCGCCAGCCTGTTTCAGGACGCGTTTCTATCGTCATGATGGCAGCAGGAATGATCACCGTCTTTGTATGGCGTGCCCTGCCAGGCTACTCCGACGGCGTCTATGAAACCCTTCCCGGTATGCTTGCAGGGTTTGCCGTATACCTGGTAGCCCGGCTGTTTGCAAAAGATAGATAACGGAGCGCCCCTGAGGGATCGCGGGGCGCTACACGTTAAAGCGAAAGTAGCAGATGTCTCCGTCCTGGACGATGTATTCTTTGCCTTCCAGGCGCAGGCGTCCTGCTTCTTTTGCAGCATTCATGGATCCATAGGCCTCGAAATCCGCATACGAGGTCACTTCTGCGCGGATGAATCCCCGCGAAATATCGCTATGGATCTCGCCGGCTGCATCCTGGGCGTTGGTTCCACGCCGGATGGTCCAGGCACGAACCTCCACCTCTCCTGCTGTAAAAAACGTAATATAGCCGAGCAGACTGTAGGCCTCACGGATCATACGATTGAGGCCGGATTCAGCAACGCCAAGGGATTGTAGATACTCTTTCTGCTCTTCTGCAGGCAGAGAAACAAGCTCCTCCTCGATACGACCGCAAAGCATGACGTAGCCACTGCCTTCTTTCTTTGCATGCTCGATAACCTGTTCGGTAAACCGGTTGCCCGTTGCCAGAGACTCTTCATCGACGTTCAGTACATAAAGCACAGGGCGGGCAGTAAGCAAAGACATCTCTTTGAGAAGCAACTCCTCGTCTGCGGTGTAAGAAAGGGACCGCGCAGGCTTCTCATTCTCGAGAACGGCCATGACCTTCTTTGCAAACTCTACACGTTTGGCTGCCTCTTTATCACCGGACCGGGCCTTCTTCTCATGCTTCTGCATGACCTTTTCCATGGTTTCCATGTCCGCCAGGATCAGCTCCAGCTCGATGATGCGGATGTCCTCCAGCGGCTCCACCCTGCCACGCACATGCACCACCTGACTGTCATCAAAACAGCGCACCACATGGGCAATGGCATGTGTTTCCCTGATATGGGTAAGAAATTTGTTGCCCAGTCCTTCTCCCTTATGGGCCCCTTCCACCAGACCGGCAATATCAACGAACTCCATGCTGGCCGGAACAATGCCTTTGGGCTTGACGACCTCCACAAGCCGATCCATCCGGGGATCGGGAACATCGACACGACCAACGTTCGGCTCAATCGTACAGAAAGGATAGTTTGCCGATTGAGCTCCGGCCTCGGTCAGGGCATTAAAGATGGTCGATTTGCCTACATTGGGAAGTCCTACAATACCGCAGCGTAACACATTTGCCTCCAGTGAAAGGCCAGTTTTCCGCCAAAAGCAGCACAGCCAAACGAAAAAGGCTGGCCGCAAAGGACCCGGCTCGTTTTCTTCGGTACTCAGCTATGAAAACAGTTCTCGATGTGGGCCAGTGTCGCCCCGACCATACTGCCCTGGCACGGCTTGTAACCTCGATCGGTGCGCAGATCGAAAAGGTCGACCTGCCGGCCACCGCCCTGCAGAAGATGCGCGAAAAGCGGTACGACCTGGTTTTCGTAAACCGCAAGATTGATGCCGACTACACAGACGGCCTCGAACTGGTGAAGGCCATGCAGGCCGATCCGGAGCTGAAGAAGATTCCGATCATGCTGATCTCGAACTATGCGGAAGCCCAGGAGGAAGCGGTTCGCCATGGTGCCGTTCGCGGTTTTGGCAAAAGCGAGTTGAATGACCCGGCTACTCGTGAACGCCTTCGCATCGTTCTCGGTCTGCACCAGGCCTCGGCATAACAGAAGCAAACAGGGAACAGGGTTTTCTCTAAAAAATCCTTCCATTTCTAAGAACGGTGCACATTGTGGGCCGTCATGAAGGTGAAATTCTGGGGAGTGCGCGGCTCCATTCCATCGCCTGTACGCGGGTATGCGATTCGCGAAAAGATGAAGCGCATCCTGACGCTGGCTTCGCCTTCAGATATCCTGGACGAAGATTCTGTAGAACGCTTCCTGCGCTCCCTGCCCTTCTCTCTCACGCATACCTATGGCGGCAATACCACATGCCTTGAGGTGCGCTCTAAATCGAACGATCTGCTGATTATCGATGCCGGAACAGGCCTGCGCGACCTGGGGAACCGCATGATGGCCGATGAGTTCGGCGAAGGGAAAGGGGAATGTCACTTTCTGTTCACGCATTCGCACTGGGATCATATCCAGGGCTTTCCCTTCTTCGTTCCTGCTTATATCAAAGGGAATACGTTTCACATCCATGCCATCTCGGATCACTTCGAGAAACGCATGCGTTACCAGCACGACTTCGAGCACTTCCCTGTGGACTTCGATGGCCTGCAGGCAACGAAGATCTTCCACCAGCATGAGCCGGACGAAACCTGGCAGCTGCACGGAATTAACATCACCACCCACAGCATGCGCCATCCCGGCGGATCATGGTCATACCGCCTTGAAGAGGACGGAAAGGTTCTGATTTTCGGATCCGATGCAGAGTTCCGGGCAGACGAGATGGACAACCTGGAAGCCTCGCTGGACTATTTTCGAAACGCTGACATCCTCATCTTCGATACACAGTACACGTTCGAAGAGCAGCTACAGAAGATCGACTGGGGCCACTCTTCTGCCTCCATTGCAACGGACATTGCCATGAAGGCCGGTGTAAAAAAGCTCGTCCTTTTCCACCACGACCCTTCGTACACCGATGAAAAGCTGGATGAGGTCTATATGCGAGCCATCCGCTACAAAGAGATGATGGATGTGGATGGCGACAGCCCGCTGGAAATCTTCATTGCCTACGAAGGGCTGGAACTGATCGTATAACAGCAGCAAGAAGAAATTATTGACATGAATGTCAACCTGCCGCATGGTTAGCATAATATCGTGCAGGGAGTGTTCATGGAACTACAACAGCAAAAAGCGACCACAGCATCCGACAGGAAAGGCTCAGAACGTCTGCGCATCCTCACCGCTGCCTCTCTTTTCGACGGGCATGATGCTGCCATCCACCTGATCCGTCGACTTTTGCAGGACCAGGGGGCAGAGATCATTCATATCGGCCATAATCGCGGTGCTGAAGAGATCGTCGATGCTGCCATCGAAGAAGGAGTCCATGCCATTGCCCTGACCTCCTACCAGGGAGGCCATAATGAGTTTTTCCGTTATATGTATGACCTGCTTCAGGAAAAAGGCGCCGGTCATATACGCATCTTTGGTGGGGGCGGCGGTACAATCCTGCCTTCGGAAATCGAAGAACTGCAGAACTACGGCATTGAACGCATCTATCATCCGGATGATGGCCGTTCTCTTGGCCTCGTAGGCATGGCCGTCGATGTCATGGAACGATGCAATCAAGAACGGCCCGGCATGCTGGCAGAGGACATCGAAAAGGCCGTTCAAAAGGATGCAGCCGCCCTGTCGCGCATCCTCACCTCTATAGAACGGAGAGTGCACGAGAAGCAAGAACCGCAGTCCAGAACACTGGCCGATTTTCTAAAAACCGGAGAGCCCGTATCTTCGGATAACCGGGGCCAGATGAGCCCACCGGTGCTCGGCATCACAGGCCCTGGGGGATCCGGAAAGTCGTCGCTTACAGACGAGCTGGTGCGTCGCTTCCTGAACGATTTTGCAGATATCCGCATCGCCATACTATCCATCGACCCAACAAGAAAGAAAACAGGTGGAGCTCTTCTTGGAGACCGCATCCGGATGAACTCCATATCGGACCGGCGCGTCTTCATGCGTTCACTGGCCACCGGAGGAGAGCATGACGGCCTTTCCTCCCTTGCAACGGATGTTTTGCGTTGCTACAGGGCAGCACGATTCGATCTGATCCTGCTGGAAACGGCGGGTATCGGCCAGGCGGACTCCGCCATCGCAGACATTGCCGATTTCACCCTGTATGTGATGACTCCGGAATACGGAGCCTCGACACAGCTTGAAAAGATCGGCATGCTTGACTACGCCGATCTTATCGCCATGAACAAGTCGGATCGCCGCGGAGCAGAAGACGCCCTGCAGGCAGTACGCAAGCAGTATCAGCGAAACCGTCAGCTCTTTCACGAGCCTCTGGAGCGTATGCCCGTGTACGGCACAACGGCCTCGCGCTTCAGCGATCCAGGAACCGACCAGCTCTTCGAAGCCCTTGCAGCGCTGCTTCCCAACCTGGCCGACAGAAGAACGAGAAAGGATCGCATCAGCATTGCCCATGCCGGCTCCCTGATCCCGCAAAGGCGGATCCACTACTTGCAGGAAATCGTCGACGAAGCAGAACGCTATCATAAAGAAACGCAGAGGCTGGGTGATCTTGCCGGCCGGCTGCAGGCCATCGAAAAGACAATTCAACTCATGCAGGAAGAAGGACAGGCTGAGGTGGTCGAAATTCTACAGAAAAAGGCTGCCTCGCTTCGCGAAACGATTCCTGACGACATCATAGAGATGATCCGCAGCTTTCCCGAAAAGGTATCGGCCTATCGGGCTGCCGAATCTGTATATACGGTCAGAGACCGCGAGATGCGGGTTGCCAACTACACAACATCACTGTCCGGTTTACAGATACCGAAGATTGCCGTGCCGCGCTTTTCCGATGCAGCCGAGATCGTTCGCTGGTGTCGCAGCGAAAACTTCCCGGGCCACTTTCCCTATACGGCAGGGATTTATCCGTTTAAAAGGGCCGAGGAAGATCCAATCCGCATGTTTGCCGGTGAAGGCGGTCCGGAACGTACCAACCGTCGCTTTCACTATCTGTCCCAGGGGATGGCAGCCGTGCGGTTGTCTACGGCCTTTGATTCCGTGACCCTTTACGGCGAAGATCCCGATCGACGTCCCGACATTTTCGGCAAAGTCGGCAACTCCGGTGTTTCGGTCTGTTCGTTAGACGACGCGAAGCGACTCTACTCCGGTTTTCGGCTCTGTGATCCGAAGACATCGGTTTCGATGACCATTAACGGCCCGGCTCCGATGATTCTGGCCTTCTATTTCAACGCGGCCATTGACCAGGAGTGCGAGATCTATCTTCGCGAGAATGGCCTTCTTGAGCAGGCAGATCAGAAGATCGACGAAATCTATCGGCAGATGCAACAGAAACGCCCGGTCTATCATGGCGAGCTTCCTGCAGGGCATGACGGACTCGGCCTTGCCCTTCTTGGCATTACCGGGGATCGCCTGCTTCCGCGCGAAACGTATGAAAAGATCAAGGCAGACACGCTGAGCCGCCTTCGCGGTACCGTGCAGGCTGATATTCTAAAAGAGGATCAGGCACAGAATACCTGCATCTTCTCGATTGAATTTGCCCTGCGCATGATGGGTGACATCCAGGAGTTCTTTTCCAGGAATCGCATCCGCAACTTCTACTCGGTTTCTGTTTCCGGATATCACATTGCAGAGGCAGGAGCCAATCCCATCACGCAGCTTGCCTTTACGCTTGCCAATGGATTCACCTATCTCGAGTACTATCTTTCCCGCGGGCTGCATGTAGACGAGGTCGCTCCGAACCTGTCGTTTTTCTTTTCAAACGGCATGGATCCCGAGTACTCGGTAATCGGACGTGTGGCACGACGCATATGGGCCATGGCCATCAAGCATCGCTATGGCGGAAACGAACGCAGCCAGATGCTGAAGTATCATATACAGACATCCGGTCGTTCCCTGCATGCTCAGGAGATCAGCTTCAATGACATCCGCACCACGCTGCAGGCACTGTATGCCATCTATGACAACTGCAATTCACTGCATACCAATGCCTACGATGAGGCCATCACCACGCCAACAGAAGAATCCGTAAGACGTGCGGTGGCCATACAGCTGATCATCAACCGCGAACTGGGACTTGCAAAGAACGAGAATCCCCTTCAGGGCAGCTTCATTATAGAAGAGCTCACAGACCTGGTCGAAGAGGCCGTTTTCGCGGAGTTTCAGCGCCTGTCGGATCGCGGAGGCGTGCCCGGTGCCATGGAAACGATGTATCAGCGGAATCGCATCCAGGAAGAGTCCATGCATTATGAGTCTCTGAAAAACAGCGGCCAGCTGCCTGTGATCGGCGTAAATACGTTTCTCGACCCGGAAGGCTCGCCAACGGTGCTTCCACCGGAAATCGTACGATCCACAGACGAAGAAAAGCTACGCCAGATTGAACGACGCGAGGCCTGTCAGGCCCGGTTTGCCGAAGAAACGGCAAAGGCCCTCGACGATCTGCAACGCACGGCCATGGCAGGAGAGAACGTTTTTGCTGCCCTGCTGGAAACCTCCAAAACGGCCACCCTGGGGCAGATGACCCATACGCTGTACAGGGCCGGTGGGGAGTACCGTCGCAGCATGTAACTGGCTTTCCGGACATAGACCGGGTCGCGCTTTCGGGTTTGACATAACCCCGTTCCTGGTCTATGCTTGGAACAATGCTTCGCTTCATCGCTGTCCTTACAATACTTGTTCTGATGCCTTTCGGCGCCGCGGCGCAGGAACCCTCGCCGGAACCTTCCTCCGGGCGGTTTCTGTATCGCGTCTCGATTAAAGGGGCCATCACCCCGGCCACCATGGGCACGCTGCGACGGGCCATTGAAAAGGCCAACGAAAAGGCCGATGCCCTGCGTGCAGAAGGCAACGAGGACCGATCAGCCGTGGCCCTGCTTGTTACCCTGGATACTCCAGGCGGTCTTATGGCATCCATGGATGAGATGATTCGAGACATCATCAATTCCAGGGTTCCGGTCATCACCTACGTTTCTCCGCCTGGAGCAACCTGCGGATCGGCAGGGGTTTACATTCTGATGGCCTCCCATGTGGCAGCGATGGCTCCGGCAACGAATATCGGCTCCGCCACGCCCGTGCAGATGTCTCCGGGCGGGCAGCAGCCCGGCAGCGACCGATTCTCCGACCAGATCCCCGATGAGGCAGGAGCAGACGATGCCCTGAACATGAAGCGCAAGCTCCTTCATCATGCCATTGCACAGATCCGCGGACTGGCTGAATTCCATGGACGGAATGCCTCTTTTGCCGAACGCACGATCACCAGGGCAGAAAACGTCACCTCGAAAGAGGCCCTGCGATTGCGTGCTATCGACGTTCTGGCCATAAGCGAAAAGGAATTACTGGAACAGATCGAAGGCCGTACGGTACGCATGACGGATGGACCGATAACGCTTTCGCTGAAAGGAGCAACGATCGTCGATGTGGAAGACGATTTCAGAGATCGTCTGCTGCTTCTGCTTACAGATCCGAACCTGGCCTACATCCTGATGATGATCGGCATCGTCGGCATCATGGCAGAGATTCAATACCCGGGCTCCATCTTTCCTGGCGTAATCGGCTCCATCTGCCTGATTCTTGGTCTGTATGCCATGCAAACGCTGCCGGTCAACTGGGCCGGTCTTGGACTGATCCTGCTCGGCTTTCTCTTTTTCATTCTCGAGGTGAAGATCATCAGCTACGGCCTTCTCAGTGTTGCGGGTGCCGTCAGTATTTTACTTGGATCCATCCTGATGGCCAATTCAGGCGATGATGTAACCAGTGTATCATTGGTAACAGCTCTGACCACCTCAGGCCTGGCCATGATCTTTTCGCTCTTCCTGGTCTACAAGGCCATCCAGGTTATGCGACGCCAGCCTGTTAGCGGAGAAGAGGTCCTGTTACAGGAAACCGGTCAGGTTCTCAAGGATGTAGGCGAAAACAATGGACGGATCTTTATCCATGGGGAATACTGGAATGCTCGTTCCGAAGACGGACGGGTCATACCGGAGGGAGCAAGGGTCCGGCCCGTACGACGCGAAGGCATGGTACTCATCGTTCGACAGGAAGATGTAACCCCGTGATCGCGATGCCACCGGACGGCCATAAAGCTTGCAGCCGCCTGCCGTCATGAATTTCTTTGAAACCATGATCATTAAATTTTCATAAGGAGAGAGAAAATGAGTCTCTATTCAATCATGCTGATCGTTGCTGCGGTCGTGCTTTTCTTCTCACAGGCCATTCGTATTCTGAAAGAATACGAACGGGGTGTAATCTTCCGTCTGGGAAGGTTCTCCGGGGTAAAAGGGCCTGGTCTGATCATTCTAATCCCTTTTATCGATAAGATGGAGAAGGTCAGTCTCAGGACGGTAGCCCTTGATGTCCCTCCACAGGATATTATCACAAAAGACAACGTTACCACGAAAGTGAACGCCGTGGTCTACTTTCGCGTCATGGATGCACAAAAGGCCATTATCGAAGTGGAGGATGTTTTCTATGCGACCTCGCAGCTTGCACAGACAACCCTGCGCTCCATCCTCGGCGAATCAGAGCTCGACGAAATCCTTTCTGAGCGCGAAAAGATCAACGAACATCTTCAGACCGTACTCGATCGGCAGACCGATGCCTGGGGCATCAAGGTGTCCCTTGTCGAACTGAAGCATATTGACCTGCCCCAGGAGATGCAGCGCGCCATGGCACGCCAGGCAGAGGCCGAACGTGAACGACGTGCCAAGATCATCTCTGCTGAAGGGGAATTCCAGGCCTCGCAGAAGCTGGCCGACGCTGCCGGAATCATTGAACAGCATCCCGTTGCCGTCCAGCTTCGCTACATGCAAACCCTGGTTGAGATCTCTTCTGATAAGAACTCCACCATCATCTTTCCACTGCCAGTAGACATGCTTAACGGCATCATCGAAGGACTGGGCAACAAAAAGTCCTGAAACGATAAGGCCTAGAGGATCCTTGCAAGGGATCCTCTACATCCTGGCAATGCGCCGCAGCATTCCCGGAGAAAAGAAGGCCTGTAAAGAGGCCTTCTCTTTTGTTACCTCAACTACCACAAGGGACGATTTCTTTAGCTCAAAGGGCGTAAAGGCTGCCGGTTGTAAGAGAAAACGACCATCCTCGCCAAGGCGGATGTTGCTTTCCAGAAGATGACCGAGAAAGTCTCCGAGCTCGGGCTGATGGGTAACCATCGCAAGACGCATCTCTTCAGGAGATCCTTCATCATCTGTAATCTCATTGAGCACCGATACGTAAGCGGCCATGCCCGCCCCCGGGTTCAGGGCCGGCTGACAGCGAATGTCCCTGCATCGCCACACAGCGCTGATCACTCCTGCCGTCTGCACGGAACGAAGGGCTGACGAGGTTACAATAATATCGGGAGCAGGAAGCAGCGCCGCCATACCTCGAGCGGCTCGCTTCGTTTTCTTACGACCTTCTTCTGTAAGAGGCCTGCGGAGATCATCGTCCGCTTCATCCTGTGGTAAACGATCTGCGGCCGGTCCATGGCGGATCAGATAAAGAAACATAAGATTCCCTGACATACCACCGAACACTGGCAATTCCTTTTCTTACCGAAGCCGTGACAGATCGGTGAAAAGAAAACATACCCATGCCTGAGGGTGTGCAATTTTTCGTTTGTCGGATAGGTGCGGCCCGACAGAATTCGCCATGCTTCGTCGCATCTGGACCGTCATCGATGAAAGACTGATTCGACCCTTCCGGGAGTCCCATGCCCCTGTGGAAGAAGTGGCCCTGGGAGCCGTAGTGGGCATATTCTGGGCACTTACTCCGCTGGTGGGCATCCAGATGTATCTGGTTTTTATGACCTGGACGGTGGCCCGCCTGATGCGCATCCGTCTTTCCCTCACCGTAGGCCTGGCCCTTGTCTGGATTACAAATCCCATCACCATGCCCATTTTCTATTATGGCTTTTATGAAACCGGTCGCTTTTTGCTGCAGTTCCTGAACCTGGTAGATCTTGAACCGATCACCCTGCACCGTATCTCAGTCCTTGTTGAGGCCGCAGGCGAACGTTCGCTGATCGACGGCCTCATCTTCTGGTTCAAAACCTTTTTACGGGACTTCGGTCTTCCTTCGCTGATCGGTGGCTTCCTCTGGGGCGCCCTTGTTTCAGCCATCGCCTATCCCTTTACCATCCGGATGATGAACAACCATAGAAGCCGTCTTGCAAAAAAGGAAGGGCTTACCCTGCAGGAATGGGAGGCCATCCACGTGCAACGGTTTGGCGAACTGATACGCCAGAATGTGTTGCCCGCCTACGCCGGAGAGCATGAAGCCCCGGCAGAGTCCGTAGCTCGACCTTCTTCACTTCCCGTAAAGACTGTAAAGAAAAAGAAAGCGAAACGCAAGACCAGCTCCGCCACAAAAGCAGAGAAGAAGAGCAAGAAGAAGACTACCAGAGCGACGCGAAAGGTCACTCGTTCTGCCTCTCAGAAGAAGTCTGCCTGAAGATAACGACGGAAAAAACGACAGGATTTCACTGAATAACCATCGCCACAGAGCCCGAAAATGGCAGTCGGGTCTGCAGCGATGGCTGGCTAACAGCGGTCGGGATCAGTTCTCGGCGCCGATTACAAACGTATAGTTTGTCGTGGCCGAACCACCAATGTTCAGCATCAGGCCGTTCTTCGCGCCAGGAACCTGGTATCCGCCTGCCTGATCCGTTACCTGCTTGTACAGATCCAAAGCCATGCGAACACCGGAGGCACCTACGGGGTGACCTGCTCCAATCAAACCACCGGATGGATTCACAGGCTTACGCTTCAGGCGTTTTACACTTTCAGCGTCTGTAATTCCGTCCATGGAGATGGTGCCATCTTCAATGGCCGTATGCTCTTCGCCGGGTTTGGTCAGACCGTACGCTGATATGGAAGCGTATTCACTCGATGTAAAGCAGTCGTGTGTTTCAATGACATCGATCTGATCAACGTCCAGACCGGCACGTCTGTAAGCATCGACCACGGCCTGACGGGTCCACGGCAGAATATAGTCATTGCCCTTCGACTCTTCCATCTTCTTTTCAAAGAGGACAGGAGCGACTCGATGGCCCCAGCCTCTGATCCGGGCAAAGGTGCTCATAGAACGCCCTGTTTTTCTGGCAAACTCCTGGGCATAGGCAGGCGATGCCACAACGAGCAATGCTGCACCATCCGTTACCTGAGAACAATCGGAGATGGCCAGACGACCACCCACTTCGGCATTGTACTTACCGCCACGGGTGCAGGCCTGTTCCTTGTTCATGAACCAGGTTCTTGTCTGTGCAAGCGGATTCTTTTTCGCATTGCCATAGTTGATGCGCGAAATCTCGCCCAGGCTGTCGAGAATCCGTTGTTCACCCACGGTTGGCCCGTAACGCTCAATTACGCGATCGGCGAGCTGACCAAACAGCTTGGGAAAAGGCAGACTGATGCCTTTGGCTTCTTTTTCATAGTAAGCAGCCGTTCCAAGGAAGTCTCCGCCCACCATAGAGCTAACGGTCTTCATGACCTCAATGCCGACAACAATGGCCACGTCGTAGTCACCCACGCGTACCTTCGTGTTGGCTGCATCGAGAGCCACGGAGCCCGATGCGCAGGCTGCCTCATAACGAGCACCCGGCACACCGTAGAAGGCCGGATGAACCTCGGTCAGGAAGGCACCAAGATGGCCCTGATTGGCATACTGCTCGCCATCAAAGTTACCTACAAAGACTGCCACACGATTCTCTTTGTTCAGCCGGATGATCTCATCATAGTCCAGACCGGTCGCTGCCAGTCCATCATCAACGACCTCGCGCAACATGGACATGAAGGTTTTGCCTTCTTTGGTCCAGTTTCTTGAAAAGTCAGTCTGAGCTCCGCCCAGAATATACGTTGCACTCATCACTTCCTCCAGGTATGCCCTCGGACAGGCCTCAGGCAATAGAGACGATCTCAGCGCCTGCTCAGGGGAATCGTCTCATCAAACACCGCTCTGCAAATTGCGACGCTTCTGATAACAGCATCCTGAAAAGCAGGCTGTATGGCAACCAATCTTTACCGGATAGACACAGGTCACACACCTCCAATAAAGTGCCTCTGCGGCACTGTGGCAATCCTGTTCGCTTTGCTTTACGCTTGCTTTCAGGGTTCGCTTTCGGAGCCTGACGCCTATGGCAAACATACAGGCACCAGGCATCAAGGAGATCGCTGGCAGCGTTCCCTTCCAGAAAGATGCGATTATTCAGAAAGAATATGGCAGGTTTCTCGAGGATTTTGTCGAAGGAGACCTTTACGTTCATCCCCGCGCCTTTACGATCTCGCATAGCTTCGCTCAGGAGTATGCCACAACGTTTCATGAAGCCTCACCGCTCTTCCTGAGCGCTCCCTATGCCCGGGCACATGGCTTTAACGACATGCTTGTTTCTCCGCTTCTCGTATTCAATATTGCTCTGTCTCTTGGCGTACAGAACAATTCGGAGAAGGCCATCGCCAACCTGGGATATTACGACGTAACCTTTTTGAAGCCGGTGTATCCGGGCGATACGCTTCGTTCACGCACCAGGGTTCTGGCAAAAAAGGTGCGGGGCGCTGACAAGCCGGGCATCGTTCACGTACGAACCATCTGCACCAACCAGCACAATCAACCGGTTCTGCAATATGAGCGGAAGATCATGGTTCCGCCTCGCGGCGATCGACCCGCTTCCAGCTCGAACATTCCTTCCACACCGAATGCGGCCTTCCCCGAACAGGATCAGCCGGTCATCGAACTGCCCGAACTGCCAAAGCTCAGCGGTGAAATCATCGAACAAACGGGCGGCAATACGTATTTTGAGGATTTTTCGGTCGGCCAGATCTATGCCCACCGAAACATGCGTACCATCTCGGATGAGCATATGCCCTGGACCTACAGGGTTGGCAATACGCATCCCCTGCACTATGACCGACTCTATTCAAAGGCACAGTCCGGGCCGATGAGTGGTGAGCCCGTCGTTTACGGCGGTCTGGTCTTCGGATGGCTTGCCGGCATGGCCAGCCGTGATACGGCAGAGAACATGCTCTGGGACCTTGGTTACACAGAAGGATACCATACCCAGCCAGCCTTTGCAGGAGACACGGTTGGTTCCATCTCTCGCATCCTGAAAACGGAAGATGGTCCGATTCCCGGTACAGGCATTGTTCACATCCAGCTCATTGGCGTGAAGAATATCCTGACCATGGAAGCCCTCGATAAGTTTGGCGAAGACCTTTTCATTAAAGAAAACAGCAAAAGGGACCTCGGCAAAGAGAAGATCCCGGAAAAGATCTTCGAAATCGAACGGAAGCTTCTGATCAAGAAGCGTCCCTGATCCACCGGCCTTAAAAACGGGTCCGGCAATCAATTCTGCTTGCGCGGATTAGAAATCCGCGCGAATTAATCTTAATTCAGCCGGTATTCTACGATATCTGTAAGATACCGGCTTACTTTACTGGAGTCACCCTATGTTGCATATTGGAAAGGAGCTCAGCTCCGGCCGCTACGATGTGTTGATCGTTGGAGGTGGCATTACAGGCATAGCGATTGCACGTGAAGCTGCGGAGCGCGGCCTTTCTGTGTGCCTTGTTGAAAAAGACGATTTCGGTGGAGCCACCTCAGCCGCAACCTCCAAACTGATCCACGGCGGCCTTCGCTATCTTGAGAATTATGAATTTGGCCTGGTAAGGGAGTCTCTGGCTGAACGACGGGTTCTGGGCCTGGCCGCCTCGCATCTTGTAAAGCCTCTGCCCTTTATCATACCCGTTCTTCCCTGGAGTAAGCCGGGCAAATTCATCCTTCGCGCAGGCCTTTACCTGTACGACACACTGTCCTATGACCGCAACCGGGATGTGCCGGAAGGGCATCAAATCCCCGGCTCCGTCCTTCTTTCCGATCGAGAACTGGAAGCCGTTGATCCGACCATTGCATCCATGTCGCACGGCGCCCTGATGTATTACGATTATCAGAGCCTGCATCCCGAACGCCTTACGCTGGCCTTTCTGAAGTCTGCCCTGCAAAAGGGAGCGGTCTTTTACAACCATACAGAGGCCACCGGCTTTATCATCGAAGAAACTGGAGGAAAGCGGAACCTGCAGGGCGCTGAAGTGCGCGATACGATTACCGGCAAAACAGCGACCATCCGCGCCGAGGTAACCATCAACGCCTCCGGACCGTGGATGGATCTGGTGCTTGGCCTGGCCGATCGAAGCTCTGAAACAAAGCTTTCCCGCTCTACCGGTATTCACTTCCTGACAAAGCCCCTCTTCAAGCATAACAATGCCGTCCTTTTCCGTACTAGATCGGGACGTCACTTCTTCGTAGTGCCCTGGGAAGGCTTTTCTCTGATCGGTCCTACGGACCGTCCGTATTCAAAGCATCCGGACGAGCTACGTCCAGAGCAGGATGACTTCGATCAGCTCTTTGAAGACGTGAACGATACATTGCCAGGCGCTCCTCTGACGCATGACATGATCGTGGATGTGCCCATCGGTATTCGTCCGCTGATCTTCTCGGGAAAGAGCACATACAAGGCCTCTCGCCGTTATGAGATCCTTGACCACGAGGCCAAAGGCCTGAAAGGACTGATTTCTGTAGCCGGAGGCAAATGGACCACGTCAAGACAGCTTGGTGAGGATGTGGTAAAACTCCTTCTTACCAGGCTGCCCGATCCAGGAAACCAGGTGAACGTCAATACGGCAGAGCTTCCCCTTTATGGCTCGCCTGGATACGGTAACCCGGATGATGTTTACGTGGATTTCAGTCTGCGTAACTTCTCCACACCAGGTGTATCGGCCGAAGTACATCGACATCTCATTACGATGTACGGCACAGAGCATACACGCATCCTCGAGTACGTCCACAAGAAGAAGGCCCTGGCCAAACCGGTTTCGGATCGCTTCCCCACCAGAGACATCATGGCCCAGGTGGTGTTTGCCGTGGAGCATGAGGGGGCACGCACGGTATCGGATATCATTCGCCGCCGTATTGCCCTTGGAACCTATGGCATACCCACAGAACAGGAACTGCTTGCCGTTGCCCGGCAGGCCGCTCCGATTCTGAAATGGAGCCAGACTGAGGTTCGCCGTCAGGTAAAGATGGCAATGTCCGAATATCCCACAGAGCTTCTTGTAAGCGGCTCCGCTAAGGCCTCTGCTCGACCGGCAACGGTATCTGCACGAAAGGCCTCGGGTAAGAAGACGACCGCCAAAAAGGCAAAAAAATCCTCGGCCAAAAAGGCTGCAGGCAAGAAGGCAGCCAAAAGGGCGAAGAAGACCAGCCGATCCAGATAGCCCGTCAGGGCCCGGTCCTGCCTGCGGCTTCATTCATACGCTGAGCCAGCAGGAGGTCGCGGTCCGTGATGGCCTCCACGTCGTGCGTAAACAGCTCGACCTCCACCTTGCTGTAAACATTGCTCCAGTCAGGATGGTGGTTGAGCTGTTCTGCATGAATGGCACAACGGGCCATGAAGCCAAAGGCCTCGGCAAAGTCGGAAAAACGATACTCCGTGCGAAGCCGTCCATCCTCCAACCGCCAGCCCACAAGCCCCTTTAAGGCGGCCTGGATCTCGGAATCGGTCAGTGCTTTTCTCATTCTAAAGACGGAAACTAATACGATCAGGCGCTTCGGACGAGCAGAAAAACGCCGGCTGTGATGAAAAGCGTGCCGGCAATACGCTCCAGGGTAACGCTTTCCCCGCTGTAGATACCATAGGCCAGAGTGAGAAGATAGCCCACAGACATAAGGGGACGCACCAGGCTCAGGTCCTGTTCAGCAAGCACGGCAAGCCAGAGCAGGATTGAAATGCCATAGCAGACGATTACGGCCAGCAGGGGCGGTGACAGAAGGGCACGCAAGAAGTAGATGGCCAGTCCATAAGGCCCATCCCCCAGTGGAACAGGGCCAGCCTGCTTCATGCCGATCTTCATGAAAATCTGGCCGAGCGCTCCCAGCAAAACGGCCATGCCGAGAAAGGTCCACATCGTTGCCGGTTTCACAGGACCACCGTTCAGACGGTCGGCAGATGGTCCAGCATTCCCTGCAGGAACTCCGCAAGCAGTCCACGAAGCATCGATTCGATACGGCCAATCTCCTCACCCGGGTAGGCCTCTCCGTCTATACGGCGCTCAAAGGTCCACTGCTTTCCGTCAGGATTCGTAACCCGGATGTGCAGGGCAATGCGGTATCGACCGCGTCGATGCGGTCTGACGGTCTGGATAAACTCCTGCGGAGGATACCATTCCACCTGCCTTTGCAGAAGTTCAACCGTCAAGGCCTTGTCTGCCGCTTCGTCAACACCGTAGCCGCGAAGAGCCAGTGTCGTTCGGATAGGATCCTGCATGAGATCAACAAAGGAGCCACTCTGATTGGTGGCCCGGTGAGAGAAAAGGCGACTGACGGTATAGGTTCGCAGCCAGTAGACATCGTCTATCAACTCCCCCCGGTACACAACACGAACCGGCCGTAGCCCTTTGCTCTCTGGATGCACCGCTGAATGCACAGAAGCAGGCGCCGGAGGTGGACGAAAATCTGTTTCACTGCACTGAACGATAAACAGAACAGAGCATACGGTCAGAACAGGGAAAAAGCGCTTCACGACTCCGCCTTCTTCAGATGCAGCCCGAAAAGCAAAACATCTTCTGGAATCATCTCACTCTTAAGATGTAAAAGCATGGAATGCAATTCTTTAAGCCCGGCCCCGTGCCCGTCAAGCGGTGTATGAACATAAAGGCTTGCCTTTGTCGATAATTCCAGAGGCTGGACAGATACGGGAAGATCGTTGATCCCCAGCGGAATGCCGGACCGAACCGGAAAATGATAGTGACCGTTCTCGATCATGACAAGAGGCGGCATCCCGGCCGTAAAAACACGGATTATGGCAAAGTCTGCATCTTCCTGCATCGCATCGGAAACAGACAGAGCGGAGACAGAGGCATACAGTCCCTCACTCCTTGCAAACTGCTCCAGGTCGGCACAAACCGTATCGATGTTCCAGCTCGAAGGCGATGAGGCAGTGCGAAAGAACTCCTCCACGGCAGGCAGCCCATCCCGGACATCTTCGATAGAGGCAACGACTATCTGCAGGGATTGCCCTTCCACGCAGTGCAGCAGCATAGCCCTGTAGCCGTTCTGCGGTGCTCGGTATCGAATGCTGAAAATTCCCTGGCTAATCAGTCCACTTCGTTCGGCCGTCTCTGGAGCAAAGGCATAGACCATGAAGTGATAGGGACCAATAGACAGGTCATTGCTATGCTCATAGATCATTCTCTTCTCTTCCTCGCCTGGATCAGAGCAGCTGCAGATTGGCCTGAACCGTTTGCAGCCTCTGAAGCATCTGCTCCTTGCGGGCCACAGGGGCCTGCCCCTGCAGCTGTATCATTCTGCCCTTCCAGAGAAAATGCCGTTCGATGGCAATGGTCCTTCCGTCATCGACGGAATAAACGAACTCTCTACCCTTTTGACCGGCTACCAGAACCCATCCCTTTTTCTGGATGGCACAACGACATTGTTGTTGAAAGTAGGTTTCGTAGTTGCCCGCAAGATGATCCTGAAATCCTGCACGGAGGATTCGTATCTCCAGGCGACTGGACAGCTGGCTGTCATCCCACCACTCAAAGACGTAAAAGTCGTAGTCTGCTCCCTGAAAGGTATGCGATACGGAACCGGACGGAATAATCGTCTGCACGAGCTTATCCCGATCCCGAAACACCATATCCTGAGATGTAGCCGATGAGCTATCATGAATGCTTTGACAATGTATGAAAATCGAGGAGAGGAGAATCAAAGAAACACAAGCTACAAGTCGACGGACCACATTTGCATGAAGCCGCGAAAACCCCTAATGTAAACCGATTTTTGAATGCAGTTGTCGCTTTCACAGAAAAACTGGCCTATGCGATTGGGGCTGGTGCGATTTCTGAATGCACGTCCGCTTGATTATGCCTTCCAGACGGACAGAGAACGCTTTGCCGAAGTAGAGTGCCTTCCCGATACGCCGGCCCGACTGGTATTACAACTCCTGGACAACCGGCTCGATGCTGCCCTGATCAGTTCTGTGGAATGTTTCCGCAATGCAGACCGCCTTGACTGGTGTGATTCTGTTGGTGTGGCCAGCGAGTTCGAAGTACAATCGCTGCTTTATGTTCGTCGCGACGGTGACAATCTGGAAACACCGGTAAAAAGACTGTACCTTGATGAAGGGAGCAGAACGACGGTAGCCCTGCTGCGCCTTCTCTATCTGCGAAAATTTGGCGAGCTCCCGGAATGTGTGTCGGTACCGCCAGAAGATATTCCATCCCTGCTGGATTCAGAAACGGCAGGCCTTTTGATTGGCGATTCAGCCCTGGCCATGTTCCACTCGCCACAGGGCTATCACTTTCACGATCTGGTGCGCTGGTGGCGATCCGAAACAAACCTGCCCTTTGTGGCTGCCCTGTGGGCTTACCCGAAAGAGCAATCGAACCACTTCCCGAACGAGTTCTTTGAATCGGCCCTGCAATGGGGAATCGACAGAATCGACGACATCCTCGCGCTGTATGGCGAACAGTATCGCTCCTACCTTACCGAGTCGCTGCACTATCGACTTACGGCAGAGGACCGACAGGGACTGAAGACGTTTGCAGCCCTGCTTCAGGAGACGGGTTTGCTTTGATTTCCACGCTCCACAGCGTTTCTTTGGCCTGCAGCATGGTACGATCCAGCGGGAAGGAAAAGTAAACAACGCCCGGAGATGGCAGCGTCCCCTGGGTTGAGGACAGATCATAATACCAGGGGCATACAATCGTGAAGTTCATGCTGCGCCCCTTCAGCTGCTCGAGGATGGTACGATAGGCCATTCGATAGATACGAATCTCTCTGCCTTCCGGCCCCGACTCCAGGCCAGGCAGGGAGCGGTACAGGCGCAGCGTTCCGGCTCCTTGAAAGATCTGTGTATCTCCCGGCAGATAGGCCTCAAGTTCTCTGGCATCCTGAAAACGAATGCGATAGCTTACCCGTGCCTGTACAAATGGCTCTGCCTCCACCCTTTCCGCGGAAAAGTCCTGAATATCGGGATTGGCGGGCATATCTGCGTAACGGGCCTCGATGTCTTCCAGCCTGGCGGGCAGGAAGGCTATGAGCGAACGACCGGATTCCCCATCAATGGGCACGGTATAGTTGAATTCGATAAGGCCCGAAAAATCGGGGCGAAAGACGATCTTTTCTCTGTATTCGAAGCATGCGGATAGCAGAAACAGAAGCAATGCCGGCAGCAGCCGAAGAAGGCCTCTGCTTCTCTGTAAATTGCTTTTCCACGTAAAGGGCAACATAAATCTGTTCGTTAGCTTTTAAGGTGCCATTCTGCCGTCATGCAAAAACCGATCCGACGACTTTCCGATTATCTGCGAATGATCAAGTTCTCGCACAGCCTGTTTGCCCTTCCCTTTGCCGGAGTGGCTCTCATTGAACTGCTTTACTATGATCCGGCACTGTATGAAAAGCAGGATTTACTACGGCTTACGATCGGCATTATCATCTGCATGGTATCGATGCGCAGTGCTGCTATGGGCTTTAACCGTATCGTCGACCGCCATTTCGACGCTGCCAATCCACGAACGGCCTCTCGCGAAATCCCGTCGGGGATGATCTCACTTTCCAGTGCCATCACCTTTGTTGTTCTTTCCCTCCTCATTTTTATTGCATCAGCCTTCTGGCTCAATCCACTGGCCGGCTGGCTTTCTCCTGTGCCCATTGCCGTCACACTGGGCTACTCCTTTACCAAGCGCTTTACGTATCTATGCCATCTTGTACTGGGCCTGGCCCTTGGCCTGGTTCCGCCTGCCGTATGGGTGGCCGTTACGGGAACAATTCAACTGGAGCCGATCCTGTGGATGACCGGCGTTGCCTTTTACACCGCAGGCTTTGACATCCTCTATGCCTCCCAGGACCTTGAATTCGATCGAGAACAGGGCCTGCATTCCATTCCGGCCCGGTTTGGCCTGCAGAAGGCCTTCTGGATTGCCCGCAGCTTTCATGTTCTCTCTTTTGGTAGTTTTGTTGCTGTGGCCCTGCTGGCCACCACCGGTCCTCTGTTTGCCGTAACGCTCGTTCTGGTAGGATTTCTCTTTGCCTTCCAGCATATTCTCGTGGGCAATGGGCGGCTGGATCGCATCCCCATCGCCTTCTTTCACGTCAATGCCTCGATTAGCACTGTGATCTTTGCTGGTTTGTTGGTGGACAGATTGTTTTTTTAGCTCTTCCTGAGAATATGGTGGAAACGCTTCCCATTTTTCCATTGAACACGGTCCTTTTTCCGGGCATGCCTCTGTTGCTTCATATCTTTGAGCAGCGCTACCGATGCATGCTGGACCGCTGCCTTGAAGAGGACCTTCCTGTCGGCATCTTCCTGATCAAAGAAGGCATGGAGGCCCTGGCAGATGTTGCCGAGCCTTATTCGGTTGGAACCCGTGCCATCATCCGCGCCGTACACCGCCAGCCGGACGGACGATCCCATGTAGAACTTGTAGGAGAAAGACGCATCCGATTGCTTACAACAACCAGGCATGACGATGGCTACGCCATGGGCCAATGCCAGACGCTCGAAGATGATACGTCCACCCTTCCTGCCGATGAGCAGCAGATGCTTTTTGAATCCGGACTGAGAAGCCTGCTGCAGCTGCAGGGCACCATCCCCCTGGATCCTGTCCTGCTCTGCCACTCTGCCATCCGTTTGCTCGACCTCCCCCTTCCCGAAAAACAGTCCTTGCTGGAAGAGAACAGCTTTATCAAACGATGGAATCGAACCTCTGCCCTCATACGGGACAAGCTGGCATACCAGAAACTGGCAAGCAGGCTTCTGGACAGCGAAGGGCCCCAGGGTATGTCCGTAGAATCCCTGAACTGATGTTGGTCAGAGAAGGAAAGATCAGCGAGTTAGCCGCTCGATCAGATCGGCATGCTCTTTATAGCGCTGAAGCAGTTGCCCTTTGTCTGCCATCTCAAAATCGGCAAAGTCAAAGCCAGGAGCGACGGTGCAGCCCACCAGAGAAAAGGCTCCGGTGCTTTCAGCGGCAAACCAGGCACCGGCGGGAACGACGGCCTGATACAGCCCTGTTCCCAGCTCAATGCACTCATAGGCGTCCTGGTTCAGGACGTGCACACGAATGGGATCTCCGGCGTAAAAGTGCCACATCTCATCGGATTTGATACGATGAAAGGCAGAGAAGTCGCGTTTTTCCAGAAGATAATAGATTCCCGTAGCGGCCGAACGGGGGCCGGAGAAGATCTCCGGTAGGTGCACCGTAACGTCTGAGCGATACGTCTCCCTGTAGTAGCCACCTTCTGGATGCGGGATCAACTGCAGGCGCCGGATCAGAGAAGCTGCCGTCTCGGTCATAGGTCCTCCATACAGCTGGCACAGATGCCGTAGATCTCGAATACGTGTCCCATGGTCTTAAAGCCCACCGCCTTCAGCTCTTTCTCTATGGCTGGCTGCGGACTGATCTCTCCGATGCAAACGGAACGACGACATTTCAAGCAGACAGCATGATGGTGATGGTCCTGTCCCTGGTATTCAAAACGAGCAGAATCCCTGTTCTGCAGTCCAACCTGGGACACCAGGCCTACCTCTGTAAGCGTTGTAAGGTTACGGTAAACCGTATCCAGGCTGACGGCCGGCTGCCTCTGAATGATCTCCTGGTGAACCTCCTGGGCAGATACCGGTGCCGCAGCCTCGATCAGTATGCTCAATATCTCTGTACGTTGCGGGGTCAGCCGCAAACCCAGATCTCGTATGCGTTTGAGCGAACGATCCAGCTCCTGTCGGCTCATCTGAACCAGATTGTTACAAATCCGGTCGCTGACGAGCCTTTTCCTGAGCACCGCTGTCAAATCAGCGGAACGGACCAAAATAGCCCGTTGTGGCACGGCGCTCTTCCACCGTAACGGCACGTCCTCCGGGTCCGCCATCCGACTCCATATCCCGGTAAGGATGCATGACCGTGGCAAAGAAATACAGAGAGCCGTCGCTTAAGCGGATCCAGGAGGGGGATGTGATCTCGGCGCCGGGCGGTCCATGCAGCAAACGACGAAATACTCCGGTCCGAACGTTATAGGACCACAGGAAGTTCAGAGTATGCCCGTCGTCGGCATCCTCCGCAATAAAGAGCATGTCACTACCCGGTAAGAAGGCGATGTTATCGGGTTCGGCCATCCGATCCGGATCACAGAGGCCCGTCTCTATGTCAGCAGTGCCATTCCGGCCCAGCGGACGGCCGGTAATCAGCGCCGTTAGCTCTTTGATGCCGTAATCGCTGTCTGTCATGTCTGTTCCTGGCTGCAGCTGTGCAGAGAAGATAACACCGCAGGTATTCGGCTGCAGCTGTATGTGGTCGTACTTTACGGGACGTTCTTTCTGCCTTTCCATGGCCTTTTCTATACGGGAGACGGCAATATAGAGACGATTGCGCCGGTCGTCATATGCAAGGCCTTCCATTTTGTGGAACTCGGCCGTAGCCCCCAGCATGCTGGCATAGCGACGGCTTTCCAGCCTGGAGGCAAGGACCTCGATGGGCACTCCCTTGAAGCTGCCCTCCCTGAGCTTCAGGCATTCAAGTGTCGACTCCGGTGCCGTCAGGTTCGTCGTACCGGCATATACGGCGGTAAAGCCCTGTGGACAGGCACCATTCACCGGGGCAACGGCTTCAAAGAGATCATGAAAAAGCGGACCCGTCGGTCCACGCCCATCCACATCCTCCTTCAGCACGGACTCAATCTGCTCTTCGGTGGCATGACCGAGTGAAATCCACTGCAGATCAGCCACAACAGAGGATTCGCGTAAGACAGCACGTTTCTGTTGCCAGCGAGCGGCATACAGGGTGCCCGAGGTCAGATCTCCAGGCCGATCGGCCACAAAGGCAAAGAGGGTTCCATGCTTGCCATCATCGCTCATGTAAACGGTGCGGCGATCGGGCATCACAACGGCAATCTCATGAGAAAAGCGCCCCAGGGCATAGCGCTTGCGTGTTTCCGTCCTGCCCGAACCGTCAAGCAGGATCACCTCCGGAGTCCATCCGTAGAGATACGGATTCATCCTGCGCAGCACATCCGTCCGCGCTGCATCTCCTGTAAAGAACCCGGCCATGGCATTGTAACGATCATCAATGCGTCCCTGCGCATCGCGCATACCGGCATTGGGCTCGTACTCTTCTGATCCGATGTGTGATCCCCAGGGGGTGATACTCCCGGCACAGGGACTGTAAAGGCCACCCTGCTCTGCAAAGTCCAGGCTGCGCGTGGATTTCGGGATCAGCCTTCCGTCTTCATCGCGCTGAACGGATGTAATATAAATGGCTCCAGGAACGGATTCAAAATGCTGGACGACAAAGAGATTGCCGTCCTTTTCAAGCATCGTTGTAAAGTCATTGAAGTTACTGACACCGGCCAGAGGACCGCTATTCACACCAAGAGATCGGTATACATTGCGCACAGGTCGACCGTTTCGAGACAGCACCTGCCCGTACACACCGCCTGGAAGGGGATCTCCTGAGCGCAAAAAGGGAGTATAGGCCAGCGGCAGCTGCCTTCCCTGAAACACGGCCTGTTCGGTGCTTCGAATGGAATGCCAGTCTGCTTCTTTTTCAGGCCACTCTACACTCTTAAAGTCCAGAGAAAGATGCGAACACGATACAGCGAGCAGCATCATCAATACGGAATACTTCATACTTCAAGCTCCTCATGTGTGGTAAGCAGTCGCGAGAACAGGAACTTTGCGGCTTTATCGGAAGGATTCTCTTTGAGAATCTCTTCCAGTAAGGGCCTTGCTTCATTCACCTGCCCCTTTCCTATCAGGCGAACCGCCTTTTCAAAAGACTCCCTGTAACGAATCATTGGTTCTTTCTCGGTGGCAGAATAGGCCTCGATCCATTCATAGATGACAACAGGCTTGTGTTTTCCTTTTACATTCACACGGCCCAGATAACGCTTCAAGAAAAGATCCTTTTTTTCTCCGAGCGCCTCAACCACCTCTTCGCTTACAATGATATGAGCGCCAAAGGTCTTCGTCAGGCTTTCCAGCCGGGAGGCAAGATTCACCGCATCAGAAATCACGGTGCTGTCCATGCGCAGGGTTTCCCCCACCGTTCCAAGCATCAGGTCGCCTCTGTGAATACCGATACCGATAGAGACAGGTGGCAGACCTTCACCGGCTCGCATCATGTTAAAGTCTACAAGCCGATGAGTCATATCCTGGGCAGCACGCAGCACATCCTCTACCGATCCCGGGAAAAGAGCCATGATGGCATCGCCGATGAACTTGTCGATAAAGCCGCCATTGTTGCGAATAGCCGGACTGATATAACTCAGATAGGAGTTGATAAAGCGAAAGTTCTCTTCTGGCGTCATGTTTTCAGACAGCGTCGTAAAGGATCGAATGTCCGAAAACAGAATGGACATCTCTCGTTTTACACAATCGCCTGGCAGCACATCAACGATGTCGCTCTTATTCAGAAAATCGAGAAACTCCCGCGGAACAAAGCGGTAGTAGGCACTGTTTGTTTCGAGAAGCTTCTTCTCGCTGCGAATACGCCGGCGAATATTGACGGCAAGAATGGCGATCACAACGAGCAGGAAGGCAACCAGAGCCAGAAATCCATAGATATAATCCCGGTATCGCTCAAAAAATTCGCGAAAAGAAACCGGTTCGTTGATCAGATGAGATCCGTATGGCAGGTTCTTGGGAGATATATCAAAACGACGTAGCTGCTCATAGTCAAAGATATATTCATTCGGACTTTCTGTTACAACCGGTATGTCTTCGATCGGCACGCCGTCGAGGATTCGGATGGCCAGAGCTGCTGCCGCTTCACCCTGGGCTCGTCCACTGATGATCTTGCCACCGACAGCACCACGTCCAAGATAGAAGTCCCAGTAGGTGTACACAGGAACACGGGCCAGACCGGCATACCTCTCAAAGGCCTCTTCGTATGTGTAGAAACGATTGTTCGAGTCCCGGTTAAAAAGCATCGCAAGAACGATAGCTCCCGGTTCAAGCCTTTCGATTTCGCGACGAAACTCTTCGATACGTGCGCCTGTCAGGTAGCGAAACCTGATCCCTTTCTCTGCATAATCGGGCTCCACCTTCTGCAAGGCCTTGTTGTTTGCCTTCGACGTTACAGAATCGTCCCCGACGATGACAAATTCCTTTGTTCCCGGATGCAAGCGCAGGGCAAGGTCAATCGTATCCCTTGCGGCAAAGGCCTCAACGACTCCGGTGTAATTCTTTTTGCCGGCCAGCAATTCCGGTGAATAGAAGTTCACACCGCAGAAAACGACCGGTGTGGGTTCCCCGAAAATCTCTTCGCGATGCTTGAACAGAAAGCGAAGCGCAGCATCATCCACACTGATGATCAGATCATAATGAACACGCTGCGCTTTGTATTTCAGAGCAGGAACAAGCAGCTCCTGATACTCAGGATCCTCAAAGCGCTTCGTATCCATGTATTCGTAAAAGATCCGGACCTTCATTCCTGCAAAATTGCTTTCGTTGAAGGTCTGCTCGATTCCCGAAACCGCCCGTTCCGTCCAGCTCAATCCTTTATGATAGGAATGGAGGACCAATACGTTCTTCTCCACTCCTCCAGGAGCAGCGTGAACGAGGCTGGCCTGCCACAGAAACAGAAGCAGGCCAATAGACCAACGACAGAGACGCATCAGTGTTCCTCTTCAAAATAGTTATTGGTCGCTCTTGCAAAGGCTTCAATCAAGCCCGGCACATGCAGGTTACGCCTGCGTATGCTCTCTTCACGAATATAGATGACAAAGAGGTGGCTTGTCTGCACAGGAATTTCGCGTGGCGAGATTTTCTCTTCGATCAGGCGAACGGCCATCCTGGCAGCCTCTTCTCCCTGCTCGTAGGGAGAGACGGCTACAGCCATCATGCCGCCATCTTCTACATAGAATCCCCAGCTACCGATGGCCGGTATCTGCAGCCTCGGCTCCATACGCTCGATGACCTTGCGCGGTTCGATGACGATGCCTTTCTCATCCTTTAGCGTATGGTAGTGGGTTACAAAGAGGACGTCTGCCTCCCGGTTTGCTCGCTCAATGGCACGGTCCCAGTCCTCCATCGTCTCGCACAAAACCGTTTCCGTCAGGGTAAGCGGACTCCAGTCGTAGGCCTCCACCTCGTGCTGGATAAAGACCGAAGTAGACGAGGAATCGGCAATGTGCATTACCTTGCGCCTGTCTGAAGGCAGGATCTGCACAAAAACCTCTTTGAAAGCCTCAAAGGGAAGCCTTTCCAGAACACCTGTGGCGTTCTTCGCCCTGTCATAGCCGTAATCTTCAGGAAAGGCATTCACCCCGGTATAGATGATCTTTACTTTAGGATCATCGATAAAGTGCATCGCGGCGAACTTCTGCGCATCATCGTCCACCGCAATCAGGATGTCGGGATTCCAGTCGCGAATCATCTTCACAACCGTCGCTCCCGTACGTTCTTTGTATTCCAATCCCGGGTTTCGCTTGGTATTCATGTAGAAGTAGCGTATGTTATATGCCTTATTCTTGAGAATACGAGAGAGCCCTTCATTGATATCGTTCACCCAGGAGTAATCGGTGTCATAGCTGTGCAGCACAAAAATCCTTGGCTTGTTAAGATTAAAGGCGATCAGGAATACAACCACCATGGACACGAAGGCAAAGGCCATCACTTTCTCTAACTGTATTTTCATAGCAGACCCAACCATTTCCAGAAAGGTATAGAAGCAAAGACAGCTACAATACGCAGAACATTGGCAGCTGCATTGAAACGGTAAAACGTTTTGGCATCAAGATGTGGATCCTTTTCCACCTGGGATTCAATCTGTATATAATATGTACACTGGTATGGAAAAAACCATATATCAGAGAGCATCAGCAGAATAAAACCTACGACCCAGGGGTTCACACCCAGGGCCTGTGCCATCGGAAAAAGGACCGAGGCCAGTATGGCCACCGCTGTGTTCGTCGGAACGAAGAACCGCAACACGATAATCGTAACACTGAGGATAATCACAAAGAGCCAGAACTGGTTCTTCATGTAGTATCCCATAAAGCCCAGAGATGCAGCGGCCTGCTTATCGAGCCCGAGATACGAAATCGTGCTGACAAAGCCGATCAACGTACCGAGATACAGCAAGAAGGTCCAGTCCGTGCTGAGGCGAAACTGCTTCGGGCTTAGCAGTCCCACGGCAAGGGTTGCATAGAGGACCATCAGACCAATCCACGGAAGCTGAATCTTATGCAGAGATTCCGTGGAGATGCCCACGATAAAGAGCAGAACGCCACCCAGAGCTGCCCATTCCGAAATCGACATGGGCCCAAAGGCCCTGTACTGGAGCCGTATCTGTTCCCGGGTAACGCCTGGATTTTCTTTTCCGCGACTGAAATGCTCGAGCAAAAGGAAGATACCGGCAATCAGAATGACAGCCGCTGCGATCGAGGCCAGAAGCCAGTAGCCCCAGGTAAAGCGCTCCTTCACCTGTTGTGGTAGTAACCCGAATATCACAAAGTGTATGGTTTTGCTCGAAAGAAAGATCGTCGAAAGCATCGTAAAACCGGCAAACCCGGACATGAATAGATACGTTGCCGTGCGTCCGCCTGGTTTGTAATTCGATGAATCGATCAGATCCTTTAACACGGGCATCATCAGGGCAATACGGCCATTGGCCGATGGCAGCAGGGGCGTTAACAGTGTTCCGATCGAAAAAAGACTCCATGCATGCCAGCGCGGAGAGACCGGTACGGCACGCAACATCCATAGCACCATACGAAAGGCCAGGCCTGATGATACAATCAGAGAACTGAGGCCAAAGATACTGAGGGCAAGATAAAAGGATCCATCGGTAAAACCAACGAGAGCCACCTCAGCCGGTGCAATGTTCAGAATCAGTATAGATAGAATGGCAAAGATGCTTGGAATGAACTCATTCATGAGGCGAAAGCCCCACATGAGCACCGTAGCCAGCGATATACAGAGAAAGACCAGCTGATTGCCGTCCGCAAGGACTCCCCGCCCGAAAAAGAACAGCATCGGAGGTAGAATCATCGTGGCAAGCCAGCCAACCGTTCGAAGCCAGTTCGGCCCCGGTTGGGCATCTACCGTTTCGTTTGTTTCGGCAGCCTTGATTCCATGCCCCGTCAGGCGACGCATCAGACCCGACAGCAATCCCTGAAAGGCCGCCGTACCGGCAAAGATGTTTCTGGCCCAATCTGCGGGAAGCCGCACGACCATGGCATCTCTGGTAACCCTGGCCCTCTGCGCATATACCCCCTCTGTTTGCAAGGCCTCTTCGCCAAAGGTATCACCAGGGCCTGCACGCTGCTCTCCCGATGGGCCATCCAGGATCACCTCCCCTTCGATGACCCAGTACATGTAATCCGCCGGCCTGTCTGAGGCGTAGACCTCATCGCCTGCGGAAAACCGATAACACTCCATCCTTGAAACCACGCTGGCGATCTTTCGCCGCGGCAGGTTTTGCATGGATGGGACCATAAGAATTCGATCGAGTTCTTCGGACCCAAATTCCACTCTCTTTTCTGGCATCCTGCAACCTCTCTATATGTATTGTCCACAGGGATTCTACTGTGCTTAATCCTGTGCCTGATATCTGTAAACAAATTTTAGTATCAGTGCCAGTTCGGCCAATGTTTTTATATTATCTGCGACGATCCAGCCAGAGGAGAAGGATTCGCGCGAACCATATGGCGCCCAATATATAGCGAGCGCTCGCTCGGTTTTTCTGTATTGACAGACTTACTCATTCTCGGAAGCTATGTTATGGATTTCACGATATCAGAAACGATACAGACAACGCTGGATCTCATTCATACCTTCCTCAAGAAAGAGGTGGACCCTCTGGAGCAGACCTTCTTTCGCAAGCCCTTTCGCGAACTTCTGCCCCAGGTAAACGCTCTGCGAGACAAGGTAAAACAGATGGGACTGTGGGCTCCACAATTGCCTCAGGAGCTGGGAGGAATGGGACTGAGCCTGGTTGAGCACGGCCTCGTTTCCGAGGCTCTTGGACGTTCGCCTCTCGGACATTACATCTTTGGATGCCAGGCCCCCGATGCAGGCAATATGGAAATCCTGCACCTGTTTGGCACCGAAGAGCAGAAAGAACGCTATCTGAAGCCACTGGCAGCCGGTAAGATTCGCAGCTGTTTCGCCATGACAGAGGTGAATACGGCTGGCTCCAATCCCACATTGCTTGAATCGACGGCCGTTAAAGACGGCAACGAATACGTGCTGAACGGACATAAATGGTACACGACCGGAGCCGATGGCGCCTCTTTTGCCATTGCCATGATGGTGACGAACCCGGAGGCACCACCGGCCATGCGCGCCAGCATGTTTATCGTTCCTACCGATAATCCTGGCTTTCAACTCATCCGCAATATCAGCATCATGGGAGAAACAGGATCGGATTATTTCAGTCACGCCGAGGTGATGTTTCAGTCATGCCGGATTCCAGAAGAGAACCTTCTTGGACGCGAAGGGCATGGTTTTCGCATTGCTCAGGAACGACTTGGCCCCGGAAGGATTCATCACTGTATGCGATGGCTGGGAATCTGTAACCGTGCCTTTGATATGCTCTGCGAACGGGCGAACGAGCGCATCATCACAACCGATGGAAAAACCATCGCCGACAATGAGGCCTGGCAACAGCGCGTGGCCGAACTGTACGCCGAGATCCAGCAGGCCCGCCTGTCCGTTCTCCACGCCGCCTGGATGATCGATAACGGCGGGGCAAGCAAGGCCCGTCATCTGATTTCGGCCATCAAATTCTCCGTTGCGGCAACGATGCAACATGTTATCGATGCCGCCCTGCAGATACACGGCGGCCTGGGTATGTCTGACGATACCATCCTTGCCTATCTTTACCGGCATGAACGTGCAGCCCGTATCTACGATGGAGCCGATGAAGTACACAAGGCCTCGCTCGGTAAACGTCTTCTTCGCGACCACGCAAAAGGACGGAACAGGTAATCATGCAGGCCACCGAGGTTCTTCCTCTTCGCTTTCGCGAATTCACTTCGAGGTTTCCGCTTTCCACGGCTCGCCTGGCCAGGCAGATCTATCACGATGGCCTGTTCCAGGACCGTATCAAGAAAGAAGAAAAGGCAGTTGTAAACCTGGAGCGTATCCTTCGTTCCGTACTGCGCCTGAGCCATAGCAGGGGCTTTGCCGCCATGAGCCTTCGCGATCTGAGCCAGGAATCAGGGCTCAGCATGGGTGGGCTGTATGCCTACTTTGACAGCAAGGAGGAGCTCCTCCGCATGATCTTTGAAAGAGGCCAGCGCACGATTCTCGAGATCTTTGAGGAGCTGCTACCCGAGTACTCTGATCCAGAGGAAAGGCTGAGGGCCGCTATCTGTGCACACCTTTACCTGAGTGAGGCCTTTCCCAGGATCTTTTCCTTCTTCTTTTTAGAAGCAAGGGGACTTATGCATGAAGATCAGCGTCGGTCGATTGCGCTTGAGCAGTCGACCGAATCGATCTTTGCGGCCATTATTGAAGAAGGCATAAGGGCCGGTAGATTCTATTGCGAAAGTCCACTCCTGGCAGCAGCCCTGGTGAAAGCCCTTCTTCAAGATTGGTATTTAAAACGTTACAAGTACATCCGCCGAAAGATAACGGTGGAGGATTATGCGATGCAGGTTGTACAGCTCTTTATGCCGTACCTTGCTTCGCCTTTCTGAAAGAAACAGTTCGTAATCTGCTATAGAGGAGTGTTCTATGAGTCCGGTATTTCTCATCGTTGGAGGCTCAAGCGTAGCGGGCCAGGCGGCGTTGCAGGTTCTTCGCCGCCGGTATCCGGATGCCCGCCTGGTTACCACATCGTCGCAGAGCCAGTCGAAAAAAGGCAATCATGTGGAAACGATCGACGGCATCGATCTAAAACAGTCCGATGCCGTCCAGAAACTGCTCGATGCGCTGAACCATATGCACATCCATGCCATAGACGGCCTGGTATACACACCAGCCTTCGGCCCCATCGGCTATCCTGTGCTGACCGCCTCAGCCGAAGACATCCAGCAGGCCCTGAGCTTTTCTGTACAGCCCATGATCGAGCTGCATAAGGCCCTGCAAAGCCCGCGCACAACGGGCTTCACGGCCTTCTACTGGCTGCCACATACACTGACAGCCTACGGCTCCATGGCCTTTGCCAAATTCAAACAGGAACAACTGGCCATTCGCGACCATTCCTTTCAGATGATCCGGGCCGGAACCTTTGTCAGCCGTTCCACGAGGGGCATCGGCCTGCTTCTGCAACGTCTTCTTCGCGACACGCCACATCCCCAGCTGCAGGAACTGGGCAGGCTCTGGAAAGAATCAGGCAGGAAGTTCTCGGACTTCTTCTTCGATTATGCCTTTCAGTCAGAGCAGCAGGCCTTTGGCAGCCGCTTCGCGCAGCCACACCGTCCTACCGAACAGCGCGATCTGGAAAGGGCTATAGAGCGGTCGTTCGAGGACGATCGCCCTCCCATTGTAAACGTGATTGGAGACTGGCTATGGGTAGAGGACAAACTGCCAGAACTGCCCCCTGAACTTGAAAGGATGGCCAGCCTGCAGTAAGCCCGCGGTATCGTCCATTATCGTTGACGTAAACGAAATCTGATTTTCTATCGCCTCCAGGCGGGCCGGCGAGGTCATTCTGGAGCAGGCCTGCAGGGAGCGAATAGGAATATGCAATCACGTTCATCCATTCTGGTCGTTGCTTTTGTATCGGGTCTGGCCTTTATCGTCATCGACCTGACAGCAGGGGGGATGCCCTTTGATTTTGCGCTGAAGGCCATGCCTGTGTGGCTGCTTGGTTACCTGGTGGCCAGAACCGTACCGGGCCTGGAAGGCCGTCTTACTTCCCTGGGTCTGCTTCTGGGGTCCGGAGGAGATGTTGCACTGGCCGTTGGACATTTTGTTCCCGGGCTGACACTGTTCCTGATCGGCCATCTCTTCTATATTGTGGCCTGGACCCGACGCTTCCAGTTGCAGCCCCTGCGCCTCATTCCTGTGGCCATCATCTTTGTTGCAGCGATCGGCCTTGCCGTATGGCTGAGCCCTTCTCTGGGCGGGCTTGCCATTCCCGTCTATGCCTATGTGGCGGTGATATCCGTCATGTCTGCCCTGTCCTTCCTGCGCAGTCGCCGTTCACTGATTCTGCCCATCGGGACGGTTCTTTTTATCGTTTCCGATGCCATTATTGCCATCAATAAGTTCCACACTGCCGTGCCGCTTGCCGGGCTGTGGATCATGCTCACCTACTATGCAGCCCAGGCCATGATTGCCCTTGGCTTTATCGGTGAGCAGAGCGAAGACTGAGCTATCAGTCCCAGCGAAACAAACGTCTGCCCAGCAAAAACATCAAAAGGCCTGCTGTGGTCAAAATAATTAAAGAAGGCCATAAGGCCAGGATGCTCTGTCCCTCCAGATATACGGAGCGGACGGCATCCGCGAAGATGGTCAACGGCAGCCATTGAATCACCGGTTGCAGGAAATCGGGAAAGCCATGATAGCTGAAGAATATGCCCGACAAAAGCATCATGGGCAGAAGCGCAGCGTTGATCAGACCATTTCCAACCTGGGTGTTCGCCGTTTTACTTGCCAGTAAAACGGCAAGACCGCTAAAGCAGAACGTTCCAGCAAGAAACAGCAGGGCCAGATCAAGCAAGGATCCAACGGGTTTCAGATCGAAGAACAGATAGGCAACAACCATCAGGAAGATCGTTTCGACCGCAACCAGAACAATCCGCGCAAGGCCAAATGAAAGAAAGAAGAGATTGTGATTCATGGGAGTGGCCGCCATACGACGCAGTAGCTTTTTCATTCTCATCGAGATCAATGACCAGCCAATCCCCCACAAACAGGCATTCATCACGTCAAAGGCAAGAAGTCCCGGTATAAAATAATCGATATAACGTGTGCCCGGTATATCCAGCTTCTCGTCTTTTATGAAGGAGCCGGCAGATGGACCGTCCTGGCCATAAAGGAGGTCATGCAGGAGGGCTGCCTTCAACATGGATGCCTCTTTCACGGCTGCATCCGATGCAGGATCGTAGCGAAACAGCAGATCGGACGGGCGAACCACCACAACGAGATGAATCTTACCGCTTTTCAGGGCATGTTCTGCCATTGCCTCGGTGTAAATCTGGACGCGAAAGCGGTCGTCCTTTTCTATCTGATGTTTCACCTGTTCACCGCGAGCCTCATCGCTTTTGATGATCAGTCCAATCTGTACGGTGGTATCAGAGGGAGAGCGAAAAGCCAATCCAAGAACGAGTGCCAGAGCGGCAGGAAAAAACAGAGCCCAGAAAAGCACTGCAGGCTCTCGAAAAAACTCGCGAAAGTGAATCAAAAGCAACTGGCCCAGCTGTTTCATGCTCCCTCCTTCTTCATGGCTTCATCTTCTTCCAGCAGGCTGCGGCCTGTTAACTTTAAAAAAAGGTCATCAAGAGTCATACGGTGAATCTCAAGAGACAGAAGATCGGTCTTTTCTTTCTTCAAGAAAGCCGGCCAGGTAGACAGAAACTCTGTAGAAGATGGCACATGCACCATCCCCTCACCTGTTTTCGAATCATAGCTCAATGACATGTACTTTCCCTTGAAACGCTTCTCAAAGGCTCGCGTAAAACCGGCAACAGGACGGATGCGAAAGTGAATAAAAAACCCACCACCGCTGGCATCGATCAGTTCATCAAGTGTTCCATCTGCAATGATATGCCCGTGATCCAGAATAAAGATGCGATCGGATAAAACCGCTGCTTCTTCCATGTAATGGGTGGTCAAAAGCATCGTCATGCCTTCTTTCTTCAGGTCAGCGAGCACCTTCCACATCGCCCTTCGTGCATTGGGATCCAGGCCTGTTGTCGGTTCGTCAAGAAACAGAATCTGCGGCCTGTGCAGAACAGCCACTCCCAGAGCAAGTCGCTGCCTCTGTCCGCCCGATAGATGTGACGTATAACTATTGGCCTTTGCCTCAAGATCAATCAGGGCCAGAGTTTCCCTGACACGATCCTCTCCTGCTCCGTAGAAGGATCCAAAAAGCTCGAGGATTTCTCTGACACGCAGCTTTTCGAAGAAGTGACTTTCCTGTAGCGAAAGACCGATGCCTGCGCGCAGCTCTCTGGCCTCTTCAACATCATGCCATGTTCGACCGAGCAGACTTACCCGGCCCGCATCTTCTTTCTGTATACCTTCCAGAATCTCGATCAGGGTGGTCTTTCCTGCTCCGTTCGGACCAAGAAGGGATACAAATTCGCCCTTATGTACGGTCAGGGAAACGCCTTTCAGAGCATCTACGTCTTTAAAGCGCTTCTTTACCTGCTCTACCACGATCACAGCTTCGCGCTCGCTGCCACGTCGCGTTCTCATAAAACCCTCCTGTATTCTGAAAGCTCCTGATCCCAGACCGGTATGCCGCAAAAGCGATTCCCTTCCGGACAGAAGGGTTTCTCGCCGGAACGCTTGCGCAGATAGCAAGGTGCGCGAAGATACTCTTCCAGGCCTGGAAGAATTGTGGCGGCCTGTTCGATTTCTTCAACGGAAGCTCGAAAAATCTCCTCCTGTGCATTGTAACAGGAACGTGCTTTCCACTTATGATGCAGATTCAAAAGGTCACCACTTTCAAAGAACCGAATGGGAAAGGCATTGGGGAGCATGTACACCGCCTCCTCCTCCCGGCCACCGGCATCGAGAAAGCGCACAATCGTCCTGTACAGGCCAGAAAGCTGCTCCTGATAATATTCAAGAGCGGATGGGCTTTGCTGGATCAACTCAGGAACAACGACATCAACGTCGCCTGTAAACTGTTTCATCAATACGGGTCGCGATGCTGGCACGGTTCGATGCCGCTGGTCCTGACTGTCTGCCGTATGCGAAATCTTCTTCTGAAACGTAAACTGAACGTTATACAGACTTCGCGTCAATCGCGACATGGTGCTCTCGTTCAGTGTGGAGCCCAGGTGCCGGTTGCGCGCTGGATCCAGCACAAGGCCCAGGGCATCCTGATCTGACAGGGCTGATACAGGCAGTCCGAGAACAGCGCGAACCGATGCCCCCAGTGTACCGGCCGCTGCGTCGTTTGCCCCGCAAAGCCTGGAGATGCGCCCCTGCAGCGATTCATCGAATTCGCGAACAAATTGCTTGCTCATCTGACGCTGCAGCCCGGCTGAAAACCCCGGCATATCGGCGGCTTCATTGCCGTAAAATTCGCTGAAAAAGCGAAACTCCGTCGTTTCCTCGAGGGGCATGGAGTCTCGCATCTCTGAGGCATACAGAGGATCATGATCGCAGACGGCATACCACATGGCATCAACGAGATCCTTTGCCTCCTGTGGAACATCGCAGGCCTGTGCCATACGTCGATACCGATGCAGCGTCAGCCCGTTAATCGTATGATAAAGATACGTATGCGTGGCCACGGGCAGCACATACCTGGCCGTTTCCATTGCCTTTTTGTGGATTGTATTCTGCCAGCGTTCCGGAGTCCTGCGCCGTGCCGGAAAGATGCTGTAAAAGAGACGCGCAGCCTCTGGTTCCAGCAGACGAATCAATTCGAAATAAGCCTCTGTCATCTCCTGCATGGCCTGGAGATAGAGGCTGCGCAGGCTTTCGTCGCGGTCCAGAGAAGATGGAACATGATAGCGGTCCGCCTTTACCTCAACATAGCGCTGACTTACCTGTTCCGAGTTATAAAAGGGATGCGAATGCAAAAAGCACCACACCAGATGACGACTGACATTGTCGATCGTGAAGATAAAGTTCGGATGCTGGCGCGTGGTCAAATGGCCGGCCTGGTAGGTACTGCGAGCAATCCGGTCCCGCAACTCAACGGCCTTCGGTGTGGCTGACACGTCCTCCGGATAGACAATGCCCTTCGACGAATAACAGGTCCGGGCCGAAGCAATGGATAGATCATAAGGAGAGCGTGTGGCATCGATCAGCCGGACAACGGGGCCGTTCATATTGCGGACATAAAACCTTCGGCCTTCCCTTACGGAAACCGTTTTTACGACATTGCCGGCACGGCCGCCCGGAAACGGCAGATTTCCTGACCGGCCTCTGACATCAAAAAATGCTGTTCTGCCGATGGCCTGCCAAAAAGCTGTCCAGCACCGGAGAGGTGTCAGAGTGGTCGATCGTGCCTGACTCGAAATCAGGTGTTCCGCGAGGAACCGAGGGTTCGAATCCCTCCCTCTCCGCCACGTATCTTTCTTGACTTTCCTTCAGAATCCCCTATCAAATAGCAGCTGATCGTGAGGCAGATTATCCCTCTGTCCGGGATCGAATGGAAAGGGAAGGAAGGTCATGCAGGATTTCCTCACTACGGTCGATCTCGACGTCGTCGCCACCTACGGCCTGCAGATCGGGCTCTGGGTTGCTGCCTCTATAGTAGCCATCCTTTTTCTGGTTCTTGTACGACGACTTGTACGTCGTTCCATTCTCGTATCGGCCCGCCTGCTTACCCGCACGGTAAAGCCCGTCTCGGTTCGTGGAATCCTGATCCTCAGTCCACGGGTGCTTATCCGATGGGTAACAGGCCTGATCAAGGTGCTTCACCTGCTTCTGTATCTGGGTATTGTTTACGCCGTCGTTTCCTATGCCCTGAGCCAGGCCACATCTGAGGTTCGTGAGGCCGTCATTCCGATGATTCGCGGAGGTCTGAGTACCATCCTCCTGCTCTTCATTGGCTCTATGATCTATGCAGGATTGCGCACTGTCTTTCAAATCGCAGAAAAGCGCATCCACGACTCGCTTCTTCCACAGATGCGCCCTCTGCGATGGCGCGGCATGGAGTTTCTAAGCGCCGTCCAGGCCCGGGCCGCTGCCAGAAACCTTTACCTGCTCATCAAGTACGGTCTTTATGCCACATTGGCCTATGCCGTGCTTGTGTTGCTTTTCAGCTTCTTCTCGTTTTCATCCAACTGGAGCGGCCGCATCCTTTCGTATGTCCTCAGCCCGCTGCGATCGCTGGTTAACGGATTTGTCGCCTATCTTCCCAATCTATTCTTCTTGATTGTGACGTTTATCGTCGTTCGCTACACAATGCGTTTTTTTCGGTCCTTCTTTGATGGACTGGCAGCGGGCAGAACGACCATTGCCGGGTTTCATCCGGAATGGGCCGATACGACCTACAAGCTTGTTATCTTTATTCTTATGGCCTTTACGGCCGTCTTTATCTTTCCCTATCTGCCAGGCTCCAACTCCGATGCATTCCGCGGCGTTGGCCTTTTCCTCGGCTTCCTGCTTTCACTGGGCTCAACGGCCGTCATTGCCAACATGGTAGCCGGAACGGTTCTTACCTATATGAGGCCGTTTCAGATCGGGGATCGCGTCAAGATTGCCGATACCGTAGGCGACGTGATCGAGAAAACCCTGCTCGTTACGCGCATTCGAACGATCAAAAACGTTGAGATTACCGTTCCCAATGGACTGGTGCTGGGAGCGCACATTGTAAACTACAGCGCCATGGCGAAAACGAGCGGTGTCATCCTGCATACCACGATTACGATTGGCTACGATGTTCCCTGGCAGACCGTACAACGGCTGCTTATCGAAGCAGCCAGACGCACAGACGACATTTTACAGGAGCCCGCTCCCTTTGTACTCCAGACGGGCCTGGGGGATTTCAGCATCTCTTACGAACTGAATGCCTACACCGCAAAGCCGCACATCATGGCCAGGATCTATTCTGATATGCACTGCCATATCCTGGACTGCTTCAGCGAAGCTGGAGTGGAAATCCTGTCTCCGATCTACCAGGCCTACCGCGACGGCAATGCCCTGGCCATGCCAGAAGTGGGCCAACCGCCCTATTCGGCAGCCTCCACGCCCGTCACGAAGAAACGCGTATCCCCTTCCCAGAAGATGCGAAAGAAACGCTCTTCGTAGCGCAATCGCACGTTGCGCCCGCCAAGGCGCTCCAGCTGTTCGATCAGACGGCGATTATCTTTGTCAACGGAAAAGGCCCAGATCGAGGTAATCCCCCCTTCATTCCTGCGCGGTCTCAGGGTACTGATGCCGCCCATATCGAGCTCCCCTTCGTAAGTCTTGAAGATGAAGCCTTTTTTCGTCAGTTTGATCAGCCGGCCGGACCGGGATCCCTCGGAGTAAGCGCCAAACAATAGATAGCTTCCCACACCGCCGAGAAGCAAAACCACCACGATCAGTGTCAGAATAGAATACAGACGAATCTTCTGCAGCATGAACTCATACTTTCACCCATGGAAAAGCGGCAATCCTGAAAATAATCCTGCGCTCAAAAAAAAGTGTACAAGTTTTTCGCCATCGTACCGAAGAAAGTAAAGGAATCACACGGAGGTCGATCCATGATCATAAACCACAATCTCAGTGCGATCTTTTCACATCGCACCCTCAAGTTCCACGATCTGGATTCCATGAAGGATGGCGAAAAGCTGTCTTCAGGAATGCGAATCAACCGCGCCGGTGACGATGCAGCAGGTCTTGCCGTCTCTGAAAAGATGCGAACACAGATCCAGGGGCTTCGCCAGGCTACGCGAAATGCCGAAGACGGCATCAGCTTTATCCAGACCACGGAAGGCTATCTGCAGGAAACGCAAAATATTATCCAGCGTATTCGTGTGCTTGCCGTACAGGCATCAAACGGTATTTATTCACCAGAAGACAGACAGCAGATTCAGGTCGAAATCTCGCAGCTCATCGATGAGATTGATCGCATCGCCTCTCAGGCAGAATTCAACAAGATGAAGATGCTAACAGGGGCTTTTGCACGCATGAATCCATCTGCTTCTATGTGGTTTCACATCGGAGCCAACATGCATCAGCGCGAACGGGTCTATGTGAATACCATGACCACAGCCGCACTTGGTCTTCGCAATCCAACCGTCCTGACCTTCATCTCGGTCAGCACTCCCGGTAAGGCCAATTCCGTTATCGGTCTGGCCGACGATGCCCTGCGTCGAATCTCCAAACAACGGGCAGACCTCGGTGCCTATCAGAACCGACTGGAGCATGCAACCAAAGGCCTGATGAATGCCTATGAGAACATTCAGGCTGCGGAATCGCGCATCCGCGACACGGACATGGCAGAGCAGATGATCAGCTTCACGCGCTATCAGATCCTCACCCAGGCCGCAACGGCTATGCTTGCTCAGGCAAACCAGAAGCCACAGGTCGTAATGCAGCTGCTCAGGTAAAACCGGCAGCGACCTCCGGCTTCCCTGAAAAAGGCCTTCGGGTCTTTTTCAGGGGCTTTAAGCTTCCCTTCCCTTCTTTCTTTTTTCCTTATCTTTCGTAATTTCACTTAAGCACGGCCTGCACCGCTAACCGTTTTTGGGTCGTCAATCTAAAGGGGATTGCGTCTTCTGACAACATGGAGATGCCAGCATACTTACAGAAAGTGGAGGACCACCAGAATCTCAGCCCCGGTAGCGTGGTACGCAGAATCGGATCCGGCAAAGACCAGCAGGGGCGCCTGCTTGAGATTCGCCCGACAGAGCTTGTCCTTGGCAACGTCGTCGATTTACAGACCGGATCCTTTGCAGCGGAAGCAGGCCTGCTTCGACTGCAACCTGATGACACCCTTTACGTCCATCAGACCACGTTTGCAACGAGCTCCAGGGCTTCGGAAGCGCGAAAGATCATACAGGACTGGCCGCTGTTCCGCACCGAGGTGCAGCATCAGAAGGCCATTGTTGAATTTGTGGAAAGTGCCTACAGTCCCGAACAGGTCCTTGACTTTGCATCCTCCGATCAACTGAAGAATATCTTTGTTCCGGTACAGCAGAAGCTGAAGATCGGTCGCTTCGTTGAAAAGATCAATGTACGCAAGGAACGCATCGACCGCTTTCGTCAGATGATCGAGTCGCTGCATGACGGAAAACACCTCACCTATCTGGCCTTCATTCCCAGAGAAAGCGTTGCCGAGCCCATGTTCTATTCTATAGGAACCAAACCGCACCGCGAAACCCTGGCAAAACTTGAACGCGAAGAGATTGCTTTCCGTCCCAATCACGGTGGACATATCAAGATCGTAAGCGGTGCAAATGAACCGCGAAAGTTCATCGTCGATGCAGGCTCCAACGATTTCGGTGTGGGAGTACGTACTCATCTTTCCACGGCCGAGATGATCACCGATGCTTTAAAGAAGCTTTTTCCCGAGTATGATTTTCGGCCTGTTCCAGGTCGAGATGCCTATGGAGTAGAGCAGAGCTACTGATGAACGTCTACAGTCATATCCTTGGATTTCTCTTCGGTGCTATGCTGCTTGGATGGTCCAGCTGGATGCTTGTGCTGTACTATCGTACGCCGCACTCGCTACGCCCCGGGCGTCGCATACGGCCCTGGATGGCCATCCTCTTTCTTCTGATTGGCCTTGCCGATCTTAGCAAGGCCATCCGCGACCTCATACGGGATCTATAGCGGACCTGCCTTTCAAAAGCATTTGAAGCCTGACTAACAAATTTAATTGTGCCCTGAAAATCCGCGCCCAGATGAAATGAATCAAATCAAGCGTGCAATGTCTTATCTCTTCTCTCCCTTCGCTTCGGCTGAGAATGAAATCCCGGCATTGCACGGCCTGCGGGCACTTTCCGTTCTCGGCATCATCGTCTACCATGCCTGGTATATAAGCGCTGATCTGACAGCTGTATGGATGCCAGACATCGTCGCAAGGTTTCTTACGAATCTTACAACGACGGTAAACCTCTTCTTCATGCTTTCCGGATATCTGATCACGGCCGGACTATTGCGCGAATGGGAGAAAAACGGCCGTATCGACTTCCGTAACTTCTATACGAAGCGTACATTACGTATCTTCCCTTCCTATTATCTTCTCGTCTTTTTTATGATCTACTTTGTGGGAACACAGATCAAGTTCATGACAGGCCTGCCGGAGCTTACCCCGGACCAGCAGCGCATGCTGGCCGGTATGCAGCGAACGTATGACAACCGCATCTGGGATCTGGTCTACCTGTCCAATTTTGTTGAGAAACGGCTTGTAGAGCACGGCTGGACACTCAGCATTGAAGAGCAGTATTACCTGGTGTTTCCCTTCCTGGCCTCGTTCTTCATCTTCCGTCTCAACCGAACACATCGGCTGTATGCCCTTATTGTCCTGTATTTCATTCCCCTGCTTTGCCGTCTGTATTACCTGTATGTGAATGTGACGCCTGACAGCGATTTCAAGGTCTACTATTACAGCCATACCCGCTTCGACTCCATACTTGTTGGCGTTTTGATTGCTGTTCTGCTGCATGACTGGCGGGATGCCTGCAACCGATTCATGGAGCGCCATGCCGACAGAGTAGCTCTGGCTTCCGTCCTGCTCTACGTGGTGCGCCATTTCTGGAATATCGAGGCAGAGAACTACGAAAACGCCCTGGGCTATAACATTGCCGATCTGTCTTTCGGCGGTATGATCCTTGTTGGCCTTCACGGCAAATCGTGGCTGGCCAGAATACTCAGCGTACGTCCCCTTATTCCGGTGGCCCGTTTGAGCTACAATATGTATCTGTGGCATTTCTTCTTGATCGGAACTGCCTTCAACGAATACTACAGCCCCGGAGAACCGCTGACTCCCTGGCTGCTCACCCTGATCACGCTGAACACCATAATTCGTAGCTTCCTTATCGCCTGGGTCCTGTTCGTCGTCGTCGAAGGCCCGTTTATGAGGCTGCGAGGAAGATTGCTCAGGCCTTCCTGAGACGTTGAAACGCTGCCGTCTTTCAGGCTTTACGGCAGGGAAGAACTCGCTTTTGTGGCCTTTTGTATGAGCGATACGCCCGAACAGGTTAAGGTCGGATTTCTGGGTTTTGGCAAAATGGCGCGCTCCATTGCCGAAGGCCTGCAGAAAGAGAAGCGCTGGCTTACGGCAGCCTGCGATCTGCTGCCCGTTCCCTCAGAAACACGATCTTTTGACTCAGCGACCGACCTCGAAGAGTGGGCCGATGTAGTCCTGTTGTGCGTAAAGCCGCAGGATATGGCCTCGGCAGTGGCCTCCCTTCATGGGATCCGTCCCTGTCTTTCCATTGCGGCCGGGCTTTCGCTCGATACGATTCGCGGCTATTTCCAGGGAAAGGCTCTCCCCTTGCTTTCGCGGGCCATGCCCAATCTGGGCGCAACGGCCGGCCTGTCTACGACGGCCATCTACTGTGAGGATGATGCCCTGCGCTCTCTGTCCCTCGACCTCTTTCGGTCCGTTGGACTGGCCTTCAGTGTCGATCGCGAGGAGTTGATGCACGGAGTCACCGGGCTGTCCGGTTCGGGTCCGGCCTACGTCTTCTTGATGATTCAGGCAATGGCCGAGGCAGGCGTTCGTGAAGGACTTCCCTTTGACAATGCTCTGAAAATGGCAGTGCAAACCGTACTGGCCTCCGCAAGCCTGCTTGCAGACTCGGATGCCCATCCGGCTGATTGGATTCGCAGGGTATGTTCGCCTGCCGGTACAACCATTGAAGGACTGGCGGCCCTTGAAGCAAACGGCTTCAAGAATGCCATATATGAGGCCGTCCATGCAGCCACGGAACGGAGCCGCCAGCTTGGAGAAAAGAAATCATAATTTATCGTTAAATCAGGAGCTCATCATGACAGTGCAGGAACTGACGGCAGCGAAGGCAAATGAGATCTTCAACATGGCCATCGAAGACTACCATAAGGTCGACGACATACATGCCACAGAAAAGAATCCCTTTGCAGAGGGAACGATCGAATTCCTCTTATACAGGAAGAACTGGATCGATACCGTCCAGTGGCATCTTGAGGATGAGGTCCGTGCACCGGACATCGCCGATGCCTCCGTCGTACATCTGAAGCGCTGGATCGACCGCTCCAACCAGGAACGAAATGACACAGTGGAGAAGATCGATGACTGGTACATGTCCCAGTTTGGCGACATCAAGCCCTCTCCCGATGCCCGTCTGAATTCCGAAAGCCCGGCCTGGATCCTCGATCGGATGAGCATCCTCTGCCTGAAGATCTACCATATGCGTCTGGAAACACAGCGCACGGATGCCACGGATGCACACCGCAATCAATGCCAGGCGAAACTGAACGTCTTACTTGAACAGCAACAGGATCTGGGCCAGTGCCTGGAAGAGTACATTGCCGATATTCTGGCCGGAAAACGACTGATGAAGGTCTACCGGCAGATGAAGATGTATAACGATGAAAGCCTGAACCCCGTCCTCTACCAGAGGGGTAAGTCTAACTGATGCATTTGTTGATTGTACGTTTCTCGGCCATGGGGGATGTGGCGCTTATGGCGCCCGTCCTTGGTGCGCTGGCACGAGCCTACCCGAAAGTACGTCAGACCGTTGTAACCCGCAAGGAGTACGAACCATTTTTCTATAACATTCCCGGTGCAGAAGTAATCGGTGTTGATCTTCGCCTGCGGAAGTACAGAGGCCTTAAAGGAGTCTACCGGCTGTACAGGGAGCTGGAGCGTCTCGGGCCTTTTGACTATGGCATCGATCTGCACGGCTCGCTGCGTTCGCGTCTCCTTGCCCTATTCTACCACCGCAAGCTTCCTTTTGCCCGTATCGTGAAAGGGCGTAAAGAAAAGCGACTTCAGATACGACGCCGCAACAAGGTCCTGCATCCACTGCCTCATGTCGTAGAACGTTACCTGCACGTATTTGAACGGGCAGGCCTTTCGGCGAATCCTGGCAGCGGTCCCTGGATTACTCCAGAAACCCGGGCCCGAAAGCTGGCCAGGGACTTCCTTGCAGAACGAAACATCACCAGAAAAGACACCCTCTGGATCGGACTGGCCCCCTTTGCCGGACATGAACCAAAGACCTATCCCTTCGAGCGTATCCGCGATGTGGTGCGGCTTATTGATTATCATGTTCCCTGCAAGCTCTTCCTGTTCGGAGGAGGAAAGCGAGAGATCGCCCTGCTCGAAGAGCTTGTGGCCTGTGCACCGGACAAGGCAGTCATGGTTGCCGGCAATCTAACGCTGGAGGGTGAGATCGGTCTGATGGACAGGCTGGATGCCATGATTGCCATGGACTCTTTCAACATGCATATGGCTGCCCTGCTCGGTCGGCCGGTTCTGTCCATCTGGGGATCCACCCATCCGTATTCCGGTTTTGGCCCGTATGGTCAGGATGATCGGAATATCGTGCAGGTTCCTACGGAACTGCTGGACTGTCGCCCCTGCTCCATCTTCGGAAACAAAGGGTGCTTTCGCGGTGACCTGGCCTGCATGAACTGGATTGATCCGGCAGATATCTTCGCAGCACTGTGTCATATCGTAAAACGACCTGTGCCGGCCCAGATTGCTGCCCGCAAGACCATCCTTGCCCGTGCAGCCAGCAGATCAGACTCCTAACGGCGATGCTTTATGATGAGCACAACCGATACGGCGGCAAAGACCGCCGTTGAGGCCCACCCGGCCACAAAGGGTGGCAGGATGTTATTCTCACCCAGGCTCTGGCCGAGTCGTATCGTAACGATGTAAAAAAATATCGTTGCCGTAGAAAGCAACAGGGCTCGAATCAGCGGACCACCGGAGCGAAGCGAACCCATATTCCCTGCAATGGCGCCCACGATGGCCACGATAAAGCTCATAAAAGGAAAGGCTATGGTTGCATGAAAATGCACCCGGTAATCCGTAGCATTGAATCCGGCCTGCTCTCGCGTTTCTATTTCTTCCAGCAATTCCGCAAGGTTTAATTCGGATGGGTCCCGTCTTGGACGGGTAAAGAAGTTCAGGTCTTCATCGAGGGTAACGGGAAGCTCCACATGCAATTTCACTTCGCGGACATTCAGATCTTCGTCGAAAAAACTCTCGCGAGCAAGCTTCAGGGTCCAGCTACGGTCACCGGTGTATATGGCCTCTTTTGCCTCAATCATCCGCAACGGTTTCAGAGGCACTGTTCCGGGACGATAATACAGGATGTGAAAGCCACCCATAATCCGATTCTCTTCGCGATCAAGATACTGCACAAAATAGAAGGCCCTCTTGCCGCGATAGCTGCGCTGCCAGACAACGTCTAGCTTTCGCTTCGTGTTTTTGCGGTACTGTTCCAGCCACTCCAGGGATGCCCGGTTGGACGGAACGACAACGTAGTTCTGAAACACGATAAGAAAAAGACTCAGTATAAAGGCAAAAACGAATATGACCGCCACCGCACGATAAAAGCTGATCCCCGATGCAAAGATGGCCACCAGCTCACGGGCCATCGTAAACTGAGCTACTACAAAGCATACAGAGAACATGATCGCCGCCGGGGTTACCGTAACCATCAGCTGAGGAATGGTCGTCAGCAGATGCATGTAGAGGAAGTACTTCGGCTGCTTGCTTTCAATCTTCATTGCCTCGTTTACAGAAAGGCTGAAAACGACAAGCAACAGTCCGAACAGCGCCAGGAGAAATCCCTTAACAAACTCCCCTCCCAGATAGCGATCGATCCTGTTCAACTTCATAGCTTATAGCATTCCCTTCAAATCGAAGAAAACCGTCGAAGGCGCAAAACCCAGAAACAAAACGGCCGCCACAAAGGCAAAGGCAGCGGCCAGTGGAACAATGAGATTATCGTCTACCACGCCATGCAGGGTAACAACAGAGAAGAACTCAGCAAGGGCAGCAACAACGGCAGCAAATCCAAGTACAGCGAGGACGGCTGCGGTAGAGCCAGAAGAAAGGGTAAACGGAAGCTGCCCCCTGTTCAGGGTGTCCTGGATCATGTAAAAGATGATACCCGATAGAAAAGAACCGATGATAAAGGCAAGCATGCCTTCTACCGACTTGCCATTCCAGAAACGAAGCCGGCCGAAGTATATCCCAACCAGAGCGGCCAGAGGATCGGCCAGCACCAAAAAGGTTAACGAAAGAACAACGACCTCGTCAGAGAAAAACAGCACAAGCAGCAGGTTGGCGATCATGTAGGCCACCGTGCCGTGTACGCGGTCACGTTCCGCTTCTTTCATCAAAGATCCAAAAAGACGATGAAAGTGATATCGAAACCCCTGGTGTTTCAGACGCAGGGTTTCCATGACAAGCAGCAAAACATTGGCAAGAATAAGAAGGCCGATCAGCACCCGGCGCGTAATATGTGGATCATCGGACAGAAAACGAAATACATCGCCGTACAGCATCACCGGAACGAGCAATCCGGCCATATGATAGAGCTTGCGCTTTAGATTGAAGCCGCTTCCAACCGGTTCAGTAACTCGAATCCATTTCATAGATCAAAATCCGTCTGAGGAAGCTGCCAGACTCTACAGGGCCTGCCATTTTTCCAGTCCTTTCTCAGGGGATGCCCGATTCAGGGATATGGCTTGACATAGAACCACAGCGAACCATCCTACCAGCAAAAGCTATGAACTTGCGGGTCGTACATCTTCTGCGAAAGGTCGAGAGAATCGACAGGGATATCGAAGAGCTGGAAGCACTTCTTGGCACCCTTCAGATGGACCGCGAGTATTCGGCACGACTGCGAGACTCCCTTGTAGAAGAGTCTTTTCGCCTGCGCCAGCTAAAACAGCGCATCAATGCCCAGGTCATCCGTATCCCCCCGCACTTTGAGGCCATGCTGTCCGACGGCAGACGGCCGGAAACGCCCGTACGCCCTGAAATCTCCCGGCGTACCACACCGGATACAGAACAGGAAAAGCCCCGTCAGCCGGTAAAGGCCACAGTGACCGCACCTGCAGAGGCCCCGGAGCCCGCCGCCAAACCTGCACCTGCCAGGCCGGTTCAGGAAAGCAAGACTGCCCCTGATAAAGCCGCAAACGGCAAAGAAACGGCGCCGGCACCGGGCACAGCTCAGAAGAACTACTCCTCGAAAAAACGGCCGCCTTTCCTGTTCCGGTTTGAATGATTGGCTTCCGGACCTTTTTTTCGTCCCCGCATACTGAAAAAAAAGGTCGCAATTATGATTCCCTTCCGGCCCGGACGTGAAAACATTGACACCGGAGAAATTCATGACAATTATCGACAGACTCAGTAAAACCTCGCTGTTTATCCTCCTTTTTACAGCATTGCTTGTTTCCTGTGGAGACAGACAGGCCCTTGTAACCTACAGCAACAACGGTGAAGATCAGACGATTACACGTGGCGATCTGAAGACCTTCCTCACCCTGACCATGGGCTCCTATGACCCATCTCAGGTCACCGTAGCCATGCAGGACGAAATCCTGCAAAACCTGGCCCTGATCCGTGTTGCCGCCGCTGCAGCCAGAGAAGCCGGGCTTGAGAAAAGCGAAGAGTTCCAGCGCAACCAGATCATGCTCGACCGCAGAGCGCTGCTTGCCGGCTTCGACCTGTATCTGAAAAAGAATGCCGATTCGCATAAGTTCACCATGCTCGATGCACAGATGGTCTTTCTAAAGCACGATCCGGAACAGGATCGCAAGGCCGAAGCAGAACAGCTCCTCAAAAGGCTGAATCAGGCAAAAGACGACGGCGAAGTGGAATCGATCATCTTTGAAACCAACGAGAACCAGCGCTATCGCATCCAGGGGGGATACCTCGATCCTTTCTGTATATCCTGCAATCCCAATCCCCTTGCCGATCTCACCGATCCTATCAAGGACCGCACCGACAAAAAGTTCGTACTGATCAATAACAACCAGGGGATATGGCTCATCCGCAGCCTGAAGGTTCGCGAGGTCGAAGGCGATGCCCTGGAACGGATCTTTCTGGAATTCTACAGGCGTTCCCAGAATGCAGTTCGCAAATACTATGAAACAGCCGGTCGCTCAACAGACAGCAATACACAACAGCCCGGCATGATGGGAGATGACGAGGTGAAGAACCTCGCAAAAGAACAGGCAGCGGCCCAGATTCGTCGCGAAACCCGAAACATGCTTCGTAACGAGATGGAAAACCTGAGAAAGGCCCATCCGGTAACGTTCGCAGATGGCGAAACTCCTCCGTCGACATGGACAGAGGTTCCGGCGGACGATGCCCTCCTTTTCAAGATTGACGGTCAGGCCTATCACTACGCCGATCTGAAGAAGGAAGCCGGCATTGAAAAGCTGCAGCCCGAAGAACAGTTCATGCTGGCCATGAATGTCTTTCTGCCCACCGAACTCCTGAAGAAGTCATCCCACTATGACGACGTAATGGAATCCGATGACGTCCAGTTTTTAAAGGACCTGCAGACGAACGACCTGCTTGCCAACCTCTATCTTACCCGCGAGATCTCAAACACGACGATCACCGATGAAGAGATCAAACAGGCCTATGAGCTGCGTCGGTTCAACGAGTTCAAAGGAAAAACCCTGTCCCAGGTCAGAGATCGAATCGAGGCAGGCCTGATGCAGGAAAAACGTCAGTCCACCTTCCAGAGGATCAAAAGGGAACTGTTTGAGACCTACAACGTAAAGATTGAAAGAGAAAGGCTGAAAGAAGGCCAGGTCTGATCCGGCCGTCCTTCACGCAATGTGGCGCCGTAGCGCCCTGACCCATACGAAAAGGCTCTGCAAATGCAGGGCCTTTTCTACTCGACGCCAGGGGGCCCCTGAAAAAACTGGTTTGTGCGGTGCACAATTTCCCGTGCACGGCAACATCTATTCAGGAGGCCGCCGTGAAGCGAAACGGAAAACGCACTCTGAAACGCAGCATCCTGACCATTACGGGGCTGACGGCAGCCGGTATCGTAGAAATGCCGGAGCCGGCCCGAATGACAGGCCCCGATCCCTGGCTCATTGAGCAGGAAATCCCCGGACGTACCGATCATGACCTTCTGGTAGATCACATCCGGCAGATGAATCCGCAGATCGAACCAGGCGAAGACGAAAGACTGGCCCGCACCATCATCAAAGAAGCGGCCCTGTTACGCCTTCCAGAAACGGCGCGTATCGACGGACAGCCCGTTGATCCTGTTCTTTTCATCACCTCCGTAATCGAGACGGAATCAAGCTTCAACCGTACGGCTATCTCAAGGTCCAATGCACGCGGATACATGCAGGTAATGCCGGCAACACTGGTGTGGATTCGGAATCGGTCCAATCTGTCTGTTGATTCGGCCGACATCCATGAAACGGAAGTGAATGTAATGCTCGGTGTGCATTACCTGAGCTATCTGTTTGATGAATTCCACGATCCCGCTCTTGTGGCACTTGCCTACAATGCCGGACCGGGGAATCTGCGACGTGGCTTTTACAACCCGCATTACTGGATGAAGGTGCAGAAATTCTATAGATTGCTCAAGAAGAAAAAAGCGAGTTGATCAACGACGGCCTTTTGCCGCTCTGAGCATGGATGCTTTCGATCGGTTCGCGCATTTTTCTGTTTCTTTTGCCTGTTGTTTTCCTGGCCGGCTCCTGTCGCAGCGGCATGCAGGACGAATGGACAGGCAAAGAACCTGCCATCCACTGGTGGGATATCTATGCCTTCTATGAAATCCCTCACAGAGAGCTGCCCCGCTTCCAGCAGGTCCATGGTTTCATCGAGCCAGTCGAAAGGGGGATGTCGGCCTCTATCTTTCGCGTACCGGTTCGCAAGACACAATGGCTGAAGCAGAACGGCTTTCGTCGTATCCGGAACGTTCCGTTTCGATACGTCGACCCTGATATCGAGCAACGTCGTCAATCGGACGACCCCGCGGTCTGGTTTGCCGGTTACAAAGACGATGACATCGTTGCGAAGATACTGCTCTATTTTGAAAGAAGCCGACCTGATCTTTGCAAACGCTATGTCATCGGAAGGTCTGTGAAAAATCGTCCAATCGAAGCCCTGCGCATCTCAAGAAACCCGGAGCTCGACGAAGACGAACCATCCCTTCTATTCAACGGCGCACATCATGGAAACGAACTGCTATCGATTGACTACGTGCTCGATATGGCAGCCGATCTGCTCAATCTGCCTGGCCCCCCTCTGGCCGCCAATCTGGCTTCGCGCTTTCCGCGCCTTTCTGACGAGGAGCGCACACATCTGCTGAACACGACGGAGATATGGATCGTTCCCGTGGTAAATCCGGACGGCCTTGATCATTACTGGAACCAGAGCATTCATGCCGGCCGTAAGAATGCACGCGGAGTGGACCTGAACCGCAATTATCCATTTCAGTGGGGCAGCGGACAGACCGGAGCTTCCGGCGGCAACCCCGATGGCTACGATTATCGCGGTCCTTCGCCTGCCTCAGAGCCAGAAACAAGGGCCATGATGCGCTTTGCAGAGCGCCAGCGCTTTGCCGTGGCCTTTTCGTATCATACCTTTGCCACGAGGGTCCTCTTCCCCTACACCATTGACGGCATCATGAATCCCTGGCCGGACCGGGCCCTTTTCTATGCCCGTCGCTGGGTTGCATCCGGAAGGTCTTTTCGAGCAAAACGACACTATGCAGCAGCGAGAAAGCTCTATAGTGTTGACGGAACCGATCAGGACTGGCTGTTTTTCAGGTTTGGAACCCTGGCCTACATCGTAGAAGGCTCGATGAGCAGCCCACTCTATGGGGACGGTCTTCGAAGCATTGCCGGCATGCGTCCGATCTGGCAGGCAGCCTTAAGAGAGATGCTTACAGGCCCCCGCCTTGAGATCAAGGTTGTGGACCGATCGGGTAATCCTGTACGTAATGCCGAGATTCGTCTTCTTGACGAGGTAAGACTTCAAAACGAACGATGGACCGTTCATCCGGATACTGGTCGTTTTGACCTGCTGCCCGGTCCTCTCAAGCAGCTGCATCTGGAGGTTGCAGCACAGGGCTACAGAAGTGTGCGAAAAAAGATTACCTGCTTCGCAATCTGTAAAGAGAAATTTTATTTGACCCGGTAGAAAAACAAAAAAGGATCCTTTTCATGCAACGAGCACGCCTGGTACAGCAGGACATTCCGAACGATATCTTCGAGGAATTCCTCACAGCGACGGAACTGGGCGTCGATTGCGAGATGATGGGGCTCAACCCTCATCGAGACAGGCTGTGCCTGATCCAGGTCGCTCGCGAAAATGGATCCTGTGCCCTCGTTCAGGTCGATGAATCAAGGCCTCCTCTTCTACTGAAACAACTGTTCGAAAACGACAGGATTACAAAGATCTTTCACTACGCTCGAGCAGACTGTTCGTTTCTGCGGATTCGACTGCAGATCCACGTAAAGAACATCTACTGTACCAAGCTGGCATCGCGCATGGCACGAACATACACGGACCGCCATGGGCTGAAAGAGCTCGTAAAGGAGTTTACGGGCGACAACCTCGATAAATCCATCACCAGCACCGACTGGGGCCGTTCAGACCTGACCGACGATCAACTGCTCTATGCGCAGAGCGATGTCATCTACCTCTTTCATCTGCGACGCGTTCTCGATGGCATGCTACAGAGAGAAAAGCGTGAGGACATCTTCGAAAAGGCCCTGCAATTCCTGCCGCACCGGATCGAACTGGATGTTCGCGGCTTCGGTGACGACATCTTCAACCATTAGATGGCAGCGATAGGATGGCACAGTTGGTGGTTGCCGTGGCAACCAGCTTCCCTTTTGCATTCCTTGCTTCTGCAGACATATGCATCGTGGCAAAGCCGCGACCAACCATCTGCGCCTGCACGGTAAGGACATCCCCCACCATGATCGGTCGGATGTAGTTCGTCGTCAGATCGAGCGTGACCGCTGGCTTTTTTGCAATGAGGTAGCTCAAGGGGCCGAGTACATTGTCGAAGGCCGCTGTAATAAAGCCGCCCTGCATGGCCCCCGTCGGATTGGCAAAATGCGGCTGTACCGGAAAACGGACCGTAAGCGAGCGATTCCTGACATAGTCCACATACTCGCCTTTCATCTCCAGAAAGCAGGGGGGAGGGAGTTTGATGTCCATGCCGGCCGGTTTCTGGAATTTCGCAAAATCCTCTGCCAGCATCTGTTCCAGTTTCTCTTTCGATATAGATTGTTCTGCCATAAAGGCTCCTGTTCGCTTCCGGTAGAATTCATCCGGCAATTTAAGATACAATCGATTCAATCAAAGACGGGACGCCGATTCTCAAGGATCGACCGAAACCCTTCCTGTCCGTGACGCGAATGAATCGTACGCACCAGCCAGTCGCGGTCCTCCTGCATCCGCTGTTCCACATGCAGAAGCACCCTTTCTTTAAGGGCCAGCTTGATTGCCTGCAGAGCCATCGGAGGCCTGTCAGCCAGTGACGTGGCCAGCTTCAGTGCTTCCGGCATCAGCTCGGATGCGCTGCATACCCTGTCAATCAGGCCCACGGCACAGGCCTCTTCGGCCTTCAGTGCCTTTCCTTCCACAAGCAGATCACGGGCCGTTCTGGCATTGACAAGTTCTGAAAGCCGCATGGCAGCTCCCGAGGGGAAGCTCAGGCCAATACGCACCTCGGGAAAGCCAATCCGCCCTTTCCTCGAAGCCATAAGGCGATAGTCAGAGAAGATAGCAAAAACAGCACCGGCGCCCATACAGTGACCGTTAATGGCCACAACCACAGGCTGAGGAAGTCGCAGAAGCTCCAGGGTGCTCTGCAGAATCAGGTCCACAGCCCGATGGATGTGCTGAAAGTCACGATCCACAAACATATGTGGATCCAGTCCGTTGGAAAAAAAGGTATCACTGGCGCTGCTCAGGACAACGGCACGAATGTCTTTGTTATTGCCCACATCAACGAGCAACCTGCCAAGTCGCAGAAAGGCCTCTTCGTTGAAGGTGTTTTTCTCGTTCAGGGCCAGACGGATTTCAACCACGCCACGAGGGTGGTCGACGATCTCAATACCTGCATTTTCGCTCACCGCTTCAAAGACCTCCACAGTGCAATCCGTCAACCGATTTCTCATATATCATGCTTGCTGCAAGCCCTCTGTGTGTTAAATTTAAGGCAGGTGCCCAAATCCACCGACGATAAAGATAAACCCGAAAACCGGAGAAGCCGATGTGCCCTGAACAAAAAGACCTGATGAACTACGCACTCGGACGTAACGTCGACCGGAAGATCCGGGCGCACATCCACACATGCAAAGGCTGTCGCAAACGGACGCTCCGCCTGGAAGAGGGCCTTCTGGCCGAAGCCCTGCAACGGGAGATGGCCGGCTTTGAGCCACTAAGCCTTCGAGGCAGGAAAAAGTAGCCGATGAATTCGGTCGACGTCTGCAGCCCCCTTGAAAAGCTGAACTATGTCCGAAGCATACCGACAGGCCGGAGTAGACACAGTGGCCGGTCAGCGATTTGTCGATCTTATCAAGCCTGCCGTCCGATCGACCCAGTCCCCGAACGTCATGGGAGGGCTGGGAGGCTTCAGCGCCCTCTATAACATTGGCTTTATAAAGGACTATGCAGAGCCCGTTCTTGTATCATCCACCGACGGTGTGGGTACAAAGCTTACGCTGGCCCGCCTGTTCAACCGGCACGAAACGATCGGTCTTGATCTTGTGGCCATGTGTGCCAACGATCTGCTCGTCAGCGGTGCCCGGCCGCTTTTCCTGCTGGACTACATTGCCGTAGGCAGACTGAGACCCGAACAGATGCAAACCGTCGTCGAGTCCATTGCAGCCGGCTGCAGGCTGGCACACTGCTCTCTGGTGGGTGGCGAAACGGCAGAGCATCCGGGTGTGATGGCCGATGAGGATTATGACATTGCCGGATTTGTTGTTGGTGTGATCGAAAAAGACCGCCTGATGCAGGCAAACCGGGTCGCCGAAGGGGACGTCATTATTGGCATCCCTTCTTCGGGCATTCATTCCAATGGCGTTTCCCTTGTACGCCGCATCTTTCTGGATCATGGAATGCTTCCGGCAGCGGAAGAAGACCGTGCCTTTTTGCGAGACCAGATCCTCCTCGCTCCTACAATCATTTACGAAGAGGTCGTGCGCGACGTCATTGAGGCAGGATTACCAACGGGTATGGTGCACGTCACCGGTGGCGGCTTTTACGAGAACGTGCCGCGCATATTGCCGGATACCCTGTTCGCCGAGTTTACTCCCTGGTCCCTGCCCGAGCCCTTTGCATCTTTACAGCATCGCGGAAATCTGCGCTACGATGAAATGCTATCCGTCTTCAACTGTGGTTATGGTTATTTGATGATGGTACGCGAAGAAGATGCGCAGAAAACCCTTTCGATGCTCGATACGGCCCTGAAAACCTATCGCCAGCGGGTGATCACAGAGATGGAACAGACCTTCGAACAGATGCGTGGCACCTGTAATCCCTCTGAATCGTTTTTGCGTTCTCCTGCTATTATCGGACGCATTCGAAAAAAACAGAGCAACGAAGCCTCCGTGCATTTTCTTTGAAATGCTATGGTCATTGAGAATCTGAAAGGAAAGTTCCCGGAAGAACTTGCTGAGGAGTTTCGTCAGATGGGCGAGCCTGCCTACAGAGGTAAGCAGGCCTTCATGCGGATATACAGGCACAGGGCCACCTCCATCGAAGAATTCACGGAATTCCCCAAAGCATTGCGCGAAAGCCTGGCGCCGGCCTTTAAAACGCTCCGCATGCTCGAACGCTCCCATGCACCGGAAGGCACAGAGAAGTTCATCTTCGATTATGCTCCGGACGGTGAAAAGCACTCTCGTTTTCGCAGTTTTGAAAGTGTGTGGATCGTCCGAAAGAATCGACGAACAGCATGTATTTCAAGCCAATCAGGCTGCACCCTGAACTGTGCCTTCTGTGCCACCGGCACACTTCCCTTCGCAGGCAATCTGGAAGCATGGATGATTGTCGACCAGGTATACAACATGATGCTTTCGCGTCCTGATGAGGTTCTGACGAACATCGTCTTTATGGGCATGGGGGAGCCCTTTCACAACTACGACAATGCCCTCAGGGCAGCCCATCTGCTCAATCATCCGCATGGACTGGCTCTTGGCGCCCGGCATATTACGCTTTCCACGGCCGGTGTTGTTCCGGCCATCCACAGATTCATCGATGAAAAACAGCCTTTCAACCTCGCGATCTCCTTGAACCATCCTGATCCAGAGCAACGAAAGGACATCATGGATATTGATGCAAAGTATCCATTGAATGAACTGATCGACGCCGCGCGAAGATTGAACCGGGAGCTGAGACGTCCTGTCATGTTCGAGTACGTTATGATCCCCGAACAGAACATGGATGCAGCGAATCTGAAACGTCTGATCCAGATTGCGCGTCGTGTGAACTGCAAGATTAACCTCATTCCGCTCAATACCAACCTGCAGGGCTGGCGCCGTCCCACAGAGGCAGAGGTTGAGGAGTTTCAGCTGGCTTTACGACAGGCCGGTATTCTGGCCTTCAATCGCGGATCCCCCGGTCGCGAAATCGATGGAGCATGTGGCATGCTATCATTTCAGCGCATGAAACAGGCCGGGCAAGGCGTTGTATAAATCCCTAAATTTGCTTTACCGGGCCCTGCCAGCATCTATTCCTGACATATGCTTCAGGCCCCTTCTGTCGAGGAACTGCTTGAAAAACTGAAGAGCTTCCTCGAAGTCCATACGCGGTCGCGCATCCTGCAAGCTGATGTTCCGACCATGCAGATGTATATCAAGGCCTGTCACGCCAATCAGAACAAAAAGCCAAAAGACCAGACCATTAACTTTCTTCTGCTTCGATTTCGTGAGCAGGTACTGGATCAGCAGCCTGATGAACGCCAGCGTATCATCGGCGACTTTCTGATCAGCGAAATGAACAAGTTTTACCGTTAACCAGATCAGGCTCCGGAGAAAACAATGAAAGATGCCATCCTTTCGCCTCGCATGAACTACATCGATACTTCCCTGATCCGGAAGATGTTTGACCTGGCTGGCGATCTCAAGGATCCGATCAATCTGTCCATCGGCCAGCCACACTTTGCAACGCCCGACAATATCGTACAGGCCGCAGCAAAGGCACTGACGGACGGACATACAGCCTATACGCCAACACAGGGTATTCCACAGCTTCGCGAAGCCATGGCTGACTACTTTCGTCAGAAGAATGGCATCGAAACGCAGGCCGACCGTGTTTTGATCAGTTCCGGTGTTTCAAGTCTTCTACAGCTGCTTTTCATGGCAACGATCGATCCAGGAGACCGGGTTTTGCTTGTTTCTCCTGCCTTTTTGATCTACAGAGGCCTTGTGTCCTTCTTCAGGGCCGAAGAAACGCTGCTTCCGCAGTCATTTACTGCCGACGATCTCAAAACAATACCCAGAGACCGGCTGAAACTGATCATCTTCTCAAGCCCCTCCAATCCAACTGGCTACATTATGAGAAAAGAACAGATCCAGGCACTGGCGGAACTGGCAGAAGAGACGGGGGCCCTTCTGGTTTCAGACGAGATCTACGGATTGTTTGATTACGACAGACGATTTGTCAGTGCTGGTTCCATCTATCCAGACACGCTGACGCTTTTTGGATTCTCCAAATCCTACAGCATGACAGGCCTTCGTCTGTCCGCAGCCACAGGCCCACAGTCCATTCTCAAGGCCCTGACCACCCTGCAACAGTATACCGTGGTCTGCGCTCCCTCTGCCGTGCAATGGGCTGGCATCGAGGCCCTGAAAACGGACATGACATCCTACATCGATGATTATCGAAAGAAACGGGACCTGATCCGTTCCGGCCTGCAGGGGCTGACCGAATTCTATGAGCCCGAAGGTGCGTTCTACGTCTTTGCCCGTGTTCCCGGCGATGACCTCAGCTTCTGCGAACGGGCCATCCGCGAGAAATCACTGCTTGCCGTGCCGGGGCGCATCTTCACCGATGAAACGGACTGGATTCGCATCTCTTACGCTGCCGAGGAATCGGTGCTCAAACGAGGAATCGAGGCACTGAAAGACCTGATGCGTTGAAATTCTGAAACAAAAATGGTTTGCCAGCCTGTAAAGGCCATTTTGTTTGATGTCAAACAATGCAGCGCAATGATCCCCCTGTCTTTATTCACTTTCTTTTCCGTCTTCAGGAAGAGGCCGATCGCTTTGTTAAAGAACGGCTGGACCGAATCGGGCTGAATATCGGTCGCACTCATCTTGAAATCCTGCTGTACCTCTTCCGTAAAGGAGAAAGTGCCATGCTGCCCATGGCCCGCGCCATCTACCGCGATAAATCAACGCTTACGGCCCTTGTACAGAAACTTGAAAAAGAACAACTCGTCGAACGAGGCGAAGCAACCGACCGCCGGCTTCGCCCGATTCGCCTGACCGCCAGGGCACAGAAGTTTCGCCCCACCCTGCTGCGCATTCTTCCCGATCTGCACAGACATCTTTCGCGTTCCCTGTCCCGTGAGGAACGCGAAACCCTTCGCCGATTGCTACGCAGCATTTTTCTTACAACGGTAGGTGGAGAAACACAGCGCAATATCATATACGAAAAACCGGGACGCGATACTCCCTGAAGCAAAACAAAAGAGGAAGCAAATGGCTAAACGTTCATCCCTTACAGAATTCCACGTAAATCCACTCTGGCAACGCATGATGAAGCTGCTCGGCTTTCGCAGAGCCATCAACCTGTTCGCTCCCTATGCCGGTGCAGGCGTGAAGGTGGAGTCAGCCAACCCCGATTTTACAGAGATCACCGTAGCCTTGAAGATGCACTTCTATAATCGCAACTATGTTGGCACACACTTTGGTGGATCCCTCTATTCTATGACGGACCCCTGGTATATGTTTATGCTCATGCATCATCTTGGCCCGGGCTACATCGTATGGGATAAGGCGGCCAGCATAGAATTCCTGAGACCTGGCACAGGAACGGTACGCGCAACCTTTCGCCTTCCCGATGAAGAGCTGCAGAAGATCATCGCAACCGTCGAACAAAAGAAAAAAACCGACTGGACCTTTGACGAAGACATCGTCGATGAAAAGGGAAACGTCGTTGCTCGAGTCCATAAGGTGTTATACATCCGACGCACGGGACGGTAGATCCCGTTCAGACGCTAACGATGCAGGTCTCTGTGGCATACAAGCGCCCTGCCATCGGTTTGAAACCCCATCTCCTCAAGAGCTGGTCGGTAAGGGCTTTGCAGGGCAGGCATACCGTTGATCTGTTCAACAAGCAATCGGGAGCGTGCATTGAAGTCCACGTAAAGCAGGGCCAGCAAGGCCGGTTTCAGATCTGCTACGTTTTCTGGAGCATCGTAAAACAGAAGGCCCCTGCCCCCGCGCATCTCAACGGCTGCCAGGCGTTCCCGTCTGTATATCAAACGATTGCCGGGGATCCTTGCAGGCAGAGGCCGGTCCGCATCAACGGAAAGCCCAAGACCGCACAGAGATGCTGGATCGCAGGCATTGATCCACCACACATCCTGCATTAGAACAGAACCCGCCTCGTCCTGCATCCATTGCCAGGCCTCTGCAGAAAGGAACTGCAAGCCCGACAGTCCTTCGAAAAAGGATCCTGCATACACCTCACCGGCAAGCTCCATGCGACAGAGCGTGCGAAAAAGCGCAGACCAGCGCAGGGCTGGCAATTCCCTCTGCAACAGTTCGCGAAACAAGATTCCATAGCGATCCAGCAAAACCTGCACACGCCTGCGATTCTGCTCTTCCAGAGCAAGGGCATCGACATCAGAGGACCGTTCTGGAACAGACCAGAAATCGATCTGCGGCTGCCAGCGACGTTTTCGGATCACCTTCTGCTCACTCTGAAAAGACCTGCGACTCAGGCTTCGCAGAACATCCGTGGAACGGCTGGCAATACTGCCATCTGCCAGAGCCTGCAGAAGAGGCTTTCGCCTTTCTCTGGAAACGGGAAAGAATGCACTGCCTGCAGACAGTTCTTCAAGCTGAAGACGCTGTTCTTCTTCGATATCCTCCTGGCGCAGAAAGAGGCTCGATTCGTCTTCGAGAAAGAAGAATATCCTGCTTTTCCCTGCCCCTGTAAAACACAACAAAGAGTCACCGAACAATGCATCAAGCGATGTCGTGCTGTAATCCTGTATGCGGGCCGGAAGAATCTGCTGCTCCCATAGGGTCACAGGCGCTGCCGCTCCAAACAGCCTTTCCATACACTGCTGCAGCGTTTCCTTCGTTGCATCCTGTCTTTCGGCAAAGGCAGAGATGTTCTGCATCGAGGCCAGAAGAAGCGAAAGAAAACGCAACGGACGTAACGGCGGTGCAAGCCTCAGGTGCCGCCTGTGCAGACGATAGATCGCTTCCAGGTTTCTTTTTACACAGAGATGGCTTTCTTCCCTTCCCTCGATCAACGGCGCCTGCACAACCTGCGTGCTGTCCAAGCCCTCCAGCATAAGCGAAGCGATGTCACCGAAAAGGGCCTGTATACGCTCAATAGAAACAGGGCCGTACCAGTAAAGAAAGCGCAGCAGCACATCGGCAGGCGTCGGATGGTTGCCGGCAAGCATCCCCTGGAATACCTGTGCAACCCCCTGGCTACAGAGAAAGGCCTCTGTGGCACCGGGAAAACTGAACCGGTCTGCCGGGGCTTGCAGGCCCCCCTGGCAGAGAAGCAGCCATTCCTCTTCTGGAATAAAGCCGCGTTCTGCAAGCCAGGCCTGCAGGTCCTCGTCTGACTCCGGAGCATAGGCCTTTTCCAGACGCAGGGAACGGCCCTCGAAACGGCCTACGGCCTCTTCTGGCAATGGAACCCAGCCAGGCCCCGATAGGGCCTCGAAGTAACCGGTCCGGTGACCGGGCCCGCCTGGCCGGTCCGGTTCATAGGTAAGCTCGTTGATTCGCTGAAAATCCAGACCGGCTGCAAAGGGCGTGGGCTGCTCTACATGACGTAACACAACGCTGATCTGGCCGTTCTGCCACTGCTCCAGACGATCTTTCAATCCCTGTAGATCAAAGCAATCCACCAAAAGCGAGCGATAGACCTCCACCGTAACCGGGAACTCTCCCTGACCGGACAGCGTTTCAAGCAGACGACCGGCAGAGGCCCGAAGCAACCACAACGGAGTACGCCTGCCAAATCCCCTGCGCGGTAAGAGCAATGCCACAGAGGCACATTCCCTGAAGCGGGCTCCAAAGAGCCCCGATTCAGGCAGGGCCGTTTCCAGATACACATTCAGTAGCTCCGGAGGCAGCGAAAAGATCTCCTCTGATTCAGGAACTACAGGCAGGACCAGCAGCAGGCCATCATCACCGACGTAGTAGGGGATTGGAACGGAGTATCGTTTCTCCAGACAGGCAGAAAGGGCCATGGCGAAGGGGCGGTTCCGTCTGCCCCCCCAGAAGGTATGAAGATAGACTGGATAACTACCGTCCTCACCGGGCAGGACTTCAACAACGACCCGATGGCGTCCCGGCAGCTGGCCGACACTTTCACGCTGCCGCTTCAGATAGGCCAGAAGAGCCTCGGCTACGTCCGCACCCAGTTCTTTCTCCAGCTCTGCGGTCAGGGATGGATCATTCAGCCGTTCGGACCAATCGCTCAAGTGCCAGGCAATAGCATCGGCAAAGCCATTCTCGCGATCTCTGCTGTCTGCCTTCCAGAAAGGGTTCATGCCCCAGCCTGTTGCAGGCAGAACCTCCACGTCGCTATCGCCAATAGACCGGATCTGCCACAGCCTTGAGCCAAGAACAAAGCGATCGCCCAGACGTCTTTCCCACACAAACTCTTCGTCAAGCTCACCGAGAACGGTACGGTCCCCGTTCTGGATTCGGATTCGATAGAGCCCCCTCTCTGGAATCGTGCCGCCCGATTGATAGAGACGCAAGCGACTGCCACGAACGGGAAGCAAAGCCACATCCTTCATGGCCTTAGAACTCTCTGGATCTCCCTGCTCTGCCACCTGCAGGGATGCGCGAAGGCCCGGAAAGGACAGGCCCTGATAGCTACCAAGAAGCATCTGCAGGGTTAGGTCAAACTGGTCTCGGTTCAGAGACTGGTATGTATCCGAACGACGAAGAATGTTCCATGCCTTCTCTGCAGAAAGCGTCTGCCCCTGCGCTTCGGCCTCACAGGCCATCGAAACAAGGATCTGTGCAAGCAGATCCAGCGGACAGGAAGGAGGATGCACGGGCTCAAGGCTTCGCTCTGCAATCAATTTTTGCAAAACAACACCGTTCAACAGATCTCGATTGTGCAGCGGATAGAGTGTGCCACGCGAAACCTCGCCCGGTCGATGCCCGGCCCTGCCAAGGCGCTGCATGGCAGAGGCTACAGAGGACGGACACTGTAACATCACGACCTCATCCAGATTTCCAATATCGATACCAAGCTCCAGGGCAGACGTTGCCACCACGCAACGAAGCCTTCCGGCCTTGAACCGTTCTTCTACGGCCAGTCGAATCTCACGCGACAACGAACCATGATAGGCAAAGGCAACCGGTTCAACGGCTGCACCGTCACCGACCTGTTTCTGATGCAGATCGTTGATCATCGTAGCCACGCGTTCAACAACGCGACGGCTCTCGGCAAAGCACAGCAGCCTGCTGCCGGCCTGTATCTTTGCATAAACCTCGGCCGCCACGGCATCCCACACCGATTCGGTATCGGATTCCAGGCCCTTCCACACCAACCGTAAATCAAGCTGGTACGGGGCCGGACTCTTCTCGTGCAGAAGCTGCACAGGCCGCGGCATACCGTCCTTCCAGCCTCCCAGAAAACGTGCAATCCTCTGCGGATTGGCAACGGTAGCAGAAAGACCGATGCGCTGCAGAGGACCGCTTATCTCTTCCAGACGCTCCACAGCCGTCATCAGATGCGCCCCTCGAAGATTGGGGGCCAGGGCATGAATCTCATCAACGATCACAGCCTTAAGGCCGGTAAACATCTGCACAGCGGCGCCAGATGTCAGAAGAAGGTTCAAGCTTTCCGGGGTGGTAATAAGGATTTCCGGCGGATGACGTTTCATCCGGTTCCGTTCGGACTGTGGCGTATCTCCACTCCGTGTCAGAACGCGAACCTCGGGCATATGGAAATCGCTGCCCCTGAACTCCTCTTGCAGCTCTTCGAGGGGCAAAAGCAGGTTTCGCCGGATGTCGTTATTCAGTGCCTTAAGAGGCGAAACATAAAGCAGCCGCGTTGTGCCCGGCTGCAGTCGTCCGGTTACAAAATCGTTGATAAATGAATAAAAGGCGGCCAGGGTTTTGCCAGATCCTGTGGGTGCAAGGGCCAGCAGATGCTGCTTCGAGGCCACAACCGGCCATACCATCGATTGAATGGACGTAGGGCTGCCGAATCTTCGAGCGAAGTAGTCGCGCAATAGCGGATGAAATCCGCCGGTCCCCTGCATCTATTTTCCGTAAACGTAATTCAGACGCATGTAAACGCCTGGATTGTCGTGAATGTAATGCAGCATTCCGCTACGGCTGATCCGATACACCTGACAGTCTGTTTTTGTGCGGAATGTTAACGTGGATGGGAAGCCTTTCTGAAAGTTGTAGATCTCACCGCAGAAATCGCCCCAGCCAAGGGTTTCAATGACGCGACCATCCTGCAGTACTTCCACTTCGCCTCGCTTGATGATAAAAACATCGTCGAAGGGCTTCCCGGCAACAATCAGATCCTGTTGGGCGCCGACCTGCTCTTCTTCCATGAGGATTTCCATGCTTGTTTTCTGAGCAGACGTCATGCCGCGAAAAAAGCGCGAATTCGAAAGGGTTTCCCATGTACCGGTCCGACGAATCTGGTTGAGTTTTTCAAATTTCTCCATCAGATCGGTGCCGCGAATAAAATTCAGGAACCGTGCCTTTTCAATGGTCAGCGCCTGCACGTCCGTCTCAGCAACAACATCGGCGCTGCGAAGCGTATCCATAATCAGCGATGCCTCACCGAAGTATTCGTAGGTTCCGTAGCGCTTCGTAATATTCTCTTCTTCGAAGCTTTCCTGCTCCATCCCTTCCACGCGAACATTGCCCGACAGGATGATAAAGAACTTATCACCGGCAGTGTTCTTGCGAATGATGACGTCACCGCGCTTGTAGTTTTCCTGTTCAACGATCGCCAGGAATTCTTTGGCCTTTGCAATGGGGAAGTTCTTGAAGATATCAACGTTTGCCAGGGCATCGAGAATACGATAGGCTTCTTCATGCCGCGGCTTTTTGACGACCGGGTACAGTGTGTTTTCAATGCCGAATCGAGCCAGGGTCAGGTGGGTATCATCTGGCATGGACTTACGCGATATGTGATAAACGGTGATCTTCTTCTGAATCTCTTCAGGAAGCGAAGAGAGATAATCGATACGCGTATGCAGAGGCGGAATGCCTGCTTCATGATAGATGATATTATAGTGCCAGGGAAAGTCCAGAAGATCCCTGTAGCGGCTCTCTGTAAGAACCCCCTGGTCCAGCAGCTCTTTGAATTTATCAGGATCATTCAGGTGATCCGAGGAGTAGATAAAGGACTGATCCTGGAACTGGAATTCGAAGCTTAAAGACGGAATCGAGTGAAGGGCATAATTGAAACGAAACGCTGCCCCGTTGATGATATATGTTTTGCCAATAACGACAGGAACAAAATCGAAGAGCGTGTACAGCTCCTTGATGGGGATCTGGGTCAGGGCATGATACTTTCGTATAAAGGAGTGCATCACCGTTACGGTTGTGTAGATCGTAATCTTGCCCTCTTCCAGGATCTTCTGGAAGGTGCCGGCATCATGGTCGGCATGACAGTGAGTAAGGATCACGGTATTGATCAGTTTCGGGTTTACGTTCGACCGTCGCAGCCATTCCGTGGAATTGACGGGCGGATCGACCATGATCCCCTGGTGGTTGATCCATACGATAAAGCCCGAGGTATTGTCGTCCGGATCAAAGCCATGGCTTGGGCCGAGACAGGTCACCCCGAGTAGAGGTGGCTGATACGGCTCGGGCATGCGTTCGCCCGTATCGTAGATGATGTTGTAGCCAACCTCGCCCGGTAGATCGGTCTTTTTGTTCCAGTCCCGATCGTGTACCTCAAAATTGCCGTCGTCCTTCTTGATGATGGTAACGTTATTAAAGCGTACCTGATTGTCCTTGAAGATGACAAAGCGAACAAGGTCGTCCATCTCCCGATTTCCACGGAAGTGGTCGATCTCGGCCTTCATATTCGGAAAACCGAAGCTATCCTCTCCGTTAACATAGTCCGAGGTCAGATCCAGCTCTTCAGGACCGAAGATGGCCTCATTCAGCACCACCCGAAACTGTTCCCGTTGTTCCTCGGTACAGACGACGTAGGTCTTTTTCTGACGCAGAAAGTGATTGTAATAGATAGGGAATTCCAGCTCTGCAACGGAAATGCCTTTCGAAACATGAAAGAATTGATTGGGGAGCACGAAAATCAGGGGCGTGCTCCTCGGCAGCATCATTGTATCCTTAATCGTCTCTGGAGGAGAGCCAATCTGAATGTAGCCCACAGAGGTTTCGACAAGGTATCCCCCCCGCGGCAGAGTTGTATAGGGTTCGGTCAGAATGATCTTCGACATAGGCCTCTCACGGAGAGATTAGGATTGATAAGCCTGCACAGGACTGTATTAAGGCTCTATACAGTATCGGAGTTCGCAATGCAAAAAAAAACGGCAATCCTTTTTTTTATGATATTGCTTCTATCTTGCTCTTCTTCCAGCTCTGACCCGCTGCTTCAGGCCACCGTTCCGGAGCTTCAGGGCCATAGCCACGCATACAGCCTGCGTTTTGCCGACCTGCAAGCAGGCCAGACCACCTTTGTCATGGAAGAGGCCGCCGGTCACAGGCATGAACTGTCTATCAGTGAAGAACAGCGTGCCCTGTTGCTTATGCAGTTCCCTGTAACCGTAGAAAGCACCGAAGCAGACGGACACGCCCACCCGGTGACGATCTACGTTGCCGACGATTGATCAGGTTTACAGGTGCTTCTCAAGCGCCTTTTTGATCTGATCCTTGGGCAGAAGCCCAACCATCCGGTCAACGGGCTTGCCGTCCTTGTACAACACCATCGTAGGAATTGCAGAAATGCCAAGAGATGAAGGAATCGAAGGATTCTCATCGACGTTCAGCTTACGGAACTGTACCGTAGTCATCTCATTAGAAAGCTGCTCAACGATGGGCGACAGCATACGGCATGGGCCACACCATTCTGCCCAGAAGTCCACAAGGACCAATCCTTTGGACGTTTGATCGGCAAATGTATCGTCTGATATTTCAGTAACTGCCATTTTCTTCTCCTGTTTCTCCTTCCTCGGTGGCGATGACAGCGTCCATCGCTTTTCCGTATTAATTCTATCATAATAACAAACAGGCCTTTTGCCACCCTTTTTCTATACCCATAGAGGGTATAGAGTCAGCCGCTCATTTTTTCCTTCTTTTCTTCTTTTTATTCATGAGGTCTTCCACCGTAGCCTTCATCGAAGTAAGGTTGAGCTCATTCTTGCTCTGCTCCTCGGCGTTGCCGGCAAAGGAGTAGATCATCTTCAGCATTTCGAGGAGCTTGATAGCCTTCTGTAGATCGGCCACGTCATTGCCGGCCATCTCGTACTTCTGGCGATACTCACGGGCCGCCGTGTTGGCCGTGTCGATCAGAAGATGCAGGTGCTCTCTGCTTTCCGCATAACCGGGATCGTCTGGATTCTTCGTTCGCTCAAAGAGCTTGAAGTCCATAAAAACAAAGGCAAGCAGAGAAAGGTTCATGTACAGTTCTGCAAAATACCAGCGGTATTTTCCCGTTCCTTCGGCCTCTTTCGCCATATCGAGAACGCGGCGAAAGCCTTCAATCAGGTGCAGACGTTTTCTCGGATCGAGCAAAGCGAACGTGGCAAGAACGTCCTGATTCTCGGTCAGCGTCATATCCGCAGCGGCCCCCGTCAGCTTGATAAGGTCGGCCATCGCATTCGATACCTCTTTTCGGGCCGTGTTGATGTTGGTATCGGAACGCAGGTTCTGCACCTTCTGGGAAAACGAATCCAGACGCAGATACAGGGTAGCCTTTTGCAGGGAAAGCATGGCCTGTCGCACCTTCACATAGGGGGCAAGGGCTGCATCCTGTTTCAATACCCCGTTCAGCATCGAATGCTCTCGGGCCAGATCGTCCAGAAGTTGCTTGTAGGGTTCAGAAAGTCGGTTAAAGGTCTGTCGCTGTTCGCGTGTAATGGCCATTGCTTCCTCTGTTTTTCCATAATTCGTCCGTCCTGAAAAGCCGATTTTCGTTGTTTTTTTCAGAACGGCGATTTTTTTGGAGATATGTTCTCCCCTACGCTATTTATCGGCGGACTCGGCGGCACGGAAATGATCGTAATTCTGGTCATTGCCCTGCTGCTTTTCGGTGGTCGCAAGATCCCCGAGCTTGCCCGGGACATCGGAACCGGAATCAAAGAATTTCGACGAAGCATGGCCTCCCCTCTTGAAGAGGAACAGAAGACGACGCAGGTGGACCAGGCCCCGCAGATCGAGTATCAGCCGGCTCCGAAAACCAAGAAGGCATCCCGGAAGTCCTCCCGAAAGGCCTGAGGTTAGATGGCTGCATCCGGTAAAAAACGGAGCAGTCGTCGCGCTGCCCCGAAAAAGCGTACTCTGCCCTCGGGAAAAAAGCCAGGCATCCTTCCCACAGGACATACGGAAGGATATACCGGCTACACAGCCCGACCGCCCGAAGATCCCCCTGCGGAGACCGCCCCAGGAGAAGAATCCTTTTCAGAATCAGAGAATGCCGTTTACGAAGAGTCTGAACGCGAAAAGTTCATGTCTCTTGGCGATCACCTCGAAGAGCTTCGCCTTCGCCTGCTGTGGATCATCGGCATCCTCGTTGTAGCCTCATCGGCTGCAGGGGTCTTCATTGATCGCATTCACGAATTCCTCATTGCACCCTATCGTGCCCTGAGCAGCCGTATCGTCACGGCACCGGAAACGCCCGGTCTCATCCTCGGCTCCATGTATGGCTCTATAGAAGTCTACTTTAAGCTGGCCGTTATGATCGGTTCACTGGTCAGTCTGCCCATTGCTCTGTCGCTACTCTGGGGCTTTGTCACTCCAGCGGTTTCGAAAAAGGTAGCCCGGATCGGCCATGTGGCCGTGGCCTCGTCGACAATCCTGTTCTGGGGTGGGGTGGTATTTGCCTGGGTGTATATCTTCCCGCTCAGCCTTGATATGATGCTGTATACCTTCCTTCCCGATGGAGTCATTGCACAGACCTCCGTTGAGAAGTACTACAGCTTCCTCTTCTTGATCGTTCTTGGTTCAGGCATTACCTTTCAGCTGCCCATGGTTGTTATCATACTGGGAGCCATTGGCATCGTCCCCATTGCATACCATAAACGTGTGTGGAAGATCGTTCTCGTTGGCACCCTGGCCTTTTCAGGCTTCTTTACTCCACCCGATCCTTTCAGCCTCTTTGCCCTTGCCCTGCCGCTCTGGGCACTGTACGGAGCATCAGTGGGTATCGTCTGGCTGATCGAAAAGGGACGCAGGCGCACGGACGTAACACCGGACCCGGTAAGCTAAAGGGCCCGGTGCATCTTCCTGTTTACGTTCCGCTTTTGGGCCAGGCCCTATCAGGCTGACTCTTTATTCTGTGCGTTCTCGCCAGTCGCTGGCTTTTTGCGATCCCCGCCTTCTTTGCGATAGATCAGCACAGGGTTTTCCTGTTTTGCAATCACGCCCGGAGTGATGATGACCTGCTCCACATCTTCGCGAGATGGAATATCGAACATCAGATCCATCATGATATGTTCGACGATGGAGCGAAGTCCACGAGCACCGGCTTCACGCTCAATGGCCTTCTGAGCGATGGCATCGATGGCCTCATCGGTGAACTTCAGCTTTACATCTTCCATTTCGAAGATGCGCTGATACTGTCGGTAGATGGAGTTTTTCGGCTCCGTAAAGATCGTCTTCATCGTGTCGACGTCCAGCTCGGACAGCGTGGCAATGACCGGCAGACGTCCTACGAATTCAGGAATCAAACCGAACTTCATCAGATCATCGGGCTGCACGTGCTGCAGCGTTTCACTGCGCTTCATCCTGGCCGGCAAGGCTGCTTCGGCCGGGTTTCGATCAAAGCCAATGGAGCGAGAGCCAAGCCGCTTTTCGATAACCTTTTCAAGGCCAACGAAGGCACCGCCACAGATGAACAGGATGTTCTTCGTGTTAATCGTCAGAAAATCCTGGTGGGGATGTTTACGTCCCCCCTGCGGCGGAACGTTTGCCACAGTGCCCTCAATGATCTTCAGCAGGGCCTGCTGTACCCCTTCGCCGGATACATCACGTGTAATGGAAGGGTTCTCGGACTTCCTTGAGATCTTATCGATCTCGTCGATGTAGATGATTCCAATCTCTGCCTGTTTGATATCATTCCCTGCATTCTGTATCAGACGAAGCAGAATATTCTCCACGTCTTCGCCCACATAGCCAGCCTCTGTTAAGGCCGTTGCATCGGCGATGGCAAACGGCACCTTCAGAAGACGAGCCAGGGTCTGAGCAAGCAGGGTTTTGCCCGAACCTGTCGGTCCGATCAGCAGGATGTTCGATTTGTCGAGCTCGATATCAGCCTTACGACGGCTTTCGCCAATCCGCTTGTAGTGGTTGTAAACGGCCACGGAAAGGGCCTTCTTGGCTGCTTCCTGGCCGATGACGTATTCGTCCAGTACTGCCTTGATTTCCCGGGGACGCGGCAGGTTCTTGAAGATATCGCCTTCCTGAAGTCCCTGATCCGTTTCTTCTGCGATGATCTCATTGCAGAGCTCAATGCACTCATCACAGATGTACACACCGGGCCCGGCTACCAGCCGCTTCACTGAATCCTGCTCCTTTCCACAGAATGAGCAGTGCAGTTTTTCTTTTCCGTTTCCTTTTTTCTTTGTACTCATGAATCCACCCGGTCCATCCACTATTCAAGCCGATCGCTTACTCATCCTTACCGGTACTTCAGAGTGGAATGCCTCCTGCCTCTGAGGTCAAGCAGAAAGTCAGCCTGCAGTCTGCTCCCGCTTCCGGTTGAACTCAAACACCGTATCGATCAGCCCGTAATTCTTCGCATCCTCCGATGACATATGAAAGACGCGATCCGTATCTCGCTCGATCTGCTCAAGCGGCTGGCCCGTATGATGGGCATAGATGCTGTTCAGACGGTCCTTGATGTTAATCAGCTCCTGTGCCTGTAGCTCAATATCACGAGACTGACCCGTCACACCACCCAGTGGTTGATGCATGACGATGCGAGCATTCGGCAGGGCAGAGCGCTTACCACGTGCACCTGCTGCAAGCAACAGTGAACAGATGTTCGAAGCCTGCCCGATGCAGATCGTTCGAATATCCGGTCGGATGTACTGCATCGTATCGTATACAGCAAGGCCGGAGGAGATATAGCCTCCCGGCGAGTTGATGTAGATATAGATGTCGTTTTGCGGATCCTCTGCTTCCAGGAACAGAAGCTGAGCGATGATTGAGTTCGCATACTCGTCGTTGATCGGATGTCCGATAAAGACGATGCGGTCTCGAAGCAGCCGGGAATAGACATCATAGGGACGCTCTCCACGGGACGTTTGCTCGTAAATTGTGGGATAATAGGACATCTTTTCCTCCGGATCTTCAGAATTACTCTATCTCTATCATGGAAGCAAAGAATGGGCGATTCGTCAAATGCGGATCTTTCCCTCATCCATCAGCTTCTTCACAGGGACCTTCTCGCCCTTCTTCACGTCGGCGTTCTCGTAGAGCCAGTCCAGCGTTTTTTTCACCTTCAGCTCATCACGCAGGCCCTTGCGAAGGTTCTCATCCTGTACCATCTGGTCAAGCATGGGGCCTTCTTCATAGCCAGCAGCGGTCAGGCGATCCCGGATTTCCTTATCCAGGTCCGCGTCGCTTACTTCGATCGACTCAAGTCGAGCCGTTTCATCGATGATCATCCTGGATTTGATATTTTCGGTGGCCATTGCCTCGTATTCAGCCCGGACCTCTTCCACCTTGCGACCGGTCAGCTGGGCAAGCCCTTCCATCGAGATGCGTTTTCCTTCTTCAATACCCAGTCTGCGCGAAAGGCTTGCGAGGATGCGTTCGATTTCAGATTCAATCAAGGCTGTCGGCACGGAGAAGGGATTCTTTTCGATGATCTGCTTGATCAGGGCATCCATGGCCTGACCTTTTGTATACTCTTCTGCCGCTTTGAGTATGCGCTCCTTGATGTCGGCTTTCAGTTCATCCAGGGTCTGGAACTCACCGGCCTGGGCTGCCAGGTTATCATCGATAGCAGGCAATTCACGAGTGCGCACGTCTACGGTTTCAAAAGAAACGGTCACCTTCTTACCGGCATAACGACGATCCGGGAAGTTTTTCTCAACGTTTACCTCGTAGGAATGCGAATCACCGACCTTCTTACCGGCAACGGCCTCTTTCAAACCGGGAAAGATCTCATCCTTTCCGGTATCGTACTCCAGCTCGGAGTTCTTGTAGAGCTCCTTCTTGCCCTGAAGAATCTTAAGATCCAGGGTAACGACATCGCCCTCTTCGACGGGCTGACCTTCACGGGGTACCATTACCACGTGCTGTTCCTGAATCCTGTTTAAAACCGGTTCATAAAGGGATTCTTCGAATTCAGGCTGCTCCTGCTCTACTTTCAGCTTCTTATACTTGCTCAGTTTAATCTCAGGCAGATACTCATATTCTGCCTCAAACTCGGCCCCTTTCTCCTGGTCGAACTTCTCAAGCTTAAAGGACGGCGAGCTTACCGGTGCCGGTTCCAGCTTGTCCACAACACCGTTATAGGCATCAACGATCAGAATATTCACCGCATCTTCCAGAATGCTGTTACCAAGATGCTTCTTTACAAGCTCAATGGGTGCCTTACCCGGTCGGAAGCCCGGCAGCTTAACCTTTGCAGCGGCCTTTACATAGGCCTTATCACAGGCACCTTCAATATCTGCCGCCGTAGCCGTAAACGTAACAACGGCCTGAGTATCAGATTTCTTCTTAACTTTGTATTCCATGAAGCATCTTTCCGTGAAAATGGTGATATAGAGTCGTCTTCAACTGCTGAAGATATAACGTTAGATGGTTAGCTTTTCGAAGGGGCCGCCGGCTACAATTAAAAAACATACATGCCTTCCCTTCACCCGGTCCCTGCGTTGAGGCTATAAAAGCAAAAAGGCCGGTTATCCGGCCTTCCTGTTCTAATGCGTTATTCATCCATTTCGTGCGACCATGCATGATGGGCCGCTGATGAGCGGGAAACGGGATTTGAACCCGCGACCCCCTCCTTGGCAAGGAGGTGCTCTACCGCTGAGCTATTCCCGCATTATGTACGAGCGGAGGGACTTGAACCCCCACACCTTGCGGCACCAGAACCTAAATCTGGCGTGTCTACCAGTTCCACCACGCTCGCAGTGCGAACTGATGATCAATACTTTTCATCGCATGTTTGCAATCAACCCTTTTTCAGATCAACTGCATCCATTCCCTGAAATTTTTCAGGATGGGCGAACGACGGGGATTGAACCCGCGACCACCAGAGCCACAATCTGGCGCTCTACCACTGAGCTACGTCCGCCATATCTTCCTCACGCCAGGGAGGAGTCGAACCCCCGACCCACTGCTTAGAAGGCAGTTGCTCTATCCTTCTGAGCTACTGGCGCATTTCGGGATGATAGGATTTGAACCTACGACCCTCTGGTCCCAAACCAGATGCGCTACCCCTGCGCTACATCCCGTTACAGTCAATTCCGTGCGAACAGGCGCTACGTCCACCAAAAAAGCAAATACATGTTGCAAATTGACGCCCTATCCGATACAGAAAGCAATATGAGATCCTTTCCACTCTGGGATGCCATCCGCAAGAACCAGGAAAGCCCGCTGCAACAGGAACTGGACGTCATGCGAAGGCTTCCTCTTTTCGAAGGCATTCCTGTTAAAGGCCTTCGTGTAATCCGAGACCAATGCCATATGCGCCAGTTCAAAGACGGCGAGCATATCTTTCGCGCAAATGAGCCAGGGGTTGGCATGTACATCATCCTGGAAGGAAGGGTTCAGATTTATTCCAGCCGAAGTGGCCAGGACGAAACCCTGGCAGAATTGGAACGTGGAGACTTCTTCGGAGAGCTTGCATTGCTTGAAGAAACCCCTCGCACTGCCTCGGCCATCAGCGACGGATACAGCCGCATGCTGGGCTTCTTCCGTCCGGACCTCGAAGTCATCATAAAAAGAAACCCGCGACTATCGAACCTCCTTCTTCTTAATATTGCACGCGTCACCGGCCGAAGGCTCATTTCAACGACAGAGATCCTGGAGCGCACATTCAAAGAGCTGAACCAGCTGCGACAGAACCAGAAGGAGGTGTAACGGTGGATTCTCAGGATAACAGGATGGATCTTGCCACGCATGGCGTCCGCATCCTTTTCTTCGGCCTTGTCGTTATCTTCCTGGCATCGCTGCTTTATGGTCTAAAAGAACTGGCCATCCCCTTCAGCATTGCCTTTCTGCTGTCGATCTTTCTGAATCCCGCCGTTGACTTTATCGAAGGCCTCGGTATCAATCGGATGTTCAGCGTCATCATTGTACTCGTACTTCTGGTCGTTGGCATCTACGTCATTCTTGCCCTGCTCATCCCACCTCTGATTACAGAGGCGGAGAAATTCGTCGCCGAACTGGGACAGCTGGCCGACATTCTTCCCGGTATCATTCAATCCATTCGCGAAAGGCTGGAGTTCCTTTTGCCGGAATCGTATCGCACCGTTAAATTCGACATCCCCTGGTTTGTGGACCTCATTATAGGGCCGATCAAAAACAGCAATATCCTTTCTTCGATTCCGAACCTGATTACCTATTCCATCATCACACCGATCGTACTGTTTCTTTTTCTATTGCAGGGTGATGAAATCTTTCGTACGGTGATGGCACTGGTCCCCAATCGCTTCTTCGAGATGACCCTGCTTATCACGCATCAAATCCGCTATGGCATTATCTCATATCTAAAGGGAATAGCGATACAGATTCTCATTCTTTCATGCATCTTTATTCCGGGGCTGTGGCTCATCGATATGCCCTATGCACCGATCCTCGCTCTCTTTGCAGCTACTGTAAACATCATTCCCTATGTTGGACCTGCCATCGGTGCCACTCCCATTATAGCCACCGCACTGATTGCAGGGGATGGTCTTCTGCTGCCGGCCCTGGTGGTGATCGGAATCGGACAGGCCGTGGACAATGCCTTTACGCAGCCTGTTGTACTGGCACGCTCTGTGGATGTGCATCCGATTATCGCCGTTCTGGCCGTCATTACCTTCCAGCAGTGGATGGGCTTTGCCGGCATGGTCATTGCCCTGCCCCTTGCAGGTATCATGGTCATGACCATTCAGACGATGTACAGATCGCTAAAGTCATTCGGTATAATATAGACGACTCACGGAGGCGAAACAAGGCCGACACGATGATCGGCCATGGATTTCGCTTTCGTTTTTTGTTGTGTCCGTCCTTCCATCGAAAAAACATTCCAATCAGGCCGTTGTATTCTTTCGAAAGAGATCGTACAGAGGCTTCTGGTTTTTGCGACTCCGTTCGAAAAACCGGTCTTTCGGCATCCGAACAGGGTGCCGGATCAGTGCATACGTTAAGAGGAGATAGAAATGGATGCAATGCTTGAACACGAAACGCTGATCGCTGACGTTCGGGCCCGGGAAATCATCGATTCCCGTGGAAATCCTACGGTAGAGGTCGAGGTACTGCTGGAAAATGGCGTCGTTGGACGTGCCGCAGTACCGTCCGGGGCTTCTACAGGCGATTATGAGGCGGTGGAGCTGCGCGACGGCGATAGCAATCGCTTTCTTGGCAAAGGCGTATTGAAAGCCGTTGAAAACGTAGAGAACACCATCGGGCCGGCTCTGGTCGACGAAGGCATCAGCGCATTAAGACAGAAAGAGATCGATCTGCGCATGATCGAGCTTGATGGAACAGAAAACAAGGGCCGGCTGGGTGCCAATGCCATGCTCGGTGTAAGCCTTGCTTCAGCCCATGCTGCAGCCAATTCCCTGAAGATTCCCCTCTATCGCTACCTTGGTGGACCTCTGGCAGACACGTTGCCCGTTCCGATGATGAATATCATCAACGGTGGAGCCCATGCCGACAACAATGTCGATTTTCAGGAATTCATGATTATTCCCGTTGGTTTTGAGTCTTTTAAAGAAGGGCTGCGCTGTGGTGCCGAGGTCTTCCATAGCCTGAAAAAGGTTCTGCATGAAAAAGGCCTGGCAACATCCGTTGGCGATGAAGGGGGATTTGCTCCGAACCTTGGCTCCAATGCTGAAGCGGTAGAGGTCATCCTCACGGCCATCGAGAAGGCAGGCTACAAGCCGGGCGAGAATGTGCTCATTGGCCTTGATGTGGCTTCCTCTGAATTCTATGATCGCGATAAGAAGACCTACCAGGTAGAAGGCAAATCCCTGGATTCGGCCGGCATGGTAGAGTTCCTGAGCTCACTGGTTGAAAAGTATCCGATTCGTTCTATCGAAGACGGCCTGGATCAAAGCGACTGGGAAGGCTGGAAGCTTCTGAACAGCAAACTGGGATCTAAAGTTCAGCTTGTAGGCGACGACCTGCTCGTTACCAACCCCACCCGACTGCGACGGGCGATCGAAGAAAAGAGCTGCAACTCCATCCTGATCAAGGTAAACCAGATCGGTACCCTGACCGAAACGCTTGAAACGATCTCTCTGGCGCAGCGACATAACATGACCTGTGTGATCTCGCATCGCTCCGGTGAAACCGAAGATACGACCATCTCGCACATTGCCGTGGCCACACGAGCCGGTCAGATCAAAACGGGATCGATGTCACGTACCGACCGAATCGCCAAATACAACGAACTGCTTCGTATCGAAGACGACCTGGATGCCTATGCAATCTATCCTGGTCAGCGAGCGTTCTACAACCTTGGCCGATAAACTCCATGCCGGGCTTCGGCCCGGCTTCTGAGCCCATGAAACTTCGCGAACGCACAAAAGCCATCCTGTTGTCGCCAACCCCTCCGCTTTTCGCGATGATCTGGCCTGCCATTGCCGTCTTCCTGTATCTGTCCTTCCTCGGAGATGCCGGTTATCTGACATACCGGGAACGCAAGAACGAACTGGCTCACCTGCGTGCGAGCATCGAAGACCTGAAACAGGAATACAGGGATCTGAACGACCGATTTCTGTATGCCGATGAAACGCCGTCTCCGACGCGCAGTGATGAAATCGTGCTTTTCAAGTTCGAGAACCTGCCGGACCGTCTGCCCGCATCGACGGATTCACTGACTTCAATGGAAAAGAACCGGCTTTTCTTTCTTTTTCTGGCCGTTTTTGTTGAACTGGGCGCCATTCTACTCTATCTGAAACGCAGAAAATCCGAACCCTGACACGGATTTTTCTTTCCGTGCGGCGGCCTTATCTTTTCCCTGATCCCATGCAGGAATTCCTCACGAATCCCGTTGCCCGGGACATCGACGAAATTGTAAAAGAATTTTCCCCCACGCGGGCGGCCATCGAGAAGAACTTTCTTGAACGTCGTCATGTGTATCTATGGGGAGCGGTGGAGGATTCCTCCGCCCGCTACATCGTTGAGCGTCTGCTCTACCTCGACAGCATCGATCCGGGAAAGGACATCACCCTTTTCATCAACAGCCCCGGTGGAGTGATTACCTCCGGCATGTGCATCTATGATACGATGCAGATGCTCTCTTCTGATGTTTCCACAGTATGCATGGGCCTGGCCGCCAGTATGGGCGCCCTGCTTCTCTGCGGTGGAAAAAAGGGAAAACGCTACGCCTGGCCACACAGCCGAATCATGATCCACCAGCCACTGATCTCGGGACAGATTGTAGCTCCGGCCGTCGATATCAAGATCCACGCCCAGGAGATCAAGAAAACCCGCGACGAGCTGAACAGAATCATCGCTGAGGCAACTGGCCGCACCCAGGAGCAGGTTGAGCGCGATACAGATCGCGATAACTATATGAATACCCAGGAAGCGATTGAATACGGGCTGATCGATGGCCCCTTCCCGGGCTACGGCAACAGCTAATACCGGAGCGCTGTCGCACCGTCAGTGTGACAGCGCTTTCAGCTCATCTTTTCAAGAAGGGCCATCACTTCGTCAGCCGTTGTCGTTGCGGCAACGGCTTCGCGAAGCTTTTCCTGGTTAAAGGCGCGGGCGATGGCTGCCAGTGTCTTGATGTGACGATCAAAGTCATTTCGCGAAAGTAAAAGCAAAACAACGATGTTTACGGGTTGATCATCAACCGCTTCAAAGGGCAGCTTCTCTTTCAGAATGGCTACTGAGGCAAGCATTCCATCGATGTGTTCTGTGGAACAATGCGGAATGGCAATACCCGATCCAATGCCTGTAGACATGGAACGCTCTCTGTCAAACAGAGCCTCCAGGATCTTCTCACGCTTCACTGCCGATGGAGTACCGGCCAGTGTACGGTCCATCAGATCCTCAAGCAGAACAAACTTGTCCTTCGGGCTTTCGGTATAATGGAAGATACGATCCGCTGGAATAATGTCTTTCAGGTTCATAGGTCTAAAACATGGCCCGCCGAAACAATCGATGAAGCGGAGCCGACAACCAGTCTTGCAGTACAAATACCACCGCTAAAGGCCACAGAATCGTGGACTGCTCGTAGCGAAACCAAAACGACAGATACAGGGACGGCAGAAACAGAAAAAAGCACAACAATCCGGCCAGGAATGGCCTGAGGAAGCCCGGATACCGGCTACGAAACGGCAGGGCGAAGTAGATGATCAGAAGGGCAATACAGGGCCCGGAAATCGTCCGCTCCAGCTGCCCCGCCAGCACAGACACGGCAAGCAAACCGGCCGCCGTCCCGATCATCTCAAAGAAATGACCGGACTCCTTCCATACCATGTAGGCTGCCGGCAGAAGAGCCAGATACGGCATCTGCTCAAAGGGAGCATGCCCGGACATAAGCCAGAAAGGCTCAGGCTGGCGCAAACCGGCGACCAGGCCCGCCATCCCCCCGAGCAGGAGCAGCAGAATCACCGGATGACGATACGGATAGCCAATAAAAAGGACCCCCGGCAGAAACAGAAAAAGAGCAAGCAAGGTCCAGAGAAGGAGCCCCGGTATGGCCGGCGGTAGAAGATAGACCGCATACAGGTAGATACCCAGCCCGTGTAACAGAACGCTTCCACGTTGTTCGTCTGGACTCAGACGGTGCTGCAGCAAAACGGCACCACCGAATACAAGCTGTCCCAGACGGCTGAATAGATCGGTCCCCAGGGCATACTGTGAAATCCCCCAGAAAAAGAAGCCTGGAAGCAGATACAGAACCATGTACTGGAGGCGGCTCACGACAGACCTCCAATCATCATCGACAGCGGTATGTTTGCCTCACAGATGAGCTCGCAAAGGCCGCACTGAAAACAGCTCTGACGGTCAAAGCGCTTCGGTTCAAAAAGCAACGATAAAGGACGGGCATCCACCGGACAGACATCGTTACAGGCACGACATCCCGTACAGGGGATTTGCCCGCGCATACGGCGAAACCGATAAAAGGCATCGTGCTCTTCGATTGCAATCGAGAAGTGGGAAAGGAATTCTTCATCCTCATTTCGCTGCCCGAGGGCCTCCCAGCGATCGGAGGGCAGCCTGTCTGCAAAGACATCATAGGGAACGGTACCGTTTGGTAACACGGCCACCGTATCCTTGCGGCTTAAGAAATCACGAAAAACGATAGGACGATAGGTAAATGGCTCCCCATGATACAGGGCACGCAGTAGAGAATAGACAGCGGCAGGGCTCAGATAAAGCACCCCCTCTTCCAGCCATTCCATCGGACTGCGAAGGGCTCTTGCCCGCAAAGCCCGCCTGATCAGCTGAGCTGGTTGCAGCAGCCGGGTTTGAAAGAAGTCTATACGTTCTCCGACCGGCCGAGTGTGAAAGATATGCAACCTCGGAAATATCTTCCGCAGCAGATCCTCCATCCGCAAACGTTCCACAGCCGTTCCGCGAAACAGATTCTGCCAGTATACGGGAAGCTCGGAATCCACCTCGGCCAGAACGATGGCTCGAAGAGCCCCTCCTTTCATCGCCAGCCGGATGGCCCTGGAAAGCGGCATGGGTTTTTCATCGAGAAAGAAAAGACCGTGCTCATCGCAGAAGCTTAACAGGTCTTCCACGCCCTGGAATTCCGGCTCGGTTTCCCGCCTGGCCGGGCGCAGTGCCCCCGATACACGAATGCGGATCCTGTTATCGTCGGTAAGATCGGCAGCCCCGGCAAGCGGAGCAAGAAGCGGAAAGCCGTCGGCAAACGCAAGCACCTCACCGGGCTCAACCCGGCGAGGATAGGATCCCTCCGGGCTGTATTGTAGCTGCCCCCTGTGCAGAGGAAGAAGCAGCCTCGGGGGGATGTGCAGGTTGACAATTTCTCTTTCAGCGATGCGAAAGTCCGGCAAAACCGGCGATCGGCCGAAAAAAGAAAGCGGCAGGATCATGCCGGTAGTTTCGTTGTCGGCTTCTTGATCGTATAGATCTCGTCTTTAATGGGTAGCTCTTTTTTCAGATTCTTGATGTAGGGAAGCAGATCGCCCAGGGCCTTATAGTGCTCACAGTTTGGCATCATCCGACGGGCCACCGTGAAGTACTTATACAGCTTCTCCTCACCAGACCGTTTCGACCACATCTTCTTGTGGCAGCGTACCCGCAGGATGTACTTATCCTGGTCAGCCTCGTACTGACGGACCACGATGCAGTGTGCACAGTTGGCGCAGTAGACTTTATCTCCAGCAGACATTCAGCTTCTCCACTCCCGGCAGGGGATTTTCTTAAAACAGTATCAAATTCAGAAAAAGGATGGCAGCAATACGGTCAAACGGAAAACGGGCGCGCAGGGGCCTTCTTGCAGAAGGCATCATTCCTGGACGACCACCTCTTCTTCCTTTTGAAATAGCCGCATGTCAAAGCGAGCATTGATCTGCAGACGCTCCAGTATATTCCCCACAGAGATATAAAGGAAGCCGGCCGCGTAGATCAGCATAAAAGGAATGATAAAGGGCTTTTCGTAGATCCAGGCAAAGTAGGCCGTCACCAGTCCGTAGATGCCCATGGCCAGCTCCGTAAACACAAGCGGATCCAGAGGCTGTCGGTACAGGGAACGCTTCTTAACGTTGTCGTCCCTGGACTCAATGCGGTACTTGGGAGTGCGCATAAAGGCAGACTTCTTACCCGTCAGCGCCTCAATAAAGGCCCTTGTATTGGAGATGGCAATACCCGTTCCAATCATCATCAGGACGGGAATCCATATGATCCGCTTTTTCCAGTTTCGGTACAGCTCTCGTTGCGAATAGATATAGAAAAAGGTGGGCCCAAGCGTGGAAAGGCTGAGCACCGTGGCTGCAAAGAACAGCACACCGATCGAAACGCTGCTGAGTTTAAACGAGGTCCAGCGGTCCACAAGCAGCAGTGGCAGAGATAGCAGGATATTGATCACCATCAGGGGATGCACGGAGTAGTTCAACAGGTGCGTGATAGCTTCCAGCTTGATCTTCTTGCTGAAAGAAGAACGCAGTATGCGCGGGATCAGCTTCACCGCCGTCTGGATCGACCCCTTGCACCAGCGGAATTGCTGGGACTTAAACGAAGCAATCGTCGAAGGAAGCTCTGCAGGATTGACGATGTCGGTAAAATACCGGAAGCGCCACCCGGCAAGCTCTGCCCTGTAAGACAGATCAAAGTCTTCTGTAAGTGTATCAGCCTGCCAGTTGCCTGCATCGTAGATGCACTGGCGCCGCCATATGCCGGCCGTACCGTTAAAGTTCATCCACATACGACCACCGTTCCGGGCCACCTGCTCTACCACAAAGTGACCGTCGATACCAAAGGACTGCGCCATGGTAAGCATGGAGTAATCGTCGTTAATATGTCCCCAGCGTGTTTGCACCATGCCCACGTCGGGCTCAGAGAAGTAAGGGATCGTTTTGATGAGGATGTCCGGAGCAGGCAGAAAGTCGGCATCAAAGATGGCGATAAACTCGGATTTACACTTCTCAAGACCTGCCTTCAACGCTCCAGCCTTATGACCCGTACGGTCTGTACGGTGCAGATGCTCGATGCGATAGCCCTGAGACTTTAGATTGCTTACGATGCCTGCAACCTTGTCCTTCGTTTCATCGGTGGAGTCATCAAGGACCTGTATATGCAGCTTTTCTTTTGGCCATCGGATCTTCAGGGTGGCATCAATCAGACGATCGACGACATAGAATTCATTGTAGATGGGAAGCTGAACGGTCACCTCGGGCAGGTTCTCGGCCTTCACTCGTTTCAGGTCAATCGGCTCGTGTTCTACATTGGAGTAACAGTAGTCGCGGTTCTTTCTGTAGAAGTACACCATGATATAGGTGTGGATGCCAAAGATGAAAAGGGCGACGATGTCGAGGCTATATACAGCAATAAGTAAGATGGCAAGAATATCTGTCATATGGGTTCCTGTGAGTAAAGACACTCTGTTACCGAATTGTCAAATTTTTTCTCGAAGCAATCGCGTCAAACGGGAAACCGTATCTGCCTCAGGCGGACAGATCGGCTATAAGCAGAGTATGCCCGCGATAATCCCGCTGGGACATACCATTCTCAAAAAGCCACTGTTCGAGGTCGCTATTTGCGAATCGCACGGTCGTTGGAGCCTGCACAGCCAGCAGCACCGGCACCCGATTCCCCTGCAAACCGGAATGCAGCTTCAAAAGGAACTCTTCCATGTGCAGGCAGATGCCGTCCTGGCTCCAGAAGCTATACGGAACATCAAGATAAACGACACCGCCACCGGCTTCGAGAATGACAGGAACCATCCTGCGAAAATCCTTTTTATGGAAAGAAAGCTCCAGAGAAGACAGCTGTTTTACAAGAAAGGCAAAGCGCTTTTCATCCCTTTCCACGCAGTGCACAGGCGAGAAGCCCCGGCTCAGGGCCTCAACGGCCATCTGAGCCGAGCCTGCACACAGATCAAAGAAGGGACCGGGCCGGTAGGCTTCCACAAGCTGAAAGAAGGCCTCTTTCATCAGGGCAGAGGTAAAATGTCTGTGGCCGTGCACGGCCGGTGGCAGGGCAATCTTCTTGCCGCGCAGGCTCCCCTGCTGTACGGTAACGTATTTTGTTCGATCGGATGAAAGCGGCATTACAGATGCTTCCTTGCAAGAGAGGTACGCTCTGCAGATCGACGATCCGCCAGCTGGCGCTTCTTTATGATAGAAGCGATATGGCTGCGAATCAACAGGGCGAGGATGGCACCGACCAATGTTGATCCCAGAAGGATGCCGTTCATCGGGAATCTTCCGTACCAGAAAAGCAGGTACAGGTCGGCTTCTTCGGGATTGGCCAGCACCATTAATGCCAGGACAAAGCAGCCCAGCAAAAACAGGGATAGCCGAAGCGGTATCATAGCTGTGTGATGTTATCGCTACCGCACATCGGGCAGACTATGGCATCGTTATCTTCTTCGGACGCTTCATCCCAGCGATAATCGCATTCTTCACAGACAAAGGAGATAAGATCCTCGTCCGTATCATCGTCCCAGTCTTCGTCCCAATCGTCTTCTGACAGGAAGCCTTCCTCTATATCGTCATCACCAAATGTATCGTTTCTTTCTATCATGCTGATGGCCTCCGGTAGGGAAAAATCGGAAAGGCACCCTGTGGGATCAAGTAAAAAAAGGAAATGGCAGGGAAAAGGTGTCAGGAAACCGGCGGAAGGCTATCCAGGGAAAACGGCATCGCGCAGGAAACGTCGGCATAATCCGGATCATCAAGGCGAAAAAGAGGAGTCCCCTCTCTGCAGGCCTTGCAGTAAGGGCAGTCTTGGTTTTCCGGCAAAACGGTCAGACGATGCTGCATCGAAAGAAGATCCACTCGTAACATTCGCCCCATAATCGTTTGTGGAAAGCCAAGCAGATGCTTCATGGCCTCAGCTGCCATCAAGGAGCCGATCACTCCGGCCACAGCACCGAGCACCCCGGCAGCGCTGCACGAGGGGACGCTCCCTGGCTCCGGCTGGTGTTCGAAAATGCAGCGGTAACAGGGAGTTTTGCCAGGCATCATGCCAAGCAGCATGCCATAAAAGCGAAGGATGCCTCCGCTGATCAGGGGGATGCTGCGATAAAGACAGACATCGTTCACGAGAAATCGCGTGGGGAAATTGTCCGAACCGTCGAGCACCAGATCAAACCCATCGACAATATCCAGGGCATTATCAGGCCGAAGCCTCTCCTGGATAAAGGTAAGATCGATTTCAGGGTTCAGATCATGCAGGCGCTTTTGGGCAAGCTCCGCTTTTGCTTTGCCAACGCCGTCGGTGGAGAAGAGAACCTGTCGCTGCAGGTTGGTCAGGTCCAGGGTATCGCTTTCCACGCAGACGATCTGGCCCACACCGGCGGCCGTAAGGTAGAGGAGCAGCGGACTTCCCAATCCGCCCGCTCCTACCACAAGCAGGCGTGACGCCTTCAGTCTTTCCTGACCTGCTCGACCGACCTCTGCAAGCAGGATATTTCGTGAGTAGCGACTGAGTTCGTCACGATCCATGATTCAGACGGAAGGAATCAGCCACCAACGAGGGGCTTCAGTCTGGTAGCCAGATCCCGCAGAAGGAGATCTGAATCCTCACTGGCTTCGACCTCGGAGAGCAGCGAATAGATGCTATCTGCATCTTCCTCGGTGCGCAGAGCAACAAGGGTGGCAACAAGGATGTAACGATCGGCAGGTTTCAGGCTGTTATCGGCTGCCCTTTCCATCAGAGCAGAGGTGGTGTCTCCTGTCTGACCAACGGCGGCAAGAGCAATCAACACCTCTGCCAGCACCGATCGGTTGTCCTGATTCCTGAGAAGGTTGATCAGATCGGGCACGGCCTTTTCATCTTTGTTCTCAGCCGCGCATTGCGCTCCACGAATCTGATCTGCGGGGCTGTCGGAACGCAGATCGGCACTGCAAACGGATGCCGGGGCTGCTTCGGCCTGGTCCTCTTGCGGCTCCTGATACTGATCGACGCTGTCGGCTTCATTCACCTCTGCAGGCTGGGCTGACTCATCGACCATACTTTCGGAGGTCTCTGCAGAAAGGACAGACCAGCTAAAAATCAGGGTCAGGGTGCATAATAGGCGAAAAAGGCTTGTTTTCCGTGTCATAACGCATCCTGCATGGCAGAACAAAGCTGTCAAGAGAACTTTATGTATCGACAACATCTTCTCTTGACCGCCCGAACTGCCTCAACTTTCTTACCTCAATGCTTCCCACTACAGAGCAAACCTACACCGACGAAGCGCTTCTGCGCGAGAAAATCCCCGCCATGTGCAGAGAGTTCTACCGGCTGGGCTGGGTAAGCGGCACGGGAGGGGGAATCTCGGTGCGCCGCAATGACATTGTCTACATGGCACCCTCGGGGGTACAGAAAGAAAAGATCACCGGAGAAGATCTTTTTATTCTCTCCCTTCAGGGAGAGATCCTCTCACGACCCGCAAACACAGCGTTGAAGCTGACCGAATGCGCTCCCCTGTTCAACGCTGCCTATGAGCTTCGCGATGCGGGTGCCGTTCTCCATTCCCATTCCTCAAACGTCGTCCTGGCCACCTTCCTCGCAGAGAAAAAAGAAGAAGGCCTATCTGAACTGAGCTTTACACGACTGGAGATGATCAAGGGCATCCAGGGGCATGGCTACTTTGACACCTATGTTCTTCCTGTGATCGATAATACGGCACGGGAATGCGACCTGACGGACTCCCTGCGCAGAGCCATCGAACGTTATCCACAATCACCGGCCGTGGCCGTACGGGATCATGGCATCTACGTATGGGGACGCAACGAAGACCATGCGAAAACGCAGGCCGAATGCATCGACTACCTCTGCGAAATCACATGGAAGAAAAGGAGTATCGGACTATGAAAGGTTCCGGCCTACGTATTACTGCCGCTGTCCTGGTATTATTCTGTGCAGCCAATCTTCTGGCATCACCCGATGAACCGGAACGCATCACGGCCCTGAAGCCTGTTAAGACAGACAGTCCCCGGGATACCATGCGCAGCTTCTACGAAGCGATGAACGATTATCGTCGCGGCGTAGAAACGGGCAATGAAACCCTGCAGGCGCGCCTCGATGATGCCGTGCGCACCATGAACCTCGAAGAGATTCCTGCTTTGCTTCGAGAAGAAAAAGGACGCGAGGCTGCCATCTATCTGAAGGAAACGATCGACCGGGTCATCGTTCTGGATTATGAACGCATTCCCGTAGAAGGGACGCCCGAGGCTCCTCTGCTTCGATGGCGACTTCGCGATACAGAGATCGTCATATCTCGCATCAACGAGGGGGAGCGAGCCGGCGAATATCTCTTCTCCTCCGATACGGTCCGGCGGGCCGAATCCTTTTATCATAAGGTAAAACACCTTCCGTATCTGAAAGGCTCGGGAATGGGTTCAGGCTTTAGGGAACCCTTCCTCGAAAAGCACCTGCCCGAGTGGTCCAAGCCTCGATTTGCCTTTCTGGCTCGATGGCAGTGGATTGGCCTGGCCCTGGCTATCCTTCTGGGGCTTTTCATCCGCACCCTTGTTCGTTTTGCTCTCGATATCTTTCTGAAGGCAGCGAAGAAAACACGTCTTGCAAGGCATAAGGATATCATAGAGGCCTTTCGCGGACCGAGCGGACTGATCGCTGCCGTAGCCTTCTGGTTCCTGTGCCTTAAGATACTGCAGTTTGACGGAAATGCCCTGGGAATCTTTGTCGCTGCTTTAAAGATCATTCTCAGCCTTTCCATCATATGGCTGGCCTATCGCCTGACCGAAGCCCTCACAAACTATCTCATGGGATTTGCCGAGAAAACAGAATCGACCCTCGATGATATGCTCGTGCCTTTACTGCAGCGCACGCTGAAGATCCTCGTCGTTATTCTTGGTGTCCTCATGACCATCCAGAACCTCGGTATCAACGTCTTCTCATTACTGGCCGGTCTTGGTATTGGAGGTCTGGCCGTAGCTCTGGCAGCAAAGGATGCCGTGGCCAACTTTTTTGGATCCCTGATGATCCTCTTCGACCGTCCCTTCCAGGTGGGTGACTGGATCATCGTCGGCGATGCCGAGGGTACAGTCGAAGAGATCGGATTTCGAAGCACCCGCATTCGCACCTTTTATAACTCGGTGATCTCCATACCGAACAGCGAGCTGATGAATGCGAAGATCGATAACATGGGCCGCAGGCAGTACAGAAGACTGCGAACGACCCTGGGACTGACCTACGATACACCTCCGGAGAAGCTGAAGGCCTTCGTGGATGGGGTGAAGAAGATCATCCTCGACCATCCGCAGACGCGCAAAGACTACTTCCATGTCGTTTTCAACGACTACGGGCCAAGCTCACTGGACATTATGCTGTACATGTTCTTCGAGGTGCCGGACTGGACCCAGGAGCTCCTCGCCCGAGAAGAGATACTGACGCAGATTCTACAGCTTGCATCAGACATCGGCGTGGACTTTGCATTCCCCACCCGCACCATACATGTGGAAAGCCTGCCTACATCCGGTAGCGAATCCCTATCCACAGCTCGGACGCCAGAATGAACAGCCGGGGCTCTGGCATATAGGTCGGAAGGTTCAGCCCCATGGGCACGAGCCCACTTTCCAGTCCGTTCTCGCGCATGTACATGCCCGATGCGAAACCATCTCGCGAAAGGGTTTCGTATCGGGCCCTCTGCCGGCTTGCGCGAATGCCCCATTCCAGCCGACGAAACAGCGGACGGAAGTACTCTACGGAAAAGGCCAGCCCCCTGTAGCGTCCCAGAAACTCTCCGTCATAAACTGTGAAGCCTATGATGCGCGAGGCGGACGGTGTTAAAGTGGTTTCAATGGTCGCTCTGTCGCTTTTTATGTCTGTGGTTGCCGTGCCAGTGAGAATGCCTGCGGAGAATGCCAGCCTCCCTCCCTGCCATGGCCGGTAATAGACCACGTCCAGCCCATACCTTCTGTCTTTAGACATATACCGCGTCGGATCCATGACCTCCTCCTCGGTAAGGCCGTCTACGGTATCCAGATGAGCAAGGATGTCATGGCCGCGATAAGTAACGTTTTCTGTCTGCAGCTCTGCGGTCAGGCGCAATCCAATTTCTGAGTCGATGCTTCTGTAAAGGGATCGCTCCGCACGAAAAGAAATCGTCCGATGCTCCCCCTGTCCGGAAAGGAAGGTAACAGCGGGCCGGAAGCTTCCCGAATCGCCTGAGATCGAAAGGGAGTTGTCTTCGATGCGGATCATATTCTGATCAGCGTCGAGGGAACGCAGCCCAAGGCCGACGGAATACCGCCACAGGCCGCGCTGCAGCGTGCCCTCTATCTGATACCCGGGCGCATAGGGATTCCATTTGGTCAGTGAATAGAAGCGGCCAAACAGTTGATACGAATTCAAGAAATCCTGCACAGCCGCTTCCGTAATCGAGCGTCGGTGGCCCTCAATGCGGAAGAATTGCACATACCACTCAGACGCCGGAGGTCTGCGGCCACTGTCTTCTGCCTTCTTTCTTTGATCGGGTCTGTGTGCTGGCCTTTGCTTTTTCAAAACAGGCTTCCGGGCAGCCGGCTGCTTCCTCTCGCCGCTGTCCTCGCTTTTTCGAGGTCCCGCCTCATCATGGTACTCGATTCGCTGAATATCCTGTTTATCAATGCGAAGAAGACGATCACCCACCTGCAACCGGATCTCCTCACTGGATTGATTGACAATCCTGCCATGAAGGACGCGGCCATCCTTCATCGTAACCGTCTCAGCAAGAAGTAAACCGGGCAGCAGGAACAGGGCAGTCGCAACGGAACGACGGATCATAGTGAGAGATAGAAAAGGCATTTCCAGAAATCCACCGTTTTTGGAAGGCTCCCATCGTTCTGTCAGCGAAATCAGAACACTGACCAAACCTTACACAAAAGAGGGCTGCCCGGTTGCCTCCTGGACTATGGACCAGAGGTAGCCGCGTGGATCGATCTGTTTGCGCGAAGATGTGGCCAGTTCGATGGGAACATAAACGAAATAGGAATTCACCTTGCCGACCATGAAATTCGTTTTGCCAGCCATCGCACCGTGTACGGCATTCTGTGCCATCATCATACAGGAAACGGCATCATCGGCCGATGCCGGCACCGATCGAATAATATAGCTGGGATCAATGTACTTCAGCGTGAAAGGCATCCCCTCTTCTTTCAGATAGGCCTCGATCTCGCCCTTCAGGAAAAGACCAATATCACCATACTTACGGTTGCCCGATGCATCACGCAGTCCCGTATCGGGCATAAGGTCCTGACCGGCGCCTTCTGCTACAACGACCAGGGCATGCCGTTTGCGCTGCAGGCGCTCTTTCAGATGTGGCAGAAAACCATTGGCCCCACGGAGCTTGAACCGGACTTCAGGAACGAGGACAAAGTTCGCCTCTCCGGAAGCCAGGCCGGCGAAGGCGGCTATGTAGCCTGAATCCCTTCCCATCAGCTTTACAAGGCCGATTCCATTCAATGCACTGACAGCCTCGGCATGGGCTCCGTGCAGAACCTCCGTGGCGATGGCTACGGCCGTTTCAAAGCCAAACGTGCGATCGATAAACTGTATATCGTTGTCGATCGTCTTGGGAATGCCGGCCACAGCAATGCGCAGGCCCCGCTTTGCAATCTCATCGGCAATGGCCTTTGCACCGCGCAGGGTGCCATCCCCGCCTATGGCAAAGAGGATGTCCACGCCGTGGCTGACCAGGGTATCGACCATAATGGCCGGATCCTGGTTGCCACGCGAAGTACCGAGGATCGTCCCTCCCATGCGATCGATGCCCCGGATCCTCTCAAGCGTAAGCGGTGCAATGACATGGCCTTTCGCCGGATTCAGACCTTCGTAGCCATAAGGAATACCGAGGATGCGACGAACGCCGTACTGAAAATAGAGCTGCTTGACGATTGCCTGAATGACATTGTTCAACCCCGGACACAGACCACCACAGGTAACAACCGCTGCAGTCGTCGTTGCCGGATTAAAGAACAGCTTTCTTCGCGGACCTGCATTCTCAAGAGTTAACACCGGCTCCCCATTTTGAAAGCGCTCTGCAAGCGAAGAATATTCCACATCGATAACGACGCGAGCCCCTTCTTCGATAAAACGGGGCACCTGCAGAGGCGAATCAAATGCGGGATTTCCCAGGGAACGAACCATCATGTCTTCGGGTCGAAGCATACCGGTGAATTACCCCTGCACACAACGCGGTCAAGTGCAATTGCATGCACAGAGACCATGAAACCCTTGTATAGCTTTTATCAATACCATAATTGATCCAATTTATTTGCTCTATTTTTATTTCTGTGATATGTTCGGACCATGCGACCGTCACACGGCGCACAGGAGGATACTTATGTCAATGATTGGAAAACGCATCCCCGAGTTTAAAACGGAGGCCTATCAGGATGGCCAGTTCAAAACCGTGACGGATGCTGATGCCATCGGAAAATGGTCGGTCTTCTTTTTCTATCCGGCAGATTTCACGTTTGTCTGCCCGACCGAACTTGGAGACCTGGCCGATTACTATGCCGAGCTTCAGAAGATGGGAGTAGAGGTTTACTCCGTATCAACAGACACACATTTCGTGCACAAGGCCTGGGCCGATGCCAGTGAAACCATCAAAAAGATCAAGTATGTGATGCTCGGAGACCCCTCAGGAGCAATCACCCGCGGCTTCGACGTGATGATCGAGTCCGACGGTCTTGCCCAGCGAGGCACGTTCGTTGCCGACCCCGAGGGAATCATCCGCATCTGCGAAATCACAGACGGACCTATCGGCCGTTCTGCTGAAGAGCTGGTTCGTAAGATCCGAGCTGCACAGTACGTTGCAACCCACGACGGCGAAGTCTGCCCTGCTAAATGGCAGCCAGGCAAAGAAACGCTGAAGCCGGGACTGGATCTTGTAGGAAAGATCTGACAGAAAAGCTCTGCAGTGCTTCACTGCAGAGCTCATCTTCTCTGACAGGGACAGGACCGTATCAAGGGTCGATGTTCCAGGAGGTTTACAATGTTTGATGAAGAAATGAAGGCCCAGCTGCAGGAGTATTTTACCCGCATAACAAAGGCGGTACAGCTGCAGCTTTACAGCGGCCAGCATGATAGCCGCGACGAACTGAAACAGATGCTTTCAGCGGTAGCGGAATTAAGCGATAAGATTGAAGTGACAGAAAAGACAGACGACGGCGTCTCGCCGATCTCGTTCGATGTGCTGTCAGAAGGAAAGCCAACGGGTATCCGCTTCAGTGGCATCCCCGGAGGACATGAGTTCAGCTCGCTGGTCCTGGCATTGCTACAGGCAGGCGGATCTCCTATCCGACTTGATGAAGGCCTGCAGGAGCTTGTGCGCGGTGTGCAGGGCACAATGCATTTTCAAACCGTGGTCTCTCTTTCCTGTCATAACTGCCCGGATGTGGTGCAGACGCTGAACTCCCTGGCACTTGTAAATGAAGGCATCAGCCATGAAATGATCGATGGAGCCCTTTTTCCGGAGTTCGTCGAAAAACACGGTGTTCAGGGTGTGCCTGCAGTTTTCCTGAACGGAGAACCGTTTGCAAGCGGCAAGATCGATGCCGCTCAGATCATCGACCGCATGATCGAAAAGCGCGGTACGCATGCCGATATTCGCGAATCCGAACACGTCTATGACGTGGCCATCGTCGGTGGAGGTCCGGCAGGTGTTGCCGCAGCCGTTTACAGCGCACGCAAGGGCCTGGCCGTCACGGTCATAGCAGACCGCATCGGCGGGCAGGTAAAGGATACGATGGGCATAGAGAACCTCATCACGGTGGCACAGACCACGGGACCGCAGCTAACCGCCTCCCTGGCAGAGCTATTGCAGGCTCATAAGATTGACGTCCGGGAACATCTGCGGGTGGATCATATCGAAAATGGCGAAGAATACAAAACCGTTGTTTTAAATACCTCGGAACGCATTCGCTCGCGAACCATCATCCTGGCAACGGGAGCAAAGTGGAAGGAGCTGAATGTGCCGGGCGAGAAGGAGTTCCTCGGCAAAGGTGTGGCCTACTGCCCGCACTGCGACGGTCCTTTCTTTAAGGACAGAGACGTTGCCGTTGTTGGAGGAGGCAATTCAGGTATTGAAGCTGCCCTTGATCTGGCAGGCATTGTAAAGTCCGTAAAGGTCTTTGAGTTCACCGATCGCCTGAACGCCGACAAAATCCTGCTGCAACGACTGGAACAAACCGAGAACATCGAGGCCATTGTAAGTGCCCAGGTGACGGAGATTCTGCACGATAACGAAAAGGTTACCGGCCTTCGCTATAAGGACCGCACAAGCGGCGAAGAGAAGGATATTGCTCTGGATGGCGTTTTCGTGCAAATCGGTCTTGTGCCCAATACGGCCTTTGTAGAAGGCCTGGTCGAAAGAAACCGTTTTGGTGAAATCGTTGTCGATACCCATGGACGGACATCCGTTCCGGGAATCTTTGCTGCCGGGGATGCAACGACAACCCCTTACAAGCAGATTGTGATCGCCCTCGGCGATGGTGCGAAGGCTTCGCTGGCTGCCTTCGAGTATTTGCTGAAACAGCCGGCCCCGGCCTCGTCCAGCCAGGTAGCGTAAAAGCTGCCCGGCAGAACAGAATCAATCAAGGGCCTTCCGGTGCTATGCGGTGCTACGGAGGGCCCTTACAGCATATCGAGCGGATCAAACTCCAGCTCAAGAAAGGCCTTCTCTCCCAGCCTGGATTTGAATCCTGGCAGCAGGTTGCGCAGAGTGGACCGCAGCCGCTCCGGCGCCGTGGTTTTCAAGATCAGGTGATATCGGTAGCTGTTATGCAGTTTTAAAAGTGGTGCGGGGGCCGGTCCAAGCAGCTCGTCCTTTTCGTCGAGTCCCTCAGATAGAAGCAGGGCCAGCTCTTCGATACGTTTGGCAGCAATGGCCTCTTCGCGTGAGCGAATCAGGATTCGAATCAACCTGCGAAAAGGCGGGTAACCGCTTTCATGACGTTCTGCAATTTCCCGGGCAAAAAAACGGTCATAGTCCTGATCACGGGCAAGGTGAAGCACGGGGTGGTCCGTATTGATAGCTTCGAAAAATACCCGCCCGGCATGCGCTCCACGCCCTGCCCGACCGGCCACCTGCATGAGAAGCGAAAAGACCCGTTCATGAGCCCGAAAATCGGGAAGGGCCAGTCCACGATCGGCCTGGAGCACCCCTACAAGCGTAACTCCAGGGGAATCCAGGCCCTTTGCAATCATCTGTGTTCCTGTAAGAAGGTCGATCTCGCCTTGCAAAAAACGATCCAGCACATCTTCCACGCTTTTCTTGGCCGCTGCATCGGTATCGAGTCGTTCAATACGCATGTTCGGAAAACGAGCAAGCAGATGCTCTTCAATCTTCTGCACGGCTGTTCCCTGTTTCTTCAGCGGCCCTCCGCAGTCCTCGCACCGCGTAACGTCACGCTCCGTCCAGCCACACTGATGACAGAGCAGGCGCCCATCGCGATGCAGTGTTAACGCCACAGAACATCTTTTGCATTCCACAACGGTCTTACAGGAGCGACACTGTACATATGGCTGATAGCCACGCCTGTTCAGAAGCAGAACCGTCTGCTTTCCGTTTTCGAAATTCTTTTCTATTTCGAGTAACAGGGTGCGACTGATGCCGGCATCACCCTGCTGCTCGATAATGTTTACGTCAGGCAGTCCTCCCCTGGCTCGGTTCAGAAGCCTGTGATAGAAAAAGCGCACCTTGCTTTCCGGATGACGGCGCACATCAAAACGCTCTGCTGCATAACGTATCTCAACCCGTGGTGTCGCTGATCCAAGCAACAGCACAGCAGACTGTGTTTCACTGCGTTTTCTTGCGATCTGACGGGCATCGTAGCGGGGATTGCTGTGCTCCCGATATGAGGCATCATGCTCTTCGTCCAGGATAATGATACCGGGCCGCGAAACCGGAGCAAAAACGGCAGATCGCGTTCCAACCACAATGCGCCTTCGGCCTGCCAGTACATCCATGTACTCTGCAAAGCGTTCTTTTGGACGCCGCCCCGAATGCAGAAGGGCCAGTTCATTGCCAAACGTACTCAGGAGGCGATTGATGGTCTGCACGGTTAATGAAATCTCGGGAACAAGAAGAATGCCAGAACGTCCAATCTCAAGGGCATGCTGCAATGCGCGAATATAGACTTCGGTCTTCCCTGAACCGGTTATGCCGTGCAGAAGATGAATGGAATGATGGCCGGCATCCAGTTCCTCGCAGAGCACCGAAAACACATCAGCCTGTTCTTCATTTAAAACAAGAGATTCAGACGCCTGTCCCTGCCGATGTGGCGATGTAAGGTTTTCTCTGGCCTTCCTGCTCAGGTGATGCGGTGACGGGAACATCTTGAACAGGGCCTCGCCTGGTGCACAGAGGTAATGCTCGGCCATCCATCGGGCCAGTTCAATCTGCTCGGAGTTGACCACAGGCATGTCGAGAACGGGCTGAAGAACCTCTTTTAAATCAACGTCAGGGGGATGGGCATGGCGTTCAACGACAACGGCCCGTTCCGTTCGGTTGTGGAAGGGCACCTCCACCATAAAACCGGGACCAACCTCCATTCCGTCGGGCAGCACATATGTATAACTCTGCTCCAGAGGATACGGCAGAACGACATCTACGTAACGATCAAACAAGGCAGCTCCTACGCCTGCAAATGTGTTTTCATCTTTTTCAGTGATTCCACAATCTGCTTTTTCACCCGCACCTCGGACTCGCGAAGTCGAAGCAGCTTCCAGAGAAGGGCATCCCCTTCGCGGCCAGCTGCCCGCAGGCGTTCCTCTTCCGGATCCCCCTTCCCTTTTGTCTGAATCGACGAAGCCGACTTCAGGCGTACGTTGGCAATAATACGTTCGCCCTGCGGCCTGGCCGGAGGGAGGCCAGCCAGTATGGTCTGCATATGCGACCGGTACCGGTCTGGCCTGGATTTCAGCTTTTCATATCGTTGCAGATGCTCGGGAAATTTCAACAGAGTCTTTTCAGCCCGCAGCCGTTGCCGCTCCATCGCAATTAGGGCAGCCGGAGAACGCACAACAAGACAGGGCAGTGTCAGGTCGTCGGTAACGGGAACGCTTACAATCTGCGAGTTTTCTGCCAGTTGCCGCGCCGCATCTCCGAACATCAAAATGGCAGCGGCCCCTGTAACCAGCAGAAACCGAATATTTTCATTCGCTACTGTCTGTCTGAGGTGTAGAAAACAGTTTTCCGTACGGCGGTTAAACTCTTCTGGCAAACTGCGCGGATCAAAGTGGCAGGCCGGAAACTCCTGATAATAGAGGTCAGACGTTTTCAACTGAACAGCGCCCAGCATACGGGAGAAAAGATCCTCTTCTTCTGCTGTCGGAAAAAGGCTACGATCGCTGCGGTCCGGCAGTGCTGTTGTCCGTTCGTCGATCGGATAGTTATACCTGAGCACAAGAGCCGGCAACGTTCCAGGAATCAGATAACGCCGTACGGCATAGATGCGGTCCGGACAGAGCCTGCATGTCATATTGGGAGGCAGATCCTTCTTCGGTGTTACAACGGGCGCCTCTTCTTTCTTAACAGGCAACTCAGGCTTCTTCGCAAGATCGGGAATATAGACCAGCGGTGCCGGGCCATCAATACAGATACGGGCGGCCGGATCCTGTTTCAGGTCATCAAGGGCGATCGTCAGATCGCGAACGGTCCGCTTCAGCTGCTCGCGTAATGACATCAGAGTTCATCCAGATTGATCTTCAACGTTTTCAGTTTGCGATGAAGATGAGTGCGCTCCATGCCAAGAAAACGAGCCGTGCGACTGATATTCTTCTCGAATTGCTTAAGCGCCTGCATAATGTACTTCCTCTCGAAATCACGACGAGCAGAACGAAGGTCCAGGCCAGGGAACTGATCATCCTGGTCGGGACGGAATAGAGAGTCTGCCACCTGGTTTACGTCAATCTGCTCTCCCTCCGAGAGGATGGCAAGGCGTTCCACCACATTCTTCAACTCACGAACGTTTCCAGGCCATTCGTAACGGGCCAGAAGGTCGATGGCACCCGGAGTAAAAACCTTCGCCGGCAGTCCGTTCGCCTGCACTGCTTCGCGAAGAAAATGGTCCAGCAACAGGGGAATATCACTCTGACGTTCCCGCAAGGCTGGCATGTTAATCGGAATCACATTCAGCCTGTAGTAAAGATCCTCGCGAAACCGCCCGTCACGGATGGCCTGCTGTGGATCGATGTTCGTGGCAGCGATCACCCTTACGTCAACAGAGATGGATTCATTGCCACCCACTCGCTGAAAGCGCTGTTCTTCAAGAACGCGAAGCACCTTGGCCTGCATGGTCAGGGCCATATCACAGATCTCGTCCAAAAAGAGGGTGCCTCCGTCGGCCTGTTCGAACTTACCGATACGTCGCTCTGCAGCTCCCGTAAAGGCGCCTTTTTCATGACCGAAAAGCTCTGACTCGATCAGCTCAGCGGGAATAGCAGCACAGTTCAGATCAACAAATGGTTTATCGGATCGAAGAGAATTGCGGTAGATGGCCCGGGCAACCAGCTCCTTGCCTGTGCCGTTCTCGCCAAAGATGAAAACGCGCGCATTGGTACGGGCTGCCTGAGCAATCGCCTGCTTTACGCGTAAAATCTGTTCGGAGTCGCCGATGATTTCATCAAAATCCAGCTGCACCTCTTTCTTCTTGCCGGCATTTGGCTCAACGTGCAGGACGGAATGAATCTTATCGAGAATGGCCTGGATGGACAGCGGCTTCTCAAGAAAATCTACCGCTCCCTTCTTTGTGGCTGCAACTGCCTGCTCAATCGTTCCATGCCCTGAGATCATTAAAACGGGCAGGGCCGGATACATCCGCCGAATCTCATCGAGAACGTCAAGGCCATCCTCTTTACCAAGCCAGAGGTCGAGCAGGATCAGGGCCGGCCGCTCCTTTTCCAGGGCCTTGATTGCGCTTTTGCCCGTGGCAAACAATTCAACAACGAAATCCTCGTCTTCAAGAATCTCTTTCAGAGAGGTTCGAATCGAACGATCATCATCTATTACGTAAACTTTCATCAGGACTTTCCTTCAGGGAACAGGATACGAAACTCCGCCCCACCGGAAGCGGAGCGGTTCACGTAGATGCGGGCATTGTGCTCCAGAACAGCTCGCTCGACCAGAGCCAGACCAAGCCCATTCCCGTGTTCACCCTTGGTCGAAAAATATGGCTCAAAGATGCTTTCACGCATGTCTTCCGGTATTCCGGGGCCATTATCCTCAACTTTTAAAAGTACAAAACGACGTCCAGCCTGTCTATGCAGAACAGCAGAAATGACGATGCGTCCTTGCTTCTGCTGCGATTCCTGACCATCAGGAAACTTCTCGTAAACCGCTTCAATCCCATTTTTGATCAGGTTGTTCATCATACCGACGAAAAGGGTCTTATCGATCCATACGTCTGGCAGGTTGTTCATCACCCGCACCTCGATTTCCACACCCGGAACATTGCGAAAAAGATCGGCCGATTCATGGATCAGAGGGCCGATCTGCAGCAACTCCGGTCGCGGAGCCGGCAGACGGGCAAAATTCGAGAATTCTTCCAGCAGATGCTTCAGAACATTGACCTGCTCGATGATGGTGTTGGCTCCGGTTCGAACGATGGCATCCAGATCGGCCCGGTTGCCTTTATCGAGCTTACGCAGCATACGTTCCGAAGACAGCTGAATGGGCGTCAGAGGATTCTTGATTTCATGAGCCAGACGACGGGCCACTTCCTGCCAGGCCCCCACGCGAAGGCTATGCAGCAGCCGGCTGCGCAGCGTCTGCAGCTCTTCCGTCATGCTGTTAAACGAATCAATGAGAATTCCTATTTCGCCCTCAGCCCTTAGGTCAATTCGCGTATCAAGCTTTCCCTCGGTAACGGCTCGCGTCGCTGCAGCAAGTGATACAATGGGATGCGAAATCTGCCTGGCTATAACAATGGCAACGATGATGTCGGCGATGATCATACCCAGATAGAGGATGGCCAGGCTCAATCGCAGGCTGTAGGGAATCACCTGCTCCCAGCGTGCCTCATCCACATTCAAAAGACGATTCACCTGCCTGTACTTCAACTCATCAGCAGACCGGCCTGGATACAGGCGCTTCACCAGCACAAGCTGCTGCTCGGACCGAACGGGTAACGATACAAAGGCATAGCGCCGCGAAGCGACCGTTACAAGCCCGTAGCGATCGCCCGAAAGATCGCTTTCTACAAGCTCCTGCACAAGGTCTGCTGTTTTCAGTGAAGGACCGTAAAGCAACACGGGAGAGCCAGCATCGACAAGATACACGGCATCGTATTTTCCCTGAATCATCCCATCGAAAAGCGAAGATTCAAAGCCACCGGCAGAATCCTTGAGAAAGGTGGACATGATTGCAGAGCGTCTCTGTCGCACACTCTCATAGAAGAGAGAAGACGCTTCTCTTTCCCAATCCGACATCATACGGTCGGCTGAATCCATCGCTCCGCGAAAATCCAGGTCAAAGAACACACCGATTACGGATTCCACACGACTCGAAGTAAGAAGGAATATGGGAAGCGAAGGAATAATCGATACGATCAGAAAGGCCAGAATCAGGCGATAACGCAGGCTGGATCGCAGCTTACCGGTTCTTTTGATCCGCCGGTTCCTGTAGAGATAATGTAGCAGGAAATTCAGAGTACCAAGCGGAATAAAGACAATGATGTAACCGAAGATCCGGTCGAACGTTGTGGACTGTTCGTTCAGAAAGAAGCTTTCCGCGACAAAAACGCTGATCCAGAGCACCAGAATCACATAGAACACATCGCGAAGCAGAATGCGCGATTCTTCCTTCTCCCAGCGATCCGGTCTGGATCCCTCATTTGACATTGCCGCCCAACACTCCTATCAAGGCTTCCATCGCTTCTTCTTCGTCTTCGCCATCCACCTGCAGCTGTATGGTCGTTCCAGGGCCAAGAGCAAGCATCAGAATCCCCATGATGCTCTTTCCATTCACCGTAACACCATCAGAGGTCAGATAGACATCGGACCGAAAACGCCCGGCTTCACGAACAAAAACCGATGCAGGTCTGGCATGCATGCCCTGCTCCATCTGCAAAACGATCGTCTTCTCTATCATGGCTAAACCGGTGGACTCAAAGGCCGAGATTTCGGCAACGGACGTTTCTGCTTTTCTTTATTGCTATCGTTTTCGGCAGGTTTGTGGGTAACCGGCGGTGCAGCCTCGGCCGCCTCGATGGCCTGGCGCTTCCTTTCAGCGGTTGCATCAACATCATCCTGCTTTCGCTGAATCTCTTTCTGTATGCGCTCGGACAGGTTGCGACCGGCATGAATACCCATCGATTTCAAACGGTGATTCATGGCTGCCGTTTCAATGAGAATCGGTATGTTACGACCTGGCCGTACGGGTAAGACGATATAGGGAACGTCAACGCCCAGTATGTCAATCGTTCGCTCTTCCAGACCGAGCCGTTCGTATTCCTGTGTAACATCCCATTCTTCAAGCTGAATCACCATATCCAGCCGGATCTCACGCCTGACCGAGCCAGCCCCGAAGAGCTCCTTCACGTCGATAATGCCAATGCCGCGAAGCTCCATGTTATGCTCAATGATCGGGTTCGTATAACCCATCACATAGCTGTCAGCCAGACAGCGCAGCTCTACCATGTCATCTGCTACCAGACGATGGCCACGCTCGATCAGCTCAAGAGCCGTTTCGGATTTGCCGATACCGCTCGAACCCTGCAGGAGTATGCCAATCCCATAAACGTCCAGCAGAACACCATGCTGCTTGGTTGACTGCGCCAGGGCTTCGGTGATGAACCGGGTATAAAAGACAATAAAATCGTGTGTTGTAAGTGGTGTACTTAAAAGGGGAACGCCCGTTTGCCTGGCCGTTTCAACAAAACAGGCAGGCGGCTGATGGCCGTGCGTAAAAACTACAGCGGGGATGGCAAAGCTGAGAAAACCAACCCCCATCTGTTGCTGCTCGGATGCCTGACAGTCGGCGATGTAGGCATATTCTCCCTTGCCAATGATCTGGATACGATCCTCGGCAAAATTGCGATAAAAACCGGCCAGGGCAAGACCAGGCCGGTTTACATCGATACAGGTGAGACGTCGATCCAGTCCCGATTCCCCGGCCGACAAGGTCAGCCGCAGCTCAGAACGGGTAAGAAGCTCACGAACGGTTACTCCTTTTTCAGGGTTCATCCGTGCCGGGCGTGATGCTCATGCTGTTTGCCCTTATGCTTCTTGATCTGACGCTCGAGTTTCTTTTCAACGAGATCAAGTGAGGCATACATGTCGGTAGTTTTATCTTCGGCGATAAACATCCCGCCATCTCCGTTCATCGTGATTTCAACGATCTGATTCACCTTTTCCACTTTAAAACGAACCGTCGCCCCGATCAGACGGCTAAAATGAGGAGAGAGCTTATCAATGACCTTGCGGGCTGCTTCCTTCAATCCCTCCGACGACTCGATGTTATGAAAGTGAAAGGTAATATCCATGCTGATCCTCTTCTGGCTCTGATTCCCGGCCTGGGCCGGAGCACTTCCAGTTATTCACGAAAGTGCTGTAAGTCATTCCTTTTTATGCTGCCGCCTGGTTTCGGCAACCGGAATCCCGAGTATGCCCCGGTATTTTGCCACCGTGCGTCGGGCTATGCGAATGCCTTCTTTTTTAAGGATGTCGGCGATGGCCTGATCAGACAGAGGATCGGTTTCGTTTTCGACGATGGTTCGGATGCGTTCCTGGATGCTGGCCGAGGACTCGCTTTCCACGCCATCCAGCTTTTTCAAGCCCCTGGCAAAGAAGTATTTTAGCTCAAACACCCCCCAGCGCGTCTGCACATACTTGTTCGACGTAATACGCGACACCGTTGATTCGTGAAGCCCCAGCTCCTCTGCAACCATGCGCAGATTCAACGGCTTCAGATGCCCGGGCCCGCGACGAAAGAATTCTTCCTGAAAACCCACGATAGAGTTCATTGTGCGCAGCAGTGTTCGCCTGCGCTGTTTCAGCCCGCGGATCAGGAAGGAAGCCGAGTGCATCCGGTTTTTCAGGTAATCCCTGTCCTCAGCCTTCATGGTTCGGACGGCCTCCCCTTCCAGGATACGGGCATAATCTTCGTTAATTCTCAGATCGGGAATCCAGGAATCATTGGGAAAGACCTTCGGTGTTCCGTCGATGTCCATGACGATTACATCGGGAATAATATATTCGATTGCCATCGAGCTGTAGTGCCTGGCCGGCACAGGCTCCAGAGAGCGAATCAGCTCGATGGCCTGCTCAACCGTCTCGATGGAAAGGCCGGATCTTTCTGCCACCGCCTCCAGGTTCCCCTCTTCCAGCTCGGGAAGAAAATCCTTCAGCAGCAGAATGGCATGGGCAGCAATCTCTTTATCGGGATGCTGCTCTGCCTGAAAGATCAGGGACTGCTGAACGCTGCGAGCCGCACAGCCCGGCGGATCAAGTGATGCAACCACACGCTGCACCTTTTCTGCAAGCCGTGGATCAAAACCGCTTTCTTTGATCAGCGTTTCCGGGTCCTGGCCGAGTAATCCATTGCTATCAAGGGCCGAGAGTAGCACCTCCGCCACCCGCCGCTCTTCGTCGCTCAGGTCGGTAAGCTGGATCTGCTCAAGGAGATGTGCCGAAAGCCCGGGTGCCTGTGTTGCCGTATTCTCGATGGCCTGTTGCTTTCGGTCCGATGCCTCACGATCCGGAACGCCCGAGAAGTCCGATGCATCGTCATAGTGTGAGGCCTCCTGGGAATAATCGGTTTCTTCTCTGGCCGGTAGTTCCGGTCCTGAATCCCCTTCCGCCATCTCGAGAAAGGGATTTTCGATCATTTCCTGTTCGATACGGTCTTTCAGCTCAAGCGACGAATACTGTAACAATTCAATAGACTGACGCAGATCCTGCGTCATGACCAGTTTCTGAACCTGTTTCTGTACAAGTCGCTGTTTCATTGCTACTTACGGTTACAGAGAAAAGTCATCGCCAAGATAGACCTGCCGGATGCGCTCATCGTTGACCAGCTCCTCTGCCGTTCCGGATTTCAGTATGGTACCGCTGTACATGATGTAGGCACGATCTGTAATCTTCAGTGTTTCGCGTACGTTGTGGTCGGTAATCAGAATTCCAAGCCCTCTTTCTCGCAAATGAGCAATCAGCTGCTGAATATCGCGAACGGCGATGGGGTCAACACCTGCAAACGGCTCATCCAGCAGGATGAAGGAAGGACCGGTGGCAAGAGCACGAGCGATTTCGCAGCGCCGGCGCTCACCGCCGGAAAGGGTATAGCCTGGTTGATCCTGCACCTTTGTCAGATGGAGCTCTTCGATTAACTCGTCTGCCTTTCGCCTGATAAAATCGCGGTCCTTCGTATGCATCTCAAGAACGCCTTCTATGTTATCGCGCACACTCAGTTTGCGAAAAACAGAGGCCTCCTGAGCGAGGTATCCGATACCTTCGCGAGCTCTCTTATACATTGGCTGATCGGTAAGATCTTTGCCATCGATAAAGACCTTTCCCGAATCGGGCTGCACCAGGCCAACAGACATATAAAAGGATGTGGTCTTACCCGCTCCGTTTGGCCCGAGAAGACCAACGATCTCCCCCTGCCTTATCTCAAAAGACACTCCGTCCACGACGGCTCGCCTTCCATAACGCTTCACCAGGTTTTCCATACGAAAAAGCCTGGCGTTCGGAGGAATATAACTGACCTTTTTTTCAGCAACCTTCTTCGACATTACCGCACCCCGGCCGAAAGATCTTCTTCAAAAACGATGCGATCGGGATCCGAAAGCATCCGTATCTTTTTACAACGTACCCAGACGCCTCCACGCAAAAGAAAGGGTCGCCCGGTCAGATCCATCGTCTGTTCTTTCTCGCGAAAGACCGCTATCTCTGCCACTGCCTGCTCGGACTTGCGCTGCAGATGCACATTGCCTCTGGCCAGCGCGATTTCGCGATCCATATCCCTTTCGATCACCGCAGCTTCCAGTCTTGCCCTGAGCCCGGTACCGTTTTTCTCATAAAGCTCAACAACAGGCGTGCCGGAAAGCCAGAGCCAGCGCTTCTTCGTATCATAACGCATCAGACGGGCGCGAAGCTCCATCTTTTCCCTGGTATCCACCAGTTTCACGCCACGATCCGCCTCAATGAACGATAATCCCTCTCCGGATAGTTTAAAGCGCTCGCCATACAGGGAGCGTACCTCAGAGGTAATACTGACGTTCCCCGTCAAGAGTGCCTCGCCCTTATCTTCCAGTCTGTATTCAATCCTGCCTGCCGATAGATCATAGGGAACACGCCGTGCGGCCTGCTCTTTATCTTCTGACTCCTCTTGCTTGTTCTGTCGGCTTTCTTCCACGATCAGACGGGCAAAGGGACGATCCTGTAAAACAACCTTCTGCTCGCGGCTCCAGTATTCAATATTACCGCCGCTCATGTAAACATTCTGACCGATCAGGACGGGTTCCTTTTCAAGAAGCATCATGCCCGTATCGTCGGACAATACAGCCTGGTCGGCCAGAAGCGACCATTTCTGGCCATGCATGCGCACGTCTCCGTCCATGTAGCTCTTCTTCTCGGCCAGATCCCGTCGAAGAACATTCGTCGTAACAAGAACGGGCCTGCCTCCCTGGCGGATTTCCAGTCTGGGAAGTCCTTCGATGCTGACAAACTCTCTGGCTCGACTGTAGGTTCCTTCGGCAGCGCGAAGCGTAATCCCCTGGTTGCGATCCGTAATGGTTACACCACCGACCAGCCGGCCTTCATTGCCAGGATCAAGATAGATAACAGGTGCCCTCAACGTCGTATCATCATGAACAATCGTAGCATTCCCGCGAAGGATCAGCCGAAAACCGGGCTTCCCATCCACAACAACAGGCTCTCGCACAAGCTCAGAGGCATAGAAGCGTGTCGGTACGCTTTTCCTTCTTTCGGTGGCAGAGTTATCCGTCATCACCGGTTGCGGCAGAGGCTTCTCGGGAGCTACATCCTGCACGTTGCTTTCTCCCGACCAGGGTTGCAGCTCCACATCGGGAAGAGCCCGACAGCTGACAATGAACAGAACGACAGAGGGCAGGATCATGCGCTTCATTGAAAGATATCCTCCGCCGCTGGCTGCAGAGGTCTGTTATTGTTGGATGGCAACGACTCTACCGTTCCCTGCGGTGACCGGCAGATAAGGCGATCCTTCAGGCGCTCAAAATAGATACCGCCCTGGCAAACCGTATGAAGCCCCTTTCGGTTCACGGTCACCGGATCATCAGAACTGGCTATCTTCTTCTCGGTATCGTAATGCAGCCGCTGTGACTCAATCGTGCCGTCCCTGTCTTTCAGGCGTATATTGCCTTCCACGGTCAGGCTGCCTGTTTGATGGTTGAGCTCTCCTCGCTCTGCGGAGATCAACAGTGGATCCGTTGCATCTGGCTGATTGAGCTCGAAGCCATATACAACGATCCGATCCACGGTATCATTTACCTGATAGATAAAGGCCTCTTCTGCTCGCAGATCCCATTTCAATGCGCCCGTGCCGCTATACTGTGTTCGTCGGAAGTTTGCAAAACGCAGGGTGGCATTCGGTTCTCTGCTCGTCTCTTTTAGAAGTTCGGCGTCGCGACCACAGCCCACGAAGGCCAGCATCAGGACAGACAGGAGCAGCCGGCTACAGCGCCCCCGCTGCAGTCCACCTTTACTGTTCAAACAACCCTTCCCTGCAAGCTGAACGGTCACCGTTCCGTCAGTCTCCCTTTACGAGCCTGTCGATTCGATACAGCTCTCGGATCACGTCGGGACTGCGATCCAGCCAGTACTGCGTGGCAGAATCGGACCAGGCCTTCTCCGGCTCCGGATGCACTTCCATAAACAGGCCTTCCACGCCCACAGCAACGGCAGCACGCATAAGCACCGGGGCAAGCTCACGATTGCCCCCACTCTGCTTTCCGCCTCCGGGAAGCTGCGTGCTGTGTGTGCCGTCAAAAACCACAGCGATATCAGAGTCGTGCATGATAGCAGGGGATCGCGGATCGAAGACCAGGTTGTTATAGCCAAAGCTGGCCCCACGCTCTGTAATCAGGACGCGATCGTTTCCACGTTCCTTTACCTTTCCAACAATGGACGGCGCATCCCAGGGAGCCATAAACTGCCCTTTCTTGACGTTCACCCAGCGGCCGGTGTCCGCACAGGCCTGGATCAGATCTGATTGACGACACAGGAAGGCAGGGATCTGTAATATATCACATACCTCTGCTACCGCTGCTGCCTGATGTGGCTCATGCACATCCGTTAAAACAGGAACACCAAACTCCCGCTTAATGTATTCCAGATGCTTCAGGCCTTCTTCCAGGCCTGGCCCTCGCGGACTGTCCACCGAAGAGCGATTGGCCTTATCAAAGCTGGACTTAAAGATATAAACAATACCCAGTTCGTCGCACACGGACTTCATGCGCTCGCATACGCGGGCCAGCATGTCTCTACTTTCGATCACACAGGGCCCGGCAATGACGAAAAACGGCTGTTTACCGCCTATCCTCGAGCCATTGATGAATTCACGTTCCGATGCAAACTTCATAACTCTCCTCTTCGCTGTACAGACTGCCCCGGCCAGCCATTACTTTCCGTGTCTTCGCTTCAGCTCGGCGATGACGTCATCCAGGGCAATTTCCTGATCCACAAGCATGACCATCGTATGAAAGATCAGATCGGCCGTTTCATACAGGATCTCACCACGATCGTGATTCTTTGCCGCAAGAACCGTCTCCCCGGCCTCTTCGACGATCTTTTTCAAATACCGATCCTCGCCCTCACGAAACAGTTTTGCAGAGTACGAATTCTCGGGCAATTCGGCTTTTCTTCTCTTCAGCAGGTCTTCCAGTGAATGCAGAAATTCAAGATCGGACATGGCTTATTTTCCTTTTTTTAGACGATAAAGATATTCCAGGCCAGCGCGCGAAAAATTTCTGCGAACCGGAAGGCCTGCCTGCTGCATCTTTTCCTTCACCTCATCAATAGAATACTGCCTGAAGTGAAAAATCGAAGCGGCCAGTGCTGCCTGGGCACCACCTTGTTTACAGACGTCCACAAGGTGATCGGGATGCCCCGCCCCACCTGAAGCGATAACAGGTACAGAAACGCTTTTCACAACCGCTTCGGTGAGCGTCAGATCATAGCCATCCCTTGTTCCGTCCCGGTCCATGCTGGTAAGCAGGATCTCTCCGGCCCCGCGATCGACCGCTTCGCGTGCCCATTCAATGGCCGACCTGCCTGTAGGCGTGCGGCCACCGTGCAAAAAGACCTCGAACATTGTGCCATTCCAGCGCGCATCGATGGCGCAGACAATGCACTGCGATCCAAACCGTGCGGCGGATTCAGACAGCACGGCAGGATTGTTGAAGGCCGCCGTATTGATAGAGACCTTGTCCGCCCCTGCAAGCAGGACGTTTTCAACGTCGGCAACCGTACGAATCCCGCCACCTACGGCAAAAGGGATAAAGATGTGATCGGCAACCTCTTCCACAAGATGCCGCACGATATTGCGCCGATCCGAGCTGGCCGTTATATCAAGAAAGGTCAGCTCATCGGCGCCCTGCTCGGCATAGAAGATGGCATTTTCCACGGGATCACCGGCATCGCGAAGATCCACAAAGTTGACCCCTTTTACGACCCGACCATCCTTGATGTCGAGACAGGGTATGACCCTAACTGCAAGCACGGTGCCAGATTTCCGGCCACCACCGTGCCCGCAAAGAGAAAACCGGGCACGTCGGTACGGCTTTCTTCAGCACTCGGTCTGGTACACAGGCTTGAGTTTTTCAAGCAGTTCAATAATCGCCTGGGATTGTTGCTCTGCCTGGGCATAGACGGCCTTTGCCTCATCCACCTTTCCGGAACGATAAAGGGTAACGGCCTCCCGGCCATATCGATGCACAAGCGTATGAGGAGCATCAAGCTCCTTGAACACGGGCAGGTGACCGCATTTCTCCTTCCCTTCCCGAAAATACCACTGTCCAAAACGGCACTGGGTATGGTCAGCAATGTCTTCGGGCTTTAGATCATTTTCGCCCTTCAAACAGGAATCAATCCTGTCAATGAACAGACGGTGGTCCGTACGGGCAAGGTCGAGGATCATCCGCTCCGTGGCCTCCGTGCGGATTCCCATGGTGGTGCCGCGCAGCTCTTCCGCCACGTCCACCAGACGGTTAAACTCTTCTTTCACCTTACGGGCCATCTGTTCGATGTCGCCCGATATGTTCATCGTTTCGGCAATGTTCTGGGCAACGTCATTCGAGGTAATCGAGAATTCTTCTATGGCAGATGCAATCTGCGAAATGTTTTGGTCTACATCCTTGAAGTTGCCGACGATGCGATCCAGCGTGCTATCGGCGCTGTGGATGGCTCCGGAAGCGGCGCCGAGATCCTCCTGTACGGTGGCAACGGCCTCACGTATCTCGGCCATATCTCCCTGCAACGACTGTACGATGCCTGCCACATCCCCCGTGGCCTCTCCCGTGCTGCGAGCCAGCTTGCGCACCTCTTCGGCAATCACAGAAAAACGACTCCCCGTATGACCGGCGCGCGAGGCTTCGATCGACGCATTCAGGGCAATCAGATTCGTTTGCTCGGCGATGCCTCGAATCAGGCCAACGACCTCCGAAATCTTCTTTGTAGACCGACTCATCTGCTCCACGCGATCGGCCAGTACCTGTGCTGCTTCATTCACCTTGCCAACACCTGAAGAGGCCTGGGCCGCATACTGCCGCCCGGACAGGGCCGTCTGCATCGCTTCACGCGAAAGGGTGGCCGATGCCGATGAGGTGCGTGCCAGTTCCGACACCGTATGCGTCATCTCTTCTGCAGCCGCTGAGATCTGGCCTGCACGTTCTGCCTGCTGTTCCGTACCGGCCACGGTACGGTCCACGGCCGTTTTCAACACACCGATCGAATCATCGATACGCACGGCCACCGGTATGACCCGGTCGATGACATTGGTCAGCCTTCCAACGACGGCGCCGATTGCCTGGATCATGCGCCCTGTTTCGTCGCGACGTCGGGTATCGATGCGTACCGTAAGGTCTCCGGACACCAGGGTTTTGCTCTGTGCCAGAAACTTACGCATGGGCCGGGTGATGGCATAGCTAAACAAGAAGGTAACAAGGGCCATGCCGGCCGAACCAAGGCCGGTCAGCCACCATACATGCGAGGCCAGCCTGTCTGCATGCCTGTCGATGTCATGGACCCACACGCCGGTGGCCACAATCCAGCCCCACTCCGGAATAAAGCGATAGGCCGTAATCTTTGGAAGGGCCTCTGTTTCGCCAGGCTTCGGCCACAGATAGTCCACCGTTCCGCTGCCCCTGATTCTCGCCCCATCGATCATCTCCTGAAAGAAGGGTTTGCCCGCCTCGTCGGTCGTTCCGAGCATATTCCGGTTTCTTAACGAAGGATCGGGATGGGACAGGATTACGCCATCCGTATTCATGACAAAGAAATACTCCCCATCCCCGTAATGCAGGTCGCCCAGGATTTCCAGGGCCTGTCTTCGGGCCTCGGCAGAGTCCATCTGACCGGCCTTGTCTCCCTGGATAAAGGGGGATACGGCCGACAGGGCCAGGTCCACCATCACCCGCGAACCGGCCTTTTTTTCCTCCAGCAGGGTCTGACGCAGATAGGGAAGATAGTAGAATGAGATAAACAGTACAAATCCGCCCAGTACAAAGGCAAAGAGGCTTAGAATTTTCAAAAAAAGAGGCCAGTCACGCAATCTCATATTCGATTCCTATCCTTCCTAACGTCTCGCCTTTACAGTATCGGCGGCCGGAGGCGATTTCAAAAAGGCATCGGCGCGATTCAAAAGGAGTGCGGGATTTTCATGCTGCGGCATATGTCCCATGCCTTCCAGACGGACCAGCTGTGCTCCGGGGATGCCCTGCTGCCATAGGCTGCCCAGCTCAACGGGAAGGATCCGGTCGTTTTCTCCCCAGATGATCAATGTCGGACAGCGCACCGAGGCCAGAAAGCCGTCCACCGGATAGTGCATGCCGTTTCGGATGTCGTTGCGCACGTGATTATTCCATGCCAGATACCGCTTTACCGGCGGGGAAAGGCCCTTCGCAATCTGCAGTGGTTCATAGGGAGGCGGCCCTTTTGCCTGCAGACCGGCAGGGCTGATCAAAACGAGCTTCTGCACCGTTTCGGGATAGAGAAGCGCCAGGCTTAAGGCAATATGCCCTCCCATGGAGTTTCCAATCACGATGGCCCTGTCTATCTTCCTGCTTCGAAGCAGATCCCGTAAAAACCTGGCCTGGGCATCGATGGAGTAGCTGCGCCCCAGGCTTTTCTCTGTATTTCCCTGACCAGGAATATCGGGCAGCAGCACGTAAAAGCCTGATCCGATCAGGGCCTGTGCCAGCCGTTCCATCGATGCAGAGCTCACTCCCAGGCCGTGTACAAGAAGGATGGCCTGCCCATGTCCACCTTCCCGGACCCTGACGGCGTAGCCTTCATGGCTGTAGAGCTCGGCCTTCCATGGAACGGGCGTGGCCGAAAGCAGGGTCGGTAACAGCAGGAGGGTCATCTGGACGAGAAGGCGCACAGGCCTTTGTCAAAACAGCACGGGCAAGGCGAAACAAAAAAATCTTTCCCTGTTCTGATGCCATGGCAGGATGCACCGTGCTTTCCTGCTGGATGCTCTGCCATTACGCTTTTCAGACTATCCATATCGGATTAATTCTTTTCAATCTGCTTGGCTGGATCTGGCGGCCAACGGCTCGACTCAACCTGCTTACACTTTTGCTTACCGGCCTATCCTGGACGGCCCTGGGCCTGTTCTACGGATTCGGCTACTGCCCTTTAACAGACTGGCACTATGCCGTCCTGGAACGACTGGGCCGGCACGGTCTACCGGCCTCCTACGTGGCGTTTCTTATAGAAGAAATCACCGGTTTGCGCATCTCCGCTGCGGCCCCAGACTGGATTACGGGCCTCTCCTACCTGCTGGCCCTGATTGCTTCTATAACAAGAAACATTCGGCTGCGTCCTCGCATCCGGTAAAATGACAGGGGGCCTGTTACCCCGGCAGCGGCAATGCCGATACTGAAAAATGAGTTGTCGCTTTCCGGCAGGGGATTTCTATGCAGTTGAGGATCATTCATGTCTGAGTCGTCTGTGACCGAAAGGCGTCGGCCCTGGGTCGAGGTTGCCTTTCTTGCTCTTTGCTTTGCCAGTCGACCGGTTCTGGCTGATCCGGTTCCGGCGACACACGGCTCCTCTGCCCCCGCTATGGCAGTACAGGAAGATGCCGTCCTGCTGCACTGCTCTGACAGGGCATACAGCGTTCTCATTCTACCCGATGGCAGTGCCTTTCTGCGCACCGGTCAGGACCCACAGCCTCTACGGCTTTCCGCAGCCCTGAACCCTGCCAAAACGGATCTGGAATGCGAAGAAGCGGGCTTCAGGATTCGCACAGGACAGCCCTTCTCGAACCGCCTCCTGGAACAGCATTTCGTCCTGGAAAACGGGCAGGCAAGGCTTGCCTCCAAACGAGAATACGATCCGACGGAGGAGCTGCTGGAAAAGGCCCGACAGATGGTCTTTCGTGGCAATCGAGCCGGGCTGAAGGCCCTTTCGTTCTCTGACATCGAATATGCCTACCAGTATGTAAATGCAGACCGGATCCATCGCCTGCTCAATGAATCGATGCAGCGATGCGACACCCAGAACTGCCGTCAGCTGATCGAGAATACCTTCCTTTTAATCACACGTCTGAGCAATGCCGTTGCGGGCACAGAACGGAACCCAGAACGCCCCACCCAGTGGATCCTGGCCCTGGATGACCTGGCCGTGCCGGTTGCAGACAGTGCACCGCTGCTTTTGCGCTACTCTGAAATCCTGAAGAGACAGAACCAGGAAACAGAAGCGCTGAAAATCGTGCAGGAGCTTCTGCGACGAGACACACAGTCACCGGAGATTCGCCTGATCTACGGAGATCTGTTATGGGAGCGCGGACAGAAAGACGAGGCCAGGCAGCAGTACAGGGCCTTTGCCGACCTGATTGCAAGGGATGGAAAAACGCCTCCGGCCCGCATTGCCCGCCTGCTTGAAGACCGATAGCCTACCGATCGGCTGCGCCATCGCCTCCTGTTTCCTGTTCAAGATACCGTCGCAGCTCCGGACTGACCGCACCGGCAAGCCCCACGTCCAGCAGGTGAGCCGAGCGCTCTGCCTGGGCCTGCGACTCCTCGTGAAATCCCAGGCGCCTGGACAGGAGCGATTCCTGCCGCAGCAAAAGCCCTGCCATTACGATGCGGTCTGCATCCTGTTCGCCCGTTACGGAAAACATCCGAATCAGCCCTTCCGCATCCATCCGCAAAACCAGGCTGCGCGGAAGTCCAAGAAAACTGTGAAAGGCAGACTCAAGCTCAAGGGCAATACTTTCCGGATCCTCCTTCTTCAACAGTCCTGCCAGCCTGGCCAGGAACATTACAAACTGCTGCAGCAGCCGAATCGTATAATCGCGATGAAACACCGGTTTAGAAAACCCACATCAAGCAGGAAAGGGAAGTAGAAAACCTGCCCGGTACAGGCCGGCAGGCCTATACCAGTTTCAACATCTCACCCTCTGCCTTGAGCACATAATCCCGTTCGGAATCGAAATTGCCTTCAAGGATGAACCGGGCCAGCAGGTTGCCAGCTTCGCGCTGCACCAGGCGCTTCAGCGGACGGGCACCGAACTGCGGATCGTAGCCTCGCTTTGCAAGCCAGTCGAGAACAGGCTTTTCAATCTTCACCTTCAGTCCCTGCTCGGCTGCGCGATCCACAAGCTGCTTCAGCTGAATCTTCACGATCTGCTGTAACGACTCCTCGGAGATCGGATTAAAGAAGATCACATCATCCAGTCGGTTCAAGAACTCCGGCCGGAAGAAACGATGAAGATCTTCCTGTATGAGACGTTCCCGCTCCTCGGCCGTACGGCTGAGATCCATAAGGTGATGCGACCCAATATTGGATGTCATGATGATGATCGTATTCTTAAAGTCGACCAGACGTCCCCTTGAGTCGGTAAGGCGTCCGTCATCAAAAAGCTGCAAAAAGAGATTAAACACATCCGGATGTGCTTTCTCAACCTCATCGAAAAGGATGACCTGATACGGACGACGTCGAACAGCTTCGGTTAACTGGCCTCCTTCGTCATAGCCCACATATCCAGGAGGAGCTCCAATCAACCGTGCAACGGCATGTTTCTCCATGTACTCCGACATATCGATGCGCAGAAGGGCCTGTTCGTCGTCGAAGAGAAAACGTGCCAGCGCCTTTGCCGTTTCCGTTTTGCCAACACCCGTTGGACCGAGAAACAGAAACACGCCCACCGGTCGATTTGGATCGGACAGTCCGGAGCGATTCCGTAAAATGGCCTCGCTGACGGATTCGATGGCCAGCTCCTGTCCGATGACCTGCTTTTGCAGCTCTTCCTGGATATGCAGCAGCTTCTCTTTTTCGCCCTGCATCATCTTTGATACAGGAATGCCGGTCCAGCGACTGACAATAAGCGCTATGTCTTCATCGGTAACTTCTTCTTTCAGATACTGTTTCTGGCTTTCTTCGATACTCTTTTCGATCTGCTTCAGCTCATTCTCAAGGACGGTGAGTTTACCGTATCGGATCTCGGCCACCTTGTTCAGATCACCAACGCGCTCGAATTCCTTTTCTTTGATACGCCACTGATCGATCTCTTCGCGGATGGCCTTCGCCTTTTCCACATCCTGACGTTCGGTTTCCCATACACCCTTTTTCTGCTGGAACTCTTCTTCGAGGTTGGCCAGCTCCTGCTCCAGGACCTCCAGTCGCTGTCTGGAGACCTGATCCTTTTCGCGCTTCAATGCTTCGCGTTCAATCTTCAGGGATTGCACCCGCTTCGATATCCTGTCCAGCTCTTCGGGCAATGAGTCTAGCTCAATACGCATCTTGCTCATCGCCTCGTCGATCAGGTCCACGGCCTTGTCGGGTAGAAAACGATCGGTAATATATCGATCGGATAGCCTGGCAGCGGCCACAATGGCTCCATCCGTAAGCCGGATGCCATGATGCAGTTCATAGCGGTCCTTCAATCCGCGAAGGATCGTTACGGTTTCGTCAAGACTGGGCTCTTTGACGTAAACAGGCTGAAAGCGACGTTCCAGGGCTTGATCCTTCTCAATGTGTTTCTGATACTCTTTCAGGGTTGTGGCACCGATACAGCGCAGCTCACCCCGTGCCAGGGCAGGCTTGATCATATTGGCAGCATCGAGGGATCCTTCCGCCGCTCCGGCTCCAACGATCGTATGAATCTCATCAATAAAGAGGATGATCCTGCCGTCCGATCGCGTTACCTCTTCAAGAAGTGCCTTCAGACGGTCTTCGAACTCTCCTCGGTATTTTGCACCGGCCACCATACTGCCAAGATCAAGGGCCCAGATCTCCTTATCTTTCAGGCCATCAGGCACCTCTCCGGCCACAATCTTTCCGGCCATGCCCTCAACGATGGCGGTCTTACCCGTACCGGGCTCCCCTATTAATAGAGGATTGTTTTTCGTACGGCGGGTCAGCACCTGCATCATACGGCGAATCTCCTCGTCCCGACCGATGACAGGGTCCAGTTTGCCTTTTCGCGCCGCATCGTTCAGGTTCCTTGCGAACTTTCCAAGAGCATCGATGGTGTCCTCCGGGTTCTCAGATGTAATGGGTCGATCGCCGCGAAGGTCCTTCAAGGCCTCGCGAACGGCTTCCGGAGTGAGACCCGTTCTCAACAGCTCTTGAGAATATTTCTGTGTACGGTCTTCCAGATAGGCCAGAAGAACATGCTCGTTCGAAAGGTACTGATCCGATCTCTGTTCTGCAATCTTCTCGGCCTTCTGCCATAGCGAAACAAACGACGAAGACGGACGCACATCGTCCTGACCCTCCACGCGCGGCAGGCCCTCCAGAGCGGCCTTTAACGGGGCAGTCACCGTATCGGAAGACAGTCCCAGTCGATCGAGAAGCATGGGACCAATGCCATTTTTCTGTCTTAGAATTTCATAAAGCAGGTGTTCGGGGGTCAGTTCTGCATGATGTCGGTCGCGTGCCAGTTGCTGGGCTGCTGTAACAGCCTGTGATGCCATTGTCGTAATCTTATCGAGTCTCATATTCAACTCCGTTCGGGTATCCTTACTCCGGTTTCCTCTATATAAACTTTACTATTCTAAAATTCTTCCTGTGTACCGTAAACTGCACGCAGGATACTTCGATGATAGCAGCGCTTTGAAACAGCACTTCTCTTTCACCAGAAGACATGAAAGCAAGATTCGTGCCTGCCTCTATGCTGCAAAGTCCATGTTATACCTGCAACAAGAAGCAAGGATTCTGACAGAAAGACAGAGCTCTGCAAAGATGTCATAGCAATGATAAACTTTCTATAGGAATCCCCGGTAAATCGCCCGATTCTATTGACAGGCTGGACTTCTTCAGAAATTTGTGTATCGGGCGAAGTCTACCTAAATCCCCAAATACACGGAAGAAAAGGTTCAGGCCAGATGGCACCACTAAAACGTATTCTCCAGAAACACGGTTTGAAATTTCTGCTTTTGTTCCTCCTTCTGGGCGGAATCTACTACTTTTACGGCTATCCCACCAAGTATCAGGGATACGCTCCCGACCAACCGATCCCCTTCAGCCACAAGATCCATGCTGGCGAGGTCGGTGTGGACTGTCAGTTCTGTCATACTTCGGTTGATAAATCGGAACATGCCGGAATTCCCGATACGGCAACCTGTATGAAATGCCACTCTCAGATTGCATCTGACAGTCCGGATATTCAGTATCTGCGTCGTTCTTTCGCGCAGGGTGTACCCATGCGCTGGAATAAGGTTCATGATCTTCCCGATCATGCACATTTCAGCCACAAGGCGCATATTGCCCGGGGCTTTGATTGCGCACAATGCCATGGTTCCGTAGAAACTATGGATAAGGTTGAAGTCGTAGCAGAATTCAACATGGGATGGTGTGTAAACTGCCACCGTATGTATACGGAGCAGGAGCAACCGGCCGGCAACAACACGATGGTGGGCATTACCAGCTGCGGTACCTGCCACTATTGATTTTGACGAAAGAAGGAAAAAAGGACAGATTCATGAGCCCGATAAGAAAAGCTGTTGAATCCAGACGACAATACTGGCAATCCCTTGAAGAAAGAGTAATGCCGGAAAGCGACGCCTGGATAACACCCGAATTTGAACAGTCCCGCAATGAAATGGCCGAAGAGGCCGCGAAACAAAAGTTCTCGCGAAAAGATTTCATGAAGATCATGGGCGCCGGCGCGGTGATGCTCTCTGCAGCCTGCCGCCGACCCACAGAGCAGATCGTTCCTGCCGTAACTCAGGCACCGGAATATGTTCCAGGCGAAAAGCTATTCTACGCCTCTGCTACACCGGAAGGAACGGGTATCCTTATTCATTCTCGCGAAGGTCGCCCCATCAAGATTGCCGGAAATGCAGATCACCCGATCACCAGAGGTGGCGTTTCTGCTTCTGAGGTTGCCTCACTGATGGACCTTTATGACCCGGATCGACTTCGCTATCCGGTCACCCTGAGCAATGGGCGTAAGCGTCGCGCATCTCGCGAAGACATCATCTCCCGGGCACAGTCCGCCGTCAGTGCCGGTAACTATGTTATCCTTACCGGGCCGATCAACTCGCCTTCGACCAGGGCTCTGATTGCCGAATTCTTGAAGAATAACCCCGGTGGACGGCATCTCGAACTGCGCCCCGATCCCACGCTCCGTCAGATCCTTGAAGGACAGAGTGCTTCTTACGGTGACCGGGTCGTTCCCTTCTACCGCTTCGATCGTGCAGAGCTGGTTGTATCCATTGAAGCCGACTTCATGGGAACCATGCCCGGCTCGTCTGCTTACGCAGCCGACTACATTCGAGGCCGCGACCTCCGCACCAGGGGCAAGAAATACAATTCACTGATTGCCTTCGAGTCCATGTTCACGGTAACGGGCTCCAATGCGGAAACACGTATTCCCATCCGACCAGGCGATGCAGTTACCGTAGCACTGGCACTGGCCGCTCATATCAACAACGGCCGCAAACAGGGTAAGTATGCCGGCAATGCCCAGGTTTCTTCCCTGCTGAATAACTATATGCCCGAGAAGGTAGCTCCGGCACTGGGCATCGATGCATCGGCCATCTCCGCCGCTGCCGATGCACTGTGGAAGCATCGCGGACGCTCCCTGGTGGTCGGAGGTTCTCCTCAGGGCGCCACGGGTAAGGCAGCGGCACTTGCCATTGCTGTAAACCTGTTGAACTCCATGCTTGAGAACGATGGCATCACCGTAGACCATGCCCATGGCCTGGGTCTGTCTGCCGGCTCCTCGGACAAAGAGATCCTGGAGCTGATCGAAGACCTGCAGAATGGCAGGGTAAAATCGGTGATCCTTGCCGGTGCAAACCCCGTCTATCACCTGCCTTCTTCGCTGAAGGTGAAGGAAGCCCTGTCCAGAGCATCTTTCGTCCTTTCGATTACAGATCGCATCGACGAATCGACGAAACTGGCCGGTGCGGCCCTTCCCGTTTCGCATTACCTGGAAAGCTGGGGCGATGTGGAAATCGTAAAGGGCATTCGCTCCGTCATCCAGCCTGCAATTCGCCCGCTGTACAATACCAGTTCTCTGGAAGATTACCTGATCCAGATTGCCGGTGGATCCCTTGCGGGGGCCAGCAGCTTCCATGACTATCTGAAGTCACGCTGGTCTGAGTATGCAAAAGGATCTTTCCATTCTTTCTGGATTAAGACACTGCAAACCGGCTTCCTTTCCACCACCAGCCTGAACGGCCGTTCTGCCGGACGTACATTCAATACGGCTGCACTGCAGGCCCTTCCCGTTTCTCCCGAAACCAAAAGCGGCATGCGTCTGGGCCTGTATTACAACGTTCAGGTCCTGGATGGAACAGGCGCAAACAACGCCTACAGGCAGGAGCTTCCAGAGCCCGTTACCAAGGCGGTCTGGATGAACTACGCCGTCATGCTGCCCGAAACGGCCCGTCAGCTCAGGCTGAAGCAGGGCTCTGTTGTTGAGGTGAAGACCTCCACGGGTTCTGTGAAGGTGCCGGTACTCCTGCAACCGGGAATCCACCCCGAAGCCGTGCTGATTGCCCTTGGCTATGGACGCACCGCTGCCGGAAAGATCGGCAACGAGCGCGGTGCCAATGCCATTGAGCTGGCCAGGGTTGGAACGGATTCCCTGGTCCTTTCGGGACTGGAGCTTGCCAAAGAAGGCGGTCTTGTGGCCACCGGTGACCGGGAAAAGATCCCCAATACACAGACCGTGTATCGCAGCGGCCGCAACACCGAAGACCGTGCCTTCTTCGCTCCGAAAGCAGAATATACGACCGAGGCCGCCCCGATGGGAGCTGCTCCTCTTGATGGATCAGCGCAGTACGGTCGCCCGCTCATTCGCGAAGCCTCCCTCGAAGACTATCGCAAGAATCCAGGCAACCCGGACATCTACAAGCCTGAGGCGATTGAATTCAAAGGGCCTGAGAAGGCTGCCGTTATGACGGGATGGAAGTATGAAGGCATCCGCTGGCATATGGTCATCGACCTGAATGCCTGTACCGGATGTGGTTCCTGCGTTACCTCCTGCAACATTGAAAACAACATCCCCATGGTAGGCCCCGAGCAGGTCTATATGGGACGCGAGATGCACTGGCTGCGCATCGACCGCTATTACAGCGGTGCAGAAGCCAATCCAACGGTGGCGCACCAACCCATGCTCTGCCAGCACTGCGAGAACGCTCCTTGCGAGAACGTCTGCCCGGTCGGTGCGACGGCACACGACACAGAAGGCCTGAACGTTATGGCCTACAACCGCTGTGTGGGAACTCGTTACTGTGCGAACAACTGCCCCTACAAGGTACGTCGGTTCAACTGGTTTGAAAACTGGGATTACATGGAAGGACTCGTACGCCACCTGCGTGATCCTCAGCAACTTGGACTCAATCCAGACGTTACGGTTCGTCGCCGTGGTGTGATCGAGAAATGCTCTCTTTGCATCCACCGCCTGAATCGTGCCCGTCAGGATATGAAAGTAAAAGGCCAGAAGAAGCTTGTCGATGGCTCCGTGCAGACTGCCTGCCAGGAGGTTTGTCCGTCGCAATGCATTACCTTCGGCGACATTAACGATAAGGATTCCAGAGTTCACAGGCTTGCGGCCGATCAACGCGGCTACAAGGTTCTCGATTTCCTGGCGACGAATCCCTCGATCACCTATCTGGCGAAAGTCAGAAATAAAGTAATCTAACGCGAGCGAAGAACATGGCAAATCTTACCGCAGAACAGAAAGAGTTCTTGAACCCTACCCTTGTGGAGGGTGGCAAGACCTACAAAGACGTTAACAACGACGTTGCTAAGCCCGTGGAAACCTTCCCCTCCAAACTGTGGTGGGGAGGTTTCATCATTGCTCTGGGCCTTCTCGGACTTCTCGGCCTTGAGATCGCTTACCTGATCTCAACCGGTATCGGCATCATCGGTATCAACACACCGGTTAGCTGGGGGTCATTCATTATTACCTTCGTTTTCTGGATTGGAATCGGTCATGCCGGCACCCTGATTTCGGCCATTCTCTATGTGTTCCGTCAACAGTGGCGCATGGCAATCAACCGGTCAGCCGAGGCAATGACGATCTTTGCCGTTGCATGTGCGGGCATCTTTCCGCTCATTCACGTCGGTCGTCCCTGGCTGGTGATGATCTGGTTTCTTCCTCTGCCAAACGAAAGAGGAACGCTTTGGCCGAACTTTCGCTCTCCCCTTCTGTGGGACATGTTCGCCATCTCTACCTACCTCATCACCTCGCTCGTATTCTGGTATATAGGACTGATCCCGGACTTTGCTTCGATTCGTGACCGCATCAAAGAAAGCAACTGGTGGCAGAAGACGCGTAAGGCCGTCTACTCCGTCCTTTCTTTTGGATGGGTCGGTTCCACCCGTGCCTGGTCGCACTACGAAGCTACGGCAATGATCCTTGCCGGCCTTTCCATGCCGCTCGTTTTCTCGGTTCACACTATCGTATCCTTTGACTTCGCCACATCGGTAATCCCTGGATGGCATACGACGATCTTCCCTCCTTACTTCGTCGCCGGTGCCGTTTTCTCGGGTTTCGGTATGGTCCTTACGCTTCTGATCATCATGCGTGAGGTCTTCAACTTCAAAGAATACATTACAATCAAACACCTGGAAAACATGGCCAAGGTGGTTACCCTGACGGGTTCCATGGTAGGTCTGGCCTACGCTACGGAGTTCTTCATTGCATGGTATTCGGGATCTCCGTTTGAAGGTTTCACCTTTTTGAACCGTGCATTTGGCCCGTACTGGTGGTCTTACTGGATCATGGTAAGCTGTAACGTAATCTCTCCGCAGCTTTTCTGGTTCAAGAAGCTCCGTACCAACCCTGTATTCCTGTGGATTGTTTCGATCTTTGTGAACATCGGCATGTGGTTCGAACGCTATGTGATTGTCGTCACATCGCTGCACCGGGACTTCCTGCCGTCCAGCTGGGATCTTTACATCATGACTCCCCATGAGTTTGGTATCTTGCTCGGATCGTTCGGTCTGTTCTTCACCCTGTTCCTGCTGTATGCCCGTTTCTTCCCGGCCATCGCCATGGCAGAGGTGAAAACCATTATCAAATCCCCAGGAGCAAAAGGCTTCGGTCATTGATCCGTAGCCTTAGAAGAGAGGAATCCTATGGAATTCATAAACAAAAAACTCGAACCCGCTCTTGAGAAGCTCGAAGGGGCTCTGGACGGCTTCTTCGGTAAGCAGATTGAGATGTTCGAAGGTTTTATCGAGAAGACCTTCGAATATACCTACCGCGAAACGACAAACGGGGTTTTCGGACTCTTCAGTACTCCGGAACAGATTTCCCATGCCGCGAAAGAGGCTGTAAAGAAGGGTTATACCAACTTTGACTGCCTCACTCCTTTCCCCGTTCATGGTCTGGAGTACGACATGGGACTGAAACGCTCGAAAATCCCCTATGTGACGTTCATTATGGGATTGCTTGGCCTGGCTACGGCCATCTTTCTGCAGACCAACGTGCATGAGATGATCATTCCGGTCACCTTTACTCATGCCATCGATGCGATGCCAAACCTGAACTCGTATCCGATCAACTATGGCGGCAAGCCTACCTTTGCATGGCCTGCCATGCTGCCGATCGCCTTCGAGCTTACGGTACTTTTTGCCGGTGCCATTGGCACGGTTGGAGCTCTGATGACTCTGGCCAGACTGCCGAAGCCCGGTCGTAAAATCCTGCATCCATCCATTACGGACGATAAGTTCTGTCTGTGGATTCCCTCCGACTCGGCAAACTTCGACGAAGAAGGCGTAAAAGCCTTTTTGACCGAACTCGGAGCAGAAGAAATCACGGTGGTGAAGTGAATATGAAACGTTATACAGTACTCGCCTTTTCGGCAGCCCTGCTGGCCTCGTGTAACTACTCGGGTAACAAGTCGGGCGCCCATTACTTCCTGGACATGCATGACAACATGGCCGTTGAGGCACAGGAAGAGGATCTGACAACGCTCGACCGTCGCTTTGACGGCACCTACGAGAAAGGCGCCGACAATATTGAGGTGTGGGCAGGTCCGGGCACAGGCCTTCGCACTCCACCCGAAGGCACGGTGCCCCGCAACTATCAGCCCTATCTCTATGACAGTGCCGATTTCGATACGCCGGCCCGGGAACTGAAGAACCCGCTTCGGCCTACGGCTGACGTTCTGAAAAACGGACAGAAACAGTATAACATCTACTGTTCCGTATGTCATGGACAGCTCGGCCACGGCGATGGTCCGGTTACACCTCGCTTTCCCGACATCCCCGCCCTTGCCGGTTCGGATTCACAGATACTCGACTGGGAAGATGGCAGGATCTACCATATAATCACGGTGGGCCGTGCACGGATGAAGCCGTATGCAGCGCAGATCTCGCCCGAGAATCGCTGGGCGATCATTCACTACATCCGCCTGCTTCAGAAACAATAAGGAGTAATTGCCATGCATATTCCCGGTAATGATAAACTGGAGTTCCGCATCTCTCCGAGATTCCGGAACGTTGCCCTTGGCCTGATGGTCCTGGGCCTGCTGCTGATCGCGTATCAGATCATCTCTCCCTGGCACGGCTCGCATGGACACCATGCAGAAGGCCATGGATACAGCAATCCGCGACTTTTCATGTCGATGAACCTGGCACTTCTCGTCGGCATTCCCGTAGCCCTTGGTGGGGTCTTCTTTGCAGCTCTGCATCACCTTTCCGGTGCAGCATGGAGCACAACGGTTCGCCGCCTGGCAGAATCCTTCTTCTGGGCTCTGCCGGTGCTTTTCATCTTCCTGGCCGTTGTCCTTGTGGGCATGGGCGATGTTTTTGCCCACTGGGCTCATTACGAACCAGGATCCGAGCCTGTTGATCCGCTCCTGGAAGTAAAGGCACCCTACCTGAATCCGACGTTCTTTGCGGTTCGTAATGTAGTGATCTTCGCTATCTGGATTCTCTTCGGTTACCTTTTCTGGAAAACCTCTGTGAAGCAGGATGCTGACGGCGAGTTCAAGCATACATCGCTTCTGGTGAAGCTGTCTGCTGGCTTTATGGTGGTCTTCGGACTGACCATGTCTGTCTCTTCCTGGGACCTTGGCATGTCCGTTGAGCCGCACTGGTTCTCAACCATGTGGGCCGTTTACTTCTTTACAGGCCTTGGCCTCAGTGTGTTCGCCACCATGATCCTCTGGATCTGGTATCTGAAGCGTGCCGGCTATGTTGCTGAATCCGTAAACACAGACCACATCCATGACCTGGGCAAATGGCTGTGGGGATTCTCGGCAGGATGGGCCTACATTGCCCTTGGATCGCAGTTCCTGCTGATCTGGTATGCTCACATTCCTGAAGAGACGGTCTTTTACCATGTTCGCATGTATAACGACGACATGACCTATAACGCCTGGGGCGTTATGGCACTCTTGATTGTGATGCTTCGGTGGCTCCTGCCTTTCTTCATGCTCATCAAGCGTGAATGGAAGCGAAACCTGAACTGGCTGGCCATCAACTCCGTCATCGTTCTCGTCGGCCAGGTACTCGACATGTACTGGGTGCTGTATCCGACGCTGGACGGCGGGCATTTTATCTGGCCTTCGATTCAGGAGCTCGGACCGCTGCTTCTCCTGACCGGTGCCTTCATGCTGTCCACAGCCTGGGGCTTGAGCCGGGCGAAGCTGATTCCGGTAAAAGATCCACGACTTGAAGAGTGCCTGCACTCTCATCATTGATCGAAAGAAGAGGAACTCATGAACTACAGGAATACGATCATTGGCAGCATGGCAGTTTCGATCGCCCTGCTTGCCTCATGCAAAGAAGAGACTCCGATCTATGAAGCAACTGCAGAGGCGCTTCATCAGGGATCTCTTTACTACAGTGTTTCCGAGGCAAACTGCAAGTCCTGCCACGGCACAGACTGGAACGGCAACGGGCCCGAGGCCCGTGCCCTGAAAAGGCAGGGCCTGACCGTTCCAGATTTTACGGCTCCTCTGTCTCCTGACAAGACCGTACTGGATTATTTCAAGGCCATCACGGTCGGCACGGAGAACACGAAATCTCTTCCGTCCGGCCATGCCTATCAGAGCCATACAGACAGAGCGCGCTGGGCCATGGCGAACTTCCTTTATTCGCTTGGAAAGCCTTCCTCTGATGAAGCCCGACGTAAAAAGGCAACAGAGGCTGCTATGAAAGAGATTCGTGCGGCCTATGCAAATAACCGTCGCTGGTATATGGGCGACAATACACCATCGGCAGAGCGAGAGAAGGCCCCGGCTCTGGAAACCATGCTTTCCAAGGCCGGTTTCACTCCCAGCCGCGAGATCTCTGTCGTTCCCGTTTCAGACTCCCGTCGCGAAGCGACCTTCCATGCTCAGGATAGCCAGCCCGAAGGATATGGTCTGTATCGTAACAACTGCCAGTCCTGCCACGGCGTATTCGGTGAAGGTTCGCAAGGTGCCGTTCACCTGGGGGCATTGCCCGGAGAGGGAGAAGGCAAAGGCGGCATCCCTCGCCTGAAAACCGTACATGCCTCTATCCGTGACCTGGCCGAGGTCGGCAACCTTTCGGCCGGAGCCCTGAGCTCCGCCCATGATACGAAGGATGCCTTCGGACAGAAGTCCCCTGCCCTCAGTGAGGAGCAGTGGCAGCTCCTGGCCGATTACATTAAATCTATCACCGGAAAGTAACCATGATACAGACAGATCGTTATTCCAAATCCATCGTGTATTTCAAGAACGCCGGTATCGTGTGGACCTTTCTCGGTCTAACAGCCGGACTGCTCAATGAATTGCAGATGATGTTCTCCGTTCCGGGCAGTGATTCTCCGCTTTCTTACGGACTGCTCCGGGCCATCGCCGTCAATATGACAATCTTCGGCGGCTTTCTGTCCTTTTTCCTGGGCTCCGCCCTGCGCATTCTGAATGCAGAGGGAGCCAGGCAGAAGATTGACCTGATTGGCCGTATTTCCTTTTTCCTGCTGCAGATCGGTCTGGGCATCGGCCTGATCTTCATTGCAGCCGGCTACGCAGACGGCCGAGAGTACGGTGAGATGAACTTCCACACCGATAACATGGTGCTGCTTTCCATTGCTATCGTGCTGGGTCTGTCCATCTTCAACCTGAACGGACAATCGCTTTCAGCCGCTGCCCGGTTTCAGCTGGTAACGCTTTCAGGGATGGTCATCTCCTTCTTTCTCGGCAATTTCGGATTCCCGAACTCGCTGATCACGGCCGTTCCCCCAACATCGGGCATCCAGGATGCCGTGGTTCAGGAATACTACCGCATGGCTGTGCTGATGTTCTTCGTCTACCTGCCACTGCTGACGATCCTGTATCAGGCCGTTCCCGAGAAGTTCGGAGTAACCATTCAAAGCCTGCCGGCCGTTCGGTTCCAGCTTCTCGTTACCATGCTCCTGGTACCCCTGGCCGGGGCTGGAGCACTGCTTTACTCTGTTGCTCCGCAGGCCCTGCAGATTCTTGGCGCCTATACCTCGGCTGCCCTGGCCCTGTCTGTGGCTGCCGGAACCGTGAACCTGCATCAGAGCTTCAAGGCTGCCGGTGAGGTTGCCTCTGACGGTGTCGTTGCAGCCATCCGCCTTGGCGGCACGTTCCTGACGCTCATCACCCTGCTGCAGTTCATCACGAGGCTGCCGTTTGCAAAACACTATCTGCAATACACGGCCTGGAACGATGCCGATCCCTTTTTCACCGCCACCACAGCAGGACTGTTTGTGCTTTTCGTGGCAGCGGCCATGATTACCTCCAATGGCAAAAAGGGACCTTCTGGCTGGGTACTGGCCCTGCTTTCTGCAGGCGTGCTGCTTATTCTGCCCGCTACCCTGATCCAGGGCCTGCTTGAAGGACTGGCCGCTCTTGCCATGACAGAGGATGGCGAGGCACTGAAGAATCCGTCCTGGAACGCTGTCATCACGGTCAGCTCCTTTGTTAAAGGTGGCACAGCTCTACAATACCTGGCCTCCTTGAATGGAGTCATCCTGCTTGCGAAGCTTTGCATCTTTGTGGCCTTCTTTCCCATCATGGAATCCTTCTTTGAAGAAGGCTCTGAAATCACCGAGAAGAAGGCAGCCTGAGGGAGAAACACATGAAATCGATCTTTGAAAATCCCATAAAACTGGTCGGCACAACGATCGTTCTCTCCGTTGCATCGTTTGTGGCCGTCGCCGTTTTGCCTTTCGGCGGAATCGACCTGCACGGAGCGCATGCTCATACGCAACCGCCTGAGGATCCGCTCGTTCTGAAAGGACATGAGGTTTATTATGAGTCCGGATGTCAGAGCTGCCATACGCAGAACATCCGGCCGTTCAAGCCTGAAATCGTGCGCTTCACCGATGTGGAGAAGTATGCAAACACATACACGGCCGATGCGAACGAGCTTGTATTCTTTACTCCGTCTGTCATGGGTAGCCGGCGGATCGGTCCGGATCTGGCCGCTGCTGCTTCAAAGTATACCAGGGAAGATCTGACCAAGCTGCTTAAGAGCAAGGAAGGTTTCCATAACTACACGCATCTGTTCCTGAATCAGGAGGCCGGTGGCCGAAGCATGGAACCTCTGCGTCTTTCCTGGAAGATCCGCTGGATGATGAATGCTGGCATTCCGTTCTCGGATCCGTATCAGCGTGGCGTATTCGATCGCCTTGACGAGTCCACCCGTGGCGACGCCCTTGTAACCTATCTGCTTTTCCTCGGAAAGCGGACTCTGGAGTACGAGGCGCAGTTCTACAACCAATAAGAGGAAGCGAAGATGTCTGAGCATAATAACAATCCTGAAACAAAATCGACTCCGGGCTGGGTTGCTTACCTCTTCTTTCTTGTCCTGGTCATCGGTATCGGTGCGACCATCTATCAGGTCGGTTTTCGAGCACAGAGCCGCCAGAGCATGATACGCGAAGAGATGGGAACGGAAACCATCAAGCCTACCATCGAAATCATCCCCGTACGGAATGCACAGGCCATTGCCGACGGTGAGGCCATCTACAAGCGCACCTGTTTTGCCTGCCATGGACAGGACCTGGAAGGCGGTGTGGGACCGAACCTGAAGGATGCTGAATGGTATCACCCACCTGCCAAAGAAACCAACCTGTTCAAGCTTGTTGTGAATGGTATTTCACAGGCGCAGGCCGTGAACGGAGTGGCAATGCCCGCCAAAGGTGGTGCGTCCATCTCCAATACCGACGTATGGGCCGTCATTTACTATCTATCGAGTCGTAACCCGTCCATCGAAAAGGACGCCGTTTCGAACGTAGAGTAAACGGATGGCGTACAGAGGCCGGGCTTTTGCCCGGCTTTTTTTGTACCCTGCTAAAGTCCAACAGAGCACCGGAATCAGAGATTTTACTGCCGTTTGATTCAGGATTGGTTTATCTGATCCCATGACTGATGTTCCTGTAAGGCATGTGGTGGAAATCCATTCCGGTATGGCGGCAAGCGATGGAGCAGGCGTAAAGCTGCGTCGTTACATCGGAACGCCTCAGGTATCCATGTATGATCCCTTCCTTCTTCTCGATGAGTTTCACAGCGATGATCCGGACAGCTACATAGCCGGCTTCCCTCCTCATCCGCATCGTGGTTTTGAAACCGTCACGTATCTGATCGCCGGGCGCATGCGCCATCGTGATTCGCGGGGCAATGAAGGCCTGCTTGGCCCAGGATCCGTTCAATGGATGACAGCGGGTCGAGGCATCATACACAGCGAAATGCCTGAACAGGAACAGGGATTGCTTCGCGGAACGCAGCTATGGGTGAACCTGCCCTCCCGCCTGAAGATGGTTGATCCTGCCTACCAGGACATACCGGCAGATCGGTTTCCGCATGCGGAACTTCCAGGCGGCACCGTCATCGTTCTGGCCGGCCGGTACGGCCAGACAGCGGGTCCAACCCGCACACACATCCCCATCCATTATTTCGACGTATCTCTCGACGAAGGACGCTCTTTTGAGCATACGGTGGACGAAGCCTGGAATGTTTTTGTTCATGTGCTGCAGGGTGAGATTACGATCCAGGAGGAACGGGTTGCGGCAGGGAGTCTGGCCTTTTTGAGCAAGGGGCCCCGTATTCATGTCCAGGCAGGTGATACCGGAGGCCGTTTCCTGCTTGTCGGTGGCCAGCCCATTGGCGAGCCCGTGGCACGAGGCGGGCCTTTTGTCATGAACACCAGAGAGGAGGTTTTGCAGGCCTTCCAGGATTATGAGTCAGGCCGCCTCGACGCATAGTCGCTCAGTCGAATTGCAGATTTTCAGACGCTACCGGCAAAACCCAATCCGCGACCGTTTTGCCACTGGCGGCCCTTTCAAAATGCAGAGCCATCTTATTGACGATAAGGTCACTGTTCAGAAAGGGCAGGCCAAGCCAGTTCCACAGCCGAATACTGCGTCCTTCTTCAAAGGTATGCAATGTGGTGGAAAACATATCCTGTCTTCCACAGAGGTGATCTTCCAGGTCGTTGGCCCAGTAGGTTTCGGCCGGTTCGGTACATCCTTTCTCTGCATCGTTTAACTCGCGAAAGGCCAGGTCCGCGAATCCAATGCCGTACCACACAGACTGATAGTCTCCTGCCGTTCCGTACCTTACCTCAATGACATAGACCTGTTGCGCTGCTTCGCGAATGATCTTCTTCAAGGGTTCTTCCAGATCTGCAGCCAGGGCTGGCCTGTATCGATGGTTGAGCAGATCGAGGATCATGGCCTTTTGCTTCTCCACAGACCGCTTTTCGTTGTGTACCGGTCGGTACAGAGGACGCCTCTGTAAAACCAGCTCCGGATCATAAGAAACGGAATAGTGCTGCAGATGTTTCAGATAGTTCAGTTTTCCTTCCTGCGCCGGACGACCATCCCTGATCGTAAGGAATGAGCCGGGGCGGTGAGGAAGAACAGGCAATCTCTTACCTGTTCGCGCTGCAGCTTTCCGCTCGCGTCCAGCCACATCGGCAAGCGGGAAAGGAGAAGAAAGACGCAGGGCCCTCTCTTCCAGTTCCGGAGGCAGTATCATGCCCTGTCCGATCAGGACGCGAACCATACCCGGCAAAGACCAGATCTCGGGAACACCGGAATCCACAAACTTCTCAAAATCGTGGGCAATCTCCTCTTCGCGACGACGCCTGTAATTCTGCATCAGGCGACGACGCTTTGCAACATCCTGATGATCGTAGGCCAGGAACAGGGCTTCCAGTTCATTACGGACGGCCACATACAGCCGGTTCTTGAACCGTCTGCCTGCAGCAAGGCGGTACAGGTATTCCCACGCTTCTTCTGTATCGGGAACAGCGGTATCTCCTTCGAAAAAGGCAAACGAATCTGCACCGGACACGGCCAGGCACATCACATCATCTTCGTTGGTATGATATCCATTCAGAAAGTTCATGCCCTGAAGGGTAAGGCCGCGAAAACGAACGTTTTCCTTTTCGTGCAACAGGATGATCTCAGGACGCTGCAAATACTCCTCAAGAAGGGGCACCAGGTAGCCAATCGTTTCAGGCAGCAAAAGGACCGGCCTTTGATTCTTGAAAAGACGAACCAGGCTATAGGGGTCGAAATGATCACAGTGTGGATGCGAGATAAAAAGACCGTCTACAGGTGGCAGGCAGTCCGGGGCATCTTCGGGCAGTACCGGATTACGCGAAAGGAAATCCCCGAAGGCATGAGACGACAGCCACACATCATTCATGATGCGCACATCACCGTTCTCACCGCGCATCTGCACGATGAACTCAGAATGACCAAGATATTCAATTTTCATGATTGTCGTTACGTTACAGCCAGAGTGCTACAGGCGCAGAAAGATCTGATGCCGCGTACGCTCAATGTCGTATTCGGTTAAAACGCGATCCTCTGCAAATCGGCCCATCTTTCTACGCAGATCTGCATCGCGACTGAGGTTGATAATGCTTCTGGCCAACCCCTCGTAGTCGTCTGCCCTGTGCAGAATACCCGTAATCTGATGCCGGATGATCTCATCCACGCCTGCTCCGTATCCTGAGACGGTAGGCAGGGATGTATAACCTGCTTCCAGGAGTGAAGCACTGTAGCCACTTGCCTGGTTCTGTGGCTGTCCTCCGGGATGAAAGTAGAGATCGCTGAAGTAATAAAGCGCCCCCACCTCCAGGTCCTCAAGAAACCCGGCAAGAAACACGGTTTTTTCAAGCCTGTGCAAAGCGATCAGCTCTTTCAGATACCCGTATTCGGGGCCGGAGCCACCGATGATCCATGCATAGGAATTGCGGTCGATGCCCATGTCATCGAGCTGTTCAATGACATGAAAGATGCGATCGAGGTTCTTGTCGCGCGTCAGAGGCCCCATCGAAAGGATGCGAAACCTTGATTCAACATCCTTCAAACGATCCATGATGCGTGACCGGGCACGCCGGATCAATCGGCGATCCCAGCGTGCATGCAGGCCAAAGGGTACGCTGACAATATTGTCGCCACGCAGGCCCTTCATTATTGCCAGCTCGTGGAAATAGTTCGAGAAAACAAAGACGTTCTGCGCCTTCTTCAAAAAGCGATGCATCTTCAGGTGCAGCAATGACAGCTGATCCAGGTCAGAAGGCTGCAAGATGACAGAGTAAGGGATACCCGAGCGATAGATCTGCGGTACCAGGCCTGCCGTTCGCCCGTAGAGATTCCCAAGAAGGATATGGTGCGGACGTTCCCGGTTCAACAACTGCTGAAACCGTGTTGCATACTCGCGATTCCGAACAGGACCGGGAACCAGGATCTTGGGCACGGGCACAGAGATGCGATAGACGGGCGATCCCATGGCCTCGTCGAAGGAACGCCTCTTGGCCCCGTCCGAAAGCACCGGAGCGGTAACCAGAACGACAATGCCATCCTGCCCGTGTACGAGACCGGTATTGAAGTTCTCCATGCCTCCGGGGTCCGGACCAAAAAAATCTGTAATAAACAGGATTTTTTTCATACTCAAAGCATCCAAACGCCCGGTTCTAAACCATGCGAAGGTATGACAGCAGTTTTTTTTCGCTTTCCGCGACTGTCCACTACAACGCCGTTTCGCATTCTATTTCCTTTTCTCTTTATCCTTAACGCCTGTGGGCCGAATTCCGATCTACCCCTGCTGCCCGCAGAAAGCGTTTCGGCCACCCTGCTCGTTTCTTACGGCAGCCAGGAGAATGTCATTGTCGGATCTCCCCTCCTTCGTTCCAGGCCAGAACTGAGTACCTGCTTGCACGGCCGCCCTGCCTTCTATCGCTCCCTGGAGATGGGACTGAATGTCAGCTACTGTTCCCCTTCTCTCGATCAGGACTTTCAGGCCTTTCTGGAAAATACGCTGCAACTGGATCGGACGGCCTACGAATCCTACGAATCGGCAGATGTCGCAGCCTATGTCCTTACACCTGCTTCACTGCGCAACCGAATCGGTTTCATACGGCTGCTTTACTGCGAGCCCGACTGCAGCGGTGGACTGCACCTGCTGCAAAGCGAGCAAACCATCCTGTCAAAGCCCTTTCATACAGACGAAGAGGCGGTACTTCCACGCAGGTTTTATGAGAACAACATGTCACTGGCCATCACAGAGCATGTATGGCTGCTCTACAGGCTGTCCTCCACACGTATCCTGGCCATCCGTACCGGAAGCAGTGCAGAGGCAGAACAGCTCTATCGATTCTTCGGCGAGGCTATGGCCACGGCAGAGCGTATCTTTGCAGAGGCGCAGGGACAGGCCTTTGTGTCCGGAGTCTATTCCGGTGACACAGGCGGGGCCGGACAGGAAAGGCTGATCCTGTCTTCTTCGGACTCAGCGGTCAGTCAGGAGGTTATCATTGGCGAGCACCGCCTTCGCCTTCTGCTTTTTCCAGAGTCATCCGTTGTACTTCGTCGAGATGATCCAGAAGGCTTTCGCTTCCAGTCCACACCGCAGATCACGTTGATTCAGGATAACAGAGCGGTTGTTTTACGGCCTGAAGAGTACATCCCCCAGGTAGCTGTCCCCCATCGGGTAGCGCTGAAGAACAGCGAAGGTGAGTTCCTGCGCTATGGTATCTGCCTCTGGTCATCGCCCTGCTCTCCGGAAGGCATACACCAATCGATTGCCCGGATGATCGAAAAGGAGTCTATCAAAGACGAAGAACTGTGCACAGCCGACGACATTTCGTTAACCGAAATCAATCCATTTGGTGTCATTGTAGATATTGAAGCAGCAATAAAGACCGGTGGAAAGTTCATCGAGCTCTATGTTTCTCGCCCCTGTGCGAATCGATCCATATATCTTCAACAAGCAGAGCTTACGATTGGCCTTCCAGACCAGCTCGACGAGGGCATGCATGTTGTAGCGGGTAACCGATCCTTCTTTAACACATCGGTAATCGAGGATTCAAGCCTTCATCGCCTGCGACCGGCTCCCATTGTTTTCGGTGATGGCAACAAAACCGTGCAGATACCCATCGATGAAACGGCCCTGTATATCTACGGGTCAAGAGAGGGGGCCGGATTAAAACACGTTCATTCACTGTTGCCAGAACGACAGGACATGATCTTTCATGTTGTCTTTCATGGCAATGATTGCAAAGGCCTTCGACCGGATCTATGTCCAGGGCATGCCATGACCCCGGGGCATGCTGCGCCTGCCATCTCCTCCTTCACAGCCCGCATTTCAGAGATATTGCCATATCTTAACGAAAGGTTTATAGAGATATTCTGTAATTGCACAGGCGGTAGCGGACGCATCGATCTTTCCATAGTACGCATGTCCGATGGCAGGGAGGATCACTATGTTCTTCCTCCACCGGAACATCACACCGTAACGATTACACCGACCGAAACATGTGGTTATCAGAGTACACGTTTTGCAGATCTGTACATCCCTGCATCGGCGGCCACATATACACTGGGAACCACAGATACATACGGCTACAGAGAACTGGATCAGTGGCAGATCGATACAGATACGTATAGCAGGCTTCGTAAAGAAAAGCGAAGTCTGGCAGGATCAGAAGCAGGGCTGCTGTTCACAGAAGACGTATTCTCTGGCTGCACGTTCCACGCTACGCCCGGAATCTCTTTGTTTGGAGCAGAACGATGAAGGCCCGAAACCTTCTGGCCGCTGGCACGTTTGCCGTTCTTGCTTCTTTTGGTAATGCAGCGGCAAGCCCTGTTTCCATCACCTTTTCCATGGACGGACAGGTTGAAAGGGACGAAGAGAAGGATGTTGTTATTAAAGAACGACATCAATCCATCGATGTAAATTATCAGGCCGAGAACTTCACCGAGGAAGCAGCCCCTGCCTTTGTTTACGGCTTTGATACCACGTGGCGCTTCTATCTGTCTGAGTATCCGGCAGAAGACAGACAGCAGGTGCAGCTGCTTGCCACAGGGCATGCCTTTGGAGGTCTTCGCGTTGCTCCCTTTACCTACCTTCTTCTTGGCTATGCTCCAATGCGTATCCAGGGGCCACCGGGAAGCGATGAAGCCCTTCGACATACCGTCTACCCCGGACTTCATTTTCATCTGCAGCATGAAAAGGCTGGAAGCCTGCGCATTACACCCGTTGCCTTCATCGATCCTCCAGGTCGCCTCAATGATTCTCGCTTCTTTCTATCGACGGTGCAGCACGGACTATCGATTCGTCAGACGGAAGGCCGTCATGATGATGCCTATGCACCGGATCGTATTGTTCATCAGATTCGCTACGATCTCTTTCTGGACTGGTTCTTTTTCGCCGTTCATTATAGAAAAGCTGGCTTCGAGAAAACAGGACCTGCAACGAGATCGGATCTTTCCATCGATCATACGGGGCTGGATCTGGGGCTGGTCTTTTCCAGCGTTCAGCTCTTTGCCGGTGTCATGCGTTCCTCTGGACAGTTAACGATGGCAGGCAGCTCGACAACGCAAATTGCAGGCATGCAATACCGCATCCGCATCCTTTCGCAGTTCTTCGAGCATTACGGCCTTTCCGTGTTTGCTATGCGATCGGAGGCAGATATACTGGCCGATGCATACAGAGAACAGGAGATAGGCTTTGTAGACTACGGAACCACGGCTGCCGATCTCCCTCTGCTTGATTCGACACAGCTGCACGGCCTGCCCTGTGTTCCGGTACCGGAGGATCGATGCGATGGATTAATACTGAACAGCACTCCACCGTTCCGCTATCCGGGGGATTATGGTGAGCTGACATTGCACTACCAGGGACAGCGATGGGGACTGGCCGTGCGTTCTGGTATCCTCGTTCCCTTTCGCTACAGACGAGCATCAGACGGCCTTCCAAAGCAGGAGGACCGTTACACAGATTACGCAGGTCTGGCCGCAGAGTTACAGGTGTCCCCGGACTTCATGCAGGGCTCCATCTCTTTAACGGTAAGCGCACTCTACGACCGAAACGCAGAAGGCAGGCGGCAGCTTCTTGGGCGTTCCTTTTCCGCCTGGTTTAAGGTGCCTGTACTGCAGTAAGGCCATATCTGTAAGGGCAGCTCCATGAAACGACTGTTCAGTATCCTGACGATTCTTCTGTCTGCCTGCGCAAACCAGGACAGTGCCCCCCTGGCATTCCTCCTGGCGGACAGGACTCCGCGCTATCTTTTTACAGATCCAGAAGCCTCTGATGAAGAGCGATTCAGGGTACGATCAGCAATTATAAAGAAGATGGATGCGGCGCAGCATGAAATCGCTTTCTGGTTTTACGGCCTGAACGAGCCGCATATAATCGCCGCTCTAAAACGAGCCTCCAACCGTGGAGTTCGCATACGGCTCACCGGATCCTCTGATCAGGACTACTCGGCCCTGGAAAAAAGCGGGCTGTCCTACAGGGTTCGTGCACGAACAGGACTACAACATGCGAAGCTGATGCTCATCGACAGAAGCGTTCTGATTTCAGGAACAGGTAACTTTACGCGAAGCGGTATGATGTATAACAATAATCTGTTTTTCATCTCAAGGGTTCCTGTAGCGGTTGCAGATCAAATCCTTCATTCACTGGAGTTCGAAGACAGGGCTATCACTCCTCTTCAGTGGCAGGACAACGGCGCCTTCTTCCGTATGATGATCTCTCCAGTACAGGGGCGTACGATACAGTCAGAGCTGATCCAGAGTGTTCTGAAAGCACGGACGGTTCGCATCCTGATCTTCAGCTTTACCGATACGGTGCTGGCCACGGCCCTTCTCGAAGCAGCAAGAAACGGAACGTCCGTGGAGGCAGTCATAGAATCCTCTGGCAAAGATGCACTTGCTCCAGATCACAGGCTACATGACATCTACGGAGCAGCAGGGACAGCTCCGTTGTTTCTGTATGCCGATAAGAATGAACGCATATACTATGACGAAAACAATGCCAGGCATGGCGGAAAACTACACCATAAGACCATGATCGTCGACGATCGAATCCTTACAGGATCCTTCAATTACTCAATCAGCGCCAGAGACAGAAACCTCGAGACCTTTTTCGAAATCAAGGATCCTCTTGCCCTGTCCGCATTTCACGATGAGTTTCGTCGCATTCGCTCCCTTTCCGCGCCCATCCCTCGCCCTCCCCATACACCTGATCCGGTCGATGCAGGACTACTTTACGAAAACGGCAGGCTGTGCGCTGAAAATGGGCCGGTTCACCTCTTTCGAGGTCAGGGAGCCTTTTTTCGCGGGCTACTGTTTCAAGAAGGAACATGCAAACCTTCGACATCTTCGGCAGGCTTCCAGAGCTCATCAGACTTTGATCCAGGAAACGGGCATTCCGCAGGCCGGGCACTGTGGAATTACAGGCCAACCTATATCAAAGGCGTCGTGGACTCCAGCCTGGCATTCTTTCACTGCTTCCACTGCGATCCATGCAAGCAGGGGCGTTGCCGGGCCGCAGAACTGAGCCGTATTTCACTGCAGGCTGGATGGCTGCAACGGTCCGGTCATTTGCCGGTACAACAGATGTTTCTCTTACATCAAAATGGCCTCGAAGAGGCAGACATCATAGAGCAGAATGGCTCTTTCATACGGTTTGAGGCCACTGCACCTTCCAGTGTTCTCCTTTTTTTTGTTACGCAGGACAACCACATCGAGATTGCCTGCGCAGCCAAGTCTCCTCCGGCCGCCCTTAGCCGCATCCTTCTCGCCCTGCTCTGGTTTTATCCGTCACAGTTTCCTTCACCGCCGGCCTGTACTGTGCCGGATGAATCCCTTTAGCAGGCGGCCTGCAGACATCGGACAAATCGGCCGATAGTGAGGAGGTGAGCTATTGCAAGCACATATTGGGCCTCCTCTTGCTGCCTGCCATCCTCGGTGCAGAACCGCCACAGGATCAGTACGTTCAGCTTTTTTACAGAACGGACATCAACGACAATCATGCTGAAGCAGATATCCATGCGCTGCGTATGGCTGCACCACAGGATATCTGCCTGCACAGCGGATGTGTGCTGTCCATATACCACGGCCCGTTCGATAAAGGCCACGATTTAAGACGATTCAACCTGTATGTTCCTCTTCCCGGCCCGCCGATTACCACCACAAAGAAAGCGAAGAGCGGTACGGTGATTTTACGCCCCGGAGACCATCGCAGGCATACTCTGGGAAAGCTGCATCTTCTCTTTTACTCTCTGCCGGACTGCTCTCATGAATCAACGGCCCTCCTGAATCAGATCTACCGATCGCAGCCCGATGCCGATCTTTTTGTTGTCTTTCTGCCAGAACCGGAGGAGCAATCCTGCATTCAGTTTAAGCGGGCCGAAAACCCATACCATTCACTGTCCGATCCACCCGAAGCGCAGACGGCTCGAACCCTGCTTTTTTCGCGAGGATCCCATTTCAGATTCTTCAGGGATGAGCGAGGCATGTATCATTGCAGTGCCTCTGATGCCATGCTTGCAAGACTGCGCCTGCATTTTCGCGGGCGCCAGCTGCTCGGCCTTGAGGTCACAAAAGCTCCCTGAAACGGCGGATGCAATTTCAGAAATTCCCGGCAGCGCCAAACCGGATCTATCGAAAAAAAAAACTTGTACCGATTTCCAGGAGCTGTATCGTGGCATCATGGGCAGGCAGATCCGTCTTGTCGGATTGACCGGTTCGATAGCGGCGGGAAAAACGACGGCGGGTATGATCCTGGCCGAAGCGGGCTTTCGCGTGGTCGATGCCGACAGAATCGCAAAAGACCTTCTTCGCGAGGCCGCAGTCAGGGATCGCGTAATAGAAGCTCTTGGCTCTGAATGTTACGATGCCGATGGAGAACCGAACCGTCAGCATATCGCTGCCATTGTATTCTCGGACGCTTCCCAACGTGCCGCGCTGGAGGCCATCCTCCATCCCCTGGTTCGGGAAAGGGTAAAAGAGCTTGCAGCAAAACACAGCCCGCTCATTTACGACGTTCCGCTACTTTTTGAAAGCGGATCATACAGAGAAACAGATTTTAACGTCATGATCGATGCTCCGCTCGAACTTCGCATCGAACGTGCAGCGGCAAGGAATGGATGGACCCGCGACGAATTTCTCGCTCGAGAACAGAGCCAGATGTCGCCGCAAAAGAAGCGCACTATGGCCGATATGGTGATCGACAATGATGCCGATCTTGCATCGTTCCAGAAGCGCCTGCAGGAACTGATCAAAATTCTGGAAGCTTCGCGCTGAGAGGTCTGTATGAGTCGACGAGTATTTTACATTGTACATCTTGATAAGGGACGCATTGCCGGCCTTTCCATTGTTCTTTCTGGCCTGCTCATGACAGCCTTCGCCACCGGCTACAGGCTTGCTCCCCGGGCCAGCTCTGAACCGGCCAACGTTCATCTGCTCGCTGCCCGGGATCCCATCCCTGACGGTCCGGAGGACAACAGCCTCCCCTCCATCTCACTTTCAGAGAACAATAATTCTGACAGGAATACCAGGGAGCCTGTAAAACGCGAACGCGTCAACCTGCTTGAGGCCGGCATGCCCTCTGATTCGGTAAAACGCAAACGAGACACAAAGCCATCGGTTGCAACGCCTGCCAGAGAAAAGGAAAAGGCCAAACCGAAAAAGAAGGTAACGAAAAAGGTAACCAAAAAGAAAACAACACCGAAGGCAAAGAAACCCGCGAAAAAAACCAGAAGCAAAGACGTAAAGAAGAAGCCCGAAAAGAAGAGCTATTACGTGTTGCAGATGGGAGCCTATCAATCGCGAGATGCTGCACTTCGACTGGCAGCGCAGATTCGAAAGCATGGCATCAATGCATACGTACGTAAGACAGGAAGAATCCATGCCGTGCGTACAGACGGAACAACGAATCGTAAAGACCTGTTTAAGCTGGAACGAAAACTGAAATCTCTGAACTTTACGCCCATCACCGTTAAGATCAAGGACAGGTAACGCAGGTCAGGCCCGCTTCTGTGGGTCTGACGATCCCTTTTTCGTTTTTCGCTTGCAGCCTCATAGACTGAAACGGGATTATCCAGCGTGGTTTCGGAAGAGTCAGTAGAAGCGATCCGTAAGGTCGTCGTTCATCGTATGATCGAACGACTGGAGTCCGATTACAGAGACTTTATCGAGGGTGAAGAGGGGTTCTCCGATATTCCCGACTTTTTTCGCGATCACCTCTATTCGCCTCCGAATAAAGAACAGCGCGATGCCGCCCTTGAAATCCTCTACGACAGGCTGAAGTCCATTACAGGTCCTGAGATGACCGAAAATATCCACAAGCTAATCCTGCTGATCCAGATATCCGATGACCTGGACCGCAACACCGCCCGGGCTTTGCTGGAAGGTCCACTGAAACACGATCCCACAGCCCACACTACGATCAGCGATGATGACATGGGAGCGGCCATCTACCGGGCCGGTGGCTACGAAAAACGCCTGCAGCAGATTGAACTGATCTGTGAAAGCCTGAGCTTCTTTTTCGCACTGTCCAAGCTTCCCCTGATCAAGCTGGTGATGGCACCAATCAAGGTTGCTGCAAATCTCGTCGGAGCTGAAGACCTCGTGGAAACCATGGAAAGAGGCTACGAGATTTCTCGCAAGATCAAGGATATGAAGCCCTTTGTTCAGGCCTTTCGGCAGCGCGAGACCGCCTACCTGCAACGGCTGTGGGGTAACGCAGCCAGTTGAAAGACGAAAGGGAGAGAAAGGCAAATCCTGTTTGACAGGGCCTCGTCCCTCCCCCCTGATGTTAGCATTGCCCCAAACAGCCATGCATCAGGAAGTTACGCAAACACCCGAACCCGAACGACCGCGGCGGCGCCGCCATCCACAGATCAACAGAAACAATACAGATCTGTTTTTTAATCGCGAGCTGTCGTGGCTGCAATTCAATGCCAGAGTACTGGAAGAAGCAGCCAGAAAGGATAACCCTTTACTCGAACGACTCAAGTTCATTGCCATCTACGAATCCAACATGCATGAATTCTTCATGGTTCGTGTGGCCGGCCTGAAGCAGATCATTGCCTCTTCCTATGACGACCTGCAGCTCGATGGAATGACGGCTGAAGCCACCCTGAAAGAGATTCACAGAATCGCTCACCAGGGAACGCAGCAGAAATACCGTATTCTGGATGAAATCCTTACGGCACTGGCCCACCACGGAATCGTCATCGTGCGCGAACCGCGCATCCTTGAGGCTCATGAACGTAAGTTCCTTAAAGAGTATTTTGATCGTGAGCTTTTTCGTATCTTAACGCCTCTTGCTATCGATCCTTCTCATCCTTTCCCTCGCATCCTGAACGGGCGGCTGAACCTGGCCATTACCCTGAAGCGCAAGGGGACGCCTTCGCAGCGCGGCGAATCCTATGCCATCGTCGAGGTTCCTTCCGTTCTGCCACGTTTTGTTGAGCTACCACAACGCAACCGTTCATCGGGCAAGGTCCGACGATTCATTCCGCTCGAAGATATCATCAAGATCCATGCTGCCGATCTGTTTTCCGGGACAACGATCAAGTCTATGTATGGCTTTGTCATCAACAGGAATTCTGATCTGGCTGTAGAAGACGTATCCTCGGAAAACCTGCTTTCCACAATAGAAGAAGAGCTTAAGAACAGAAAATGGGGCGAAGCCGTACGCCTGAACTACAGACAGGGTATGCCAGCCCCCTTGCTGGAGTACCTACGCGAAAAGCTGGACCTCCAGCCGGAGGAGCTGTACGAACGGCCGTTCTTTCTGAACCTTGATACGCTGATGGAGGTCTACAATGCCACCTCCGATAGGGCCGACCTGCGCGATCGTCCTTTCTTTCCCCGCAATGCCGTTCCTCTGGAAAAGCCCGAGAAGATCTTTTCGCGTATTCGCAAAGGTGATATCCTGCTGCATCATCCCTATGACTCCTTTCAGACGGTGGTTGACCTGCTGCAGGTAGCGGCACAGGATCCGAAGGTACTTGCGATCAAACAGACGCTGTACCGAACCTCCGGCGATAGTCCTGTTGTACGTTCTCTGATTGAAGCGGCCGAGGCCGGAAAGCAGGTTACCGCCCTTGTGGAGCTGAAAGCACGTTTCGATGAAGAGCGGAATATTGTATGGGCTCGCGAAATGGAAAGGCATGGCGTTCATGTCGTCTATGGCCTTGTAGGTCTGAAAATCCATGCCAAGATGTTACAGATCATCCGTCGCGAAACGGATGGAGTGCGATCCTACTGTCATCTTGCAACCGGAAACTACAACCCAACGACTGCACGGTTTTACACTGACCTGTCTGTGATTACCGCAGATCCCGTCATGAACGATGACGTGACGAATCTCTTTCATACGCTTACCGGATACTCTACCGTTCCGCGTCTTTCCAAGATATCTGTAGCTCCGATCAATCTACGTGAAACGATCAGCAAACTGATTAACCGCGAAATCCACAATGCTGAGTCGGGAAGAAAGGCCTTCATTCGCATGAAGCTGAATTCCCTTGTTGACCCGGACATGATTGTGTTGCTGTACCGGGCTTCTATGGCCGGCGTGAAAGTAGAGCTGAACGTGCGAGGAATCTGCTGCCTCAAACCAGGCCTTCCTGGAATCAGCGAGAACATCAAGGTCATTTCGATCGTGGGTAGATTTCTCGAACACAGTCGTGTTTATTATTTCGAAAATGCCGGAGACCCGCGCATATTCCTGTCATCGGCAGATCTCATGCCACGCAATCTGAACCGCCGTGTTGAGGTCTTCTTCCCTGTAGAGTCTCCGGAACTGAAACAGAAGCTCATCGGCATCCTTGATGCTGTTTTTCGCGATAATCATAATGCCCGCCGTCTGCTACCCGATGGCACCTACGTCCGTCTGCAGCCAGAAAAGAACGAACAGCGATTCTCTTCGCAGCGCTATTTCCGGGAAGAAGTCATCAAGGAATTCGACCTGAAAGAGAAAGAAAAAGCTGCAAAGCGTAAATCGGTATTCCAGCCCCTTACGAATCCTGCACCGGACAAACCGCTGCCCACAAAAGAGCCATAGCCTGCTGCAGCGGCCGGATGTCGGGCTTTAAAGTGTCATGTCGATCTTCACCGTCGTCCTTTCACGCTTCGGCTCGGGAAAGATCGATACCCTGTAAGGAATGTTCTCTTTGCGACAGATCTCTTCGAGGTAGGAATTGTACAGCAGCCCAAGACCTGCACCAAGTCGGTCGCCATCCGAATCTGAATAGAAATTGGCCAGGGATATGCCCTCCACATCACTTTTCATCTTTCGGGATAGCCTTTGCGCCGTGGTTTCATCGATCAGCCCGTAGTTGGACACCTGGATCTGAATCCGCGACAGGCTGTGGGTGGCTATTCGATCCGGATTCATATTCCACGACAGATCAAGGAGTTCGTTATTCCTCAGGGCTATGGCCGTCAACCTTTTGCGATTCTCACGACTGCGAATAAAGCGGTCCACCTCCGCTCTGCCGCTAAGATGGCTGCGTATGGCCAGACGTTCAAGGTGGGCCTTCTCGGCGTTTTGAATAAACTCCATCAGAAGATTGCTCAGGTGCGTGGCAATGCGCGTATGATCCAGGTAGGCGGTCAGCATGTTCACAAAGACATTGGTAATGGGTAACCTGAAATCGGTATTGTAGATGATATAATAGACAAACCAGATTCGTGGATCCACCCATTCAATAAACTTCGGAAGGCTGCGCACCCGGGCCTGCATATCCTCCTCGGACAGATCCAGGCTGGAGAGGATTCGTTCGGTAACAAGCTCACGCAGATCACGCTTGATCTCTGCAAGCTGCGGTGCAAACTTCTGTTGCATCATCTCCACCTTCTGCGGAGACACATGCTTCAGGTCGACGATGGAGTATTTGGGATTTTTACGATTAAAGTCCTTTACAACGCGAGATTCGAAGAGTGCTTTGGCCAGTGCAGGAGATAGCTTTCGGTACAGGATTGCATATACGATGAGGTTGTTGGTGCTGATAATGGCATTTCTCAGACTGAGCAGTTCCGGGCGGCTTACGTAAATCTCTTCGATCATGGATTTCATGATCAGCTTTTGAATGGTCTGTGCGTTGAAGGAAGGCGACATCAGCCCTTCTTTCGGAGATCCCTCACGATTCACGACCTTCTGGATGGCCGGATTGGCACCGAGAAACTTCAGGCCTGTGGAGGTAAGAATGATTGACGAGGGCAGATGAATGAACGGATCCTTGCGAGGAGGCAGCTGTTCGGTCAATGCTTGCATCTTTTTCTCGTCAACTCAAAATGGGCCTGGCCATTCCATTATCGAAGAGGAATAGGTCAGATTTTACCGCTGACGGACAGCCATACCTGTCCGTGGACCACCTGTATACTCCGGATTCTCTTATGAAAAGAACTTTTTGCCTTATTTCTCTGCGGAAGACATGGTTGTTCCTGTTTTTCTGCTGGCTGCCCCTCTTCTCTGCATTACAGGCCCTGCCCCCCGCGGAGGAATCGGCGCAGCTTGAAAGCGAATATCTGAAAAAAGGCGAAGACCACTTCTTTGCGCGAAGATTTGGCGCAGCCCTGCAGTGGTTCCGGCGTGCACTGGAAATCAATCCCGACAATGCCCTGGCCCATGCCTATACCGGAGACATCCTGCTTTCCCTGGGGGAGCCGGATGAAGCCCTCAAACACTTTCGTGTTGCTGCAGAGCTGAAATCGAACCCTGCCCCGGAGTATTTTCGTATCGGACAGATCTACTACCTGAAGCAGGAGCGCGAAGAGGCCGAGCGATATTTTAAAAGGGCATTGAAGGCCGATGAAAGCCTGGTCGAAGCCCATTTCTATCTGGGGCTTCTCAGCTACAGGATGGGACGGAACCGGGCAGAAACCCTGAAACATCTGAAGGCCTTTCGCTCGGCCCGTCCCGATTTTTCTGATCGAGAAGCGCTGGACCGTGCCATCGCCCTGCTTGAAGATCCCGATGCACCGCTGGATCAGCACAGGGATCTGATTACCATCGATCCGCTGCGCCTGTTTTATCGCAAAGACAGCAACGATACAGAAACGGCAGAGAAGACGGCTGAAGCGCAGCCAGAGAAACAATCCGAAGAGGAACGGGTCCAGCCACAGAAAAGGCCTGATGTTACCGTTCAGAAACCATCTCCCGATCTACAAAAGCCCGTAACCCAGGATTACAGGGATGGCTTTCTTTCGGTTGCCTCCGGGCCCGGCTCACTGTTCAATCAGGCCCTTGTGTTTCGCGACGAAAACCCGGATCGGGCTCTGGCAATACTTGCTGAAGCCATCGAGCAGGATCCCCGCGATGCTCGCCTGCACTCCCTTCGCTGTGAAATCCTCTTTCGTCACAAAAAGGACCTCCAGGAGGCCAGACGCTCCTGTGAAAAGGCAGCAGGCCTCGAACCAACCTTTCGTCATCTTCAAAACCTGGGTCGCATTCAGGAAGCAGAGGGTAAGCCGTCCGAGGCCTATGCCTCTTACGTGAAGGCCCTGGACGGAAACATGGATCCGGATCTTGCCATCCACGCTATCAAGATCGGTGAAACGCTGCCCGGCAAAGAGCAGGAAACCCGCAGCCTGCTGGAACGCATGCTGGCACGTCGTCCGGACCACCGCGAAGGCCTTCTTACATTGATGCAGAGACAGAAAGACGACAGAAATCGCGTGGGGCTGCGCACGACCATGGAGCGACTTCAATCCCTGTACGGCGACGACATTGACGTCCTCGAACGGATGGCCATGATTCTGCTTTCGGATCCTGAAACGGAGGATGAAGCCGTTGAACTGCTACGCCGCTACTACAATCATCGCCCCGAAGACCTGCGCGCAGGCCTCAGCCTGGCCGGACTGTACCTGAAGCGAGGCCAGGAAAAGGAAGCCCTTGTACTGCTTGCCGAGCTCTACGAATCGCATCCGGAAAGCTACGATGTCGTGCGAACCATCCTCATTCTCTTTATGCGTCGTAACCAGAACCTCGACTCAGCAGAGACGATGGCCCGGAAATTCCTCAACAGCGGTGCACCGGAAGAGCAGAAAAAGGCCATACTGGACCTTCTGCCCGAGGACATGAAAAACCGACTTGCGCCGACTCCAGAGCCGTCGAAGCAACCGGTGCCGTTAAACACACCCGTCCAGCCCTGAAACGCGCTTTCCAGCATGAAAGCCGGCAAGATTGTGGCCCATCATGAAAATCAGCGTTGTTGGAACGGGCTACGTAGGTCTCGTTGCCGGAGCATGCTTTTCCGAGTATGGCAATACGGTCTATTGTGTTGACATCGATGAAACCAAGATCGAAAACCTCAAGAAGGGAATCCTGCCCATCTATGAACCGGGCCTCGAAGAGCTCGTTCTGCGCAACTTTGAGCGCGGTCGCCTGCTTTTTACGACCTCCCTCGAAGAGGCAGTAAAGGACTCTCATATCATCTTCATTGCTGTTGGAACGCCCGATGGCGGCGATGGTCGCCCGAACCTTTCCGGCGTATTAAAGGTAGCAGAGGACATCGGTCGTTACGCACCTGCCTATCGTATCATTGTAGATAAATCCACCGTACCCGTAGGTACAGCCAGACGGGTACATAAGGCCGCCACCTCGCAGACGCAGCATCCGATCGATGTTGTGAGCAACCCTGAATTCCTGCGAGAAGGACGCGCCATCGAAGACTTCATGAAGCCCGAACGCGTTGTAATCGGTGCCGATTCAGAACGCGCCGCCTCGCTCATGAAAGAACTGTACATGCCCTTTGTACAGGACTCTGCAGACATCATTCAAACCACCATTGAATCGGCCGAGCTGACGAAATACGCCTGCAATGCCTTTCTGGCTCTGAAGATCTCGTTTGTAAACGAGATCGCGAACCTCTGCGACAGAGTGGGCGCCAACTATCTCGACGTAAAGAAGGGCCTGGGAACAGACTCGCGTATCGGTAAGAAGTTCCTCAATGCAGGCATCGGCTACGGCGGATCCTGTTTTCCCAAAGATGTACGCGCCCTGAGCATGATTGCCCGTGATAGTGGAATGGTTTTACCGCTTATCGAGCAGGTGGAACGCACGAACGATGCACAGAAAGAAATCCTCGTTCACAAGGTTAAGCAGTACTTCCAGGAAAAAGGGAAAGACCTGAAAGATGTCAAGCTGGCAGTCTGGGGACTTGCCTTCAAGGCCGGCACCGATGACATGCGCGAAGCGCCGTCCATCACCATCATCCAGGAACTCCTCAAAGAAGGCGTGACCATACATGCCTCTGATCCTGTTGCCTTTGAAACCTCCAGGGCCATCTTCGGTGATTCTATTACCTACGGCGACATGTACCAGGTCCTGGAGGGTGCCGATGCCCTTCTGGTTCTGACCGAATGGCCTGTATACAGTGAGCCCGATTTTGAACGAATGAAGGCTGCCATGAAAGAGCCGGTAATCTTCGATGGCCGGAACCTATACCGCGATACACAGATGAAGGCAAATGGCATCAAGCATTTCGGTATCGGTGTGTCTCATGCCTGACCTATGTCGTATAACTCTATGAAGCTTCCTGAACATGCCCAATCCATCACTGTGGGCCAGTCCCACGAAGGTAGAGCCATAGAGCTCTTTCGCTTTGGCACAGGGCCTTTCCCATCCCTGCTGCTTGGTGGCGTCCACGGTGATGAAAGCGAAGGATATCTTTTTGCAGAGCGACTGCTTGCCGAGCTGCAGAACAAACAGTACGAACCACCGGCCGAAGTGAGCCTTTACATCTGTCCGCGAATCAATCCAGACGGCTGTGCAGCAAACCGGCGTACCAATCACCGTAATGTTGACCTGAACCGGAACCTGCCCACCAGGGACTGGACGGGATCCTTTGTAAATCCACGCTACTATCCAGGAGTATCGGCCGGTTCTGAACCGGAAAGCCAGGCAACATTGAAGATACTGGAGCTTGTGCAGCCCCGTTACATATGCTCCCTGCATTCCTGGGAAAATGCCATGATCAACTACAACGGCGACATCCTCGATGTGGCCGAGGCAATATCAGCAAAGAATGGACTCCCCCCCAAAGGAGACATTGGTTATCCGACCCCGGGGTCGCTTGGCACCTATGCTGGCCTGGAACGGAGCATTCCAACGATTACGATGGAATTTCTGCGCGGGGAGTCTCCGGATGAGGTGTGGAGCAAGCACCGGGAAGCAGTCCTGACCGGTCTGTTCTTTTTCGCCCGGAAGGCGGGCTGAATGGATCGGCCCTGACCTATTCCGGTCGAATTTCAGGAATCACAACAGGCGGACCATAAAACTTCGGTCCCGTCCCCAAAAAGTAAACATCGAGGATTGCTGCCAGACGAGCAAAGACCTCTCTCATACGGGTACGCAGACCGCCCCATCCACCTACGTCCCTTGCCGTATAACCGATCGCGTCAATATGGAGCCGACGGGCAATGAAAAGAGCACGCTCCACGTGAAAGGGCTGTGAGATAACGGTAAACGATTTCTGTCCGAAAACAACACGGGCCCGTACGATAGAATCCAGCGTTCGAAACCCGGCATAATCGAGGTGTATGCGATCGGTCGGAATACCACGGCTGAGCAGGGCATTGCGAATCATCTGCGGCTCATTGTACGAAGGATGCGCATTGTCTCCGCTCACCAGAATATGCTGAATACGACCGGCTTCAAAGAGCTCGACGGCAGCCCGTACGCGGTATTCTAAGAAAAGGTTTAAACGTCCATCCGGCAGATAGGGTGATGTTCCAAGCAACAATCCCACATTTCGAACAGGCACCTCTTCCACATTGCTGTAAAGTGCCGGAGCGGCAACGAGGCTGATATGCAACCACATCGCCCTCATAGCCGGGAGAAACGATAGCAGGGCCAGAACGAATAGAAGGAAACGACGCCATAGAAACGGGGACCCATTCACAACACCACCCTGCTATGCTTCTTTGGTTCGTAAACGTTTTTTGCCTGCCCTGATTCTGCGGTTCGTTCTTGACTCAGCAGGTCATCTCGCGACCTCGTAGGAAATCCTCAACAGGAGCACACGATGCATGAACTGCAACCGCTGATCGAATCTGCCTTTAACGATCGCGACCAATTGAAGAAAAAGGAATACCGGGATGCCGTTCTGGAAACCATGGAGCTTCTCAACAATGGAGTCGTCCGTGTTGCCGAGCAGAAGGCTGTCGGTGACTGGACGGTCAACTCCTGGGTGAAAATGGCCATCCTGCTGTACTTTGGCATTACCGAGATGAATGTAATGTCTTCGGGCGATCTGTCCTACTACGATAAGATTCCGGTCCGCAATGATCATGCCAGCCGTGGAGTGCGGGTGGTTCCTCCTGCCGTATGCCGATATGGTGCCTTTATCGAAAAGGGAGCGATCCTGATGCCTTCCTACGTCAACATTGGCGCCTATGTTTCTACAGGCACCATGGTAGACACCTGGGCAACGGTGGGCAGCTGCGCACAGATCGGAAAGAACGTACACCTTTCGGGTGGAGTCGGTATCGGTGGTGTTCTCGAACCCCCGCAGGGTCGTCCCGTCATCATCGAAGACGGAGCCTTTCTCGGTTCCAGGGCCATTGTGGTTGAAGGCGTTATCGTCGAAGAAAGGGCGGTTCTTGGAGCCAACGTCGTACTGACAGCGTCAACGCCCATCATCGACGTCACCGGTCCAACGGAGGTGGTAAGCAAAGGCCGTGTACCTGCTGGCTCGGTGGTCATTCCAGGCACACGCATGAAGAAGTATCCGGCAGGTGAGTACGGAACTCCATGCGCTCTCATCATCGGAAAGCGCAAAGAGAGCACCGACGAGAAAACGTCTCTGAACGATGCCCTCCGTGAGTTCGAGGTTCCGGTTTAGTACGGAATTAGATCCAGCGACCTGTTACAAGGCGGCGAATCTGCCACTTCATAAACAGGTTTAACCCCGTCGTGAAGCTATGGATCCGGCCTTCCCTGTCCACGACAACGACGGTTGGGTAGCCCCGGATACCATAGGCATCGGCGGCTTCGGAACGATCATCCAGGATGATGGGATAGTTGATCTCGTTTTCCTTTACAAAGGGCGCCACCTGCTCTACCGGCTCCTGTGTCAGGCCCAGTATGAGCAGACCGTCCTTTTCCAGTTCGGAATAGAGAGACTTCAGAATCGGAATCTCCACTTTACAGGGAAGACACCAGGTGGCCCAAAAGTTAACAACAACCACCTTGCCCTTTAGATCGGAAAGCCTGTAGGTGCTTCCATCCAGTGCCTGCAACGCAAAATCGGGCGCCGGTCGCCCTTCCATCTTGCTTGATGCCTGATACATGGGAATACGCTGATAAAGCAGCCAGCCCAGAAGGAGAGAGAAGATGATCACGGTGGGTAGGTTTTCTTTAATGTACTGTAACATACGTTCCTTTACTGACTCCGACTTTAAGATTCATGATAGACTACCGGCAGAACTACACAGGTCAGAACTGCGCCAGAAACCGCCATTGGTTACCCGCCAGAGCGGCCGGCAGCCAGCTGTCGAAAAAAGACTCCGACATTATATTCTTCTGCCATCCTGGAAAAAGGTTACAGGCAGACATCCGTTTCCGGTCTGTGGCTGCCATATTGTTTCGCGACAGAATCCCTTCATAAAGAATCCCCGCGCACAGCAACCGTCCGAACCAAGCCGGTTCCATGTCGTCATCATCGACAACGACCACAACACCTACGAAGAGGTCATCCATATCTGCATGCAGGCGCTGCATATTTCAGAAATGGAGGCCTTCCAGATTGCCCTGGCCGTCGATCACAACGGCGAGGCCATCGTCTTCGAAGGAACGCTCGCCGAGGCAGAAACCGTCGCGAATATGATCCGCACTATCGGAATAGAGGTGCAGCTGCGACCGGTGGTCTGATTTCAATCGTTATCACAGATCGAGCAGATGGCCCAGGCGGTCCTTCTTCGTGCGAAGGTAGGCAACGTTATCGCTAACGGCCTCAATCTGAATGGGAATACGTCCCGTTACCTTAAGCCCGTATGCGTCCAGACCTACGATCTTTCGCGGATTGTTCGTCATCAGCTTCAGGGTTGTAAGCCCAAGATCCCTCAGGATCTGTGCTCCCACACCGTAATCGCGCAAATCTGCCTTGAACCCGAGCTTTTCGTTGGCCTCTACGGTATCGAGCCCTTCATCCTGCAGGCGATAGGCACGCAGTTTATTGATCAGTCCGATACCGCGTCCTTCCTGGCGCATATAAAGAACCACGCCATAACCATGCTCGGCAACATACCGCATGGCAAAGTCAAGCTGTGCACCACAATCACATCGCCGCGAATGAAAGATGTCGCCTGTAAGACATTCACTGTGCACGCGAACAGGAACATCGTCTTTACCGGCTACATCGCCCTTGATCAATGCAACATGGGTTTTGTCATCAATGGTTGTCGTGTAGGCAATCATGCGAAACTCACCATAGTCCGTGGGCAGACGCGTTTCCACCTCGCGACGGATCAGAGAATCGCTACGATTTCGATAGCGGATCAGATCTTCGATGGTATAGACGTTCAGATCATGCTTTTCAGCAAACTTCAAAAGCTCGGGTAGACGGGCCATGGTACCATCATCGTTCATGATCTCACAGATCACAGCAGCAGGTCGTAAACCGGCCAGACGTGCCAGATCAACAGAGGCCTCTGTATGCCCTGCACGACGCAATACGCCGCCGCGAACGGCCTGCAACGGAAAGATGTGCCCCGGTCGTACCAGATCTTCCGGCCGGGAAGATGGATCTGCAAGAATCTGAATCGTTCGCGCCCGGTCTGCAGCAGAGATGCCGGTTGTAATGCCATGGGCTGCATCGACAGAAACGGTGAAGGCCGTCTTCAGGGATTCCTGATTTTCCCGCACCATCTGTTCCAGCTCCAGGGCATGGATACGAGAGGCTTCCATGGGCACGCAGATCAGTCCCCGACCATGCGTTGCCATGAAGTTCACCGTTTCCTGTGTGGCAAACTGTGCAGCAAAAACAAGATCCCCTTCATTCTCGCGGTCCTCCGAATCGACCAGGATGATCATCTTCCCCTGACGGATCTCTTCGATGGCCTCTTCAATGGGTCGAATCTCCTTTCTGGCAATCCCGTTTTCTTCAAGCATATCGACCTCCTCTCCGGCAATGCAGATTCAGGTTTTTTTGACCGGCTTCGCCTACAATAGAAAAAGAAAGGGATGATTTTCTGATGGGATGGAATTGCATGAAGCCATGCCCACCCACAGACCTCCCGGACCAACACGCCTGCAGGCCCTGCAACTGGTTCCCATGATTCGACGCAATCCCATCGATTTCTTTCAATATATGCTGCAAACCTATGGCCCCGTCAGCCATTTTCACATCTTCAAGGAGCATGTGTACATTGTTCAGGAGCCAGAATGGATTGAGCAGATCCTCGTTTCGGGAGCCAAAAACTACCATAAGAGTCCGCTGTACCGGGAATTACAGCGGGTGGTAGGCCAGGGCCTTCTTACAGCTGAAGGGGATGCCTGGAAGAAAGAACGTCGTCTGCTACAGCCTGCCTTCCATGCAAAAAGGCTTAAGGCGTATCAGGACATCATGTACGAGGAAACAGAGGCCCTGGCACAGAGCTGGCAGAATCAGCTGAGCCATACGGATGTCATCCAGACCGATCTACACTCAGAGATGATGGACCTGACGTTCTCCATCGTCGGTCGCTGTCTTTTCCAGGCCGACCTGTCTCGCTATACAGAAAGGGTAAAACAGGGCCTTGAAACCGCCCTGGTTGAGATTACGGAACGTATCACGCAGCTCATCCCCCCTCCGATCTGGTTGCCCCTCCCGGCACATCGAAGGCTGCTTCAGGCCTTGAAAAGCCTTGATTCCGTCGTACAGGAGCTCATCGAAGAGCGGCTGAAGAATCCCGCTGACGACATTCTATCTCTGATGCTGCAGAGCAGGGACGAACAGGGCAACAGTATGAGCCTGAAACAGGTTCGCGACGAAACCCTGACACTGCTTCTTGCCGGACATGAGACAACGGCCAATGCAATTACATGGACCTTTTACCTTCTCGATCAAAATCGTCCCCTGCTCTTTCGCGCGGCTTCAGAGGCTTCCGATCTGTATGGTCAGGATGTAAGCGAACAACCGGAAAAGGCAGCCTTTCTGCGTGCCGTTTTCGATGAATCCCTGCGGCTCTTTCCTCCTGCATGGGAAATCGAACGAAGGGCTGTAAACAAGCATACTATAAAAACATCAGAGGGCGACGTCACCATTCCCGAAAAAACCAATATAGCTATATGTATTTTTACGCTCCACCGGGATGAACGGTTCTGGTCGGAGCCGGCACAGTTTCGTCCTGAACGCTTTTTTATGAAGGGCAAGCGTCATGGCTATGCCTATCTGCCTTTCGGTGCAGGGCCACGCATATGCATAGGCAATCAGTTTGCCATCAACGAAGCCATGGTCATCCTTACCACCCTTCTGACACATTTTGATATTGAGATAATCGCGAAACCTGAACCGGCTCCACTTGTAACCCTGCGTCCGCGACAAGGTATGCCCGTTCATATCAGAAGACGGAAAAACATTTGACCTGACATTGCCTGCAATTTTGCTTCAGTCAGCCGTCTATCATGGAATTTTCTCTTTCCACAGCACTGTTAGGGGCGACTCTGAGCAGCCTGGTTCTGACCGGGGCCATGTCCTATCTGGCCGTCCGTCCCGACTCTACGCCGGCCCTTCGCTGGTGGACAGCCGGCTTTGCCCTGCTCTTTTTGCGCTATGTGATCCTGATATTTCGCCTGTATATTGACGAAGATCTGTCCGATGTTCTATCCGAGTCGTTGCATGTTCTGTCGGCCCTGATCATCTTCATCGGTACGTGGCGCATGATGGGAAGGCGTCTTCCCTTCTGGCCGCCAACGATTATCGGAATTGTATCCGTTTCCTGGACGGTTATTGCCGTTTACTGGGTCCAGGATTTTCTCTGGCTCACTCTTCCTCTTTATCTGTTTGCCGGTAGCGCTCTCACCGCGACGGGCCTGGTAATGTACAGGCAGCATCGACGCGAACCCGATCAGGGCTACTGGCTCGCTGCCATCGGTTTCTTTTTGTGGGGATTACACAAATTTGATTATCCATTCCTGCGTCCTGTCGAATGGTTTGCCCCCATTGGCTTCATGCTTTCGCAGTTCGCCACAATGCACCTATCCGTCGTGCTTATTCTGATCGCGCTAAACCGTCAGAGTCGACGTGCAGAACGACAGAGTCATCGCGTACGTTATTTCAGTGAACATGACCTGCTCACAGGACTGCCCAATCGACGAACACTGACCACAATACTCGATCGAACCATGAAAACCTCAGGAGCACCTCTTCTTGTGGTGTTCCTTGACATACGTAAATTTCACGAGATCAATGAAGGCCTCGGTCAAAAGATCGGAGACCAGGTTCTGCGAACGGTGGCCAGAAGGCTTTACGAAGCAGGCCAGGGATACGACCTCGTGGCCAGGGTAGGAGGAGACGAGTTTGCCATCGTTTTACGTGCCTCACCGGAGGATGAGGCACTGACCACCCTGCTGCGGCGCATCACCGTTGACATGGAGTCTCCCATTATCATCGCCGATCAGGAGATTCGCATCTCCGCCACCGTTGGCGTAGCCTACTATCCACGGGACGGACAGTCTGCAGAAGAGGTGATGAAAAGCGCTGCCACGGCACTGAACGATGCTCGAAGAAGCGGTGTGCATTTTCGCGACTACGGAGAGCTACAATCCGGCGAAATGCTTGAGCGCATGAATCTGAGACGGGACCTCTTTGGTGCCCTGAAACGAGAGGAGTTCTCGCTTGTCTATCAGCCACAGTTCGATCTACAAACCGGCCAGATCTGCGGACTGGAGGCCCTTATGCGCTGGAACCATCCACATCGCGGCGCAGTCCCGCCCTCTGTCTTTGTTCCCATTGCAGAAAGTACAGAATTCATTCTGCTTCTTGGTGAATGGGTCCTGGATCAGGCACTGAAGGATCTGGCAAGACTGAACAGAGCCGGCTTCTTTCCAAGGCTGGCCGTAAACCTCTCAGCCGTTCAGTTCAAGCATGCACACCTGACGCAGGCCATCCTTCGTTTTCTTGATTCTGCAGGCATTGCTCCGGAAGCGCTGGAGCTGGAGATCACCGAAAGCACGGTCATTCATGACGAACGCTTTGTGGAACGGGTCATGGATGAGCTGCACCGTCTTGGGCTGCAGTTTGCCATTGACGATTTCGGTACTGGCTACTCCTCGCTCAGTGTTCTTCGTCGACTGCCTTTTGACCGTCTCAAGATTGATCGCTCTTTTGTAAAGGACATGGCCACCGACGATGGCGTGAAGAATATCGTAGAGGCCATCATCTGGATGGGACACAGCCTGAAGCTGAAGGTACTGGCCGAAGGCGTGGAAACAGACGATCAACTTGCCATCCTCAAAGGCCTGGGCTGCGATGAGGCACAGGGCTACCTGCTTGGCCGTCCGGCTCCGCCCGATCTTCTCATCGATCGAATGTCCGAAGAAATCGCAAGGTAAGGGGCAACGCTTTTCTTCCACCACTGCATCCGTGTAGTCGATTTGACATTCCAGACAGGCAGAGGATCTTCGGCCCCCAGTAACCGGGGGAAGGATCATGAAACGCAAGACCTTTGAATCAGCTGTGCGAGCCTGCTACGAGATGCAGGAGCAGATCACCTCCTGCCTCGAAGACATAGAGTTAAAGAGTACCTCTGCAGGCCGCAGTGCAATCTTTCGCGAAGACCTCTGGGATCACAGCGAAACAAACTCCACCGTCCTCACGGGAGGTGGTGGCCGCAGCCGGATCATCGAAGGCGGGCGTGTTTTCGAAAAAGGCGGAGTAAACGTTTCTGATGTAAGCGGTCGTTTTCCCGAAGATATGGCCCGCTCGCAGCCTGGAGAAAGCCTTCGCTTTCGCGCTGCAGGGATCTCCCTGGTTTTGCATCCGAAGAACCCACATGCTCCTACCGTGCATGCTAACTTTCGCGTAATCAAGCGGATCACCGAACAGGGTAGCATCGACCGCATGTGGTTTGGAGGTGGTGCAGATCTTACTCCCCACATTCTTCATAAAGAAGATGCTCGGCATTTTCACAGAACCTGGTATGAGCTCTGTGAACGTTTTTCTGACATTGCATCATATACAGAGATGAAAGAGGCCTGTGACCGCTATTTCTTTCTGCCGCACAGACAGGAAGCCCGTGGCATCGGAGGAATCTTCTACGATTACGAAGAAGACAGTCCACAGAGATGGCTTTCTTTTATGAAAGAGGCGGGAAAGGCCTTCCTCGATTCGTATGTTCCGATTATACAGAGGCGAGCCGATATGCCCTTTACCGAGGCAGAGCGTGATTTCCAGCTTTTCCGTCGTGGACGCTACGTGGAATTCAATCTGATTCATGACAGGGGCACGCTGTTCGGCCTTCGCACAGGAGGGAGGGTGGAATCAATCCTTATGAGCCTGCCCTCCCCCGTACACTGGAAATACAACTACAATCCGGAGTCAGACCCTTCCCTGCCTGAAGCCTTTCGAAATCGAATCGCAGAGCTACATACCGTGCTACGAAAGCCACATGACTGGTTGCCCCCGGCAAAAAATTTGTAATCATTCCAGCAAAAAGGTCGTTTAATGAACAGACAACCTCCTGGCAGGGGCATAACACATGTTTGCATTCTTACGAAAAAGAAGGCCGAGAACGATATTTATCGGAGATGTGCATGGCTGTATCGACGAATTACAGGCCCTGGTCAAACGACTGCGTCTGTCCGAGGAAGATCGTGTCATCATGCTTGGCGATTTGATCAATCGTGGTCCCGATCCGGCCGGCGTCGTTGCCTGGGTAGCCGAAAACGGTTTTGAAGCCCTTATGGGGAACCATGAGGATGAATACCTGAGAGAATATCCGAGAAATGAACATTATGCGGCCCTGCGAGACGAACTCGGCGATGATCTGCATCGCTGGATCGAGAAGCGCCCTCTGTGGATCGAAGATCCGTCCTTTCTCTGTGTCCATGCGGGCCTGAAGCCAGGCTCGCTGCCCAAAGAAGAGGATCGCCGATATCTGCTGAACATCCGCACATGGGACGGCACGGGGCGGGATATCAGAACGCCCACGAATCCTGCCTGGTACGAATTCTACAAAGAAGACCGTCCCGTATTTTACGGCCACTGGGCCCAGCGGGGCCTCACCATCCGTCGGAATACGGTGGGCCTGGATTCAGGCTGTGTTTATGGCAGGGCACTGTCTGCGTGGATCCTCGAAGAAGAAAAACTGATACAGCAGAAGGCAAAACACATGTACTATGTACCTCCTTCCCTTCGGAAAAAGGCTAAAGGTAATACCGAAACGCATAGCAGAGCTTCTCGCTGACCTTCTGCCACCAGCCACGACGTCTCCATTCCGGCAGATGGATCTCTCTGGCCTCGTTTACATCCTGTCCCCACTGCAGGAGCAGCCCTTTTGTAATGTCAGGGTTCTTACAGCGAACCATCACCTCCTGATTGTGTAGAAAGCTGCGATAGTCCAGGTTGCCCGAACCGATAAAGGCCGCTTCATCGATCAGGCTTTGCTTGGCATGAAAGACCCTTCCTTGCATCTCATAAACGCGCACCCCTGCCCGCAGCAGTGCACCATATGTAGATCGTCCTGCCTGCCTGGCCGACCAGACATCGGTTGTACCGGCAGTAAGAATGCGAACATCGACACCCTTGCGGGCCTTCATACGCAGCAACCGGCTCAGCTTATGGTCGGCCACAAAGTAAGGGGAGCTTAGAAAGATGCGGTGCTTTGCCGAACGAAGATGGGCGAAATACTCTTTGCGATAGCGTGCCCGATCCCGTCGAAACAGCGTCGTGTAGAGTAAAGGTTCGGTCTGGCTCAGCCTCCTGTGCCACTGCATCAGCCTCATCCGAAGAGCGGCCATCGATCGCAGGCGATGCCCCCGTAACTTGATCAGATGCGGCACTGATAGCGGATATACACCGGCACGAACCGACTCAAACAAAAGCAGCATCCCGGCAAACAGGAAGCGAAAGAAGGAACGATTCTGCACATCTTTCTGAATCCGTAACATCGTATCCCGCCAGCGCTCCTCGCCAAACAGACGAAGGCTGTTTTCGTCCATAATGTTCATTCCGCCAATATAGCAGATCCTTCGATCGATCAAGACCAGCTTCCGGTGGTTTCGTCTGTGCATTCCAGAACGAAATACGGAAAAGACCGTCAGAGGCTTGTAGACGACCAGTTCAACGCCTGAGCCTGCCAGTGTAGCTTCAATGGCAGGAAGATCCATTCGACTGCCGATGCCATCCACCATCAGGCGTACCTGAACGCCACGCTGAATGGCTAACCGCTTTAATATAGAAAGTAACTCATTGCCCGTTCGATCGCCATTGAAGATGTAAAACTCCATCATCACAGACCGTTCAGCCTTCTGTAAATCACCGATCAGGGCATCGTAAAACCGGTCTCCTTCAAAAAAAATCTGGACGGGATTTTCTTGCCGCATTTCCGGGTCAGCTTTCGCATATGAGATAGCGAATCAAATCCTTCTTAATTTCAGAAAACATAGGTCAATTTCTGTAAAAGTGATTGAATATTCATTCCCTGGTTTGCCTGTGGTCTGTAAGGATGAGTCGCCGCAGCCTGACAGCTCTTCTCTGCGCCACACAGATTGGCCTCTTTGCCTTCTTCTCTATTGAGAAGGAGCTCTTTGCAGCGATCGCGCCTGCCGCAGAGAGTGAATCGGCGATCTGTACAAACAGAACCGGAATTGACGTTCCGGAGACATTGCGCACCGGAACGTCTTCCACTTCGCCTTTTACTGTTGCTCCCCATTCCCATTCACTGCAGCCTCCTCAAAAGGTTGCCCTTTGTTTGAGCGCAGAAGACGAGGCTACAGGCAACTACGTATCCCACGTACCGTCAGGCAACCATCTCATCTCAGCACCTCCGCGCGCCCCTCCTTACGTCTGAACACCATCCACTGTTCCTTTCGGAACGACGATAGACGGAGACCGCTTCGGCCTTCTTCTATCCCAATATTGCGATAACTGTCAGATGTACTGGAGGATGTTATGTACTTTCGTCATTATAAACACGCTCTGCGTGCAGGTGCCTTATTGTTTCTTCCCGCTTTCTTAATGGCACAGCCAGCAGAAGAATCCGCTGAAGAAAAGCCACCGATCACAGAAGAGATCGTGGTAAAAGGCAAGAAAGAGGGCTTTACAGAATCGGTTGAGGTCCGGGAGATTCGCGAATCCAATGCTCGCGACGCCGGTGAAGCACTTCAAAACGTAGAAGGTGTGAGCAAGATTCGAAGAGGACCGATAGCAAACGACATTGATATTCGCGGAATGAAACGCGACAACATAAACATATTTATCGATGGTCAGCGTTTGCACGGTGCATGCCCGAACAGGATGGACCCGGCCTCCTTCCACGTAGACTTTGCCGAAGTCGAAATGATCGAAGTGATCAAGGGACCCTACAACGTCAAACATCCCGGTGGTGCTGGCGGTGAGGTCGACATCAAGACCAAAGGCATGAAGGAGGGCTTGCACGGTGAGGTAAACCTCAGCGGAGGCTCCTTCGATACGAAAGAGGGATCCTTTCGCACATCCTATGCAACGGATTCCTTTGGCTTCCTTGTCGGCGGTGCTGCAAAGACGGCGAGCCCTTATATGGACGGAAACGGAAAACGTCTGACCGAACAGTATCCGGACTTTGATCATCCCGCTGTCTTTCTTTTCAGCCCATTCGCCACCAGCGATGTTACAACCACCATGACGCAGCTGAACACCCTGAAGGCTCAGGCCCCGGCACAGTTTGCAGCAACGCTTCCCGATTTCCCGTCATCTGCACCGCCTTCTGCAAACCGTTACAGGTACTCAGAACGGCAAAACGATGCCTATGAGATGCGAACAGCATGGATCAAAACCTTCGTAAAGCCCACGAGCGATCAAAAGCTTGAGCTGAGCTACACCAAACAGGAAACCGAAAACATCTTTTATCCGTACCTGATGATGGACAGCATTTATGACAATGCTGTAAGAACATCGGCCACCTACACCATTGAAAATCTGACTTCGAAGGTTAAGGAGGTAAAGGTACAGGTCTATGACAATGAGATCAAGCACCTGATGACCGATCAGTTCCGTTGCAGCTCGTCCACCAACCCGAGCAGCTGCTATCTGCCGATGTCACAGAACTTCGGTATGTCCACGTATGCAAATGCCCGTACAACCGGCGGAAAGATTGAGAGTACTCTCAAGATTCTTGGTAAAACCACCATTGGCATCGACAGCTATCGTCGAAACTGGAATACCACAACAACCAACCGGGTGAAGCATTTCAAAGACATGTCGATGCCGATGATGCAGAACAATTACCGCGAACAGGCAAGCATCCCCGATGTAACGACAGAGGATACCGGTATCTATCTTGAAAACCAGTCCAGACTGAGCTCCAGACTGAAACTCAACACGGGCATTCGCTACGACCGCGCTGTTACAAAAGCAGGCAAGGACAGAAGGATCCTGTATAACACCTATTATCCTGGATTTGATCCTCTGTACCAGTTCCAGTATGTAAAGGCGGCCACCAATGGAGTCATGGTTGCCCCCGGCTATATGGTTCCTGGAGCTGCGATTGATGCAGAAATCTACATTCCAGGATCAGAGCCTACCGTTGCCGATGAAATGACGGCAGGCAATGCCCGACTGACCTATGAACTCAACGACAGAATGGAAGTATTCGTCGGGTTCGGTCATGGCTCCCGCCTTCCCGATCCTCAAGAACGATTCTTTGCTCTGCAGAGAATGGGAACGGCTGCCATGCCCGACTACGTTGGTAATCCCAACCTGAAGGTAATCCATAACGACCAGGGAGATGTGGGCTTTAAGTACTTTAATGGCAAAATCCTCTGGAAGGTTCAGGGCTTCTACAGCAAGGTCTACAATTACGTCGTTACCCGCTACGCCTCCGACACATACATCGGCAAGATCAATGCCTACAACGATCCATTGCTCTATGCCACATACACCACTGCGGTGAATCAAGCGCTACAGCAGATCAGTGGCGTAAGTCGGGTAGCCAGGTCCTATAAGAACATCGATGCCACCATGTACGGTGGTGAAACCTCGATCCGCATTACCCTGCCTCGTGACTTTTTTACCGGAGCCGGTATCTCCTATGTTCGTGGCATCAACGACACAGAACGCCTCGAACTGCAGGAAATGCCTCCTTTCCGCGGAAATATCTGGGTGCGTTTCGATAACGGCCAGTATTTTGCAGAAGCAGAAGGTGTATTTGCCGCTGCCCAGACCCAGGTCGATCGCGCTATCGGAGAGCAAACGACTGCCGGATGGGGTATTGCCAATGTCAAGGCAGGTGCTGAATTTGGTGGTATTAAACTGATCACAGGGATCAACAACCTGTTCGATCGTTATTACTACGAGCACCTTTCTTACAACCGAGAGCCCTTCGCCAGCGGAATCAGGGTTCCAGAACCGGGACGCAGCTGGTTTGTCAGCATGCAGTGGGAGTTCTGAAATCCCTGTAGGGACTCGGTAACCAAACGTCCTGTCAGACTGCGGCGGGCTCAGGCCCGCCATTTTTTTGTCTGTAACAGGAGGTCTGCGACTCAGCGATTCAGGCTATCCTCTTCATGCAGGGCAGGCCATTCGTTAAGAAGAGCAAGCGTATCGCTGTAAAACGTCTTCATGCGAAGTAAGGCCTTTTCGGATAACAGACGCGGAGCCTTTCTCCTCTGGTCCAGGATTATGGGTACACCCTTTACCGTAGCCACCGGACGCTCCCCTTTCTCTGCACGCCGAAGTGCGATGTAATCCCTGCACGGCAAAATACGAAACACAGGCGAACCGGACGATCGATCCACATACACAAAGACAGGGGTGTATGACAGATTACCGATCTTCAGCCCTTTACCGTCCCTGTTCTTTTCAACCGTGAAATCAAAGATCATACCACCATTGGTATGTCGTCTCAGCTGATTTGAGACAAAATTGCCAAGAGACCAGATCACAAGCCGTTCTTTTGTATCGCCGTATCGATCCGTCACCGTACGCTTTTCAAAGGGCTGAAGCACATGCGGATGACCGCCAATGACGATATCCGCCCCTTCCTGAAAGGCAAGATCGACCGCATAGCGCTGATAGATGTCGGGGTCGCGGCGATACTCTGTGCCGTAATGGTAGACGACGATAACGGCATCGGCCTGCTGCCGTGCCATCGCTATTTCCTGCCGAATCTGATGATAGTCGAAGCCGTTCACAAAGGTTCCGGGAGGAACAGGCAGGCCGTTTGTGCCATAGCTATAGTTTAAAAAGGCAAATCGCAGGCCTCGAATCCTGCGCACAAAGATGCGTTCCCGAAGAAACTCCTCTTCATCGGCATAGGTTCCGATTGCATCCAGACCAGAGGAACGAACAACCCTTTTGGTGCGCAGCACTCCATCCTTATACTTATCGATGGAGTGATTGTTCGAAAGAGACAGCATATCGAAGCCGGCCCATTTTAGGGCCTCAACGAGGGAGTCAGGTGTGCCAAACTGTGGATAACCGCTGTAAAGTGAGGCCTTTCCTGGAAGCGTCGTTTCCAGATTGCCAATGGCATAATCGGCCTTCTCGATCAACGGCTTTACATCGGCAAAGACCTCTTTGTAGGTCCAGCACTTACAGGCAGGGTCATACGCTGAATCAATCTGCGCCTGGTGACTCATGATGTCACCAACGGCAGCGAAATGTATGACCTCTGCAGGCAGTTCCTCTGAACAGGCCAGACCGGCAATCAGGCTCAGGGCCATCATCCCCCGTAACATCTTTTGCAGCCTTTGCATAGAGCGCAGTTCCTCCCGTATGTTTGCAGGTGCGGCCTTATCTGCCTGCAGATCGAGGCGGCAGGAAGCCGCTTTCATAGGGATCCTGGTGCAGGACAGAAAAGCCTCTTTGCAGATCCTTGCGTTTTTTCAGCATGTGATACACCCACAGCGGATGAGGAACATCTTTCATCCAGACGGCCATCTTTTTGATGTTCTGCAAATTGTAATGAAACGGGTGCGTTTCTACAAACTTCTCACCTTCCGGATAACCGAACTCTTTAGCGCCGGCCGTTACGGTGCGGATAATCATGCCTTTTTCGTCTGTAAAAAGCCCCTGTATGGTGTCGCGAAATGGCTGCGGGTAACGAAAATACTCCTCGGCATTGGACAGATACACAAGCCGGATCGGAATATGCAGCCGTCTTGCAGAGTCAGAAATCTCGCGAAAGGTAATCGTTCCGTTCATATCACCGAGAACAGCCTGAATGCGTCCTTCCAGAACCATCTGACGAATAAACCGGTAGTCTTCAGGATCATTGTGAAAGCTGCGAAAACCAAAATGGCGGGACATCCATTCCAGTTCTTTCAGACGATCCGGAACCCCTGTATAGCCTCGCAAAGCCACCTTATAGGCCTCTACGTATCGTGCATAATCAGGGGCATTTCCCAGACGCTTTTGAATCAGCTCTGCTGTTTCCTTGCGGCTCGATCGAGCCCACATCCTTTTGAAAGTGGCAAAGTCGGGGGATTCCTTTAGAAAGAGAAAGTGCAGACGGTTCACATAAACAATAACGGAGTCAAAATCCATCAGGTAAGCAACCGGGGATCGGGCCCAGGCGATAAACGTAAAGTTCTGATCCGTACCCACACCAACATAGGCACCGCCAATGCCTTCGATATGCGGACGAAATAGATCAATACGCCTTTCATTCGATGATGGGTAATGATCGGCAAATAGCTGTTTCTTCTGCTGGATGACATCGACCGCACGAAGGCGAAAGGCCTCTTCAAAACGGGCTCTGTCTTTCATGCCCTTGCCGAAGACGTCTTCAAGATCATCTACCGTCTGAATGACAGGCTCATTTGTCCCGCCGGCGGGATTGGCAGAATGGCACTGAAGCAGGCCCAGGACCAGCAGCGAAAGAACGAAAGAGGAGATCGGGCTCTTCCCGGATAACAATGACATACGGCATATCTTCGCAGAAAGCGCAAAGGGCAAAGCATTTTTTGCCCTATCTGCTGCCATTTCCGGCCCCGGTCAGAGGGCTTTACAACAATCGGCAAATGGAAAATGTCGCCCTGTATGCAAGAGAACCAGTTCACCCACGGACACTATCGAACCTGGACGCAGCGACTGATCCTGACAGCGAAGGGATTTACGATGGGCGCGGCCGACATCATCCCCGGCGTTTCAGGAGGAACGATTGCCCTTATCAGCGGCATCTACGAACACCTGATTACAGCGCTTTCCACGCCAGCACCACGTCATGCCATTGCTCTGCTCACCTTCCCTTTCTGGATTACCAACGCAGAAAAGCGAAAAGCGAACCTTCAAACCCTGGCCGAAGTCCCCTGGCTCTTTCTTATCTTTCTCGGCACCGGCATCCTGCTCGGCATCTTTTCGATGTCGCGTATGATTCCTTTCTTTATAGACCACTATCCCTTTCAGACCTACTCCTTCTTCTTTGGCCTGATTGTATTCTCGATAACCATCCCCTTTAAGATGATGAACCACGGATGGAAGGAGTGGGTCCTTCTACTGATCTTTACGCCCGTTACCTTCTATATCGTAACGATCTCTCCACTGGAGAAGATTGCCGTTCAGATTAATGCCAACGGCCAGACAACGACAACACAGACCGACGCAAACGGAAAGTTTGTTCTGCAAACCGCCACCGTGCCCGAACAGATCACCGTAAGCCTGCCCGGTCGCTCAGATGGACAGTTCACGGCCACGCTGACCGGTTCAGCGGAAAATCCGCTGTATCAGGCGGCCTCCAATACCACAGAGTTCGACATCCTCATTCGTTCCCCGAAACAGGAAGAAGAGGGCTACCTGATCAAAGGCGTGCTTGCCATGCCTGCAGCCCATTCCTCGTCGATCAAAGACTATGCCTGGATTGCCTTCAGTGGAGCCCTGGCCATCTGCGCCATGATCCTGCCCGGAATCTCCGGTGCCTACATCCTCGTCCTTCTCGGTGAATACAAGTTCATGCTGGAGGCGGGGCAGTCCTTTGATCTTCCGGTCCTGCTTACGTTTGCTGTCGGTGTCGTTGTTGGTATCCTGAGCTTCGTTCACCTGCTGAAATTTCTTTTAAGGAACTACCACTCCCTTACCATGGCCGCACTGACCGGCTTTCTGGTGGGTTCTCTCGGCAAGATCTGGCCCTTCCGATATCTCGATACGGAGGCGGCGGGCATGGATTATGCCGTTTTTGCCGGTATTGCCATAGCGGGAGCCGTACTGTTATTTATTCTGGAGCGGATGTCTGCCACACTTGGCGACCCCGAGCCGCCTGTACAGGACTGATATGAGCCCATCCTCACGCTTCCTCCACGATCTGCAAAAGAGCCTGCCGCACTGCATTCGTTTTGCAGGTCATGCGGAGGAGCTTGAGCCATACTCCCACGACCGAACGAAAAAGCGACATCTGCAGCCGCCGTTTGTACTGTTCCCTGAAACCACAGAAGAGGTGGCCCGTATCGTCAAAACGGCCTATGCCTGCAATCAGCCTCTGGCCATCGCCGGAGGAAGAACAGGCTATGCAGGGGGAGCCAATGCCTCTGCAGAAGAGGTCATCGTCTCTTTAGAGAAGATGAATCGGCTGCTTGGCTACGATCCGTATCTGCCTGCCCTTCATGTGCAGGCAGGCATGACCACACAAACGGTGCAGGAAGAAGCCGCTTCGCGAGGACACTTCTTCCCGGTCGATCTGGCCTCGGCCTCTTCTTCACAGATCGGCGGAAACCTGGCCACGCATGCAGGCGGCATTCGGGTCCTGCGCTATGGAACGATACGGCGCTATGCCATCGGCCTTACCGCCGTGGACGGACGTGGAGAGATCCTGCACTTCCCCACACTGCTAAAAAACAATACAGGCTACGATCTAAAGGAGCTGCTGATCGGATCCGAAGGCACGCTGGCCATCATCACAGAGGCCACGCTGCAGCTGTTGCCGCCTCCACCGGCCACAGACCTGGCCCTGATGGCCTTTCAGGATCTTTCGTCGCTGCTTCAGGCCCTGTCCACCCTTCGTCCGCTGGACCTGCATGCCTTTGAGATCTTTGATGATGCCTGCCTGCGACTGGTCTGCGAACACCGTAATCTGCCCTGCCCCTTCGCGAAGATGCCACCCTTTACGGCCCTTGTGGAGTTTATTCCTGGCACAACAGACGAGGCCCTGATGTCCGTCCCGGCCGAAGACATCCGGCTGGCATCAGACGAAGCACACCGCAGACGGTTCTGGATCTACCGCGAAGGCATCAGCGAGGCACTGTCTTTGACAGGACCGCTGCACAAGAACGATATATCGGTGCCCGTGGCCAGGATGGCGGAAGCAGTAACAGAGCTGCGACGTATCCAGAGTGAAACCCTGCCCGGATCGCTCTTCATCTTCGGTCATCTTGCCGATGGCAACCTGCACATCAATATTCAGGCTCCACCCGACCTCGACGAAGCAACCTTTCGCGCGCAGGCAGTTGAATTCGATCGAAAGAGTTATGCCCTGCTTGCATCGCTTGGAGGATCGATCAGCGCCGAACATGGTATCGGACGTATCAAGAAAGACTATCTCGGGTTCAGTCGAACCGATCGCGAAATCAATTTGATGCGCAGCATAAAGACGGCCTTTGATCCTCTTCACCTCCTCAACAGAGGACGCATCTTTTAGAGAACACACTGTCCTCACCCATTATTTTTGCTTGTTCTTTCTCTATGCCTGAATATTCTCTTACAGGGAGAGTTGCATTCATCGCAGGGGAATTTGCTTCCGGATGAATACCAAAACATAGAACTGGAGAGGAGCGATATGGCCTTTACAACGATCAGCACAGATTCACTTGGCACAGGAGTGGGATTTCACCGTCCGGAAGTACCGGTGTTTGAACCGCTTACGCCGACAGATCCGGCCATTAAGGCGATGACCGACCTCAAGAAGGTCAGCGCAAGAACCATCTTCCCCAAAGAGTCCATCGAGACGGCAAATCAGAAGATGATTCAAAACCGCATTCGGATGCTTTTCGTGGTGAACATTTCTGATGAAGTCATTGGACTGATTACAGCCAACGACATCCTCGGCGAAAAGCCCGTGCGCGTAGCACAGCAGGATCAGAAGAAACACAGCGACATCTCGGTGCAGGATATCATGACACCGGTCGATCAGATCGACTGCTTTCAGATCAAGGATGTGAGCACCGCACGCGTCGGCGACATCGTGGAAACACTGAAACAGAAGAAACGTCAGCATGCCCTGGTGGTGGACTATCAGGGATTCGGTAACAAGAAGACCATTCGTGGTATCTTCTCGCTGAACCAGATCGCCCGTCAGCTGGGTATCCAGGTACGCAGCTTCGCCGTCGGAGATACACTTTCAGAGATTGCACGTGTGCTTCAACGGTAATCCAGAGGCCCCGGTCTTTCCTGGCCTCTGACTGTCTGCGATGCCCGTACGCAAGAGGCGTGCTGGCATCGCAGTTTAGAAAAATGACTGCTGCATCAATTTCCTCTTTACGGAAGGATTCCGCCTGTTAAATGGAGTTCATTCGCGAAAACGGGGGAAGGCGTGGGAAAGAAATTTGTCCTATCGATAGATCACGGTACAACCGGTTCACGGGTATTCTGCTTTGATGAAAAGGGGAAGACCCTTTCAAGCGCCTACAGAGAATTCACACAACACTTTCCGAAGCCCGGATGGGTGGAACATGATGCAGAAGAGATCTGGGCTGGCGTAAAGTTTCTTCTAAAAGATGCCATTGATAAAGCCGATCTCGATGCAAAAGATGCCATTGCAATCGGCATCACCAATCAGCGCGAAACGGTGCTGCTCTGGGAAAAGACCAGCGGCAAGCCGGTACACAAGGCCATCGTCTGGCAGTGCCGTCGAACGGCCGAGCTCTGCAATGAGCTGAAGAATGCCGGGCACGAAGACACGATCCGAAAAAAAACCGGCCTTGTTATCGATGCCTATTTTTCGGGAACAAAGCTTGCCTGGCTTCTCGATAACGTCCCCTCTGCACGAACGCTTGCAGAACGTGGTCGCCTGGCAGCCGGCACCATGGATACCTGGCTTCTGCACAAGCTTACCGGCGAGCATAAGACCGATTACACCAATGCAAGCCGCACCATGCTCTTCAATATTGAGAAACGCCAGTGGGATGAAGAGCTTCTGAATATTCTTCGCGTACCGGCCCCTGTTCTGCCCGAGGCCATGCCAAGCTGTTCGCCTTTCGGCGTTACAAAAAACACGGGTGTCTTGCCCGATGGCATTCCCGTCCTTGCCATGGCAGGGGACCAGCAGGCTGCCCTCTTCGGCCAGCTCTGCACCGAACCGGGACAGGCAAAGAATACCTATGGCACAGGCTGTTTTCTGCTCTTTCATACCGGCAATCAGTTCCTGATCAGCCGCTCCGGCCTTCTGACCACCCTGGCCATCGATAAAACCGGCGGGCCTGCCTATGCATTAGAAGGGTCAGTCTTTATTGCCGGAGCCGTTGTTCAGTGGCTGCGAGACTACATGAAGTTCTTTGCCAGCGCTCGCGAAACACAGCAGCTTGTAGAAGACATCGATCGAGAAGAGGATGAGGTCGTCTTTGTGCCTGCCTTTGTCGGCCTTGGCGCCCCACACTGGGATATGAAGGCTCGCGGTGCCATCTTCGGCATCACACGCGATACGTCGCCGGCTCGCATTACACGCGCCGCCCTGAAGTCGATCGCACTGCAATCCGCCGATCTCGTAAAGGCAATGGAAGCAGATACAGGCAAGTCCCTGCCTTTTCTGCGTGTCGATGGCGGCGCCTCGGCAAACAATTATCTGATGCAGTACCAGGCGGACATACTGAATCGTCGCGTCGAGCGTCCCGCAAACGTCGATACGACAGCAACGGGCACGGCCTACCTCGCTGGCATCGGTGCAGGAGTCTGGAAGGACGCGGATGAGCTGCGTTCCCTTCTGCGCGATTACTCCATCTTTAACCCGGAAATGAGCGAAGAGAAACGCAATCGCGAGCTGAAGCTCTGGCAGAAAGGCGTGGAGCGCTCAAAACACTGGGTAGACTGATTCGACGGATCCATGCCAGCCACACAACCCATCGCATAAGCACCTCTTCGGTAATGCCCCCGTACAGAAGACGGGCAAGCGGCATGTGGACCTTTTGCCTGCTCTGCCTTCGTTGACGTCCCTGGCCCGTTACTGGAATCTGGTCGCTGCTGGCAGCACAGAGCTGCCAGTAGACTGCGATGAAACAGGCAAACGACAGAAATCCATTCGAACGCTATCTCAACATCCTCTATCAGCCTGTTCGCTTCAATCCCTTTCTCTTCAGCCGCAGGTTTCTGCTCTGGGCCTTTCTCGGGTTAACAGGCGGTTTGATTGCAGCCCTTTACTGGATCGGGCTTGAGTATCTAACGGGTTTTCTTTCATCTTTCGGAGGCTGGTATGCAATCCCCGTCATGGCCGTTTGCGGACTTCTTGCAGGGTTGATCATTCATTTCATCGGCGATCCGGGCGAGATCCATTTGATCGTTAACAACATCCGCTTCAACCATGGTCGCCTCGATCCCCGAAACAATCCTTCGATGGTACTATCTTCTTTGCTCTGTATTGCCTCAGGCGGAAGTCTTGGCCCGGAGGCTCCGCTTGTACAGGTGACGGGGTCCACAGGAACCTATCTCGCCAGGCTGCTTCAACTGAAAGGAGAAGAGCTGCGAACGTTCACTATTGCCGGTATGGCAGCGGGTTTTACCGCCCTTTTTGGTGCTCCCCTGGGAGGCAGCCTCTTCGCATCTGAGATTCTGCATCACAGGCATGCCGTGGAATACTATGAGGCCATCATCCCCGCCCTTGTGGCAAGCTGCTTCAGCTATCTTATCTTTGCCATCATCGTGCATCTGGGCCTGGGACCGATCTGGCATCTGCCGACCTACGAGTATTCGGGCATTTTTGATTTTGCCCATGCTGCCCTTTTTGCCGTCGTTGCAGCAGCTGCGGGATGGGCTTTCATCTACTGTGTCAGGGTCTTGAAATCGGCCTTCGAGTTTCGCAGCATTCCCATCTATATCAAGACCTCGATTGGCGGCACCCTTCTGGGTCTGATTGCCTTTTATCTGCCCATCACCCGTTACTTCGGCCACCACCAGATCAATGATCTTCTTGCAGGTCACCACTCCCTGCAGCTACTTTTTGCCATCCTGGGTTTTAAGATCCTTGCCATCGCCGTAACCGTTTCCTCTGGATGGAGGGGCGGCTTTATCATTCCGCTCTTTTTTGTGGGAACGGCGCTTGGACTCATCCTGCATCAGCTGTTTCCGTCGATCAATCTTACACTTGCCATCGTCAGCTGCATGGCTTCCATCAACGCCTGCGTCACCCGCACCCCGATGAGCACAACCATCCTGCTTTCCACTTTGACGGGGTTCGGACACTTCGTTCCCATCCTTTTTGCAAGCCTGACCGGTTACTTCCTTGCTCCGAGAGTCCCCTTTATCCGGTCGCAGCTTGATCAGCCTCATACTCCTCCCGGTTCGGCTTGACTGCCTGACCGTCTCGAAAAAACCGAAGGCCATGGAACTGCTTGCCCCGGCCGGAAACATGGAAAAGATGCGCATCGCCCTGCATTACGGCGCCGATGCCGTTTATCTGGGGCTGGCCGATTTCTCACTGCGCTCGATGAGTCGGGGCTTCTCTGAAGAAGAGGTATTCGAGGCCATCCAGCTGGCACGCTCGCTCGGACGCAGGGCCTATATTACGCTGAACATCATGCCGCATAACCGAGATCTTGCCCTGCTTCGCGAGCATCTGGAGCGGCTGGCCCCGCATCGCCCCGACGGTGTCATTGTCTCTGATCCAGGCGTTTTCGAGATGGCTGCTGAGCTTCTTCCTGAAACGGATCTGCATATCAGCACACAGGCAAACATCACCAATGCAGCCTCGGCAAGGTTCTGGAAACGAATGGGAGCGGCACGCATCGTGCTGGCCCGTGAGGTAAGCCTCGAAGACATCCGCCAGATTCGCGATGCCGTAGATATTGAAATCGAAGCCTTTGTTCATGGCTCGATCTGCATGGCCTACTCGGGTCGCTGTTATATTTCGAGCTTTCTAACGAATCGTTCGGCCAATGAAGGGGAATGTGCCAACTCCTGCCGGTGGAACTATACCCTGATGCAGAAGAAAGAGCAGGACGAAGAATCCCCGCAATTCTTTCTTCGCGAACAGAAGCGTCCCGATGAATACATGCCGGTTTTTGAAAACGATCGCGGCACCTACATTATGAGTGCCAGAGATCTCTGTATGGTCGAACATATTCCCGAGTTGCTTGAGGCCGGAGTAACCTCGTTCAAGATCGAAGGACGCGGAAAGGGTGTGAGCTACGTGGCCGGTGTGGTCAAGGTATACCGCGAAGCGCTTGATGCAGCGTCAAAAGGAGATCGAACGGTCGATCCACGCTGGATTGAGGAACTTGGCATGTTTTCCAGTCGAGGTTATACAACCGGTATGTTCTTCGGCCCGCATCCCGACAAGGACTACCATCACGATGAGGAACGCATCGATCGCAAAACGCATGATTTCGGAGGCATAATCCGCCAAAAGGACGACCGACGGATTCTGCTTGCTCCCCGCGCTGTGCTTCGACCGGGGGATCGCATTCAGTTCTTGAGCCAGGGCATCGAAACCGAGGACTTCACGATTACGGGCGTTTTCAGTGAGGCAGGCACAGAGGTGGAGGCCACACGAAGCGAGGCCCTTGCCTATCTGGAATTCGACAGGCCCGTTCCGGACGCTGTACAGGTGATGGACATCATCCGGCGCCCCTGCATCACGCCGGCAGGGAACTGAAGGCAAACGATCCACGGAAGCCCGGCCGGTCATTTTTTTGGCGGACACGGATGCCGGATGTGTCTTACATGGACCTACGGCTTATGGAAATCAATGCACAGGCTGCGCTGGCAAAAGGCGCCCCTTTAACCCCCTTTCGTTATACGGCCACAGAGCCCGGCCCGCATGAGGTGGAGATTGAGATCACGCATTGCGGCATCTGCCACAGCGACATCCACCTTATCGATAACGACTGGGGCATCAGCAGGTATCCTCTTGTACCGGGCCATGAGATCATCGGCCATGTCACAAAGGCCGGTTCGGATGTTTCGCTGAAACCGGGCAGTCGTGTTGGCGTGGGCTGGCAGCGCTCCGCATGTCTTACCTGTGATGAATGCGTTTCCGGTCGTGAAAATCTCTGCCTGCGTCAGGAAGCGACGTGCAACAAACATTTCGGTGGCTTTGCCGAACGCATCGTCGTGGACTCCCGCTTTGCCTTCCCTATTCCCGATGCCCTGAGCTCCGAGAATGCCGCTCCGCTTCTCTGCGCCGGCGTTACCGTCTTCACACCCATGCGCCGCTTCGGCGTCCGGCCCGGACAGAAGGTGGGGGTTATCGGCATCGGTGGCCTGGGCCACCTGGCCTTGCAGTTTGCCCGTGCCATGGGCTGCGAGGTAACGGCCTTTTCTTCAAGCCCCGATAAAGAGGCAGAGGCAAAGGCCTTCGGCGCCCATCAGTTCGTAACGCTCGACAAACAGAACCTGCGTTCATTACGACGCTCCCAGGACTTCATTCTCAATACGGCCATGGCCGAGCTGGACTGGCATGCTGTAATTCAGATGCTGCGCAGCGATGGCACCCTGTGCTTTGTTGGGGTGCCCGATAAGCCCATGAGCCTGCCGGTGCATCTCATACTCGACGGACGTCGTAGCATCAGCGGCAGCAACGTGGGCGGAAGAACCGACATACGACAGATGCTGCAATTCGCTGCCCTGCATGGCATCAAGGCACAGACAGAGCTGATGCCCCTTTCTGCCGTGAACGAAGCGGTGCAGAAGGTGCGCGACAACAGGGCTCGCTATCGTATGGTTCTTTCCATGCAATAACGGTTGCCCTCCCCCTGCCCGGTGACAAAGCTGTCCGTATGCGTCCTGCATCCTTTACCCTTATTGGCCGACTTGCAATGGCAGCCCTGCTGCTTTTGCTTCCTGCCACAATCCTTCCGGAGAAAAAGATGACCCCAACCTTTCAGACTCTGCTTGACCGATCCCGACGTTTTACGTTACCCAATGGCCTTCGTGTCGTGTTCTTGCAGAGAGGGGATGCTCCCGTTGTGGCCCTGTATCTGAAGATCCGTGCAGGCGGATCCGATGAATCCCCCGAAGATACGGGCATTGCCCATATGCTTGAGCATATGCTCTTTAAAGGAACAAAGATCCAGGGAACGATCGACTACGAGGCTGAGGCCCGCTACCTGGAGATCATTGATCGGTGGGCCATGAAGTATGATCGCAGCCGGAAGGAGCTGGAAGAAGCCCGTGCAGCCGGCGATACCAGCAGGGTAGAAATGCTGGAACGCCGCGTGGCAAAATGGAAACACCGGCTTGATCTGATCCAGTCCGACGCTGCCCGCTTCCGCGTACCGGACGAGGACTCACTGCTATACTCATTAAACGGAGAGCGAGGATACAACGCCTACACCAACCGGGATCTGACCAGCTATCTCGTAGAGCTTCCTGCAAATCGTATCGAGGTCTGGGCACGCATTGAATCCGACCGCTTCAAGAATCCTGTACTTCGTGAGTTCTATACTGAGCGAGACGTTGTCTCTGAAGAGCGTCGTATGCGCGTCGACAACGTCGGCTCTTCTCTTCTGCTCGAGAAGTTTCTTGAGGAGGTCTACGGCGATCATCCCTACGGGCCTTCGCTTATCGGCCCTATGAGCAAGATTACATACTTTAACCGTCAGCAGGCCGCACGTTTCTACAGAGAGCATTACGGTCCCGACAATGCCGTCATTGCTGTGGTCGGGCGATTTGATGAAGAAGAAGTAAAAGGTCTGATAGAAAAATACTTTGGCGACTGGCAGCCTCGTAAGAAGCCCTCCCGCCCTGCAAAAAGGGCCGAAGTTAAGAAGCCAGAAGCACGCCGGGTCGATGTGGACGTACACCATGCAGGCTCGCCGGCCATGTTTATGGCATGGTTCAAACCTCCCTTTCCACATGAAGATGATCTGCGGCTTGAGGTGCTGGCACGCATCCTGGCCGGCAGCGAAGAGACCCGCCTGTACCGACGACTGGTTTTGAAAGATAAGATTGCTGCGGCCGTTCATATCTATTCCGGCTTTCCGGGTGAACGTTATACAAACCTGTTCTTTCTCTCTGCCGTACCTGTTCTTCCACAGAAGGCCATGTCCGATGCATCGGCCGTTAAGCAGAGCTACGACCGCATCGAACAGGCTGTTTTCGAAGAGATCGAACGCATCGCCAGAGAAGGTGTATCAGAAGACGAGGTTTCGCGTGTAAAGAAAGGCATTGCCACCGAGCTGGTACAGAGCTTCCAGTCCAACGGTCATCTGGCCGATTCACTGACCTACTATGAAACGATTACCGGCGACTATCGCGACACCTTTCTGAACTATGACCGGCTGCGTAACATTACAGCGGCCGATGTTCAGGCAGTGGCCAGAGAGTATTTGAAGCCTGAAACCAGGATGATCGGCCGGCTGCTTCCACCCAATACAGATAAAGTCGAGGAGGCACGTTGATGTTTTCCAGGCTTGCTGTTCTATTTCTTTTTGCAGGAGTTTTCATGATCAACAGTTCAGAAGCACAAACACTGGATCTTCTTAAGAGACCGGGGAACGTGCTGGAAGGCATCCAGATCAAGCCTCTTTCGTATACGAATCCGGCCATTCAGACCGTACAGATCGATGAGCACGCTACGCTGTACATGCTGAGCGACGATACCCTGCCCCTGATCAACCTGCGACTTGTTTTCGAGGGAGGTACGGCCTCTGAAGAAAAGCCCTTCGGTGTAACATCCGCCCTGGCCTCGTTTCTCAAGCTGGGTGGCGCCGGGAATCGCTCCGGAGAAGAGGTGGCCGATGCCCTGGCCGCTCTCGGAGCAACACTGGACATCAATGCATCGGATGCCACCTTTGTGATCCAGCTCAGTGCGCTGAAAGATGATTTTCCGGCAGCCATGCAGATCCTTGAAGACGTGCTCCTGCGTCCTCGATTCGATGAGTCCGTGTTGCCTGTTATACAGAGTTCGATGCGCACGGCCATTCAGCGAAGGAATGACCGGCCAGAAACCATTGCCAAACGTAAGCTTCGCGAAGTCTTTTTTCTGCCCCACAGGCGAGGCTATTCACTGCAACTCTCTGACATCGATGCCATCGACGTTCCGGCCGTAAAACGGGCCTATGCTCGACTCTTTGAACGCCGTAATCTGCACATTGCTCTGAACGGAAACTATGACGACAGCATACCCGAGGCCATATCTGAGCTTGTAACTGCCATGCCTGCCGTAAAGGATCCCTATGTCGTCTACGAACGCGAACAACCCGTGAAAGGGATCGAGCAGCTTCGCGGAAAGATCCTGCTTGTACGAAAGGATGTCTCTCAGGCCGTTGTTACCATGGGCACCTATCTTCCGGCCCATAACGATCAGGATTTCTATGCCCTTCAGGCCGGGAATTACACCCTCGGCGGCGGTTCCTTCGTATCACGTCTGATGCAGGAGGTTCGCGCCAAACGTGGCCTGGCCTATTACTCCTATTCACGCAACGACTTCGATGCACGCTTCGGACGTTTTATTGCAGCAAGCGGTACACGTTCGGACCGCACTGCAGAAACCCTGTCGGTCATGCTCGAAGTCATTGCAAGCATGGATCAGATCACGGAAGATGAATTGACGCTGGCCACCGATTCGATCATCAACTCTCTGGTATTTGAATACGATAATCCGGCCCGGCTCCTTGCCCAGGAGATCCGTTTCCGCATGCATCGCATGCCAGAGAACTATCTGGGCAACTTCCAGAAACACATGAACCGGGTTACAACGACCGAGGTCAAAGAGGTGTTTGCCCGCCATATCGATCCCGACCAGATGTGGATTGTGGTGGTCGGTCCCGAGTCCTTGAAGGCAGACCTGGAAAAGATCCGTCCTGTTGTCGTTATCGATCCGGAGGAATCCCCTCTTCAATGAAACTCAGCGAGTATTCTTACAAGAATTTTCAGTTTCTCGGCAATTCCGAGGGGGGAACGCACACCTGTATTGCCCTTCCGCAGTACCGGCTGCTTTTCGACACCGGCGTTGGATCGGCAAGGCTAACGGACTATTCCCTCATCCTGCTCAGCCATGGTCACCTTGACCATGCATCGGGACTGGCCTATCTGATCTCGCAACGTTCACTCAGACGACTATCGCCACCCGATATCTACGTTCCACCGGAGGTGTACGAACCGCTGACGCAGATCATGAAATTGTGGGGTGATATTGAAGACTATCACTCACAGTTCAACATGCACCCGGTTGACTACAACACCCACTACCCTCTGAAAGGGAACCAGTTCTTTCGCGCAATCCGCAGCAATCACCGCGTACCGTCAAACGGCTACAGCATCGTCGAAAAGGTCTTAAAGCTGAAGGGGGACTATTTGAACCTGCCTGGCAAAGAGATCGCCCGACGAAAGACCAGAGGCGAAGACCTTTTTAACGAAATCTATCAACCGCTGATCACCTTTTCGGGAGATACAACGATCGAGTTCGTAACAGAGAATGAGGTCGTGCAACAGTCGCGCATTCTATTCCTGGAATGCACCTACATCTGCGAGAAGCGTCCGATACAGCGGGCCCGCGACTGGGGGCATATTCACCTCGATGAGATTGTGGCCAACGCTGAGGCCTTTCGAAATGTTGAGAAGCTCTTCCTGATCCACTTCTCACCGCGCTACGGACGGCGCGAGGTAGAGGAAACACTGAAACGTAAACTACCGGACTGGCTTTACGAAAAGACCACTCCCTTTCTCACACAAAGGGATGCCTCACCCTGAGGTCATTTCTGAGCCTCTGTGGCGGCAATGGCCTCACGCAGGTCCAGCCTGTTTTCATAGATGGCCTTGCCGGTAATGATGCCGGCAAGCCGTCCTGTCTGGTTTACGCCAAGCAGCGCATGGATGTCATCGATGGATGACACGCCCCCTGAAGCCACCAGCCGGAACGGATAATTTTCAAGGATCTGACGCATCGAATCCACAGGAGGACCTGCCAGGGTTCCATCTGTGGAAATATCGGTGAAGATGATTTCCTGCACATGGTGATTCACAAGCCTGGTCAGGTAATCCTCAAGCCTGAGGCCTGAGTCTTCTTCCCATCCGCTGACGCGAACGATGCCGTTTTCGGCATCCACGCCTACAAGGATGCGAGACGGCCCATAGGTATCGATCATCTCACTCAGAAAGACGGGATTCTTTACAGCCGCCGTTCCAATGATAACGTATCGGAATCCACTGAGCAAATATTCCCCTGCTGTCTGTGCATCGCGCACGCCGCCACCAATCTCCAGGTCGGCCTTGCCTTCTGCTGCAAGCAGGATTTCGTTGCGGGCATCCCGGTTAACGGAGATGTCTCCATTACGTGCCGCATTCAGGTCTACAATGTGAATGCGACGTGCACCTTCATCGATAAAGCGTCTGACCATATCGCCCGGCGTGGTCTGATAGACCGTGGACTCATCATAGCGTCCTTTGAAAAGCCGTACGACCTGGCCATCGAGAAGATCAATGGCAGGAATAATTTCAGTTCTCGTTTCAGAGGGAAGAGACATCGTTGTTTCCTGGTTTTTTACAGAACTTCTAATGCCTCGCTGAGAGGAAAAGCAGGTTTTGCAGCCACCCTGTGAATTGTGAGAAAGGCCGGGCAGCCTCAGATCGATGCAACCCAGTCTTTCAGCAGGCATAGCCCTGCTGCATCGGATTTTTCAGGATGGTACTGCGTGGCCAGGATAGATCCCTTACGTACCGTCGATGCAAACGTATCGCCGCCGTACTCCGTCGTCGTCACCGTATCGGCCGGATCCGTATTCTCGGGCCGATAGGAGTGAATAAAATACATCGAATGATTGAGGTAATCCGCTCCACCGGAGGGGCAATGCAGCGTATTCCATCCCATATGCGGGATGCGAAATGCAGGATCCTGAAAGCGAAAACGGCGCACGTGCCCCTGGATCAGTCCCAGCCCTGCCACCGTTCCAGAGGGATCATCCGTTTCGTCGGAGTCCTCGAAAAGAACCTGAAAACCAATGCAGATGCCAAGCAGGGGCTTGTTCTGAGCCACATGCTGTCGGAGGATGTCCTCGCGATAGCCACGCAGGTTCTGCATCGCCGCCGTAAAGTGGCCATCGCCCGGAAGCACAAGAGCACGACAGGATTTCAGGTCGTCCGGCTCAGCGGTAAAGCGCACATCGTCATAGAACAGCCGCAATGCCTTGACGATGGAGTGGATGTTTCCCATCCCAAAATCAAGTACGGCAATCATTCCAGCACCCCTTTCGTAGAAGGAACGGCATCGGCTGCTCGCGGATCCACCTCGATGGCCATGCGAAGGGCCCGCCCCAGGGCCTTGAAGATCGACTCATGCAGATGGTGACGGTTCTCGCCATAGTGAACCAGCACATGCAGATTCATCCGGGCGTTCATGGCAAACTTCTGTAAAAATTCCAGGCTTAGCTCGGCATCGTATACTCCAAACCTGCCGACATTGATGGCCTCCGGCCCTTTATAGGTAAAGTTAAAGCGGCCCCCCAGGTCCACGGCAACGGTTGTCAGCGTTTCATCCATGGTAAGCGTAAAGTGCCCGTAACGACGAATGCCCTTCTTATCGCCAAGAGCCTCATGCAGCAGCTTACCAAAGAGGATGGCCGTATCTTCCACAGAGTGGTGACCGTCGATTTCCAGATCGCCGCGCAGGTGCAGATCGATGTCGATCAGGCCATGCTTTGCAATGTGCGTAAGCATATGCTCGAAGAAGGGAATCTCCGTATCCAGGGCGGTCTTTCCGGTACCATCCAGCCCGATCGAAAGGCGGATGTCGGTCTCAGAGGTCTTGCGTGCGCCTTCAGCGCGTCGATCTGCCATACGACCAGATCATCGGTTTCGGGCAGGCAATCAATGAGAATGCAGCAGAAAAATTCAAGGCCTTCGATTCATAGAAATCAATTTTCGCTTGCCCCCCTGGCCCTGGCCACTTCTCTGGTCGCAGGCCCAGGTGGCGGAACTGGTATACGCGCTAGTTTCAGGTACTAGTGGGAGCAATCCCGTGGAGGTTCAAGTCCTCTCCTGGGCACATCGCCATCTTTTAGAACCGGAAGTCAAGAAAGCCCCTGTCGGGGCTTTTCTCGTTTTTGGGCGATGGCCACATTTTCTCTCTTTAACTTTCCTTTTCTCCCCTCCATGCCTTACTTAAGCCGAGACCCGGCTCCCGAAAACCATATGCAAATCAAAACAACGGCAACGACCCTTCTTATCCTGGCAGCCCTGCTTACCACGGCAGGCATTCCCTGGGGATGCTCTTCTTTTGGCACACCACCCACCGAATCAACGATCAAGCAGTTCAACCACTCTGCACAGTTTGATTCCGAAAAGCAGGCCTTTGTCAATCGACGTCCTGGACTGGTCGAAGCAATGCGTGCCCGTACAAAAAGCCTTTCGCTGCTTATGACGTTTCTCTTTGGTGGCAACGCAGAACGCAGTCCTTCTACGAAACTTCCAGAGGTAAAGCCCGATCTGGCAGAGTTCCAGAGACCTGGAAAGAACATCAAGCTGATCTGGTTTGGCCATTCCAGCGTGCTTCTCAATCTGGAAGGTCGACTTCTGCTGATCGATCCGGTGCTTTCCACGTCAACGGGGCCACTTGGTCTGATGATGAAGCGCTTTCAGGATCCGGTGATCGGGCTTTCCGAGCTGCCGCCGATCGATGTCATCCTCATCTCCCATGATCATTACGACCATCTGGACACCGACTCCATCCGCTTTTTCAAAAACAGCAAGACGCACTTTGTGGTTCCGCTTGGCGTCGGTTCGCATCTTGTTGGCTGGGGGATTCCCGAAGACCGCATCACCGAGCTGGACTGGTGGCAGAACGTCGAGCAGAAGGGCCTTCGCATTACGCTCACACCGGCGCAGCACTTCTCAGGACGGGATTTCTCAAACCAGAACAAAACGCTGTGGGGATCCTTTGTCGTGCAGAGCGCGAAACATCGCATCTTCTTCAGCGGCGACACAGGCTATGACACGCACTTCAAAGAGATCGGCAGGCGGTTTGGCCCCTTCGACCTGGCCTTTATCGAAAGCGGCCAGTACAACGAACAATGGCGCGAGGTGCACATGCTGCCCGATGAATCGTTGCAGGCCTTCAAGGATCTGAATGCGAAACGTTATTTTCCCATACACTGGGGGATGTTTAATCTGTCACTGCATTCCTGGTACGAGCCTGTGGAACGCATCACAGAAGGGGCACGCCGCTATAACATTGACCTGGTTACACCGCTCATCGGCGAAACCGTTGATCTGAACGAACACTATGTGGCCCACTCCTGGTGGAGGCCCCTTCTCCTTGCAGCACGGACCGGTACAGAGCAACAGGAACCATCGCCCTGATGCAGCGAATTACATTTTCTTACATTCGGCCTGCTGCAGGCATGGTTTTGTCCTTTGCACGGTAAACACATCTTGCTTTCTTTGTCTACCGTGCGGACCGTAATCTTCTTTTCGCTGTTCATTACCGTCTTTGCGCTGATGAATGCCTACATTCACTTTCGCTTCGTGCAGCGCCTTTCCGTGCCCGGCCTCTACCGTAACATCGGCACGGGCATCGTCATCTTTCTCTTTCTCTGTCAGCTTCTCTATGCGGCTTCGTTTCGCTTTGATGTCTTTCCCGGCACCGTCTTTCTCGTGCTTGGAACGGCCATCGGCTTTTCCTTTATGCTTTTCGTGGTGGCCCTTGGCTACGACATCATCCGTACAGCCACCGACCTTCTTCTCAAGACGGATGGCAGCAGGGTGCGGCTTGCCCTCGATGGCATTGCCATCGTCATCATGGTCATCTACCTGATCTCAGGGCTTGCAGGCGGATTGCGTCCACCTGCATGGGTGCATGTGCGCGTGCCCGTTGCTGTACCCGGCCATACGGCCTTTCACATCGTTCAGTTAAGCGATGTGCATGTGGGCCACGTCATCAAAAGGCCCTTTGTGGAGGAACTGGTACAGCGAATCAACGACAGCGTTCCCGATATCGTCGTGATTACCGGCGATCTCGTCGACCGCGATCCCGATCGCATTGCCGATGATCTTGCTCCGCTTGCCGATCTGAAAACGCGCTATGGCGTGTACTTTGCTGCCGGCAACCACGAATACTTTCACAGACCCCTGCGTGCCCTGCAGATCCTTCGCAGCCTGGGGATCCATGTTCTCGATGATGAGTCCACCGTGATTCGTGACGAATCCGGACAGCCAATCCTGAATGTGGTCGGTCTTCGCGATCCCGTCGGCCGCCGCATGCAGATGCTCCTGCCCGATCCAGACCGTGCCTTTGCAGACATCGACCCCGATCTGCCAACGATCGTCCTGGCCCATCAGCCTGTGTGGATCGAAGAGATCGCACGCTTCGGCCCTGAGCTGGTGCTGTCAGGCCATACCCATGGCGGACAGATCTTTCCCTTCTCGTATCTTGTGTACCTGAACCAGCCCTATCTAAACGGCCTGCATGCCTACAGGGACGGACGTTACATCTATGTCAGCCGGGGCACGGGCTTCTGGGGACCGCCCATCCGCGTCCTTGCGCGAAGCGAGATTACCGAGCTAATCCTCAGCGCTGATCAGGCGCTATAGACCCGGCAACTGAAAAGGAATATAGGCTGGCACTTCTACCCCGCATTGACCGCCACGCCGTGCTGGACTGTCGGGCTATACAATCGGATCGGGGCAGGTCTTTCGGTGCCCGCATTTCTCGCAGTGCGCTCCCATCCATACCCGGTCGAACTGGTCCATGATGGCAGAGACGAAACGCCGGTCGGTCGTAATAAAGCCCGCTTCAAAGTTGCGCCGGTTCGGGCTTTTCATGCCCAGCCCGGCCCCGGTAAGATTGGCCGATCCGGAATAGGCAAAGCTGCCGTCGATAATCACATGCTTGAAGTGAATACGCGGGCAGAGTACCCGCTCCATCTGCTCCAGAAGGCGTGGATACCGGTCAAAGCTTGTTCGAAAGCGCGGGCCGGGCTCTTTTGCATGGGCCAGGCGGATGGCCACACCCCTGGCCGCTATGCCATCGAGGATGGCCAGGAACGGTCGGCTGCCCCGCGCCGTCTTCACGTGCAGGTCCTTGATGTCGGCCGTGCCGATCCAGACGAATCGGCGCGCCCTGGCCACGGGCTCGATGACACGTTGATACAGCTCTGCATCGGTAATGAATTCGATTGTTCCGCCCATATCAGGAGTAAGCCTGCTGCTCCTGACACGAAAGGACTGCCTGCCAGGATGGCAAGCGACTCCTTTTCAGTCCTCTTCGATCGTCTTCGCCCCTCTTCCGGGTAGCGAGCATAGCCCGTGCAACAGGCCTTTTTGTCGCAAAGTAGCGAAAAACCAGAGGCAAAAATGTTCCGGTTCAGCTATATTGCATAGAATCTAATGCAACAGGAGACCGTATGTCATTTCATGAACTGAAGGCAGTGCGCAATGATGGAAAAGAAGAAGCCCTGGATGTCTATAAGGGCAAGGTGCTGCTCGTCGTGAATACAGCGTCACAGTGTGGTTTTACGCCACAATACAAAGGCCTGCAGGAGCTTTACACGAAGCACAGAGAAAAAGGCTTCGAGGTACTTGGCTTTCCCTGCGACCAGTTCGGGCATCAGGAACCGGGCGATGATGCGGAGATCCAGACGTTCTGCGAACGCAACTTCGGCGTTACGTTTCCGCTTTTCAAGAAGATCGAGGTAAACGGAGACAATGAACATCCCGTCTTTACCTATCTGAAAAACAATGCACCTGGATTCCTTGGCAAGGCTATCAAATGGAACTTTACCAAGTTTCTGGTGGATGGCACCGGAAAGGTGGTAAAGCGCTATGCACCAACGACAACGCCCGAGAAGATCGAATCCGATATCGTAGAGCTGCTTCAGGAGCGATAAGGCCCTGTTTTAACGATGACATAGCGTGCCTATCATGCTATATTATAAACACTGGCTGTCTGCAGATCCTTGCTGCAGAGCCCCCTAAGGAGAAGCGCTATGACAAAGAATGTTGGTACAGTGGATCGTGTGATTCGGCTTGTTGTCGGTGTTGCCATCGTGGCAGCCGGATTCTACTATCAGAGCTGGTGGGGATTGGTTGGTATCATTCCTCTCTTTACGGGAACCCTGGGATGGTGCCCGGCCTACCTGCCCTTTAAAATCAGCACGAAGTGACCCGCCGCCTGCCTGCCCTGTTTCGAACAGGCGGGCGCAATGTCCTCCTGCTTGGCCTTGTCAGTTTCTTCACAGACATCTCGAGCGAGATGATCTATCCTCTGTTGCCCGTCTTTCTGGCCGCCCTTGCGCCTGCACAGACGGCACTTTACATCGGCATTATGGACGGCGTGGCAGAAAGCACGGCGGCCATTCTAAAGATCTTCGCCGGCACGATCAGCGACCGGTTACAGAGTCGCCGAATGCCAACGATCCTCGGCTATGCCATCTCTTCTATAGCGAGGCCTGCCATGGCCCTGGCCACAGGACCGATGGGTGTTGTGCTGTTGCGCTTTGCGGACCGCATTGGCAAGGGGATTCGCACTCCCGGTCGGGATGCCCTGATCCGACAATCCACGTCGCCCGAATATCGAGGGCTTGCCTTTAGCTTTCACAGGGCCATGGATCATGCCGGTGCCGTTCTGGGGCCGGTCTTTGCACTCTTGATTCTGACCCTGCTTGCGGCCTCACCAGACGGCGAATACACCGATTTCTTTTTTCGTGTCGATCAGGGCTCCATTACGGCAGAATCCCTGCGTCTTGTCTTTATCGCAGCGCTTCTGCCCGGGATTCTTGCCCTTCTGGCACTGTTTTTCGTTCGGGAACCGCAGCACAAACCACAGGCACGAAACAGGGTCACGGCCAGGCTGCCCCGTGCCTTTTATGGCTTCATCTCTGCCATCTTCCTCTTTACCCTGAGCAACAGCTCAGACCTTTTTCTTGTATACCTGGCAGCGACCCGCTTTGAGGCCTCTTCTGCCTCCCTTCTGCTTCTCTGGATTGGCCTGCATGTAACGAAGATCCTGTTTTCGCTTCCCGGTGGATCCCTTTCGGATCGTTTTGGCCGTCGCCCCGTGGTGATTACCGGATGGCTTGTGTATGCAGGCGTCTATGCTGGTCTTGCCTTTACCGGCGATTTTGCCATCTATCTGCTGCTTCTATTTCTTTACGGTGCCTACTATGGCCTTACAGAGGGCGCCGAGAAGGCCTGGGTGGCGGACTATGTCAGTGCTGAGAAGAGCGGCCGGGCCTACGGAATCTATCATGCCGCTATCGGGCTGGCAGCCCTGCCGGCCAGTGCCCTTTTTGGATGGATCTGGACGGAGATCAGCGCACAGGCCGCCTTCTTAACCGGGGCATCGATTGCCGTGCTGGCCTCGCTTTTGCTGATCGCCGTGCCTGCCGTGCAGACACAGCCAGCAGCTAAAGCAGACTGACCGGCTGCCTTTTGCGGCCTTATCGTCCCGCCGTGGATTTGCGCTTTGCGGCCTTTTTGGCAGTGCCTCTGGCAGGGCCTTTGGCAGTATTCTTTTTGGTCGTCTGCGTCTTTTTCGCGGCGGTTCTCTGCGTGGCAGAAGCGGTCTTTCTGGACCGGGGGCTTTTCGCGCTGCGCTCCGCTCGCTGACGATCCAGGGTTGCCTCCAGCTCTCGCGTCTTCCAGATCTTCGACCGGATCAGGCGAGCCCCACGGCGAAAGTTGAAATACGACCATCCCCACTGAAACAGCACCATGACGCGATTGCGAAAGCTGATCAGGTAGGCAATGTGGACAACGATCCACATAAGCCAGGCGACAAGGCCCGTCAGCCGCAGCCGCCCCGTCTGCACAACGGCATCGGTACGGCCGATCGTGGCCATAATGCCTTTATCGAAATAGACAAAGGGCTTTCGCTCTTTGCCCCGGTTCTCGGCAATGATGTTACGCGCAACGTGGCGGCCCTGCTGTATGGCCACCGGAGCCAGGCCAGGAAGAGGCTTGCCGTCTGCCGTATGGCTGAAGGATGCCTGGTCGCCCACAACGAAGACCTCCGGAGAACCGGGAATCGACAGATCTGGCTCTACGATAACGCGTCCCTGACGATCAAGCTCCACGCCAAGCGTACGGTTGATACCATTGGCAAGGACCCCGGCAGCCCAGAGAACCGTCCGGGCACGGATATTCTCACCACCGGCTATAACGCCATCGGGACGAACCTCGGTCACTGCCGTATTGGTCCAGATCGTAACCCCCAGCCGTTCCAGCTCTCTGGCTGCATGCTCTGAAAGGTCGGCATCGAAGGCAGGCAAGATACGCGGACCCGCCTCAATCAGGATAATGCGCGTCCGTTTGGGATTGATATTACGAAAATCGGATTCCAGTGTATAACGACTGATCTCACCAAGCGCTCCGGCAAGCTCCACACCCGTAGGCCCGCCACCCACAACAATAAATGTCAGGTGTTCTTTTTGCACATCGACGCTTTCTTCTCGCTCGGCCAGCTCATAGGACAGGAAGACGCGACGCCGTATCTCCGTGGCCTCTTCGATGGATTTCAGTCCGGGTGCATTTTCCTCCCAGTCATCACGACCGAAGTAGCTGTGCGTTGCTCCACAGGCCAGGATCAGATAGTCATACGAGATCTCACGGTAATCACATATGACCTTGCGGTTCTCCCGGTCAATGTTCAGCACCGGTGCAAGAATGACCTCGATATTATCATATTCGCGAACGATAGACCGAATAGGTACTGCAATATCTGCAGGACTGATGGCCGCCATGGCCACCTGGTAGAGCAATGGCTGGAACAGGTGGTGATTTCTGCGGTCAATGACGGTAACACGAATCCCGGGCCGGTTTCCCAGGGATCTGGCTGCATTCAGGCCGGCAAAACCGGCCCCAACGATTACAACATGCTTTTCTTCATTCATCAGGGACTTAACTCTCAGTGGAGCCGCTATGAGAGGGCTCAATAAAGTTCTTCTTCCTCAAGTAAATGAGGAGGATCAACAATGCAAAGATAAAAACGGTAAAAGTAAAACCAACAATGCGTCCCCAGATGGAATCCCCCCAGATCACGCGCTGATAGGCCACGGCATCCGTGTAGAAGCCCACGATGTGACCGTCCTTATCCTCGATAAAGCGAACCTTCCAGCCGGCCATGGCCGCCCTGCCCGTTGCTCGAAAAACAAAGGGCTCTTTTTCAGGCACAAGGTAGATCGGTATCTCACGATCATAAAAGCCGCCTAACTCCAGTCTGTTTTCGGAATTCAAACGCAATCGCACATCACTCATAAAGGCAAAGTGCTCTCGTTTACGCGGCAGAATACCCTGTGGACGATAGGTTCCTTCTATTTTGCGCAGATACTCTGCAAGTGACTTTGCATCACCATCAAACCAGGAAAGCAACGTTGTATTCCACTGCCCCTGCATCTGCAATCTGTCCTGCTCGGGTGGTGAGCATTCCGTAAACAGATCAAGAAGGATCCGTTCGGATAACCTGTGCAGCAAAGCCATATCATCAGCATTGGCAAGCAGTACCAGGCCACGACCATCGCCTGAGAAAAGGATTAACGAAGCAAACCCCGGAAATCGGGAAGATTGTTCGTACACGGTTGTATCTTCACAGAGCTTTCTAACGTGAAACGGCCCGCTGAGTCCCCCAAGTGAGGCATCAAATGTAAAATACGAGCCGAAAGGCAGATCAAGACGCCTTTCTTCTGCTGCGCGAGCCGACCGCCTGGAAAGCTCCTTCAGCAAAAGGGATGTGTCGCTTGCATTCGTAACAAGGCCATAGATACCGGGATAAACGATATACGGATAACGCACGGCCACAGGCCTTTCTGCCGTCGTATAGCCCTGACTGGCCTGTGGCAGCCCCTGCAGATAATCCTCTGGTTTTCCCGAGGCAAGATTACTGCCCTTCATTCTGAGGGATTGCAGGGTTTCTTTCAGCATCTCCTCGACGGTCTGCCCTCGCACAGAAGCGAGATAATCCAGCAACAGCTGTATGCCTTCTGAACTGAAGGCCATGCGCGAATAGGGCTTTTCATCGGCGGCCAGCGATTTTGCAAGCAAAGCGGGATCAACAGGCTGTGCTGCTATGCCGGCTCGCGAAGGAGGTAAACCCGAAACAGAGTGATAGAGGCTCAGAAGGAAGGTCCGATCGGGATTCAGGCCCGCAAAGATCCCTTCTTTACGGATCGGCCTGCCCCCGGCGTAAGAAGGGACCTGGGTCAGATATCCAGGCCGGTGCATGGCTTCCTGAAACCGGGCATACAGAAGCAGCCTCGGATCATCGGATGACAGTCCTTCGCGAATCGAGACGGTTTGTTTGCGAAGCTCCTCTTCCAGCAAGAGAGGAATCAGGGCCGTTGTGAGCTCGCCGACAAAGAACTGCGTTTTTTCGGTAACGGGCCCCTCTCCCGTTTCACCAAAGGCAAGCGAAAGCTGTCTGCCCGGCCGGAACACGGTAATCTGCAAACCTGGAACATGTCTTGCCGTCATCAGCGATGGAGCAAGCGACTTCAGCGTATCAGAGAGATCCCGTGCATGGGCCGGTCCATAAGAAAAGACTGTGAAAAGGATAAATAGCAGAACTCGCTTTTTCATTCATATATCTCCCTGATCGTTATGCTTTTGCCACTTCACCGACGGGCGCTCATGCGGTTATTCCACAAAATCCGGGGCCTTTGCCTCGGCAAACCGGATTATATCAGGCAGGGATTGCACATCGACGCCTTTCCAGTACACGGTCCATTCTGGCAGGCGTTGAAATCCATCGGCAATCTTCTCGTACCAGCGGTGAATGGAATTGGTTCGCCTGGACCTCCAGAACAGTATCCGGGCATCGTCGAGCACCCGCTGCCACAGGTCCTGGGCCACTCCCAGTCCTCGAGCATCCACGCCCACGGCAAACTTGGACAGATAAAAGCCGTACTGCGTCGTTTCGAGAAGCACGGCACCGGCAAACTCTTCCTCGATATAGAAATCTGAAATGCGATCAAACAGATCACTGCTTGCAAGGGAGCGACCGAAGCTCTGTTCGATCAGGTCATGCAGTCTCTGTCTCTGTGCGTCGGTCAGTTCCTGATAATGATGGATGACGGTGGGACGACGAAAAAGGGTTCCTGCCCCTTTCACGGTAAAGATCTCTTTCAAAAGCCGGGACGGAGAACATACAGACAGGTGCAGGTCTCGATGCCGGCCAAGCAGATCGAATGCCATGGCGGTTAACGTTCGATCCGGATCATCGACCTTTTGATCGGGAAAACAAACGGGCAATACACTGCCTGCCTCGGCAATCATGCCGCGACGACGTAGAAAATGTATGCGCCGCACGCCCTCCTGAACCAGGCCGTCAAGGATTGCCAGTAAGGGCTGATCGTCAGGAGCGATCATATAGACATTGGCTCCGCTCTGTTGCAGATCCCGTCGAAAGGCAGGCACGAACTGACCTGCCAGGCCTGCCAGTAAAAGAGCAGGACGCAATCCCAGCCTGGCAAGTGACTTCAACTGGAAAAGCAGCAGCTCGTATTCATGCCGACAGCTATCGGCGTCCGGCACAATGACGGCAAAATAGGGCCCCTTCTCTGATCGAAAGCGCCGTAGATAGTGCTCCACCTCCTGGCTGCGACCGACGCTTTCGAGAAAGAGTTTGGCTGTATCAGAAAAGAACATTAGCGACTCAAGAAATCCGGATCAAAAAGCGAGGGGTCAGGACGAAACCCTGGATCGTAGATGCGCGTCTCAAAACGGGCTACCGTGCCTCGCCGCACGTCCAGCATCTCATACAGAGTAGGAAAAGAGGGCATATACTGCCGGTCCGTCCTCCATTCCAGAAGTGGCCTGCCCTGCCCGAACTCCAGGACTCGAAGCAGGATCCCACGCCGATTCTTCACCTCCACACGTGCCGGTCGGCCCGCAGAGTCAATCCCGATGCTTAACTGCGGCTCATCCGTATCGATAAGCCGACAATCAATCATCCTCCAATCCGGTCGAAGGGAATCAACATACCAGCGCACAGGTTTCAGGTTCCCGCTAAACCAGGGATAAAAGAAATCCACAGCGGAAAATCCCATGGCATTCAGTGGATCAAAACGCTGTCCGGCTTCAGGACGCAGCAGCTGTCTGCGAGGAACATCATAGATCCACAGCTCCATGCCTCTGCCCATCCAGAGAATACGCAGCTCTTCCAAGCGCCGATAGGAGCGAATGGTCATATACGCCTGCGGAGAACGAACGATCAGCTGGAATTCCTGAACAACTGTCGGCTCATCTCGCCGTAACAGCGTAAGCGTTCCTCGATACAGTCCATCCGGACGCTTCAACGCCCCGTCCAATCCCTCCAGCACCTCCTGCAGGGTGCGCCCGTCCGGGAAAGGCTTTGATATGGTCTCTTCCTGTCTGTCTGCCCCGGACAGAACATCGGTTACCGGCCCGGCCTGACCATCCGTCAGAGCAGCTACTGTCAACAAGAACAGCAAGAAAAAAATTAAGGGCCGTCGGCGCCCGGGCGCGAAAACGATTGCACGTCTCGCTCCGATAGGATGAGAATACCCTGGTCGTTGCATGCTGTCTTTTATTTCGTCGAAATACATGCAGCTCTCAATGACAGGAGGAACTATAGATATGAAAAAAACCTCAATGGGAGTTTTCGTGGCCCTGGCCATCGTATTCTCCGCCCCCCTCTATGCAGATAAAATCCGTCTCAACGTGGGCTACTGGCCGGGCGAAATGGAGCCCGAACTGGAAGATCGCTTCTTCCTCGACGAGCTGATCGGCCAGGGCGATTTAAACCTTACCTGGACCGGCAAGCAGACCAATACCATCTGGCCTCTTGGCTTTCAGTACCACAAGGTGATGCAAAGCGGCACGCTCATCCTGAGCGCCAACTATACTCGCTACATGCCCGAGTACAAGTACAACGCCCTGCCGCTGGGCTTTGGCAGCGTCAAGATGGTAGAGCTGACGGACTATACCAGCACAGACTGGGATGGCGAGCTCGGCTACCAGATGCAGGTCGGCAAGTCCGGACTGTTCCTGACACCGAAGGTTGGATTTCGCTGGCACAATACGAGCTACGAATACAGCGCCACCCAGATTGGAGGCAGTTTCGGAACAACCATAGGCGATAACAATTTTGAAGCAAGTGCCCGTGGCACCTATGCAGGCCTCGGCTTCCAGTTCTATGTGCAGAAGAATATGTCGATTATCGGCGAGTTTGTAACCACCTCTTTCTTTCCGAACTTTGGTGGATCGATGTCCTACCAGACAACCTTTATCTCCCTTGGCGGCTCCAACCAGATCGACGTCACCGACCAGGAAGCAAGCTACGAGATGAAGATCAATCGCTGGATGCTCGGCTTTCAGTACGATCATACAGCCGACCTTCACTTCCAGGTGGGACTGCGCCAGGAAGAGCAACTCCACTCCTATCCCGGTTTCTACGGTATGAACTTTCTCATCGTTGGCGGCAATTTCGCTACGGCTGCGCCGACGGCCGTCGAGATCATTACCGATATCATCTTCTGGGAATCAGAAAAGACACAGACAAAAGGATTGTTCTTCTTCGCTGTTAGCTACGACATCAATATCTAAGAAATCAGTCCTGTGTAGAAGGCCCACCGGGGCCTTCTGCTTTTCTTGCCGATTCTTTTTCGGACATCTCGGCCTCACCTTCAGAAGAGGATTCTCGCCCGGCACGCTCCTTTGCAAGAAGGTCGGCAAACTCTGCAGGCAGCAGATACTTTTTGCGATTATTGCATTCCTTGCAGCAGGGCACGATATTCTCTTTTGTAGAATAGCCACCTCGCGAAAGGGGAATGAGATGATCCATGGTCAGTTCAGAAGGCTTGAACCGGCGGCGACAGTAATAGCAGAGACCGTCTGCACGCTTTCGATTCCACCATCCCGAACTTCGCAGCTTTCTGGCCTTTTCTTTCTCACGCTGCACATGCTTTGCATCGGGTGCAAAGAAGGGATCAAATCCGGGCCCGCCATCCATAGCACCAGGTTCCGGCGGTAATTCGCAGAAACAAGCGCAAAAGGCCCCGGTCGTCTGACGGGAAGGCTCTACGCCTCGAACCGCATATTTCCCAGGCCAACCACGGCACCGCAGAGAAGAACGACCTGTTCCCCTTCAACGATCAGGGGTATGACGGAGCGCAGAGGCAGAGGGATCCCTTCTTCCTGAAAGATTTCTTTCAGCTTCACTCCGCCTGCCGTTCGCATGCCTGGCTTAAAAAACGTTACCTCCTGTCCTTCTGCCAGCCTGTAACGACAGCTTCGTTCCCCTGTAATATAGAGATAACCGTCCCGCTTCTCACAACGGGGACGCTTTAGAATCGATGCATCACTGCGAAATATCCAGATGAGTCCGGCCGCAGAACACAGAATCCAGTCCTTCGTCTGCACATTGATCCGACCACCGAGCGATTGTTTCATAATCTCGCCTAACACTCCAGAAGCACCACTGCCCTGCAGGGGCTTCAGGGCCAGGCGCGAAAAGGCCCGATCCAGAACGTTTTTCACCTCTGCCGCCGTCGCTCCTTCGAAAAGGGCATACGGAAGCGTCAGGGATTCGATCCGCTTTACCGATGACAGGGCCTTATGGCCAAAACGCTCCGTGCCGTGCAGGCGCCGCCAGAGTGAGGCGGGTTGCCAGCCTTCTTCTTTCAAAACGGGAATAACGCTGTGTCGCAGCCGGTTTCGCCGGTAGTCGTCCGAATGATTGGTCGGATCTTCTCGATAAGCGATTCCGCATTCCTGTGCATAATGCCTGAGATCGGCCCGGCTGACTCTGAGAAAGGGCCGAAAGACAGAAATGCTCTCTTTTCGAGACAGAGGCAGGTCTGTAAAAGGAGGCATAAAGAACGCCCGATCCGTCGCTCCGCGGATCATCTTCAGAAGAACAGATTCTGCATAGTCGTCTGCGTGATGTGCCGTTACGGCAACAAAGGGCTGCCCCAGATGACGTCCGATGCGCAGCATCCGCCGGTAGCGGGCAAGACGACCTGCCTCTTCCAGGTTAAAGCCACCTCTTTGCGCCAGCACCTTCAGGCGGATGCGATCCATGTACAGCGGCAGGCCAAGCCTTCGGGCAAGACTCTCTACAAAACGCGCATCGCGTGCCGACGAAAGCCGAAGTCCATGATCCAGGTGAAACAGGACAGGCGACTCATCCAGCTCACCGGCAAAAAAGAGCTCACTGTACAGATGGGCCAGGACAACGGAATCCAGTCCGCCCGAGCAGCCGATTATATAGATCAGGCTGCGATCGGGCACAAGGTCGGCCACTGTTAGAGCGGGCAACATCTCCGAACAGACTCTGCAATGCAAGCGGCCAGGCAACCCTTTCTATCTGCAGTCTCGTGACGGGCTCGATCGCTTGCTGAATTCGTGCTGCATTTTCCTGTTGAAATCTACTGGCATGTGATTTCCCTGGATCTGTGATCGAGCGCATCCGAAACCTCATCCAGAGCGACCTACGATCGCTGTTTACGGATCCTTCCGTTGGCCTGTGGAAGGCATTTCTTTACTTCAGCTTCCTGGCCTTTGTCATATTGCTGTTTACCGCAAGGTTCCTTCCCGAATGGTCTTTTCCCTTTCGCACTCAACAGGAACGAGTTCCTCCGGCCTTACCCGGGCCCGTGCATAATATCTGAGTATGAACGCACAAGATAGCTATCCGATCTTCTATCGACTCCTGCCCGCCATCCAGGGCTACGATTGGGGAAGCACAGACGGTCTGATTCACAGACTGGTGCAGAAACGAACCGGACAGCCGGTTGAGCCACGTCCCATGGCTGAGATGTGGAAAGGTGCACACCCCTCCGCACCTTCGCGCGTGCAGGGCTATCATTTCAACGTCAAGCCCGGTCAGCTCCACACCGAAGAGCTGGCCCTGAACGAAGCCATTCAGAAAGATCCCGGGCATTTTCTCGGTCGCCTGCACAGGAAGGGTTATACAACACTGCCTTTTCTTTTTAAGGTACTGGATGCAGCCAAACCTCTGTCCATTCAGGCGCATCCCGACAAAAGGCGTGCCGAGCAGCTGCACCGCGAAGACCCCGAACACTATCCCGACGACAATCACAAGCCCGAACTTGCCATCTGCCTCGGACACTTCGAAGCAATGGCTGGATTTCGTCCCGTTGCAGAGCTGCACCAGGAGGCAGCCCGCTTACCCGCTCTGGCCGCCCTGTGTGGCTTTGATGATCATGGGTTACCGACAGACCAGACCCGTGGTCGGAGCCCTGCCGATGAACTACGCCAGGTATACGGTCGCATCATGCAGGCCGATCCGTCTACGATACGAAAGCATGCCACAGACCTGCTCCACATGCTTGGGCAGATGCGTGGATCTGAACGAGATAACTGGTTTGTCAGGCTTGTGGAGTTCTACGGCCCTGAAGACCCGGGCATCTTCGCCATCTATCTGTTAAACTATCTAAACCTGAAACCGGGTGAAGCGATCTTTCTGGGGCCCAATGAACCCCATGCCTATCTAAAAGGACAGATTCTCGAATGCATGGCCTCATCCGATAACGTCGTCAGAGGAGGACTGACCTCCAAGTTCAAGGACCTGCCAACCCTGCTCTCGATGCTTACATACGATGACAGCCCTGCTCGCATTCTCCTTCCCGAGCCAGAAGGGGCGCTGCCGTATCCGGCCACGTATCCGGTGCCGGTCAAAGACTTTCGCGTCAGCCTGCTGCATCAACCGGAACGCCCCGTGGCCAGGGTGCCTTTGCGCCCTCTGTCCATTGTTCTCTTTCTCGAAGGCAATGCTACATTGCGGGTCATGCAGGGCGACCAGGAAGGCAAGGTGGACATTGCCGAGGCCGAAGCATTGTTTATTCCCGGAGACCTGTCCGACCGTGGCATCCAGGCCTTTATAGAACCCGAGGCCAATTCGCGCATCTACGAAGCAAGCACTGCCCTTTAGCAGTGTAGCGGAAGCCCGGTCGGCCTGGCCGCATTTTTCCCGCTTGACAGGAAATACGACATAATACGATTATTGGCACCAAAGGCCTGTATGGCAGTGCAATTTCCCTGGCATTTTTACAGTGCAAGCCAGGCGCTCCTGTCCTATACTGAAAGCCTGACCTGTTATCCATTCAAGGGATCACAGGGAAAATAAAAAAAGAGGAATGCCAATGAGCAGCTCCATTTCGGGAATCTATAGATCCGGTTCACGAGCAAGGGCCATCGAACCGGCAAGACCAAAGGCAATCGAAGCAAGTCGCCCCGCCTTATCCAGAGAAGAGCTGGAGGCCGTATTACAGTGTCTGATTGATGATCAGATTGGATCGGGTTCCGTTGCCGAGCGCTTCGAAAAGGCTCTGGCCGATGCGGTGGGATACAAACGGGCCCTGGCCGTCAACTCTCTGGCAGCTGCCTATCATCTGGCATTGCTGGCAGTTGATTCCGGACCGACGACAACGGTATGGATGAATGCCCTGACCTCCGTTGCAGCCCTCGATGCAGCGCGATACACAGGAGCCTCGGTTCGTCTGCTTGATGCAGGACGAAGCAGTTTTCATCCTGCTCCTGAAGCCATTCAGGCCATGCTGGAAGAGCTGCATCCGGGTGATGTTTTTATCCTTGATCATATCTATGGCAGTCCCTGCGAAGCTCCGGTAGATGAGATTCGCGCGAAAGGCGTGCATATCATTGAAGATATCACCGGTGTTCTCGGCTCCACAACAGAAACCGGCGAAACCTACGGACATGCCGGCGATATCATGCTCTGTGGTCTGGCTGAAGATGATATCATCACTACCGGGAACGGCGCCTTCCTCTGCTCTTCACAGAATGCCCTTCTGAAGAAGATGGCCGGCATGCGCTACGGGCACAGTCGCGATCCGCATACCGTAGCCTACGATTACCGCCTCGAGGATTTTCAGGCAGCCATGGGGCTTCATCAGCTTTCCAGACTCGGCCAGATGATTACCCGCCGCAAGAAGATCGGCGTAAAGTATCTGGAAACCTTACGACTTACAAAGCATCAGAGCTGCTTTACAAATCCCGGTCCTGATACGTATCATCGTATGCCTGTCGTTGTGTCCCGGCCGCCGGAAGAGGTGCAACGTTATTTCAAGGCTTTGCAGATCGGAGTACAGCGTATCCCCACTCCATTGCATCACTACCTGGCCATGCCGCCTATGGAGTTTCCCAATGCTGAGCGATTGTTTCGCAGGGCCGTATGTATCCCTGTTTATCCGGCTTTGACAGCAAATAACGTTGAGCGTATCGCAGGCTCCTTGAGGAATCTCATCTGAAATTCTGGTTGACGTTTCGATCAAGGACCTTCATCTACGAGGAATGTCGAACCGGTGATGAGATCCGTTCGTCAAACAGTGGCGTGAATGCTTTCTGTGAATTTGGATGATTTGATGATTTAAGGAGGAGTTTCATGATGAAACTGGCTACGAATATGAAAAAGATCACCGTAATCGGTGTGATGTTGTTCGCCTCTTCGCTCTTTGCTCAAAGTCCGGTGGGGGTATGGAAAACCATTGATGATGAAACTGGCGAGGCCAAGTCTTACGTAAAGATTTACGAACACAATGGCGTCCTTTATGGTCAAATCCAGAAGCTGCTTAACCCCGAAGATGAAGGCAAGGTATGCGATAAGTGTCCAGGACAGGCAAAAAACAAACCACTGGTAGGCCTGACCATCCTCTGGGGGCTGAAAAAAGACGGCAACGAATGGACCGGCGGCCAGATTATGGATCCCAAGAATGGAAAGATCTATTCATGTAAAATCAGGGTCGAAGGGAACAAGCTCATAGTGCGCGGTTTCCTCGGCGTTTCTCTGCTCGGTCGATCGCAAACCTGGCATCGACTGTGATTTTGATGGGCGAAAGGCTGCCGCCTTTCGCCTGCAGGTTTTGAGGTAGGTTCGTTTGAATGAGGCGTTTTCTTTTTTCAATACTATGCGTTATTACTTTTGCCGTGTCTCCTCTGCCGGGACGCGACGCTTCACAGGGAGATACTCCCTCATCCACAGATAAAAAGGAAAAACAGCGCCAGCCCAAACGCGAACTTCCGGCTACCGTTTCGTTATGCGATGGCAGGACGCTAAAGGGGCGAGTCTATCTGGAAATTCCCGATACCCTGCTTTTTACCCATACCGTCGACGGTCTGGAGTTTATCAAAAAGGTCCGGGTTGCGGATATCAAGGGCATCGAATTTGAACGCTGGACTCCTGTGGAACAGGGCAAAGGCAAGGACGGACGCGTCTACCGCTTTGATGTCAGCCGCTATCGCGTCGAACTGGCAGGCTCCACGCTGATCGTTGAGAAGCCCATTCCGCCGTTCTTCCACAAGATGCAGTTCTCCAATCATAACGGCGACATACTTCTGTACTCATTCTGGATGGATCTTCTACGAAAGGACAATACCTGGTTCACAGGCATCCAGGGCCCGCCTTCCGGTGAACGGGCCTTCTGCCATAAGGATGTCATCAAGAAGATCTCCTTCGGCAAAGAATAACCCATCCCCGTTATTTGGTAGACCTCAGGCCTGCCTGTTGCATTTCTTGCGCTAACGCCATGGCCTACCGCTCCACCCATCATGCCGTTCAGGACCTTGAAAAGCACGGACACCTCGTGCGTATTTCAGAAGAGGTCGATCCCGATCTTGAAATGGCTGCCATCCACCGCCGTATCTTCGAAAGAGGCGGACCGGCCATTCTCTATGAAAACGTAAAGGGCTCACCGTTTCCCGCTGTTTCGAATCTGTTCGGTACCATCGAACGTGCACGCTTTCTTTTTCGTCATACTCTCGATGACGTACAGGCCCTGATTGCAGCAAGGGCACATCCTCCATCCCTTCTGAGCCAGCCCGGACGCCTGCTGCGCCTTCCTTTTGCAGCATTGAAGGCCCTGCCACGACGCTGTCGTTTTGCACCGGTTCTGGCCCATCAGACCACTATCGATAAGCTTCCGGCCCCTCGCTCCTGGCCGCTTGATGGAGGCCCCTTTATTACGCTTCCGCAGGTGTTAACCGAGGACCCGGACAATCCCGGAATCCTGTCGTCGAATATGGGGATGTACCGAATTCAACTGTCCGGGAACCGCTACGAAACAAACCAGCAGATCGGCCTGCATTATCAGATTCACAGGGGCATCGGGGTCCATCATCAAAAGGCCCTGGCCGCAGGAAAGCCTCTTCGCGTCAGCATCTTTGTGGGAGGTCCACCGGCTCATTCGGTGGCAGCCGTGATGCCTCTTCCCGAAGGCCTGCCTGAAACGGCCTTTGCAGGGGCGCTGGCCGGTCGACGCTTTCGCCATACAGTGCACCGGGGATACCGTATAGCGGCCGATGCCGATTTCTGCATCGTTGGAACCGTTGAGCCAGCCACCCTGCCCGAAGGCCCTTTTGGCGACCATCTTGGATACTACAGCCTGCAGCATGAGTTTCCGGTTCTAAGGGTGGATGGTGTCTTTCACCGTCCCGGTGCCATATGGCCTTTTACCGTTGTCAGCCGGCCACCGGCAGAGGATACAATCTTCGGACAGCTAATTCACGAGTTAACCGGTCCGATGGTTCCTGTAAGTGTGCCGGGACTGAAGGCCATGCATGCCGTAGATGCTGCCGGAGTTCATCCCCTTTTGCTTGCCCTTGGCAGTGAACGTTATACGCCGTTTGAAAAGGAGCAAAAGCCTCGCGAAATTCTAACGATTGCCAACGCCGTTCTTGGGTTCGGCCAGGCCTCTCTGGCCAAGTATCTCATGATTGCAGCCGGAGATGCACCGGATCCTCACAATGCGGAGCAATTCTTCGATTACTGCCTCGAGCGTCTGGACTTTCGTCGTGATCTGCATTTTCAGACGGGTACAACCATCGATACCCTGGATTATTCCGGAACGGCACTGAACGAAGGATCCAAGCTTGTGCTGGCCTGCTACGGCCCACCGGTACGCCGGCTGTGCACCGAGCTGCCTGCACCTTTACGAGAGGCTGGCAGCCATCTGCGTCCGGCCCTTGTAAGACCCGGGGTCATTGCCATAGCGACGGAACCATCAAAGCGCGGGCGCAACGAAGACGATCCTGAACTGCCAGGCCTTATCAAGATGCTGGAAGAGTTTGAGAAAACACATCCGCAGGCCTTTCAGGGTGTGGCGTGGATCGTCCTCTGCGACGATCCTGCCTTTACGGCAGCCTCGTTTGCAAACTTTGCGTGGGTTACCTTCACCCGCTCCAACCCGGCACAGGACGTCCATGGCCTTCATGCCTTTACGAAATCCAGGCACTGGGGATGCAACGGTCCGCTTCTTCTGGATGCACGGCTGAAGCAGCATATGCCTCCGCCCCTGGAAGAAGATCCGGAAACAAAACGTCGCGCGGATCGGCACTTCCAGAAAGGCGGGGCTCTGGAACGCTGGGGTTAACCCTCGCCTTCCTGTTGCATCACTTCCAGCCGTTTGCGGAACTTCTCTTCTCGGGCCCTGTTGTTCAGCTTTCCGTATACTTCCACCAGGGCCTTTGTAATGCGATAGTCATCCGGATGACGCAGATGATACACCTCGCCGTACTCAGCAGCCCGGGCCAGAAGGTTGCGCTTTTTCATCAGTACAAAGAGCCTGTAAAGCATGTCATCATCCTCTGGCCTGAAACGCAGGTATTTTTCCATGTGGATGATCGCCCTTCCGTACTGTCCGGTTTTCAGATACAGTGAGGCCAGCTGCCTGTGCAGATGAACATTGTCAGGATACTCCGACAGCCCCTTAACAAGCAGCTGGATGCCCTGATGTGGCTCGATGGCACCGCTGCGAACCGCTTCCATACTTTCCTTTAGCTGCCGCGAAATGGCACGCCTGCGGCGATGCTCTTCAGAATCCGGCCGGTAACGGATGGCCATGATGGACAGGTCATCCATGAGTTCATACCTTTCTGCCAGGATCTCTGCCATGCGAGAAGGGCTGCCCTCTGCCTCTGCTGCAATGCTCAGAAAGAGGCTTTCATCTTCATTGATGACACGTACCCCATCTCGTTCATCCAGTACAAGGTCATCCTTGCCATCGGAACCGAAAATCAAAACATCTTCTGGCTGCAACGAGAAGGTTTGAATCGAAATAAAACCACTCATTCCTGTCATACCCAGCTTGCGAAGTGGTTCAGCCTGCTCAATAAAAGAAGCCTTTCCATCGCGCAAAAGCACCGGAAGTGGGTGTTCGGCATTGATATAATAGGCAAAGCCTGTTTCTTCATCGACGAGGGTCATGATAAGCGACACAAGCATGGAGCCGTCAAAGCTCTCGAAGACCCTGTGCAATTCTACAAATGCCAGCTTCAACCATCGCTCTGGAAGGAGCTCTCGATCCAGTTCCGAGTATTTGGTACGTTCCACCAGCGATTCAATCACAGCGCCAAGGACCAGTGCACCGCCTGCTCCCTGTATCGACTTACCCATGGCATCTGCATTGACGCCAAAGATGTAGGGACGACCTCGCAGGACGATTCGGTGAGCGGTGCACAGATCTCCGCCGATCTCCTCTTTCCAGTGCCGAAAGGTAAACTGCTTCTTCTGCTTAACCACAAACTCCACTTCACAGGGGCTGTCGTCGGGAACATGATTGGCCGACAGGGGACGCAGCAGCAGTGAGGTGAGAAAATAGTCACCATCCTGCCCCTCTTTAAGGCTTCGAACCTCTACAAGCGTATTCTGAAGCTCTTCCGTTCTCTCTATAACGCGTTGCTCCAGCTGATCGGCATATTCCCGCAATTCGGCCCTGGCGGAACGGATGCTGTCCACCATGCTGTTAAAGTTCCGGGTCAGGTAACCGATTTCGTCGTGAACCTTTACGGGTACCTGCACGTCCAGATCGCCGCGATTGACGTTCTCAACCCCACCAAGCAACGAACGCAGGGGACGCAGAAGCGCTCCCAGAAAGAACACAGGATAGCCGAGCATGATAAGCCCGGTTACTCCGAGCTGGAGATTGTTCATCACCGAGGAGGCTTCATTCAGAAAAAGCCTGTAATCCTCGTAACGAAAATCCACCTGATACAGCGTTCTTCCCGATGAAAGATAGTAGGTGATGTACTTGCCTGCAAGAGGCGTTGCCGGTGGTCCGCTCAGGCGGTCCAGTCCGTATCCGCGATCGCCTGCAGACAGAGGCTCAGGAAACAGAGAAAGCAGGCTGTGTCGGTCCTTGAAAAACTCATCCGGCCCGGACAGCACCGCATTTAATCGCGGAGCAAGAAAGGGATCGTTACGCAGCGGGGCTACAGCCGCTTCAAACTCCGTGCGAAGATCGACACCGCGAAGACGCTCAATAATCGCCCTGATCCGCCGAATTCGATTACGTCCCTGCTTCAGATCCTTCAGAATCTGGCGGCGGTGGCCTGCCTCATCCAGGCCGGCCGATGTATGTCGTTCGCTTTCATTCTTAAGCCATTCTATGGTCCCTGCAAGTGCCGGCAGAAGAGACCTTACCATCGTATCTTCAATCGTTTCCAGGCTATCGCCATGCATATACCGAAACAGCACCCCCTGTGTGGCCTGCGCCACAGAGGATTGGCCGCACAGTCCTGGAAAGGACTCCGATGCATAGATCGTCGACGAAGATCCATCGTCATTCACGCGTGCAATACAGGCCAGGTCATCAGACCTGTAAGAGCTATCAACAATGGCCCTGTAGGCCTTCTGTATCTGAAGATCATCATAGATCTCTTCGCGATCTCTTAAAATGTGAAAGTTGATTGCCTGCAGGATTAACAGCACCGTCACAAGCGAGATGGCGTAAAGCTTCATCAAAAGAGTCGTCCGCTCCGTCATGTGATTCATGTAGATCACAAGAAAGACGAAGGCGCCGGCCACTCCGGATATATTCCATACCGTCTGGAAGATCTCTCGATCCACAAGATTCAGACGATTCAGAAGGTTAAACACGCCGGGAACGAAAACGATGAAGATAAAGCCAAGCAGCATGACAACGATGGGGAAACGCTTCTTCGTGCGAATGATCCTTACAATGCCTGCCACAATAAAAAAGAGAACATAGAGAAGAATCAGGGCGCCGATGATCCGACCGAGCACAGGCAGATCGACATCGTAGTAATGGCCGTCAAACTCATAGACCTTCGGAGCCGACAGAGACTGGATGATGAAGGCCAGCGTAACCGAACCGGAAACAAGGAAGGTGCTCCAGAAGTAGATCTTTCGAAACCGAGGCCAGATCGGCTGCGGATAGTGCAGCAGAAAAAGAACAATATGTGATGTTCCAAAAAGCGACACGCCCACACTGATCCAGCGGTGATAGGCAAATACCGGTCGCGGAATCAGATAGGCCAGAAAGTAGGCAAGCGCCATCAAGGAGATGATGCCGAAAAGGAATATCAGATCACGTGTCGCTTTCGTTCGATTCCGCAGGGTAAGCAAATAGCCGGCAAAGAACAGAGTAAAGATACTGTAGTTCAGTCCGGATACGGTAAAGAAGTTGTGATAAAGCAAATGGTCCATACAGCCGCCGATGCCTGTTTTTTGTAGTAGGTCTTTTGTCTGCCAGGCGATGCAAACGCCTCAGATCTACTCTCCATATCCAATACGGCAACCGATTTTTTTGAGACAGGCTTTCAAATAACGGAAATCCGACGATTGCACAGCAAACAAACATACAGACTGATCGGTATGTTTATTGGCCTGCCGCGACCGCAGGCCTCAGGGGTAAACCAGCACTTAAATCCGGAACCGATTGACGATCTGTCCCAGGCGGGAAGACAGCATATCCAGCTGTGTGGCAAGCTCGGACAGATTCTGTGCACTTCTTGCGCCGTCCTCTGTGGCGGTCGATATGCCAGAGATATTGCGAACGACATCGTCCGATGCCTGGGTCGATTGACTGATGTTGCCTGCAATCTCTTTTGCCGTGATCGATTGTTCTTCTACGGCAGAGGCAATCGTTGTGCTGAATTCATTGATTTTGGAAATGACCGATGCAATCGTTGCAATGGATTCAACGGCCATGTCCGCCGAGCCCTGGATGGCCTCGATTCGATTCTTGATTTCGTCCGATGCCTCTGATGCCTGCCGGGCCAGCTCTTTCACCTCTGAGGCCACCACGGCAAAGCCTTTTCCGGCCTCGCCCGCTCCGGCTGCCTCAATCGCTGCATTCAACGCAAGCAGGTTGGTCTGACTTGCGATGCTCTGGATGGCCTCCACCACCTTGCCAATCTCCTGGGCGTCCACACCCAGCTGCTTGATCTTTTCGTTGGTGCTTGCAGCCGTACGGTCAGCATCCTTTGCGATCTGCGAGGCATCGGAGGCGCTGCGCGCCACCTCACCAATGGAGGTGGACAGCTCTTCTACAGAGGAGGACACAACCTGGAAGTTCTGATTCATCTGTGTGGCCGCTGCCGAGATATTCTTCGATTGAAGCGACATCTCTTCCACACCGGCCGACAGATTCTGACTGGCCCCTGAAAGAGCGTTGGAGGAGGACTTTACCTCGTTGGTGTTGTCGGCGATTTCTTTCACGATATCGCGAATGTTCTCGATAAACTGGTTGATCCACCTGGCCATTTCGCCAACCTCATCGGCACTGCTTACCTCGAGGCGCCTTGTAAGATCCCCCTCACCTTCTGCAAGGTCCCGGATCGTATCGACGGCTTTCTGCAGCGGAACGGCCACCCTCTGTCTCATGTATATGACAATGCCGATGGCTCCTGCAATCGACAGCAGCACCAGCAGGCCAAACAGAATCATCGAAATACGAAAGGCTGAAAGCTCATCCTTGTAGAGCTTCTCCGACTGCTCTACCTGTATCCTCACCATGGCATCGATTGCATCGCGCATGGTTATATAATCGCGAGCCCATACGTCAGAGTATCTGGCAGCCGCCTCTGCTTCGCGGTCCTTCAAGGCTGCCTGGAAGCGCTCCCTGGCCTGACGGGCGTTGTTCTCGGCTTCGTTATACTGCCTGAACAGGGCTGCCTCCTCTTCGCTGAAGTTCGCGGTTTGAAGTGCCTGTTTTTCGTCCGTCAGGGCCTGACGCAACCTGTCCGTTTCTGCCTGGATTTCCTGAACAGACTTCCAGTCTCCATCCAGAGAAGCCAGAGTCTGGCGAAGCATGTTCTCACGAATCTGCAGGATGATTCTTGAAATATTGCTCAGGTGTGCAAGCGGCTGAACACGTTCTTCATAGACTTCGCGAAAACTTCCAACATCTCGATTCAGCTGAAAAATGCCGAAGACTGCCAGAATCACGGTAAGGCCGATCAGGACAACATTCCCTGTCAGGATCTTTGAACCGACCTTCATATCTTTGAAAGAAATCATATGCCCTACCTTAAATACCGACGACGCAGACGTCTATTCCTCACTATTATCGGAAAATGAGGGCCCGTTCCATTCGCCATCCCTTTTTTTTTATTCGCTCTTCTCTGAAACCGCTACATTTCTCTTTTCAGGCCTGCTGCAGGCCGATAATGAGGAACAGGCAGGGCTATGGCAAACTTCTTCAAGCGAGGGAAACGGATCATCATTTCGGTCGAGAAGGACGAGCTTCGAGAATCCGCCCAGGGACTGCGCGCCGTCCTGAACGATGCTCTTCCTCTTGAACCCGGGGTTGAGATTCTCTTAAACCTGGCTGCCTGTGAAGAGCTGTGCATGGAATCCGTAGCGGTTCTGGCGTCGTTTGCGCGAGAAAGTCGTAAGTCCGGTTCCACCTTGAAGGTGAAAACATCTGCTGATATACGAAATCAGCTGGGGCTGATCGGTATGGATCGCCACTTCGTTTTACTCGATGCAGCATCTTGACCGCCTCAGGGCATAAAACGGAAGACACAGGCATGGATGAACTGAACGCAAAATTCCTGGCAAGCTTCATTGCTGAATCGACCGATCTGCTGGATCAGGCCGAGGAGTCCATCCTCAGCCTGGAACGGGGATTCGATGAAGAGCAGGTGGACCAGCTATTTCGAGCGATCCATACGATTAAGGGGAATTCCGGGCTGTTCGACCTTAACCGCATCAAAGAGTTTTCGCATGTCTTTGAGAATGTTCTCAGTGCTCTGCGTTCGCGCGAACTGGAACCCGATGTCGACATGGTGGACATCTTCCTTCTCTGCGTGGATCGCCTGCGACAGATGATCGACAAGGTCGAGGAATCTGAGTCGATTGACGTAGGCGACCTGATGAAAAAGCTCTCTGCTCTGCGAGACAGAGGCAAAGAAACTGTCTCTGTCGTTCCCAGGGCCCCTGTGGCCGATCTCCGTCAGGGCTTCGAAAGCTTTTGCCAGAAGGTAAGAACACGAATCCCGCAGGCTCAGCTTCAATCACAGCACTATCTGACCTGTGCTCTTCTGGACCTGACCTCCCAGGACACGACCAGCCTTTCCGGCATCTGTGAGCGTTTGCAGAGCTTTCGCAAAGACAGGCAGATTGTTCTGCATGGAATCAGTCCTTCGATGATCCCCGATTTTCATGCAGGCACGGAAACATACCTGCCTTACTTTCTTGTTTTCCAGAGCAAAGAAGAACCTGAAAAGGTCCTCCAGGCAGCGGGCCTGCAACCCGCTGCCATCGACGTACTGCATGCTCCTTCGGCTAAAACCCCGTCACCACCGGTAAAAAAGAGCGAACCGCCTGCAGCGGAAAAACGCGAAAAAGACCAGCCCGTTGCTTTCGAAAAGGAATCCCATCTAAAGGTGCCTCTGCCACTGATCGAAAACCTGATCAACCTGGCAGGCGAAACGGTTATTGCTCGAAACGAGTTGATGCAAAAGGTAGAAGGTCTTCGCGATCCATCCCTTGCCGTCAGTGCGAAAAAGATCAGCTACCTGGTTTCGCGTATCCAGGAAGGTATTATGCGAACACGGCTCCAGGAACTGGAAACCCTGTTCCAGAGAGTTCCACGCCTTGTACGTGATGTTTGCTCGCAAACAGGCAAACGAGTCCAGCTACTGACCGAAGGCGGACATGTAGAGCTCGATAAAACCCTGATGGATTCCATCCGCGATCCCCTGACGCATATTGTTCGAAATGCCATCGACCATGGCATTGAACCACCGGAGGAACGGCTCCGACTGGGAAAACCTGAAGAAGGCCGCCTTCGCATCGATGCCTCGTTTCGCGGCGGTAACGTCATCATCATGATACAGGATGACGGTCGCGGACTCGACTACGACAAAATTCGCGAAAAGGCTGTAAAGCGCGGTCTCATTTCAGCAGAAGCAGCAAAATCTGCCACAGATGCTGAGCTTGCAGATCTCATCTTCCTCCCCGGATTCAGCACAAGCGAACAGGTAACAACAACATCGGGGCGCGGAGTGGGGATGGACGTCGTCCGCACCAGCCTGACCAATGCCGGTGGGTCGGCCGAGATCAGTTCTGTTGCCGGACAGGGCACGACCATACAGCTGACGATACCGCAAACACTGTCCATCGTCACATGCATCCTGGTAAAGAGCAACGGAACCCGACTCGCCGTTCCTCAGGTCAACGTAAAAGAGCTGCTGAAAGTGGATGCAGCGAAGGTTGAGCGGATTCAGGATCATCTTACCTGTGAGATCAGAGGGCACCTGATTCCTCTCGTTCCCCTTCAGTCCCTGTTACAGGGGAACCATGAGTTATCCGAGTCTTTTTCCGATGGCTTCATCATCGTTGTGGAAACAGAACAACATCGCTTCGGTCTTCTCGTTGATGAAATCCTGAATCCCGAAGAGATCGTGGTCAGGTCACTGGGACAGGAACTGACCGATGTGAAGATATTCTCCGGAGCTGCCATTATGGGCGACGGAGAGGCCGTTCTCATTCTGGACATTGCCGGCATTGCCCGGCATCGAAACATACCGGCCAACCTTTCCGGCGTGGAAGAAGAGGAACAATCTGCTTCTACAGAAGAAGAGATGGAAGGATATCTGATCTTCGAGTCTTCGTCCTATCTGTTTGGCGTGCCGGTTGCCTCTCTGCCCAGGATCGAAAAGATTGCCTGTGAGCGGATCGAAACGCTGCTCGATTTCGAGGTTTTGAATCATCAAAATCACATCGTTCCCCTTCTGCGGCTCGAGAAGGTCTTTTCGCTTCAGAAGAATATCGAACTCTTCAATCAAAAGGAGTCTTATGTCATTCTGTTTCATCTGAATGGCTTCTATCTTGGTATCCTCGCTGATGAGGTACACAATGTGGTGACCAGTTTTGAAGGATTTGACAGTAATACCTTCGCGTCAGAGTCTGTAACGGCCTGCGCTCTGATCGGAGGGAAGACCACCATGTTACTGGACATCGAAGATCTGGCGGAACGCTTCAGAAATGGACGGTACCGCACTCTGCAGGAACACCTCAACCAGGGCCTTGAGGGAGCATCGCCATCAGGAGCAAACAGGTGAATCGCGAGTTCCTTACATGGTATACGGGAAAGCAGCTGTATGCTCTGCCTCTGGAACGCTGTAAAGAAGTGGAAAAGAACCTGCGTCTTACACCGGTTCCCGGAGCACGACCTCATATTGCAGGAATTGTAAATGTACGAGGGGATGTGGTTACCGTGTTTGACCTGGGACAGCTGCTTCGCGGGCGGCCGGTCGATCGGACGGATCGTCTTCAGATCATCCGGCTGAAATCCACAACGACCCAGATAGGGATTATGGCAGAAGAAATCGATGACATACTCAGTCTGCCCGAAGAAAGCCTCGAAGAGGCCAGCACGCATATGGAAGAAAGAGAAGCCCTGTACATCCAGTATGTGGCCAATACCGGTAAAGGGCCTGTTCTTGTCTTAGACTGTGACCGCCTGCTTGCAGGGGCCAATTGACCGCACTCCATGGATCAGGATAAAAAGATCTCCGTTCTGATCGTTGACGACTCGTTAACATACAGAACATTTCTGCGCGAAGCCCTTTCCAGCGACCCACGCATCGACATCGTGTCGATTGCTTCGAACGGTGTGGTGGCACTTCCCCGCGTGCGTCACTATCGCCCGGACTTCATCATTCTCGATCATGAAATGCCAGAAATGACAGGCCTGGAAGCCCTTCGCGAGATCCGACGGATCCATCCTGATGGCCAGGTAATCATGTTCAGCTCTCATACGACGGAGGGAGCCCGAATCACCATTGAGGCCCTGAAAGAAGGGGCAACCGATTTCGTTACCAAGCCCGAGCCTGGCAGAAACGAATCCCCTGTAGAGTATATCCGCCGCAAATTGCTGAGCCGTATCATCAAGCTGGCCGATACCGTAGAGAAGCCCATCCTGCAACAGATGACCGAGCCGGCTACGGTGCACAGTCCTCCCCCCGCCGTCCCTCCAGCACAGGCGCGGCCTTCCTCTTTTGATGTGGCCGCTATCGGTATCTCTACGGGAGGGCCGGTTGCCTTGCGCAAGCTCTTTCATTGTTTCCCCAGGCCACCGAAAGGGGCCCTGCTTATCGTCCAACACATGCCTCCTGTTTTCACCAGACAGCTGGCCGAAAATCTGGGCGATGAATCCGTAATCCCGACCATTGAAGCCGCAGAGGGGATGAAAATCGAGGCCGGTAAGGCCTATCTTGCCCCTGGCGGCTATCATCTCGCCGTACAACGACGGGCAGACGGTGTTTATGCCAGGATCCTGGATACAGAGCCGGAGAATAGCTGCAAGCCGTCTGCAGACGTATTATTCAGACATGTGGCAGATGTCTACGGTAGACGGGCCGTTGGCATCATCATGACAGGGATGGGATATGATGGCTACAAAGGGATGATCGAAATGCAAAAGCAGGGATCCTACCTGATAGCGCAGTCACGAGAAAGCTGTCTGGTATACGGCATGCCATCACGCCCTTCGGAAGAAAAAATCGTTCATGAAAACCTTTCGATCGAAGGGATTGCAGGGCGTATACGTCTACTGCTCGGAGAATAACAGGAGGTCACTGTGGATCACAAGCAACTTGTTGCCATCATTCAAAATATGACCGGTGTATATCTGACCGATGATAAGCTCTACCTGCTGGACAGCAGGCTGCGCGACCTGATGAAGGATTACTCCCTGAGCACGTATGATGAGGTTGCTTCCCGGCTGATATCCGGCACCGATGAAGAGTTCACGCACCGACTGATCGATCACATTACGACGCATGAAACAAAATTCTTTCGCGATGAAAGCATCTTCAATGCCCTTGTTGATCAGATCATACCGGAATGGATGGAAAGACGGGGCATCCAGCCCTCTGCTCCACAGAACGAAATCCTGAACATCTGGTCTGCAGCCTGCTCTTCTGGACAGGAGCCCTATTCGATCGCCATGCTCATCCGCGACCGCTATCCGTTACTGTATCCAAACCTCCGGATCACGGCAACCGACATCAGTCGCGACTCCATTGAACGGGCAAAAGCAGGATACTATACAAATTTTGAGATACAGAGAGGTATGCCACCACACCTGCTGACAAAGTACTTTACCAGAGAAAAGGATGGCTACAGGATCAGCGATGAGCTGAAGGCCTGTATCAATTTTCGGGTTCACAACCTTGTTTCAGACCCCTACCCCGGCCGCTTCGATCTGATTTTCTGCCGCAATGTGCTGATCTATTTCGATGAGGCAACAAGGAAGTCCATACTGCAGAAGATTCGAGACTCCCTGAAGGACGATGGAGCCTTGATTCTTGGCTCCTCAGAAAACCTGATTGGCTCTTTACCCAGCTACATTTTGCGGGAGGCTGGACTGGCCCGCTACTATGAATTCTCCAGTCGGGTTACATTTTTCAAGTAAAGCACGATCAGCTGGTAGCGGCTTTCTGATTGATCGGACAATGCAGGCATTTTTTATTACCCAGGTCACAGATTCGGAGGGAAAGAATGGCAGCTCATATACTGGCAGTCGATGATTCGGCAACCATGCGTGACATGGTGCGCGACACCCTGGAAACGGGAGGCTATGAAGTAACCCTGGCGGAACACGGTCAGGAAGGCGTTGAGAAGTTTGCTGCAGGCAAATTTGATCTCGTGATCGCCGACATCAACATGCCGATCATGGATGGCATTACCATGATCCGCGAAATCCGTAAGCTAAACAGCGACGTGCCCATCATAACACTGACCACAGAAGCAGAAGAAAGCATGAAGCAAAAAGGACGGGAAGCCGGGGCTGATGGCTGGATTGTAAAACCCTTTCGGCCTGCTCAGTTTCTCGACATCATCAAGCAAATACTGGAAGACATG
>CAZUEX010000001.1:232086-418731 GCA_964619535.1 uncultured Leptospiraceae bacterium | reverse complement strand
CTTCAAGGCCGTGGCCTGCCTGGCTAACGAAGGATCGAGGCCCCCCCTCTGGAGAGGCACCCCGCCCTGGCCGATCCACAGAAAGCAGGAATGCATGCTCTGTCAGTCGATCATCGGCCATAACATGGGCATAGTCGTTCCAGGCACCGGGCGATCCGTGTACCATGACAACAGGAATGCCCGTCGGAATGCCCGTTGTCGCTGCGTACACGATGCGGCCTTCAGGCATAAGAATGGCATGCATCTGTGGAGGCTCTCTACCCTCAAAAACCTGCTCTACATCGGGCGGAGTCAGTCCGCAGGCCATACAAACGAGAAAAAACGGAAGGGAACGAAACACCGAATCAAGTAAACGCCGGGTCGGCATGACAGCGACTGCAAAAGTCAGCCGCCAAATCGTTGAATAAGGCCCGTTGTGGATCGACCTGGAACAAAAGGCAGAATCTCAATTCTTCCGCCATAGGAGTCTATGATCTGCTTTTCTGGCAGGTCTTCTGCCCTGTAGTCTCCGCCCTTTACATGAATCTCCGGTTGGAGAAGGGCCAGCAGCTCTTCTGGCGTCTGCTCATCGAAACAGCCTACAAGGCTTACGCATTCAAGAGAGGCCATCAGGAACATGCGGTCTTCCAACGTCTGCACGGGCCTGTCAGGCCCTTTCAAGCCCCGCACAGACTCATCGCTGTTCAAGGCAACGATCAGATGGTCGCCAAGATCACGCGCCCGACACAGATAGTCCACATGCCCACGGTGCAGAAGATCGAAACAGCCATTCGTAAATACGCGAACACCCGTAAGGCCGGCAAACCGCTCCTTTAGACGCTGCCGGTCCGGCTCCATCTTTGCCCTGATGCGAGAAAGCATGTCCATGATCTAATTGCCCTCGGCGCTAAAATCAAGAAGATCAGAGGGCTGCAGCGTGGCTGCACCAATGCGACCCACAACGATACCGGCGCCAAAGTTCGAAAGCTCAACGGCAAGATCGAGATCGGCACCGGCAGCAAGGGCCAGAGTCAAAAGAGAGATCACCGTATCGCCTGCACCGGTCACATCAAAGACCTCGCGGGCCACCGTCGGCACATGCCTGATTCGATCGGGCGAGATCAGACTCATGCCTTTCTCTCCCCTGGTAATCAATATGTGACTGCATTGCAGTCGATCGATGATTTCCTGGCCGGCTCGTTCCACATCGGCATCGGTATTCAGCTTACGACCGAGAAACTGACCGGCTTCATGGTGATTGGGGGTCAGGATAAACACGTTCCTGTATTGGGCGAAGTGCGTTACCTGTGGATCAACGGCTACGGGAATGCCTTTCTGTCCTGCCAGGGTTACTGTCTTTTCGATGACATCGGGCAGCACAACGCCTTTGTCGTAGTCCGATATGATAATGCCATCGCAGCGATCTACCTGTTCTTCGATGATACCGAGAAGCCTCTGCCTTGCCGGATCCGATAGCGGCGTTCTGTCTTCGCGGTCCAGTCGGCAGACCTGTTGATTACCGGCAATGATGCGCGTCTTCTTTGTCGTTGGCCGCTCTTCCAGTTCCAGAAGAGCCAGATCGGAATCCAACATGCCGCAGTCCTGCATCTTCCCTGCCAGTCGACGACCGTCCTCATCGCGCCCGATGACGCCGCAGGCCGTAACATTCCCCAGAAGGGAACGCAGGTTGGAAACAACGTTGCCAGCTCCACCCGGCACGCTGCTTACCTCTCTTTCAACAACAACGGGAACAGGGGCCTCGGGAGAAATACGCTCCACGGAACCGAAGATGTACTCATCCAGCATAAAATCCCCCACAACGAGGATTCTGCGGGAGCGAAAACGTTCAATCAGCTGCTGTAACTCAGACATACCTAACTACCGGATCTGCCAGGACCGTTTACGATGATAGCGATGCGGCCTTCGCGTACCGCCTGGATCAGTCCGGCATTCCCCAGAATTCGCTGTGCATCGACCGTGTCGATGATTAAATCGGTTCCGTCCAGCTGTCCGGCTGCATAGACAACAAGCGGCCGATCCCCTGCACGCCCGAAGCTATGGGCCGCTTCTTCGGAACTGAAATAGAATCCACGACTGTCGGCTGTGGCCGCTATCGTAAGAAATCGCTCTCCTGTTTTTAGCGCAAGAGCCGGCCGCAGTGACGGCCGATAACCTGCAGCCAGCTCGGTAAAGATGATCAGGCCGGTAAAGCGTTCTGTCTTTACAGGGAGCTTCAAAGCTTCTTTGATTTCCGGAAGAGGAGAGGCAGGAAGTCTGCGTAGAAGACCGGTAGACCCAAAAAGGGGAATGCCAAGGCGTATCGTCACACTTCCCTGTCCGGTCGTATGCTCCAGTAAACGAAACGACCGGTCAATCGATTCGAAATCCTGACGCAGCCGTTCGTTTTCGCGCATATGCTTTCCGTAGGTTCCACGGGAGTCGACCGGAAGAAGCAGAATTCCGCGACTCAGCTCGGTGCGGGCCTTTTCTCTTGCTTCGCGAATAGCGCGAAGCCGTGCCTCTGTAAGACTGGTGTATTCTGCACGCCTGATCTTTACCGTAACCCTGGAATAGATCCATCCTTCGGTCCAGTTAACGTCCGTATGCTGTGATAACCGCTCAAGAATCGGCGAAGCAGACACAGGCAGCGCAAGGCATACAGACAACAGCACCAGGGCCAGTGCTCGTCTCGTTCGCACCGTCTGTCGAGATCGCTTCGTTCCCTTCATGGATGCACCTCTTCAGCAGATCGTTGAAAAACGGATTCCCACCACTGCCCCAGCTCTTCAAAGGAATCGGTTCGTCGGGACGGGGGCAGGCTGGCAAGGAGGTCCTTACCGTAGGGTTTGGTATACACCCTTGGATCCAGAATCACCACGGCTCCCCTGTCCTGTGAGGATCGAATCAGCCGGCCAAAGCCCTGGCGCATCTTCAGTATCATCTCGGGCAGCTGCAGAGAGATAAAGGGATTACGTCCCTGCTCCCTTTCGCGTTCTTCTCTGGCCTGAAGCAACGGTTCACCCGGTACGGGGAACGGAAGACGTACCAGGATAACCATACGCAGACGGTCGCCCTGTACATCAAGCCCCTGCCTGTAGGATTCCAGACCAAGAAGCACCGAGTCATCCGTCTGGCGGAAAAGTTCAATGGCCCGTTCGGGACCATCTTTGGCGCTTGAAAACAGCGGATAGGACAGCCCCTGTAGCCCGGCCTCCACCATCTGCAAAGAGCGAAGAGATGAAAAAACGACAAGCACACCACCCTGGGCCAGCTCCACAAGTCGGCGAATCTCCGGTATGCAGGCCTCCTCAAAACGGCTGTTCATGCCAGGCTCGGGGATATGACGGGGAATATAAAGCATCGAGCGTCGCGCATAATCAAAAGGAGAAGGCAGCTGCAGGGACTGCAGCCTGGGATGTTCTGAGTTAATGCCGATACGCGACAGGAAATAATCCAGCCGGCCCTTGACCGAAAGTGTAGCAGAGGTAAAAACAACGGCATCGATCGATTGTAGCAAAAGCGAGTCAATCGTTTCGGCACTGTCCACAGGTCGAATCGCCAGTGCAACGTCTTCTCTTTCTATGCCCACAGAAAAGACGTCGGATGAGGTCGGTCCTTCACAGAATTTGTCGAGGATTCGCGCCGCCGTTCGAAGCCTGCCGGTAAGCATGGCCCTGTGCTGCGATGCCTCTACCGGGCTTTCACCAAACAGGTCTTCCTGGTCCTCCTGTTCCAGATCCTGCAACACCTCGTGAATCCTTTCAATCAGCGGATTGACCTCGGCCAGATCGAGAGGCTGCGTCATTCGAAAGCGACGTCCTTTCATGTCAAAGGCCTGTCTCAGGGCATCATTGAGCCGGTCTGAGGCTTCCACCAGTCCCTGCGCCGGAAACGGCAACTCCGCCACAACGGATTTCAGCCATTGCAGAGACAGGGTTTCTTCTGCCTGGGCATTAAAGAGATCGGGAAAGCGATGGGCTTCATCGATCACCGCATAGTGGAATTCTGGCAATAAAGTGGATTCACCGAGCAGATGTCTTGCAAGGAGGGCATGGTTAACGATCAAAAGGTCGGCCTGTTTCCAGCGTTCGCGGGCCACAAAGTAATGCGAGGTTTGATAGTTCCGGCATCGTGGACCGAGACAGCGATCGCTTTCTCTTCCCAGACCGTGCAGAAACTTCGGTGGTGTATACCCTGTGTATTCGGAAAGCAGCCCCGTTTCGGTGGTTCGTTCCCACTTGCGAAATTCCCGGTACCAGGTCTGTTTGTCGTCGGCAATCTTCCGTCTTTGCAGCTTCAGCTTGCATAGATAGTTGCCGGCCCCCAGACAGATTTCAGCGGTAAAAGGCCGGGATTCGTTCCACAGGCTGCCAAGCATCTTCTGAAGCAAAGGCAGCTCTTTCTTTAGAATCTGCGCCTGCAGTGTTTTTGTCTCGGTGCTGACAAGGACACGTCGTCCCGTTGCCTTTGCCTCGATGAGCAATGGCAGCAGGTAAGACAGTGTTTTTCCTGTCCCTGTTCCTGCTTCAGCAACGAGGATCTCCTTGCTACGCAGGGCCTGCGAAACGGCCTCAGCCATCTGCCGCTGCCCGGGCCGTATTTCAAAGCCAGGCAAGAAATCCTTTAGCGGAGAGTCCTCCTCAAAAAAGCGCAGCCCGCTTTTCATGCCATATCCATTAACCGCCGGGCCGGGCGATATCCCGGGCAGGCCTTCAGAGAGAGATTCAGATAGCGATAGTAGCGTTCCATACGATTGGTCTGACGGTAGAGCTTTGCAAGCTCCAGATAGATCAGCGCCAGCTCTGCAGCCGGTACACGAAGCCCAAGGGCCAGACGCAGGGCTCCCTGCCACCATTCAATCGCACGGACAGGCCGATCGTCAAGTGCAAGAAATCGAGCCAGCTCCATGCGATGATGCAGTTCATACGGTTCCATCAACACGGCCCTGTAAAACCAGCGCCCGGCCGCCCGTACATCCCCGCGCTTTTCAAAATAGTACCAGCCAGCCCGAATACAGTTCAGGGCCGTTTGATCGACTTCCAGCTCATGAAGCAGGCTGTATTCTTCGGCTTCAAGATTCGTTTGTGCTTCCGACCAGGACATAATTTCATTATCGGTACGCCGGCTCAGGCGTACAGAAAAATATCTTTGCCCCGGCCCGTGGTCTGCCTCTTAACCAAGAGAGGCCACGATGCGTCCCTGCATCCTTGGATGCCTGATAATCGCCTGGCGCATCGCTTCTACGGAGATGCCGTAGTGCTGAAAGATCTCGGGCCGCGTGCCGTGCTCGATCGGCTCGTCCGGAAAGGCAAAGGTCTGTATATGGCGTCCCTTTACTTCGGGATCCAGCTGTTCAAGCAAGCACATGGAACCGGAAGCAAAGCGGTAGGAGTCTTCTACAAAGACGAAGGCATCGACCCGCTTTAGCATATCATTAAGCGCTGCCAGATCAATGGGACGAACCCAGCGAATGGCAATCACCGAGGCCTGGATACCATGTCGCCTTTGCAGCTCCTCCTGCAGGGCCAGGGCAGACTCCTTCATCACACCTATCGAAACGATGGCCAGGTCCTTGCCTTCTCCAATTCGCTCTGGCTTTGTATCGGTAACATCCGGTAGGGGACCCTGCAGCTCTGCCATCGAGGCCTCTCCTTTTGGAAAGCGAACGGCAATGGGTCCGGCCGTATCATGCTCCATGTGAAGAAGCATGGCCTTCAGCTCTGCACCATTGGTCGGTGCGTAGATACGGATATCGGGGATGGCATGCAAATAGCCGATGTCATACAGTCCCTGATGCGTTTCTCCATCCGGCCCCACACAGCCCGCCCGATCGATTACAATACGAACGGGGAAGCGCATCAGGGCCACATCCTCGATCAGCTGATCCAGGCCTCGCACAAGAAAGGTACTGTAGATACAGAGATACGGAATGATGCCACCTGAGGCCATGCCCCCGGCCAGTGCCACCGCATGCTGTTCGGCGATGCCAACATCGAACACACGATCGGGGAACTGATTGGCCAGGGAGCGCAGCCCGGAGCCCTCGATCATCGCTGGAGTAATGGCTACGGCCTTCTCGTTTCGAGCAAAGATCTCCTGCAGGGTGTCGCCTACGATCTGGCTGTAAGAAACGAGCGGACGATCGCTTTTGCCCACAAACGACCCGTCCTTTCGGTTGAATGTGGTAACGCTGTGATACTTGATGGGATTCGATTCTGCAGGCTTGTAGCCCTTGCCCTTCTGCGTATAGACATGGACAAGGATCGGCCCTTTCATGTGCTTTACACGCATCAGGACCTCGACCAGTTCTTCCATGTTATGGCCGTCTACAGGGCCGATATAGCGAAAGCCAAGGTCTTCAAATAAAGAACCGGGAATAAAGATGTTCTTCATCAGGCGTTCCATACGCCTGGAAAACATACGCAGACCGGCGCCTACGATGGGCAGAAGGGCAAGGAACTTATACCAGAGCCTGCGGCTTTTGTTATAGAGATTCGAGGTGATAATCTGGTTCAGATAATGATTCAGGGCCCCCACGGCATGTGAGATGGACATGTCATTGTCGTTCAGGATGACCACACAGTCCGACTTCACATGGCCGCCATGATTCAGGGCCTCCAGGGCCATACCTGCCGTCATCGAGGCATCGCCGATCACACAGAAGCAGCGATAGTCCTCTTTTTTCAGATCTCGAGCCAGGGCCTCGCCCACAAGCTGAGAGATCGAGGTACCGGCATGGCCTGTGTTAAAGAGATCGTATTCGGACTCCTCTCGTTTTGGAAATCCGGAAAGCCCTCCGTAGCGCCTTACACTTCGCAGTCGATGCTTGCGCCCGGTAAGGATCTTATGGGGGTATATCTGATGCCCAACATCCCAGATCAAACGGTCCCGGGGCGTATTGAGCACATAATGCAGAGCCACCGTCAGCTCTACCACTCCCAGATTTGAGGCAAAATGGCCCCCTACCTCGGCCAGTGTATCGATGAGATACTCACGCACATCGTCGGCGATAGCTCTGAGCTCGTTGACCGTAAAACGCCTCAGATCTTCCGGAGTGTCGATCCGATCCAGATAGGAATACTGCTTCATCGCCTTCTCCGTCGCCGGTTCAGAATTCGGGTCTGTTGACCCGGCCGGATCAACCCTTTACCGGGACGGTAGAGTGCGACACCTTGAGTTTTTCAAGATCGTCCTCGTTTACCAATCCCATCAATTCGTAGATCCTGACTGGTTCCAGCTTTCCTTTGACCCTCACGAGGTCAAGTTCTCGCGCGTAGACCCGATCTTTCACTCGCTCGTAGGTATACTCCGAAATACAGATTTTCACTCCATAGGTCTTTGTAATGCCTTCCAGACGTGATCCCAGGTTCACCGTATCTCCCATCAAGGTATAGTCCATACGGCGACTTGACCCCATATTTCCTACAACGGCCAGGCCTGTGTTGATGCCAATACCGATGTCAATGACCGGAATGTTGCGTTCTGACCAGCGTCGCTGCAGGTCCTGCAATGCCCGGTACTGGGCAATGGCAGCCACACAGGCATAGTAGGCATGATCGTCATTCCGGGCCGGTGCTCCCCAGAAGGCCATGATGGCATCGCCCATGTACTTATCGATGGTTCCACGGTAGTCGATGATCAGCTCGGTCATCTCAGAAAGATACTCGTTCAGAAGTGAGACAAGCTCCTCTGGAGACAGGGCCTCGGATATGGTCGTAAAGCCACGAACGTCCGAGAAGAAGACCGAAATCTCTTTTTTCGAGCCCCCCAGGCTGATCGCCTCTGGATTGGCCAGAAGCTCTTCCACCACATCATGCGACACGAACTTCGAGAAGGTCGTGCGGATAAACTTCACGTTCTCTTCTTCTGTCAGTGCCCGGAAGCCAATAAAGGCTACCAGCTGCACAAACTGCATGATGAGAACGGTTGGGAAGACATGGTGAAAGCTGAAGATGTCGAAGCTGATAAAAAGGGTAATACCTGCAAAGACGATGGCAATGCCAAGGGCCAGCACAAAGCTCATCCAGGTGGGCACCCGCGGCTGATACATGCCCATAAGAAGGCCGATGCCGATCATGATCAGCAGGTTCACCCAGGCCGGTGCCGCATAGGCAAAGTCCTGATTCAGGATGGTATTGATGGCATGGGCGTGGTGCTCAATACCGGCCATGTCACCATAGGGACCGAGGTGCATATCCTTGGCCGTTCCCACACCCGTGGCATAATACATGGCTACAAGAGCAATCTTCCCCCTGTAATAGGCGCCGATCTCTTCAGCTGAAAGCTCATTGGTTTCGAGGATTTCACGATATTTGAAACAGTAGCGTCCTCCTCGAAAGTTGATGCGCATCCGGCCGTACTCGTCGATCGGAATGACGATCTTTCGTTCCGCGTTCGGCTTCGCCATGATATCGAATTCCTTTTCTTCAAAGGTCTCCATATCAAGCTTTCGATATTTTCGCTCCGGAATGTTATGCAGGGTAACCGTGCCGGCCAGAAAATCTACTTCAATGTCTTTGGTTGGATCGATGCCATAGTACTGTGCGGCAAGAACCAGATCGATTCCCGGGTAAAAGTAATCATCGCGATTCGGATCATAGTCAAGATCCTGCATACGCCTCACGTTCGGAATGCGGGCCACGATGGGAACGGCCGTATTCACCCCCGACGCTCCCTTCAGGATATTCGCGTATCCCATCCCGTCCAGAACCCGGGCAATCTTTTCTACAGGTGGCAGTGGAAGCCTGGCCCATGTCTTTGCAAGCTCGCCATGTTTTACGTTGCGAATCAGCTCTCGTTCATTGAGAATCTGTAACCGCCGCTCATAGTTTTCAATCGTAGAGCGCGCCTCATCGGTCGTTTCAAGCGGGTAGTCAGAGATAACGACCTGCTGGTTGGCAGCAATGGCCTCGGCCAGTATATCCACCTGTGGCCTGGGCTCTGGCATTCCTTCGATGGGACGACAATCCATGCTAACACCGCAGGCCGTTCCACCGTGTATGCCTTTGTTATCGAGAAAGCTGATGTCGAAGAGGGTTATGCTGCCTTCCGCTGCCCCCATCTTTCTGGCAAGGTTCGCATAAATGCCCCAGTCCAGAGGCCAGTCGCCTTTCACCTTCTCAATGGTAACGTTGGAAATACCGATGATTTCGATGTCGTCTCGAATCCCCGGAGGATTGGGCGCGAAGGTATTGATCTTGTTGCCGCTCTCATCGTACGGAGCAGCACAGTAGCGCAGGCCCGAAGCCGTATGCAGAGAATCCTCTGGATTGCGAAGTGTTCGGTATTTTGCCGATTCGAAGGCCGCTTCCAGATTGGCGATAAATGGCACACGAACGGTTAACAGCGAGAAAAAGAGAGAGAGTATAAGCCCGATCATCAAAGCACCGGACCGGTTCTTCTCCCAGCGAAGGCGCTGCACTGAACGGTACAGCATGATCGAGGACACAAGCACCAGGAAAAAGCTGATCCACAGAAGAAAGGCATGCCATTCAGGCGCCAGAAAATCGATGGCCGGGATCAGGTTGCCCATCCGATGAAAGATCGATGACGGACCGGAGATAAAGACCAGGATGTAAAGCAGTAAAGCTCCACCAAAGATCCCCGTCCAGATGAAGTCTTTCAAAACAAACCGGTCTTTGTCTGTTGCCGTCAGCTGCTCCTGAAAAAAGAAGGCAGCGCCGATCAGTGCAATCCCCGGAACAATGGTAAAATAAACCTCTTTAAAAAAGCGGCTGAAACCGAACTGCATGGAACTGTCCATCAGGACAAGGGCATACAGAAAGGCAGGCAGGAGGATAAACAACCCGGCGGCAGTTGCGAGCAGTACAAGACCGATTTTGCGCATACAGTTTTCTTCCCTGAAATGGTTTTTTTAACAAGTTTTTTTTACTGCGGATTTGCCAGCGCAGACGTAAAATTTCGCGTCAGTTCCTCGATCTTTTCTGCGGCCGTGTTCGGATCGGCTTCGATCAGACGGTGATGCACGCTACCGGCAATCACACCATCAACATAGGGGGCCAGACCGGCAGCCTGCTCGGGTCGACTTATGCCGAATCCTGCAAAAACAGGCACCGGAGAAAGCGACCGCACGGTCTTCAAGCGGCTCTGTAAATCTTCGGCAAAAGAAGATCTCTCCCCCGTCACTCCATAGCTGGTTACATAGTAGATGAATCCACGGGCTTCTGATGCAATCTGTTTCAAACGCTTTGAAGAGGTATTGGGTGCAATCATGGCCACAATCTCAACGCCTGTTTTCTCTCCCAGTTCAGAAAGCATGCGCGCTTCAGCCGTATCGTATGGTAGATCCGGAATCACCAGGCCGCGAATCCCTGCCTGCGCGGCGCGTTCAAAAAAGCGTACAGCACTTTGCTTTGCATCGGCAGAGGCTGTGGCAAAGCCCGAAACGACGGGGTTCAGGTAGGTCAGAAATACAAGCGGAGTATCCGGCTGCAGTGCATGGATCCGGCCTGTTGCCTCAAAGATGGCCTCGATTGAAAAATCGCTCGAAGCCATTGCCCTGACCATTGCCTTCTGTATCACAGGCCCATCGGCAGTCGGATCAGAAAAGGGAATGCCAAGCTCCAGGATATCGGCTCCACCGCGAAGCATGGCACCTGCGATCTCAACCGATCGGTTAAAATCCGGATCGCCAAGCGTCAGGTAGGGCATGTAGAGCGGTCTTCCCTTTTCTGCCATCAGCTGTTTCAAATGCAACGCCAGTGGACTCCTGGTATCGGTCGTCATTCAGCTACCCTGCCTTTCCTCTATGATCACCTGCGACGTTTTCTTCGCGAACCACGTCTGCGCGATGCGCCACCCGATGAAACCACGATAGGGTTGTCGGTTCGGGATGCATTCGACGGATTCACTCCCAGAAGGCCATCTTCAGAAGGCTTGAAGGAATCAACCTGTGCATGATGTTCCTGTCCCTGCAGACGTTGCGGCTCTGAAGTGCTCCGTTCTACGGGGCCCATAATCTGGATTCGGAACAGGGCTTCTACGACCTGCTCTTTAATCGATTCCAGAACACCCTCAAAGATACGGAACCCCTGGATCTTATACTCTACCAGAGGATTCTTCTCGGAATAGGAAGATGCCCAGATGCCTTCGCGCAGATGGTCCATCTGATACAGGTGCTCCTTCCAGCGCAGGTCGATGATATCGAGTGTAATGCGACGTTCAACATACTCGAATTCGCCTTCGCCAACCTGGGCCACCTTGTTCTCGTAATAATCCCGCGCTTCCTTCATAAGGCTATTGTAAAGCGCCATCTGCGGATCTTTCTCTTTCTTGAGTGAGTCTACATCAATCGTTGGCTCAAATCCAAGTGTGGCCTTAAACCATTCGGTCAACGCAATCGTCTGCCATCGGTCGGGGTCATTCGAATCACAGAGATCAAGGACTCGCGTTTCAATAACGTCGCCGGCCCAGTCCATGATCATCTCGCGGACGCTGTTGTTGTTGAGAATGCGGTCGCGCTCTGCATAGATGATTTCCCGCTGACGGTTCATCACATCATCGTATTCAAGCAGGTGCTTGCGGACATCAAAGTTATGGCTTTCCACCCGCTTCTGTGCACGGGCAATGGCACGGTCCACCATTTTGGCTTCCAGTTCCTGTCCTTCTTCCACCCAGATCCGTTCCATGATGCTTCTCCAGCGGTCTCCGCCGAACAGACGCATCAGGGTATCTTCCAGACAGAGATAAAAGCGGCTGGACCCGGGGTCGCCCTGACGTCCCGAACGACCGCGAAGCTGATTATCAATACGGCGGGATTCGTGACGTTCCGAGCCGATAATATGCAGTCCGCCTGCCTCTTTCACCTGGTTATGGAATTTCAGCCACACCTGTGAGCGATCATAGATATCCTGAGCCCTTTTCCGTTGCTCTGCATGGGCGATACGGGGTATGGCCTGCTCTGCCTTTTCGTATTGCTTACGAACGATGGCCTCTTTGAATTCCAGAACGGCAGGGTCTTCATCATCCATCTTCTCCACATCCTTCAGGAAGGTGGGTGCACCGCCGAGAACGATGTCCGTTCCGCGACCGGCCATGTTTGTGGCTACCGTAACCGCTCCTGGCCGACCGGCATTTTCCACAATCTCAGCCTCTCGTTCGTGATGCTTTGCATTGAGAACGCTGTGAGGGATGTGATGCTTTTTCAAAAGGGCAGAAAGATACTCCGACTTCTCGATGGAGATCGTTCCCACGAGAACAGGCTGCTGTCGTTCGTGACATTCAACGATCTCTTTTACGATAGCATTGAACTTCTCAGCCTCGGTTTTATAGACCCGATCGGGATAATCGATACGCTGTACGGGAACGTTTGTCGGAATAACAACAACATCCAGTCTGTAGATCTTCTTGAACTCTTCGGCTTCTGTGTCAGCCGTACCTGTCATGCCTGCCAGCTTGCTGTACATCCGGAAGAAGTTCTGGAAGGTAACCGTGGCCAGGGTCTGCGTTTCCTGTTTGATCTCGACGTTCTCTTTCGCTTCAATGGCCTGGTGCAGGCCATCAGAATAGCGTCGGCCAACCATAAGACGACCTGTATGTTCGTCTACAATGACGACCTCTCCGTCTTTGACCACATAATCGACTTCATCCTTATAGATCAGGTGAGCTCGCAGGGCCTGGGAAGTATGGGCCACCAGGTTTACATGCTCCGGTGCATACAGGTTTGAAACACCGAGCAGCTCTTCGATCTTATGAATCCCCTCTTCTGTTAAGAGGACATTCTTGGATTTCTCATCGATGTCATAGTAATTGCCGAATATGACATGCGGCTCTTCTTTGCCGGGCTCCACTTCGCGTGGAGGTGGTGGAGGAAGACGCTTTTCGGCTTCTATCAGTTTTCGCACAGCCCGGTCGACAACGCGATAGTTATCGGTATTCTCTTCAGTTGGACCTGAGATAATCAGCGGAGTCCGTGCTTCATCGATCAGGATGGAGTCCACCTCATCCACGATGGCATAGTTATGCCCTCGCTGTACGCGATAATTCAGATCCTGAACCATGTTATCGCGCAGATAATCAAAGCCGAATTCGTTATTCGTGCCGTAGGTAATATCGCAGGCATAGGCCGCCTTGCGGTCCGCAAACTCCATCTGGTTCTGAATAAAGCCAACGCTAACACCCAGCAGATCATAAACAGGCTTCATCCACATGGCGTCCCGACGGGCCAGATAGTCGTTCACCGTTACGACATGGACGCCTTTACCGGACAGGGCATTCAGATAGATCGCAAGCGTTGATGTCAGCGTTTTCCCTTCACCGGTCTTCATCTCTGCAATCTTGCCCTGATGCAGGACGATACCGCCCATCATCTGCACGTCAAAATGGCGCATACCAAGCGCCCTCCAGGCTGCTTCGCGCACAAGGGCAAAGGCTTCGGGAAGCAGATCATCCAGGGTTTCCCCCTTTTGCAGACGATCACGAAACTCCTGAGTTCTGGCTGTAATCTGCTCGTTGGTCAGTTCCCTCATCGTTTCGCCGGCTGCATTGATCTGCGAGACGATGGGCAGCATTTTTTTTATGTCACGTTCGTGTTTTGTTCCAAAAACCAGTTTTAACGCTTTATCAAACATGGACCTATCCTGTCGAAAATTCGGCCTTCCGGGCCAGAGCGGCCAGGCCCACTGACATCCAGAACGGCATCAGGACCTGATCATCAAGAAAATAGCATTGAAAAGCCCCCCCTGCCAGCAACAGAAGCGGCATAAAAGGCACAAAGGGGCGAGCAGAGGAAACCAGGCGCTCCAGGCCACGGGCATTCTCGGTAAACCGGTCGGCCGTATCACGACCTGCACTTAAAGAAAGAACGGCCGCCCAGAAGGCCAGGAATGCCAGACCGGCCGGCAGACCTGCCGTGGTCAGATTGTGCAGAAAATCGTTATGCGAATGGCCACGTTCGGTCTGCATGTATAGATACCACAGATACGGTCGGTCGGCTGCCTTTTCGTGCATACGATCGGCCACGGCCTCGGAGAAATTGCCAGGCCCTACGCCTGTGATGGGATGATCCAGGAACACCTCCGATGCAGTAGACCAGAGCATGACACGCTGATAATCCGAATGTTTTTTTTCCAGTCCGACCGATTGCATCAGAAATTCGCGAACCTCTGCGTTCACAACCGTCGTGACAGCGGCTATGAGAAGCAAAAGAACGGGCACCGGAGCAAGTCTCCAGGCACTGTGTTTCCACCTGCGGTAGGTTAGAAACATCATGCCCGCAAGTAAAGCACTTAAAACACCGAAAATGGCAGAACGGGCATTATTCAAAAGAAGCACAAAGGCAGCGATTGCAAGCACACCGGCGGGGATCCAATCTTCTGCCTTCCAGCGGCGAAAATAGGGCCTGTTTACCCAGCTGTTCAGGACATAAAGGGTAAGGGGGATAAAAAAGAAGCCAAGCTGTGCTCCAAAGGCCAGGTGGGTTCCCAGCATACCGACAGGCATATGCAGGGTAAGGCCCGGCGGCAGTGTAAACATCGGATGTTGCAGGCGGGCCTTTGCAGAGAAGGTCAGGCCATGCTCCAGGTGATAGAGCGCCCTGGACAGACGGAACGGCGTAAAGACAGAGATCAGGCCCGTGCCAAGCAACAGCAAAAACGTAACGGCCACCGACCGTAGAAGCAGGCTTCTATGTCGGGCCGAAACGGTGCCATGGTGATACACCCACAAAGCCGTTCCAAGAAGCCATACATCCTTCAGGTCCGATGACAGTGCTGTTCTAAGAGGGGCCAATGAGACCTCGAATACGCTGTGAACCAGAGCAGAAAGAAGCCAGGTCCCATACAGCAACAGAGCGGCCAGTATAACACGACGGAAATCGGGCGTCCAGGATTCTCGGCGGCCTCCCCGGCCCACATACAGCAATAATGACAGCAGAGCGAGGGCAAGAAAGGCCTGGGAAAGGCTGATGGACAACGGGGAGCAGCATAAGGCGATCATGCCTGTCCACAGGCTGAATCGGTTCATCCCCTCTTTTGCGTTCATCCCCTTCCTGCCTGTATTCCCTGGGTCATGCTCTGCGTTCATTGTAGAGGCCGCCTCATGAACTGAAAAATCGAAAATGGATTTACGGTAAATAGAATTTCCCGGAACCTTTCCTGCATGCGGAAAAGCGGCAGAACTGCCTTTGTGACCATCTTTCTTGCGGGTTTTCTCCTTTTACAGTTCTTGCTGATCCGGAGCACACGGAAAACCCTTGCCGACTACAGAGAGCCCGTTCCTGGATGGTCGACGCATTCACTGATGATCGATACGGTCGTTTCCGCAGCCGTGGACGGAGATCTTTCCACGTTCTGGGCCGATACGGGCGCATTGCAGCCGGACCGACGGGTTCCGCAACGGCCGGAGCCCTACGAGGGCCTTTATATCATGGTCAGCCCGGGAATGACCCATCTTCCTGGACACCGGCCTGTGCCGGATCCCATCACAGGCATTGAGCTTTTTACAGGCGATGACCGGGGAAAGGGCCGACCGGCCCGCATCCGAATCAGCTACTTCGAACAGCAACTCTATCATATCAACCACGATTACCGGTTCCCCGATCCCCCCGCCTTCGTATTCTCCAGAGATGTAAGCCTGCAGCCAACGTCAGCAGGGCAGAAAATTCCACTGTCTTTTCCGGAGATTCCGCCGTCCACGGGATTCCCCGACAACGTAAAGCAGCGATGGCTTCGCCTGGAAATCCTGGAGCTCTACGGCGGCGGAAACCGAGGCGCCATTCGCGAGATCCGCTTTCTACGTGAAGGGAAGGCACCATGAAATCTGTTCCCGTTTTCGGGTTGTTACAGCGACTTGCGCGTTTTGTCGACCTGCTCGAAACGGCGGTACGACGCTTTTATCGCGACGGATTGAACCAGCGTGCCAATGCCATCGCCTACTCTCTTCTCATTTCGATTGTGCCGCTTCTTACCCTGGCCATGCGCTTCACGAATGTGAACCGTGAGGAGCTGCGATTCCAGCTGATGTCCTTTTTTCAGCTCTACGGAATCACAGGAGCCGAACCGGTTATCAATGCCCTGGATAACATCCTGGGAAGATCCAATACGATTGCCGGCATCGGTTTGCTCTTCATGATCTATGCAGCCATCAACATCTTTTCACATATTGAAGAAACGGCAAACCACATCTTTCGCGTAAAGTCCCGGCCCTGGCTGATCCGTAATTCCATTTTTACAAGCTGGCTTGTTGTTTCGCCTTTCATCATCCTGATCACGGTGAATGTGCTGTCAGAGGTTCAGAACAGAACCTCGCACCCTGCCATCATCGATATGCGGGTTCAGAATGGTAAGCTCTACATGCTGCGCGACCATCATCGTCTGATCATACGCGGCAACGATACCAATGAAGAACGCGAAATTGCCTACGTCAAGAAGACAGACTTCAACGTTCCCGGACGCAATGTGTCGCCCGATATTGAAATTGCCGGCTCAAGCGATGATTTAAGTCCACTCTGGGAGCAACAGCTTGGCCCGGCCACAGCCCTGTTTGTCCAGGGGGACCGCATCTACATCCTGGCCAGACCCAATTTTGTTTTCTTTTCACTGGATTCCGGTCAGACCTGGGACTATCGCGTTTTTCAATCGGCCTATGACCGAGGCGCTTCCGTTCCGCGTATTGAATCCATGCATGTGGAACGAGATCGCATCCTCTTGCTTCTTACCTCACCGCGCGGCTCGCGACTGCTACAGATTCACCCGGAACGAATGGAATTGCAGAACCGAACGGCTTTTCGGGAACTGTATCATTCCCTTATTTTTACCGGCAAACCCGGTTCACGGTATATCCTGACCGCAAGAGGAAAACTGCGCGAAAGCCCGAATTCCTACCGGTGGAGCGAGCCACGTGCGATTCCGGGGCTTTCAGAAGCCATCGTTACCCTTCTACCAAGAGCAGAACGCGACGGATGGCTGGCCCTGACAGCAACCGGCCGGATCGCCATCCTTGACGATACATTGCTTACCTCTTTTCCCGCCTTGCATCTGGCGCCTTCAGCCGGTGTTGCCGGTATAAGGAGCGATTCAACGGGACGTATCTTTATCTGGACGAAAACCGGCGAGATTCGAGTTTCCATGGACGAGGGGGAAAGCTGGATGGGGGTAGAAACCAAAAGACCGGAACATTCCACGTTAACCGTTTTTCTGCCTGAAGAGAATGGCTTCCGTCTGGGAACAAAGCAGAATGTCGTATACAGGTTCCGGCTGGATCAGGTGGGTCTGAAACAGCCAGGGGATGTCCCCGTTCTCCGTACGACGGCGGTAGAAAAGGACGTTCCATCACACTGGAAGCCGCTGATCGGCCATCTCCTTTTCAATCTGCTTGCCTTTCTTTCTCTGAATCTTCTTTTTACGTTTTCTTATTCGGTGCTTCCCAATGCCAGTGTAAGCCTGAAGGCCGCATGGATTGGAGCTCTTCTTACATCAACGATTACCCTTCTTTTTACCCTGGTCTTTCGTCAGGTGATCCCTCTTTTTACCAATACCGGGGTGGTATACGGCATCTGGGTGGCCCTTCCTCTTGGGTTGATGGTATTGCTCTTTCTGGTCCAGTTCTTCCTGCTTGGTCTTGAGATTACGCGACTGCTTGACACCCCTCGCCTGGTGCGTCGCGGTGCTATCGTAAGCGCCATCCGACGCCTTACGAACAAGTTCCAGGACCTTCCCGGAGAATGAGCTATGCAGCCTGTTTTCGATGGCATCCTCGGCCACCCACAGTGCGCCGTCTAACTCCTCTTCTCGCAAAAATACCTCACACTGGATTCTCCACTTTGTAATACTGTGCCGAAAACTGCCAGCCCGAAAAGACGGCCGGTCGGTATCGGGCAGTATAGCGGAGCGGTAACGGTAGCTTCCCTGCTCCGCTGCTGTATACGGAAACGTCAGCTCCTCTTTAAGAAACGGGCCGTCCGCATTCCCGGCAAGGGCATACTGACATTGCCCATCCACAACTCTGCGATGAACAAAAACCTGCACGTGAAGCGGAATGGACGCACTGCGGCGCGAAACCGGCAGACCGGCTGCATGCTCCGCTCCTCCCGCGGCAAAGGCAAGACAGTGCTCGAGAAGCGGACAGGCCTTACAGTCCGGCTTACCGGGAACGCATACGATAGCTCCCAGCTCCATCATGGCCTGATTCAAGATCGATGGCCTCTGTCCAGAGCGTACCAGGAACTCGTCTGCATGCTTCTGTAAAACGCTCTCTTTCTCTTCCCGGTTCAACAGCCGGCTGAGCACCCGCTTTACGTTCCCGTCGAGCACGGCATGCATCTTATCGCCGGCAATACTGGCGATGGCTGCAGCCGTATATCGACCAATCCCCGCGAAACCAAGAAGGCGATCATATTCAAGGGGCGGCTCCATCAGGCCTTCGTCACGCATCTGACGGGCAGCCTTATGCAGATTCCTTGCACGTTGATAATAGCCCAGGCCTTTCCAGCGGCCCAGAACCTCATTCAGCTCCGCCTCTGCCAGGCTTTGCAGGTCGGGAAACCGTTCGATAAAGCGTTCAAAGGCGGGCAGCATGGCAGTTACGCGCGTCTGCTGCAACATCACCTCGGAAACCCAGATATGATAGGGATTACGGCTTTTTCGAAACGGCAGATCCCTGCTGTTCTCCCTGTACCAGGCAGCAAGACGCGCGGCCGCTTCTTGATTCAGTAAAGATGCAGGTCTTTCCATGCTTCAAAGACTTGCTCGAAGTATCGCTTTCGGGATCCTTTTAAAACGTCCAGGCCATTGCCACCCATCTCATCCCTGTAGCTGCTGCGCGAAGGATAGCGATTGCGCCGCCTGCTAAACGATTCAGGGCTGGCTTTCAGGGCTGCAGACTCTGCTTCGAGAAAATCGAGGGCACTGAGCGCAAAATTCTCCGGTCGATACCGCTCCAGAGGCAGGGGCATGCGCAGCCCGCGGGCAGCGGCAAAGTCCCGTAGCACCCTGTAAACGCCTGCAAAGCGCGCCCGCCAGGAATAGCCGGCCACATGCGGACTGACAAGGCGTGCAGCATCAATCCAGGCAGGCCGGGGTGGCTCCACGGGAAAGACATCGAGGACAACCGGAAAGCGATGGCATAGCCGCAAAAGGCCATCCGGCGAGAGAATCGGTCCCCTCGCTGCATTGATCCATACAGCCTTTTCTCTGGCCCGATCCATCCATTCCTCTGTTACCATCCCTTCTGTGGCATATGGTCCTTCCCTGGTTAACGGCACGTGAAACGTAATCACATCGCAGTCAAGGGCCATATTCTCTGAAGAGCCAAAAAGAGGAGGATCAAAGGCCCGGACGGTCCAGCCAAGACGTCCTGCCACGGCTGCCAGCCGGCTGCCGATCCGGCCGTAGCCGATAATGCCCAGCTGTAAAGGGAAGCGTTCATCGCAGAGCCGATCCGGATCCAGCATGAGTGGGAGGGCGGAAAGCACATATTCCACAACAGACAGGGCATTCTCACCGGGTGCAGAGAAGAAAGGCAGTCCCTGCTGCCGTAAAAATCGAAAATCCACATGATCCGTGCCTGTGGATGCTGTGGCAAAGGCCTCTGCCTTCGTTATCCCATACAGTCGTTCATCGATGCTGATCGTCGTCGGCACCGTAAAGAGCGCCACAGGACCTTCCCGTAAAAGTGCCTGCAGTTCAGTGACCTCTTCGCCACGCAACAGTGCCTTCAGGTCCTCCAGCCGGTAGGCACAGGCCTGGAACCCATTTGCCCCGGCAAAGTCATGAACAAGCGAGGATACTCCGGAGATTGCCTCTGTATGATCGGGATAGAATATGCGCTTCATGATCCGGTGCTTGCATAATACCGCTGGCCGACCTTCCAGGCCAGCAATGATACAGCAAAAACAAGAAGGCCAACGGGAAAGGCCAGATAGGCAAGAACAGGCGAAATCAACGTACTGGCATCTCGATTCAAGAGTACGTGTGCAGGATAAAAGTTCACAAAGGCAATGGGAAAGAGAAACGTTAAGAATACCTGCACGGGTCGTATATAGATGCTTACCGGATACATCAAGAACTCTCTGGTCGAGAAAACGATCAGATGCTGAAGGCTTTCATTGCGCACACTGAAAAAACAGATGGAAGCCACGATAATACGAACACCGCCAAGAATCAGCACCCCTCCGGCCACGGAAAGCGCAAGAAAAAGGCCCCTTACAAACGTCCATTCTATATCGAGCAGGGCCGTGGCCAGGATAAGGGCGGCAATCCCCAGGGCCAGGTGCATCAAACCGGTCAGATCAAACTTCATCGTTAAAACCTGACCGAGAGTGGAAAGCGGCCGCAGAAGCAGACGATCGAAGGTCCCTTCCCGAATAAACTCTGAAAAGTCCAGTACCCCTGAAAACAGCGCTGACACACATCCCGTCGAAAGAATGAGCAGCGAATACAGAAAGGCCATCTCGCCGGGAGACCAGCCGGCGATCGTGCCAAAGCGACCGAGCATCAGTCCGATGACAGCAATCTGTGCCAGATAAAAGCCGGCAATCGTTAACAGAAAGGCAAAAAACGTACCGCGATACTCCATCCGACTCTGTATGCTCGATTTTACGAGTTGCAGATAGGGCGAAAAACGTTCAGGAATACCCGGCTTTTCGGTCAGCTCCGCAGACATTTTAACCTCCGGCAATGGTCAGCTTTCGAAGTCCCATACGATAGAGAAGCGTACAGGGAAGCAGCATTCCTGACGTCAGGATGCCGTATCGCAGAATCAGGTCCGAGTATTCCGGCAGGCCAGGCTTCTGCAAAAGCAGGATTGTCGGATAATAGAACAGATACGGAAACGGCGTCCACTCCAGGATATTGGCGATGGCTTCGGGAAAAAAGTCCAGCGGTATGACCGCCCCGGAAGCCAGTGTAATCAGGGCATAGTAGAAGATATAAAACGGAAAGATCTCTACAAAGTAAAAGCTGAGCGAACTGATAAAGAACGACAGCAGAAAGAATAACAGAAAGGACAGCAGATACACGGGAATGAACTGCAAGAACACCAGACCGTCCACAGGCAGCTTGATGTTAAACAGAAAGATGCAGAACAGAAGCAGAGGAATGACCCGGGAAAAGAGCTGAAACAGGGTGCTGCCGATCGTATCGGACAGATACATCAACGGAAAGTAGAATGGCTTCATCAGATCGGTGGCAATCTCTCCCGTTTTCACCTTCTGCGACAGAAGGCTATCGTTTCGCCCAAAGCTTGCCTTGATCAGCGTCGACAACACAGCATAGGCCGTCATGCTTTCAACGGTTAAACCGCCTACCGTTCCTCCTTCGGGAATCAAGGCGCGCCACACAGAAACAAAAATGAAAATGTAAAGGAAGGCATTGAGAAGGGCGGTAAAATACTCCACCCTGTAGGCCATCAGTTTCTGGAAAGACATCGAAATGAATTTCAGGTATACCATCTAAAGCTCCAGCTTCTGTCCGGCATAAATGCCTTTCAGGGTATCAGTCAGGTCCTCTTTTCGGACGTTGATTTCCTGGATGCGTCCGCCGCGGCTGTTAAACCATTCAATCAGCGGTGCCACACTTTCCTCTTTGGGCATCTCAAACTCGTAGATGCGGTTCGATCGCAGCTGAACGAGCTTGAAGCCATTCAGTGAAGGCTTTGCACCGTCGACATCGTTTTCAAGATGAAGGGTAACCAGCTTCTTCTTTTGATAGGTGTGGATAAAGGCATCGATGGCTCCATCGTACTGTACCTTGCCTTTATCAAGCAGGATCAGCCGACTTGCCAGATACTCGATATCGTCCATATCGTGTGTGGTCAGAATGACGGTGATCCCTCGGTCCTTGTTCAGGCGGCGGATCGTCTGCCTTACAACGTCCTTGGTCAGGATATCCAGTCCGATCGTCGGTTCGTCGAGAAAGAGGATGGCCGGATCGTGAATCAAAGAGGCAGCAATATCGGCACGCATCCTCTGCCCCAGCGATAGCTTCCGTGTTTGCTGGTCGAGGAAGTCCTCAAGGCCGAGCAGATCGATGAAGTAGTCCATCCTCTGGCGAAAGACCGCTTTGGGTATACGGTAGATCATTCGCAGAAGGTCATAGCTTTCTCGAACGGGAAGGTCCCACCAGAGCTGTGTTTTCTGACCGAAGACTACGCCGATCTTTCGAACTACATCGCTTCGACGTTTCGTTGGATCCAGGCCGTCAATCCGTATGGTTCCGGAAGTGGGCTGTAGAATGCCTGTAAGCATCTTGATCGTTGTGGATTTACCGGCACCGTTGGGACCGAGATAACCAACCAGCTCACCTGCACCGATGTTAAAACTCACCCGATCGACGGCCTTGATCTGAACCTTCTCACCGGCAACGAGACCGGTAATCGAGCCCAGCAGACCGGGACGACGCTTGCGCGATTCAAAGGTTTTTGTAAGTTCGCTAACAGATATGATGGGGTCCATAGTGCGCTATGATCATTTTTTCCTTTGACTCAAGAAAAGCAATCCGCAATAAATGGACTGCTCTAAAACGATACGGAAAATGGAAACTGCATGAATCGACCGGTGGCCGCCATCGACATTGGCACAAACTCCTTTCACATGATCATAGCGAGGGCCGATCCGTCAGGCCATATTGAAACCCTCGACCGGGAAAAGGTTTCGGTCAGGCTTGGTTCGGGCGGCGATGATTTCGAGCATATCGACCCGGAGGCCCAGGACAGGGCCGTTACCGCCCTGAAAGGATTTGTACAGATTGCCCGTCGGCACAATGCCCTGATTCATGCAGTGGCCACCTCGGCGGTAAGAGAGGCGCGAAACCAGCATGATTTTCTCAAACGTGTAAGACGCGAATGTGGTCTGCGCATCCATGTCATTCCCGGACAGGAAGAGGCACGGCTGATCTATCTCGGGATTCTGCAGGCCCTGCCACTGTTCGAAAAAAGGATCCTCACCATAGACATCGGCGGCGGTTCCACCGAGTATCTGATCGGCCGGCGGGGCATGCCGGAGTTTGTACAGTCCCTGAAACTGGGTGCCATACGGATGACCGAGCGCTTTTTTCCGTCCGGTGTTGTTCTTCCTGCACAGGTGGATCCCTGTCGCACCTTTATCCGCTCCAGGCTGGAAAGCATGCTCGAGTTGCTTGGTGAGCGAGGGGAGTCCTTCGCCTATGATGTAGCCGTCGGCAGTTCCGGCACCATCAAGACGGTCCTGGAACTCGTCAATCGGTTACTACCCGATGCAGACCGTCCGGCCGACACCTTTTCATCGGCCGATCTGGACAGCATCGTTGACATGCTCTTCGATGCAAAAACGCAGGAAGAGAGAATCAAACGATTCGGACTCGACGAAAAACGGGCGGATATCATTACCGGCGGTATACTTATTTTACAGGAATCCTTCCGCATCCTTCATATTGACAGGATGGTTTATTCTCCCTATGCACTTCGCGAAGGCGTTCTATACGAGGTGCTTTTTCGCAAAAAGAAGCGGGATAATCTGAACGAGATCAGACGTAAGTCGGTGCAATTCCTTGCTCACAAACTGACAGGAAGGGGGCCCGGTGAGGATACGGCCCGCATCAGTCTGCTGCTTTTGCGAGCCCTGAACAGCGTTCAGCTGGCGCATCTAACCGACGAAGATCTGCTTGAATACGGTGCCATGCTCCATAACGTCGGCATGTCCATCGCCCATGCCGGTCACCACAAGCATGGTATGTACATTATTCAGAATACCGATGTTCTGCTTGGATTCTCGACGCGAGAGATTTCCATTCTTGCCGCTCTGGCGCGCTACCATCGCAAAAGCTTCCCGTCAAAGAACCATCCTGAATTCCTGGCGCTTGCTGAAGAGGATCGAGCCCGCGTGAAACTCTTTGCAGGTATTCTGCGGATTGCAATCGGCCTTTCGCGAGCCCGGCAGGGAGCGATTCGACAGATTACAGCAAAGCGTAATGCTCGCAGTCTGCAGCTGATTGTTCACGTATCGAAAAACCGGTTTCGCGCCACTCCTGATCTCAGCTATGCCCTGAACTCGGCCGAGATCAGGAAAGATCTTCTCGAAGATACGCTGAAGATGAAGATTGAAATGTCTCTCGAGGACCAACCGTATCCTTAAAGCTGCAATCAGCTTTCAAAGATGACCACGGCCACGCTGAGATCATCGGAATGGGTAAGGCTCAGATGGTGGTGTTTTACGCCCAGGTTTTCGGCAATGTTTCCAGCCCGGCCGTTCAGCCGCAGCTTTTTCTTGCCGTATGTTCTTCCAGCCACCTCGATGTCGCGATAAAGCAGGCCGATGCGTTCGCGGATATTCAAGGCCTTCACGGTGGCCTCTTTTACTGCAAACCGGGCCGCCAGATACGGAACCGGATCCTGATGATTCAGACAGTACTCAATCTCTTCTTCGGTGTAGATTCTTTCGAGAAAGTGCCGACCGTGCCGTTTGAATATCCTGGCAATGCGCCTGTTATCGACAATGTCCGTTCCGAGCCCCAGTATCATCGAATCAAATGCTCCTCCATCCCTTTTTCCACCTGCGTCGGTGTGCGCAGTCGTTGAACACTGAACTGCAGATTCACCACGGCCGGTCTGACCTCAAGAATCTCAATGTCCTTTTTGTCCAGAGCATCCTCAATGTGAACAGGGATCCCCGGAATTAACGAAGACGGCAAAATGTTACGGGTATTGGCATCAAGAAACACCGGACAGAAGGCATGTGCTGAAAGCCGGGTGTCAGGGATGGCCGCCTCTGCTCGATACAGAACCTGAACCGACGGTGATTCGTCCAGCCTCAGGCCAGGGATGGTGTTCTCGCAGAGAACCGGTAACTCTTTCACGTAGATGCCTTCTGTCTTTTCGTCTACACTGTCATCGAGCAATCTAATACGCACGTCGATTTCGTACGGCTGATCGTCGGCAAGTCTTACAAACTCCGGCAGTGTACTGACAAGGACACGCGAAACATACTCGGGACCGCCTGGATGAATTCGCAGCGGATTCATGTTCACCCGGTCCATGCCATCAAGCACACTGGCAGGTCCGCTTACGCGAATCGTACGCGGTTGCATGCTTATAACACCGATGCGCACATTACTTCCGGAAGATAGCTTAAAATCACCCACCAGTGGCAATTCGCGTTCTACAAGTCGATCGAGCGTGATCGTCAGATCTTCATCAAACCTTGCTTCAATGCCTTCTGGAGGACGCGGCAGCAGATCGAGGCGATAGCGGTTCTCTCCTGGTCCAGGCCCCGGGTTAAACAACAGAATCTTGAAATTGGCCGGATTGAAGTCCATAACCTCCTGGGGACCAAAGAACTCCACTTTCACAAAAGACGGAATGCGGGAGTTCAGAACCAGGTGTTCCGGAAAAGAAGGCGGCTCAACCTTCACGTGAACGACACGCGTTACGTTTCGCGTATACTGAACGTAATAGAAGAAGATGATAGCAACGATCAAAGACCCAAGCTTGGCCTTCCAGTTTTCAAGCATCACCTCTTTCAGGAGGCCCAATCTCTGCACCAGCACATCCATCATTCGCCACCCTGTCCGGAAGGCCTGCGGCCGCCAGAGCGGTCCTCCAGACATGCCTGAATCGTCGCTTTAAGGTCCTTTGTCTTTACCGGTGATATCATCCTGCCATTGTACATGATCGAGATCTTTCCCGTTTCTTCGGATGTCAGAATGATTACAGCATCGCTTTCTTCTGAAAATCCCATCCCTGCTCGATGGCGTGCTCCCATGGTTTTCTTCAGATCACGCGCACCCGATAATGGCAGATAGCATGAGGCTGCAAGGATTCGATTCGATTCAATAATGACAGCTCCGTCATGCAAGGGGCTGTCTTTGAAAAAGATCGTTTCGAGCAATTCATGCGTAATATTGGCATCAAGACGAACAGCCGAATCTATGATCTGCTGTGGCTTGATCTCTTTTAGAATGCAGATCAACGAACCCACCCGGTCGTGCGCCATATTCTGAACGGCAATGACGATCTCATCGATATAATAGGCCTTCGGTGGATTCACCCACTGAAAAAGAGGCATCTTCCCGATATCGCTGATCAGACGGCGTAACTCGGGCTGCAAAAGTACGATAATACCGAAAACCAGATACGTAGAAACGTTGGTGATAATCCACGAAAGGGTTTCCAGGTTAAATTTACGCGACAGAATATCGACTGCAATGATCAGCGCAAAGCCGATCAAGAGCTGGATTGCCCGCGTACGCGAAAGCAGGATGTAGATGCGATAGAAAACGTAGGCAACCAGCAATATATCGACAACCTTGGTAAAGGGTGCCATTGCAGGGAAGAGACCTTCCATTTTCCACACATCTGAAAGCATTAACGAAGTACATCCATCATGGTATACGAGCCCGCAGGCTTGCCTGCAAGAAACTTCGCCGCCCGCAAAGCCCCGCGAGCAAAGATCGAACGTGAGGTGGCTCGATGTGTTAACTCAATACGCTCTCCATCGGCAAAGAAGTACACCGTATGCTCCCCGACAACATCACCTCCGCGCAGGGCATGCACACCGATTTCGCCGTCCGGTCGCTCTCCAACGATCCCTTCGCGACCATACACAACCTGCGACTCTGATGCGCCTCTTACATCGCGCACGATGTCTTTCAAACGCACTGCCGTGCCCGATGGTGCATCCTTTTTGAAATGGTGGTGGATTTCTGAAACCTCGACGTCAAAGCCTTCCCGCATCATCTTCGCGGCCTGTTCCACCAGAGCAAAAAGGGCATTCACTCCGACGGCCATGTTGGGCGAAAACAGAACCGGAATCGTTGCTGCCGCTTCGTTGATTCGGGCCTTCTGCTCTTCAGAGAGTCCCGTTGTGCCGATGACAATACCCTTCTTCGAGGCAAGGCAGAGATCAAGCAGCCGCATCGTATTGGACGGTGCGCTGAAATCGATCACCACATCGGCAGACTGCACGGCAGCAGCTGCATCGTCGCTCAATGCAAGGCCCATGGGCTCCGTACCTGCAACCGTACCGGCATCCGTGCCAAGCAAGGCATGCCCTTCATGCTCCAGGGCAGAACCGAGAGCTACGCCCTCTTCTTTAAGAAGAGAAAGGATGGTACGGCCCATCCGACCTGCAGAACCGGAAACACAGACGCGAATCATGCATCCTCTCCTGTTTGCTCGAGAAGGCTTTTCAGTCGGGCCGCCTTATCCGCAGGCATCTCTACCAGTGGAAGACGCATGGCCGGGCTGCAGTAGCCAAGCATCGAGGCAGCCGTCTTTACCGGAACGGGATTGGTTTCCCAGAACATGGCATTCATGAATTCAAGCATCTCGTAGTAGATGGCATTGCCTCCGGCAAAGTCTCCGGCCAGATACTTCTGTACCATTCGCGAAAGCTTTTTCGGATACAGATTCGATGCCACCGAAATGACGCCTTTGCCTCCAATGCCCATAACGGCCGGCGTCAGGTTGTCATCCCCCGACAGAAGGGCCAGACGTCCGCCTGTCAGTCCAATGATGCGTGCCATCTGGTTCAGATCACCGGAGGCCTCTTTTACAGAAACGATATTCGGAACCTCGGCCAGACGTACGAAGGTTTCAGGCTCCACATTCACTGCCGTCCGCCCTCGTATGTTATAGAGCACAACGGGCTTTGCACTGTGCTCTGCGATCGTTTTAAAATGGCGATACAGTCCTTCCTGCGAAGGCTTGTTATAGTAGGGATTGACCAGCATGACGGCATCCACACCGGCCTTGCAGGCCTGCTCTGTAAGCTCGATGGCTTCGCTGGTTGAGTTCGAACCCGTACCGGCAATGACCTGCACACGACCTTTGACAAGCTTTACCGTCTGCTCAATCAGTTCTGCATGCTCTTCATGGCTCAGTGTTGGTGATTCACCCGTCGTTCCACAGGGAACAACACCGGTAACTCCGGCAGCAATCTGCCTTTCGATGAGTTTACCAAAGGCCTCATAGTCAATCTTCGATCCATCGGCCGTAAAAGGAGTAATCAGTGCGGTGTACAGGCCTTCCATTTTCATAGATCCCCTAATGCTGAATGCAGCGGCCTTTACAAGTGTTTTTGCATCGAGAGCTTGCTTTCGGGCAGAAAATGAGGGCCGGGCTTACTCAAGATCTGTGTCGAGGTTTTCAATCACCGGCAGTGCTGGCATCTCAAGCCTTTGCGGCAACATTTCAACATATGGTCTGTACCAGTCTTCTGGCAATGAAAGAAAAAGAAAGTAGAACAGCCAGTAAAACAGGGTCAGGATCACAAACAGCCGCAACAGATAGGAAGCGCTGCGATCCGAGGCCAGAAAGAAGATCATGAAAAGCAGCACCGGCCAGAGCAGCATCAACGTGCGACCGATCTCCTGCCACAGTGTGGACAGAAGCAAGAGGATGGAGGTACCAAACTGCAGCTGGAAATCCTCTTTGCCCTGCAGAATGAGCTCGCGAAACCATACGACGTAAAAGACGAACAGCAGAAGGGCTGCCAGCTTCCAGGGAATGCCAGCCCCGCGCCGAAAGAGGACGAGCAAAAGTCCGATCCCCCATACGAGGGCCAGCGGAAACTGCAGGATGTCCGGTATCAATGGCTCAGCTCCAATGACATGGCCGCTTCGAGGGCCCGTTTCATACTGGTCGGATCGGCCTCTTCCTGGCCGGCAATGCCGTAGGCCGTTCCATGGTCCGGGCTTGTACGCAGAAAGGGCAGTCCGATGGTAACGTTAATGCCCTGATTCCCCTCAAGGGCCTTAAAGGGGATCAGTCCCTGATCATGATAACAGGAAAGGATCAAACGAAACTGCCTGCGTATCGGCTCCATAAATAGAGTATCGGCCGGAAGGGGGCCTTTTATCGAGATGCCTGCCTCGCGAACCCGCTCAATAAAAGGAAGCAGGATCTCCTGTTCTTCGTTACCGATCAGGCCGCCTTCTCCGCAATGCGGATTCAATCCACAGAGGGCACTTTCTCTACCGGCAAAGGCCGTCCGATGACAGAGATCGGCAAGCAGCCCCGGCAATTCCGGCCTGGCCAGTACAGAACGCAGATGGTCCGGTACGTCGGCCAGGGCCACATGCTCCGTCAGGGGGATGACGCTGAACTGCCGTCCATGCATGAGCATCAACACCCTTCTCTGAAACCGACGGGCAAGATAGCCGGTATGCCCTGAAAAATCCCTCTGACCACTTCGTATGACCCATTCCTTCGAAAGAGGGGCGGTTACAAGGCTGGCCTGGCCTGCAGCCTGAAGCACAGAACAGGCAAGCTCCAGGGCACGAAACGAAAGATCCCCCGAATGCTCGTCGGGTTTTCCAGCCTGACAGACGGATTCGCCTTCTTTTAACACGGGGAACAGATATACGAGGCCATCCGAAGCGCCCCGCAGCGAAGCGACCAGCTGCAAAAGATCCGCCACAGAGCCCTGTGCCCGGCGCAGGCGACTGCCCAGGGCCTCCTTTAGCCTGGAATACTCCACATCGCGGTCATCGGCATGACCTGCATTGTAGAGATACAGAATCGATGGGATCGATGCTGGCAGATCAAAGAGAGACTTACGAATGACCTCCGGCCCGATGCCGGAGGGATCGCCTCCAGAGATCAGGACGATATCAGGAAGCCTTTTCTTTGCCGAAGAGTCGGTCCACGGAGAGGTTGTCACGGTTGTACTCGGCATTGATATAATCCCGGGCCGAATGCTTCAGGTCGTTTGAGATCATGCAGCGGCCTTCAAGGATTACTCCGTTTTGAATCACGAGCTCGGGCGTGGAGATATCGCCCAGGATGCGAGCCGTAGGGAGCAGAAGGACCCGGTTACGGGCCGTAATATTGCCAATGATGACGCCTTCCACAACAACGGAGTTGGCGGTAATATTGGTCTTCACTCTTCCGGACGCACCGATGTACAGGGTTTCTGCCTGCAGGGATTTTCCTTCGAATTTTCCATCAATACGAAGACCACCGTTGATGAAAAAACGTCCACTGAAGTATGAGTTTTCTCCAATCGTAGAATTCGTTACATCCGATGCTGTTTTTACAATTGCCATTGATCCGGTCCAGAGCGGGATTTGGCCCAACTTTCCACAGCCAGAGCGAACTGCAATCTATTTCCCGCTTGCCCGATAAGGCCTCCGTCAATTTGTTTCCAGTAGGGCTCTCTGCCCCACGTCTTAATTTAGAGAGGATTCCATGCCAGACTATCGCTCCTGGACCACCACACGAGGCCGAAATATGGCCGGCGCCCGAGCCCTGTGGCGCGCCACAGGCATGAAGGACGACGATTTCAACAAGCCCATCATTGCCATCGCCAACTCTTTTACCCAATTTGTTCCAGGCCATGTGCATCTGAAGGATATGGGGCAGCTTGTAGCCCGAGAAATCGAAAAGGCCGGAGGGGTGGCAAAGGAGTTTAACACCATTGCCATCGACGATGGCATTGCCATGGGTCATGGCGGAATGCTTTACTCCCTGCCCTCCAGAGAATTGATCGCCGATTCCGTTGAATTCATGGTCAATGCCCACACGGCCGATGCCCTGATCTGCATCTCCAACTGTGACAAGATTACCCCGGGCATGCTGCTTGCTGCCATGCGCCTGAATATTCCCACCGTCTTTGTATCGGGCGGGCCCATGGAATCAGGCAAGGCCATGATGAATGGCGAGGAACGACACCTCGATCTGATCGATGCCATGATTGCTGCCGGCAATCCCGATGAGTCCGATGAGGCCGTGCAGCAGATGGAACGCTCGGCCTGTCCCACCTGTGGCTCCTGTTCGGGGATGTTCACGGCCAACTCCATGAACTGCCTGACAGAGGCCCTTGGACTTTCCCTGCCGGGCAATGGATCTCTTCTGGCCACGCATGCAGATCGCAAAGAACTCTTTCTTGAGGCCGGCCGGCTGATTGTGGAACTGGCCCGGCGCTATTACGAAAAGGGCGATGACTCCGTTCTGCCGCGATCCATTGCAAGCTTTGCTGCCTTTGAGAATGCCATGAGCCTGGATATTGCCATGGGCGGTTCCACCAATACCATCCTGCACCTGCTTGCCGTAGCACAGGAGGCCGGCGTCGATTTTACAATGAAGGATATCGATCGCCTTTCGCGCAAGGTCCCCCACCTGTGCAAGGTTGCACCTTCCACACAGCGTTTTCATATGGAAGATGTGCATCGTGCAGGCGGTGTGATGGCCATCCTGGGCGAGCTGAACCGGGCAAAGCTATTGAATACCTCGGTGCCGACGGTTCACAGTCCATCTCTGCAGGATGCCCTTCAGAAATACGACGTACGCTCAAGCACGGTCACCGAGGCGGCAAAGAAGCGCTTCTCCGCCGCTCCTGGCAACGTCCCGACGCAACAGCCCTTTTCGCAGGAAAAACGCTGGGAGCTGGACCTGGACCGGGCAGATGGCTGTATACGCGACCTGGACCATGCCTACTCCAGGGACGGAGGGCTTGCCGTCCTCTACGGAAACCTGGCCGCCGATGGCTGTGTGGTAAAAACGGCAGGGGTCGATGAATCCATCCTTACGTTTTCCGGACCGGCACGCATCTTCGAATCCCAGGAAGCGGCCGTAGAAGGCATCCTGAACGACCGCGTAAAGGCCGGCGATGTTGTGATCATTCGCTACGAAGGCCCCAAAGGCGGCCCGGGTATGCAAGAGATGCTGTATCCTACCTCCTATCTGAAATCGAAGGGCCTCGGTAAGGTCTGCGCCCTGATCACCGACGGACGCTTTTCCGGCGGAACATCGGGCCTGTCCATCGGCCACGTCTCTCCCGAGGCCGCTGAAGGCGGAAACATTGCCCTTGTTGAAGAAGGAGACACAATCGAAATCGACATCCCCAACCGCAGCATACGGATTGCCATAAGCGATGACGAGCTGGATCGGCGACGAGAGGCCATGCGGGCAAAAGGATCTGCTGCCTTCAAGCCGGTTCAACGGGATCGGGTAGTTTCGCCAGCCCTGCGTGCCTACGCCGCCATGGCAACCTCAGCGGCAAGAGGTGGTGTTCGCGACGTGAGTCAGATCGAACGTTAGGGCCATTCAAGAAGACCTGGCCTGCCCTGTTCGCCAGACAGGGAATCGATCTTCTTCTCGATATAGGGAGCCAGAGAGCGCACAAAGGTTGCAGTCAGATGGTCGCCGTCCCTGTATACGAGCACATTGCCGATGACAGCAGGGCATTCCGTTTCGTTACAGAGAAAGGGCGTTAGATCAAGCAAGGATACCATCGGCAAATCGGAGGCCTGCACCAGCGGGTCCTCATGTCGATCCAGCACCTGCTCTTTTGAAAGACTGCACCGCTGCAAAGCGGATCGGTTCAGGACCACACAGGAGGGGATGTCAATCTCTGGCCTGGGATTGTCCCGGATCACGAGCACAGGAATGCCTGCCGCCGTAAGGCTTTGCCACAGGGAGCGATAGCCCTGCACCAGTTCTTCGGTCGGTGCAAGCCTGTAGTACTCGTTATAAATGTCTGGCAGGGCCGTAGAAGTGATCACAAGATCCGGCTTCATGCGAAGGACGGCCTTCAGGGCCTCCCTCTTCCAGCCTTCACAATCCTCCCGTATCCTGCCCGTCGAACGAAAGCGAACAACGGAATCGCTGACCATACAGGCAGATTTCTGGTACACAACGATCCTCCAGCCCTTCCGTTCAGCAATCGCGCGCAAGGCTGGCAGATATTGGGCGCCATGCGAATCGCCGAGCAGTACCAGCGTCCCTGTCATTCCTGCATTGCCGTAGTGGCAGGCAACGGCCCTGTGTGTCTGCTTCGCGTCGCAGCCATCGGTATAAAGAACGGGCCTGTCCTTCTTTGCAAGCAGTGGATCAGGCCTTACCGGTAAACCGGAGCGAATCACCGCAGGGTTCTCGGGATCAAGGGCTGCTGCTCCTGGATAATCCTTATCGGAAACGAGGCGCAGGGCCTCGATTCGGGCAAGATGCTCTTTTTCCTGCTGTTCGTGCTTCAGCCCGAGGGCTGATCCAGCGCTGATCATCACAAGAACGGCTCCCAGGGCCACGGCATACCAGCGGCTTAACAGCAAAGAGAACCGACCGCTGCGAAAGGGGTCTTCGATCAACGTCTTGCTGATCATACCGGCCAGCAAAGAGAGCAGGACAAGAGCAGGCCCATCGGCAAGAACGGAAGCATCGCCAGCCAGATCGGGAAGAAAAAGGACGACAGGCCAGTGCCACAGGTACACTGAATACGATATATCACCGACGTACTGCAGGGGCTTCCATTTCAGGATATACAGAGGCGACCATCGCGGAGCCCGATCAGAAAGAAGCATGAGGACGGTTCCCGAAACAGGAAACAGTGCAAGCCATCCCGGAAAGGGCATGGACGTTGTAAGCAGCAGGCCCGAGGCAACGATCAATAGAAGGCCGACCCAGTTCAGTATTCCTGCCAGTCTTTCTGCCCCTAACCGTATACGGAGCGAGGCAAAGAAGGCGCCTGCAGCAATCTCCCATATACGTGTGCCGCTGGAAAAATAGGCAGCAGCACTGCCCGTCGCGGTAAAATGCACGGAATAGAAAAACGAGGCAAGACAGAAGCCAGCGGTTAACAGAGCACAGGCCCTTCTCTGCCTGATCGGTGATACAAAACGAGCTATCAGCGCTGCCATAACAGGCCAGACAATGTAGAACTGCTCTTCAATACTTAAAGACCAGTAATGCTGCACGGGCGACGGCCCCTCTCCGCGCTGGCCGTAATCCGTGGACAGCAAGGCATAGCGCCAGTTTACAATATACAGCGAGGCCCAAACAACATCGTCTGCAACCTGTGTGCGCTTCGTTTCAGGAAGCAGCGTCCAGGACAGGATCAGGCATACGAGCAGCACGGCAGTGGCAGCGGGTAGAAGGCGCCGAATTCGTCTGGCCCAGAAAGCAAGCAGGTCCATTCGACCCGTAGCAGCCTCGCGTATCAGCAGGCCTGTCATCAGATACCCGGAAAGCACAAAGAAAACATCGACGCCTATAAAACCACCGGATACGGATTCAGGCCATACATGGTAAAACAGAACAAGCAACACGGCCACAGCGCGAAGCCCCTGGATACCGGGAAAAAAGTGCCGCCTGGCGGGCTTCATTCGCCTGTAAGCTCTTTCATGAGCAAGGGCAGAATAAAACGCCTGGTTGCTTCTTCGGTAGGATGTAAGCCATCCGGCATATAACGACGATGAAGCGGTTCATTCCGAGCCCGTAACCTCTGCCAGTGAGGATAAAGATCGATCAGAAACAGGTTATAGTCTTCTGCCAGATCTCTTACGGCCTGATAGTATTCGTGCAGACGGAACTGCCTGTTCTGCTCCGCCTGCCCTGCAGCATCACTCATCGTCATCAGTATAATCTCGCAGTCCGGCAGCTCTTTTCTTATGCGTTCAATCATGTAGCGGTAATTCTGCTGCATTTCATCCACATCGATTCCAAACCGCTCATGTGCATCGTTAATGGCAAACTCCACAAATGCAACATCGGGACGATGACGCAGCACACGTTCCTGTAGATGCAAAACGCCCCACTGTGAGGTCTGACCGGACATGGCACTGTTCACCAAACGGAGCCTTCCCTGATAACGGCGATGCAGGGCTCGTTGCATCAGTACGGGCCAGGTGCCACGTTCGGTCAGGCTTGTTCCATACACAACGACGGTTAACTCCTGCCCGGCTGCCAGATCGCTGATAAAGGCCGGGGCTGCGGCCACCACAGCGAATGGCCAGAGGAACAAGAGCAGCGGCAGCAAAAGAAACCGACGCATACGGGGACGTTAATTTCCCTGCTTCAGTGTGGGAAGGTTTACCTTTTTGATGGCGTAATCAACGAGGTTATAGAATTCCACCACCGCCTCGCCTACGGTGAGATTCTCAAGCCATGTTGCATCTTCATAGCTGCGGTCAAAACGAATCCGCTCGTCCGGATTCTTGATGGCAGAGCCTCCGCGTTGCATCTCTTCGATCTGCTTGCCAAGAAAGACCTTAAAATCCCGGAACAGCTCATTGCCTTCAAAAAGAAAAAGCCGGCTTTGCTTGTTCTTCATCTTAAAAAGCTGCTCACGGAAATCCGTTTTCTCGGCGGTGGCATACTCTTCGATCGTTTCTGTCAGCGTCTTAAGCGAGCGAACCAGGTTATCCAGCTTGAACCGGAGCGCCTGACGTTCCTGGCCGGAGGTAAAATCCATGCGCACATGCTGCTCTGTTATGGCCGGCCAGTATTCTCGAAGAATGACCTTAACAACAGAGGCCACAAAATTTACATCGGGATCGGTGCAATGAGGAGAAGCACGCTCTTCGGGAATGCGATCAGCAATCTCTACGGGAACACCGGCCTCGGTTACAGCCACCGGCTTCTGGGCCGTTGTCTCTGCCGGGCTGCCCGTCAACCTGCGAGCCAGCTGGTCCACGGTTTCTTTCTCAGGCCGGTAATCAGGAACAAGCTCCTTTAACCGTGCGCGGTACCGGGCAATGTCCTTTTTTACCCGCTCCACCTGGGCGGCATTGGTGGAGGTTCGAACAATGATTTCCATCTGCCTGAGGAATTTTATCAACTTTTCGATTTCATCAGCGCTCATGCAGGTCTCCAGACACACGATCTCTGTCTACCACGGCAGCTTCCAGCATTTTTCTCAAACGCAGATCCCTTTTTTGCGGTCGGTGCCCGATGGTTTCGGCAAGACGCATCGCCAGAAAGCGGCGCAGGGACGGATGGGTAGAGGCATCATAATGATACAGGGCCGTTTCTGGCTCGGATTCCTGATACAGGCGTCCAAGCAAAGCACGCAGTCGATAGTCATCGCCGGCAAAGGTGGCAATGTACCGGCGAAAGGAACGCAATTCCTCTGCACAGGCCTCCAGCAATAGAAACTCTTCAAAGGCCGCATACAGCCGTGAGGCAGCAGGATCTACTTCATCCTCCCAGGAACCATCGCCGTTTTCGCCTGCCAGCAGATACACCAAAGAACGCGCTCGCTCCGGTCCATAGAGCATGTAAAAGTAGTGCAGGCGGTGCCTGTCCTCTTCTTCATCATGTTTGGCCAGTCGCCTGTACAGGTCGATTCGTTCGTTAAGCATTGCCACTCGCAGACACTCTTCTTTCAGTGTTGCTACGATTCGATGATCGGATCCGCTATTCTGTAAACGCAGGTACAGACGGAAGGCGGCAAAGAGCCGGCCACTGCTTAAAAGGGCTTCGAATACGTAAAGAAGTCGGCTCTGCACAGAGCGTCGTTCCAGGGCAATCTCCAGGGGAGCCCAGGAGTCAAGCATCTCATCAAGCACGCTTACATCGAAATGCGATTCATAGAGTGAATAAAAGAGGCGGGCATCCGCTGCAGTCTCTCCTGGCAAGCGGAGCTGCTCCGGTCGGCCCTCACCTGCAAGGGCCATGAAGTCCAGCAATACGTGTCGATCAAAAGACGTCATCCATTGATCCACCATCTGCCCCACCCTCTGCTCGCGAAGCGTGGGATCCACAATACAGAGCAGCACCGCCGAACGCCGCAGGAACAGCCCGGCACGATCTCCGTACATTACCGCAAGACGAAGGGCCTCTTCATCCTGCATAGAAACAACCAGATAACGAAAGATGGCCTCTACTGTAGAAGAAAGCGTAACGGAAGAGCCGGACAGGCTGGACACACAGGATTCAAGGCGATCGATCCCTTCGTCAAGGACGGCCCGGGCAAGGGGCTTTAGAATCTCTCTTTCTTTACGCTTCAGGTAGGCCAGCGATTCCGGAGTGGACAGGGCCCAGCCCCGGTAGAGAAAAAACGGACGTCGGTTGATGATCGCGCGCAAACAGCCTTTCTGGTTGCCGATCACAGAAGGGAGCAGAATGTTGCCATACAGATCGTCCTGTCGCACGAAAGGGGCAAGTTGATCTGCAAACGAATTGAGAACGGCTGGAAGGGCTGTCATCGGAGAACCAGGTGAGGCAGAATTTCACAAAAAGCAATCCTATTTCCACGGACCCTGCAATGATTTCTTCCCCTCTTTCCTTGAAACTGTTTCTTCTGTCTTTTTTACTGGGACCGGTCCTTGTCAGCTCCTCCATTTCTGCGCATCCACTGAACGCAGAGATCTACGATCTGATTCGTTCCGGTCGCTGGTCCACCATTATCAGCCATTTTCGCAATCGTCGGCCGGTCGACCCTGCACAGCGCTATGCCCTGGCCAGGGCCATCGAAGAAGAAAAGCGGCTGCGTCGGCATGCTGACCCCGAACAGACGAAAACGGTGATAACCGAATACCTGCGCGCGGCGGGCCTTTTCTGTGGAAAGGACCTCACAACGTGCGTGGAAGCGGGACGGGCAACAGGACGCGGAATGCTCAGCAACCTGGCCCTGCGCCGGGCCGGTGAGCTGGCAGAAAAACTGGGCAATACAAGGCTGCGTGCAGGCATTCTACTGCAGGCCGATCTTTCACGCGACAATCCGGTGACGCGAAGGCTCTTTGCCGATGCCGTGCTCTCTCTGTATAATCTGCGCCAGTTCGACCGAGCTCTGGCTTTTATAAAGCAAAACGACAGGATTACCGGGGGCTCTGCCTATCATGCAAGAGGAAAGATCTATGCAGCCCTGGGCCGTAAAGCTGATGCCATCGATGCCTATCTCAAGGCTGCCTCCGATACCAATGCCTCCTGGCTGCTGCGCGCCATATACAGGGACCTGACCTCTGTTGCGCCCGATTATCCGGCAACGCCAGGCCTCTCGGAATGGCAGCGACGTGCCGCTGTGCACTTCTACGGCCAGATGCGGCCGGAGCAAATGGGCATTTCGCCTGCAAGCCTGATCAGGACGACTTCCGCTGACACGATCAGGCAGGATGGCATGTATCTGATCGAATCCAACCAGGCGGCCCATCTGCGAACCCTGGCCGCAAGAGGCTATACCTATCTGTCGCGCGAAACAGATGTGCTGAAAGTGTGGGTGGATGCACTCCTCAAGAAAAGACAGCGTTCTACAGCGCTTGCCCTGTTAAATCAGTTTGCCCATGCAAGACTGTACAACAGCGGGCTGTGGAAGGCCTATATCGGCCTTTTGAAAGATGGCAATCGCGAGGTTTACTTTAATGAGCTTCTGGAGTACCTTGCTGTTCACCATTCTGACATCCGCATACATGACCAGCTGATCAACTTCCTGATCGGCGATCATCCCGAAAAGATCCAGTGGGCCGACCAACGCTACTGGGAGACGGCGGCCACCAGGCTGCCCAAACAGCCCGGAAGCGGACGATTCATCTACTGGCTGTGGCGCTACTACCAGAAGCACTATCCAGGACGGGCAAAAGAGCTGGCCGATAACTTCTACCGTTTTGCTCCTGGCTCCTACTACTCCGTTGCCTTCTGGGAGCGCAGGAAAGGAGGCAATTACCGTTCCGACTGGACAGGCGTTGCAAACCTGAACGACTATTACCGATGGCTTTCCAGGCATGGTGGCAACGACGAGGCGCTTCGCTTTCTTGCGCGCAAGAATCTCTATGGCTTCTACAACCAGGATGCCATCCGGTTGATGAAAGAGCTCTATCTCGATGGAAAGCCCGTTGACAGAGACGTTGTGGAGGTCCTGTCTCTTGGTGAGTTTTCCCTCGGCTTTGCCTGTTTTCGGGAGCAGTACGGAGACCTTCCCGATGTGGAATACCTGAAACACCTCGTTTCTGCCGGCATCCAGAGTCGAAACCTCTTCGTAGAGGTCTATTACCTGCGTTCGTTGCTCCGCCGATTGAACATTCCAGAAGACCCCTTTGTGCTTCCGCCACGCCTTCTGGAGGCGCTCTATCCACGGCCGTATCGCAAGATCGTTCAGCGGTATGCACGCGCCTACGGCATGCATGAAGATATGATCTACGGGCTGATGCGGCAGGAAAGCATGTTCCGTGAGGTTGCAGAAAGCCGATCCGGCGCTCTCGGCCTGATGCAGATTATGCCCAGAACGGGGGCCTGGCTTGCCGGTAAGCTTGGCGTAAAGGATTACGACCTGACGGACCCCGAAACATCGATCCGGTTCGGCACGAAGTTCTTCTCAGACCTGATGCGTTCCAACAACGGCGATTTTCGCTGGGCTTCGATTTCCTATAACGGCGGCCCGGGAAACAAAGGCAAATGGAAGAGGAAGTACTACCGGGGAGACTTCAACTACTTTCTCGAAGTTCTGCCGGTTCAGGAAAGCCGGAACTATGTACGCAAGACCTACGAGAACTATCTGCACTATCATGCAGCCCGGATTCTCTATGATCCTGGAATCCGATGATGGCTTTCATAAAAACGCACTTTCCAGATGGCCGCCTTTTTGCTTCACTGTCTGTAGATGGATCCAGCACATATTCATACGTTCGGCGAACTGAAAGAAGCCGGTTACGTCTACCGCCCTATTCGTAAAGAACTGGCCGAAAACCTGGCAGAAGGGCTTCGCAAGAAAAAGAATGTCTTCCCTGCCATACATGGCTACGAAGACACCGTTCTTCCACAGCTCTATCATGCCATACTGGCCGGCCATAACATAGCCCTTCTTGGCGAAAAAGGCCAGGCAAAGTCCCGCCTCATGCGGCATCTTGCCGACCTGCTCGATCCGGCCTTCCCGGTCATTGCGGGAACAGAGATTCCGGAAAGCCCTTTCAAGCCTGTAACGGCCCGTGCCCGTTCCATCCTGGCAAACCACGGCGACGATACGCCCATTCGCTGGCTGTCCCGTGAAGAGCGATACGGAGAACGTCTGGCGCCCGGATCACGCATTGCCGACATCATCGGCGACCTGGATCCCTCAAGGATCATTGAAGGCCATTCGATGGGCTCTGAGGATGCCCTGCACTACGGCCTGCTGCCGCGTATGAACCACGGCATCTTTGCCATTAACGAGCTCCCTGACCTGGATTATCTGGTACAGGTGGCCATGTTCAACATACTCGAAGAAGAAGACATTCAGATCCGGGGCCTTCCCCTGCGATTGCCCCTGGACGTCTTTGTCTGTTTTACGGCAAATCCGGCAGAGTATACACGGTCGGGAAAGATCATCACACAGCTAAAGGACCGTATCGGAGCAGAGATCCGTACCCACTATCCAAAGACCAGGGCCACCGGATTGACGATCACCCGCCAGGAAGTGCGGCATTTTACGGACTATCCCGAGGTCCTGATGCCGGATTTTGTAGAACAGATCATCGAAGAGATTACGATCCAGGCCAGAAGACATCCCCTTGTAAACCAGAAGTCCGGTGTTTCGGCCCGCCTGTCCGTGGCAAACTACGAAACGGCCATGGCCTCGGCCCGTCGGCGTGCCCTCCTGGCAGGCGAAGAACGGGGCCTGGTTCGCCTGACCGATCTTGGTACCCTCTTTGCCTCAAGTTCCGGCAAGATCGAGCTGGATCCCTACCGGGACGAGGCCGTAACGGAGTATCAGGTCGTCATGAAGCTGATCGACCTGGCCATCAAAGAGGTCTTCGAAGAGTACTTCCCCGATGAAAAGTATGCAAAGCAATTCGATGAGATAACCAAACAGGTGTATCAGGCTGAACGCATAGAGATTGCCGATACCATGCCCACAGAGAGCTACAGGGAGCTGCTCAAGCTTCTTCCAGGCTGCTTTGACCTGCTACGAGACAGGCAGTGGGATCAGGATCCACAGCTCAGCGCCGCCGGAATCGAGTTCATCCTTGAAGGGCTGACAACAAAAGAGAAGATCAGTCGCAGAAGGCTTGGCGAGACCAGCAGCTTTAAATCTGTGGACCTGTACTGATCGAAGGCCTCCTTCGATCGATCACCCATGAGCGATCGGTTTTCCATACCTCCTGTTCTTTTTTTGCTCGGCAAAGGCGGAGTGGGTCGTACGACGGCGGCGGCTGCGCTTGGCTACGATCGCGCCGTGCGCTGCGGCGAAAACGTCCTTCTTGTGCAGTGGTCGCTCGGAGACATGATCTCGCCTCTCTTTGCAGCCGAGCCCTGTGGCCACAAACACCGTCAGCTCCTACCCGGTCTGAGCGTCATGAACTACAATGGCGACGAGGCCATGAGAGAGTATTTTGTAGAACACCTGAAGATGGGCTTCTTTCATAAGTTCGTCCTGGAAAACCAGCAGGTGCAGAAATTGATCCATGCAGCGCCAGGCCTGGAAGAGCTTTTCTTTCTGGGACGACTCTTCTGGCTGCTTGAACTGGCACAGGAAGAACGGGGTTATGCCTTTGATCGTATCATCATCGATTCTCCTGCTACGGGCCATGGTTCCGCACTGTTTGGTGTGGCAGCGACGATCTCACGGTTCAAGCTGAGCGGCCCTCTGGTCTCTGAAACGGCCAGGGTGGCACAGATGCTGGAAGACCCGGCAAAGGTGGGAACAGCCGTCGTCACGCTCCCTGAAGAGCTGCCCGTAGAGGAGACCCTGGAGATGCTGCCTGTGCTTGAAAGAGACCTGGGGCGCCTTCCCCTGTTCGTACTGGTAAACAAAAGCCTTGCTCCGCTGTTGCAGAACGGCATGCATACAGACTCCACCCTGTCGCCGCATCTAAGGCAGCGCATCGACTCTTTGCAGAATGCAGAAAGCCGCATCACGATCGAAGCCCTGCAGGGCGACCTGGCCCACCGGCTGGAGTACGAAAGACGCCTGCGACAGAGCGTATCAGTACCCGTTCTGTCGATGGCGGATCGCATGATTGCCGCTCCAGAAGAATCATCCTTTAGCCGAATCCAGGAGCTCTCCAGAACCTTTGCCCTGGAGAGCCCATGAGAACGTCCGTGAACGAACCAACTCAGGAATCCGCGAGCCGGCCCCGTCTTCATATCTTTCTTGGAGCGGGAGGTGTTGGTAAGACCACTCTGTCTGCATCCCTTGCCATCCATCTGGCCTTTCAAGGCCGTCGCGTGGGTCTTCTTTCCATCGATCCGGCCAGGCGTCTGAAAACGGCACTCGGTGCAGACCACCTCGATGAATCGGGTAAGATCTTCTGGAAAAGCGAAACGAACAACGGCGAACTGCGTGCTGCCGTTTTATCGCTGCCCGACAGCCTGCGACGCTGGATTCGCGACGAAGGACTGGACGGTGATCATGAACAACAGCTTTTTGATCATCCCCTGTTTCAAACAGTGGCCGAGAAGATTGCCTCAGCCACAGAGACACTGGCCCCCATACGGATGGCCGAATGGCTTGAGCAGTTTCCGGACACAGAATACCTGATTATCGACACGGCCCCGGGCCTGCATGCAGTGGATTTCCTGATACGCCCCGAAAGGCTTCTTGCCTTCTTCGACAGCAAAATCCTGGAATGGTTGAAGTGGTTTGCCGGTGGGGATGAGGCTGGCTTCATGCAGCGCATCTTTCGCGGTGGAGCAAAAGGCATTCTTCAGGCCCTGGGTCGGGCAGGTGGAGAGAACATATTGCTGTCTCTCGGTGAGCTATTACTCATGATGGACCGCGTCATGTTTCGTATGGTGGAGCGCCTCGAAGAGGCCCGACACTGGATCAAGGATCCGTCCACACAGGTTGTTCTGGTCTGCTCGCCGCGCGACGATGCCGTTTCCGTGGCCTCCGAGCTTGCGCGAATTCTGGCAGAGAACGATATGAAGGATTCGCGTATCGTTCTCAATCGAAGCATACCGGCACAGTTCTTTGCAGACGAAGAGGTCCGGGCCCTCTTTGCAACAACTGAGATTCCGGCCCCGGATTTCGACGCTCTTTTTGTTCAGTATCTGCAATCGGCCAGAACGATTCGCGAAAACGTCATGAAGAGACTCGGGGATGGTGTTACCGAACTACCCGTTCTTGCAGGTCTGGAACAGCCCGGAGGCCTGCGTCTCGAAGAGCTGGATCGACTGGGCAGCCGGCTGCTACGATGACGTGCCGGGAGACTGCGCCAGGGTTTGCATGAATTCATTGCGAACGGCCAGTATGTCGCTTCGGACCACCGTCTGCTTTCGCGTATAGATTTCATGCATCTGCCTGCGCTCCATGGCTGTAAGACAGCGATACAGTTCGACCAGGGTTTCCACTGTCATGGAATGAAGGACGATATAGATCTTCGTCTGCGGAGCCGTGCCACCGGAAGGCTTCTGCCAGTACCAGCGACGCAGCAGGTCTGCCGTCTCGAACGGACGGGATAATACCAGCTCATCAAGCAGAGCCCCGCTCATGTCAAAGGCAGCATGCTTCGTGGCAGCTTCTTCTGCCGCTCTTCGTTTTGCCTGTTCGCGTGATTCCGGAACGATGAGCTTCGGAGCAGCACGCTTCACGGGAAGAGCCCCGGGCGGCGGGGCTGGTCGTGGCGCCGGTGAAGCCGCCGTTCGTTCTGGTCCGGATCGTTTCGCTTCGGGTGATAACGCTTCTGTTCGCGCCGCAGCAGGGCGTGTTGCCTGTTCAGAGACCGACTGAACAGAAGGAGGGACCCAGGCCTTTACGACACGACCGGGCTTCAGATCCGTTGTCTGCTGCGGCACTGTGCGCACCGCTTTTGCATCAGACCGGCCCTGCGTCGCCCTGCCCTTTTCCCGATTTACAGGAAAATCGGCCTTCTTGAAGTCTCGCTGCGGCGTCCATTCCTTCATCTTAATTAGAGTATCGTTCAAATCTCCGAAGATCCAGCATTTTTCTCAAGCCCGGATCAGGAGCGACGAATAGAAAGCTGCACCTCCCCCTGCTCAAAACGCACGGTATCTGTGGCATCTGCCTTCGTTAGCGACGATACAACCGTGGCAAGGGTTTCCCCTTCGATATAGGCCTGAAACTCCTGGATGGCCTTTTCCAGCTCTGCACCGGTGGCCTTCAGAGAAAGCTCGATCCGATCACTGATATCAAAGGCTGCCTTCTTGCGCATTTCCTGGATCTGCCGTACGATATCGCGTACCATCCCTTCACGGATCAGGGCATCGTTCAGTTCTGTATCGATTACAACGACAAAGCCGCCTGCTTCGGCTCCCGATGTGCCCTCTTTGGAGATGCCTTCGACCAGGAAGTCCTCTTCTTCAAACCTGTGCTTCTCTCCGTCGAGGTCCACTTCGATAAAGCCGGCCTTCAGCTGTTCCACAAGCTGTGCCGGATCTGCCTTTTTCAAGAACTCCTGCAAGAAGCGAATCTTCGGTCCGATCTTCTTTCCAAGCACAGGCAAATTGGGCTTCACAACGTAGCGAAAATATCCCCCTGCATCGTCCAGGAAGGTCAGCTTCTTCACGTTCAGCTCTTCCAGCAGAACGCTTTCATTGGAACGGATGGCATCACGTGCAGAGGCAGGTGCAAAGACCTTTACCTCGGACAGCGGCTGACGCACCTTGCGGCCGGATCGCTGACGTGCAGAACGACCAAGCGAGGCCACAAGCAGTACGTTATCGCCGTCACGCAGTGCCGCCTCATCGATCGGACCCTGTTCAGGCCAGGGACAGAGATGTACGCTTTCCGGGTCCGAGGGCCTGCGCAGCCGCAAAAACAGATCCTCTGCCAGATACGGCGTAAAGGGAGCCATCAATACCGACAGGGTGCGAAGGCAGCTATACAGAGTATCGTAGGCGGCCAGCTTATCGGCATCCTTTTCTCCTTTCCAGAAGCGCCTTCGGTTACGCCGGATGTACCAGTTCGACAGGGAATCAACGAACTCCTCGATGCGTCGACCGGCGCGCAGACAATCATAATCCGAAAGCGACGATCCCACCTCGTCTACCAGCTGCTGCAGCCTGGAAAGGATCCAGCGATCGATATCAGGTCTTTCCGCAAAGGGAGTTGCCGAAGCAAGATCATCAAAGGATACCTGATCGGCCTTTGCATAGAGCTGGTAGAATTCAAGAGAATTCTCGATCATATTAAAGAATCCCTGCACGGCAGGCAGAGGATCACCGGGCGTTCCGGGAGGACCGATGCGCCGGGAGTTACCGGGAGGCGCTCCTGTTAGAAAATACCAGCGGATGGCATCGGCGCCATGGGCCCTGAATACGTCCCAGGGATCGACCGTATTGCCCTTGCTCTTTGACATCTTCTCGCCTTTTGCATCGAGCACATGCCCCAGGCAGACGACGTTTTTGTAGGACGATCGGCCCGATACCATCGAAGAGATGGCAAGAAGGGTGTAGAACCAGCCTCGCGTCTGGTCAACGGCCTCACAGATAAAATCGGCCGGAAAGAATCGGCTCCGATTCTCTGTATCAGAAAGTGGCCACTGCGCATAGGGCATCGCCCCGGAGTCAAACCAGCAGTCAATGACCTCGGGGGTACGTCGAAAGACACGACCGTTCTTGCCTGTGTAGGTAATCTCATCGACATAGGGACGATGCAGATCCATCTCCGATAGCTTGCGGCCACACTTCTCCTCAAGCTCGGCCACGGAGCCGATGACTTCAATATTACCTTCATCGTCCATCCACACGGGCAGAGGCGTTCCCCAGTAGCGTTCACGCGAAAGGGCCCAGTCCCTGTTGTTCTCAAGCCAGTTGCCGAAGCGACCTTCTTTGATGTGGCCGGGCACCCAGCGGATCTCCTGGTTGTTCCGGATCAGTTCATCCCGCAACGCCGTTGTGCGAATGTACCAGGCATCCTTGGCATAGTACATAAGAGGAGCGCCGGTACGCCATCCGAACGGGTATTCGTGTTTGTAGGTTTCGCTTTTCCAGATCAATCCACGAGACTTCAGCTCTTTCAGGATCTCTTTATCGGCATCCTTGAAGAAGATGCCGGCCCAGGGGCCTTCTTTGAATTTTCCATCGAGCTGCGCACCGTAGATGACGGGCAGATCGTATTTCAGGCCGACCTCAAGGTCATCTGCACCGTAGGCAGGGGCAATGTGAACGATGCCCGTTCCCGTATCCATCGTAACGAAATCGGCCGTTACCGTATACCAGCCTTTCTTATCTTCCGGGGCCGGAATAAAATCATAAAGACGTTCATAGCTCAATCCTGCAAGATCCGCTCCCTTATGCTTTGCCTGGACGGTAATACCGGCACCGGCCTTGACCAGATGCGTCGTCACAGACTCAAGCAGGGCCTCTGCACAGAGGAAGCGCTGCCCCTGCAGATCCTCATTCTTTTCGCCACCTTCCACCGTGAAAACCACATAGGTTTCATCGGCATGAAGGGCCAGGGCTACGTTGGCAGGAAGGGTCCACGGCGTCGTCGTCCAGACCAGGATCTGAACCCCGTTTAGATCCTTTTTCTTATCATCGTTAATGCGAAAGCGAACGGTAACGGAGGGATCCTGCACCGTACGGTAGCCAAGCGCCACCTCTGCATCGCTCATCGTCGCCCCCATAACGGGGTCAAACGGCACGACCTTGTAGCCCTGGTAGAGCAGCCCCTTCTCATGAATGGTCTTCAACAAGGACCACACCGCCTCGATATAGGAGTTGTCCATCGTAAAGTAGGGATCCTCAAGATCGACCCAGAAACCAAGGCGATCCGTGAAGGCATTCCAGGCATCGACGTATTTCAAAACAGACTGGCGACAGAGCTCGTTGAAGCGTTGCAGGCCGTATTTCTCTTCGATCTCGGACTTTGTCTGTATACCGAGCTCCTTTTCCACCTCCCGTTCAACGGGCAGGCCATGGCAGTCCCATCCTGCCTTACGCGGAATATGATAACCCTTCAGGCCATAATAGCGAATGTAAACGTCCTTGTAGACACGACTGAGGACGTGGTGGATGCCCGGACGGCCATTTGCCGTAGGCGGTCCTTCGTAAAAGCAGAACACAGGGCCGGATGCATTCTTTTCCACATGCTTGCGAAAGATCTCATTCTCTTTCCAGGATTGCAGAATGGCCTCTTCTCGACGGGCCCGGTTGCTCAACGCTTCCGTTTGCTCTGTGGCCCTGTTTGCAGGATGGTTCACGGATTCTTTCGCCATAACGGGACAGAAATTCGTTCTGGCCGGTGCTTTCAATGAAGATATTCCTGGCCAGGGCCCGTTGTTTTGTTCTTGTATGGAAAAACTGCGGAGCAACATAAGATAGAGCGGGACCTTCGCCGACCAGACCCGAAAAGTGCAGGTCCATCCGCATAAGCAGGAGCCTATGTTTCGATGCCTGGTATTATTTCTGACCCTGTTCTCGGCCTGCCAGGCTCCGCTTCCCCCTGCCGTGGCCCGGAAAGGCCAAATCGACCTCAGCCACATCGATTTTACCCGGCACGATCCCGTAGAGCTGAACGGAGAATGGGAGTTCTATCCCTTCCGGCTCATCTTCCCCGGCGATGATAAAACCGATCTACAGCCCGTCTATATTCCCGTACCCCGTTCGTGGAATGACTGGCCCATACCGGGCGGCGTGATGCCAGGAGAGGGCTACGGAACCTACAGGCTTGTTGTAAGAATCGACCCGGCAAAACAGGGAAACCGGATCCTGGCCCTGCGCACCCTGGAACAGTTTACCGCCGTACGCATCTTTGTAAACGGTGAAGAACTGCCCGGTGCGGGTACCGTCTCCGATACGCCTGGTGGCTCCGTCCCCGATGCAATCCCCACTCTTGGCTTTTTCGCTGCAGATAGTGCCGATGTTGAGATTCTGCTTCAGGTCTCCAACTTCGATCATCGCCGCGGGGGCATCATTGATCCCATCACTATTGGAGACGAACATGAGGTTCCTTCGAGCATTGAAAACATTCTCATTCGGGACGTCTTTATTATTGGCATCCTGTTTTTTGTAGCGATTTATCACTTCATACTCTTCCTGCTACGTAAAGAAGAGCGCACCTCCTTACTGTTCAGTCTGTTCTGTGTGATCATCCTGCTTCGTACAATAACGACAGGAGAAAAGACCTTCACGCGCCTGTTTCCCGAAGCACCGTACCATCTCTATCTCTCCATTGAATACATCACTTATTTCCTTTCTGTTCCTGTTGGCCTGCATTTTATTCAGAAGATCATTCCAGAAGAGACGTCGCTCAGGATCATCCGCGGCTTCTATGCGGTTGCAGGAATCTTCACCGGCATTGTTCTTGTAACACCGGCCACCGTTTTCAGCCACACAGCCATTCCCTACGTCGCTGTTTTAGGAGCTGCATTGCTCTACGGCCTTTACGCACAGGTGCTGGCTCTTAAACGCAGACGCGAGTTCAGCATCTTTCTGGCCGCCGGCTCCGCCTTTCTCGCTGCCACAGCAATCAACGATGCCCTCTATACCATGGAGATTATCTATACGGGCTTCATTGCGCACATTGGCTTAACGGCCCTTGTTATTTCCCAGGCGGCCATTCTATCGATACGCTATTCACGCGCCTTTCGCGAAGTAGAGCTCCTCACCGATGAGCTACAGACGACCAACAAACGACTGGAAGATCAGGTTCGCGAACGAACGCAAGAGCTTCGCATTGAAATGCGAGAGCGAATTCTTGCTCAACAGGAAGCCGAAAAACTGGCTGCAGTAAAAGGCGAATTTTTGGCCAACATGAGCCACGAGATTCGCACTCCAATGAATGCCATCCTGGGAATGGCAGAATTGCTGGATAAAACCGAGCTGAACGAACAGCAAAAGGAATATGTACGCATCTTTCGCAGATCGGGAGACTCATTGCTCAACATCCTGAACGATATCCTCGATCTTTCGCGCATTGAATCCGGTCGCTTTTCTATCGAGTATTCCCCCTTCTCGCTCGGTGAGATCATGGAGGTGCTGGAAAAGACGTTTCGGCCCGGCTTTGAGCAAAAGGGCCTGCATTTCTCCATCATCATGCCCGACATGCTTCCGGCCTACATCTTCGGAGACTCCAACCGGCTTTTTCAGGTTTTATCCAATCTGCTTTCCAATGCCATGAAGTTCACAGAGAAGGGATCGGTCCGCCTTCAGATCGATGCAAAACAAAAGGCACATCAGTGGCACATTGTCTTTTCAGTAGAAGACACAGGCATCGGTATGAGCGAAGAACACCTAAAGCATATCTTCAATCGCTTCTATCAGGCAGAATCGGGTATTGCACGACGCTTTGGTGGTTCCGGACTTGGACTTACCCTTTCGCGCCAGCTGGTAGAGCTGATGGGAGGATCCATCCGCGTAAGCAGCAAACCAGGCGAAGGCTCAAGGTTTGAATTCGATATTGCCACAGAGGTATATGTGGGCAGGCCTGAAACAATCAGTTCCCAGCCACTGACGCATCATGCCCTCGATTTTCCGTTTCGGATTCTGGCCGTGGATGATCTGAACGACAACCTCTTTCTCGTTCGCAAGTTTCTGGAACCGACCTCCTGGTCTGTGGATACGGCTACCAATGGTATCGATGCCATCCAGAAGGTGCAGGAAGAGAATCCCGATCTTGTATTGCTTGATATTCAGATGCCAGGTATGGACGGCTTTGCCGTTTTAAGAGAGATTCGCCGCATGGATGAGGCTGCGGGAGTACGCCGGCCCATTGTTGCCCTGACCGGTCAGGCGCTGGACCATGAAAAGGCACGCATAGAAGCGGCCGGTTTCGATCTACATCTAACAAAACCCATTTCAAGAGAACGCCTCATCCGGGCCATCCTCGACTTGCTTGTCGAGGACCAGAGCAGCATTCCGTTTCCTGACGGCCACCTCGCAGACCCTTCGAAACGGGGCCGGGAGGAGCCGCCCGAATCCGATTAACCCAGCATGGACCGCAGCATCCAGGCGGTTTTTTCATGCACATCAAGACGCTGTGTAAGCAGGTCCATCGTGGCCTGATCGCCACCTTTTTCAGCAGCCTGGAAAACGCTTCTTGCCGTACGAATGACCGTTTCATGCCCCTGAACCAGGTTTTTCAGCATATCCGTTGCCGAAGGCACCGTCGTGTCTTCCTGAACAGAGGTAAGCTTGCCAAGCTCTGCATAGGTTCCGGGAGCAAAGTAGCCCAGAGACCGAATGCGTTCGGCAATCAGGTCGATGGCATTCCACAGCTCCGTATACTGCGCCATAAAGCTGTTATGCAGGCTGTCAAACATCGGCCCTGTAACGTTCCAGTGATAGCCATGTGTTTTCAGATACAGCGTATAGGTATCTGCAAGCAGGCGCTTCAGCCCTTCCGAGATGGCCTGACGGTCTGTTTCTGGAATTCCAATATCGATTTTCATAATACCCTCCACGGGTACATTTTACTCTATTTTCAGGCAATGCGCCAGTGTTTTTCGCGCCCGCAGCCAATTCTGTGTACAGGCCTGAACCGGGTGGCGGATTCAACCGTCGTTACTGAACGGGGAAATAGTGGTCTTTGCACCAGGCATTGAAGTTGGCCGCCTGGAATACCACACGCATGGTCTCAGAGGGTCTGCCGCCGGCGTAGGTCTGTATTGCAAACCACTGCGGGAAGATCGTGTTCGCAAACACACCTGTAAAGACGATATCGGCATGGTAACCACCGCCAGCTTTGTTGTAAAGGATGCGTTTTACGCGGTAATTTTCACCGAACGTATATTCAAAAACATCGCCGTTGTCCGTATAACGAGCCCTGACGCCATCCTCTGTTTTTTCCCATGTGGCATCCTCTTCATAGATCTTAGGCGGCAACCCGCCATAAAGGATGTCCTTAAACAGCGAAAAGGGCAGCCGGATGTTATTTGTGCCCAGACTCTGCAGCTCAAATCCCTGCAAAGGGATGCGATGAACGCCCGCATACCTCGGGTTGCTGACGTAGGCCATGTTATCCTTGATGGTAATCCAGCTGAGGGTAAGGCCAAGATTGGGCTCGGTTAAAATCATGCGCATACGGCCGTTGTCATTGTCGGCGCGCAGCAGGCCACTTGCCGTCTGCGACCCCTGGCCGGGCACCGTAAGCGTAACAGCAAAATTAGTACGAAAGCATCGGGCCGGTTCATAGAGCCCTTTCACCCGTATGCGAAAGGCATCGATGTCCTGCTGCTCTTCCTGCTCTTCCTGCTGTTCCGTTACTTCGGTTACTTCCGCTTCTTCTGAATCCACAGACTCTGCCGTTGCGGCAGAATGGCAACCTAAAGCAAACAAAGACAATATTATGACCGCCCTTACCCTCATAAGCCCTCCCACTGAATTATTCTCGCGATTCGCAGGCCCTTTGCCTGCAAAGGCCGTTTACTGGTTCTTTCTGGCAGAGGCAAGCAGGGCGCGACGTCGCTCTTTCAGCTTTTTCAGGCGTTTTCTGTGCTTGCGCTGAACGTTTCTCTTTTTAGAATGTGCCATAGGCACAGACTTTTTGCATCGCATGCGGAAATCCACCCTTTTTTGAGCACACATGCTGAAACTCATTCTGCGACAGCTCCGGAAGTACCGGACTCCCCTGTTTATCCTGCTCGCCTTCTGGGCCGCTACCGGATTCGTTATCTTCCAGCAGCGCTTTGAACTCCTTTCGTTCCTCTATCGTCTGACCGTGCAACTGCCGGATCCGGGAACGCAGGATCACACAACTGCCTACGACTTCGTACGGGATGCCCGGGATGCCCTTGCTGAAGAAGACATCGATCTGCAGCGCATGGCGAACAGCTGCCCTGCCACCTTCGAGCATACCTTCCGTCCGGATGAAGAATTCTTTCGACCGGACTGGCTGCAGCGCTATCTTCAACAGAGGGACTTCACCTATGCAGCCGGACAGCCGGCTGACCATTACTGGATGACTCATCGCGAAACGGTATCCACGGCCCTGCACTATGCCCTGGAAGCCACGCTCTACGCCTATGAACTTCCCGCTGAAGTCACGGGGGCTGAACCCGTTCTTATTCCCGAACTCGTAGAAAGCCTTGCCGCTGCTCTGTGCAATCCCTATCCCGCTTTACGGACATGGGGCAACTATGTGGCCTTTCAGGAACATCGCGCCTACAGAGAACTTTCACTCTCCGAAAGCGATGAGGCAAGACTGTCTTTCCCATCGGAACGAGAACTTCTGGCACTCGGAGCATTAAGGGGCAATGCAACCTACGTCAAGGCGCTCCGTCGTTATGCTGGAGGTCCGGCGCCGGCCGATCCAGAAGAGCCATGCACGGATTTCAGGCTTGTCTGCATCTCTGCCCGGGAAGCTGCCAGAATCACAGACCGGCTGATCTACGTTTCGCCCGAAGACAGACATGGAATGCTGTATCTAAACCAGGCGCGTATCTATCTGCGCCTCAAGCAATCCGACTATCGCGAAAAGGCTCTGCATCGCTATGCCGGTGCTGCAGCATTTCGCACGTCCGAGGTTCCGGCACGACTGGAGATGGCATCATTGCTGGTATCAGAAGAGCGATACGACGAGGCCTACCGCCAGCTTCATATACTGGACGTAATCCTCGGTCCGGAAAGGCATAGCAATGCTGCCTTTCGTTCTCTGGCGCGCCGCGTGTTGATGGGATCCGGACGCTTTGTTGAAGCGGATTGCTTCTCTGATGAGGCCGATCGGGGAGGCCAGCGACCGGCCTGCATCGACTTCAGACTATAGACAGGTTTTACGATGGCTTGCTCTGCATACGGAAGCATTTATGATCTATCTGGACTATAACTCAACGCATCCCCCTTTTCTTGATCTCCTTCACCAAAGCCTGGAAGAATACGGGAAGAATTTTGCAAATCCAAGCGGCATCTCCTATCCTTCACAGCGCAACCAGGGCAGGATCGAATCGGCCAGGCTTCACATTGCACAGCAACTGCAAAGCCTGCACGGCCTGAAGGCCAGACCGGAACAGCTTCTTTTTGTTTCGACGGGAACAGAGGCGGTGCACCACCTTGTAGCGGGATTTGCCAGGCCGGGCGAAACGGTATTGCTGTCCCCGTATGAACATGAGGCCATGTATGCTGCCTGTCGCTTCTCGGGTATGAACGTCGAGCATCTGCCGGCCTCCGGTGATGGCCGCATCGATCCGGAATCGGTCAGAGAAAGACTGGCCAGAGGCCAGGTCGCATTGCTTTCGGTGATGACGGTCTGTAACGAAACGGGAGTGATACAGCCGCTTGATGAGATCCTGTCCATTTGCAGCGAATATGAAATTCCACTGATTACCGACTCCATACAGGCCGCCGGTAAAACGCCCCTTTCTCTGAGCGGCGTAAATGGAATGGTCTTAAACGGTCACAAGGTAGGCGCCGGTTATGGAACCGCTGTCGTCTACATATCGGATCCAGAACGCTTTCGCCCACTGTTTCGCGGAGGACTTCAGGAGAACGAACGACGTGCCGGCACGGAAAACCTGCCTGCCATCCTGACCCTGCCCGGGGCCCTGCAAAGGCAGTTCGAAAAGCTCGAAACAACCGATGAAAAACAACGCATACGCAACCGCTGGCATGAACGAATCGAAGAGATGCTTGTCTCTGAATGCCAGGCCCGGATTGCCGGATCTACCGCTCCCCGGAACAACACAACCTATGCCGTTTTTCCTCAGATGGAAAACATGGACTTTCTAATCATGGCCCTGGATCGTGAAAAGATCCTCTGTTCTACAGGTAGCTCCTGTAAGTCCAGGACGCGACAGCCCTCGCAAACACTGATCCGTATGGGATTCAGCGAAACCGAATCCCTGCAGGCCCTTCGCTTTTCTACCGGATTCTTTACTACAGACGAGGAAATCGACCACTTCTGTGCCGTCTTTCCCCGCCTCTACCGACAGTGTCTTTAATCAGGCTCCCGGTTTGCCAAGCATGCGGAACATGTTCTTTTTGTAAGCCTCAACGCCCGGTTGATCAAAGGGATTCACACCCAGCGCATAGGCAGAGATACCACAGGCATATTCAAACGTATACAGAAGCGCTCCCATATTTCGCGCATCCAGCTCAGGTACGATAAACTCAGCAACAGGAACGCCTCCCGATCGGTGTGCTTCCATCGTTGCTCGAAGAGCAATGCGATTGATGTCGTTCAACTCGCGACCGGCAAGATAGTTCAGCCCATCGCCATCTCCGTCGATTTCAAACACCTGCAATGAGGCATCCTTTTCTACATCGATAACCGTTTCGAAGATCGTTCGCTCTCCTTCCTGGATCCACTGTCCCATAGAATGCAGATCCGTCGTCAGATCAACCGATGCAGGAAAGATTCCTCGATTCTGCTTTCCTTCGGATTCTCCAAACAGCTGCTTCCACCATTCCGAAACATAGTGCAGCTCAGGTCGATAAGATGCCAGAAGCTCTATCTTTTTGCCGTTGCGATAACAGCTGTTACGGTAGGCAGCATATGCCAGGGCTGGATTGGAATCCGCGTCATACTTTTCGCGAACCTGAAGCATGGCCTGGCCCGCACCTTCCAGCAAAGCCTTCGTGTCCACACCTGCAACGGCAAGTGGAACAAGCCCGACAGGCGAAAAGACGGAAAACCGACCACCCACATCATCGGGGACCACCCCGCTCTGCAATTGCATCTTTTCAGCCAGCTGCCGCAACGTGCCTTTCTTTTCATCGGTGATAACAACAACACGCTTCCGCACGTCTTCCTCTCCGTACTGGCGATTCAGACGGTCGAAGAGAAAACGAAAAGCCAGGGCCGGTTCGGTTGTGGTTCCACTTTTTGAGATAACGATGATTCCAAAAGAACGATTCTCAAGATAGTCCAGAAGTTGCTTCATATAGCCGGAACCAAGGTGGTGACCTGCAAAATGGATACGAGGCTTTGTTTCGCGGAAGGGATTCTCAAGGGCAGACAGGATCGACCTGAATCCAAGGTAGGAGCCGCCGATACCGATCACAACAACATCGTCAAGGTGCTGCATCGCTGCAGCGACGTCTGCGGGCAGACGATCGTCCGTCATGATGGCAGGCAGGTCAAGCCAGCCCAGATAGTCAGACCCTGCACCATTTCTATCTTCCAGGGTTTTCATTGCGGCCTGACAGTCTTTTACAGCGTCGGGCGACAGGATCTCGGGTCCGGTTTCGAATCGAATTTCAGACATGCTTCTCTCCTCGAACAATCCCTCTGGATATGCAGTAATTCCTCTACTGTTTCGCGCCTGAAAGCTGTCCGGCAAGCGCAATTTAAAGCCCCTCCTGCTGCAAGGTGCAGGAAGATGCTTCCGGCAACTCTCACAAACGACGAAATCGTCACCGTTCTGTAAAAGTGGTTAATACATGTACAGGCCCGGTGAGGCCAGACTTTCAAAACGTTCCAGCCTGTCACCAACCCGCACCAAAATCTCGATTCGGATCAGCCTCGGAAGACGCCGGGTGGCCTTTGTACTCCAGTTATCCACCCATTCTCGGCCATTCAGGCTATAGCTCAATTTGAAGGATTCCACGTTTTCAAGAACGCGGTAATGAATCCCCCCCGTATAGGGTTCTAAGTCTACGTTTTGATCTTCCCGTCTGTACAGGATTCCAGGAGCGGAAACATCATCTCGCTTCAGATAATAAGACACTTCGCGTACAGCCGGCAATCCCACTTCATCGCTGCCCGGGAATACCGTAGCAAAGCTGATGACATCGGAACGTTTATCTCCTGATCCCTCAGATTTGCCGTAAAAGACAAGATGGTCAAGCTCCGGCAGGTAGTAGGCCTGATTTAAAGATGTTTGCAAAAGATCCAGTGCCAGTATTGCTGTCGTTCGCGCACGGTTCTCCGGTGAAGCATTTTTGTCCATGCGTGCGGCTGTGAAATAAGTCGAGAACAGAAGTGTGAACAACATGCTCATCAAGAGTATAACGATGGCTAACTCAGCGAGGGTAAGCCCTTTACGAAGCCGAAAAGCTGTCCGATAGCATTTTGCAGTCATGGCCGGATCGTCTTCGCTGCAGATTTAAAGGTTTCGATGCGCAGCTGTTTTCGCTTTCTGCCAACGGGATAGTCAACGATAAGGACGATGCGGTTAATATCAACCAGTCCGCCCGTCTGTGTGGACACGCCCTGACCGGCTCGTTCCTGCACGGCGGCATTTTGAATACCGGCATCCAGCTGATCGTCGACATTGATGCCTGATAGCCTGCCTTCTGAAGCAGCGGCAGCCAGATCGATCTGCTCTTCTGTTATGATCAGACGGTAGCGAAAATGGGCGTAAGGGCCTGTAGTGCCCATCTCACCTTCTTCATCGGTTTGGTCAAGAAAGGGTCTGCTCAAGAGCTGGGCCATCTTTGCCCGTGCAAGTGTGGTGGCCAGATGTATCTTCTCAGCCTCCTGTCGCTTTTTCATGCCATCGGCAAGAAAGTGGAGGGTCATCATGCCAAAGGTGGCCGCAACGCCGATGGCCAGAGCCATCTCCACAAGCGTAAGGCCGCTGCGTAACCTGTTACGGGGTAAGCGCATCAAAACTCCGTCTCTTCCAGACGTTCCTGTTCACGTATTTCATCATCGTCCATGGGCATGCTTTCCGGCAATGTTTCGCCTTCTTCAATCCGCCCCACAATGCCAAAGGCCGGGAAATGCACCGTCCTTTTTATCGAAGATTCTTCACCCAGATGAATCGATACCTCTTCCGTTCTGCCATAGCTGTAAAATGGCAGGGTAACAACACCAGATGTAATACGCCCGCCCAGAGGAGAGACGACGGCCACCAGGGAATTACGCGAAGACAGGGTGCGTTCTTTCAGAAATATCTTTTTCTGAACCTCCTGGTCTTTACGCTCCATCCTGTAGGCGTGATAGGTCTCTTCATCAAGGTTCAATTCCAGGTATACGGTTTCACCGGACATGATGGCAGTCCGGCGTGCCATGGTATAGGCCTGTGCCAGCGCCTCCCCTTCATCCTGGGCAGAACGAAGGCTGGAGAAGCTTCCGAGCATTCCGAAAAGCAGGCCCATCACCGCGGTAATGATGAGCAAAACGATGCTGACTTCAATCAAGGTCAGGCCCTGCCGAAATGGCATGGACCTGTGCGCCAGTCCGTTCGGACCTCCCTGCCGGCAGGCCGGAGCGGACTGGTTGCAGAACGATTCGGATAAACCTATCGTCTCTTCAGCCAGGCAGGCCATGTTTTCTCATCATCGAGCTGAAAGTCGGCATTCTCTCCTTCGCCACCCTCCTGTCTGTCTTTACCGAGAGAGCAGATGCGGTCAGAACCATCATCGCCCTGGCAGAGGAAATAGGGGCTTCCCCAGGGATCCATGACGAGCTCCTCTTTGGCGGGCTCATAGGAGGTACCGGGAATCTCTTCCATTAGCACGGTAAGATCATCACCGTAATTGATCATCCCACCTGCATTCAAATATTCTTCCAGCTTCATGGGAAGACGGTTTGCCTGAAACTGTCCAACCTGCAATCTGCGAGTACCTGCCTGCACATCACTGGCCGATTCACGAAGATTGTAGAACACAACGCCCATAATGGCGCTCAGAACAAGCACAACAATGGCCAGTTCCACAAGCGTCAACCCCCTGCGGGCTTTCCTTCTGAAGTCCCGCTTCCATCGTAAAAACATCTATCACCTCCAGGCAAATTAGAATTGTAGCTCTTTTGTCAGCCTGTACATGGGCATCATAATGGCTCCCATGATGCCGCCAATCATCAGTCCCATGAAAACCATCATGGCAGGTTCCAGTAAAGTAGAAAACCTCTGCACCGAAGCGTCCACTTCATCTTCGAGGATGTCTGCAAGCTTCACGATCATCGGTGCAACACGGTCCGTGGCTTCACCGGCAGCCAGCATTCCCCGTACCATCTGCGTCATGACAACAGAGTCTCGAAAGGCCTCTGTCAGGCTACTTCCTTCTCGAATGCGGTCAATGGCCTGCAGGATCTCAGCGCTGAAGATGCTGTGGTTTACCACCCGGGCTGTTACCTGAAGTGCAACGATCAGCGATACCCTGCTTTCAAGCATCACACCGAGGTTGCGCGAAAACCGTGCAAGCAGCACCTTCTGGATCAGATTGCCGAGAACCGGTGTTGACAGAACAAGCTGCTCAAACTGCTGCCTGCCTTCAGGCTTGCTCAGCCAGGCATGCATCCCCAGAGCGGCGGTAGCGATCAAAACCGGAAACATAAGAATCCATGGAAATGCAAACAGACCGGAAACTCCAATGACGATCCTTGTAATCAACGGCAGCTCGGCATTCAGCGTTACAAAGAGCTCCTGCATCTGAGGAATGACGACAGACATAAGAAAGACGAGCAGCAAACCAAGAATACCAATCAATATCAGGGGATAAAAAAGGGCAGAAAGCACCTTATTCTTGATGCGCAGGTTTGCCTCTTCCAGATCGGCCAGGCGCAGCAGCGCTTTCTCATAGGTTCCGGTCTGTTCGCCGACGGCCACAAGATTCTTATACATGTCGGGAAAGATGGCCCCGTGCTTTGCAAGTGCCTTGCTCAGAGACTCTCCTTCTACGATGTCTCCGCGAATCTCTATCAGCGCCTTCTTTAGATACTGGTTTTCCGTCTGTTCGATGATGTTCTGAAGCGATCGATCGAGGGGGATTCCCGCATCCAGCAACGTGCCCAGCTGACGAACAAAAAGGGCCACGTCCTTTCGGGGAACCCTGTAAAGGAACCGTGACAGAAAGGGAAACAGCTCCCGGTCTCGCTTTTCTTCATCCTCGGCAAGTTGCCGTACAATCAGTCCTCTGGCTCGCAGCATCTGCCTGGCCGACGCTGCAGACTGCGCATCGATGATGCCTTTTTCGTTCTGCCCCTTTCTGTTAACTGCCGTGTAGCGAAAAACTGGCATCAGCAAACTCTCAGAACTTCTTCGGGTGTAGTTTCACCGTCCAGGATCTTGCGGCGACCATAATCCAGCAGGGTAATCAATCCTTCTTTTGCGGCAATCTCTTTCAAAGACTCCGAGTCCTTTCCCTGAAGCACCCCGCGCTGAACGGAAGGTGTCATGTCCATGTATTCGAAGATGCCAAGGCGGCCAAGAAAACCGGTGTGCGAACAGTGTTCACAGCCTTTGCCGCGCGCAAATCGCTTACCCCTGAGCTCCGAAGGCTTCAAACCCGCTTCCAGAAGCTGAGACCGATCGGGCGTGTAGGTCGTTTTACAATGCGGACAGATGCGACGTGCAAGACGCTGTGCAATCACACCGCGAACGGTACTTGTAATCAGATATGGCTCTATGCCCATATCAGCCAGCCGCGTTACGGCAGAGGGAGCGTCGTTCGTATGGAGCGTGGACAGCACCAGGTGACCGGTCAGGGCAGCCTGTATGGCTATTCGAGCCGTTTCTGCATCCCGGATTTCTCCCACCATGATGATATCCGGGTCCTGACGCAACATCGTCCGCAGTGCAGAGGCAAAGGTCAGACCAATCTTCTCATTTACCTGCGTTTGTGAGATTCCGGGGACTTCGTATTCAACCGGATCTTCTGCGGTCATAATGTTGCGCGATTCTTCATTCAGTTCGGTTAACATCCCATACAGCGTGGTCGACTTACCGGAACCGGTTGGTCCGGTAACCAGAAGTATACCATTGGTCTGCGCCATTACATTGCGAATACGCCTCAGAAGGTCCGGATACAGGCCCATTCCGTCAAGGTCAAAACGCACATCGGACTTGTTAAGAAGGCGAAGAACGACCCTTTCTCCGTGTCGAGAAGGGATCGTCGAAACGCGAATGTCCACCTCTTTACCGGCTATACGTTTACGAAAGCGCCCATCCTGTGGCAGCCGGTTTTCAGCAATGTTCAGGTTCGACTCAATCTTGATACGCGAAACAATGCCTGCATGCACGGCCCTTGGAGGGTTCAGCCGCTTATGCAGAATGCCGTCGATGCGATAACGCACCACCGTCATCTTCTCGTATGGCTCAATATGAATATCCGATGCTCGCTCCTGTACCGCCTGTGTCAGAATGGCATTCACCATTCGAATAATGGGAGCATCGTTTGCAAGGTCTGCCTGATCGTCGCTCAGGTTCAGATCGCCGTATTCTTCACCTGCCAGCCCTTCGATGACATCCCTGGCAGCTTCTCCTGCCCTTTGAAAATGCCCGTGATAGATGCGATTGATTTCCGTTTCGGTAGAAACGACAAACTCAACCCTGTAGCCCTTCAGGTGGCGACGCAGATCATCCTGGTAGTGCACCTGCTCGGGATCGGCTAAAGCAATCCTGATAAGCCTTCCCTTCTTCTCAAAAGGCACCATCCGGTACTTTTCCATGAGAGAGGAAGGGATGCGTTCGAAGGCGGCATCTGCTTTGAAAGGAAGACGTTTCTCGAAGGCCAGGCCGAACTGTTGCGCCAGTACAGAGAGGACGTCGGTCTCGTCTGCAATGCCTTTCTTCTGCAAGATCTGACCGATGCGCAGGGGAGATTTTTCCTGTATCTTCAGGACGTCATTCAGTTCATCCCGACTGATTACTCCCTCTTCAAGCAGGAGCTCACCTAACGGCTTTTTCATTGTATCTTCCGGTTACAGGGCTCTGTTGCCTTCGTTTCGGTATCCATGCCACACATGCTCAACGATCTATGTCAGGGCTTCGCCGGCACGGACTCTGAACGATTATTCGGTCGGTTTTCAGGATCGTAGATATGAATCCGATGATCCTCGTTCTTTTCTGCATTCTCATTGCGCAACAGCGGAACCCGTTTCTGCGGCCAGAGACGAATATCATCCTGCAGGATTCGGCTCATATCGATCTGCTGACTGCGTTTGATTCCTGTTAATTCATCTGCTTTGTCGCGATCATCCAGGATGATCGGCGTAAGGAATACCATAAGATTGGTGCGTTTGGTTTCAAACGTGGTGCGACGAAAGATAAAGCCGAGAAGCGGAATATCGCCAAGCAACGGAATCTTCGTAACGGCCTGCAATCTCTCCGTAGCCACAAGGCCACCAATCACAACGGTCTGACCGTTATCCACAGTGATAAAGGTCTTGATGTTTCGTTTGTTAAACGTTGGATTCACCGTCGTCGACGTTCCGCCTTCGATGGTTGTCACTTCCGAAAAAAGCTCGAGGACAATATTCCCCTTTGAATTAATGTTCGGCGTAAACTTCAGGGTAATCCCCGACGGCCTGTATTCAAACGAGTTCACAGTGGCCTCAGAGGTTCCGCCCCCGGAGGTGCGCTCCTGCGTCTTCACCGGCACATCCTGCCCTACGTTGATCTCTGCTTCCTGGTTATCGAGCGTCAGGATCTGCGGAGCAGAAAGCACATTGAAATTCTGATTGGAAACGTTGGCATTAAAGATGCCAAGCAGGTCTCCCCCTTTCTTCAAGAAGCCCACGGAAAAACCTGAAAGCGTATTATTGCCGGTAATACTGCCGTCGGTATCCACCATCGACCCTTCTACCGCCAGACCACTGTTAAACTGCGAATGACCGGACGATGAACTTGTCCAGCGCCAGTCAATTCCAAAGTCCTTCGTATCTTTTCCGCTTACCTCTGCTATGAGAACCTCAAGCAGGATCTGTTTGCGCTGGCGGTCGAGCTGCTCGATAATGTTACGAATTTCCTTCCACTCTTCTCGCCCGGCCGTTACGATGACCGTATTGGATTCTTTATGGGCCACGGCGCGAATCTTGGCGGTCTGCCTCTGTGTCTTTGCATCCCTGTTACCGACGTCTGTATCGGGTGCGTCCAGCTTCACCAATACGGAGGCCAGGCTTTCCGCCTGCAGGTTCATCACCTGATAGATATGGACTCCTTCCTGAGCTCCGCCTGCACTGTCTTCCTGTTCTTCCGGAAGAATCTCATCGGCCAGATCCAGCATGCGTTTAATACGGGGAGCATAGCCTGAAAGGACGATCGACCCCGAAGAGCGAACCGGCTCCACCACGACGTCCTTACCACCAATCTTCTGGAAGAAGGCAAGAATCTCATTCAGACTGGCATACTCGGGAACACGATACACCGTGGTCACGATATCGGCATCGCCTTCACCGACCGACGACTTCGTTTCTGATTGCGAAACGGCCTCGGCCGTTTTGGAGATCTTGATCAGGCCGCCTTCTTCGATCACGGCAAAGCCGCGCACCTCAAGGACCCGTTTCATAAAGGCCAGGGCTTCGGATACAGGGATCGGCTTATAGGCCACGACCGTGATCTTTCCTTTAATGGAATCATCGACCAGGATGTTTCGCCGGGTCACCTGAGCCATGGTCTTCAGAAAATCCGCAATCTCGACGTCGCGAAAGTTCGGCAGGAACATACCACCGGGGATACGTCGCGGCGGTTCCTGTGACAGGATGGCACTTGAAAGAAGTAACAGAACAAGAACAAGGGCTTTAGACTTTCGAGAAGGCAGATGCATAGTTTGGTTCGATTATCGGTTTGGCCTCTATCAATTTTGAATCACGATCTCAAAAGACAGAAGCTTTCCGCCACGTTCAAGAACGACATTAATCCGGTCCAGAGTTTTTAGGCTCATGTAGAGCTCCATCAGACGCTCCTGATTGTTCAGGGATTCTCCGTTCAGGCGGCGGATGATATCACCCGGTCTTGCACCGAGCTCATAAAAGATGCTATCCTGCGCTACCTTGACCAGCTTCCAGCCGGCAATCTTCTTTCCTGCGCGGACGGGCACCATACCGGCCTTCAAGGCCATCGACGGATCCCTGGTCAGGGCAACAATACGGCTTCGCGGTACCGTAAGCCTCTTGTCGACCGATGCAGTTTCCTGCGGTTTTGCCACCGGAACAGGCACAGTGGCCGTATCTTCGCCCACGGCAAGCTCAAGCTGCCTGCCACCGCGATCGAGCAACACGGAGTTGCCATAGATGGCCACGACCCTGTTGCCTCCGGCCTGCTCACCGATGGCGTATTCCCGAATCTCATTTTCGCCCTTAATCTGGATTATGGCCCGGGCAAAAGAACGCTGCCCGGCAAGCACGCCATGCAGGACTACGTCCTTAATCTCAACATTGCCCTCGTTCCCCTGGGCCATGCGTCCCTGGAAGAGATTCCCGACGATAACGGATTCATAATCTTCAAAGGGACGCCTTTGCGGAACGTTGCTCACTCTGGCCCGTGGCCTGGTGCCCGGTGTAAGGGAAGGCTCGGGCATAACGAGTCGAGCAACGGTGGCCCCCATATAAGCAAGAGAAAAGCCGAGATAGACAGCAGATACGAGGATAACCCAGAAAATATTCTTTTGCAGCCAGAAAAGAAATGCCATCGATTATCTGTACGCCGTCTTTGAGGAAACGGGTATCACCTCCTGCATTTTTAAGGCAACAAAGGGATTGATGATCTCATCCATCTTGCGGACCTCAAAGTGCAGATGCGGTCCGGTAGCGATTCCCGTTCTGCCAATTCTGCCGATGACCTGCCCCTGCCTGACAATATCGCCGTTTTTCACAAGGTTCACCTTGTTATGACCATATACGGTAATATAGCCACCTTTGTGACGAATGAAAATGACATTTCCGTAGCCGCCCATGCGCCCGGAAAAGACCACCAGGCCATCCCGTGCTGCATGAAAGGGGGTTCCGATGGGAGCGGCAAGATCAATCCCCTTATGAAAGTGATACCGTCCAGGGACAAAAGGATTCCGTCTGCGACCGAACCCGGAGCTCAGTCTGCCTTTTACAGGTTGAACAAAGAGCTTTCTGTATCGGTAATCCCTGGTAATCTTCACCTTTTCGATAAGAAGGACCTGATTCGGATGAATGATATCGGTCTTCTTCATCTTATTGAGTTTTAATATCTCGGATAACGATTTTTTATGTTTGCGGGCTATGGCGCTCAGTGAATCACCCTTTTTTACTGTGTACTTCTTAACCCTGTATTTAACAACCTTCTTGCGCTTCCAGCCATTGATCTTGTTCGATGAGCCCGCTCCTGGCTTCTTCACCGATTTGCGTGAGGAAGGCCTTTGCAGTGATTCCGTTTTTTTCAGCGTAAGCCGATCACCGATGTAAAGCGGCCTGCCGTTCAGAAAGGGATTCCATTTGATCAGATCTGTGGGAACAACGCCGTATTTCCGTGCAATGGCAAACAGTGTTTCGCCCTTTTGCACAACATGCACCCTGGAGCCTGCATTGGCAAATGCCGTCTGCTCTGCATCTGCCTCTTCTTCGAGAATCAGCTCATCCTCATTCTCATCACCGGATCTGCCAAAGATGCGACTGATCTTTTCTTCGTCGATATCGACGGATCCGGAACGACGAATCCCTTCCACATACCTGTGCAGGGCCTGATCGATTTCGTCAGCATAATCCCGGTGCTGCTCTGTATGGGCAAAAAGCACTCCAGGTAAAAGACAGAAGAATAGCAGCAACCTTTTCATAGTTTCAGTATCGACCGTTTTCCCGTTTCTTTTCAGGGAACAGGAGCAAGATTCGCAGTCAGGATGCGACGGAGCGCTTCTAAAACCTCATCTCCGGTCCGGGGATTTTCCGGATCCTGGACCAGAAAAAGAAAGACGTCACCGGGATACTGCTCTTCTTTACGGGACACATCCCTGGCACGCACCCGGATCCAGTCATCGGAGGATTCAATTGTCAACACTACGATCGTTCCCTTTTTGTGGATCAACCGGGATTTATCGATCCGATCATTCTGTTGAAAATACAGATCTTCACGGGCGCGAAACTTCTTCCCCTGGTATTCCTGGTTGATGCTTATCAGGTGCTCTTTTGATACAAACCCGGATCGACATCCCGGCAACAGCACCATCAGCATAACCAGTATCATAACAGATCTCATCGCTTGCTCCCGCTTTCAGCAAAAACTTTTATCCATTCAGACAATTTCTGACCTCTCCAGGTATGAAAACAGCCCGACTGGCGGCCATTTTCCTTGAAGAGGATCTCTTTGCCGAACGAATTCGCATTGAAGCCATCATCCGTCCAGGACTGCCCGTCTTCCGCATCACAGGCGTCAACGGTCGTTCGCGCGATCGTGAAGAGCGCATTCGCACGGCCCTGCTGGCCTCAGGTATTCAATTCCCTTACTGTACCGTCCTTGTCAACCTCTCACCGGCCGGTCGCGTCAAAGATTCGGCGTTACTGGACCTCCCCGTTGCCGTATGCCTGATGCTGGCCATGGGAGTTCCAGGGCTCAGACAGAGAATCGACTGCCATGCACTGTATCTGGGCGAGCTTTCGCTGACCGGCGAGGTCTGCGACCTGCCCGAACTTGCCTCCTGGGCCCTCTGTGGCGCTGACGGTGGCTTTCAGCATGTCGTTCTCCCTGTATCGGCGGCCCGCCGTCTGCCATTCGGAAATGTGCGCTGGTCCGGTATCCGTCACCTTTCCGATCTCATTGAAGGACGCTTTGAGCAGGTCCCGGGCCTGACGCAGGAACAGCACAGAGCGGAGCCGTCGGCCATTGCCCTGCCTCCACGCATACTGCGCATGCTAACACTGGCCGCCGCGGGAAGGCATGCCATACTCTTTATCGGCCCGCCAGGATCGGGTAAAACCCTGGCCGCTCGCTATCTTTATGAGCTGCTACCGGCAACAAATCCGGCAGAAAGGCGACGTCTCATAAAAAACGGGCTGCTCTTTCGATCCCCCAATCCTGAAGGTGTACGACCCTTACGCCAGCCTCATCACTCGATTACCGTAACCGGTATGATCGGTGGAGGCCATCCTCTTCGCGCCGGTGAAGCAAACCGGGCCAGTGATGGACTTCTACTTCTTGATGAGCTTGCAGAATACGACAGACAGATTATCGAAGCCCTACGAGAACCACTGGAAAACAAAGAAATCGTTCACAACCGAAACGGCAGACCCGGACGTCTGCCTGCTCGCTTCTGGCTGGCAGCTACGGCCAATCCATGTCCCTGTGGCTTTTTCAGATCCCGTGCTCGAGCCTGTCGCTGCAGCCGATTGCATCTGGACCGTCGCAGGCAGCTGCTGTCAGGGCCTTTCGGAGACCGCATCGACCTCCAGGCCTTTTACGAAAGAGACGATGCAGTCGAACCCAAATCCGAACATGACATGGTATCCATTCGCAGACGCATCGATCACGCCGTCCTGGTACAGAGACAGAGAAATGGAGGGCTGTATAACGGTGAGTTAACCGGATTACGAATCAGTGAGTTATGCCAGCTTAGCGATAGCAAAGCAGAGCATGTCTGGAATAGAATTCGCGATGACAGTGTTTCAAAACGAAGATCTGCAGGGATCAGGAGGCTCGCCAGAACCATTGCTGATCTGGACGAGGCCCCCCACATTCGTGCAGAAGACCTGATGGAGGCATGGAGCTACTCCCTTGATGATGACTTCTGGGAGGCCACTCCACCACTCAGAAAATGCTTCTGAGACCGCCACTATTTCGCAAGGAAATGCGAAAGCTCCATGGCGATACGATTGATGGCATGCTCCATATACCTGTCATCGATTATCTTTCTTTTGAAAGAGGAGATATCTCGATGGTGGTTCGACATAATCCCCTGCTTGCGCAGTACAACTGGATCATACCCGAACTCCTCATCGAGGACCTCCCTGTCCTTCTCGAGGGTCTCTTTCATGGTTACTTCCCTGTAACATTTTTTCCATCCGTGGATGAAGGTACCTTCGACCCGGTGCCGAAAATCGGTGAGTACTTTTGCAGGCAGAGGAGTGGAAATTTTTAAAAGATTCGCTCGATGTGCTCGAGACCGTTTTTTCGAATGGAGATAAGGTCAAAAGAAACAGAATATGTCCCGGAATCAAGAGGCGCATTCAATGATTCGAGACATAAAGCCTCTGCACTGTCGCGTTGCGAAGAATCATCGGCCTCGTCAGGCTCCGAGCTTTCAAGAATGGCAATCATGGCTCTGCGAAAATCTTCAGAGGCAAGGAATATCTGCGCCGCCCTTCGCACCATGGCCTGTCGCTTTCGATTCTGACTCAGTGCAGGATTTCCAGAACGCCATTCTTTCACTTCAATAAAATGAATGACGTTATCCAGAAGCGTTATCAGGTCGATTTCAGTTCGTCGATCCGGTGTGCGATAGTTATGCGCGAGAAGACGATGTCCATTCTGCTTCAGATAATGCCATGCCTTCTCTTCGCCACCGTGCCGAAATGTCACACTTCCCCCGGACAGGCCGTTTTCCAGTAAAAGCGGCCCTTAAGCTATGGAATGCGCAGGTCTTGGATTTCCCGGCATTAGATTTCCTCCGAGATCTTCACACCGACCTCTGCAGCGGTCGTCGCCCGCACAATATACATCGATGGTTTTTCGTTCAAATCCAGGAACTGCAATATATCGCCAGGCCTGCCATCGGGCCCTCTGAGTATTCGCATCAGGGGACGAAGCGGCTTTTCGGGAGCACAACCCAGTACCAGTCCCGTCTCTCCGCTGGAGATCTCAACCAGCGAGCCAACAGGATAAATGCTAACAGCACCGAGAAAGGCACGCAGAAGCAGCGGATCGAAACGGCCGGCCTCTGCGCCCAGTAAAACGCGCATGGCATCATAGGGTATCAGCCCGGCACGATGATAACGGTCCTCTACCAGGGCTGTATAGCGATCACAGATGGCAGCAATACGGGCCAGCAGATCGATCTGATTCTCGCGCAGCCCGCGCGGATAACCCGTTCCGTCATAATTCTCATGATGCTGCAGGGCAATGACAGCAAGCGAGGTCTTCACATAGGCATCATTGACGAGAATTCGATACCCGGTAAGCGGATGAGAACGCAGGCTTTTCCAGTCCTCTGGATTGGGAGAGGTGGGACTTCGACGAATGGATTCAGGAACAAGAAACATCCCGAGATCCATAACCAGCATACCGAAAAAAAGCTCCTGCGCGCGAGGCCGGCTGAGGTTCATGACCCGGGCAAGATGAGCTCCCAGTACGGCAGCTCGCACCGCATGGTGTATGATGGGATGGTCCGAGATTACCAGGTCCTGCAAAACAAGAGGGTAGTAAGGAACCTCGAAGATGTTCGCTACGATCTTCTGTGACTGTTCTATGATTTCGTGGTTATTAAAGATCCTTCTTTCAATCAGGGAACGCACATTTTCTTTGAGAATCCGGCCCGTTTCAACAAGATCCTCGCGCACGGTGCTCCAGTTCTTGCGCAGGAGGTCGTAGTCGCTATGAAGGCGCATGGATTCCGTGTCTTCGGTGCGTGCCGGTGGTGGATTTTCAGGCTGAACGGGCTTCCCGTCTGTATGTACTTCTTTGATGCCCCATTTCAGGAGCTTTTCGATGTCGCTGGATTTGATGGGCTCGTTTGCCCGTACAAAGAGATTCTCCCTGTCGATAAAAACAGGGCTATCAAAGACCATGCCTGGCTTGATGTTATGTAACTGAATCGCCTTCATTCATTCTCGTATGGTGCACCGGCCGTCGGTGCAGCCCGTTCTGTATAAGAAATACAAAAACATCGGCTACGGCTCTGTACAGATTATCGGGAATTTCCCTCCCTGTTTTCAGTTGTTCAAGAAGAAGTACCAGTTCCGGTTCGTCCAGAACGGGAACGCCGCTGCGCTGTGCCTGCTGAAGCATCCGGTAGGCCAGCTCATCCCTGCCTTTTGCCACAACAACAGGCGCCCTGTCCTCCTCTGTGTAGCGCAGTGCCACGGCTCGCTTCATGCCCGTTCCTCCAGACCGATCCGACGACCGTTTCTGTACACCTCCTCGATGCCGTACTCTTTCAGCCGCACCAGAAGCTCCCGAAAAGACCTGCCTTCATGACCGACCGGACCATTCCACTCAAGGACCATACGCCGGAATTCAGGGCGTGTGGCCCGAAACACAAGCCGGTTCTGTCCCCATTGAACCGTCAGTGATGGCAGAGCATCGACGGGCCTCTGTGCGTTTTCCCTTTCCTGTACCCTCAGATCGCTACTGGAGTAGATGATACAAACATCAGGCAGACCAGGCAATGGAAAAACCGTCTCGGAGGTCACCGCCCTGATGGGCGCACTGCCTTCTGTCGGTCGTTTTTCCTGTTGAAAGGCTGTTGCAACGGCCTCCGGCTGCGATGGCACCTGCCTGCCTTCCGTTCGTCCGGTACCGGTCTCAGGCTGTGTAGCGGCAGCAGGTTGATTCTTGGCCAAGAGGGGATGCGGTAATCCGGTCCTTTCCGGAGCGGGCCTGGGGCGATCAGAAAGTAGATGCGGCAGGGTAAAGCGAAGAAGGCTACGAATAAGTTCTGGATTCACCCTTTTGTTTACGGCGAATCCTCAAAAAGAGATAACTGGGATCCGAAGCTTTTTCGGTGTATGGCCGAAAGGCCCTTTTGCGCAATGGTCCGACGATGGTCCGCCGTACCGTAGCCCTTATGCTTCGCAAAGCCGTAACCCGGGAACAATCGGTCAAACCGAATCATCCGTCTGTCCCTGTAAACCTTTGCGAGAATCGAAGCTGCGGCAATACTGGCAATCCGTGAGTCCCCCTTGATCTCGGTGCGAACGGATTGAATGCCCGGCTCCGCAGGCAGACGGCGAAAAGAATAGTTGCCGTCGATAAGAAGGGTCAGACCTTCCGCTGCCTGGCCGGCAAGGGCCCGCCTGGCCCGGCGAACAAGAACGATCATCGCCTGCTCTGTGGCCTGGTTGATGCCCATCCTGTCCACGTCTCTTGCAGAGATCATCATACAGGAGGCAAAGAGGGCAAAACGGCGCACCTGGGGCAGAAGGGCCTCTCTTGCTTCAGGCGATAGCCTTTTTGAATCGTCCAGGGCTGCCAGGAACCTGGCCTCGTCCGAATCACCGCCGGCAACGAAAAAGGCCCGTGGAAAAACCACAAGCCCTGTCGATACCGGTCCTGCCAGTGCGCCACGCCCGGCTTCATCCAGGCCGGCCACCGGTCCGGAGATATTTAATTCAAGCGGCTCAAAGCGGCCCACTTACTTGCGGAACGCTTCTTTGATGCGTCCGGCTTTGCCAGAAAGCCCACGCAGATAGAACAGCTTCGCCCGACGAACCTTGCCCTTACGCTTCACCTCGATCTTCGCGATCCAGGGAGAGTGATACGGGAAGGTACGCTCCACGCCCACATCATGTGAAATGCGTCGTACGGTAAACGTGCGATTGTAGGATTCCCCACGGATGGAAATCACGGTTCCTTCGTACACCTGCAGACGCTCTTTGTCGCCTTCTTTGATCCGGTAGTGAACCCGTACGGTATCACCTGGACCAAATTCATCCCAGGACTTTTCTGCAAACAATGGCGACTTTGTTACCTGCAGCTTGCGCCCGTTTACAAAGATATCCATCATCTCTGCCGGAGCAGCCTTTTCTTCAGTTGCTTCCGGAGTCTCTACTGCCTGTTCCTGTTCGGTGCTCATAACTTCCTCGATTCCTTGTTCGTTCCAGTCTCTGTTCCATCCTCCACTTTCGCACCTCCCCATGGTGCCCGGAAAGCAGGATATCAGGAACCTTCCATCCCATAAATTCTGCCGGGCGACTGTACTGCGGATACTCCAGCAGCTGACCCGGTATGGCCCCATCGGCCGTATTTATATCTGCATCTCTGTCTGCGGTGATCTCATCACCCGGCACAGCCTCAAAGCTCTCCTCTGTGGCGCTTTCCATCCTGCCCATAAAGCCAGGGATCAAACGGGACACGGCCTCGATCAGGCACAGTGCAGCCGGATCTCCTGAGTTCAGGATGAAATCCCCGAGGGATATCTCCCTGTCAGCCAGGTAGTCTGCCACCCTCTGGTCCACCCCTTCATAGAATCCGCAGATCAGGGTAAACCCTCCGGTTACGCCTTCTTCGCCGGTCGCTTCATCCTTTCGATTGCCTGCTATGGCCTCTTCGAAAAGCCTCCGCACCAGCGGTTGATTCAGCCTCTGCCCGGATGGACTGAGCAGTATGACCGGCAGCTTCACAGGGAGGGATTCCAGCGCCCGGTAAATCGGACCGACCTGCAAAATCATTCCAGGCCCGCCACCATACGGCGTATCATCCACCCTGCCCCTTCGCCCGGGATCGGCAAAATCCCTGAGCTGCACAGGGCGCACCTGGAGCAACCTTTTCTGGATTGCCTTTGCAGGCAAGCCCGAATTGAAGAAGAGCTCGTATCGCTCTGGAAAAAGGGTTATAACCTGAAACAGTAGCATGACCTGCCCTTACAGAAAGTCGTCGTATGCGGGAACAATGCATTCCCCTTTCTCGAGATCAAGGTGAACGTGCTCTTCATGAAGGGGCAGATACAGCAGTTCACCGTTATCCTGGCGCCTGACAACCAGTATGCCATGAGCGCCGGTTTCCATGTAGTCCACAATGACGGCCAGATCCTCTGCCCCCGGGCTGCGACGGACGGGCAGTCCTTTAATGCGATAGAAGTAGAGCTCATCGTCTTTCTCAAGCAGCCGACGATCGATGCACAGCCATGCACCGACAGGCTCCACGGGGCGATAAAGCTGTACACGAACGGCCTGGGTATGCCTGCGCAGACGCACTTCCGTTACCGTAACCGATTCGAAGCGCCCTTCTCGTGGGCCTTCAAAGGACGGAGCAAGATCCTCCACGCTGCCTGCAGCGGCCCTGGCGGCAGGAAAGAACAGCCGGGCCTCGAATGGCGGTCGCAACTCTGCAAGAGCGGAGCCTCGCGTGGTGCAGATCAGAAGGGATTCGGCAGGCAGGAATTGTTTCACCCTGGCAATCGCCAGGGTGTGAGGTGGATCAATCGACGATTTCAACGACGTAGTTTACGCCGGAACGGCTGCCCATGGCAGAAACCAGTGTACGAATCGAACGGGCAACGCTGCCGTTCTTTCCGATAATCTTACCAACATCGTCAGAGTCCACACGGATCTCAATCACCGTCTCTTCTGATCCGGGGATTTCGGAGATCTTCAGCGACTCTGGCTTGCTGATAAGGTTCTGGCACACAAAAGAGATCAGCCCCTGAGGACTGATCAATTCTGCGGGTATTTCATCCCTGCTCATGTTCAGGCTCCGGTTTTCTTGCCTTTATGGGTTTTAGGACCGGACTGTGCCTTCAGCTCCACGCCGTTCTTTTTCAAAAGCGAGGCAACGGTTTCTGTTGGCACCGCCCCTTTTTGAATCCACGCCTGGATCTTTTCTTTTTCCAGACGCACAGGCTCTTTTGCGCTGAGCGGGTCATACAGACCGACGATCTCAACAAAGCGTCCGTCACGACGATCTCGAACGTTGGCCACTACAATACGATAAAAAGGCCGTTTTTTGGTTCCATATCTCTGGAGTCTCAGTTTTACCACAGAGGCACAATTCTGCGCGGGGATTCCATGTCAAATAAAAGAATCATCCGGAATCAGCGAAACCTCAAGGCTTCAGGCCTTCCGTAAAGCGGCGATGTTCTCTTTGATCTTCTCAGGTGTTCCCCCGGAAAAAACGGCAGAACCGGCCACGATCATATCGGCACCGGCATCCAGAACCGAGCGCACGTTTCCGGCTGTGATGCCACCATCAACCTCGATGGTAATGGGACGGCTGCCGATGCGACGCTTCAGTTCACGGATCTTATCCAGAGCAAGAGGAAGAAAGCTCTGCCCGTAAAAGCCAGGCTCCACGCTCATAATCAACACCAGATCGATGTGATCGAGCAGATGATCGAGCGTGGAAAGGGATGTGCCAGGGTTCAGAGAAACGCCGGCTCGAATCCCCTGCTTGCGGATCTCACCGGCAAGGCGCACGCCGAAGGACGTTGTTTCTACATGAAACGTAATGTTTGCAGGCTTGATATCGAAGTATTTGGGCACCTCTGCCTCAGGGTTCGTCACCATGAGGTGAACGTCCAGCGGTATGGACGTATGCTTTGCCAGGGTTTTCGTATACAGTTCACCAAACGAAAGCGTCGGTACAAAGTGCCCATCCATGATGTCCATATGCAGAAAGTCCACCTGCCCCTCGAGTACAGGCAGCACGGATTTCAGATCGGTCATATCGGCAGCAAGAATAGAAGGAGAAAGCAGCATGGTATCCTCGTTTATGGTTCGTTTACACGGAGCATCTGATTGTAAGAGAACAAAGAAGGCAGCCTGCGCTGCCTCCTTTAGCCCGGATATTCGGGAGTGAAGGTTTTGCTGTACACCATCTCACCGCCACAGCTGATCTCCAGGCGGCGTTTTCCGATGCGAAAGAAAACCAGCTTCAGCTCTTCCACAACACCGGGACTCTTCCAGACCAGACGTCGATCTTCCTGGTTTTCTGGATTTACCAGAGCGGCCTCGCAATTCTGTGCAGGGCCCACATCTGCGGTAATCGATTCAAAGCCTTCATGAAACCGGTCAGACGGCTCTCTATACCGGACCTTTAATTCATAGCGATTGTTACGAAATACGATGTCACTGACCTGGCCGTTTTTGGTCTCGTCGCGGGTCGGCTCGACGGCAACGATCTGGTAATCCACGCCGGCCTTCATCAGATATCCCGATACAACGTCGATGCGAACGTTTTTCAGCTCTGAAACAGGCAGCTGTTTCCTGTTCTGGAATACTCGCCTGACCTCGGCCTTTTTAGAAGATACAAGAAAGTCCACCGAGGATTCCGGAAGAACCCTGGCTCCCCCTGGAGGGAACTGTTCGATTACGGTGCCATCAGGAAGGTTTTCATCATAGACATACGTCACAACACCCGGCCGCAGAGAAAAGACGTAATCTTCGTAGGCCATCTGTTTCAGAGACGACAGTACCGTTGCAAACGGTGCGCCCCTGTAATCGGGCATATCGAGGATGGCACGGTAACCATTCACCTTTAAGATCAGTTTATCACGACTGCGCACGGTCTCACCGGGCAGGATGCTCTGTGTAAGGATTACCCCCTGCGGACGGTCCGGAAAATATTCGCGGTCCAGCTCCACGCGCAGGTTCATGCGGGCCAGTTCGTTATGAACGTCCGTATAGTAGCTGCCGCTCAGATTCGGCATGGTCCATACGCCCGTGCTTTCATTGCGCAACGAGAATACGGTGAGTGCCATGACCAGGAACAATGCTCCGGCCAGGAAAAACAGGACTGCGTAGCGTACCGCCAGCCTGATCCATTCTTTCTTCTGCTCTGTCATACAGTTTGCTTTGTTTCCGGAGCTCCGCCGAAACGAGAACCGTCGGTAATTGCACGACCGTTTAAGAAGTCATGCGCCGGTAACCGCTTCCGTCCAGAGAGCTGGAGTTCTAAGATTTCAAGAAATCCAGAGCCCGTTCTGACTAAAAGCCTTTTTTTACCGCCTGATTTGATAACTCGAACCGTTCCGGCTTCCGAGCCCGGCAGGTCTGCCACTTCCGCATCGTGTAACAGGGCACTGCGATGCACCAGGATCAGATCGCCACTTTCGGAACGGGTCCTGGCCTGTGGAGCCGGGTTCATACCGCGTATCTGGTTGTGGATCATCTCCGAGGGATCAGACCAGGATATCCAGGCATCTTCAGGTCGCAGCTTGCTGCAATAGCTGGCCTTTGTTTCATCCTGCGGTCGGGCTTCGGCAAGCAGCTCTTCGATTTGCTGAAGCCCATCCACAACAAGCTGCACGCCGGAGGGCAGCATACGTTCGAAAAGCTCACCCGAGGTTTCATCCGGATCGATGCTCAGCTCCACGGTTGACAGGATATCGCCTGCATCCATACGCTCCGCCAATCTCTGCAGGGTCCAGCCCGTCCTGGACAGGCCCTGTAGAATGGCACTCTGTACAGGGGAGGCTCCGCGCAAAGCAGGCAGAAGCGATCCGTGTAGATTCACCGATCCCAGGCGAGGGGCCTCAAAGATCGCACGTGGGATCAGCGATCCATATGCAAAGACCACAGCCAGGTCGGCGTTGAAAGCCTGCAGCTCCGCCAGGGCCCTCTCTCCTTCTTCCCCTTTCAGCGAAGGGAAACGGAAAAGGGGAATACCGGCCTGCATGGCACGCTGTGAAACGGCAGTGGGAACGGGACGAGACGAACGTCCCCTGGGTCGATCGGGATTGCTGACGACGGCACAGATCTGATGATCGCCGTCTGTTATCAGGCGATCCAGCAGGGTGGCAGAGATTTCAGGGGATCCAAAATACAGCAACTTCATGGGATGGGTTCAAAAAGTGATTCAGGGGGCAGAGGTCAAGCCTTCGGATTATCACCGCGTTTCGGCTGACAGCAGAACCCATGTTTGAATTTCAGTACTGTGAACCCGTCCATTGTCCTGTTACTTGTATCCTTTATTCTTGGCGTTGTCATGGCCAGGTCCGGACGTTTTCCGGTGCAGACGCCATCCGTTCTCGGTGGGTATATCATTCACGTTCCCCTGCCTGCCCTGGCCCTTCTGCATGTCCACGGCCTTTCTGTTAAACCAGAGCTGCTTGCCCCGGCTACCATGCCCTGGATCGTTTTCGGTGTGGGTGCGGCGCTTTTCCTGCTTCTTTACAGACTGAAGGTCATCGATAGAGCCACGGCAGGTTGCCTTATACTGACGGCAGGCCTCGGCAATACCTCTTTTGTAGGACTGCCGATGATTGAAGCTTATTATGGAAAAGAGGCACTCGGCATCGGCATCATCGCCGATCAGGCGGGCACCTTCCTGATGCTGTCGACGGCGGGGATCTTTCTGGCCGCGAAGCTGTCCTCCCTGCCCCATCAGGAACAGCAAGGCTCAGCCACGGTAGCCGTACTGCGCCGTGTACTGACCTTTCCTCCTTTTATTGCACTGCTTACGGCGATTCTGTTAAGGCCACTGCCTTATCCAGACTGGTTTACGATCGTACTGGAAAAGCTTGGAGCCTCCCTTACGCCTGTCGCTCTTGTTGCTGTTGGCTTTCAGGTAAAGCTGAGCGATCTTAAGGGCCGGTGGCCAGCACTGACGATTGGCCTGCTGTACAAGTTGCTTCTTGCCCCTGCCCTGATTGCAGGCCTTTATCTGACCACCCTGTCGGATCCCCTCATTGCCCGGGTGACCGTCTTTGAAGCGGCCATGGGCCCTATGATTACCGGAGGGATCATTGCCATCGAGCAGGATCTCAACCGGCCGCTGGCATCGTTGATGCTTGCCATCGGAATTGGTCTTTCGTTCCTCACCCTGCCACTGTGGTTTGCAGGCATGCAGTAGGCATGCCTCATGACCAAACGGGCATTTTTTTATTTTTCCCGTTACTGTTTTTGCTTTAGAACCGTCTTATAGATTGATCTGGAGCAAGCATGTCAGACAAAACCGAACTGCTACAGGGAATTCGTGTCCTTGTGGTCGAGGATAGTGAACTCGTCCTTCATCTGATCGAAAGGCAACTGAAGAAATGGGGAGTGGAATTGACCGTCGCTCACGACGGACTGGAAGGGGTCCAGCAGGTAGCGGCTCACAGGTTTGATATTGTGTTGATGGATGTGAACCTTCCCGGAATGGACGGCATTGAAGCAGCCCGCGAAATCAGAAAGCTGTCTCCAAACCTGCCCGTTCTTGCCATGACGGGCAACGATGACGCCCCATCGATCTTTCATGCCCATATCCGCAAACCGGTAAACAAAGAAGAGCTGTACAGCAAGATGGTAAAGACGCTTTTGCCCCACATCTAATCCTGATCTTTATTGTTGACACGGAGCATGAAACACCCTTCTTACATTCATGCTCCGAAAAGACAATGCGGGGTCGCAGAACAGCGCAGATCTTTTCGTGATGCTGTTCGAGCAGGCCAGTGATGGCATCTTAATTGCCGAGCCCGGCGGCAATTTTGTCGACGTGAATCCGGCGGCCTGTGACATGCTGGGATATACCCGGCAAGAACTGCTGCAATTGTCTCCTGTGGACCTCATCACCCCTCACGACCGAGAGGAAAAACCGCCAGCCTTTCATCTTCTTGAAGTCGGTCGACCGCTTATCATAGAGCGCAACCTACTGCGCAAGGATGGGTCCACCATAGCCGTCGAACTCAATGCACAGAGATTGTCAGACGGCCGATACCTGGCCACCGTTCGCGACCTGACAGAACGCCGGCATCATGAGCAAAAGGTTCGCGAAGTAGAAGACAGGTTATTGCGAACGCTTGACCATCTGCTCGAAGGCTGCCAGATCATAGCCTACGACTGGACGTATCTCTATGTAAACGATGCTGTGGCAAAACAGGCGCGAAAAGCGAAGAGAGAGTTACTCGGGAAGACGATGTTCGATGTCTTTCCTGGCTTTGAAAAGACCTCGGTCTTTGGAACGCTACAGCAATGCATGAAAGAACGTAAATCTGAGCGGCTCGTTAACCGATTTGAACATCTTGACGGCAGTGCTGGCTGGTTCGAGCTCAGCATTCAACCAGTCCCTGAAGGCCTCTTCATCCTTTCAGCCGATATCACCGAGCGCAGACAGTCCGAAGAGGCGATCAATCGAATGAACGCCGAACTCGAAGCGATCGTACAGGCCCGTACGGCAGATCTCAGCGACCTCTACAACAACGCCCCCTGTGGCTACCACTCAATCGATGAAAACGGTGTGTTTATCCGAATGAACGATACAGAACTGCGCTGGCTCGGCTATACCAGGGAGGAAATCATCGGTAAGGTTCGCGTGGATCAGGTCATTTCCGAGTCAAGTCGTGCCATATTCGAATACCATTTTCCTCGTTTTCGCGAAACAGGATTTATCAGCGACATTGAAATGGACTTTGTTAAGAAGAACGGTACCATTCTGCCCGTGCTTCTCAGTTCAACGGCTGTGTTCGACGAATCGGGTCGCTTTATTATGAGTCGCTCCACCATTATGAATCATTCCGAATCCAGGCGCATTGCAAAGCAGTTGCGAGATTCCAACGAAGAGCTTGAAGCCTTTGCCTATTCCGTATCCCATGACCTGCGCGCACCACTGCGTGCCATCGATGCCTGGACATCCATGCTTGAGGAAGAGCTGGGCGACGACGTTGAAGAAGAAGTACGTCATCTCATGCAGCGAATCCACAGCCAGATAGGACGCATGTCTGATCTCATCACCGCTCTTTTTCAGCTTTCGCGGCTCAGTCGCATGGATGTTGCTCTGCAGACCATCAATGTAAGCAGCCTGGCCCGGACTATAATGGAAAGGCTTCTCGAAGATGCTCCGCAACGGGCCGGAGAAATAGACTGGGAACTGGAAGACGGGCTGAGCTGCGAAGCCGATCCTCAGTTGCTTGACATTGCCCTTACCAACCTGATTGAAAATGCCATCAAGTACACATCGCATCGCGAAAAGGCCAGTATTCACTTTTGCGGATTTCAAGAACATGGCAGGCAGTGGTTTCGTCTTGTGGATAATGGAGCAGGCTTTGATCCCCGGTACTCCCAGAACCTTTTTCGTCCCTTTCAGCGCCTGCATCCTGCTACGGATTTTCCAGGCAATGGAATTGGCCTGGCCACGGTACGTCGAATCGTCCACCGACATGGAGGCGAGATCAGGGCCCGTGCCCTTCCCGACAGAGGGGCGCGCTTCGAGTTTACCCTCACTCCCGGCGAATAAGGGGGGGCACTTCCAGCCCTTTCTTCGCACAACGCTATTCAGGCTGGCTTGCCTGTAACCGTCCCTGTAGAAGCCTGGTCCTGTGAGTCGACTTGATTTCCAGATACAGGCGAAGTCCGGCCGGGCCCGCGCCGCCACCTTCCGTACGCTGCACGGCACAATTGAAACGCCCCTGTTTATGCCCGTGGGCACCAATGCCACAGTAAAAGGGGTAAGGCCTGAAGATCTGCACACAGTCGGCTCGCAGGTTCTTCTGGCCAATACATACCACCTGCTTCTTCGGCCGGGAGCAGAAGTATTCAAAAGGATGGGCGGCATCCACCGTATGATGAACTGGTCTGGATCGGTACTGACGGACTCAGGTGGATTTCAGATCTTCTCATTGCCTCATTCGCGTAGCATGAGCGAAGAAGGGGCTCGTTTCCGCAGCTACGTGGACGGTAGAACGATCCTGCTGACACCCGAGATGAGTATCGATATGCAGAAGGCTATCGGCTCTGACATTATGATGGTACTGGATCAGTGCATCCCCTCCACAGCCGATTACAGCACAGCCACCGAGGCCATGCACCTGACGCATCGCTGGGCCAGGCGATCCCTTCAGGCAAGAGGCAACAGTTCTCAGGCTCTTTTCGGCATCATACAGGGGGCTCTTTTCCACGATCTGCGACGTCAGAGCGCCGAAGTTGTCTCTGAGATGGACTTCGATGGCCTGGCAATCGGTGGACTGGCCGTTGGAGAAACCAGAGAGCAGCGCTATGAGTTTACGGCCTTTACCGCCGATCTGATGCCCGAAAACCGTCCGCGCTACCTGATGGGGGTGGGTATGCCCATCGACCTGCTGGAGGCAGTCCATGCCGGAGTGGACATGTTTGACTGTATCATTCCCGGTGCCCTGGCCCAGCAAAGCGTTGCCTTCACCAGCCGCGGTCGCATGCGTCTTATGCGGTCCGTTTACAGGTTCGCCGATGAGCCGGTAGACCCGGCCTGCGATTGTTATACATGCAGAAATTTCAGCAAGGCATACATCCATCACCTGCACAAGGCCGAGGAAATCCTCGGCTGGCAGTTGCTGTCCATTCACAACCTGCGATTCTATCATCGCCTGATGGCCGCGATGCGTGAGCATATCCTGAACGATAGCTTTGACTCTTACTACAGAGAGCAGCGCGAAATACTGGACCTGCCCGACCGGGACCGTCCTCCAGGACCGCCGCCTCGTAAAGGACGTAGCAGGCGAAAATACATTGAATCGGCAGGTGCCTTTGCCCTGCATCAGTCCACGGATGGGTTTACACGGATCCGTCACCTTGCCTCCGGTGAACTCATGCATCCGGGCTCGGCTCCGGATACGGAGGCCGAACGACTGTACGTGGAACAGTCTGACCTGGGCCGAAGGCTTGCCAATCAGTCTCTGGTAATCTGGGATGTAGGACTCGGTGCAGCCTACAATGCCATGGCCGCCATTCGGTGCGGCGAGACAGTCCTGAACAGGCAGCCAGAAGAGACAGGGCCTTCACTGCACATCATCAGCTTCGAACAGGACCTCGATGCCCTGCGACTGGCACTGATACATGTCGATCGTTTTCCGCACCTGAAGCATGCTGCACCACATCTGCTTGTGCGAGACGGCCACTGGCAATCCAGGCATCTGCCCATAACATGGCAGCTTTTAAAAGGCGATTTTCTTGAGACCATGCATCGGGCTGCAAGGCCCGATCTGATCTTCTATGATCCGTATTCGTATAAGACCAACGGCTTGCTCTGGTCCCTTGATACGTTTCGGTCCATTCACAACATCTGTGCCGGTCATGATACGGAACTCTTCACCTATTCTGCAGCAACCCGCGTGCGGGCCACCCTGCTTGCAGCCGGCTTTTCTGTGGCAGCCGGCACGGGCACAGGCACGAAGCCGGAAACCACCATTGCATTAACCGAAGCAGCGCTCCATCGTCGACAGGATCTGCAACTGCTGGAACAAAGCTGGCTTGAACGCTGGAAGCGAAGCGATGCCAGGTATCCTGCTGACCTGAACGAAATCAGTCGTGCTGCCTTTGACGAAGCCATCCTGAAACATCCACAGTTTCGCACAGAATAAGGAGTGGTCAGGTTGCTGCGCCTGGCTTTCTCTGACCTATGACCCTTACACAGCTGCGCTACATCGTCGCCGTTGACCGCTATGGTAGCTTTGTGGAGGCCGCACAGCACTGCCTGGTTACCCAGCCAACCCTCAGTCTGCAGATACAGAAGCTGGAACAGGAAATCGGTGTTGAGTTGTTCGACCGTCGTAAGACGCCCGTTGTCACAACCGCCGCCGGACGCAAGATCATCGAACAGGCCCGTACCGTGCTTCGCGAAGCCGGTCGCCTGGAAGAGCTTTTTCGAGAAGACGAGGACGAACTCGTCGGCGAGCTGAGGATCGGACTGATTCCGACGCTGGCTCCGGTCTTGATGCCCGAGCTTTTCCGTTCGCTTTCGCGCAATCATCCTCACCTGCAGTTCCGCATCTTCGAGCTGCCCACATCACAGATCATCGAAAAGATACGCAACGATGAAATGGATATCGGCATTCTTGCAACACCGCTGAAAGAAGACGATCTAACAGAGATACCGCTTTACTATGAGCCCTTCGTGGCCTACTACCCGAAAGGTGTAGCGATTCCCGGACCGGTGGAGCTGCGTACACTGGACCGTAAACCGGATGGAGAAGGACGCTTCGATATGATCCTTCTCGGTGAAGATCACTGTTTTCGCAATCAGTCCTTACAGCTTTGCAGCAGCCGTTCTGCCGGCCGCATTGAATGCGGCAGCCTTGACACATTGAAAAAGATGGTCGACCTCGGTGCTGGCATGACGCTGCTTCCACAGCTCGCTGCCCCGAAGAACGATTCTCGCGTCGTTCCTTTGAAGGACCCACAACCATCCCGAGAGGTCAGCCTGGTACACGGCCCCTATTTCTTCAGGCGCAAGCTTCTTGATGCAGTAAAAGAGCTTATTCTTTCGCGCATTCCGGCAGAGCTAAAAACCAAAAAGGGCAGAGAGGTCATCGGTATTCAGATCTAAAGCCGGGCAATCTACTGCACAGGTAGATGGCGGCTGACCGCCACATTCACAAGAGGGCCGCTAAAGATTCCCTTCTGCTTCTGCCACCGCCCCTTTTGCAGAGGAGCAAGACGCTTTTGCACAACATTCTCGGACAGTGAATCAATCGGCTCAAACGGACCCTGGTCATAGTTTTGCAACACTTCGCGCATGCCCTGGTTCAGGGCATCAAGAAGAAAGGCCTCACCATCGCTAACCGGCTTTACATCCTCCATGGAGATGCTGAAACCCTCTGGCATATGGAAGTTCGTTTCCTGGTCCACCTCATCCTTCCTCATGGAAACGATACTGAAAATCGGCGCTCCGCCACAGGAATCGATCGTCAGCAGGGCTCTGCACCAGCTGCTCTGCCGATACATTTCACGCTCTTTTGTGAAATGGGAGTCCGTTCTGATCGTTGTACCGTTGCGTGACAGCATTATATGCACTGCTTCGTCCGGATGAGAACGAACAACATGAGGGCTGATCGTGAATCGCTTTTCCCGTCGTGAGATCTGGCTCGGATCGGGAATGCTGCTGGCAATGCCGGTAAAAAGAAAGCAATTGGAAACAAATTCCACCGTCTGACGTAGAGGCAATCCAAGCAGGAAACGCATGGTCAGGGCAAATTCTATCGCCACATCGGAGTATACCCTCTTCCGCCCCCGGGGATTCGAGGCCCCTGCCCTATGCCAGTAGTTTTCGATGCCGTCCTCCAGCCACACAAACAGGTGGCACATATCTTCCAGTTTCCTGGAGAAATCATCCCAGGCAACGTAATGATTCAGTGGCAGTCGTGACACCCTTTCTATGGCACTCTTCCACACCATACCGCCACATCCTTTCTGTACGTATCATGCTCCTGACCGTGATTTTGCCATCCGGCACCACGCTCGATTAAACAATCCTTCATCGACGGCAAAAACATAACAAACCCACCAATAATGTCTAACCTTTTTCAGAATTCTTGCAATAATACGAGCTTTAACAGTGAAACGCAGGGAACATCTTCAGACAGATCACACTCTGCACGGTATCGGTCTGAAACGAAGATATCGAACGGTAACAGAGAACATACGGAACAGCCCCATGCCTGTATATTTGTTGCACATCAAACTTTTTTGCAAATCCACACAGAGAGGTAACCTGCTAAAGCTGCTGACGAAAAGGCCTTATGAAAGCTTATCCGGTCTGGCTGATCACAATTCTGCTGAGCTGCGGGCCTGGCGGACCCGATCGTACGGTGGAGGCCAGGGAACAGGTACCGGCCACGGCCTCCACGGCCATCTTTGCCGGCGGGTGTTTCTGGTGCATGGAAGGCCCTTTTGAGAAGCTGCCCGGTGTATATGCCGTTGAGGCCGGCTATACCGGTGGCAGCAAGGTCAATCCTGTATATGATGAGGTAAGCATGGGCCTTACCGATCACGTCGAAGCGGTGCGCATCTACTATGATGCAACGACCATTTCGTTTGATGAGCTGCTTCAGACCTACTGGAAACAGATCGATCCCACGGATTCGGGGGGGCAGTTTGCAGATCGAGGCAGGCAGTATCGGCCGGTTCTGTTCTATGCAAACGAAGAAGAAAGGGCCGCCATCGAGCGATCGATAGAAGAACTGGAGCGAAGCAAACGCTTTTCCTCTCCTGTTGTTGTGGCGGTGGAACCGGCAGGTCCGTTTTACCGGGCAGAAGAGTATCATCAGGACTACTACAAAAAGAATGCAGAGCATTACCGACGCTACCGCGAAGCCTCCGGCCGCGGCCCCTTTCTCAGGAGAATGTGGTAACAGGCTGCCCGGCTACACCGTATAGAAGTGCTTGCCCGCAAAAACTGGCGATAAACGATCGCCTGTGACCGATACCATGCTCATCCTGCTTGCCGTACTGGGCGGCATGCTGGCCTTTTTGCTGTGGATGCTATTTTCCGTCAGGGTTAACTCCCCGCAACGCGAGCGATTGCCGATTCGCGGCTACTGTCCGGTCTGCGGCCACGATCTGCGAAAGGGAGAGCAGATGCGATCCAACCAGCTACAGCTTGGCAAAAGTGAGATGCGAACCTTCATCAAGGGATGTCCTTTCTGCCTGGCCGGTCAGGGAAAACGTCTTTGCCCTGTCTGTAAAAAGAAGCTATCGCTGAAGGCCTCCTGTGTGGCCTTTTCCAATCCCGATGAGGATGCGACCAGATTAAGCATCCGAGGCTGCAAGACATGCTATCCGCAGGCCTACGAAGGAACATCCTATGAATAAGTCATACCTTGTTTTTCTGCTCCCCTTCCTCTTAACAGACTGCAGCTCACTCTACCGCTACCAGAGACAGAAGGATACGGCAGATGTCTTCACGCTTCAGTTTCAGACCCATTCTTACGGTGCAGCCGTGCGCACGGGCCCTGTGAAACTTGGCCTGCAGCATAAATCCCGCGACGGCCGCTCTGTGGGACTTCGAGGCGGAGAAGTGGGTGAGTTCGATGACCAGGATTTTGCTCTCTTTCTACTTGGCAGTGACATGCTGTTCGACGTAAAACCAGCCGACACAGGTCAGACCACTGAACAACAGCCTCTCCCCTCAACACTGAAGCTGCGGCGCAAAGACGTGAAGGCCAGAAGCCCCGCCGGCACGACCATTCCGCTGCATAAGGCAAAGCCTCTTTTTAAACAGGGCAAAATCAAAGATCGCTATGCTCCTGTAGAGCATCAAACGGGCATTGAGATCTCTGCGGGGCTTTTTTTCGGCATACGCCTCGGCTTCAGCTTTGCGGAGTTCGTCGACTGGGGCCTTGGCTGGTTTGGCATCGATATACTCAGCGACGACCTGCCCTTTCATCCCGATGAGATCCGTGAAAGACTGCCCGAGAACAGCTCTGCCCCGAATGCCAGAAAGCAGGATTCAGGGCAGCAGTAGTTCAGTGTTCGATGATAAATCTCTGCAACTATTTTTTCCATTTCACGGCCTTCCCTGGAAAAGAGTGTTGTCACAGAAAAGAAAATCCACATCGTACTGACTCATGAATAGAAGAGAGTTCCTGACGAAAGTCATACCGGCCGCTGTGCTTGGCTCAACCGTTGGATGTTCGAACAAAGAACCCGGCGCTGTGGCCACTGCAGAAGGTCCGGAGGTTCACTGGAGGTTGGCCTCCAGCTTTCCACGCAGCCTGGACATCATCTACGGCGCCGCCGAGACGATGAGCAAATACGTTGCTGCCATGACAGGCAACAAGTTCCAGATTCGCGTATATCCCGGGGGCGAAATCGTTCCCGCCTTGCAGGTGCTGGATGCCGTGCAAAACGGAACCGTTGCCATGGGCCACACGGCCTCCTACTATTACACCGGCAAGAATTCGGCACTGGCCTTTGATACCAGCGTTCCTTTCGGGATGACGGCCAGACAGCAAAATGCCTGGCTTTATGCCGGTGGTGGCCTGGAGCTGATCAATGAAGTCCTGTCCGACTTCAATATCCGCAGCTTTCCGGGAGGCAACACGGGGGTGCAGATGGGCGGTTGGTTCCGTCGCGAGATCAACACGGTAAACGACCTGAAAGGCCTGAAGATGCGTATACCCGGCATTGGCGGACAGGTGATGAGCCGTATGGGTGTTTCTGTGCAGCTTCTGGCAGGAGGCGACATCTATCCGGCCCTGGAACGCGGTGCCATCGATGCCACAGAGTGGGTTGGACCTTACGACGACGAAAAGCTGGGCTTCTATCGCGTGGCGAAGAATTACTATTATCCGGGATTCTGGGAACCAGGTTCCGAGATGAATTTCTACGTCAACAGGGATGAGTGGGCCCGGCTGCCTTCGAACTACCAGGCAATCCTGGAGGCAGGCATGGCTGCCGCGAACATGTGGATGACGTCGCAGTTTGACGCGAAGAATCCTCCGGCTTTGAAGCGTATGCTGGCAAAAGGTGTAAAACTTCGCCGGTTCAGCGATGAAATTCTTGCCGCAGGACGCAAAGCGACAGAAGAGTACATGAACGAGGAGTCAGCAAAGAATCCAGCTTACAAAAAGATTTACCAGTCATGGAAGAAGTTTCGCGACGAACAGCATGAATGGTTCGCCGCGGCCGAACTGGCTTACCTGGACTTTGCTTCACAGAAAAAATAAACATAGCTGAGGACGAAAGAGTGAAGAGATTGCTGCAATTCGCGAAAATGGTAGATCGAATGAACGATCGCATCGGTCGTTTGTTGATGTGGCTCTGCCTTTTTATGGTGGTCATCGCAAGCTTCAATGCCCTGATGCGTTATACAAGTCGTTTTACAGGCATTGATCTGACGTCGAACGCCCTGATGGAATTGCAGTGGTACGCCTTCAGCGCTATCTTTTTGCTCGGTGCCGGTTACGGACTCAGGCACCGAGCACATGTTCAGGTTGATGTGCTGTTCAATCGCTTCCCTGAAAAAACACAGGCCTGGATCTACATCGTCGGCACGGTCCTGTTTCTCATTCCATTCTGCATTTTTATCACAATCCTTTCGGTACCTACGATCATCAATTCCTGGATGGTTGTTGAGATGTCACCGGATCCAGGAGGCCTGCCGCGGTTTCCTATCAAAACATTGCTTCCTGTGTCCTTTATACTGTTGTTGCTTCAGGGAATATCGTTTCTGATCGAAAACATAGCACGGCTTCGCGGTGAGTATCACATGAGAGAGGAAAAGCAGGTCGTGAAAAAGGCCATATGAAAACCATTCTGATGAAATCCGTAATAGACCGTTTCAAAAACAAACTGTGCCTCAGGAGTTTTTCTCGATGACTGCCTCATATCTCGGACCGTTGATGTTTCTTGGCCTGCTTGTATTCCTGTTCAGCGGTTATCCGGCGGCCTTCTCTCTTGCCGGTGTGGGCCTGCTCTTTTCGTTAATTGGCATGGCCGTCGGAGTATTCGAGCCTGCCCTTTTCTATGCCCTGCCAGAACGCATGTTTGGCATAATGGCCAACATGATTCTTCTGGCCGTTCCCTTCTTCATCTTCATGGGGACGATGCTCGAGAAGACAAAGATCGCTGAAGAACTGCTTACGAGCATCGGACAGTTATTTGGTCCTCTTCGCGGTGGTCTTGCCGTCGCTGTGGTTCTCGTTGGAACATTGCTGGCTGCTGCTACCGGTGTTGTCGGTGCTTCGGTGGTGGCCATGGGCATGATCTCTCTGCCGGTAATGCTCCGCTATGGATATTCAAAGGAGCTGGCAACGGGCGTCATCGTAGCCTCTGGCACCCTCGGTCAGATCATTCCGCCAAGCGTTGTCCTGGTCATCCTCGGAGATCAGATGGGCATCTCTGTCGGAGAGCTTTTTGTTGGCGCCTTGATTCCCGGATTACTGGTAGCAGGGCTGTTTCTTCTGTATGTGCTGTCGATTGCCTTCTTAGAGCCTGAAAGGGCCCCTGCCCTGCCTGTAACAGAACGTCCGGATAATCTGAAGGCGCTGCTTTCCAATGTGGCTCTGGCCCTTGTGCCACCACTGCTTCTGATTCTTCTTGTCCTTGGCAGCATCTTTGCCGGTGTTGCAACGCCCACCGAGGCCGGTGCTCTCGGGGCAATCGGCGCACTGGCTCTGGCTGCCATGCGTGGAAAGCTGACCAAAAAGGCACTGATCGAAACGATGGAAAGCACCACAAAGCTCACCGTCATGGTCGTATTCCTTCTTATTGGCTCTACGGTTTTCGCTCTGGTGTTTCGTGGCGTGGGGGGCGATATCTGGATTGATGACTGGCTTCTGAACATCCCCGGAGGTAAGTGGGGTTTGGTGGCCGTTTCGATGCTGGTCATCTTCGTCCTGGGCTTCTTTATCGACTTCTTTGAGATTGTATTTATTGTGATCCCCATACTGGCACCGGCCGCCGTACGCCTGGGGATCGATCCGGTGTGGTTCGGTGTTCTGATTGCGATGAACCTGCAAACGTCGTTTCTCAGTCCTCCTTTCGGTTTCTCGATCTTCTACCTGAAAGGGATTGCTCCGCCAGAGGTTCGAACCGCTCATATCTACAGAGGGGTTATACCGTTTATCGCTTTGCAGGTTTTTGCTCTGGCACTTCTGCTGATCTTCCCGGAGATGGTGAGCCATTCTGAATAAGAAAGGGCCCTTACATCGGCAGGGAACAGATGTTTGATTTCCTTCCGATTCTCCTGTATGTGAATTTATTTTAACTTTTTTATAATATGATTTTATTTTAAAATTTGACTATCTGGCGGCCTGAAAATATCCTACTCCCAGGAACAGGCAATGTCAGGAAAAGTACCCATTACCGTAGCACATGGGGACGGAATCGGTCCCGAGATCATGGAGTCCACCCTGCAGATTTTGCAGGCTGCAGGTGCTGAACTTGAACCTCACAGGATTGAGATCGGGGAAAGCGTCTACAAGAGTGGCTTTACCTCCGGCATCAAGCCTGAGGCCTGGGCCACCCTGCGTAAAACAGGCGTCTTTCTCAAAGCTCCCATTACCACCCCGCAGGGGGGAGGCTATAAGTCGCTGAACGTTTCGGTCCGTAAGACCCTTGGTCTTTTTGCCAACGTTCGTCCCTGCAAAGCCCTTCATCCATACGTAAATACCAGGCATCCGAACATAGACCTCGTCATCATCCGTGAAAACGAAGAAGACCTGTATGCCGGCATAGAATACAGGCAAACTGGCGAGGCCTACGAATGCCTGAAGGTCATCTCTCGTCCTGGGTCCGAACGGATCATCCGCTACGCCTTTGAATATGCCAGGGCCTATGGTAAGAAAGAGGTCACCTGCATGGTGAAAGATAACATCATGAAGATGACGGACGGCCTCTTCCACTCCGTTTTCGAGGAAATCGGGGCCGAATATCCCGATATCCAGAAGAAGTCCCAGATTATCGACATCGGCTCGGCCCTTCTGGCAGACCGTCCGGAAAACTATGAGGTGGTCGTTACCCTGAACCTGTATGGCGACATCATCTCAGATATCGTTGCCCAGATTGCAGGCTCTGTCGGTCTCTTTGGCTCGGCCAATGTGGGAATGAATGCGGCCATGTTTGAGGCCATCCATGGCTCAGCCCCCGATATTGCCGGCAAAGGCATAGCGAATCCCTCGGGCCTGTTAAATGCGGCGGTCATGATGCTCGTACACATCGGCCAGCCTGCCATTGCTGCACGCATTCGGAATGCCTGGCTGGCCACACTGGAAGATGGCATCCATACAGGCGATATCTACAAAGAAGATCTCAGTAAACAAAAGGTAGGAACGGCCGACTTTACCAGGGCCGTCATCGAAAACCTGGGCCGCAGTCCGAAACACTTTGAGCCGGTCCATTATGGCGAGGATGCAAGAATCAGCATCCCCGCGTACAAACGTCGCTCTTACCGAAAAGAACTGGTCGGCGTTGACATTTATCTTGATGATATTCGCTATACAGCTGAAGAGCTGGGCAGGAAGCTTGAAGCGCTGGCCGGCCCGGAATTTCAGCTCAACGTTATTACAAACCGTGGCGTTAAGGTCTACCCTGGTGGTTATCCAGAAACCTTTTGCTCCGATCACTGGCGCGTGCGTTTCATCGACAGGAATGCAGAGAGCAAGGACGACGGCCTGAAACTCGTACCCATTACCTTTGACAGCGTTCTGGCACTTCAGAAACGCCTTTCGGATTCGGATTTCCAGGTCATCAAGGTAGAGAACCTCTACACCTACGATGGCTCCCTCGGCTTTTCACTCGCCCAGGGCGAGTAGCGTCAGGGCCGCTTCGGCGGCCTTTTTTTTCGCCGCGTCCCCTTTTTGAGAAACAGTCTAAGAATCAACTGCTCCGATTGTACATATATTCGAATTTTGCTTGACCAGATATTCAAATTTCTTTATCATTTTAGCGTATACACATACCGGGTATATGTTATAGGCTCACCAGGGAGGAGATCATGGCAAGAATTGTAATCATGGGCGGAGGAATTTCCGGACATACAGCGGCCACACTGCTAAAGCGCTACACGGGCAAGAAGCATGAGGTCGTCGTTGTTACGCCCAATTCAAAATGGAACTGGATTCCATCAAACGTATGGGTTGGCGTCGGCAAAATGAAGCCAGAGGACGTAACCTTCGAACTGGCTCCGGTGTACAGGAAGGCGGGCATTGTTTACAAACAGGCCAAAGCCATCAGTATACACCCCGAAGGCGAAGGAGAAGTTCCCGCTCCCTTCATCACCATTGAATCCACGGCTCCGGATAGTGCCGGACAGACAGAACGACTTACGTATGATTTTCTGGTAAACGCTACAGGTCCGAAGCTGAATTTCCAGGCCACACCGGGACTGGGGCCAGAACAGGGAAACAGCCTTTCTATCTGTACGTTCGGTCATGCTGCCGAGGCAGCCGAGCAATTCCAGAAAGCCATTGAGCGCATGAAAAAAGGCGAGCAGCTCAATTTCGTGATAGGTACTGGCCACGGCACGTGTACCTGCCAGGGTGCGGCCTTCGAATACATGTTTAACGTTGATTTTGAACTGAGAAAACACGGTGTTCGTGATAAAGCCAAACTGGTGTGGGTCTCCAATGAATACGAGCTGGGGGACTTTGGCGTAGGAGGAATGTCGATTCGCCGGGCCGGCTACGTTACCTCTGGAAAGATCTTCGCCGAATCCTTTTATACCGAAAAAGGGATCCAGTGGATTACGCGAGCCCATGTAAACCGGGTCGAAAAGGATCGTATCTATTACGAAACGCTGAGCGGTGAACAGCGATACGTGAAAAGCGATTTTACCATGCTCATCCCTCCGTTTTCCGGTGTTGGCCTGAAGGCTTACGACAAACAGGGAGGCGATATTACCGAAAAGCTCTTTGCACCCAACGGTATGATGCGCGTTGATGCAGACTACACTCCGCGGAACTTTGAAGAATGGTCGCCTGAAGACTGGCCAAAAACCTACCAATCACCGCATTACAAGAACATCTTTGCCATCGGCATCGCATTTGCACCGCCGCATCCGATCTCCAAACCGATGAAAAGCCCGAACGGAACTCCCATCAGCCCCACTCCACCACGAACAGGAATGCCTTCGGCTATTATGGGCAAGGCCGTTGCGCGAAGCATTGCAGAGATGTTGCGCAAGGGCAGCGATACTCCGAAGCATACGGCCTCCATGGCTGAGCTGGGCGCTGCCTGCGTTGCATCGGCAGGGAAAAGCTTCTTCAGCGGCAGTGCAGTGGCGATGACGATGTATCCGATCGTTCCTGACTACCGTAAGTATAAGAAGTTCGGTCGCTCCTTAACCCATACGACGGGAGAGGTCGGACTTGCCGGACACTGGATCAAGCATCTACTGCATACCATGTTCATCTACAAGGCCAAGGTGAAGCCATTCTGGTGGACGATCCCCGAATAAGTCTCAGGCACTATCGACCCATAGCAGAAAAAGGAGTACTATCATGGAACAGGAACCCGTAGAATTTGTAGCGAAATCAGAATCCGAGATTGTGAGCGCGTATACTCAGGGATCATTCACAACCATTCCGTCAGCAAAGGTCGTCTTTCTTCGACGATGCTTTCTCTGGCAGCTGATCCGATTCATCATGATCAACATTCGCATGACGATCATGATTCTGAAGAGTCATAAGTAAGGGCGGCCTCAGGCCTGCCTGTTATACACTGATTTTCTGTTGCTCTGCCTGTTACAGAAATCTCGTACCCCTCAAACGCCCTTCGGGGCGTTTTTTTTTGGAGTGTGACGATTCCCGGTCGGGCATGGGCCGTCCGGGAATCATCCAGCGGTTTATTCCTCGTTCAACCAGGTGCGCAGCAGCTTCGCCACCTCGTCCGGCTTCTCCCTGGCCAGGGTGATCGCATTCTCAAGCATCTCGCGACGGGCCTTCTCATCGACCGACAGCTCGACCTCTGCAGCGCCCTCATCCGATACGCGCAGGGCTGCCTCTCGCATAAGCTGCTGCTGTGCGGCCAGTGCCTCTTCACGCAGACGACGTCGGCGTGCAATCTCGTTCTTGATGGCACGATAGAGGAAGTAGAGCAGCAGGAAGGCAACAAGGGCAACAGCCGATACAACAAGCAGTCGCTGTATCATCAGCTTCTGACGCAGTTCCGCATCCTCTGCTTCGAACTGAGCTGTTCGGTCCTTCTGCATATGCTCAACGGCAATCTGGTCGCCACGAGAGGCTTTGTAAAGCATCGAGGCCTTCAAAAGCTTCTCAAGCTTCTTCAGCTCCTCCTCGCTGGGCGGAATATACTCCCGCTCCCATCCAGAGCCATCCTCTTTAGGGCCTTTGCGAATCCAGATTCCATCGACCATTACCGCAATGGATCGAGCCTGCTCTTCCCAGGGCTGACGTACGATGTCCTTGTCGATGCGGTTATAGTCATAGTTTCGAATGACGTCGTTGTTGCCATATTCAGATCGCTGATAGTCCAGGTCTCTGTAACCGGGAGGAAGCTGTTGTTCCGTTCCTGTCGGTCCACCCGGCGTAAATCCGTTTCCGCGAAAGCGTTCCTGGCGCGAATTCTCTGAGACGGTCAGCGTTCCATTCGGCATCAGTTCGCGATCCGGATAGGGAGTTTCCGGATTCTCCGGAGTGGCTTCTACCGGAGCAACAAGGTGTTGCTTTTCCGTTACCTCATCCCAGTTCACATTTAACGATACCCGTAAAATCGAAACGCGATCCTCACTGTAGAAGTCATGCAGAGAACTTTTGATCTCGTTGGCCCATTTGCGACGCTCTCTTTCTTCGAATTCTTTTTTGCGGTCCACCAGATCAAGACGACGCTGGGCTTCGTCGATTTCGTCAGGCTCAACAAATTCATTTCCGTAGTTGTCGGTGATAGAGATATTTTCGCGTTTCAGGTCTGGCACAGCCCGGTAGATCAGGTTTTTAATGCCCATAACCTGCTTGCGGCTGATCTTCTCCACTCCTGGCTTCAGGGCAAGAACGACAGAGGCTTTCACCGGTTCACTGTCCGTCAGAAAATTGTTACGCTGCGGAATAGCCAGTTCTACCTGAGCCTTCTTCACGTAATCGAGGCTCATCAGCATCTGTTCCAGTGAGCCTTTGATGGCACGGTGTAATTTTACGTTCTTATCGAAGGTCGTTTCGTCCCAGCGGGACATATTAAAAAGCTGCCAGCCCTCCACACCGGCCGGAATGAGATTCTCCTGCGCCAGTCGGGTAACGATTTCCTGACGTTCAAGACCGTTTACATAGATCTCGGAGGTACCGCTTCCCGAGTAGTCGTATCCGCTGGCTTCAAGAAAGCGGGTAATGGCCGAATAATCAGAAGCACTGAGATCGCCATACAGTAGCTCCTGGGCCGGTTTTTTGGAATACCCGGCCATCAATGCAAAGGCGATCAAAACCACTCCGGCCAGGGAGGCTACAATGATCTTCTTTGTATTGTCAATGCCATCCCAGAATTCCTTTAGCTTACTCAGAAGATTGTTTAATGCCTCTGGCATACGTTCCTCCCGGCCTTTGCCTTTGATTCATTTCGTTAAATCGTTAACGCGACATCGCTATTATTATGTCGCCTCTGAGAAGTACAGGATTTTTTCTGTACTTCTCAGCGATTCTGGAATTTTTTTACCGTAAGACTTAACGGCTGTACAGCAGATGCGCTATTTTCAGCGCTGGCTTGTCAGTTCACGAAATGTTCGTACGGCACCGTCAGCAATGGTCTTGGTCAGGTTCAGAGCAAACCTGGCTTTCTGGCTTGCAAGGATAACTTCATGAGCTTCGACGGAATCAGGGTCGTAAACGGCCTTTACTGTCAGATCCTCTGATCTCTTTGATAGAGCTTCCACGTTACCGAGGGCTTCGCCAAGAGCCTGCGCGAAGGTCGTCGTTACGTGCTCGGGGTCCTTTGGTTCCGAAGCAATCTGCATATGCCGGTCGTTTAGCGTTTTCATTCTCAGAGGATTGGCCGTCGTCGAACCGCCAACCTCTGGCATACCCGAATTGAATCTGACGCCTGTTGTGCTTACAATGTTCATTTCGTTAACTCCTTGATCATGCTTCTTTTCTATACTGTAGAATTATCGTAGCCTAAGCCATTCGTCCCATTTCAAGCGTCTTCATAAACATCTGCCTTGCTCCCTGGATGACCTGCGAATTCGCTTCGTAAGATCGAGAAGCGGCAATCATATCGGTCATCTCTTCAACGATGTTTACGTTCGGCATCTCCACATAACCCTTTTTCGGACCAACCTTGATGGCGTCCGGATGGCCGGGATCATAAACAAGCCGGAACGGTCGCATGTCTTTCTCTATCTTCTCCACTTTAACGCCTCGTCCCATTCCCGTTTCCAGGCCCTGTGGATATACCGGTGACCGCCATACGCTGCGCAGGTTGATGGGAGTCATGACGACGCGATCGCGGCGGAAAGGCCCATCCCCCTGCGCATTTCGGGTCGTATTGATATTGGCAATATTATTGGAGATTACATCAAGTTTCAGCCGCTGGGCCGAAAGGCCGGTGGCTGCGATGTTCATGGTTGTAAACATACCCATAGTCTATTCCTCAACCTTATGCCATACGTATGAAGCTGTTCCATTCCTGAAACTTGCCCGCAATGCGATCTGCGATCAGATTGAAATGCAGCTGATTGCGGACCATTTTCATGACCTCATCTTCAATATCGACGTTGTTGCCGTCATTGCGCATGGTAGACGTATAGTCTGTATGCACCACCGGTCGCACCTGCTCGATGCTGCGCGGCTGACGACGGGCAACATGTGCCGGATGTGTCGTAAAGAGCGGTTCCTGCTCTTCTACGGCACGCTGTGACTCTATGGCACGCTTGAGCTCGGCCTCGAAGACCACCTCCGATCGCTTAAAGCCCGGAACGTCAACGTTGGCAATGTTGTTCGCAATGACATCCCGGCGCTTGATGGAGGCATCAAGACTCATTTCGAGTATTTTGAGCTTTTCGAATCCGCCTAACATTCCACTCTTTGTATCGGCCGTCTTGAAAAAAGATTGATGATAATTTCCACAGGAGAAATTCTACGATTGTGATTCTATGTACAGAAGAAAATCGCTCTAAAGGCCCCATTTTTCGGAAATCCGGCCCAATCCAGGCCCTTCTGGCCGTTCTGCTCGTTTCTGGCCTGCTTTCTTCCTGCCAGAGCCTGCCATTCAGCCCTTTCAGCATGGAGAAGGGTGCCAGCTTCCAGCTTGCCGGCAAATGGACCATCCACTATCTGCGCACGGCAGAGTCAATTTTGCGCTTGCGCGGCGGCCCGCTTGAGCCTGACCGCATTCGAAAGGCAGAGATCCAGCTGAAGCAAACATTCTATGGAGAAATCATGTTCACCGATGAAAACGGCTGGAGCCTGCTCTATCGCGTGAATGGAACAACAAAGAAGGGTTCTGGAACCTTCGAGGTAATCGAAAGCCAGGGCCGACGCATGGTGCTTTCTGTAATAGAAGATAGCTCCACCGAAACAGAGCGCGAAACGCTGACCATCGAATTCCTGGATACCGATCTGATTCTATTATCACGGGAGGGGCATTCCGACCTTCCTGCACTGGTATTTCAAAGAGATGCTGGAGGGCAGCCTTGACACCTCTTCTGCGAAGAATCCTTTCTGTCGCTTTACTCTCTGCTGTGGTCGGCTGTCAGGAACTATCCGTCAGACAGAACTACAGCGGCTTCCGGTCCGATGATGAGATTGCCATTCTTGCCCAGCGCGGGCATAAATTTCGGCTTCAGGGCGACCTCAATCCTCCTGCAGACCGGCTGCAGCTGACGCCGGGCACCTACATGATCGAATTTATTGACCAGTTCAGCAAATTGCGCGGAGCGGCTTACTGTGACCTGAAGGCAGGAGTTCGATATCGCATTGAACCGCGAGGCTTTCGCGATTTTCCGAACCAGATGAAACGCATGATCGTCGGAGCCTGTGTGCCCGCTCCGATCGAAGAAGAATGAAACGAAACACCCTCCTTATCCTCGTACTGGTCAGCGCAGGCCTTTTCGCTTTGGCGGCCGAAATCATTGTCCGTCATTCCCGACCGGACCTGAACAACGAACGGCAGTACAGACAGGTACACTGTTTCGACCGGTACCTGCTTCTGTGTCCGTCAACGTCAGGCCAGTTCACTCGCCCGGACGGATCCCTGTGGACGATGACCACCGATGCAAGGGGCGAAAGGATCGTTCCAGAGCATCGACAGGGCCTTCCCGAGGTCTGGTGGATTGGAGACTCCATCAGCATGGGCTACCTCCTTGATGACGTGCAGACGCCTCCCTATCGCTTTGCCATGCTTGGCTATAATGTGCGCAACCTTGGCTCGGACTCCGTGGGAACTGCTGGCATTGCCTACCGCCTGCAACAGGCCCTGCACAGATCGGATCGCAGGCCTGTACATATCTTCTGGATCTACAATACCTCTGATTTTGCTGACGATATTAAGGAGCTGCGATTCCAGAAGAACCCTGCCCTGCAACTGGCCTTTCGCCTTCACTACGAGCTGTCGAGGAAGTCCTCCCTGTATCTCTTCCTGCGATCAAAGCCCGGAGACCTGAATCAGCTGCCGCCTGGCTTTGATGCAGCCCCTGCCGACGATCATCCCACCTTCACCAATCTGCTTTCTCTGGCCAGTATGATAGAAGACAGCGGGCTGACATTGACCATCCTTGTATATCCGGGCATGGATCCGCGAACGGGCAAAGCTGCCTTACAGGATCCGACCACGGCCAAACTCGTCCGGTTTTTGCAAAAGAACCGTCGTCAGAAGGACGGTCTTCCTGTTTTCGATGTTATCGATCTACGGCCAGACTTTGCCCGCCTGGAAAAGAGCGGTCACTCTCTCTATATAAGCGGTGATGGCCATCCTGCTGAAGAAGCTGCCCGCCTCTTCGCTGATACGGCCCATCAATACATGAAACGCATATATTCGCTCCCTCAGAACTGAAAATAGACAAAGGGCTGACTGACCGATACACTGTAGATGTAGAGGCATACGAGAAGGACGGCAGCCGAGGCAGCGTATACAAAAATGGGATGGTTCAAAAGGCCCGTGCTTCTGTTGCGCTCCTGCCTCCATTCCATGCCCATCAGCAAGGCCATCAGGGCCAGGGCATTCCACGAAAGGGAAACCTGAGCACCATCTGCAAAGCTAAAGGCCCTTACCGTCATAAACCAGGCCACCTCGATTGGCGATGCAAGCAGCTCTGGCTGCATAGGATCCAGTGCCACGGGTTTGCAGCGAAAGTAGAAGAAGGCCAGTGAGAATACCGTGTATACGTAAAGCATACCTATAAACGCCGGCATGCGTTCATAGCGTCTTCGAAAGGCAGGTATAGAGAGAACGAATCGCTCTGCTGCTACGAACAGACCGTGGATGGTTCCCCAGATCAGGAAGTTCCAGTCTGCACCATGCCACAATCCACTTACCACCATCGTAAAGATGAGGTTGAAGTAGGCCCGCTGAAAGCTTACGCGAGAGCCACCGAGCGGAATATAAACATAATCTCGCAACCAGCTGGACAGCGATATATGCCATCGCCTCCAGAATTCACCCATCGTTGTGGAGAAGAAGGGCCGCTCAAAGTTCTCGGGAAACCGATACCCGAGCATGCGGGCAATTCCAATCGCAATATCGGAATAGCCAGAAAAATCGCAATAGATCTGAAACGAGAAGACGAGAACAGCCATCCAGAGGGATAGCGAATTATACTGACCCGGATTGGCAAAGACCTGGTCCACAAGAGGTGACAGGGCATCGGCAATCACCGTCTTCTTAAAAAAACCAACGGCCAGTTTGCCAAGGCCAGCGCGAAAGTTCTCTTCGCTGAAGCGCTTCTCGGTGTTAAACTGATCGAGCAGGTCTTTCGTTCGTAAGATCGGTCCTGCGACGAGCTGTGGAAAAAAGCTCAGGAAAAGACCAAAACGCAGCAATGAAGCCGGAGGCTGGCTTGCACCGCGATACACATCGACGGCAGCAGAGATGGCCTGCAATCCAAAGAAAGAAATGCCCATGGGCAGAATGAAGACCGGTCCTTCCCATCGATCTGGGTCGCAGGTTCCTGCTCCCAGAACGAAGTTCACCACATCGTAAAAAAGATGCAGATACTTAAACACAAGCAGAAGAGCCAGGTTCCCGCAAACGGCCACTGTCAGCCACAGGCGACGTTTCCACTGCAACGTGGCCCGGTCTATCTGTCGAATGGCAAGGTAGGTAATTCCAATGGAATACAGAAGCAAGAAGATAAAAGGAAGTTTGAAAACGGCATAGAAGTAAAGGCTGGCAAGAAAGATCCACAGCCTCTGTGCGCGAAGCGGCAATTGATAGAAGACGAGGATGACAATGGGGGCAAAGATAAAAAAGGAAACCGAGTTAAAGAGCATCAGCGCAACTCCGGAAAGAGGTGTAGCCTTCTAAGCTCTGCAGCAAGGGCATCGGCAGCCCAGTGATTCCCGGCTACGGTCAGGTGACCATCTCCGGCCAGAAAATAATCCTGTATGCGACGTGGCTTCTCTGCCGGTCCTCCCGGAGAACACATCGACTTCGTAAATGGCATCAGGTCGATAACGTCGATGCCCTTCTGCTTGAAGAAATGCCGTGCCTGTACAGCATACAGTCCATTCTCATGATACAGCCCATGTGCGGCACAGCGAATCTCTTCTTCCTGCATGGGAAGAAGCACAACGACCAGACGTATGCCTTTACTGCGGCTCAGGCTGATGAGTCGGTTCAGATTCTGCACGGTAAACTCATGCATGGGCCGGTATTCAGGTGGACGGTCACTGCATTGAAGGCCATCGGGCAAAGGCTCAGGACAGCTGATCGCCATTTGCCGGGAGGTGCCACAGGAAGAGGCTCGCTCCATCAAAAAGCCGCTTTGCATAAAGGCAAGAGCCCTGCGTCCCAGCTCGGCCGCAGACTGCGTCAAAAGCATGTCTGTAAAGTTTCGTATGTCATTAACCGTGGTTGCACCGCGCAGTTTCAGCTGTTCCTGGGCCAGCTTTAGGGCCTGCAGGGTATAAGACCATTCCGTAGCCAGGAACTGCAAACGAAAGAGTCGCCTGTAAGCGACATCGTCTCTTCGCATCAGATCCTTTTCGTCATCGGGAAGAATCCCCCGCTCGCGAAAGCGATCCGGTATCCACCAGTCTGTCGGCGATGGAAACAGCAAAATACTCTGAACACCATCGATCTGCGACACCAGCTCTTCAGCGCGAAGTGCATAGGCATACGTTCCAAAGCCGTCCACCGAGGCATTGAGCACCTGCACCGGACCGGCCTTTTCTTTTAAAAGATGGCAGAAGTTGAATCCGTCCGCTACACCGTAACCCATGGCCAGTGAATCACCAAGACAGAGCATCTTCGGACGACCGGGTTCGGGCTCTTCCAGATCCCTCATTCCATAGGAATTCACGGTAAACTGCCCCTGCCACAATCCAGAAGGATGAGCAAGGTATTCACTGGCAGAGGGACGCAGAGATATAAAATACTCCGGATGGTAGGCATGCACCATCTTCGAGCGGCGATAGAACTGTAATGCCGGAGGATCGGCCACGCGCAGCAACACTTCGCTGAGTACAAGGCCAAGAAGAGGAATCATACCCCACAGAAGCAGCTTACGGTTCATTTCAATCCTGCGTTACTGGCACCAGTAATGTAGAAAGCGTTGAAAGGATTTCATCGCGAACGGCAGATACCGGATACGCGCGAATGTAATTCATCAAGGCATGGATCTCTTCTTCGATCTCTATGGCAAGACGACGTTTCATACGAACACGGGTAAAGAGTTCCGCCACCTCATTCACGGTGTCTTCAGATTCTCGCCTTTTCCATAACGACTGCAGACGCCTGCGATCTTTCGCCTTTAGCTCTTCGCGAAGACGAATGAGCGGATGAGTAACCAGTCCACGACGAAAATCCGCAAAGGGTTCTTTACCCAGTGTATCGGCTTCGGCAAAATAGTCCAGGTAATCATCGCGCACCTGGAAAAGCCGTCCCATACGAAGCCCAAAATCACGCAGTCGCGAACGCTGGGCCGAATCAACCCCTGCAAGAACGGCAGCCGATTCTGTCATGGCTCCAAACAGCGATGCGGTTTTGCCAAGAACGATTCGCTCATAGACCATGGAATCGGTTTCAAACCTCGTTTCATGCTCCATCTGCAGGATTTCACCGACAGAGAGGTTTTTAATCACCCTCGTAAAGATTCCAAGCAGCTGGAAGCCATGCGGCAGCGTTTGCAGATGATCCAGGCCACAGGCAAGCAGATAGTCTCCTGTGAGGATCGTGCGCTTATTCCCTTCTGTCACATGAAAGGCTGGAAGACCGCGACGCGAATCAGACAGGTCAATCACATCGTCATGCAGCAGCGATGCCGCATGGATCAATTCACCGATTGCACCTACATCAACCCATTCAGTTCCCGTATAGCCAAGGAGCTGACAGAAATAGTAATGGGTAAGAGGTCTGATGCGCTTACCACCGCTTTTGACGACGAATTTTCGCGCCTCTTTATAGACGGGAAGATCGTCGCCCATGATGGAGCCCAGTCGACGGTCGAACTTCTTAATGATGGCCGCGCGGCCTGTTTTATCGAGAAACTTTTTCACCGGTACAATGAATAATTTTGCAGGATTGCAAAGTGCCGGTTCAGTGTCTCTTCTTTTTTTGTCTCACCGCAGGACAGATAGTGATTCATCAGGTTACGGTACATGCGTTTCATGATCGTCAGGGTATCGGCCGGCACAAAATAGTCGGGTGCAGGCGTAATCCCCTGTCTCAGTATGAAACGCACGCAGTCTTCTTCGGTTAGCAGCGATCCTTCATTGAAAGGATCAAAGTAGGTGCTGTAGCCATTCTCAACGTAGCGGACAATGAAATGGCCTGGCAGGTTGATGCCGTCAATCCTCAAACCGGCTCTTCTGCCGACAAGCAAGGTAAGAATAGAAAGACTGACCGGAATTCCAAGACCTGTACGAAGAACAGATGTTAGATAGCTATTTTCTGGATCATAGTAGTTTTCGGTGTTCCCGCGAAAGCCCTTCTCAAAGAAAAGATAGTCAATCAGGGTATCGAGCTTTTCTTCTGGCTTCCCTTTGGACAGTCGATGCAGCCTTTCGATGAGCGGTTCTGCCAGTCGATCAAGATCTTCGGCAAAGCCCTCGGGAGTGATGGTCTGCGCATCGGATAGTCTGGATATCAGGAATACGGCCGTCTCAATGTCATTTCGTAGCTTCTCTGAAGAGGCGAAGACCTTCAGGTCATGGATACGCTTGCGTTCGTTCAGCTCCTCCATCGAATACAGCCGGAGCTTGCAACGTCGATGCGGATCCTTTATGCTTTCGATTAGTGGCTGCGGATGGTGCCCAAAGGGGATGGAACCGAGCAATCGATCCATAATCTGAGATCGTATGGCATCATCTTCGACTTCATTATAAAAGTCCAGGAGATACCCGATCTCATTCGAGTCGATGCCTTCACCCTTCATCAAGATTGAATTAAACCAATCCGCCTGCTCCTGTCAATAAAAACCAGCAGTATCGCGTGCAGCATAAACAGAACAAAAAACGGCCCTTCCTGCCATGAATTCCCGGCTCTGTAGTCAGGAATGACGGCATAAAACAGCAGAAGTAAAGGAAACCATGCAAGCAGCCGATGTGCACCGCGCAAAATCAGAAACGGTACAAACCACAGAAAATACCACGGATGCAGTGTAATACGCCAGCAGAAGTACAGCAAAAGACCGATGGCTCCGACCCGCCATCCCCTGCCTCCTCTACGCCAGAAGGCAAAAAGCAAAGGCGGCAGCACGATGAGAAGACCGGTTCGATACAGCGACTGAGCTTCTATAACGGAGTACCCGAACCCCTGCAGGGTATAGATCACAGGATGATAGGCCGTCCACCATTGCGAAAAAAACCTGGTCTGGTCAAGAAAGCCCCCCAGATCCTCGATTTCCGGCCAGAGCACCCATCGTGAAAACAGGCCCATGATCAGGGCGGTCAGACCTGCCGTTACAGCAAATGCAGCCAGGCCATTTTGCCGCTGTAAAAGGCCCTGCAACGACAGAAAGATGCCTTCTGGCTTTAGAAGCGGCAACAGAACGGCCAGAGCTCCCCCGGCCCGGCTGCCTGCCAGAAGAGCCAGTCCAGCAAACATGCCCTGCACATCGGCATGCAAAGAGGCACTGAAAACAAGAAAGCAGCCCGTGCCCATGAAGGACAGAAGCAAGGCCCGCTGTTTACGACGCATCAAACGCCAGGCCCCGAAAAGAAGCCAGGCGGTCAGGCCAGCGTAAAGGCTCGAAAAGAGCAAAACGGCAGGGATTCTGTTTTGCAACCCGTAAAAGGCCCATCCGGCAAGCCATGCCTGCAGTTGCGTTGCGGGGAGATAGATCGTCTGGCGAAACGGATGATTCGGAAAAAGATCAAAGCCCGGGGGATGGCCCAGCTCCTGTGGAGGAATCCTGTAAACGGGCTGCGAACGGCTTAGCTGCAGCCCATCGTATACATGGCGGATCCAGTCATCGGAATAATACGAAAGAGGAACGAGCATCCAGAAAACAAACAGGCAGAAAAAGCCAATCCGCAATATCCGGGCCCGCGGGTGCAACAAAAGCACCGAGGCCCGGCTTCGCATGAAGAAGATGTCAAGCCAGACCAGAAGCGAAATCGTCGCAATAAACAGCGTTCGGGAGACATCGGGCAGAAGCCTGAGAACCGTTGCCAGAACAATCAAGTAATACGGCCAGAGCCTGCGCAATCGCTTCGGTAAAGGCTGCGCCATTGCTTTCATAGACCCTGCACATCCGCCTTCATGGAGCCTTTGCCATCACCTTCATGCCGGCATCAACTGCGAAAGAAGAACAGGCCGGTCAGATACACAACCAGATAAAGAACGATAAAGATGTAGTGCAGGCGCACATGTCGCAGTCGATCGTGACGCAGACCTGTATAGGCCATGGCAAACATAAGAACAAAGGCGGTGCTTGCCAGAAAACGGTGAACAAGGATCCAGAAGGGCGATACAACAGGAATAAAGCCTGCGGCCACCCGGTCTCCGCCATGAAAAACGTAAACAGATACGAGCAAGATCAGAGCAGAGATCAGATTGCTGGCGATGCCCATGATCATGAAGGGACGGTGGAGCTTCAGACGTTTTCTAAAGATATAGCCAAGCGTGAAGAAGATTACAGAGATCGTCATCCCTGTATTGACAAGAATAAGTGCCACGGTTACAGAATTATGCCAACCATTCACATGGCAAGCAGAAGATCTGGTTAACCTCAGTTCTCGTCATCGTCCCGGGTCGAAGAGAGCAGTTCATCGGGTATATCATCGATGCCTTCACCGATCTGTATGGCCAGCCTGTTACCCACCCTTCCGGGGATGGCGCGAAATTTCTTTCGGTCGCCTACCTTTACCACGAAGTCTGAACTGATGCTTGTGTTGGTAAGCTTCACCACATCGCCCATCTGCAGCTGCAGAACATCCTGCAGGCTTATGTCAACCTCACCCACCTCGCAACGAAGAGGGATTTCCACCGTATCGAGTCGTTGCTGAATCACAGCCCTGTTCTCGTCAGAATCACCTTTGCGAATCGATGAATACCAGTGCTGTGCAGAAAGCTTTGAGATGATCGGCTCAATCGTAATGTAGGGAATACAGAGGTTCGTCATTCCATCAACTTCGCCCACCTTCGTTTCAAACGAAATGAGAACGACCATATCATTCGGGTGAACAATCTGCGCGAACTGGGGATTCGTTTCAATATTGCCAAGTCTGGGACGCAGATCAAGCACGGTGGACCAGGCCTCGCGCAGGTTCCCCAGAATACGCACGATAATCGATTCCATAACCGAGCGTTCGATGTCGGTTAGCTCTCTCGAGATCTTTGCCGGATCTCCCTTGCCGCCGAAAAGTCTGTCAATAATCGTAAAAGAGATGCCAGGATCGATTTCAAGGATGGCCGAACCACGCAGAGGATCCATATTGATAATGGCAAGCGTTGTCGGGTTCGGAATAGAACGTGTAAATTCTTCGTAGGTCATCTGGTCTACAGAGCCTACATGCACACCGACCAGGGCACGCAGCTGAGCCGACAGCGCCGTCGTGGTAAGACGGGCAAAGGTCTCGTGCATCATCTGAATCGTACGGATCTGGTCCTTTGAGAACTTGTCAGGACGACGGAAATCGTAGATCTTTACCGTGCGCGTATCTGCGCGCGACGAAGCAAAATCTTCGGTTGTCTGATCGCCTGACTGAATCGCGGCCAGAAGCGAGTCGATCTCATCCTGTGTGAGAATGTCGGTCATGCCTTTACGCCTGCCTTCAAGATGTTTTTCCCGAATAGAAAGTCAAATCATTTGTTCTGAACCGTGGCCACCACCGAGGTGATTTTCCATGTACCATCGGGAGCACGGTCAAGATAGTAGTTGTAAAGATACTCCACGCGATAGGAGCCGCTGGATCGCAGTGCCAGTACATCGACGCGCATGCGATTCTCTGCCTGCTCCACGCTGCGAAGGATACGAAAACGTCGCAACGGATCGGTGGGGCCCGATTTCAGATAGTCAGCAAAACGGCGCAGCACGTTTTCCTGCTGTTGCTTTGAGGCACGCAGATACTGCCTGGCAAACATATCGTAGGACAGTATAAACTTACTCAGATCCACATATTTCAGGAACTTCTCGGTCTTTCCCATCATCTCTGCAGAGAGAAACAGATACACCGTCTCTTCGGCATCGGGGCCAGAACCATACGCCGTAGCCTTCACCTCGTCGTAAACAAAAGGGGACACATCCTTCTCGATGCGCAGTCTAAGCCGGTTGCGTGTACGCAGTATTACGTCATGCCTTGCATCGGGATAAAAGAATCCAGAAATCCGATATTCACCTGGCTTCAGGTTATAGTGACGGTTCAGGTATACCCGACGTTCAAACGTTTCTCCGGGCTGAAGCTGAATCTCCCGTGTTCTGTTGCCGGCCAGATCGACCTGGTAGTTCTCAAGAACGTCGTCGTTGGGATCGAAGCGCCTGCCTGGATCGTCGGCTATCTCTCTGCCGTTTCGATCCAGCACCTCAAACTGGAAGCTGCGCTCTTCCGGAGAGAAGGGATAGATCCGTACGGTGCGGTGGCCTGCATTGGTAATCCGGAAGCGAACCACAATCGGTTCCCCCTGCCGAAAAACGGTCCGGTCCAGCTGCAGCTGAACCCTGATGTTTCGGTTTACATCGTTGATATTGCGATCCCCGCGCGGATCTGTATCCACCTCTGCAAAGAGCCATGAAGGGAACAGACAGAGCAGGAAAAACCGTACAACGATCCGGTGTGAAAAACCCATGCCCACGGCTTTAGTATCGGCGAGATAAGAGGAGGCAATGGCAAAAATCGAGCGCCAGGCCGGTTTTTTCAGGCTGACCTGGCCTTCTTCGCTGTCTCATTCGGTAAAGGACAGGAACCGGCCGCGCAGGGTGGCCTGGCTGGAGCTTTCCACAACGATGCGAGCCATCCTACCCTGTGCCTGCAGAAATTCCAGTTGCATGCCTTCCGGCACCGGCATAACGACCACCTTACCCGATTCCGTGCGCCCCATCCATTCCTTATCCGAACGACGGCTTGGCCCTTCCAGCAGGATGTCGTATTCGCGCCCGTGGTCTGCCTGGTTGCGCTTTCCCGAAATACTCGTCTGCAACGATATCAGCCGCGAAAGCCGCTCAAGCTTTACCTCTTCGGGAACATCGTCGGCGTACTGCCTTTTGGCTGCTGTGTGTTCCCGCTCCGAATAATGAAACATGTAGGCCTTTTCGTAGCCGACCGACTCAACGAGCCGCAATGTCTTTTCGAAGTCTTCTTCCGTCTCACCGGGAAAACCGACGATCACATCGGTGGTGAGCTCAACATCGGGCACGATGTTTCGAATCGTGTCTACAAGCCTCATATATTCTTCGGCCGTATAATCGCGACGCATGCGACGCAGCACCTCGCTGGAGCCGGATTGTACCGGCAGATGTATACTCGAACAGAAGCGATCCGTTTCGGCCATAAGGCGCAGCAGCCGTTCCGGGAAGTCATGTGGATGCGGTGATGTAAACCGTATACGTCGAATGGAGGTTTCATCGAGCAATCGCTTCACGAGATCGGTAAAATCCCCTCCCGATTCATGACGATAGGAGTTCACGTTCTGACCGAGCAGCGTCACCTCGCGAACACCGCGCCGATCGATCAGGTTCTGCACCTCTCTGACGATGCTGCCTGGATCGCGACTGCGCTCCCTGCCCCTTGTGTAGGGAACGACACAGAATGTACAGAAGTTGTTACATCCCCGCATGATCGTAACAAAGGCCAGGGGGCCGCTAACAACCTCGGGTTCGAGCTCTTCATAGGTCTCTGTGGAGGAGATACGGGTCAGCTGATAAGAGCGCCCTGGCTCTTCGCGCATGCGTTCGATGAGCTCTGGAAGATTGCGATAGTTATCGGGACCGAGTATAAGATCAACAGGCAGCCCCATGGCAAAGAGATCCTCGCCCAGATTCTGTGCCATACATCCAAGAATACCGATTACAAGGCCCGGGTTTCGCCTTTTCAGATACGAAAGCGATTGCAGGCGTCCGTAAACACGCTCATGGGCCTTTTCACGAACGGCACATGTATTCAAGAGGATGACACCGGCCTCTTCTTCGTTTTTTACAGCAGTATAGCCACGGTCTTTAAAAAGCGAGCGTACAATGCCAGAATCATACTCGTTCATCTGGCATCCGTAGGTCTCCACATAGACGTTACGTTCGAGCTTCTTCCCCTCTTCGCTGTTATGGCGATTCAGGAGGCTGGTTTGAAGGGATGGCTGCTTCACAGGGGTCAGAAAAAAACCAATTGTCCTCCGGGGAAACCCTATTTTCCTGCCAGAAGTATGGCATCGAGCCCCCGCATCGATAAATCCCTGAATACCGAAGAGATCGCCTATCTGTTCCAGTTCCTGGATGAACCGCTCACCTCCTATGACTGCGGCACTCTCTGCCGGGATCAGTATGACGGTGTGCCTTACTGCTGCAGCTCCGAGCATGCCGTGCCACTCCTTTACAAGGCTGAGTTTACATATCTGAAGTCCCTGGGCGATCTATGGCATGAATGGAAGCCCAAAACGCCCGACGATAAAGAGCTGAAAAAGACTGCCGGCAAGGATCAGATCTTCTGTGAATGCAAGGGTGTGGCCCACTGCATTCGCGAGCAGCGAAGCATTTCCTGTCGAACCTTTCCGCTCGAGCCCTACATCGATCGACGTGGTGTTTTCGTCGGTCTTACCTTCTTGCAGGAGTTTACAGAAAAGGACCCCGACACCGGCAAGATCAAATGCCCGCTTACCCGCAAGGCAAAAGACATTCGCCAGGAGGCCATCGACTCGCATTTCATGTTCTGGGAAAAGATCATGCTGCGCAGGTCCGAAGAATACGAGACCTACGTCGATACCTCCAGAAGACTGCGGCTGGTGCGTAACCGTACAGGCCGCACCTTCACCGTTCTTCTGCCTTCGCATCTAAAGGGATCGAAACTGGTTAAACGCTATATGTAAGCGGCTTCACACGAAACCGCCTGATGCGCCCTGCCCGGTTGCAGTTCAGCCGTGAATCTGCTTCAGGATGGAATGCGCAATCTCAAGCGTACGCACATCCTTATAGCCTGGAACAATGGGCTCCTGCTCACCCTTGATGCAGGCCAGAAAGTGCAGATGCTCCTGACGCAGGGGGTTATCCTTGTGTACGAAAATCTTCTCCACGAAGGACTCCTGACGATACTTCAGCTCTTCGCGTGTCATCAGATAGGCCTGGGAGGCCATGCGGTGGATGTCGATATCCTGTGTGGCAAAATCGAGAATGATATAGGCCTTTTCCTGGGTGATGGTCAGCGTGCGGATCTTATTCTGCGTTGCCCGGCTGGCACTGATGTTGGCCACGCATCCTGATTCGAACTGCAAAACGGCAGCGGCTACGTCCTCATGCCTTGTAAAGGCAGATGTACCGGCGGCTGAAACCGAACGAATCTCGTCACCGATCAGGTTGGTAACGATGTCCAGGTCATGGATCATCAGATCGAGGACAACGCCAACATCGGCAATGCGTGGGTTAAAGGGAGCCAGGCGGCGGGCTTCGATCAAAAATGGCCGCTCAACGACCTTCTTCAGCTCAAGGACGGCCCCATTGAATCGCTCTACGTGCCCCACCTGCAGGACGAGGTCCTTCTGCTCGGCGAGCTCAACCAGCTCCCGCGCCTGCTCCACGGTTTCGGTCATCGGCTTCTCTACGAGAACATGCTTGCCGCGTTCCAGGCATTTTTTCGCAATTTCGTAGTGATAGACGGTCGGAACGGCAATGATCAGGGCCTCAGACCTGTCGATCAGCTCGTCCATATCCTTGAAGCCCTGGATATCGAACCGTTTGCTGATCTCGGCCAGACGGTTGGCATCGGTATCAAAGCAACCGATTACCTCTGCCCCGGCAATATTAACGATAACATTTACATGGTACTGGCCCATATGGCCTGTACCGATTACACCGACCTTCAGTTTGCTCATACCGGTCCCATTTTTTCCCGGTTCGCATCGTTACAATCCTTTAACGGTAGATGCATGAGCAAAAAAAGGCCGGTGCAACCCGTATCAGGGGCGTGAGAAGTTCTCCACCTTTTCACCCATACGTTCCAGCTCTGCATCCAGCTCCTTGATCAGGTCTTTGGAGCGTCCATTCAGGGATTTTGGAACGAGTACATGGATGATCACATGCTGATCCCCTCTTCCACGGCCTCCCATCATGGGCATGCCTTTTCCCTTCAACCGGAAGATCTGGTTGCTCTGCGTTCCTGCAGGGATCTTCAGTTTGGCCTTCTTGCCATCAATGAGCGGAACCTGTATCTCACCTCCCACCATGGCCGTGGTTACAGCAATATTGGCGACGACGACCAGGTCATTCCCCTGTCGTTCGAAGATGGGATGACGTTTCACATGGGTTACAACATAGAGGTCTCCAGGAGGGCCACCGTTCGGTCCCGTCTCTCCTTCTCCGGACACCTTTAAGCGGCTTCCCGTCTCCACTCCTGGCGGAATGCGGATGTTCAGCGTACGACGCTTCTCCGTTACCCCCTGGCCTTTGCACGCAAGGCACGGATCCTTGATAATCTTTCCGTTCCCGCGGCATTGCGGGCAGGTCGTGGTCACAGAAAAGAAGCCCTGTGTGGTTCTTACCTGTCCGCTTCCCTGACAGAGGGGACAGATCTGCGGCCGGCTGCCCTTGGCAGCTCCTGAGCCTCCACAGACATCACAGGGTTCATTGCGCGGAATCTCCACTTTGATCTCTTTGCCCTCTGCGGCCTCTTCAAGAGAGATCTCAACGTTGTAGCGCAGGTCCGAGCCGCGCCTTACGCCACCCTGCGACCGAAAGCCACTGCTTCCGCCAAAAAACTCTGAAAAGATGTCTCCAATGTCTCCAAAGATATCTGAAAAATCGGTATAGGCACGATAACCGAATCCCTGTCCGCCCATACCGTCTACGCCGGCCTTTCCGTAGCGGTCGTAGGCCTGGCGTCGCTCCGGGTCCGATAAAACCTCGTAAGCTTCCGTTGCCTCTTTGAACTTCTCCTCGGCGGTTTTGTCATTCTTGTTGCGATCGGGGTGATATTTCAGGGCCAGCTTTCTATACGCCGTTTTAATATCTTCCACCGAAGCGCCTCTGTCGACGCCGAGTATTTCATAATAATCGCGATCTGCCATCGTTCCTCTGCGCTGTGCGGTATTTACTTACGGGTTTTCAATACGTTCGGGTCCTGTGAAGGGCGGGATAACCCGCCCCGTACGGAATCATTTTTCATCATCGACAACGGTATAATCGGCATCGACTACCTTTTCACCCGATTGCCCGGATTGCTGTTCGCCTTGCTCCTGGCCAGAAGCCTGTTGCTGCGGACCGGCGCTTTGCGCGCGGGAGGCAATCTCACCCATCAGGGTGGTCAGTTCCTGTTTGGCCTGATTCAAGGCATCGATGTCCTGAGAATCCATAGCCGTTCTTGCACGGCGCACGGCATCCTCAACCTTCGACTTTTCTTCAGCCGGAAGCGACTCGCCTGCTTCATTCACCGCCTTTTCGACGGAGTAGATCAGCGTATCGAGTTCATTCCGTGCCTCAATCGCCTCTTTGGCCTTCCTGTCCTTTTCAGCATTGGCTTCGGCTTCCTGCACCATCCGGTTGATCTCTTCTTCGGTAAGACCGCTGGAGCTTTCGACGCGAATCTTCTGCTCTTTGCCCGTACCGAGGTCCTTGGCCGATACGTGCACAATGCCGTTGGCATCGATGTCGAAGGTAACCTCGATTTGCGGAACGCCACGCGGTGCAGGCGGAATGCCCACAAGATCAAAACGGGCCAGCGTGCGGTTGTCGCGGGCCATTTCCCTTTCTCCCTGCAGTACGTGAACGGATACGGCCGTCTGGTTGTCCGCTGCAGTGGAGAAAATCTGGCTTTTGCGGGTAGGAATCGTTGTATTTCGCGGGATCAAACGTGTAAACACGCCACCCAGCGTTTCAATACCCAGCGAAAGCGGAGTCACATCAAGCAGCAGAACGTCAGAAACCTCACCGGCCAGCACACCACCCTGGATAGCAGCACCGACGGCAACCACCTCATCGGGGTTTACAGAACGGTTCGGCTCTTTATTAAAGAGCTCTTTCACCAGGTTCTGCACGGCCGGAATACGGGTCGATCCACCAACCAGGATAACCTCGTCGATGTCAGATGCAGACAGACCGGCGTCGCGAAGGGCATTCTCACACGGGATGCGTGTACGCTCTACAAGGTGCTTCGTAATCTGATCGAACTTCGCCCGACTCAGGCTGAGATTCATGTGTTTCGGACCGGACTGATCCGCTGTAATAAACGGAATGTTGATCTGCGCCTGCATGGTTCCGGAAAGCTCAATCTTGGCTTTCTCGGCAGCCTCTTTCAGACGCTGCATTGCCATCCTGTCCTTGGAAAGATCAATGCCCGATTCCTTCTTGAATTCATCGATCATCCATTCCATGATGGCCTGGTCGAAGTCATCCCCACCGAGGTGCGTATCACCGTTTGTGGACTTCACCTCGTAGAGACCATCTGCCAGCTCAAGGATGGACACATCGAATGTACCACCACCAAGGTCATAGACGACAATGCGGGAGTTCTTGCCCTTCTTGTCGAGACCATAGGCCAGAGCAGCAGCCGTTGGCTCGTTGATAATACGTTCTACTTCCAGGCCTGCAATACGACCTGCATCCTTTGTAGCCTGACGTTGTTCATCATTGAAGTAGGCAGGTACGGTGATCACGGCCTTCGAAACCTTATGTCCCAGGTAGGCCTCTGCCGTATCCTTCATCTTCTGCAGAATCATGGCAGAAACTTCCTGAGGAGTATAGGAACCATGATCCGTTTCGATCTTTATGCCGTCATTACCGGACTTTACAACCTTGTAAGAAACATAGTCCATTTCTTCGTTGATTTCTGAGTAACGACGTCCCATAAAACGCTTCACGGAACGGATCGTATTCGTCGGGTTGGTGATCGCCTGGTTCTTGGCAATCTGCCCGACCAGACGGGTATCATTATCGGTCAGTGCCACAATGGACGGCGTCGTTCGCGTTCCTTCGGCATTTGCAATCACTACGGGATCACCACCCTCCATTACGGAAACGCAGGAGTTGGTTGTTCCAAGGTCGATTCCAATAATCTTTTCTTTTGACATAGTCAGTATCCTCTACATTTCGAAGCCAGGGTGCAGCCGGCTTCTCTTAATTTGTATTCCCCTCTTCTTCGGTCTTTGCTTCCTGTTCCGGTTGGGCGTCCTGTCCTTTACCTCGAACCACCTTCACGGTAGCCGGACGCAGTACTGTACGAGCGCCACCGTCGGTCATCTGCACATAGGCCTTTTTGTAGACGTGCTGTACCTTCTCGCCTTCTACCTCTTCACTCTCTTCGAGCTCGACGGCTTCCATCAGGTAAGGATCAAAATCCTGCCCGACCTCTACTTCGGGTTTGATACCTTCCCTGGAAAGGATGCCCAGAAATTCGCCCCGGATCATTTCAACGCCCACAACGAAGTTCTTTACTCCGGGGTCTTCCGTCGGGGCAGCAAGCACGAGATCGAGGTTATCCAATACAGGTATCAATGACCGGACAAAACCTGCAATGGCAGACAGGCGTGCCCTGGCCATCTCTTCGCTCATTCGCTTTCTGTAATTAGAGAAGTCTGCTCTTTCGCGTGCCCAGTTCTGTTTGGTTTCTTCCAGTTCAGCTTTCAGAGCTTCCAGCGGATCGACGGTTGCAGCCTCTTCGGAGCCAGCTTCTGCCTCCTCACCGGCCTCTGCCGTAGACTCAGCCTCTGGTTTTCCTTCGGCCTGCTCGATCCCTTCAAGCGTATCTTCCTGATCCGACTCTTTTTGCTCTGCATTCTCCTGTTCTGGATGCATTGTACAACCTCTTTGCTCTATTCATCTCGGCCTCATGGCCTACTTGTTCATACGGGTCATCATCCCCGAAATAATAATCCTCAAATAATCCAGTACACGAATCACCCTGCGGTAATTCATGCGGTTCGGACCGACAACACCCATCGCTCCGATCTTTTTCTCACCCATACGATAACTTCCTGCAAGAACCGTAAGACCGGCCAGTGCAGGATTTCGATCTCCTTCGATCGTAACGGCAATGTCATCGAGGTCTACGGCCCGACGTAGAATGCCGCGAAAGATATCTTTCATTTCATAAATGCGGGTCACATTGATTTCCGGAGATCCGAGCTCCTCCACAACGCGGTCCAGGCCTGTAATATAGACATCGTTTCGCTGGCCCATCGTTGAGAAGTGTGCAGAAAGTGTTTTCAGCAGCAGACCTGCATACTGATGCAGCTCCCCTTCCAGGCCCACGGGGCGCTGATTGAGCTGCCTTTCCACATCCTGAAGGTCAAGGCCCTGGAACTGCTCGTTCAGATAACGAGAGATCTGCTGTAAATAGCCGCGCGGAATACGATGCTCAACGGTAATGTGCTTTGTATAAACCGTTCCCGATCGCGTCAGAATGACCATCAGGATCTCATCCGGCCCAACATCGATCAGTTCAATATGTTTGAGAATGGTTCGTTCGGCGGCCGGGGCCACAACCAGACCGGCATGGTTTGTAAGCATGCTGAGGATCTTGCTCGTGGCCTCGAGGATGTCTTCCATCTGAAAGTTATGCCGCAGATACTCTTTCTGTATGGCCATCTGCTCTTCATGACCCGGGTCAAAGGGTGGCAGCCTGGCCGGCATTCTCGTAATAAAGAAACGATAGCCCTTTTCAGTGGGGATTCGGCCAGCCGAACGGTGCGGCGCAAACAGAAGGCCTTTTCTGCTAAGCCCGGCAAGGATGGAACGAATCGTAGCAGAACTCAGGTTCAGGTCATACGACTGGACCAGCTGAAGGCTGCTTACAGGTACGCCCTGCTTGATGAAATCCTCAACGACAAGGCACAGGATCTCCTCCTCTCTTTCCGTGAGGTGAAAGGTTTCGACCACTGTGTTCCCCGGATCGGCCGGGATCATCATATAACCGGATCGTTCTTCCATCATAAGCACATAAGCAACTTTGACCTTCCAGACATCCCAGATCTCTGGAAAAAGCAAAGCAACCCATCGATTGCCAGGCGCCATTAGCAATCGCACTCATCGATTGCTAATCCTGTGTTAAAAGATAGGGCAGCATGGGAACACTGTCAACCAATAAATGGCCTAAAACGGGTTGCGGGCATGGATCCGGATATAGAGCTGCCTGCGCAGCCGGGCCTCCTCATGGCGCCCCAGCTGTTCAAGGATGGTGATCGTATTGTACAGGGCCTGGTGCAGGGATGGATCGAGACGCCTGGCCCGATCAAAGGCCGAAAGGGCCTGTTCGGACCGATTCAGATACCAGAGCGCCATTCCGGCGTAGAAATGGCGGCGTGCCAGGGGCCCCTCCATGCCGGGTATGCCTTCATGAAGCCGGATAGACTCCTGCAGCAGCCCGAGGGCCCGGCGCAGATCGGTCGGATAGCTGGAAGACTGGCTGCGCAGAAGGAGGCATTGCACCAGGCCCATCTTGATGGCATCGCTGGTCGGCTCCTGGACCAGCAGGGCTTCCAGTCGAGGGCAGGCCTCGTCGTAGTTCCCCCCTCGAAGCAGGGCCTCGGCCTCTTCCCTCTCGGGCTTCGCCTGCAGCGGCCAGGCCAGAAACAAGACAGAACAGAGGCTCAAAAGCGACAAACGCATCATAGCACTGCGGAGCTTACCAGGTCTGCACTTACGGGCATCTGAAAAGAGGTGACCTCTATGCCAAAGCCGGCGGCCAGCTCCTCCGCCGTCTGCAACAGGAAATCCACAGGCGAATCGGGGGTGAGCAGGATCTTCAGGCCATCATGACGGAGACGCAGAACAAGCAGATTACGCTGGTGGGCAAAGATCCGTCGCAATTCACCCAGGAATCGCTGGCAGACCTGCCCATCCACCAGGGATCCAAAATGCAGCTGCACCAGCCGGGCTCCATCGGCAAGGTTCAAGAAAGACCGCACCTCCCTGGCAGCCGCCTCATAGATATTCCGACGCAGATGCACCCTTCGCTCGCCGTCAAGATCACGCACAAGCAGAGGGTGGATCCAGTCCAGGGCCGATCGCAGCTCTTCTACGGGTAAGGCAGGAGGCTCCCTGTCAAAAAAGAACACAAGCAGGGCAGGCGCCGAACGGTCCTCTCTCGGGATCGAAACGATGCCGTTCAGTCTCGGCAAAAACGGCGCTGTGAAGCGCTTGGCAAAGAAGGGATTCTCTTTAAGGATATTGTCCACCACAAAGGACTGGACGGAGTCGCGGGTAAAAAAGGGATCACGGGCAGCGATCCAGAGATTCTGCCGCTGCTCTGCATCGAGACCATCGCTCATCAGCAGCCGGAAGACCCCCTCCTCCCTTGAGAACAGGAGGATGGCCGAGGCCATGGCAGAAAAACGCCCGTTCCATTCTGCAAGCAGTCCGCGGGGCAGCTCACCTTCTCGATCCACATACAGTCGGGCAATGGAGCCGGCCAGGCCCGTTAAAGGAGGACCAAGGTCCTCAAAGCGCCAGGCAGGGTCGGGGCCTCTGGATTGCGGCAGCCTTGCAGAGCCATGGCGCTGTATGGACCGGGCAAGCTCTTTCAGCTCGTCGGTAAAGACCCGATCGCGAATCGGCGGTGGTTTCAGGCCATTCAGGCCATCTTCCCGCTTCCGGGGCAGAACCCGGGCCCTTCTCTGGCTTTCTTCGCGATGAAAGGCCTTCCAGAAAGCAGGATCCAGCCATTGCTCGAATTCCTCAACCATATGCTTGATGAGAAGCTTTTCCCCTGGGATCGGCGAGGCAACGAAAAAAACTTTACCCGTTTTCGCCATGTCCATTTACATGAATCAGACGTGAGTATCATATACCTTTTTATAGATGGAATCGGCATCGGCCCGGATGACCGCACATCCAATCCATTTTCCCGGCATGCCGGTTCTGTTCTGTCCGTATGTTCGGATTCAACGAGACCGGATTCTCTAAGCCGTGACTTTCTGTTTCTTCCCCTGGATGCGGCCATGGGAGTAGACGGACTTCCACAGTCTGCCACGGGACAGACCAGCCTGTGGACGGGAGTCAACGCACCTCAGATTCTTGGAAGGCATCTGACCGGCTTTCCGGGCCCCACCCTGCGTGCCGTCATCGACGAGTATTCGATCATAAAGCGTTTCAAGAACGAAGGCTTCGCGGCCACCCTGCTCAATGCCTACAGCGAGAAATTCCTGAAAAAGCTGGAATCGATGCCCCGCTTTGCCAGTGCCTCAACGCATACACAGAGGGCTTCAGGGCAAAAGCTTTTTACACTGGCCGATCTGGAAAAGGGGCGTGCCCTTTACATGGATATTACCCACCAGATCATGCATGAGTATTATCCGGAAACAAGAGAGAGATTCCCCATTGTCGATGCAAAAACAAGGGGGGCCGATCTTGTGCGTATATCGCAGGACTATGAACTGGTTATCTTTGAGTATTTTCTTTCAGACAAGGCAGGGCACAGCCAGGACTTTGATGCGGCCCGCTTCGTCATTGAAAGCCTGGAGCAATTCATCCAGGGGACCTGTGAGGCCATGGGCCCCGATGACACGTTAATCATCTCATCGGACCATGGAAATCTCGAAGACCTTTCTACGAAAACCCATACCCGGAACCCGGTGCCCCTTCTTGTTTACGGGAAGCTTGCTGAAAGCTTTACATCCGGCGTGGAGCATCTGTACGACATCCCTCGCCGCCTGTACGAGATCTATGGGTTCTCTCTGCCCCCGCTCATCCTGCCACAGCACAGTGCAAAGGAATAAGCACTGCACAGCCCCGCTCAGTCTTACGGCGTCTCTTTCTTGATGAAGTTTTCCGTTTCGCGCATCCATTGAGCGGCGCGACGGGTGTAGCTTCCGTCGGGGAACTCCTGGATGGCTCGATTAAAGGTCATGTAGGCCTTTTCGTACTGGCCGGCGTCAAAGAGCAAAATCCCTTTGCGCACCATGGCTGCCTGATCAAGCGAAGAATCTGGATTGGAGAGAACACGATCAAAGTAGGCACGTGCCTTTTCGCTATCTTCCATCGAAGCCGTGGCTTCTCCCATTCGGAAATACACATGCTCCAGCTGCCGGTAAACACGGTTCCGCAATGAGCTGTTTTTGATACGATCGGGCTGCAACCCTTTAAGCAGCTCCAGGGCTTCGCCGTAGTGCTTCAGGGCATCACTGAAGGCGTTCTTGCGCGACAGACTGAGTCCGCGGGCGTAAAGCTCTCTGGCCTTCTGGTAGGCTTCCGGATCATCGCGCCTTTTGTCTGAAGGCTTTTTTCGCTCCTGTCGCGCCGGGGTGGTCTTTTTCGGTCCGGTTCGTTCCGCTTTTTTCTTTCGAACCGATTCTTTCTTCTGATAGATTTTGTCGGTCAGGTTCAGGTCATACCGGGCTCGATCCGCATCTGTCATATCGGCAAAGCGCCGGGCGGATTCACCCGAAAAGGCCGCATGAAAATTATCGGGATAGTATTCAACAGCGATGCGATAGCTCTTCCTGGCCCTTTTGCGGTCTCCCTTCTGGGCGTAATAATCACCAAAAGCCGCATGTATTCGCGACAGAAGAACCTTATCCGTCGTTCGCGCAAGAAGTGACTGAAGAATGGAACGGCCTTCGTCTTCATTACCGGAAAGCAGTAAAATGCGACCCAGCAAAAAGTCCACGTTCTCGGACAGTGTTCGATCGCTGATGTCCTCGCTCTTTAAAGCACGCAGATGCTCAAGAGCACGGCGATCATCTCCCAGCCGGTACAGGGCAGAGGCCAGGCCAAACCGTGCCACACGATTCACCGTGGCATCGGTATCATAGGAAAGAATGTTTGTATAAAGCTCTTTCGCCTTCTTCGCAGAATCTTTTGAGTTCTGACGCAGATACTCTTCTGCACGAAGCATATCGCTTTTCAGCTCTTCTTCGGTAAATGGCTTCGGACGACGGCCCTGCCCCTGATCATCGGCAAGGGCGCCGTCCACAGAACGTCGTGCCGTTAAGTCCGCGCGCATACGGCCGTAGTCCAGTCCTACCACAAGGACGCCGGCAGCAAAGAGGATCAATCCGCCTGTTAAATAGTATATCTGTCGGGTATTCATTGTTTCATCCTTTCAAGACTGATGCGGTACCAGAAGAGGGCTCGGTCTCGATCATGGGCCTGGGCCACCGGATCCTTAAATATATCGCGAGCCTCGCTGTATTTCTTCAAACGAAACTTCACGATGCCGAGGTAGAACAGTCCTTTAGACCGCAGTTGTCCGGGAATTTCATCCGAGGTAAGGAATTCCTCCAGCCGCTTTTCTGCCTCTGCATAGTGCTCTTCTGTAAAGCTTTCCGAAAGAATCTTCTGCAATCGTTCTTCAGGGCCCTCTTTCTCTTCCTCTTTTTGTGTTTCATCCATCGTTAGCGGCTTGCTCGAATAATACACCGCAATGTACTCTTTTGTATCAGGATCGAACTCGGCAAGACTGTAATAATGATCTCCCGGTCCGGGCTGTTGATCGATGGCCTGGCCATCGGTGACAGGGACTTCGCCGATCAGGGTTGCCCGGGATTGCAGCAGAACAGGATCGTTCATCGGCTCTTCTGCACGATAAACCTGGAGAATGGTTTTCGGTTTTCCAATCGCAGTCCAGCTCAACCTCACATCATCGCCCACACGATTGATCTCAAAGCCTTCCAGCGATGCTTGTTTTGACGATTCCTGGCTGTCTTTCCCTTCATCCGGACCGCCATCCGTTTCAACTCTTGCACCGCGAAGACGAACGCCAAACATCGTAAAGGTACGCCCGGGCTGAAAGATGGTAAGCAGCTCACCGGAGGTTGTTACCGGAAACAGGGCATAATAGTAGGTTCCCGCTGACAGGCCTTCGTCGCGAAAGCCTCCACTGCCCGGAGAGGCCGTGCCGAGCTCTTCTGAGCTGGCCAGGATCTCTGCTGTGGTGATGGGAATGGAATTACGGTACACTCGATACTCTTTTACAGCAGGCCCTGGATCGATCCAGATAAGCTGTATCGTATCGCTGCTTACCAGGAAAGCGGTCAATGACTCCGGTAGAAAAGAATCATACTGCAGCTCTACTTTCGGACGCCTGTAGGTATGTTCGATGTAAGACTCCCTGAACTTCAGATCCCGGTACACCTTTCCAGAGATCGTATCGCGCACAATGACGCCATAGTACATGCGCTTGCCTTCTACGGCCCCTTCATCTGTATAAAATGGAGTGTTTTCACTGACCTTGCCAAGACGGGTGGCTCGATCAATCCGTTCGGCAGAATCCAGTGGCTCGGCACTGCGCAGGATCTCATATTCAACACCACGCACCGAAAGGGCCGGCCAGTTCAGCACCACGCCTTTGACTGTATCGAGGGCAGAGAGCTTTTTAATAGAGAAATCTTCTGGTTTAAGATTGGGATCTCGGTCGGCCTGGGTGGCATCAGGCTTCTGCAAATCGTCACTCTTCTTTGCGTTTTCCCTGTATACGATAAAGGGAGTCACGGTGTAGTTCTGTCCGGCCCGCAGCTCCAGCCGGCCCTCACGCGACAGCTCGAAGGCCGTTACGACGGCATAGTAATAGACGCCTTCCGGCATATTCCGGTTCAGGAATACCTTCGTACCGGCCGCAAGTGGAGGAGAGGTAAGATTATAGGCCTCAAGCAACAGGGCACGGTTGGTAATGGGCTTGCTATAGCGCACCACATATACGGGAGTCGATGCATCGGGATACAGATCCCAGGAAAGCTTGGCGGTGTAGGGCTGCCCGGGCTCAGGCGTGACGGTAAGGTTTCGCACCTTTGGAAAACCGGGATCGGCCGGATCCATCTGCAGATTGGATGTGTTTGTGGCAGGCCGCCCGGAGTCGTCCTGTGCTTCCGGACCCGTATCCCCTCCTGCAAGAGGAAGAGGATCAATGCCTGGAATGTTCTTTGCTCTTTCTGCTCCTGACAGGAGGAACGGAAAGAACAGGGCACAGGCAAAAAAAAGACTCCGAATGACCCAAAAGGCCTTTGCCGATTTTCCCGAATTCGATATCATGACGTTCTCCCTGAATATCGGATTACTAAAGACCCGAATTCAATCATCGCTCGAAGAGTTTTTTCTATATATGCGTGGACTGCCCTACTACGAAGAGCCTGAGTATCACCGCTATCTACTGTCTCCTGCCCGACGCGAACTGTTCCCGATCGATCCGATACTGGATGCCATTCCCTGGCATGGCAATGAGAATGTTCTCGATTTTGGCATGGGGAATGGCTATTTCCTCGACGGTCTTCTTCGTCGAACGGCACCCGACGGCCATGTCTGGGGAGCAGAGTCGCAGGAGCTTTTGATCGATTTTGTACTTAGAAGAAAGGCAAAAGAGAATATCGAGCGTTTCACGCCTTTCTATGTAGAGCGCACCGAGCATCCACTTCTGCCTGACTGGATTCCTATGATGGATATTGTATTCTGCTCCCTCGTGCTGTCTACGTTTGCCGATCCAACCCTGGCCATAAAAAGTGTGGGCCGTGCGATGAAACCGGAAGGCAGAATCCTTGTCCTGGACTGGGAACGAGTCGAGGCTCCGTCGGGTCCGGCGCTTGTACAGAAGATGTCCCTGGATCGCATGAAATTCTGCGTAAACGAGGCAGGATGCCGCATCGTCAGAGAATGGCAGGTCAATCCCTACCTGTATGGTCTTATCATCGAGAAGGATCCGCAGCGTTTCGAAGAACGACATTTTCAGGATGCCGTTGACCACTGACGACCGATCATAAGCGGGCCTGTATCACGCTTAACCCGCCACCCTGTGGGTTCTACGGGCCTGAATCTGCAAAATGACTTGCTTGCATTGCCCGTTCACCGAACGTAGTTTCAGATAAAAGGGGGACGAGATGAGCGAAACCAAGCCTCACATCTTAACGGACGCCTCAGGCAATCCAACGCGGGACAGGCCCTGGATTTTCCGCACCTACGGCGGCCACACAAACGTCTGGGAAACGAACCACCTCTATCGCGAGGGTCTGAAACGCGGTCAGACCGGTTTGTCCATTGCTTTTGACCTGCCCACTCAATGTGGTTATTCATCAGATCATCCCATCTCACGCCCCGAGATCGGTAAGGTCGGCGTTCCCATCAACTCTCTCGATGACTTTCACATCCTCTTCGATCAGATTCCCATCGAAGAGATGAATACGTCGATGACAATCAACGGTACGGCCATGTGGATGCTTGCCCTCTATGTGGCTCTGGCCCGCGAAAGAGGCATCGATGTTTCAAAGCTGAACGGAACAACGCAGAACGACCTGGTAAAGGAATACCTGGCCCGTGGAACCTATATCTTTCCTCCGGAGGCCTCGTTTCGACTGATCAGTGAGATGTACGAGTTCTGCATCCAGAACGTACCCAAATGGAATCCTTCAAATATCTGTTCCTATCACCTGCAGGAAGCCGGAGCCACACCCGCCCAGGAGCTGGCCTTCGCTCTTTCAAACGCCATCGGCCTGCTTGATACCATTCGCTCAAGAGGCCAGCTGGAACAGGAGCAATTCGAACAGGTTGTAGGCCGTATTTCTTTCTTTGTAAATGCCGGCATCCGCTTCATTGAAGAAATGTGCAAGATGCGCGCCTTCGGCGAACTGTGGGAGGAAATCACCCGCGATCGTTACGGTGTAACGAATCCCAAGTTTCGTCGTTTTCGATACGGCGTTCAGGTGAACTCGCTGGGTCTTACCGAAAACCAGCCTGAAAACAACGCCTGGCGTATTCTGCTCGAAGCTCTGGGTGTGACGCTTTCGCGCAACGCACGCTGCCGCGCCTTGCAGCTTCCGGCATGGAACGAAGCCCTGTCCCTGCCACGCCCCTGGGATCAGCAGTGGTCTTTGCGACTCCAGCAGATTCTTGCCTTCGAAACCGATCTGCTTGAATACCCCGATCTGTTCGATGGCTCCAAAGTTGTTGAATCCAAGGTAGCGGAGCTGAAAGAAGAAGCCCGCAGCGAGATCCAGAAGATCCTCGATATGGGTGGTGTGCAGGCCGCTGTTGAATCCGGCTATATGAAAACCGCCCTTGTGAAAAGCATGTCGGAGCGTATGAGCAAGATCAACTCCGGCGAGCTTATCGTTGTAGGCGTGAATAAGTGGACCGATGGCATTGATTCTCCCCTTCTTTCCGGTGAGGATGGTGGCATTTTCAAGGTCGATGCTGATTCAGCCAAAAGGACCTTAACATCTCTTGAAGAGACAAAAGCCAGACGCGACCAGGCACGCGCTACCGCCGCTCTGGAAGCCCTGAAGGCCGCTGCCCGCGAAGGCAGAAACATGATGGAGCCTTCGATTGAATGTGCCCTTGCCCGCGTTACAACCGGAGAATGGGCCGCAGCGCTTCGTGAGGTATTCGGTGAATATCGTCCGCCTACAGGAATCGAGGGGCAACGTCTGAGCCTTGAAAACGATCGCGTCAGAGGTCTTCGCGCCCGTGTTGATGCCTTTACGCAACGCGTCGGTCACCGACCGCGTATCGTCGTCGGCAAGCCCGGTCTTGATGGGCACTCCAACGGTGCAGAGATGATTGCCGTATCTGCGCGACACTCTGGCTTCGATGTGATCTACTCCGGCATTCGATTAACCCCCGAAGAGATCGTACAGAGTGCCGTCGATGAGAACGCTGACGTCATCGGTGTGTCCATTCTTTCTGGCTCTCACATTGAGCTTGCTCGTCAGATCATGGAACGCCTGGAGCAGTTCGGTGCAAAAGACCGCATCCCCGTTGTCTTTGGAGGGATCATCCCCCGCGGAGACTTTGAGGAACTGGAAGCAATCGGTGTGAAGCGTGTCTTTACTCCGGCAGATTACCAGCTTGTCGACATCATGGAACGCATCATGGACGTCGTCGAAGAGCAGGCCACTGCGAAGCCGTAAACGAAGGATCTCCTTCTGCTATGCCAGTTGAACTTGCCGAAAAGGCTCTGAACGGTGACCGTTATGCCATAGCGCAGCTGATCACGCTTTTCGAAGATACACGTCCCATAGCCTTCGAACAGCGTGATGCGGTCATGCGTTTCTTTCAGCAGTCCGGACGCTCGCACAGGGCTACCTTTTCAGGCATCACCGGTACGCCAGGGGTGGGCAAGTCCACCCTTGTCGGTGAGATGGCCCTGCGCTTCGTTGCCGAAGATCCGGATATCCGCGTCGCCGTTCTGGCCGTGGACCCTTCCAGTGAGGTGTCCGGAGGTGCCCTTCTTGGAGATCGTACCCGGGTGCGATTTCCTGTGGACGAAGAGCGGCTTTATTTTCGCAGTCAGGCGTCCGATCGTGAGCTGGGTGGCATCAGCCGTACGACGTTTTCTGTCTGCCGTCTGCTCTACCATCTCTTCGATCACGTGCTCATCGAAACCGTCGGTATTGGCCAGAACGAAATCGAGGTACAGCATATTGCCGATCGCGTTTATCTGGTGCTGCAGCCTCTTGCCGGCGACCAGATCCAGTTTATGAAAGCGGGAATCATGGAAATTCCCGACGCCTTCGTAATCAACAAGTCTGATCAAACAGAACCGGCAAAAAAGACCTACTACGCTCTGAAGGCTTCGCTGGGCTTTGTCCGACCGGGCGAAGACGATCTTCCCATCTTTCGCGTAAGTGCCATGACAGGCCTTGGCCTGGACGAGCTCGGCCATGACATGCGCACAGCAAGGGACAGACTGCTATCGAGCGATGCAGACGGAGTCAGGTCCGATGCAGAACTCTATCGCAAAGAGGTTTACTACTTCGAAAAATGGGTGCGCGATGAGTACGGGCGTCATGGACTGCGCAGGCTACGATCCATGGGCGGTGCCGGCCTTTATATGGATCAGCATGATGGCTTTGACCTGGCGCGTCGTAGTTTTGCCGACCTTTTTTGAGTTGCACGTTGTAAAGGCCGCTGACACCCTTGCCCAGCATGGTGCTGCAAAATATTGCCGTCCTCTTCGGTGGCAGGTCCTCCGAGCATGAGGTATCCATTCGTTCCGCCGGCTACATCTATCGTAGCCTTAACCGAAGTCGATATACAGTCCTCCCTGTATACATCGACCAACAGGGTCGTTTCTTTCTGCTGGAATCGGTCAGCGACCTCCCCGATACGATCCAGGGGCTAACGGCCCTTTCCAGAACACCGCTGAGCTTTGTCCCTGGAGATCCGATGCCGGTGCGCACCGAAAACGGTGATGCCGTTTCCATCGATGTCATGTTTCCCGTCCTGCACGGACCGAACGGCGAAGATGGCACCGTACAGGGTCTCTTTCGCCTGCTTGGAATTCCTTTCGTTGGCTGCGACGTCCTTGGCTCCGCGCTTTGTATGGATAAGGCAATGATGAAGCCAGTTCTTGCTGCAGCCGGCATCGATTCCGCACGCTATATTCTCGTGGAACAGCATAACAGCTCGATCGACCTGAAAGAGGTCTTTCGCGAGCTCGGTAATACTGTCTTTGTAAAGCCATCCCGGCAGGGATCTTCTGTCGGTGTTAGCCGGGCCGAGAACGAAACGCAGCTAAAGGAAGCGCTGCAGGAGGCCTTTCGCTTCGATTCAAAGGTTCTGATAGAAGAGGCCATCGTTGGCCGCGAAATCGAATGTGCGGTGCTGGGCAATGAGCAGCCAGAGGCCTCTCTTCCTGGAGAGATCCTCCCCAAACATACCTTTTACAGCTATGAGGCAAAGTATCTGGACCCTGACGGTGCCGGTCTTCAGATACCGGCAAAGCTAACACCCTACGACGAAAAGCGCGTACGCGAAACAGCCATTCGCACATACAGGGCTCTGGACTGTGAAGGCCTTTCGCGCGTCGATGTGTTTTTTACCGCTGACGGTCGCATCCTGGTCAATGAGGTTAATACGCTTCCAGGATTTACAGAGATCAGCATGTATCCAAAGATGTGGGAAGCCACCGGCCTGCCCGGCACCGCCCTCATGGATCGACTGATTGAGGCCGCTCTGAACAGACACAACCGTCAAAGTGCATTTCAAACAAGCCGGGATTGATCGGGCAGAGGTTCTATGGCTGTTATTCTTGATCGCAATCGACTGACAGAACGCTTTGAGCAGGAATTTCGTGCAGCACCAGAACGGATTTTCTTTGCTCCGGGACGTATCAATCTTATCGGCGAACATATCGACTACACAGGCGGAACGGTACTCCCCGCAGCAATCGACCGCGGTATCGTTGCCCTTCTGCGACCACGCGAAGACACCCTGCTTCGACTGCGATCGGTGGAACAGCCTGACGGCATTGATATTGATCTACATGCCCTGCCCGACCGTGCCGATCAACTGCCCGTTGCCTGGGCCGGTTATCCTCTGGGCATGGTCCGCCTTTACCGCAGGCAGATAGGCCACGGCTTCGATGTCCTTTTTGCCTCGAACCTTCCCGTCGGATCCGGGCTTTCTTCTTCAGCAGCTCTGGAAGTCCTTACCGGCTATCTCGTGCAGGCCCTTGCTGATCCTGACTTTTCGATGAACGACGAAGAACGCATTCAACTGGCCGTCGATGCCCGAGACGTGGAAAACCGGTATATTGGCGTGCAATGTGGCATCATGGATCAGTTTGCCGTTGCTATGGGCAGACAGAGCCATGCCATACATCTCAATACAGAGACGCTGTCTTACAGCCATGTGCCGTTCTTAAGCGAACGGCATACCATCATGGTGATGAATTCCAACCGGCCGCGCAAGCTCAGCGAATCGAAGTACAATGAACGACGGGCCGAATGTGATAAAGCGCTTGCTCTTCTTCAAAGACTGCGTCCCCAACATGAAAGCCTGGCCAGCGTCCCCGAAGAAGACCTTGCCATCCTTGCCGATGAACCTCTGCTTCTGAAGCGCGCAAGACATGCCATTACAGAGAACCTTCGTGTACAGGCTGCCATCGACTGCCTTTCTCGTAGCGATTTTAACGGCTTCGCAGCCCTGCTCGATGAATCCCATCGGTCGCTTCGCGATGACTATGAGGTTTCCTGTTTTGAGCTTGATACACTGCAGGAACTCAGCAAAGCCCATCCGGAATGCATCGGATCACGGATGACAGGGGCCGGCTTCGGTGGATGCGCCATTGCCCTTCTCAAAACGACCGATCCGGCAGCTATCCTTGACTTTGCCCGAACGGTTGGTACAGGCTACCAAGCCGCCACAGGGCTTGCCGCCGATATCTTTGCCGTCCGGCTGATGGATGGCGTGCACGAAGAAACAGTTTAAAAACAAAGAAATGGAAGAGGTGTTACATGCCATCCCTTATCGAAACGCTGAGGCTGGACTGTATTGAGCTGGAGCTACAGGGCCGTCCACCGCGCGAAATCCGCCTGAACCGCAGCCTCTCCAATGAACGAATCAGCCTGAGCTGGCCCGGTGCAGAAGGGACTCTGTCGATCGATCGACATGGCAATGCCATACGTTTACGACTGCATCTACAGACCAAAGAGCGCCTGGGCCATCTGATGATGCAGCTGGGCGTATCGTCTGCTCCGGAGCGCATTTTCTGTAACGGCTATAACGACTGGACGGGATCGCGGAATTACCGATCCGATGAGCGTCCGGGCTCCATCATTACACCGGCGCGCTGGCTGCTGCAATACATGAGCGACATTCCCATTATCGAAAAACGTCTGCGCACCGGCAGGGGAGCACTGCGCAGTCATGAGCTAACCGTACTTCATAACAAACGAAACGTTCTGTTTCTGGGCTCGCTGTCAGACCGAAATGCCTTTACCTGCTTCGAATTCGAAGACCGCACGATCTATATGCACCGCGACGTAGAGGGCTGGAAACCAGGGCCGGACGAATGCCTGCTCGATCTCTACATAGAAGAGGCAGAAGAATCCGATCTGAACACTCTCTACCAGCGATTCTTTGATCAAAAAAATCTGCCGGCGCTTCGCGCAGAACCCGCCACCGGCTACACAAGCTGGTACTACCATTATAACAGAATCAGCCCCGATGATCTTTATGCTGTCATCGACCGCTCGGCACATACCGGTGCACCGATCGATATCATTCAGATCGACGATGGCTTCCAGCGTCGTGTTGGCGACTGGCTGGATCTAAAGCCAGAATTCGGAGGCTCGCTTCGGCCCGTAGTGGATCGCATTCACGAAGCGGGCTTTAAGGCCGGTCTGTGGCTGGCGCCTTTTGTGGCAGAATCACGCTCCACCATCATGCGGCAACATCCGGACTGGATCGCCCGCGACCGGCGCGGCAGACCTATCAGGGCAGGCTTTAATCCGCTATGGTCTTACTGGTTCTATGCACTCGATCTACAAAACGAAGAGGTGCGCGAATACCTGCACATGGTCTTTCAGGTCGTGCTGACCGAGTGGAATTTTGATCTTCTCAAGCTCGATTTCCTCTATGCCGCTGCCCTGCAGGAACCACGAAATATGAGCCGGGCACAGCTTCTTGCAGATGGTGTCGATTTGATTCATCGAGCCACCGGCTGGAAGCCCGGACAGCCTTTCAAACCGGACAGAAGTAACGGTCCATTGCTTCTGGGCTGCGGTATTCCCCTTTCGGCAGCCGAGGGCCGATTTGACTACTGCCGCATTGGCAGTGATGTAAAGGAGTCGTGGGAGGATCCCCTGCTGAAGGCCGTAAACTATCAGGAGCGCGTTTCTACGTATAATTCGCTGATCTCGACGATTAACCGACATCACTACAATGGCAGGGCCTTCTGGAATGATCCGGATGTCTTTTATCTGCGACATGGTTTCAGGGCCTTAAAAGAAAGCGAAAAGACAGACCCGCTTCCGATGAGCAGGGAAGAAAAAGCTACCCTGCTGCTTCTCAACCATGCCTTGGGAGGTCTGATCTTTACCTCCGATCCGATTCACACCTATAATGAAGAAGAACAGGCCACCTATGCTCGGTGCTTTCCGCATCTGCATCATCGAATCGACCACGTCAAAGAGGAGGATGGTCTTTACAGTATTCGCTTTTCCTGTGAGATGCGTGACCGGCCCTTGAACTACGTTATCCTGGCCAACCTGCGCGATAGCGAAGCCAGCATCGATCTTCCCGAAGGCCTGTGGTTCCGATCCTGCCTGCATGGCAAAAGCGTAACCGACATGCCCGATGCATCGTGGATCATGAGTGGACAGGTGTCGTTAGCCCCCCACCATTCACTGTGCCTGCAACAGGTAACAGAGCTGGCCGGTACAACCGGACATATCTTTCCTGCCGGTGACCTGCTTTCCATTCGACTTGAAGATGCCTCAGAATCTGCGATAGAGTTTCGGCCCCAGAACATGGCAAAGCAGGCCTTTCTTGTCGTCGAGGCGGACAGTGCTCTTGCCAGGCAGGCAGAGCTAAAGCAACGGTTCGAAAGCCATGGCAGGCAGTTTGCCGTGATCGCCTGCTAAACCAGGCCACCCGGCAGGCTACGCCTGTACCGGAAGCCCCAGGCGACCCTCTGCCACAAGCCTCAGCTGTACCAGCTGTCCTCTTCGAAGAGAGGGAGCAGAATCAACCGGAACGTTCAGACGCAGATACTCGCCGGTAAGGGCTTCGCGACAGAGCTTGCCGTTTACGTCTTTCGCTTCGCCTTCGATGACCCCTTCGACAATACGTCCATCCATCTGCCTGTAGAAGGCATTCAGGGCCTCTTCCTTTTTCGCGGCCAGACGCTGCATGCGCTGTTTCACGATCGTGCCATGCACGCGACCGGACATGGATGCAGCGGGCGTCCCTTCGCGCGGAGAAAACGGAAAGGCATGCACACCAACAATGTTCAGATCCTCGATCATCTGCATCGATGCTTCGAAGTCGCTGTCGGTTTCGCCGGGAAAGCCCACCATCAGATCGGTGCCAAGAAAGAGGTCCGGATTCAACGAACGCACCTTTTCGATTCGCATGCGGTAGGTTTCTGGCGTGTAGCTGCGCTTCATCAGTCGCAGGATACGCCCGGAACCACTTTGCAATGGCACATGCAGATAGTTGCAGAAGCGAGGATGTAAACTCAGCTCAGCAAGACGCTCCCCCACATCGGAAGGCTCAATGCTGGACAACCGGATGCGGGCATGCTTCACCGTCTCAAGCATGCGTTCCAGAAGATCGACAAAACGTAGCTTCTCAAAACGATACCAGCCAAGATTCACACCCGTCAGTACAATCTCGGGAATGCCTGCCTCATCCATGCGCTTCAGGTGCGCCATGACCTCATCCACAGGCCTTGAGGTACCGCCACCCCTGGCCTGTGGAATCTTACAGTAGCTACACCTGCGATCACAGCCATCCTGGATCTTCAAGTAGGCCCGGCTGTGATCGACGGGAAAGACATCCCCGTAGGCGAAGGGATTCTGTAAGACGGCCCGCTTGCCTCGCCCCGGATCGACGATGGCACCTCCGGAAAGCGAAGAGGAGGCAGTTTCCTTGCCGTCTTCCTGTTCCAGTATGCCTTCAATGATTTCGAAGATACTCGATTTGCGATCGTTACCGATGACGGCCTTCACGCCCGGAATTTCAAGGATCTTCTCTGGATCCGTCTGTGCGTAGCAGCCCGTGACGAAGATGCGAGCCTGCGGGTTGCGTCGCAAAACCTGCCGGATGATATTACGATTCCGGGCATCGGCCGATTCCGTAACCGTACAGGTATTGATGATGGCAATATCCGGCCCTTCGGTAAGGGGCACCACGCGATAGCTATGCTTTCCAAACCGGTTCAGGATGCCGTCAGACTCATACTGGTTTAAACGACATCCGAGGGTATGAATACCAACGCTGAGTTCAGTCGATTCTTTCGAGGTTCCTTTTTGCAACGGTGTAGTTCCCATCGAGCTCCAGCGCCTTACGATAATACTGACGGGCCAGCATCAGCTTCTGTTCCTTTTGATTCGGATTGGCAGCGGCCAGCCTTTCATTCACAATGCCCATGTTATTATAGAGGCGTTTCGTCCACTCCCTGTCGACCATCTTGATGCGCAGGGCATTCTTAAACCGGAAATCGGCCGTCTCATAACTGCCTTCCAGCAGATAGATCAGGCCATCGAGGTAGATGGCGGGGAAGAAGTTCGGATTCTTTGCAATGATGGCCTCCACCTGACGACGGGCATCGTCGTAACGTTTCTGGCCCAGAAAGGTTGCCGCCAGCTCATAGCGAACCCAGTGCTCGTCTGGAAATTTGCGAGCCGTACGGCGCATCATCTCGATGGCCCGGCCCGTTCTTCCCTTTTCTCGCTGCAGCGTGGCCATGTACAGCGCCGGACCCGGCTCATCGGGATGCTCCCTCATGGCATACATCATATGGGCCATGGCAGAGTCGAGATTTCCCTGGCGATGATAGTTGGCAGCGGCCAGCATACGAAGCTCCAGGGATTTTGGGTTGGCATCGAATACAGAGCGAATGACCTCAAGGGATTGCTCGTACTGCCCTGCCCTGTAAAGCTTGATGGCCTCTGCATACTCGGGCGGAGCCGCAAGCAAAGCCGATACAGAGATGAACGATAAAACAAGGACCATGCGATATTTCATAATGACTCAACCGGATTATCGGCACCGATCAGCGGGCCAACCAATTTTCCTTAAAGACCATACCTGCACTATACCTGTTCGCTGCGTTCCTCTGCAACGACAGGTTGAATGTCAGGAACGGGAAAGTTACGGGACGGGTCCGCAGAAAGAAAGCGGATGCGCAGTCTCGGACGCCTCTGAAGCAGCACATGCTCGATGGCCTCTTCGCCTAAATACATTCTGTCATTCCAGTACAGAACGGGAAGGCCCAGCTCTTCGTTGAACTGCAGCACAGGGTCCGATTTGCGCCCGTCTATCAGCTGCGAAAGAGAAAGGCGGCCACTGCCCGAATACCGCTGCCCACGATGCCGGAATTCGTATTCCACCTCAATCTCGGAGCCATCTCCGGGCACCTGTATCGATCGAACCAGAGCAACGGCCTGAAAGCTGCGCTTTAGCTTCCAGTTATAGACACGCAGCCCCAAAAGAACGGCCAGGCCAACACCAACCAGTCCCAGGGCTATCGTACCGGGGCCCGGCAGGCCCGTCAGAGCGAACGCAAGAGCTTCCTGCCATTCTTCCATTCTTTAACCTTTCTCCTGTGCATATCAGGTTAGCTGACCGGAATTCGCCGGACGTGCTGAAGGCGAATTCTGCACAGATACGCCACGCAGTTTAAGCTGCGATGCCTCTTTCTCTTTCTTCTGGGCCTCTTTTCTTGCCCTTTCCTCGAGCTTTTCGGCAAGCAGGGCTTCGTAATCCGTCCATTCCACCTCTTCGTATTTCAGGGTACGCTTGCCGTTCTCATCTTCCTGAGATGTAATGAGGATTCTGGTGGGCTCTCGAAAGGCCCCTTCCAGGAATCGATTGGCCATGTAGTCCTCTACTTCGCGCTGCAGGGCACGGCGCAGCGGACGAGCCCCAAACTTTTCATCAAAGCCGATCTCGGCAAAGTAGTCCCGGCCCGCATCATCGATCTCAACAAGGATCTTACGGTCGAAGAGCTGCTCGTTCAGGCGGCCGAGCATGATTCCGACGATCTCTTTGATCTGCTCTTTGCTGAGAGAATGAAAGAAGATGATCTCATCGATCCGGTTCAGGAACTCGGGGCTGAAGTGCTTCTTAAGCGCCTCCATGGCCTTCTCGCGACGACCGCTTTCAATCTGAGCCGCATCCTCGGTAAAGCCAAGTCTGCCGCCCTTTTGCAGCTCACGGGCACCGAGGTTCGAGGTCATGATGATGATGGTATCGCGAAAATCCACTTTGCGACCATGCGTATCGGTCAGGGTTCCTTCTTCCAGGATCTGCAACAGGATGTTGAAGATATCCGGATGGGCCTTCTCAATCTCATCGAACAGCACAACGGAGTAAGGCCGACGACGGACGTATTCCGTTAGCTGACCGGCATCGTCGTAGCCCACGTATCCCGGAGGCGATCCGATCAGTTTTGAGATGGAATGCGGCTCCATGTACTCGGACATATCGAGACGGAAAAGCGCCTCTTCGGTGCCGAACAGGAACTCGGCCAGGGTACGGGCCAGCTCTGTCTTACCCACACCGGTAGGACCAAGAAGAACAAAGGAGCCGGAGGGCTTGCGCTGATCCTTGAAGCCCGTGCGCGACCGGCGCACAGCACGGCTGACCAGGTGCAGTGCATCGCTTTGACCGACCACACGCTTCTGCAGCTCCTCTTCCATACGCAGAAGCTTGGAGGCCTCGCTTTCTTCGATCTTCTCAAGCGGGATGCCGGTCCACATGCTTACGACGGAATAGATATCTTCGGGGATGATCTCAACCGCAGAGCTGGAAAGCTTCTCCTGCCATTCGCGGTTGATGTCTTCCAGTTCCTGTTTCTTCAGGTTGATTTCGTCGCGCACCTGGGCCGCTTTTTCGTATTCCTGCGCCTTGACGAGGTCGTCCTTCTTGCGCGTTAGCAGCTTCACCTCTTCTTCCAGGGCCAGGATCTCTTCCGGACGTGAGGAGTTCTGCAGACGTGCACGCGAGCCGGCTTCATCGATGATGTCGATGGCCTTATCGGGCAGAAAGCGCTCGGTAATGTAACGCTCGGAAAGCTTTACGGCCAGCTCAATGGAGTCTTCTGTGTAGATAACACGGTGATGCTCTTCGAAGGTCTTCTTCAGGCCCTTTAGAATGAGCACGGTGTCATCGACGGAGGGCTCTTTTACGTGAATGGGCTGGAACCGCCGCTCCAGCGCTGAATCCTTCTCGATGTACTTGCGGTACTCGGTCAGCGTCGTTGCACCGATGCACTGGATCTCTCCTCGTGCAAGGGCCGGCTTCAGCATATTGGCTGCATCGATCGCACCCTCAGCCGCACCCGCACCGATCAGCGTATGGAGCTCATCGATAAAGATGATGACATTCTTGGAGTTCTGGATCTCCCGGATGATCTTCTTCAGGCGGTCTTCAAACTCGCCGCGGTATTTGGTACCGGCTACGAGAGAGGCCAGATCCAGCGCTATCACACGCTTTTCAAAAAGGAGATCGGGAACCTCCATCGAAACGATGCGAGAGGCCAGGCCTTCGACGATGGCCGTCTTACCCACGCCCGCCTCACCGATCAGAACGGGATTGTTCTTCGTCTTTCTGCAAAGAACCTGGGTCAGGCGCAGGATTTCCATATCACGCCCGATGACCGGATCGAGTTTCTTGTCTGCAGCAAGAGCCGTCAGATCGCGGGCAAATTCATCGAGGGTAGGCGTGCGGGATTTCTCTGCTGCCACTGGACGTGTTGCCGGCGACGGACCGGCCGATGCCACGCCAAGAATCCGCAGGATCTCGCCCTTGATCACGGAGTAATTCACCTGAAAAGAGGCCAGTGTAGCCCCGGCAATGTTGTTATTGTCACGCAGCAGGGCCAGCAGGATGTGCTCTGTGCCGACGTAGTTATGTTTCAGCCGGCGGGCCTCTTCTTTTGAGTAATCGATGATCTTCTGGTATTTGTCGGGATTCGGAGAAAGCTCAAGCAGCATGGCGCTGCCGCCCTGACGGGATCGGCGCTCGATCTCTTTCTTCAGCTGCTTCAGGTCGATGCTCAGGTTCTTTAGAATCTTGATGGCAACGGAATCCTCTTCACGGAGCAATCCCAGGAGGATATGCTCCGGGCCAATCATGTCGTGGCCGAGACGTTTCGCCTCTTGCTGTGCGTACTCGTTGATGACCCGTTTCGCTCTTTTCGTAAAATCAAACATGAAAGACCTCTACTGATAAGAAAGGGGGATTCCTCTTCCTGTCATTCCTTTTTCACTATCGGCCGGATACGGCGTTTTCCTGCCTGCAGAGGGGGAAAACCGGAAAAATCACCGGCTCATAGAGGACAGAAAGAGACGGATAATCCTGCGACGGGCCGCCCGATCCTTCACCGGCAGGAGAACGGTGGCACTGTTTTCAATGGCAGACCCTTCGCCGGCCGAACCTCGAACACTGAGGCCGCTACGCCGCAGTTCGGCCAGCCATAGAACGGGATCGGACATCCGCTGGAAGCGCACGCTCATCCGCATTCCACTCCCCGCATTGGACGGACAGGCCGTCAAATATCCAAAAAGCGGATGGGCCTGAAACCACATATATGCATCAAAATCCGCCACGATGCCCAAAACCTCTGTCTCAAAATCGTCGATTTTCTGCATGAGGTTGGATTCATGCCTGTCCTTTTCTGTCGATTCCAGGTTACCGGTACCCGGCAGCTGCAGCCGCAGAAAAAAGGCAAGCCGCAGATGGTCCTCGTCGTCGGCCCGAATCTCCACCCTGCCATCGGCAGACCGACAGACAGAGCCGGTCCGTTGCATATTCTCAGAGAGCCGCTTTTCGAAGAACTGCACCACAGAACTGCCCGGGGCCAGAAGGTATTCACGAAGAAGGCCCCTTTCGGGGGCCGGCAGACGGCTGAGATACGGAATTCCGGGGATGTTTCGGGCCACTCGAAGGCGAACGATCATCTCACCAGGCCCGGGCTTCTCGAATACACCGGGCAGCGGCCCGGCAGGCTCTTCTTCGCCGCTGACATGACCCTGTTCGAGAAGCTCATGCAACAGACAATGCCTGGCCATGGCGGCACGCCCCGGAGCAGGCCTTTCAAAAAGCGAAGGCCTCTTTCCGGCCTTTTTCAGCATCTGCAGCAGGGAGTCCCGGAAGGTATCATAGCAACGCTCACAGCCCAGGCGCTCGGAAAAGCGGATCGTTGTAAAATCGAGCCCGCATCCGCTGCATCGCTCGGCCAGGGGATCGGGCGCCGTTTCATAGTACAGCTTGCAGTGCTCGCAATAGGGCTCTACCCTGGCCTTCTCTGGATTCAGACGGAAGATCTGCAGAAGCTGACCGCAATGGTGGCATCGCATACTACAAAATGCGTTCCAGCTTACCGCTTTGCAGGGCATAACGATGTGGAACGCGGCGAGCCAGCTCCATATCGTGTGTGACGATGATAAGGGTAAAACCGATCTCAGCTTGCAGATCCCAGAGCAGATCGGCAAGCTTTTCTGAGTTGGTGCGATCGAGGTTACCCGTCGGCTCATCCGCCAGGATCAAAGGCTTGTTGCCCACAAGGGCACGGGCCACGCCGGCACGCGCCATCTCTCCTCCCGAGATCTGCGACGGATAATGATGCAGTCGATGCTTCAGGCCTACCCGCTCAAGCATGGCAATGGCCTTTTCACGCATTTCGGGCACAGAGCCGCGAAGGATCCACAGAGGCATCATGACGTTCTCAAGAACCGTAAAATCGGGCAGCAGATAATGATGCTGAAAGATGAATCCCACCGTCGTCGAGCGAAAGCGTTCAATCTCTGCCTCGGAAAGCTCGGTCAGCTCATGACCGAAAACCTGCAACGATCCAGAGCTCGGATGATCAATGGCACCGAGCAGATGTAGAAAGGTACTCTTACCGGCACCGCTTGCCCCTTCCACAGAAAGGATTGCACCGCGTGCCACATCCATATTCAGGTCACGCAACACGTCCACCCGCTCGCCTTCCGAAGCGTAGTGACGCGATAAATTGCGAACACGGATGACAATGTCCTGCTTCTCTTCCTGATCGGCGCCGATGTTTCCAGGGACCGTATTCACGTTCATATCTGCCTCAGTCATTGCGAATCGTCTGTACCGGATCCATTTTCGCCGCCTGTCGCGCCGGGAAGTAGCCGGCAAAACCGGAAAGAATCAGCGTCACCATGGCGATGCCGAAGATGAAACTGATGTCGGTGTTGACGGGAAGATGATCGAAGTAGTAAATCTGCCTGGGGATCAGGTGCACGGGAGTACACTGATTGGAATAAAGATGACAGAGCTGATCGGCCAGGTCTTCTACGAGCTGGATCGTTCGCTCCAGATGTTTGGAGAAGAAGATGCCAAAGGCCCCGCCCAGAGAGGCACTTAAGAAACCGATCAGCATGGAATGCCCGGTAAAGATGATGAGAACGGAACGCATCGACATGCCCATGGCCCGCAGCATACCGATCGAACGACTCTTCGACTTAACAAGAAGATAAGACGTTACCCAAATGCCTGCAATACCGGCGATAATCAAAAGTCCGAGGATGATCATCATCATCGTCTTCTCGAGCTGCAGGGCAGCGAGAAATGTACCCTTTTCGTCCTTAATCGTGCGAATACTGTAGTCAAATTGATTCCCGGGAACACTGTCGCGAATCATCCCTTTCATATAGTCCAGCTGCGAAAGATCTTTGAGCTGTATAATGATCTCAGAGGCTCGCCCATGCATACCGAGGATACGCTGCGCCGTGGTTAACGATACAAACATCAGGTTCTGGTCGAACTCGTAGAAGCCGGTACGAAAGTAACCGGCAATCGTCAGATCGGCGCGACGGATCTGCAGTCCGCGGGTCAGCACACCTCCGGCCGGCAGAAACACCGTAATCGTATCGCCTACGTTCCAGCCGTAGTAGCGGGCCATCTCGCGACCGACGATCACCATGTTGCCATCATTCATGTGATCGAGCAGTCGTTGATCATAGTGCACAAGTGGGGGAAAGTCATCGAGCTGCCCGCTCTTTAGCTGCTCCTTCTTCACCGGGATGGCGCGAAGTCCCTTGCCATCAAAACGTCCCATGTTCTCAAGCAGGCCATTGGCCGTAATACTTGGAAACACGGAGCGGATATTATCTTTCAGTGCAGGATCCTGTTTCAGGATGTCTGTAATCTCGTTATAGTCTGTGAATGTGGCACCGGTCATCGCCCTGGTCAGTGTAATGTGGTAGCCTGAGTTCCATAGAGAGGAACGCACCTCGGTCTGAAAACCCGTGAAGACGGACAGCACCACCACCATGATGAGCACCATCAGGGCCATGAAGATGAAGGACAGACGCGTCCCAAGACTGAACAGGGAAAGACGGCTCTGGCCGCGCAGGTAGCGGGCGGCAATAAACAGTTCCAGCAGGTATCCGGACGGTATCACCCGACCGAGCTTCACAGGTGCGATACAGCGGTCAACAGGCTTTCTTGAATAACGGTTGCCCTTAAATCGCCCCCTGTCATACGGGGTTGTAATGAGAAGGTTTGACCTCGTTCTGTTTGTCCTTATCTTTACCTACCTGCTCAGTGGATGGACCGGCTTCTGGGGAGTGGAGCAGTCCGGGCAGGATCCCTCTGCTCTGCACATCAAATTCCAGCCTGGCTTCTTCGAAATTCTCAGAACAGAAGGCGCCTTTCTTGATCAGCTGCAGGATCCCCTGGTCGAAAGCGACTCGCGTCCCGAACGCCTCTTCGATCATGTGCACCGCGATTTCACGCAGAACCTGGTGCTTGCCATCACCTATGCCTTTCTTCTCGTTTTTACCGTTCTGACCGCTGTAGCAGGACTTACCAGACGCTGGTTCTACTCACGCATGAAGCGCATGCTCTTTGTGCCCGTATCGTTCTTTTTGCTTCTGTCTTTGCTTCTTTCACCCAAAGACATGCCGCCCGCGCCCGAGCAAAACCTTCTCTTCTTTGCCCCGTTGTTAATCAAAAGTGCCCTGCTCTTTTTATGCACAGCAGGCTGGATGGCACCGATGGCGCCGGTGAACGAAAAGCCTTTCCTGGATTTCCTGCGGCCGGACCCACTCAATATGCGCCGGGTTTTTCGCGATCGCATTGTTCCGGCAACGACCGACCTCTTTTTTATCGCTGCCGTGGGTGCACTTATTACCAATGTAGTATTGCTGCCCTTCTTTCAGCTTCAGATTCACTTCGCCGAGTACTTCGCTTTCATTCTGATTCCGGCCCTGGTACTGCTTGCCGTCTACTACGTGAACTCCTATCATAAGGTTGCCCTGCTACGGGGAGAGGATGGCTCCTGGGGCACGGCACTGGCCTTCCTCGGCTTTCGCATGATGCGGAACTTTCTGTATTTAACGGCGCTGGTGCTGGTCGTCGTTCTTGTTCTGGGCGCCATCCTGACCTTCAGCTACAGCAACCTCAACCTGTTGATCAAGGCCGGTATCGTGGCAGAGACTCCCGGCCTGTAATGGGACGACGGGTCAGTCGTTCCTGGGAATGGCTGCATTCTGGCCCGGCCGCCCATCGGAACCGGACCTCCTAAAATGCTTGTCGGATGACACACTGATGCACATCCTGGTGCCCTATGCAGGACACGCACAGCAAGGCAATCGGCTACATCCTCTGGGTTTTCGGCTTTCTCGGTGCTCACCGCTTCTACTTTGGGAAGCCGGTTTCCGGCACGATTTACTTCTTTACGCTTGGACTGCTCGGTATCGGCTGGATCATCGACCTTTTTCTGATCCCCTCGATGGAAAGGCAGGCAGAACGCATCTACGAGGCCGGCGTGTACGATTATAGTGTGGCGTGGATTCTACTGACGTTTCTCGGAGTTCTCGGTATTCACCGCTTCTATCTCGGTAAACCGGGCACCGGTATCCTTTATCTTTTCACCGGCGGGCTTGCTGGCATAGGAATTCTCTGGGACTACTGGCATTTGAACGAGATCGTTTCCCGGCGCAATCGGGAGCGCAGTAGATGAGTCTGACGCGCAAAGGCACGGGCTGGGAACTGCTACAGAGCTGGTACATCCTGCTCACCCTCCCCTTTGGCTTTACCTCTTTTCTGGCCTTCCTCTATGTCTTTCTTCGTGTTAAGAAGGCCTCATACCTGGTAGCTTCGGCGATCTATCTGGCAGCCGTGGTTGCACTGTTCTATTTTGTAGACCGGTATCCCGACCAGGAAAGCCGTCCGGAGTGGTTTAGCGGCCTGATGGCCGGTTTTTTTGGTCTATGGATTCTTTCCGTCCTTCATGCCCTGTGGATCCGCAAGGACTTCCTGCTACGTCTGGAAGCCGTGGCAGAAAAGGCCACCTCTGACGAGGCCAGGCTACGTTCCAGGATTCGCAAGGAGATGGGTGTTAGCAGGAATCCCGTAAATGACGTTCTTGTAGAATACAGCGAGGACGACCTTTCCGTGCGTGTGTGCAGCACGATCATGAACAACCTGCCGTTTGCTCCCAACCTTGATCTGTATGGCAACGTTGCCGGAGCAGTGAGACGCCTGCACCCCGATGCGGACGAAGACATGCTTCGTGGCGCCGAGCAGATTGCCGAACAGGATGCCGGGGTGCTGAAGGCCGTCAAAACAGGCATTGCACTTGATCGTGTCGATGGCGGCCTCGGTATCTATACGGGCATCAAGAACTCTATCGAGGCCATCAAGAACAAAGACCGAAAGCGTACATTCGAGGCCGACCCACAGCAGGCTGCCGATGCCGGAGTCAAGGCACTGGCCCTTGCATACATCATTGCCTCCCTTTATGACGGATCGCCGGTGGATCGTGTTCGCTCGTTTCTTGCCACAAAGGCAGGACAGGAAGCCCTGATCTACTTCGCTGCCATAGAGATGGCCCTTCCTTTTACGGATAACCTGGCAGAGGCCTCTGGAAACTGGATGGCCTCGCTTCTTTCGGCTACCGAAGACGAGGCAGAGAAGCGTTTCGGCCAGTTTGCCGATGCCGACTCCCTTACAACGGCCAGGGAGATCCTGCAGACGCTCAGCCAGAGCCTCGATCAGATTCTCAACCAGACGAGACATCAGCTTGGTCCTTTTATTGAAAAGATGCAGCAGGTGCTGCCATCTATCCTGAATGTTACCGATTCCGTAACAGGCGGAGCGGCTACTGCGCTCGATCTGCTTCCTGTATGGAAGCTCCTATGCGCCCGCATTGCCGCTGAAGCCTGTGCACTAAAGGCAACCCGATGATCCATTCTATTCCCGCTGAGTTTCCGCTTGATGAAGTACAGAAACGCATGCAGTTTCTGCTTGATGTTCTGCCGGCCATTGGCGAAAGCATCGTCCGATACCAGAAAGAGGTCGTTGCAAACCGGCATTCCCTTCCCTTTAAAGAGATCCTTGCAAATGTCGACGAACATGCAGAGCGGCCGATCCTTGAGGCCCTTACCGGCGGTTTTCCCGACGATCGCTTTTCGTCAGAGCTGGCCGGTGACCAGGGAGAGGACTCCGACTTCCACTGGTGGATCGATGCCCTCGATGGTTCGCGAAACTATATTCACGGCAATCCGCTGTACTGCATTTCCGTTGGATTGACCTTTCGCGAACATCCCGTTGCGGGTGTTGTTTACGTTCCTACGTTTAAAGAAACGTATCGGGCCATCTTCGGTGATGGCTCCTTCAAGAACAATCAGCCCATTGAAACATCGGGAACGGCCAGTCTCGAAATTGCCCTGATCGCCTCAGGACTTCCCTATCAGCGTCGCGGTATCATTACCGAGCTGATCGGCGACATGTCCGCCATTCTGTCGGCCGGTGCGGGTCTGCGTAAAACGGGGTCAGCCGTCCTTGATCTGTGCTGGATTGCAGAGGGACGCTTTGATGGCATGTGGGAGCGCAACGTCCATCCCTGGGATACGTGCGCTGCCAGCGTCATCCTGCGAGAGGCAGGTGGACGGGTATCGGATTTTCAGGGACGCATCTTTGATGTAAGCACGGGCAACATTGTAGCCTCAAACGGGCTTTTGCATAACGATATCCTGAACATCCTGAAGCAGGTTCGCGAAGTAGACGGAATCAACTGACGATCAAAAGACCGGCATCGGCCCTCCCCGATGTCGGGGCTTCTGGTTCAAAAGCGCTTCAAGCAAGGTCTCTGTTATGCCGGGAAAGCATGTTACAGACAGGTGGCTTGCATCGTAATAGTCCTCGCATTGCAGGCGCCCGGGTTCGTTAAAGTTGATCGTCTTCATGCCATATTGCCGGGAAAGTTGCTGAACGCGCTGCCAGATGGCAGAGATGGCCGGTTCCTCTTCATACACCTTACGCAGATAGGGATTCACGCCAGGCCAGAAGATTACAGCGGATCCGCCGGCTCTCTGAATACGCTTCAAGGCTCGCTCAAGAAAAAACATCTGTTCCTGCGAAACAACAAAATGCTGCAGGTACAGCGATACCAGTTTATCCGTTTCCTTTTTGAGCTCTTCATCGCTCATCCGGCCCCACCAGGCAAGCTGGGCCCCGTAGGTTGCATTGAGTATAGCCCTGTGTGGCGATCGGTAGTAGTTATAGTAGCGCAGGTCTTCCTGTTTGACGGTTGCAAGCTGTCGCAGTATTGCCAGCTCTTCACCGCTGAATTGATCGGTTCGCATGCCCAGGGATGCAAGCTGGCTGTCCAGATCAGGCTGTGTAAGCGAATTGGCCACTCGCGAAAAAAGCGTTCCAAACGAGAAGTGCATTCCAGGCAGCACAAAGCGGCGCGACTGCACATAGGTGTCCATATCGCGCTGAGGAATCATGCTCCGGTTCTCTGCAATAAAGGCTTCATCCACTCCATAAGTAAGAACCGGAGAGCCAAAGATGCCCGCATTGCGCGCAAGGCCATCCGGAGACAGGCCAATAATGAAATGCCGGGGAGCATTGGGCATGGCCAAAATCTTTTCAAGTAGATAGTCATGATAGGCAGGCACAGCCTGTGGACCTGCAAAATTCCAGATATCGGGATTGTTATAACCGGCAAACATGGCCACATGGCGGCCGATGCCAAAGGATCGCGAATCACCCAGAACAACAACCGTTTGCGATGAGTCTCCGATCTTCTGCAGATGCTTTTTCAGCAGCTCCAGCTGTTCCTGTCGCTGCCTGTAATACATCATTCCTCCCGGCTGAATAAAATGATCACGTACCGACGGGATCAGAAATATCTTATCCACACCATAGAGAAATGGAAAGAGCAGAACGGATAACCATAAAAACGGACGTCTCAGGAATTCCATGCAGCCTCCTCAGAACTGAAAATAGAAGAAATCGCGTCCCTGCGTTGAATACTGCAGAACCAGTGCAAAGACGACAATAACACAGAGAGGCAGCATCCACCTGTCATACTTCCGCAGCCGGGCAAATCTTTCCGGCCACTGCTCAACGGCCTGGAAAAAGAACACGGCAACAAGCCCGTAAGAAACCAATCCCCAATCCACGGGAATGGCCTGCTCAAATTGAAACGAGAACATATGCGAAAGCAGATCAATCGACCTCTCAAAACTCGGCGAGAAAAAGAAAACAGACGTCAGAAGCAGAAAGAACCAGGAAATGGATAGTCGCAACAGACGCTGCGCCCAGGAATCAGGCCATTCCTTCCAGAAGCGGCGGAATACAAAGCCCTCTAACGAAAGGACCAAACCAATCAAGATGCCCCATGTAACAAAGTTATACGAAGCTCCATGCCACAGTCCACCGATGAAGAAGGTGATCACCAGGTTCAGGTAATTGCGCAGCTCCGGAACGCGACTGCCTCCAAGCGGAATATATATGTAATCGCGAATCCATGCGCTGAAGGTCAGATGCCAGCGTCGCCAGAAGTCCGACATCGATACCATAAAGAAAGGGGCCCGAAAGTTAATCGGTATCTCAATACCAAGAAGAAGCCCCATGCCGCGTGCCAGATCCGTATAGGCCGAAAAGTCCGCATAGAGCATGGCAAGCGTCGTAAACGTATACAGCCAGATCATAGGTGCGGCAATCTGCGAAAGATCACCTGCCATGAACGGAGCAACCACAGCCGTCAGCCGGTCTGCAATCAGGAGTTTCTTGAATACACCGGCAAGAAGCAACCAGATCGCACGGCGAAACGTACTGACATCGGGAACGGACTGCCGGCCAAGGTTCTGCAGTTGAGGCAGAAGCTCTGTTACACGCATGATCGGGCCGGCAATCAGCTGTGGAAAAAAGAGAATGTACAGCAGCACTTCGCGAAAACGATGCCGTTTCTGATACTTTCCCCTGTATACGTCGATGCCATAGGACATGATCTGGAACGTGTAGAAGCTGATTCCGAGGGGAAGAAGAATCTCTGTCCCTTCGAGCCGGTCGGCCAGACGGAGGTTCGGGCTGATCCAGTCTGATACTCCAAACAGGCGGCCGGCAACATCGAAGAAAAAGTAATAGTATTTAAAGAGCGAAATATTGAGAACGTTAACGATCTGCAGCGAGTAGAACAGCCACTTTTTAGGCCACACCCGCCACAGCTCTATCACAGCATGGTTCAGAGCTACGATAAAGACCAGGTGGATCGTAAAAGGGATGCTCCATGTTCCATAAAATACAAGGGAAGCGATGACCAATCCGCCAAAACGCCATCCGGCGGGAAGAATCCAGTATATCGTGAACAGAAGTAAAAAGAAAACCAGGAACGGTATCGTAACAAACAGCATCTTCTACTCTTTCCAGGGATGAAATCCCTTCAGTACATCCTTATCAGACGTCCCCTCTCCTGATAACAGTTCATCAGGAGAAAAGGTAAAGAACTCCCCTTCTTTGACGGGATGTTTATCCAGAGTCAATTTACCTACCGAAACGCGAAATAGATCAACCACCTGATACTTCAGTGCTTCAAACATGCGACGAATCTGTCGGTTTCGCCCTTCTCCAAGAACGATCTCAACCTTCTTTTCCTTTCGATTGATGACCCGAGCCGATATGGCACGCAGCACCTCACCTTCGTCTTTCACGCCCCGCCCGGTCATGATTGTCAGATCTGCATCATCCACGGGTGAATCGACCGTAACGATGTAACGCTTCGTCACTCCCTGTCTTGGATGAGCAATACTCTGAATAAAGGCACCGTCAGAAGAAAGAATGACAAGTCCTCTGGATTCGCGATCAAGCCTTCCTGCATAGCCGAGATTGCCATGTTCAGCCGGAAGCAATTCGTAGATCGATGGATTGCCCGGAAAAGATCGACGCGAAACGACATAGCCTCGAGGCTTGTTCAGGCCAATATAGACGCGACTGCGAGCAGGCCTGACGCTCCGGCCATCTACAGATACCAGATCGCTCGGTTGAACCCTGTATCCAAGATCATCAAGAATCCGGCCGTTCACCTGGACGCGCCGTTCTACGACCAGCTTCTCCACCTCTCGACGCGATCCCAGACCACAATAAGCAAGATAGCGGTTGATGCGCATCGCTTCTGTTTCACTGGCAGGCTGTATACCCGAGCGCAGGGCTTCCTCCAGCTCTTTCAGTCGATGCTTCGGATCCACGACGGTAGATTCTGCCGTATCGGTAACGGGCAGACTGAAATCGGGCTCTTCGGTTAACCGAGATGCCGTCTTTTCTTCATCGTAGGAAACAGGGCGCAGCCGTGTGGGTTTCGGAGCCGGCCTTTTTCGCAGAGGACGCTCCAGACGTGGGCCCGAATCTTTGCGGACCTCATGCGGCCCCGTTTCCTTTTTTCGGCCACGCCGGAAAGAGGGTTTGCTCACCCGAACTGTCGATCGCTTTTTTTTCGATCGTCGACCCGATGAAAAGGATTCAAACTGACGTTTTACCATGAATGGCCCTGCGAAGGCATGAGCCTTCTTCGTTTAATGGGAAAAGAGTCAGGGACTCTCTTCCTCCTGTTTTTCGGGTGCCGCGTTGTTTTCGGCCGGATCTTCTTCGGTTTCGAAGCCTTTCTTGAATGTAAATTTCTTATCGCCCTTTGCAGAGACAAGTCGGAACTCTTCTCCGAGATCAATCAGTTCAAACTGCTGACCGACGGGCGATTCCTGCTTCAGGTTAATACGACGGGTTCGTGGATCAATACGATATTCGATGATGGCGCCCGGACTCTTACCGAAGAAGTACTGAAACTTACCCGTCTCAGAAAGGACGACCTCTTTATTCTCTTCTGCGCCGGGAACGGCCAGGTCATCCTCTTTTTCTTCCTCTCTGGCCGGCTTCTCTGCTCCCTCAGGAACGAACTCCAGTCGACGGTAGCCTGTAGAGCCGTCATGGTTCAGCTCCCACCAGATGCCGGGCAAATTGGCCTGCACCACAACCATGTCAGGACCTTCCACAACCTCTTCAGCCCCGGCTGTGGGACGACGCGAAAGGCTACCGCCATAGACCCAGCCTTTCAGCCGATTTTCCTTTTGAATATAATACCAGTAGTCGGTGGATTTGCCGATGCGAACCTTTCTATCCGTGCGACGTAAGACCTTTACTGCCTCGCCTTTGCGCACCGTTCCGATCTCAAAGCCATAGGTGGTTGGATCCGTGCGCATGATGGCCGCGTCCACCTTGCTGTAGAGAACGTCAGCCTCAAAGATACCGGTAGAGGATCCCTCTTCCTGGCATCCCGCAAGCACAGCAGTGAAAGATACCAGGAACAGACAGAGCCCCAGGGCTCCGATACGTCTCGACCCCGCTCCTTTAAGGATTCGGCTGTTCTGTCGGCTGCAGAGGCTCTCCGTGAACCCAGATTCGCGTCGGTCCCGTGTCAAAGAGCGGATTGGGTGGTAGAATATTGTCGAGATTCGCATTGTGGATTGCCTGAAGGAGCACATTTTTCACAATAGGGTGAGTCTCAAGCAAAAAAGCATCGTGCAGATGGAAGAGTGATTCTCCCAGGGCAAGCTCCCTCAGGCCAGAGGCTGCATCCAGCCGAACACGCACATCGTCATGCTTCAGGTATTTTTCCGTAAGGTCACGATAGAACTGTCCCTGTGTGCTATCCAGATGTAGAATGCCGAAACACAGACGGGCCTTTACCACGTCGTCGGTTTCGTTTGCATACCGCGCCATCATCGCATCCCTTGCCCTGTCGCTTCCCAGCAGGGCAGCGGACAGCACCGCGGCCAGACGCACGTCCCGGTATGGATGCTCGAGGAAAGGCAGAACGACATCAAGGGAGTCGGGCCCACCGATCTCTCCGATCGCTACAAGAATATGGTGCATCAGGTTGACGTAGTTGTAGCCCTCCATGCGCACTCGCATGTACTCATCGTTCGGGTCGAAATCCATGGACTTGAACTCGTCTGCTGTGGACCAGTATGCATCCGGCGATACGGGAAAGAGATGACCTTCTTTTACAAGGGCAGGCCCGGTCTTGTTTACATGAAGGACAAGCTCGTGGGACTGCTCCTGGGCGGCCTTCTGTGCCTTCTCTTCATAGGCCTTGCGCTCTTCTTCCAGAATGGCATTCGTATACTCAAGGGCCTTCGTCAGGGCTGGCAGGGCCTCCTTGCGGCCAATGTAGCCAAGCGATTGTGCAATCCGACTTTTGATATAGGGATCGAAGTTGGCCATCTTTCTTTTGTTCTCATCATCCAGGCCGTTCAACAGTTCCGCAGCCAGGGGACGAACAAACCGATACCGCCGCAGCGTTCCCATCCAGTTGATGGCCTCCAGCTTCTCCCGAACGTTTCCATTCCGGAGGTAGCGTTCGTACTTTGCATGGGCCCGTTCATAGAAGGCCTTTGCATCGTCTCCGTCACCAGCATATACCGCCGAAAAGGAAATCAGCAGAAGTAAAGCGCCATACCGTATGGATTTCATAATTGCCTCTCTGATGCCGAGAATACATCCCTCATAGTCCCTTCGTCAACGAAAAGTGCAGTCTTTAACCGGCAGTAGAAAAAAACCGGCAGCAAAACAGTAAAAGGAAAGAAACAGCCTTACTGACCGATCTTTTTGATCAGCCGGGCCACCTCTTCAAGCCTTCCGGAAAGCTCCTCCAGACCGGGATTTTCCAGGCCGGAAAGCTCCGCGGCCGCCTCACGGGCACGCTGCTTCAGCTGCTCCCCGTGCATATTCAGCTGTGCCTGGAGCAGGTTTACGAAGTCAGGCTTCTCTCCTATTTCGAGCTCTCCCCGTTGAACAAGATCCTCTACGATCTTTTCCAGTTTTTCAGGGGTCAGCCAGGAGGTTCCGATCCCCCCCTGAATGAGTCGCATCAGAAAGCCGGAAAGGTTCTGCGATACCTCACGGATTAACGAACTGAGCAGGAAGCTACCGAATTCAGCACTGCGTTCTTCTGTGGTAATGCGCAGAAAGGTCTGCCCGAGGACGCGCACGGTGATGTCTTCTCCCGTGGCATTATCAACGACACGCACCTCCTCCCCTTCTCGAATGTATCGGGCAACGTCATCGAGGGTTACGGTCTTGCTTGTACCGGAATCGTAGAGTCGACGGTTGGCGTATCGTTTAAGAACCTTCATTGGTGGCCTTTTTGCACTGCACCAACCCACAGTCTGGCGGTCAAGCCCAATCCCCGCAGGCGGCCACAGGGGGATTGCCTCCACTCGCCGGTGGCCGGGGCTTTTTTTGCGGTTGCGATCGAGATTTGTTTGGCCGCAGAGCAGCGTGTAGAAATATGCATCATGCAGGTATCCATAAGCAAATTGCAAGAACTGTACAACGCTCATCTGACCCGGGTAACGAGCGGACTGGCAAAGGCTTCGGCAAAGGATCAGTCCGTTTCCGTAGCCCTGATGGATGAGAATCAGTACGTTCACTACAACCTTGCCTTCTGTACGGCAGAGAAGTACATTGCCGATTTCTTTCTGAAATATGCAGAAACGCGCGGCGAGCTCGAAAAGACGATGGCTGCCATCTTCTATGCCGAAGCTTTTCAGCACTTCCGCAGCGAGATTGCATCGCGTCCCTCTGAATACACCATCGGTGCTGAAGACATTGCAGCCCTCTTTCAACCGGAGGTCAACGATGCAGTAGCCGCTCTGCTTGACAGAAAGAACTACGATATCGTCGCCAATGCCGTCCTCGAGGGCAACTACGGCGATCTTGCCACGGATGACTTCAAAGAGATCCGTGATGTTTACCGTAAGATCGCAGAGAATACGGTTATGCCACATGCAGAGCATGTGCATCGTAACGATGACTTTGTTCCTGATGAAATCCTGCAGGAAGTCATCAACAACGGGGCCTTTGGCCTTTCCATCCCCGAACAGTACGGTGGACTGCTCGATATGATGGGCAACGTCGGCATGATGATCGTCACCGAAGAGCTTTCGCGTGGCGGCCTGTCCATTGCCGGCTCGTTGATTACACGCCCTGAAATCCTTTCGAAAGCCCTTCTGAAAGGCGGCACCGAAGAACAGAAGCAGAAATGGCTGACGGCCCTGGCCTCTGGAGAGCGGATGGCCGGTATTGCCGTTACCGAACCGAACTACGGCTCTGACGTGGCCGGTATGAAGGTTACGGCCGATAAGGTCGATGGCGGATGGGTCATCAACGGTGTAAAAACCTGGTGTACCTTTGCTGGCTACGCAGACGTTCTGCTTGTTCTGGCCCGAACAGAGAAGGATCCTTCTCTGAAGCATAAAGGACTTTCCATTCTGCTGGCCGAAAAGCCCCGCTCAAAAGACCATAAATTCGAGTTCACCCAGCCATCGGGCGGCCGCATGACTGGCTCTGCCATTCCCACCATTGGCTATCGTGGAATGCACAGCTTTGAAGTGAACTTTGACAACTGGTTCGTTCCCGACGAAAACCTCGTTGGCGGTGAAGCCGGACGCGGAAAAGGCTTCTACCTGCAGATGGCCGGTTTTGCAGGCGGACGCGTGCAGACAGCGGCTCGTGCAACGGGTGTGATGCAGGCAGCCACCGAAGCAGCCGTTCGTTATGCTGGAGAACGCAAGGTTTTCGGCAAGGAGATCAAAGAGTACCAGATCACCCGCTGGAAGATTGCCCGCATGGCCATGATCACCCAGGCCTGCCGTCAGTATGGCTACGAAGTAGCCCGCATGATGGATGAAAACAAAGGCAGTATGGAGGCTACGATGGTGAAATTCTATGCCTCTCGCATTGCCGAATGGGTGACACGTGAAGCCATGCAGATTCACGGCGGTATGGGATATGCCGAAGAATATCCGGTATCCCGCTATTTCGTGGACGCCCGGGTTTTCTCTATCTTCGAAGGTGCAGAAGAGGTTATGGCCCTTCGCGTCTGCGCTCGCGATATTCTCGACCAGGCGATTAAGGCAGCGCAGTAATCGCCTGACAGACCGGAATACCCGCCTTCTTTCTCGCTTCGCCGGCAAGAAGGAGGCGGGTCTTTCCCCGCTGGCCCTTTCATCGGCCGATCAGATCTGGCTCCTGGAATAAGGCGCCGACACCCTCCTGAACCTTTTCCATCTGCTGCAGGCGAAAACGAAGCGGTTTCATTCGCGGAATTCTGTTCTTTTCAAAGGTGCCTTCGAGGTTCCACAGAGCAGGCTGCTCCCCGCAAACCTCCGCACAGAGCGCCTCCGGACAGTTCCAGTACACGCATTCCAGAGAAGCCATGGCATCACTTATGGTAAAGCGCAGATGCCTTCCCTGCCGCATGGTTGAAGGCGAAACAATGCGCACAGCGGGCAATCGGATAATCGGCTCAGGATGTCCCGGCCCAAACGGTTCTAAAAGTGCCAGTTCTGCAAGCAGGGCCCGGCTCAGACGTGATGGGTGAAGCGTAACCGAGGGCTGCTCTTCTTCGATAAGGGGACGATGCCGGATCTCCTGTTCATACTCGTCGGCACGCCGGTACAGGGCCTGTTCAAAGTCCTCGATGCGATCATAGGCGATCGTAAAACCACAGGCCTCTGCATGCCCGCCAAGCTGCACAAGGTAATCGGAAAGCGGAAGCAACAGCTCCAGCATATTCCATCCCTGCCTGCTGCGCGCCGAACCACGTGCATGTGCTCCATCCGGATTCACCCAGACCACAGGGCGTCCTGTTGCCTCCAGAAGCCTTGTGGCCATAACGCCCGAGATTCCGGGCTCCAGCTCGGGATGATAGAAGAAGACGACGGATTGAGATTCGTCAAACGTAAAATGCGCTTCTACAATACGGTGATTGTGCTCCGTGCGTTCCTTTCTCAGGTTGTTCAGGCGGCGCAGGTCGGCAGCAAGAAGACGAGCCTGGGCCACATCGGTGCAGAGCAGCAGATCCAGGGCCTTTTCGGTCTGTCCCAGACGTCCGGCAGCGTTGATCAGCGGATTCAGGGTAAAGTTCAGGTCTCTGGTATTCAGGTCCAGGGGATCGAGTCCCGATTCATGCATCAGTGCCAGCAGGCCAGGCCGTACAACATCAGAGACCGATAGCCTTAATTCTCTCAAAAAGGCTTTGCGGTCCATTCCCAGCCCCAGAGATACAAGACGACGATTCTCGCCCACAAGGGGAACAAGGTCAGCCACCAGCCCCATCGAGACAAGATCACATTCGCGAAGCGTGCGAATCAGCAGCTCGCGGCGGCGAAGCAAGGTGCATGCGAACAGGTAGCGACCAAAACCAACCGGTGAGGAGCGTAGCAGCCGATGCCAGCGATTCTCTGGATGCGCGGCAAAAAGCGAACACATGCGACGAAGCCCCGGTATATCAGAAACGATGGGTTTCAGCCCCTGTGCTTCCACGGCCGCAACGGCCTGCTCTTGATCTGCATACTGGCCCAGATAGGCACCTGCCCGATACACCACATGGCCGGCCTCACCTGCATCCAGTATAAGGCATTGCTTCCAGAGGCCCGAGATGCGCATCTCACGGGCCAGGATCAGTTTGAAGGCCAGGCCGACGGTTGCAATCTTACCGGCATGCTCAAGCTCAGAAGCAAACGGTAGCAGGCGTGGATTGACAAACGCTATATGGGCCAGCTCTTCTTCAATGCCATCAGGAATGTCTGGAATATGGTGGTCTAATATGATAACGTCCTTTCCGGCCTTGCGAATCCTGATTGCCTGCTCCAGATGAGCCGAGCCCATATCGAGCAGTATAACAAGAGCAGCCTCTGCATCGCAAAGACGCTGTAAAAAGCTGCCGGTTAAACCGTAATCATCCCCCTCGGAGGAGTTGATAAAGCGGATGCGACTGCGGTCCAGCCCGCTGGATCGCAAATAGTCGGTAAGCAGGACGGTTGAGGTCACACCATCCACGTCCCGGTCACCGGCAATCCAGATCTCGCGGCCATCCTGGTCCTCGATGGCCTTTTCCAGCAACGAAACGGCCCTGGACATGTCGGGAAGAAGCAACGGGCTGTGAATCAGAAGCTCCCGGGCAAAGAAGTCTTCGCTACAGATGTGGGCATAGGCCGGGTGCCTTTCCAGATCCTTCAGTATTCGCAGCGGTGTAGTCTGGACCGGTCCTTCGCTCATTGCATCTCCCTGGAATCTCCCTGATCGTCACTCCGGCCGTTTTTTTTCGCTACTCGGACACCTCAACGGAGAAAAGCGATGGCTCGCTCTGGCCGAAGGAATCCTCAACCGGATCATAATAGCGCCGATGCCGGGACAATCGACGTGGCGCCACGGTATATTTTTCTGCAAGCCTTCCCCCTTCTCTGTAGAAAAGGCGATCCACCGTCAAAAACAGGCCTGCCCAGCCATGTTCTTCGATGGCATGCTCGCCCCAGCTGGAACAGGAAGGATACATCGGACAGCGTGGACCGTCCCACTTCGTGGCCTCTTTGTGGTTTTCGATAACCGCTTTTACGGGATACAGACAACCCTGCACAAAAAGCAGAGGCAACAGCAGGCTATACCGTAACATACTTACAGGGTTACGATATGGTATATGCGCAAAAGAAAAAAACCGCGAAACCGCGGTTTTTTATGCTTCTGGCAGATGGTTTCTGTCGTTCAGTCTTCCAGATCCCAGTATCCGGAGGGCTGACTGTAGGGCGTTCCCTGTGATTTATAGGCAGAGAAGGATTCAAGCAGCAGACGACACTCGTCCTGGAAGTTTGCAAGCTGCCTGAACAGATAGCGTATATCCGGGTTTTCAAACCTTTCCGCCATCTTCTTATAGAACTCAGCGGCATCTTCATGCTGTTTTGTGGCAAGCCCCAGGGCATCCATCTCCACACCCGCCGCATCACGCTCGGTAATGCGATCCAGACGGCGCATCAGAATTTGAAGGGAGGTACTGTTGAACTTCTGTACCTGCGACGCCATCTTCAGATTGGGCAGGGCCTGGCCGCCATTTACGTTTGCATAGATATCACCGATCATCCGGATGTGCTCGTCTTCATCCTCGGCCAGCTGATAAAAGAGCGTCTTGATCGGTCCTTCGGGAAGGCTTTCTGCATTTCGCATGTAAAACTCGAAGACCTTTTTCTCATGCTCGATGCATGCGGCAACGGCTTCAAGAAACGATGTCTTTTTTACTGGTTTAAAGTGGGCCATAGCTCCTTATAACAGCACACAGTACGATTGCAACACAAAAATGTTTTTCTGGAATATCTTTGCATAAATTGGTTTTATATCAAACAATATAAATATTAATAACGCCCTTTAGATCAAAATGCCAGCAGAAAGAAATCGAACGCTATCATCCTGGAACCGATACCGTAGTTAGTCGAACCAACTTCATTTAATGCAACAGCATAGCCAGATGAGAATGCGACCCGATATAAACAGCAGAGGAAACCACGCGAAAGTGCTTGCGACTCTATCTATACCGGATTTCACTGGGACCAGAGCATGGCTTCGCGCAATGAAAGTCCGATATTCCTTGCAGAGGGAATAGAAAAGATCTATCGAATGGGTGAGGTAGACGTTCCAGCGCTGCAGGGTGTGGATCTGAAGCTTTACAGCGGTGAGTTCGTGGTGCTGCTCGGTCCTTCGGGTAGCGGCAAGTCCACCTTGCTCAATATTCTGGGTGGACTCGATACGCCAAGCAGCGGAGCAGTTTACTTTGCAGGTCAGCCCCTTGTGGAGGCCGATGAAGAACAGCTGACCATGTTTCGCCGAGAGCACATCGGCTTTGTATTCCAGTTTTATAACCTTGTACCTGGCCTGACGGCAAAAGAGAACGTTGAGCTGGCCACTGAGCTTTCTTCTTCTCCTATGGATCCCATGCAGGCCCTGGCCCTTGTCGATCTGGCAAACCGGGCCGATCACTTCCCCTCACAGCTATCGGGCGGAGAGCAGCAGCGTGTGGCCATTGCGCGTGCCATTGCCAAACGGCCTGATGTTCTGCTCTGCGACGAGCCAACGGGTGCCCTTGACTTTCGCACGGGGGCGATGGTCCTCGAGGCCATTGCCACGGTAAACCGGAACCTGGGAACACTGACCGTTGTCATCACACACAATGCTTCCATTGCAGAGATTGCAGATCGGGTCATTACCATGCACGACGGTACCATCCTTTCCGATCGCAAAAACCGAAAGAAGAAACATCCCTCAGAGATCACCTGGTGATGAAAACCCTGAATCGAAAGATGGTCAGGGATGTCTTTGCCCTGCGGTTCCAGGGGCTTTCTATCGGTCTTGTGGTCGCTGCCGGCGTGGCCATCTTTGTTGCCTCTCTCAGTGCCTACGACTCCCTGCTTGAGGCTCGCAATCGATTCTATACAACGGCTCGCTTTGCTGAAGGCTTCGTCTCTTTAAAGCGTGCTCCTCGCTCCCTCGAAGAAAAGCTGCAGCGCATTCCCGGCATCGTGGCCGTGCGCACCCGTATCGTGCAGGAGGCAGTTCTCGAACTGCCCGGTGATAACCTGCCATCGGCTGCCCGCTTTGTTTCCATCACACATGATCTGAACCGGCTGGTGCTGCAATCCGGACACATGCCAGAACGATCCGATGAGGTCGTCTTAAGCGAAAGCTTTGCCCGGGCAAACCAGCTACAGCCAGGCGACAGGCTTGTTGCCATTCTAAACGGCAGGAAGAAGGCCCTGCGTGTGGCCGGCATAGCGCTCTCCGCAGAGTATGTCTATGTCTTTCGACCGGGAAGCTTTCTGCCAGACGATCGTCACTATGGCATCATCTGGATGGAGCGAGAGGGCATGGAGGCCGCCTTCTCGATGCAGGGCGGATTTAACGATGCCATCTTCATCTTTGCTCCGGGGGCACACCGTCCTTCTGTGTTGAAACGGATCGACAGGGTGCTTGCCAGTTCGGGCGGCACCGGCGCCTACGACAGGGATCGACTGCCCTCGCATTCCTTTTTACGCGATGAATTCAAGCAGCTGCAGATGACGGCCTTTATGGTACCAACCATCTTTCTCGGTGTGGCTGCCTTCCTGCTGCATATGGTGTCCAGTCGTATTGTTTCTCGCGAAAGAGAACAGATCGCCACGCTGAAGGCTCTGGGTTATTCTAACTCCGTCGTTGCCCTCCATTATGTAAAACTCATATCCTGCATCAGTGGCCTTGGATCCATTTTCGGCGTTCTTGTCGGCTTCTATCTGGGGGATGGCTGGACACAGCTTTACGGAGAGTTTTACAAGTTTCCCGACCTCGAGCATATCTTCGATCCCCTGCTGGCCGTCTACGGCACGGTGATCGGCCTGGTGTCCGGTACGGCAGGCGTTCTGATGTCGGTGATCCAGGTGATCCGTCTACAACCGGCCCAGGCGATGCGACCTCCTCTCCCTGCAGGCATCCGCTTTGCTCCTTTTCAAAGCGAACGATTGCTTCGCAGGATGTCGATCACGACACGACTTGTCATACGCCACCTCTTTTACAGGCCGCTGCGCACGCTTCTTACCATCGTGGGGATTTCTTTTTCCGTGATGATCATGGTTGTCGGTACGTTCTTCCAGGACGCTGTCGATTCGATGTTTCATATTCAGTTTGACCTGATCCAGCGAGAGTCTGTATCGGTTTCGTTTATTGCCCCCGTTGCGGCTCGCAGCCTGAACGAGATCACCTCACAGCCTGGAGTCATCCTTGCCGAAGGCTATCGCCTTGTCCCTGTTCGCATTCGAAGCGGACATCTGAGCAAAGAGCTATTGCTTCAGGGCATACCGCTCGATGCTTCGTTACGGAGACTGATCAACAGCGAACGCCAGCCGGTCATTCCGCCCACCCGTGGAATCCTGATCAACTCCACCGTGGCACAGAAACTGAAGTTGAGCAAAGGCCAGGTGATCGAACTTGAAGTTCTTGAAGGGAACCGTCGCACCGTTCGCGTTCCGATCGTCGGATTGATCGATGAAATGCTTGGCCAGGGCGTTTACATGGAGCGCTCGGCAGTCAATAAGCTGCTATCCGAAGGGCCTTCCGTAAACCTGCTTGCTCTGCGCACCGATGCGCGCAAAGAAGATATGCTGCTTCGCCGGCTAAAGGAATACCCGGGCATTATGGGGGTAACGACGCGCGCCGGAACGCTGAAGGTCTTCTACGAAATGATGGCCCGCTCTGTTCTCGTTACGGCCTTCATCCTGCTTATCTTTGCCATTATCATCTCTGTTGGCGTGGTCTATAACACGGCCATGATCTCTTTATCGGAGCGCAGTTTTGAACTGGGAACGCTTCGCATCGCCGGCTTTACACAGTGGGAGGTCTTTCGAATCCTTATGGGCGAAATAGCCGTCCTCACCCTCCTTGCCCTTCCCCTGGGAGCGGCACTTGGCTATGGCATGGCCCTTTCCATGATCAACGCCGTTGATACCGAAGGCTTCAGTATACCACTTGAAATCTCCACGTCCACCTACGGCATGTCGATACTGGCCACCATTGTAACGACTATAATCAGCGCATTTATCCTGTTTAGAAAGATCAAGAGGCTGGATCTGCTCAGCGTATTGAAGGTACGCGAATGATTGGAGGTACTGCATGGAAGCCGTTCTACACTACATAGAAAGAGCGAAAGAAATACTCAAACGTCATTACCGGTATGCCATTGCCGCTGTTATTGTTGCCCTGCTTCTTCCGGCCTTTTTTCGCGAAAACGCTGTTCCGGTAGAAACGGCCACGGTGAAGAAAGGCGTTTACGAACAGGTCATAGAAGAAGAAGGCATTACCCAGGTAAAAGAAAACTACACCCTGTATTCACCGGTGAATGGCATCTTGCGGCGCGTACAGAAGCAGCCAGGAGATAGCGTCAGAAAAGGTGAGGTCGTGGCCATCATTGACTGGGATTATGCGCGAAAGGTAAAATCCCCCATCACCGGAACGATCCTTCGCGTTCACCGCGAAAGCGCCGGGCCCGTTCCCATGGGCGCACCACTGATGGACATCGGAAACACCGCAGATCTGGAGATTGTTGCAGAAGTCCTTACCCAGGAAGCGGTTGCCATTCGCCCCGGGAATCCCGTAACCATCGATGGCTGGGGAGGCACTCCGGTACAGGGGAAGGTGCGCCAGGTTGAGCCAGCAGCCTTCAAGAAGATCTCCTCTCTTGGAGTGGAAGAGCAACGCGTTCGTGTCATCATCGATTTTACTCCACCTCAGGGAATGGGAGAAGGATTCCGCGTCTATCTTCGTATCGTTGCCTTTCAAAAAGAGAACAGTATCCTTGTTCCTTCGGCGGCCATCTTTCGTGACGGAGAAGACTGGGTGCTTTTTCGTGTGGAGAACGGCAGGGCACGCCGTACAACGGTCGATGTTGAACATCGCAGTGGCACAACAGTATCCGTCCGCTCCGGGGTCAAAGAAGGCGACCGGGTCATTCTTTATCCCGGAGAGATGATACATGATGGAGTTCGTGTAGAATAACGAAACCTGCCTGGCGGGCCGTGTTGATAGCCCTGCCATTTTTCTTGACCGGTAAACGGAACGGCCGATCGTAAACGGCAATGGACGGGAAGCAGGCCTTCAATGAGCCTTACTGGAACATATCGAACCTTCTCTCTGTTTCTCGTGTTCTGCTTCTCCCTCCTTTTGTATGGGCCACGTTTCAATACCTGCGTCTTCCCGATGTTTTCTGGCTGTCCGTCCTGGTCGGGCTGGCTGCACTGGCCGCACTGACAGACTTCCTGGATGGCTTTCTGGCCCGCCTGCTGCACCAGGAAACGATCGTCGGAAGGTATCTGGACCCTGTCTGCGACAAGCTCGTCATCCTGGGGGCCATGACGCTTCTTCTATTATATTTTGATTTTCCCCCCATCATCTACGGCTTCTATGTTCTACGAGAGATTCTCGGTGTGTGGATGGGCACATTCCTGTATTTTAAGCGAAACCACCAGGCCAGGCCGAACATCTTCGGCAAGATTGCTGTAGGGGTGGCCGCCATCATCACCGTCTGGTACTATGCCCTTCCCCTCCTGCGTACACAGCTGCCACCGGCAGACTGGCGTCTTGATCCAACGCCGGCAGCCTGGGGCTTTGTATTGATACATATTCTGGGGATGATTGGCTATGCTCGCACCTACGGAAAAATAATTCTTGCAAATGAGGCTGGACCGTAAATACCGTCATATGATTAGATGATTTCTCGGTGCAGCCATGCAGAAAAGATTTGATTTTTTTCAGATTATGTCTCTCTGCCGTGCTACACATAAAGGGTAAGGGTTTTTTTTCAGTACGTTCCGCTCCGAACGACACCCTTCACAGGTAGAAAGAGAAATGGACAAATGAGGTAGAATCATGGCAAAACGCAAAATCGAAAAGACCCCCATCAGCGCCGAAAAGCCGGCCGAATCAGAGCGCAGCCGTGCCGTAGATGGGGCCATACAGCAAATCGAAAAGCAGTTTGGAAAGGGCTCCATCATGAAGCTGGGCGATGAGCGCGCCGCTTCGAAGATCGAGGCTGCTCCTACGGGGGCTCTTACCCTGGACCTGGCCCTGGGCATCGGTGGCCTTCCCAAAGGCCGCATCGTTGAGATCTACGGACCGGAATCCTCCGGTAAAACAACCCTCTGTCTGTCCGCCGTGGCCGAGATCCAGAAGGCCGGCGGTGTGGCCGCCTTTGTCGATGCCGAGCATGCCCTGGACCCTGCCTTTGCACGCAAGATGGGGGTGAACATTGACGAGCTTCTGGTAGCACAGCCTGACAACGGCGAAGAAGCCCTTGAAATCACCGAATCTCTGGTACGCTCCAATGCCATCGACATCATCATCATAGACTCCGTGGCCGCCCTCGTACCCAGAGCAGAGCTGGAAGGCAATATGGGCGATGCGCAGATGGGTCTGCAGGCTCGCCTTATGAGCCAGGCCATGCGAAAGCTGACCGGAACGATCTCCAAGTCGAAAACTGTCGTCATCTTCGTTAACCAGATCCGTAACAAGATTGGTGTGATGTTCGGCTCTCCTGAAACGACTACAGGCGGCAATGCCCTGAAGTTCTACGCCTCCGTGCGACTGGACATCCGCCGTACCGAAACCCTGAAAAAGGCAGATGAGGCCTACGGTAACCGAGTACGGGTGAAGGTTGTGAAGAACAAGGTCGCTCCTCCCTTCCGGCAGGCAGAGTTTGAGATCTTGTTTAACAAGGGCATCAACAAGGCTGGCTGTATCCTCGATGCTGCCCTGACCCAGGGGGTGATCGAACGTGCCGGCACATGGTATTCTTATAAGGACTCCAAGATCGGCCAGGGCAGAGAGAATGCCTACACCTATCTCGAAGAGAATCCTGAAATCATGGCAGAGGTTGAAGCCGAGATTCGCAGGCAGATCTTTGAAGGCAGCGCTGCCGCTCCCCTGATCGAGGACGAGAATATCGATCCAGAAACCGGCGAAATCCTCGAGTCTGCCGTCTGAGTGTGCGGGCCTTTCGAATCCTCCGGAAGGCCTGCGGCCATGTTCTGCCCGAACCGACAGGCCCGGCTCCCTTTTGCGAAGAATTGCCTGGAATTCTTTTGCCGTCCTGTTCTGACAGGAAAGTGAGTCGACGCCTGTTGCCCTTTGCACGGTATGAACCTATTTGAAGGCAGGTACGATCCGATGGGCAGAACCGATGTGGCAATCGATGTAGCAATCCTGGGAGCCGGTGGGCTGACAGGCCGCGAATTGCTGCGCTGGATGCTACGGCATCCCCATCTGCGTCCCGTTCACATTACCAGCGATCAATATGCCGGTCAGCCGGTTTCCTCTGTTTTCGCCGAGCTCGATGAGCCGGTCTACAACTCGCTGCACTTCTCCAGGCATTCCGATCCCCTTCCGCCGGATGTTCCCGTCTTTCTGGCCACGCCAAACCGGGAATCGGCCGAGCTTGCACCGCGCTTCTGCGAAGAAGGCCGGGCCGTTGTCGATCTCAGCGGTAGCTTTCGTCTTCATGATTCATCCGTTTTTGAAAGCGTGTATGGCTTTTCACATCCGAACTTCGAATGGACGTCGAAGGCCGTATTCGGCTTTCCGGAACTTTTCCGGGATGAGATCCGTTCTGCCCATAAGGAAGGCAGGATCCTGGCCAATCCAGGCTGCTATCCGACCTCTGTTCTCGGTGCCCTGTCGCCGCTTGCTTCGCAGCTGCAGGCAAGTAGCTGTATCGTCGTCGACTCAAAGTCCGGGGTTTCCGGTGCCGGAGGCCGTGTGGAAAACAGCGGCTTCTCGTTTGGAGGCGTGTACGAGAACTTTCGCTCCTACAAGATTCTAAAGCACCAGCATGAGCCTGAAATCGTAGAACATCTTGGTCGCGCCGGGCAGTTCACGCCCGACCTTGTTTTTACGCCGCACCTGCTTCCCGTATTTCGCGGAATCCTCTCTACCATCGTCATCGTATGGAACCAGGCACCGGATCCTGCCATGCTTGAAACGCAGATGCAGGATTTCTGTAACAGGGAACCGTTTTTGCGTTATCGCCCCACGCCAGAAGCGGTGGAGCTAAAGCATGTGCAGAACACCAATTTCATCGACATCGGAATGCGCAGCCGCGGCAACAAAACCGTTATCGTAAGTGCCGTCGACAACCTCGTAAAAGGGGCAGCCGGTCAGGCCATCCAGAATATGAACCTGATGCTTGGCCTGCCCGAAACGACCGGATTACTGCTATCGTAAGCCGTAACGGAGCTCTGTAACCGGGCAACCTTTGTTACAGGCATCGCCCTGCTTACCAGAAACAGGCTTTCAGCAGAGCTATCCTACTTCTGGCAAATGACCGGCTCCATCAATGGGGTTATCACCCCCGACCTTGACATGGCCGCACCGCACATGCAGGTGTTGCTTTTTATGCTCGGTCATGGCGGATTGGTCATCGGCTGCGCTTTTGCTGTCTTTGGCCTGCAACTGTAGCCGCGACGAGGCGCCGTCATGCGGGCCTTTCTGTTTTCAGAGCTTTATCTGATGGCCCTGGCCGTAAACAGGCCTTCTGAGCAGCCAGGCCAGTCTCGTAAAACCGGCTCTGCCACTCAGCGGGAGGATTTCAGCCAGACGCTTTTAAACAGCTCTTCATTAAAGCCAACAGTAAAGCGCTCTCCATCCGTAACAACAGGCCTCTTGATCATCTTGCTATTGGATGCCAGAAGAGAAAGCAGCTCGGCCTCTTTTAATGTGGCCAGCTTTTCTTTCATGTTCAGCTCTCTGTAGGTTGTGCTGGAAGGATTGGCCAGTTTATTCACAGGGAGGCCCACCGTACCGTCCGGCTGGATGGCCTTTTTCAGCACCTTCTTCAAAAACGATGCAGAAGGCGGTTTTTCGGTAATATCAACAAACGTATAAGGAATGCCGGCACTCTGGAGGAAACGCTCGGCCTTATTGGATGTTCCACACTTTTTATATCCCAGGAAACGTATGTCCATTGTTCTCTTCCAGTCTATTGTATAATCATTCTCTAAAGCATTGGATGCAACCGGCTGCTATGGGCTCATGGCTCCGGCATCTCAAGAAGCCGGGCCACCTCGGCCACATCCTTATCGCCGCGACCCGAAAGGCAGATCAGAATGCGACTGCCTGGATTCCTGTCTGCCTCCTTTCTGGCCATGGCAAAGGCATGGGCGGACTCAAGAGCAGGTAGAATCCCTTCCAGTCGCGAAACGTCCACGAAGGCCTGAAGCGCCTCAGTATCAGAGACGCGTACATAGTCAACTCGACCAATATCGGCCAGGTATGCATGCTGCGGCCCCACTCCGGGATAGTCTAAGCCGGCCGAAACGCTGTGCACGTCCTGGATCTGCCCATCGTCCTTCTGCAAGAACATGGAATGGGTGCCATGAAAATATCCCGGTCGACCTCCAAAGATGCTTGCTGCATGCTCTCCGGGTGCATCCGACCGTCCACCCGGTTCGGCCCCGATCAGCCGCACATCGCGATCGGCAAGAAAGCCATGAAACATGCCGATGGCATTGGAACCACCGCCAACGCAGGCAATGACGGTATCCGGCAGTGCGCCGGCCTTTTTCAGTATCTGTTTTCGCGCTTCCAGACCGATGACGGACTGGAAGTCCCGCACCAGCGTCGGAAAGGGATGTGGACCGATGGCCGATCCGATCACGTAATGGGTTTCGTCGACGGTTCTTGCCCAGTCACGCATCGCTTCGTTGGTAGCGTCCTTCAGCGTTCCATTGCCAGAGGTGACGGGAACGACGGTAGCACCGAGCAGTTGCATGCGATAAACGTTCAACTTCTGCCGACGCACGTCTTCTGCGCCCATATAAACGACACATTCGAATCCAAAATGGGCCGCTACCGTTGCAGTGGCCACGCCGTGCTGCCCTGCTCCTGTTTCAGCAATAAGCCGTTTTTTCTTCATGCGCCTGGCAAGCAAAGCCTGGCCCAGGGCATTGTTAATCTTATGCGAACCGGTATGATTCAGATCCTCTCGCTTCAGCCATATCTCAGCGCCCCATTCTCTGGATAGCCGCGGAGCCAGGGTTAGCCTGGATGGTCTGCCGGCAAATTCCTTCTGGTATTTCTTCCATTCTTTTAAAAACCGTGAGGAACGCAGCGCCTCCGCATAAACGCTTTCAAGCTCTTCGATGGCAGGCAGAAGTACCTCAGGGCTGTAACGTCCACCAAATGGACCAAAGTAGCCATCTTCGGGAAAGAAGGTCTTTTCTTTAAAGGCATTGCGGCTCAGTTTCTTGAGAAAACGCCTGGTGAGACGATCATCAAAAGGATCCTTTTTTGTAGATATCATCCTGACCTCTTAGCTTTATCGCTGCGCTTCGTAGGGTGACTCCGGTGGAGTCGGCAATCGGGCATACAGCTCTTCACGGATACGTCTGAGTTCGTCAACGATGGCAGAGGCATCCACCTCTCTCTTCTCACCATCCTGACGGATTACCACTTCCAGTTTTCCCGTCGTGAAAAAGGTTTTGCCTGCCGTTATACGTACAGGAAATCCAATAAGCTCGGCATCATTGAATTTCACACCAGGCCGAACATCGCGATTGTCCCACAGTATATCAAAATCCTGGCGAAGGGTGCGGTAAAGCTCTTCGACGCGAGACTTTTCTTCATCCGTTTTACATATATCAACAAGCAGGAATTCAAAGGGCGCCACACTGATCGGCCAGATGATTCCCTTCTCATCAAAGTTCTGCTCGATCACCGTAGCCATCGTACGGTTCAGCCCGATTCCGTAGCATCCCATAATGGGATGGATTGGCTTCTGCTCATCATTCAATACGGTCAGGTTCATTGCCTTCGTATATTTGTTGCCCAGCTTGAAGATATGTCCAACCTCGATGCCTTTGACTTCGCGAAGGACACCATCGCCATCGGGAGAAGGATCACCGGCAACGGCCATCGAAAGGTCAACAAGATTGTTCTTCCACTGCTCATCGACCAGGACCGGATGAAAACCTTTCAGGTGATAATCGACCTCATTCGCCCCTGTTACCCAGCTGGAGCGCGTGGCCGAAGAGGTATCAAAGATTACCCGTATGGATTTTTTCAGATTCATCGGGCCGGCAAAACCGGCTACACTTCCAATCTCATCAAAGTCGGATTGCTGTGCCGGGGCCACCTCCATGGCACCGAGGTGATTCTTCAGCTTGATTTCATTCAGCAGTCGATCACCGCGCATCAGTATCATGACCGTTTCTGTCTTTCCGTCGGCATAGTCGGCACGATACAGAATCGTTTTCAACAGTGTATCGGCCCCTGTCTTCAGCAGCTCTGCCAGAGCCTCAATCGTTCTGGTGCCGGGGGTATGGATCTTTTCCAGGCCTTTTTCTGCCTCAAGGCGGCTGACATCGGCTATATCCTGGTTCAGCTCCGGATAAAGAACAGGCGTCTTTTCCTGATTGGATCTGTAGCTGCCAGATTCAGAAAGCAGCAAGGTCTCTTCGCCGATATGAGAGGCAACCATGAACTCTTCGGAGCCCGAACCTCCCATGGCCCCGGAATCGGCTTCGACGGGGATCGTTTCAAGGCCTGCACGGGCAAAGATACGGCGATAGGCCAGACGCATGTCATCGTAGGTTGCATCGAGGCTTGCCTGATCCACATGAAAAGAATAGGCATCCTTCATGATAAATTCGCGCGATCGGATAACGCCAAACCGCGGCCGAATCTCATCCCGAAATTTCGTATGGATCTGGTATACGTTGACAGGCAGATCTTTGTAAGACTTAAGCAGAGAAGACATCAACTCGGTAAAGGTTTCCTCATGCGTGGGACCGAGCACATTCCAGCTATCGTGCCTGTCTTTCAGCCGGAAAAGCTCTTTTCCCATGGCATTCCACCGGCCCGATTTTTCCCACAGGGATGCTGGAACGAGAATGGGCAGTTCAAACTCATAGGCACCGGTACGGTCCATCTCTTCCCTTACGATGCGTTCAATCTTGCGCAGGGAACGCAATCCCATAGGCAGGATGTGATACAGCCCGGAACCAAGCTTTTCGATCAGGCCGGCCCGCACCATCAGACGGTGCGAATCAACCTGGGCATCCTGCGGATCTTCACGGCGAGTGGCAAAAAGGAATCCCTTCATAATCCTGCTCGTTTTCGCAGCAGGCCCTGCCCTTACAATCCGAAAACGGTCTGTCTTACAGTTTCACGACAAACAGCAAATCCCTGTAAGTAACAAACAGACCAAACAGAACCAGGGTTAGAAAACCAAATCGGAAAAAGCCCTCCAGCACTCTCGGAGACAGCGGCCGACCGAGAATGGCCTCAATCAGGAAGAAGACGATGTGCCCACCGTCCACCACGGGAAAGGGCAGAAGGTTCATGATCATCAGGGCAATCGAAATCGAGGCCATCAGCTGAAAGTAATCTCGCAGGTCGGACTTGATGACCACTCCGGCAGCAGCAAACATGCCTACCGGCCCCATCGTATTGTCGATAAAGGAGATGCGACCCGAAATCAGCTGCCCGATAAAGGCCGGATAGATCATGATGTTATCGACGGTGCTCTGCACGGCGTCTCGAAAGATATCGGCCGCTCCCACCGAGGCTGTTGTATACTCGGCCTCCACCACACGATCCGGACGAAAGCCAATCAGACCAATCTTACGGCTCTGCACCGTTGCCTCATACTGTCGTGCCTGCGGACCGCTTCCCAGGGTAACCGAAACACGACGGGCAGACGGAAAACGATCATAGAGATACGGAAACGAACCGGCCGGCTGCCCTGCCACCTTCATATCGGTAAGGGCACGCTGATGCTCCGGCACCTGCGAATACAGGCTGAAATCTCCCACCTCTCTGCCATATCGGCTATCGACGAGATTCGTCAGCTCCAGACGGTATTCTCCCCTTGTGGGAACCTTTACCGTTACCTCTTCTGTAAACCAGGGGGCCAGCCAGGGCATGGTCTGACGTTTTACCAGGATGTCGACCTCCTGGCCATGATACTGCCCGAGAAGGTTCTGCAGCTGCAGTGCATCACTGACACGCTGCCCCTGCACGGCCAGTATGACATCGCCATCTTCCAGATACTGCATGGCACGAAGCGCCGGATCGCCGGGTTCCTCCATGCCGAAGGCCCTGGCAATGCGCCACTTCCATGCATCCAGGAACGGAAAGTTGACTTCAATATAGCGCTCTCCTGGAACACGAAGGCCGACGCTGCCCCGACCGGCCGAGTCCACGTCGGGCTTGAGAACCGTCTGCATCGTTTCTCCATTTCGCAGGAACTGGACGTTCAGATCCCTGCCACCGGAAAGCATTACGGTCTTCTGGATGTCCTGAAAGCTCTTTACCGGCTGTCCATCGATGGCTACGATCAGGTCGCCGTTCTGCAGGCCGGCCTTATAGGCAGGGCTCTGTGTTCCCAGTTCCTCCCACAGCTGAACCTTTGCAGGAGGTAGGCCGGAAAAGGCGGACAGTCCAAGAAAGATGAGAAAACCGAGGATCAGATTAAAAAGCGGACCACCAAGAACCGGAATGATGCGCACCAGAGGAGGAGCAGAAAAGAAGCCACCCGGCACCTTCTGATCGGGATCCTGCATGTCGTCGCCGTAGAACTTCACATAACCGCCAAGCGGTATGGCAGTAATCTGATAGGTCGTCTCACCGATCTTCTTTTTCCAGATGCCACGGCCGTAGCCAAACGAAAAGACCTCGGCGCGCACACCGACAAGGCGCCCCATCCACATATGGCCAAGCTCATGAACCACGATGCAAACGCTTAATAGAAATACGCCACCAAGAATCAATGCTATCATTCCAATCCCTCTACTCAGACCTGTTCAATCCAGGCCGTGCCGGCGGTCAACGGGCAGGCCTTTTGCCATATCTTTCCATAAGATACTGGCGCGTTTTTCGATCGGCTTCCTGAAAAAGGCCGAGCTCCTGACCATCCTCAATGGCAACGCTTTGCAGGGCATCATCCACCAGTTCGGGGATGCGGTAAAACGGAATGCCACCGTCCAGGAAGGTCGACACGGCCACCTCATTGGCTGCATTCAGGATGGCAGGAGCCGTCCCGCCACGCCTGCCGGCCTGCATACAGAGTAAAAAGCCAGGATATTTTGCCGGGTCCACCGCTTCAAAGGCAAGCGGAGGCCAGCCGGAGCATTCATCGTCCACATGATGCTGAACGGGAACGGCTTCCGGGTAGTGAAGGGCATGGGCCACAGGAAAGACCATGTCCGGCGGAGATACGGCAAGCATCATGGAGCCATCCCCCGTTCGCACCATGGCATGCACATAGCTGTTGCGATGGATGCGCACATCCAGCATATCATAGGATAGATCAAAAAGGAAGTGCGCTTCGATGATCTCAAGCCCTTTATTGATCATGCCTGCTGAATCAACGGTTATCTTCGGCCCCATCTTCCAGGTGGGATGGTTCAACACCTCCTCACGACTGACCGACCGAATCTCATCGGCACTTCGATCGCGAAAGGGGCCGCCACTTGCCGTCAGAATCAGCTGCGACAGACGATTGCGGTTCAGCCCTTCCAGAAGCTGAAAGGCTGCATTGTGCTCGGAATCAACGGGAATAAAGCTCACAGAAGAACCGGACCTTCTGGCCTGCTCTGCCTCATAGCGTATGGCCGGGCCTGCCGTCACAAGCGTTTCTTTGTTGGCAAGGGCAATCTTCTTGCCGCCATGAACGGCCGCCACGGTGGCATCGATACCGGCCGCACCGACCACGGCCGTCAGCACCGTATCGGCCGTGGACTCCCGTACAAGCTCTACAATGCCTTCGGGGCCTCCAAAGAAGCGAACGGCAGGGAAGTCACGCTTCAGCGCATCGACTTCGCCACGATAGACGGCTTCATCGCTTAAGGCAGCATACCGTACATCGGGAAACTCCACAAGGAGCTTTCGCAGCATATCTGCAGAACGATGCACGCTCACCGCCTCAAGAACGATGGGATCCTCTGTTTCATGCTGAGAAAGCTGCCGCAGATAGCGCAGCGCCGTTGTACCGACCGACCCCGATGCACCCAGCAATGCCAGTTTTCGTGTTGCCGAGGCCTTTTCTGCCTGAATCAAATCCATCTCAACCGACAATCATGGCTCGAATATAGAAGTAATAGAAGCCAGCAGGGAAGGTAAAAAGCATGGCATCGACGAGGTCCAGAACTCCACCGTGACCGGGGATCGTAGACGAGGAGTCCTTGATGCGAGCATCACGCTTCAGGGCACTTTCGACAAGGTCACCAAAAACAGAGATGAACGAAAGAACGATCGTTAACAGGACGGACTCAAAATAGGACGGAACAAAGTCTGGATTTGTTTCCGGAAAATAGAAAAGCCAGCCATAAACATAGGCCTGTACACAGATGTTGGCGAAAATAATGCCGCCAATATAGCCTTCATAGGTCTTTTTCGGGCTGACCTTCAAACCGGCATTATGCTTTCCAAACCAGCGACCTGCAAAGTAGGCTCCGACGTCCGTCATGATCGTGGCCAGGGCAATATAAACGAAGACAAAGATACCTGCATCCAGAGACAGTATAGAAAAGACCATACCGATGGGAATGGCTGCATAGATCGGACCGGTCAGCGTGGAGGTGATGGTATGAGCCGTTCCATCGAGCGGACGAAAGACCATGCTGTAGCTTGAGGTAACAATCAGAAAGACAAGAAGAACAGGAATTACAGGATTCTTGATCTGCTCAAAAACGCCAAGAACGGACGTAAGAAGGCCAGGCAGGGTAGAACGATCCAGACCGGACAGATAGTCCATATAAAGGACCAGGATGAACAGGAATGTGAAAAGAAAGCCCACACCGCGGATCGGCCGACCATCCAGCCCTTTATCTGTAAGGCGGTAAAACTCCTCAACCCCCAAGAAGGCAAAGGCTGCTATTAACAAAAAGGCATGAAAGCCTGCGGCAAATTCATAGAAGAATAAGGCCAGGATGACGATGACGCCGATGGCAAGCCCCGAAACGATACGCTTCGCTGTTTCACTCATGGCAACAGCGTTTCCTCTTGCAATCATTCCGAAAAGCACTTTTCGCCTGAACGTCATTCATTCACCAGACCTCCAAATCGACGCTGTCGACCATGGAACCAATCCAGGGCCTTTTGCAGATCCTTTTCAGAAAAATCAGGCCAGAAGACATCGGTAAAATACAGTTCTGCATAGGCCAGCTGCCATAGCAGAAAGTTAGATATACGTGACTCCCCACCCGGGCGAATCAGCAGATCTACAGGAGGCAGGCCCGCCGTATAGAGATGTCGTTCCATCTCTTCTAACGACACATCCTTCTTTGCATCGCCTTCGTTTCCCGCCTGAAAGAGCTCAAGCCTTTCAAGAACGATGCGGTGGGCTGCCCTGGCAAGCTCCTGCTGCGAGCCATAGTTTAAACAGAAATTCGCCGTCAGTTCCGTGCAATCTTTCGTTCTCTCTGTGCAGCGTTCCAGTATGTTTCGGTTTCTATCGGGAAGGCCATTGATATCACCCGAACAGATGATGCGAATGCCCTTTTCGCGACATTCTTCGATATGACGATCAAAGAACTCAGCCATCAGATTCCAGAGGAATGAAACCTCTGTTTGCGGCCGTTTCCAGTTTTCCGTACTGAAGGCATACAGCGACACACAGCCAATCCGCTGTGCCAGAAAGGCATCGAGCAGGCGGTGCAGAGCCTTCCCTCCTTCACGATGTCCGGCAGTACGCGACAATCCCCTTGCCTCGGCCCACCGTCCATTTCCATCCAGGATTATGGCAATATGCTCAAGCCCTGAACTGCCTGCCCGTGCACTTGCAGCCATCAGATTTTTAGAATCGAGTCCTCTTTTTCTTTCGCTATCTCTTCAGCCTTATGTGTATGGGCATCCGTGATCTTCTGAACCTCGTCCTGAAAATGCTTCTGATCATCTTTGGAGATATGCGAAAGCTTCTTTAGGTCATCGTTCGCGTCGCGTCGTACATTGCGCATGGCTACCTTGGCTTCTTCAAGCTTCTGCTTAACCTGTTTTACCAGCTCCTGACGCCGCTCCATGGTCATCTCGGGCAGGATCAAACGGATGACGCTGCCATCATTCGATGGCGTCAGACCAAGATCGCTTTTCAGGATGGCCTTCTCAATGGCAGAGGCCGATGATTTGTCGAAAGGAGAGATCAGGATAACGCGAGCCTCCGGTACACTGATGGTGGCCAGCTGGTTGATCGGCGTTTCCACTCCATAGTATTCCGCATGCAATCCGTCCAGCATGGCAGGATTGGCCCGGTTTGAGCGTATCGTGTTCAGCTCGCGCTTCAGGTTCTCCAGAGAGCGATCCATGCGCGATTTCGCTTCTTTTATGATACTTTCCGGTTGTACGGGCTCACTCATATTCTACTCCAGAGTTTGACGATATCAGGGTTCCAATGTCAGCACCGTCAATGAGGCGCTCAAGATTGCCTTCTTTAAAGATATCAAAGACAATGATAGGGATGTTGTTTTCCATGCATAGGGCAAGAGCCGTCGCGTCCATCACCTTCAGCTGCTTCTGCAGCGAATCAAAGAACGAGATCCGCTTGAAACGCCGGGCAGACGGGTTCTTCATGGGATCCGAGTCATAGACTCCATCCACCTTCGTAGCTTTCAGGATTACCTGGCAGCTCACCTCTGTGGCGCGAAGTGCCGCCGTGGTATCGGTTGTGAAATACGGATTCCCCGTACCACCGGCAAAGATCACAATACGGTTCTTTTCCAGATGGCGCATGGCCTTGCGGCGTATGTAGCCTTCGGCAACGGCCTTCATCTCAATGGCCGATTGCACCCTGGTAATCAGTCCCAGCTTCTCACAGGCATCCTGTAAGGCCAGTGCATTGATGACCGTTCCCAGCATGCCCATGTAATCGGCTGTGGCCCTGTCCATACCCGCTTCGGCTGCCGTGCCGCCTCGCAAAATGTTGCCGCCCCCGATGACGACGGCAACGTTGATCCCGCGCTTCGTGCATATGCGGATCTGTTCGGCCACCTTGCGCACGAGGTCGGGATCGATCCCTCCTTCCCCCCGTTTTGCGAAGGACTCGCCGGAGAGCTTCAGCAGGATCCTTGTATAGGGGAAGCGGGACGACATATTACCCTACCTGATATCGAGTGAAACGACCGACGGTAATGTTCTCGCCGAATTTAGCAATATGGTCCTTGATCACTTCCTGGACCGTCTTCTTATCGTCCTTGTAGAAAGGCTGTTCCAGCAGGCAAACCTCACTGTAGAACTTCTTCAGCTTTCCGGGGATGATCTTCTCGATCTGCTCGGGTTTTTTGCCTTCAGCGATCAGCTGCTCTTTAATGACCTCAATCTCTCTTTCCTCTACGGAGCGGTCCAGATCTTCCGGAGAGATGGCCAGCGGATTCATGGCAGCGATCTGAATGGCCAGGGCCTTGCCCAGCTCACCGAATTCCTCGTTACGGGCAACGAAGTCCGTTTCACAGTTCAGCTGAACCATGGCGCCGATGCTTCCTTCACCGTGAATATAGGAGCAAACCCGGCCCACCGCCGTTTCACGGTCCATGCGCTTGGCTGCCTTGGCCAGGCCCTTCTTACGAAGCTCGTCCACGGCTTTATCCATATCACCCTCGAACTGCTCAAGGGCCTTTTTACAATCCATCATGCCCGCACCGGTCATGTCGCGGATTTTCTTGATATCATCTGCTGAAGCTTTATACATAGTAGATTCCTGTTATCATTTAATAAGGCCATTCCACAAACCTGCCTGCGGCCGGACAGGCAGGCCAAAAAAATCCTGGCCTCTGCAGGCCAGGTTTCTTATTAACCCTGCTCCGGAGCAGGTTCAGCAGGCTCGGCCGTATATCCGGCAGCCTCGGCTGGAGCTTCCTCGGCCTGCACAAGCGGCTCATCAGGAATAAACTCCCCTGTTTCGTCATACTCGCCTTTATAGCGGATGCTGTCTTCGGTAATGCTATCCGGATCGAACTCTGCATCGTCCTCAACAAAGTCAGCCGCACCGGCTACACCTTCTGTACCTTCAATAATGGCATCGGCCATCGTTTGAAGAAACAGCGAAATGGCGCGGATCGCATCGTCATTACCGGGAATCGGATAGTCGATTGGATCGGGATTGCAGTTTGAATCAACAACGGCAAAGATACGGATACCCAGTTTTCGTGCTTCCTGAACGGCAATACGCTCGCGGTCCGGATCGATGACGAAAATGTTCTCGGGAAGGGTATTCATGTCTTTAATACCGGCCAGATCCTTGCGCAGCTTATCAAGCTCACGCTGCAGCATCAGGATTTCCTTTTTGGTACGGGCTTCCTGATCGAAGGTATTGGTCTCTTCCATGGCCTCCAGTTTCTTCAGTCGGGCAATGGATTTACGTACCGTATTCCAGTTCGTAAGGAGTCCACCTGGCCAGCGCGTATTGATGTAAAACATCTTGCATCGTTTGGCTTCACGCTCCACAGCACTGCGAGCCTGCTTCTTGGTACCGACGAAGAGAACCTTCTCGCCACGATGAGTATACTCACGCAAGGCCTCATAGGCCTTCTTGGCCATCTGCACCGTCTTCTGAAGATCGATGATGTGAATACCGTTACGAGCGGTGAAGATATAGGGAGCCATGCGCGGATCCCACTTACGGGTCTGGTGCCCGAAGTGTACGCCGGCCTCAAGAAGCGTTTTCATTGATATCGTGGACATTCTCTTATCCTTTTTCCTTTCTATAGAGCAGCCAGCCAGTGCCAATCAACCCGATCAGGGCTGCCGGAGTCAGCTGGAGCTCCAGATTCTTCAAAATATAAAAATCTTTGACCTGGATGCCACGGCCCGGGAGGAGTTCAAGGACCAGGAAATCGAGTCCGAACACCCTGCTTAACAGCGACCCTGCTATGGCGCCACCAAATGTTCCAAGGAGGAGCATCAGGACGGCGAAGCTGACGGAGAGCTTCTTCATCCAGTTCAATCCGTCAGACTTTCGTCCCGGAGTCGTCTGTCAAATGATTTATCCGGATCAGCCGTGAAGTTTGCCAGACTGCCGTCAAATCCTTGTCGCTTTTCAAAGCCAAAGAAGGACTGCATGCCCCCCTTCGGCGGGATAAAGCTCATGGCCCGTTCGCTCAGCGCCGTAATCGTAAGCGAGGGGTTGACTCCCAGGTTAACCGGAATCATCGAAGCATCCACCACACGTAGATTCTGGTATCCAAAGACCCGATTCTGCAGATCGATCACCCCCTCTTCAGGGCTTTCTCCCATTCTGCATCCTCCCATGATATGCCCGGTAATGGGGGCCCCGAGCAGGCTGTCGTTTACAGAGCTGCGAGGAAAACCATTGATCTTTTCGGCCACCCGGTAGGCCACACGGTTGGCGGCCGGTATGTAGACGGGAGTGGGTTCACCCGCCGTCAGGGTTGATGTCATCGACCGCGTAAAGGGCCAGAGAAGGCGACGCCGCCTTACCAGACGCAGTCCATTGTCAAAGGTTTGCATCACAAGCAGGATCAGGGATCTGCGAGCAAAGCCGAAGGGAAGCATGCAACGCAGAAAATACACAGGCCTTGTGATGGCCATCAGCAGATAGCGCAGGGCCCGAAAACGATCGCCGTCCACCATGGCTGCAGAAATGCTGCCAAAGAAATCCGATCCTTCCGGGTAACGGACCGGTTCAATGTGTGTGCCCTCTTCCGGATAAAAGCTTGAGCTGATGGCAACGCCCCGCGAGTAATCGGCCTTGCGATCCTTTGCCGTGACGGCAAGCACCGTTTCACTGTTTGTGCGCACCCAGTTGCCAAGCTCCGAAGAAAGGGATGGCAGATGTCCCTGCTCTTTCATCTTCAAAAGCAGCCCCACCGTTCCCATCACCCCGGCAGAAAGAACAACAGAGTCGGCACGGAACTGTCGGGCCGACGAGAACATCCCCGTTGTACGCTTTGTGCGCAGCATCCAGCCATAGCGCCCGTCTGCCTCGGAAGAGCCCTTCTGCGCCGGCCTGCCTTCTCGATCCAGCGGCAGAAGAGCCACCACCTTTGTTTCCGGGATGACCGTTACGCCAAGCTTCTCGGCCAGATACAGATAGTTGCGGTCCAGTGTATTCTTTGCATTGTATCGACAGCCAACCAGACAACCACCACAATAGACGCATCCGACACGGTCGGGGCCCTCCCCGTCAAAATAGGGATCCTTTACAGACTGTCCCTGGCCCTTTGTATCGCCGAAGAAGATGCCCACGGGTGTGGGTGTCCAGGTATCGGCTGCTCCCATCTCTTCAGCAATCTCTTTGATAATGCGGTCGGAGGCTGAAACATTCGGGTTACGATTCACACCCAGCATATAACTGGCCACATCATAAAAGGACGCCAGGGCCTTTTCGCCACCAAGCCTTGAAAAATGGGGACCCGAAAGCACGGCCCTCCCCGGTCGATACAGTGTAGCACCGTAGACGAGGCTGCCTCCACCCACACCGGCACCGCTTACAAGAAAAAAGTCCCTGAGCAGATTCAACCGCTGTATGCCATACATGCCCAGGTAGGGCATCCACAGATACTTTCGCAGGTTCCAGTTCGTCGCAGGAAAATCCTGCGGTGCCCATCGCCTGCCCGACTCCAGAACAGCAACCCGGTATCCCTTCTGAGCAAGCCGAAGCGCCGACACGCTCCCACCAAAGCCGCTGCCCACTATGATATAATCAAAATGATCAAAGCTATCATCCAATCTTCGCATGCCGCTCCCCCTGTGTCTTTAAGGCGTCTAACAGAGGCTTTCAAAATTGACTGATAAATCAATCAATTTTTCAGAGCTGCGGATGCAAAGGAATCAGGGATTCTTCAGGCTGACACGGGTCAGATACACCTTCCTTAAAACTCCGGGACGCTTCTTTTTGTTGAAAAAGGCCTGGCTGGGCATCGAAACCTTGTAGGCATCGTGCTCTTCGAGAATCTCCAGGTTGTAGGCGCCACCGGTAAAGCCGGGAAAATGCATCAGCCCCTCTCCGGACATGATGACAAGCCTTGAGCCATCGCGACGCAGGTCTGCATCAAAGCGGTCTTTGTGAAAGATGTCGCGGGTCAGCCGCTTCGAGTAAAAGGCATAGGATCTCTGTGAATTCGAGATCATAAATTTGTAGAGCACCTCCTGACCGGGTTCCAGCCTGCGCACGGTCCTGGCAATGCGGCTGGAAGGCTGGTAGAAGATCAAAAGGCCATAGATCACCCAGGCAACGGTAAGGTGAAAGGCCAGTCCGGAAAGGACCGGCACAAGCAGGCGGTCCGGCATGTGTTTGCGCAGAACCGGCCACAGGGCAAGCGGGAACAGAGATAACACAAAGAAGAACCACTGCATCCCCTGCAGGTCAAAGGCAACGACGGGCACGGCCAGGTAGGCCAGGATCAGTAACACCGGCACAACGAAGAAGAACCAGGCCGGTATGCCCTCCTCTGGCTTTTCTTCGCCCTGCATTCCCTTAAAAAGCAGCCGATCCAGCAGCCCTGCCATGTAGATGGCTCCACCTGGCAGGATCCAGTAGATGTACTGCGGCAGCTGAAAGCGAGAAAAGCTGATCAGAGAAAGCGTCAAAAACAGCCACAGCGGAACGACGAAGTCCCCGTTCCGAAAACGGTCGCTCCTGACGTAATCCCAGAAGGCCAGAGGGAGGCGCTTCCAGAAGGGTTCCTTTCTCTGCTGAGCATACCGGAAGCCCGAACGCAGCTTCAGGAAGACATGGATGACCAGGGGAACAAAGAACAGTCCGAAGGCCCAGCCGAAGTTCTTCACAAAGAATAGAGGGTCGAACTTCTGATCATAGATGAAGCTGTAGAAGCGGCCAAAGGACTGGATGATGATGAAAAAGTTCGGCCCATACCAGCTGAACTCCTGAAACAGGATGTAGGACCAGAAAAGCGGCAGGGCTGCTGTAATAAAGATGCCCTGCGGTATCTTCATCTTCAGGATGCCCTCCCAGTCCCGGCGGATCAGCAGATCGACGCCGATCGATATTCCGGGGATGACCACGGCGATGGGCCCTTTCGTAATAAAGCCGCATCCCATAAAGAAGTACATCAGATAGTAGTAGCGGGGATTCTTCTTTCGCGCCAGATACCATGCATGATGCGTGAAGATGAGAAAGGACGTCAGATAGATATCAATGAGCGGACTGACAAGCATCGAAAACAGCCCCGGGCTTGAGGCATACAGCAGGGCTGCCAGCAATCCGCGTCGTTCACTCTGAGAACGGAGTACGGTAATCCGATAGATACTGTACAGAGATAAAAGAGCAAAGATCAGCGACGGCAGTCGAAAGGCAATGTTGTTCTGACCGAACAGCTTGAACGACAGCGAGATCAGCCAGAAGGTCATGATAGGCTTATCAAGATACTTTCTACCGTTATCACGAATGAACAGGTAGTTGTTGCTGTCGGTCATCTCACGGGCAATCTCTGCATACTGCGCCGAATCGATGTCCATCATATCGGCATGGATCAGGGATACTGCCGGCAGAAGGGAAAGAAGCGTTAGAAAGATCAGGATCTTTTTCTGTGTCTGGTTCATGGCCTACCGTAGGATTTTTGGATTCTGAGGATTGCGGAAAGATCAGTACTGACTCATGATTGCATTGAACATGCACTTACCCAGGCTTTCGCATTCCATGTTCTCGCTATAGCATTCCAGGATATCTGCCTGGTGGATGGTACAGCCATCCATGCAGGAGATGCGGATCCGGTTTTGCATCTCGGCCGGCTGATCTGCTGCAGAACACTCAATGACCTTGTCGCAGATCTTCAGGCATTTCTGTTCTACCGGATCATGACAGGCCAGCACAGCCGTAAAAAGGAATGAAAGAACGAAAAATCGTGCCATCGCTGCAGATTTTTTCTGGCTCCCTTTTAAACAAGGAATTTTCCCCTCGAACACTGTGTTCCGTTGCCCGCCGGCTGAACGGCTAAAAAAAACAATGTACCGGAAGCCTTCGTCCGATACTCAAAGAGGTATGAGCCGATTCTCCCGTTTCCTGCATATTCCTCTGATCCTGCTGTCCCTGTGGAGCCTGAGCCGCTGTGCTACACCGGTCAGTCGCGCCGAGCTGGACACGGCCCAGCAGCAGATTGAGGCAGGCCAGGAACAGGCACTGGTGAACCTGTTCGATCGCCGCCAGGATGTACCCGAGGCAGAAAAGGAACATTACATCGAGGCCATTGCCTCTGCAAAATCCGACCTGAGCTCCGTTATGCTGCAGGAGCTTTACAACGAGCCCGGATATGAAGCCCGGCGCCCGGCCATACTGAAACAGCTGATCGAGCAGCCAGGTGAAAGCGATGCACGCTTCGTTCAAAAGAGCGTTACGGAATCCCCGGATCTGTTTTCAGCGGAGCTGGAGCAGGCCCTGCTCCGTCGCGCAGACAGGGCCAGTGCAGAAACACTCTATGCCATGATCGAAGCAGGCCAGACAGAGCTGAAACCAGCGTCGATCCGCCTTTTCGGAGAGGCTGGCCTGGAGGATTCCCTGCCACTTTTGATCGAGCACGCCGATGCAGGCAAAGACATAGAGGTAACGATGCAGGCCATTGCCCGTCTGGGCACGAACGAGGCCGGACAGTACATCCTGACCACAGCACAGAATGCGGAGCATCCGGCCCGTATGGCTGCGATCCGAAGGCTCTCAGCCGTCAAAGACCAGGACCAGGCACGCTCCCTGCTGCACAGCCTGACAATAGAAACACATCCGGAAACAAGAATCGCCGCCCTCGAAGCCCTGAGCGGCATGGGCTTTCATGAAGAGAGCTATGACCTTGCAAAAGGGCTGTATGAGGATGACGATAAAGACGTTCGCCTGGCAGCCCTGTATGCCATGGCCGCCATGAGGCAGGTGGATCCGGAAGCCCTGAAAGAAGAGCTGGAGACTCTGAACACGGCAAACAGGCAAGAAGAGAAAGAAAGCGTAACGATCCAGGAAGAAGCGAAGCCCGTTCTTCCCCGTAAACGGCCGGCCACGCAGAAAAAGGTCGCACGGCAGAAGAAAACAGGCCCGGCAAAGACCGTACGACCGACGAAAAAGGGCCTGTATCGAATCGATGAAAGCGCGGCCGGCTCCCGTCGTCATACAGGAAGGCTGGACCGCTCCTTTCAACGCCTGTTTGGCAGGGAGGCTGGCGATGTTCGCCTGAAGATCCACAACGCCCTTCTCACCTACGCCGATTCAAGTAGCAACAATGCCCGGTTTATTCAACGCTCCTACCAGAAAGGATTTGGAGTGGACGAAGCCCGGGCAAAAGAGCTTCTGAAAAAGGGGCTGCACCTGCCAAACGGCCTCGATGCCATTCTGGCAAACATCAGAAGAGAGTACCGTCGCGAGGATCTTCAGATCTACGCTCTGAGCACCTTCTTTGCCATCAAGCGCAGGCAGGCCGCCGCCCTTCTTGAGGCTCATCGCAAAAGGACGCTTTGATGCCATGAAACGCCTTGTTTTCTCTGTCATCGTCCCCCTTTTTCTGCCTTTTCTCTTTTCCTGCTCTCAGGAAATCAGAGGAGAATTTGCATGGAATGCCTTTTACGACCAGGACCTGCCGCCGCTGGAACGATCCCTTCTTCAGCCAACGCAGTTCCGTTTCGGCAGAGAACATCTTTATTTCAGCGATCAGCATACCATCTGGTGGCTGTACCGCATCGATGAAATCGGTTTCGGCACGCGCTCCCTGGTCGTAGCCCTTTACTCGATTACCGGCAGTCCCGAACCCGTGGAGATTGATCTGCGCGAGGTTCCCGTGGAGTCGTCGGAAGACATGCAGATGCTGCGACAGTACTACAACCCTCTTCCACGGGGAGATTACAGGCTGAAGATTGCCCTTGAATCCACCCCCGTCGATCAGGTGCAGTTCTCTGTCATTCCCGATGAAGAGCTACGGTTTGCCTCGGGCCCTGTGCCTGGCGATACCTACAGGGATTTTTTCAGCGATGCACAGGAAGACGATCTGATTCGCTACTCGTCTTATTAGGACAGCGGACGATCCACGGTTCTCACATAGATCCCCTTTCTGGAACTCCTGGCCCCGTTCTTCGCTTCCAGAACAAGCCTTGATATATCGCGCAGGGGGATCTGTCCCTGAGGAAAGACAACGACAGAGGCCGACAACAATGGAAGAGGAAACCGCTGCATCTGCCCGTAACGGTTCTTTGCCTGCAGGTAGCCCCGTTCCAGATCCCGGGCATCGAGAAAGCTCGAACAGGCCTCGGCAAAGGACTGCTGCAAGCAGCGGACCTCCCGCAGGACGGAACGCAACGAATGCCGACGAAACGACAGAAAGAAATCGTCTCCACCCACATGCCCGGCAAAGATATTATGGCTGCTATCACTGAGGCGTTTCAGTGAATCCGCAATCCTGGTCAGGGTCAGGTCGCCGTTTTCAAAGCCGTAGCGGTCATTCAATGGCTTGAAATGGTCCACATCGAGGTAAACCAATACAGTGGGATCCCCACGACGGGCCGCCTCTTCCAGATAGCGCCCGATCGCGCGGTTGCCTGGCAGTCCCGTAAGCGGGTTTTCGTCCCTTGTAGACTCAATCCGTTCCTGATACACGTAGCGCAGCATGGCCGTACAGGAAAGGAATCCAGCGTAACGTCCCCGGTCCGTAATCACGATGCCCTCAACAGAATCCATCGTATCGACCAGAGAAAACACCTTCAGAATCTCATCCAGGTCAGCATGCAGATCGGCTACGTGACATTTTCGGATATGACGGGCCAGGTAGCCATCCAGCTCACCGTTATCTTTGTTGTGCAGCAAACTTTTTTCAGGAAAGGAGCCGGTCAGTCCGTTCAGGCTGGCTTCATCAAGCAAGCCCACGGGCTCTTCAAACTCGTTCAACACGGGGAAAAACGTACAGTCCGGATAACGTTTAAAAAGCCCCAGTACTTCGGTAAATCCCATCCCCGGTCGAATCGGTTCAATGCGCTGTACCGGCAGATCAGGCCTGAATTGCACAATGGATGTCTGGCGATCCCCCTGACTGTTGTCGCTGGCATCACTCTTTGCATGATCGGATAACCATTCAGTTACAAATTGTGGTCGTCCTACAAAGTATCCCTGAATCAGATCGCAGCCAATACCAACGCAGGCCCTGTACTCTTCTTCTGTTTCCACACCTTCTGCAAGCACCAGGCTGCCCAGTAGATGCGAAAGCTGGATCACATGCTGCAAAAAGAGTCGCTTCTTCGGATCGCTGTCCACACCCTTGATAAAAAAGCGATCGAGTTTTACAATGTCAGGCTCAACACTGTAGATCAGCTGTAATCCAGAGAACCCAACTCCGTAATCATCGACAGCAATGCGGTAACCCTGCTGACGATAGGTCTGGATCATGGCCTTCATCCGTTCGATCGAATGAAACTGGTGTCGTTCTGAGATCTCGAAGACCATCGTAGATGCAGGCAGATCATAATCCTCGAGAACGCGATGCGTGTTTCCCTGCCGATAGTCAGGCATCTCCAGAAGGCGGTTATCCACATTGTAAAAGAGTCGCCTCTTACCGGCATCGGGGAATTGAACAAACCGTTGCAGGGCAAGCCGTCGAAGATACAGGTCCAGGGTATAAAGGGCTCTGTTTTCAAAGGCGAAATCCAGAAGCTCAAAGACGCTGGAAAAGCCAGCCCGATCAAAGTTTCTGAGAAGGGCTTCATAACCGAAGACTCTTCCAGAGTTCACATCCAGTACAGGTTGGAAGGCGAAGTCAAGCTCCCGTAAAATTTCCTCCCAGATCAAATTGCCCTGTTGCATGCCTTAGCCGATCCGTCCTGATTACAGCCCTGAGATAGAAAACAGCTGTTACACCTTTATGTCGTGACCATAACTTTCCCTTAGTCCCGTGATGTCAAACCAGGGATGCCTGATTTCTCCACTTTCTGACGGGCAGGCCAGTGTCCACACCCTCCGCGGCTGGCAAATATGTAGTGGGATCCGCAGCATGTCTTTACAGACCATCATTCCCGGACCTTCAGCTGACGGAGCCCGAGAACATGGCTCCATCCCCTACCGGTTTCACGGCCTTTACGGACCAGATCTCTCGCGCATATTCGTCAATGGTTCGATCAGAGGAAAAGATTCCCGATCTGGCAATGTTGACAATGGATTTTCGAAGCCAGAGCGCCCGGTCGCGATATTCGCGAGCTATGACACCCTGTATACGCCGATAGTCCGGGAAATCGGCCAGGTGGAAATACGGATCTCCTCCATATGTAAGGACATGAAAGAGCTCCTGAAACAGCCCGGGGGCCAGCGGATTAAAATAGTTCTGGTGAATGGCCGAAAGAACTGCATGAATCGTCTGGTCCTTTTCAAAAATCGAGACCGGATCATAGCTCTGCCGGATCTCATCCAGCTCCTCAACGGTTTTGCCAAAGATGTAGAAGTTCTCGGCTCCGGCCGCTTCGCGCATCTCCACATTGGCCCCGTCCAGGGTGCCAACCGTCAAGGCGCCGTTCAGCATGAACTTCATATTGCCGGTCCCCGATGCCTCGGTTCCGGCCGTTGAAATCTGCTCGGACAGATCGGAAGCCGGAAAGATACGTTCGGCCAGCGATACCGAGTAGTTTGGCAAAAAAACGACCTTCATACGGTCGCGAACGTCGCGGTCGTTATTGATCGTCTCACCGACACTGTGAATGAGCTTGATAATCAGCTTCGCACGATGGTATCCTGGAGCAGCCTTGCCTGCAAAAATAAAGGTTCGCGGAGTATAATCAGCTTCACGGTTGTCTTTCAGATACTGATAATCGGCGATGATACGCAGAACGTTCAGAAGCTGTCTTTTGTATTCGTGGATGCGTTTGATCTGAACGTCAAACATGCTTTCCGGATCGACCACCACACCGGTTGTATGGTGGATGATCTTGACCAGCTTCTCCTTGTTATACTGACGAATCTTCTGGAACTCCCCCTGAAACGACGCATCGTCAGCAACCTTTTCGAGATCGCGCAGGCGTCCGTGGTCGATCAACCAGCGCAGGCCAATGGCATCATTGATCAGGGCTGTCAGCTCTGGATTGGCAGCAATCAACCATCGACGAAAGGTTATGCCATTCGTCTTGTTGATAAATTTATCGGGAAAAATCCGATGAAAATCTGCAAAGATTGTCTTTTTGATGATTTCCGTGTGAATGGCCGATACTCCATTCACCTTCGTAGAACCGAGGATGGCAAGATTTGCCATGCGCGCCCTTTTGATCGGGCCTTCTTCGATCAGCGACAGTCTTGCAATAACGTCTTCAGGCTCTCCCTGTTTGCGCAGATCTTCCAGAAAGAAAAAATTCACCTGATAGATGAGCTCCAGATGGCGCGGCAGAAGCGAACCGAGTAGATCTACCGACCAGCGCTCCAGAGCTTCTGGCATAACGGTGTGATTCGTATAGGCAAAACAACGCCGCACGATATTCCAGGCGTGATCAAACTCCAGGTTGTGTTCATCAACGAGGATGCGCAGCAGCTCTACAACGGCCAGGGCCGGATGGGTGTCGTTCAGCTGGAAGAACATACGGTCGGGCATCTCTTCGTGCGAAACCCCTTCCTGTTCAAAGAAGTCGCGCAACGCATCCCGGATCGTCGCCGAAACAAGAAAATACTCCTGTTTCAGTCGCAGTTCGCGTCCCTGGGTTATGTTCTCATTGGGATAAAGGACATGGGTGATGTTCTCGGAGATTACCTTGTCTTCAACGGCACGTATATAATCGCCGTGATTAAAGTATTTGAAATCGAAATCCTCGGTCGATTCGGCCTTCCACAGCCGAAGATTGTTTACCGTCCTTGTACGGAAGCCCGGTATCAGGATGTCATGGGCTCGTGCCAGCACCTGGTCGCCGGGTATCCATCGTTTGCGTATATTTCCTTTATGATCGGTGTATTCCTCAACGTAGCCACCGAAGCCGATCGGATAAATCAGGTCACTGCGACTGATAATCCATGGATTGGTTATATCAAGCCAGTTATCCGGAGCCTCCACCTGATTGCCGTTAACAATACGCTGCCGAAAAATGCCGAAGTTATACAGAAGCCCTGAACCACTGGAAGGAAGATCCAGCGTGCTCATGCTGTCGAGGAAACAGGCAGCCAGTCGCCCCAGACCGCCATTCCCGAGACCGGCATCGGGCTCCTGAGAACAGATGGCGTCAATGTCATAGCCAAATTCTGCCAGGGCATCCCTTGCCAGCTCGTATGCATTCAGATTGACCAGGTTCGATTTCAGCATCTGACCGATAAGGAATTCCATGGAGATGTAGTAGACCCGCTTCGCCTTTTCCCGACGATAGCGCTCCTGTGTTTCATTCCATCGATCGATCAGGTAATCGCGCAGGGTATAGGCCAGGGCCAGATAGATGTCGGTATCGGTGGTGTTATGAACATACTTGCCTACGCTGTATTCCAGATGGTGGGCAAAGTGGCGTATGAGAGAATCACGATCCTCGCTGGCCTGCTTGCTGATCAGCTCATGAAGTCGCGAGTGATCCTCGGCAATCTTCAGGTCTGGGGGATTGAACCTGTACGTCATGCTGCAAAGCTATCATAAGGGCTGGACTTCAGTCAACCATAAACTATTGAAACAATACAGGATCAGCTACGGTGGGGGACCTGATCCAGGACCCTTCTCATATGACCATCCGGCCAGGCAACGGCCACTTCGGTTATAAAATCTGGCCGCTTACGCATAAGGGGCTCCTGACGGATCGGGCAGTCTTTCAGATGGCAGTGCGAACAATAGCGTCTGCCGCAGGGATCTATATGGGAATGGAATTCACCGTTCATGCCTGCCTCTGCCAGCACCCTGTGTTCATAGGCATGCACGATTTCATTGGCCTTTGCAATATCATAGACTTCGGGTAAAACGATATGGATATCCACATGAGTGTACTCGCCTAAATGCATGGCACGCAGGGCATGGATGGCAAGAACGTCGGGATCATTCACATGATTCATGGCGGAGATCAGCCTTTCAATGCTTTCCGGATTCTCTGTATCCATCAGGGATAACACAGAGCGATAAAGCACCCGACCACCTGCAAAGCCAAGCCAGAGGCCAAAGACCAGCGCGATGGCCGGATCAAGCCAGCTCAGTCCGGTAAAATGAACGGCCAGCAATCCTCCTGCTACTCCCAGAGTGGTAATAAAGTCTGACAGCAGGTGATGCCCGTCTGCCTCCATGGCCGCTGACGATTTCTTTTTGCCCATGCGAATCAGCCACAGACCCAGGATGCCGTTTATGGACCCGGCTGCAAAGTTGATAAGCAGGCCGATGCCCAGCTCTTTAAGAACGATGCCCCGGACAAGGTTCTCTATGGCCTCGTAGCAGATAAGTATAGCAGCAAGGGTGATCAGTCCGCCTTCAAAAAATGACGACACATATTCAATCTTACCATGACCATAGGGATGGTCGCGATCGGCTGGCTTGCGCGCATAGAGAACCGCAAAGGCCGCAAAACTGCCCGCAAGAAGGTTGACCAGGCTTTCCAGTGCATCGGATTTCAGGGCCATCGAATTGGAAAGATAGAAGGCGACCAGTTTCAGAAGGAGAATAACAAGCCCGACTGCAAGGGCTACAAACATTGGATAAACCCGGCTGAACATCTTCGTTAAATGAAGTAAAATCCTACGGTTGGGGTCAAGTTTAAGAGTAGCCTGCCAGCAGGGCATTTTGCATTTTTATTTGAAACAGATACCCGATCTCAAAAACCGGAACTATGGCCCTTCTCAGTGTAGCGCCGATGATGGATTATACGGATCGGCATTACCGATTCTTTCTGCGGCTGCTATCAAGGCATACCGTCCTTTATACAGAGATGGTCCCCGATACTGCCATACGTTTCGGTCAACGTCATAAGTTTTTGCGCTACAACTCATGCGAACATCCCGTTGTTTTGCAGCTGGGTGGTTCGGATCCCGAAGCCCTGGCCGAATGTGCCGCGATCGGCGAGGACTACGGTTACGATGCCATCAATCTGAACTGTGGCTGCCCAAGCCCGCGAGTTGAATCCGGCAACTTCGGAGCTTCTTTGATGGCAGACCCGCTGCTGGTACGCCGTATCCTTGAAAAGATGAAACAGGCCGTCTCCATTCCCGTTACGGTAAAGCATCGTATCGGGATTCGCGAAAAAAACGGCAACGGACGGGAGACCTACGCCGAACTGAAAGATTTTGTATCTGCATGCAGGGATGGAGGTGTGGAACACTTCATCGTACATGCCCGGATCGCCATTCTCGGTAAATTGAATCCAGCGCAGAACCGCAGCATCCCTCCCCTGCAGTACGAAACGGTCTACCGCTTAAAGCAGGACTTCCCTTCTGCAACGATCGAAATCAACGGCGGCATTCGAAGCCTCGAAGAAGCATCCCATCACATGCAACACGTCGATGGCGTCATGATTGGACGAGCGGCCTGCGATACACCGTTTATCTTTGCCAGGGCAGACAGCCAGATCTATCAAGAAGAGGATCCGGAAACGGCAGCGACGGAACAGGATGCCGTTCTTGCTCTGCTACCCTACCTGCATGAACAGATGGCAGAAGGAATTCCCGTTCACCACGTGCTGCGTCATGCTGCCAACATCTTTGCCGGTCGTCCCGGAGCCCGCCTCTTCCGGCGGCGACTATCCGAAGAGATATTTGCCCGAAAAGACTGGACACCTGCCACAATCGATGGGGCGATCGAAGAGCTGCTGCACAGCATAACAGAAATGGCCCGGGTTTCCTGAGCTCTGCGATCAGGCCGTATGCTCAAAGGAATGCAGCCGGTGGCCTTCGAATTCTTTGCCTATGCTAAAGAAATACTTTTTCGTCCGCTGATCCAGCTTCTTAAACAGGTTATCGGTAACCAGAATGCCCCGTTCAAACGGAGACTTCTCAGCCATATGGGCCGTTAGATTGATTGCCTCGCTGACCAGATCGCCTCTTTCTTCTGTGTACACGACCTGCCCCGTATCCATGGCATAAAGGGCATTGGGGCGATCCACATACACGCGACAGCAGATGTCGATTAAAGCGGCCTGTCCTTCGATGGCAGAAAGAATGGCATTCTGGTGTTCATTGGCGGCAAAGATGGATATGGTTGCATCGGCCTTCCGCGTCCAGACCAGGCCACCACGTGCCGAAACGATAGAGCCGATGCGATCGAGTATAAGATGCATGTGATTCTGCCTGGCCTCTTCATCCATGTACGATGTAGCCGGCAAACGCACAGAGCAGTATTGAAAGATCAGCTGGTAGGAACGTCCCGGGACCAGTTCCAGAGAGTTACGGCCGCGGTCCATCCCTGTATCGGTAAGGACGTACTGTTGCAAATAGGCATTGAACTTTTCATGCTCTGTGTACTGTGGCCCTTCGTTCAGGGAACGCTGCATGTGCTGCCATCGAGGCACCTCAAGCAAGGCCCGCGCAATGACCTGCTTCAGATAGCCAAGCTTGATGTTTTTCTTCGCCACGAAGTCAAGAGCGCCGCCTTTCAGGCTTTCTACAATGATTCGTTCTTCATCGTTTCGCGCAAAGACAATGAAGGGATGTGCCTGGGTCGTCAATTCCCGCATGAAGGGAAAAGGTTGTTCCACGCTGTAGAAATCAAGGATGACCAGATCTGGAGGCGAAAGCTTCAGCGATTCCCGCGCCTGATCAGCACTGTCGGCATATCGAATATGCAGGGCCGGAAAGATAGAGGTAAGAAGGCCGGCATATACATTCCGCGCCCCGATATCCGTATCTACGATGAGTATGTCCATGGTTACAGCCGGATATTCCGGTACAGTCGAAGCGGACCGTACTGTCCATCCTCTGTAAAGAGTTTTTTCACTTCAGGGCTGGCCAGCAAAAAGGCCGACTCAGACACCAGTACCGTATTGGCTTCGCCGTGTTTCTGCTCGATGGTGATCGCCTGTCGAATGTCATCACTCTGGATTGCGGCCGTATCAGGAGAGTAGCAGGCCGTTCCATAGTGAATCCCAAAACGCAGACGGATGTCGTTTTCGTAGCGCAGCTCATTTTCGGTAATATTGAAAACCGGCAGATTCGCCACAATCTTCAGGCCGGAGCGCATCGCCGCGCTGACGCCTTCCTCTTCAAGAAAGGCAGCAAGCCCACCATCGCCGTGCCAGTACCACAGACGGCCGTTCTCTGCCTCAATATTGGATCGCAACCACTGACGCAGGTTGCGCAGGGTATGCTCGATATCGACCTTCAGGTTGGTCTGCACAAGATCCGAGCTGCCCACAACATCCACGCTCATAAAGGCCAGCCGATACTCTTCACCGTTTCTGAGATAGCCCCAGTCACTGGATTTTCGCTTCCCCTGAACCTGAACAAAGCGCCCCATCTGCGAATCGAAGCGATACCCGGCTTCCTCAAGGGCCAGCTGCAGCGGTCGAAGGCCTTTCAGTTCAATAATTCCCCCCGCTCCTCCACCGCGTCCGTTCATCTGAAACAGAACACTGCACAGATGCACCAGTCCGTTGCGTTCGTCGAAGTATTCGACCAGAGCATCAGCAGCAACCTTGCGCGGAATGACGATATGAGCCCCAAAACCGGTCTCTTCTTCGAGGTTGAAGGAGGGATCGGCTTCACAGCCTACGTAGGAAATCTGCTGGGTGTTAAGAGCAATGGCCAGGAGCTCTCTCAGATGCCGCTTGATTTTTTTCATCGGAGCTCCTGTTTACCGGAGCAGCGGACATTGAGAATTAAATTTTCAGAGGAAAAAATAATGGTAGAATAATTTCAGAAATGTGGAGGCTATCGGGATAGAACAGATGACCTTCTGCGTGCAAGGCAGATGCTCTCCCATCTGAGCTAAGCCCCCGAACTGAGTGCCAGAATTGCTCACCCCGGCCTCCCGGTAAAGTAAAAAATGATTTCAGCGCCCGATGCCTTTTTGCAATCCGCAGGGATGAGTTCCCGTCGTGAGTTGACGCACAGCGCAATGCGGCAGAAAAGGAGATGTGAAAACGGCATTGATCACGGGCATCACCTCGGGAATCGGTCTGCATCTGACGCGCCAGCTGCTGCAGGAAGGCTGGTCTGTGATCGGTATCGTTCGCAACAGGGCAAAACTGCCGTTCCCGGCCGATTTCGATGGACTGCAGGCTTTGGAGGCCGACGTGAACGACGCAGAGCGTATGCAATCGATTCTACAGCAGATTCCTGTTCCCGATGTAATCATCAACAATGCTGGATACGGTCTGTATGGCCCTTTTGAAGAACTGGGTGAGGAGCAGTTGCGGGCCCAGTTCGAAACGAACTTCTTTTCACCGCTTCGCATCATTCGCCACTGTCTTCCGGCCATGCGCGAACGAGGTTCGGGGCGCATCATCAATATCAGCTCCATCCTCGGTCAGCTGGTTATTCCAACAGGCTCGGCCTACTGTTCTTCAAAGTGGGCCCTTGAGGCCGCCTCTGAAGCCATGCGCTACGAACTGGCTCCCCTTGGCATAGAGGTCTGCCTTGTAGAACCGGGCCTGATCCGAACAAACTTCAAAGCCAACATGCAGCTTACCCCTGCCCTGGAGGCAGAGGATTCACCCTATCGATTCTTAAATCGTCTGATACAGAAAGAAATCACCCGGTATGGCCGTCTGGCCACTCCTCCCGAACGTGCGGCGCGCTCCATCGCCCGTCTGTTGCGCAAACGCCGGCTTCCGGCCCGTTTTCGCGTGGGCCTTGATGCCTCCTTTTACGGCGCCGTAAAACGTCTTCTTCCCGCTTCCGTTCTGGACGCCATCCAGCGGTCTTACACAGAAAATCTGCACAGAAAGGATTGATCGATCCCATGGCTACGAATCCGTCGAAAAAAACAGCAAAGAAAACTGCCAAAAAGACAACGAAAAAGACAGCCTCAAAAAAGGCAGCGAAACCGGCGAAAAAAAGCACGGCAAAGACGGCCGTGGCTGCCGTAAAAGCCAAAAAGACAGCCACGAAAAAGGCAGCGGAAAAGCAGCCAGCTGCTGCAGGTGAAGGCCTCATAACATTACTGCGAAACCTGTCGCGGGTAGACTACCAGCAATCGGATCGCGGCTCGCAGCTCTTTCAGGCAGTGGCAAAACAGCTGCCCCTGACCGGCATTCTTTTTCTATCCGGAAAGAGCGGCCGCTTTCAGGCCGAGGCTTTGCTCGATGAATCGGGATGGCATAAGCCCGATGAAGGTCTTTCCGTAGCCAGGCTAACCCTTCCGGATTCATCTGATACCATTCGTCAAACCGACGCCGAAGAACCGTTAAAAGGGCTTTCCCTGCCCGTGCAGCTAACAGACAGAGAACGCCTTTTTACGCTCTGGCTCTATCAGGAGGATAGCAATCCTCTGAAAAAGGACATTGAAGTGGCTGCCACGGCCCTTCCGGCGATCATCCTGGAATACCACATTCGAAAAGCATCAGAACTGCTTCTCCAGAAAACGCAGGAACATGAAGAGCGCCTCAAAGAACAGCTGCATAGCCTGGAAAGCACATACAGGAAGAAGCTGGAAGACACCCTGCAGGCAAAAGAGAGCGAAATCCAGGCCCTTGACGAAAAGGCAAAACAGGCACAGGCTGCCCACAGCCAGACCGTCCTCAATCTCAAGCAAAAGCATGCGGCAGAACTGGAAACCCAGAAGAACCAGCTGACCGACGAGCTGGCCCGCCAAACAGAAAAGCAGCTCACTGCGCTTCGCGAACAACTGGAACTTGAAATACTGCAACGCGATGAAGAGCTTACACAGGTACGAAAGCGGCATGCTGAAGAACTGGAAGAGCTCAATACAGCGCTGAGACATGAACGCGAAGAACTGGCACGCGAAAAGGAAGCCCTCGACCAGGAACGACAGCAGTTGATCGAAAGCCACCGCCAGGAGCTTTCCGCCCTGCAGGCAAGGCTTGTAGAAGAACGAGAACGAGCCGTTGCAGAAGTAGAAGAACGGCTGCAAACCGTACAGTCCAACCTGCAGGAAAAGCTGCAACAGGAGCGCCAGCAGCGCGATAAAGATCTAACCGAACTGCAGCACACGCTACAACAGGAAAAAGAACAGGCCACAACAGCGCTTCAGGAGCAACTGCAGACCGTTCAGGCCGATCTACAGAACCGACTGCAGCATGCGCAGGCAGAGCTGCAACA
>CAZUEX010000001.1:0-231986 GCA_964619535.1 uncultured Leptospiraceae bacterium | reverse complement strand
GCGCAGGCAGAGCTGCAACAACAACGACAGCAGCATGAAAAGGCCCTCGCTGAAACCCAGAACACACTGCAACAAGAAAAAGAGCAGGCCCTGCAATCCCTGCAGGCCCGGCTGGAAAGAGAAAAGGAAGAGCTGGTCCGGTCCCATTCTGTAGCCCTGGAAGAATTGCGACAAACCCTGACAGGACAGATCACCGAACTGAAAGCGGCTCATGCCCTGGAGCTATCCGAGCTGCAAAAGCAGGAACAGCAAAAGCGAGAAGAAGAGGTCTCTGCCCTGCAAACGGCCCTTCAACAATCCGAAGAGCAACGACAGAAAGAGCTGGCCGAGACAAGGCAGGAGCTTGAGCAGCGCCGCCTTACCGAACTGAATGCTTTAAAGGAAGAGCTGACCCTGGAAATCCAGCTGCGGGACGAAGAGCTGCAAAGCATCAGAACGAAGGCTGAAAACGAATCCAGCGAACTGAAAAGCAGGATCGAAGCTCTGAACAGATCCGGTGAAGAACGCATTCGAGCGCTTACAGAAGACTTTGAGGCGGCCATCAAGCGTGCCAATAGCGAGCATGCCATCGAAGTCGAAAACCTCAAGAAAAAGCAGGCTGAGGAGAACGCTGCCCTGCAGACGGCCAGGCAGAAAGAGCTGGCCGAACTTGCAGAGAAACATAGCAGAGAGATCACAGACCTGCAGGCCGAACACAAACGTTTTGTAGACAGCCTCGTTGAAGAACACAGAAAAGCAGTCGAACAGCTAAAGCAGGAGGCCGCCGAAAAGGCTGAGGCCGCCGCCATAGAAAAGCAACGCATAGAAGAAGCACATCGGTCACTCGTTGAAGGACTTCAGAACGAGATCAGGCACCGCGACGAACAGATTCAGCAGCAAAAGGACCGCGTTAGCAAGCTGCAGGAGTCGAATGAATCGATTTTACAGACCCTTGAACAGGAAAGAGAAGAATTCCAGAAACAGCGGAATCATTTGAACGAACGCATTGCCCGTATCGAAGAAGAAAGCCTGCTTGTTTCTGAGGAATTGAATGCTACGATTCGAGAACGCGAAGCATCCCTGCAAACAGCGGAGCAGCTTTTAGCCGAAGCCTCACAGCGTATTGACTCGCTGGAGGAGCAGAAGCGAGAGCATCTGGCCCGCATCGACGGTCTCGAAAAAGAACTGCAGCAAAGCCAGAGCCGTATCGTCGAACTCGACCGCTTTCTCGAAAGAGAGAAAGAGGAACGACGTACAGAGCGGGAAAGGCTCCTCGCCGACCAGGCAGCCCGCGCAGCAGAATGGAGCCAGCTGCAACAGGAACTGCAGGATCAGCTTACAGCGAAGCAAGAAAAGATTCAGAGCCAGAATGATAGCATTCAAAAGCTCGAACAGCAGCTTCAGCGCGAAAAGCAGATAAACCATCAGTTCAAGAACGATCTGGAAGAGGCGCACAGTCGTCACACAGAACTGCTTGAACAGATCGAGGCAATCCAGTCCGGTCTTGCAGAAGCGCAGGCCGAGAACAAGGAACTACAGGATCTCATACGCTCGAAGAACGAAGAGATTCGAACCTACCACATGGAGGAACAGAAACTGAAGCGCTCCCTGCAGGCTGCCGAGACCTTACAGGGCGAGCTGGAGCAGACCATTGAAAAGCTCAAAGAATCTATTCGCCAGAAAGAGGAAGTCGTTCATCAAAAGCTCGAACAGGTTGCCTCTTTCGAGGAACGGGTCAAAGAACTGCAGAAAGAAATCGAAAACTATCTGGCCCTGATCCAGCAACAACGAAACACCATCGACGGCCTGCGCGACGAACTCGAGCAAACCCGTGTTCAGGTTAAGAACTCCCGCAAAGAAGGCCATTTAATGGCTGAGGCCTCGCGTGCCCTGTCGCGCCAGGAAACCTTCGAAGAGAAGATCGACTACCTGAAAGAAAACGTACTGCGAGACATACGTCTGCAACGCATCATCTTCTACTCGCTGGATGAACAGGAAAACCTGATTCCAACGTTTTCTTCTCCTTCCTTTGACTTCGCCTCCACGCGCCTCGCTCTGAGCGATACGTATTTCGGGCAGGCCCTGGCCTCACAGAGGCCGACCATTTTAAACAAGGTAGCCGGACAGGAACCCTATGATCTACCGGGCCCTGAATCCCTGCGATTCCTGGCCGATGATCTGTCACATTTCAATGCATACGAAGAGATGTACAATGCGGCAAGAGATGCTGTAGAAACCACCATTGTGTTGCCCCTGGTCCTTGGCTCACATACAGAAGGCGTCCTGGTTTTAACTACAGAGGAAAACATCTCTCTCAATGCAGGGGACATGGCACTTCTGGAACACCTGCTTCCTTTCGTTGCCGCAGCCTATCATGATGAAAAGGACCGCAGAACCGTACAGCGTCTGTCGGCCGTTACCGAAAACCTGAAAACCGTCCGCCGCTTTATTGAAAAGCGTAGCTCGGACCTGCTACTTGCGCAGTCTGATGCCATTGAAGACGAAGATCGTCAGGCCCTGAGTGTGCGAACCCATTTTGTCCCCTATCTGCTCGGTCATTCAGGTGATGCCCTTACCGATGCAGCCGTGCAGCCCTTTCTGGAAAACATCACCGCGTTGCTCAAAGACACAATGCTATATCCCGAGTTTCGCGTGGAACCGAATCATCTTGCAGCCCTGCTCACAGATGGAGACGTTCCTCTGTTTCTGTGGTTTCTCTCAGAGGCAGTGGCCAATGCCATCGAACACAGTGATGGTCGCAGACTGCTTATTGAAAGCACAGAGAATCGCGGAGGTATCGTGCTGACGATCGAGGATGATGGGGAAGGACTGATCCGTAAAACCGGATCGATGAACCCAGCAGGTGGCCAGGGCTTTCCCTTTTTGCAGGCAGCCGCTCAACTGCTTGGCCTTGAGCTACGCGTTACCAAGGGAGAAGGCGGATTGGGCACATCGTTACGATTGCATCGACGCTAAAAAAAAAGGCCCCGAAGGGCCTTTTTTTTTAGCGCTTTGCCTTTTTAGAGGTCTTCTTCGCTGTTTTCTTGCCTGTCTTTTTGGAGGCAGATTTTTTCGCGACTTTTTTAGAGGCCTTCTTCGATGTCTTTTTGGACGTTTTCTTTATGCTCTTCTTGACTGTTTTTTTGGCTTTCTTTGCTGCCTTTTTCGTCGTCTTGCTGGCAGCATCCTTGTTTACCGGTTTAGCCACAGGCTTCACGGCAGGTTTCTTCAATTTGCCTTTTGCAATATCATTTTCTACGCGTGCTCGTCCAATATATACCGTCGATTTATAATAGTTGTTTCGATAAAAATCGACATCCTTCTGGCTCAGACTATCAAGCCATTGCATGCACTTCTTCTGAAAAGCGAGTATCATCTTCTCGTTGAAGTCAGACGTTGCATGACCGAAATGGAAGCGAACACCATAGCGGCTTAAGATAAACTGGCGCCGACCGCTTCCTTTCGACTCTTTCTTGTCGTATACAAAACTTGCCATCACTGCTCCTCGGTTAATCAGAATCTCGCTGATTTATTTCTGAATAACCCGTTAGCGCTGCTGGAGTATTTTTGCAACTGCTTTCCTGTTTTTTTTCATGAATAACGCATTTATGCCAGAAGAGAAAGATAGATGCATAAAAGAATTATACACACAGGATGTTTATCAGTTAAATAATCCCTGTGCATCGCTTCGCTCACAACCCGAAGCCTGGAGAAGAAGAACAAATTCGTTGAGTGACATGATTCGCTTTCGATTCTCTGCGTCGAATTTTCGTCTGTAACTGTCAGGCATAACGACAGTTACACCTTCTTCTGTCATTTCATCGAGCTGGGCATTCGATATAGCCTGCTGAAGGGTAAACAGATAGCGGTGAGTTAGCCCAGGGGCCTCGGTAAGAATCTGACGCCAGCGGTCTTTACATGTCGTCTTTGCTGCCAGAAAGAAAACCTTATCATCGGCTGATTCAGCGATTGTGCCCTGTTTTTTTTTATCGCGCGCAGACTCATAGGCCTCAATCGAAGGAAAAAGAAAGTCCGGCCGCCGATGATCTGATGTTATCGCTCCATGTGAACAGGCAATTCGGCAGCGCTCAAAGATGTAGGCAAGGTGAATCTCAAGGCTATTGCCTGCCCTGCTTTTGCGCCGATTATGGATTTCAAGAGAAAGCGAAAGGAAATCATCAATGCGCTGAAAACCCTTCTCGATAAGAGGTTGATAGTGCTTTCTTTCGAAGAAACGAAACAGAGAATACTCAATCTCGATCAATCGAAGAAGCATGTCGTCAACGTTTTCATCCAGCGGACCATACAGGCGCTCATAAATCGATTGCGACCAACGAGCGATCTCATTCCCCGATGGGAACTCGCTGACGGTAAGGTTCAGACGCTGAAATTCAGGCAAAAGCCTTTCGTTTAGATCGAAACGCAGGCGACGATTGGTCTCAGCGGGCGTTATGCCCAGAAAATCGAGAATGGTCTGGATCTCGTTCTCCTTTTCGATTAACCAGCACTGAAAGCTACAGCCCGTATCGAACAGGGAATCAGAACGTGCAGTGCTATCAGCAGTAAGAACGAGAAGCGATCCTTCATAGCGAGCCGGATCAGGACGAAAAAGAGGCTGTATGCGAGTAAGCCTGCATTCTCTTTTGGCTTTTCCATACCATACAAAGCGAGCCGCAATGCGTCGCTCTCCGAAACGAAGCTCCACCTCTCTTTCAAGGTTCTGTCCAATTTCAACGTTCCGTCCGTCAAGAAAGAGAGGAGCACATTCACGCGAAAGATAGATACCCGCCTGATGCGAACCCGTCAGGCCAAGGTCATTCGGTGATAGAAACTTTAGATACGCATCCTGTGAGCCGGCCAGCGAGCGAATTGCCCGGTCCAGATACGACTCATCCTCGTCAAAAAGAAACGGCTGCATCATTGACCGGAGCGCTGTTCGCCGACGTTTGCAGCGGACCGGTAATCCGGTTTCGCTTCTGTATGGCCGCAGGAAACACAGCGATTGTTATAAACCGGCTGATTGCAGCGAGCGCAGGGACGTGCCTTCCCCCTGCTGCCATCGGGCAGAATCGAATAACGCTCATCAAAGACGAAACACTCCCCTTCCCAGAACCCATCGGGAAACTGCTCGAAATAGTCCTGGATCCCTCCCCTGATCTGCCATACCTTTGTAAAGCCGAGCGAGCGCAAAAACGGAACCACCTTTTCGCAACGAACACCACCGGTACAGAAAGTAACGATCTCTTTATCACGCAGCGGTTCGATCGCATCCAGTTTCTGCGGGATTTCTGAAAATGTATTCACAGGCAGGCGTACAGCGCCGCGAAATGTACCGATCTGCGACTCATAGAGATTACGGGTATCAACGGGAACTACCTCACCGCGCTTCATTCGCTCGTGAAATTCAGCCGGGCTGAGATAATGTCCTTCGTTAAGAGACAGATCTACCTTCTGTTTAAATGTGATGATCTCCCTGCGTTCTCGTACACGCAGACGTCTATAAGGTATACCATCGACGTTAAAGATGCGACAGATTCCTTTCGGATCCGGAGGACAGGGACAATCGGAATCCTGTACACGTTGCACGAACCGTTTTATGGCCACTTCTTCGCCGGCCACAGAGAGATTGATCCCCTCCGGTGCGATTAATATCGTACCTTTCAGCTCCGCGGCTTCGTTCTGGAACCATTGAACGGCTGCCGCCACGTTGGTTACTTCCAGGAACCTGTAATACTGATACATTTTCACAGGGCAACCCTTATGAACGTTATCCTGCTGACAACTGTATTCAATTATGCAGGATGGAAAGATCCACCATCTAAACCAATACGCTTTTTCAACTCTTCGCGAATCTGTTCCAGTGAACCCACGCCAATCAGAAGATCTTCCATACGTTCATCCAGCGCACGGTCTGCAAGCTCGGCTGCCCATCCGGAAAACTGAGTACAGCAGAGGACCGTCTTTCCCGTCTGCCAGGCGTAGGTGATTTCAGAAAGCGTACCGGCACCCCCACCGAGGGCTATCAAAAGATCAGAGGTATTCACAAGCAGAATATTACGGGCCAATCCCATACCGGTTGGAATAACGATGTCGCAGAAGGGATTAGCCGCATTCTTGTCGATCGATGGAATCAGGCCGATCGTACAGCCAGGCGTATACAGAGGAGAATTGCGGGCTCCACGGCAAACCGCTTCCATTACCCCGAACATGCCTCCGCATGCGATGATAAAGCCGTCATCCACCAGCCTGCGTCCAAGAAGCAGGCCGAAATCGTAGATTTCGCGACTGCAGACTGGTTGGTTCGGTCCGATAACGCCAATCACTGGCTTGCGGATCATGTTCATGTCCCCTCTATGCAAGGATGAAACGGGCAGGCAATCATTTTTGTGCGATCAGAAAAGCACGAAGAGGAGCAGGCAGTCCTTCAACCGTTTTCGTTTCATCGTCGGGATCAAGCTTCTCGCGAAACGATGGAAAGTCACCAAACCGTTTCTGTTCATCCAGGGCCTGCCGCACGTTTACAACCTCTATGTTTCGCCAGCCCGTGCGACGCAGCAGGGCCGTCAGGGCATGCACATCCGGCACCAGCCAGATTCCTTTTGCACCGGCATATCTGCCAGGAGGGATGATGGCATACGGCAGCCCATCCGATCGAGATGCTACAACCATCGTTTCAAGGACCAGATGACCGCCGTTGCGCAATGAGGCATGGAGTTTGCGCAGCATCTGCGCCGGATCGGTATGATGGTACAGAACCCCCATGCACAGAACGATATCAAAGGGATCGTAATCGGTAAGCTGCTGCCAGCCCGCCCTTTCAAAACGGAGTGGATAATGTGGCAACAGACCGTGCAGAAAAGAAAACTGGGCTTCAAAGTCCGCCACCGGATCAAAGGCCATGCACAACCTGTCTCCCTCTGTCCAGGCCGGATCATGCTGCAACATCCAGTCCACCAGGCGAAAAAGATAGTAACCGTTGTTCGAGCCTACATCAGCAAGACGTAACCGACTGCCCTGTAACACCGGCAGAAGCCGTTCCAGTACAGGATAGAGCACCTGCCACTTGATATCGCTGTTCCAGTGCGATTCGACGAAAACGCCATCGATCCGAAAAGGGCCTTTACGAAAAGGAGCCAGGCCCTTTAATGTCGACTGAATCTGGTCGGGATCCGCAGGCTGGCGCTCAATAACAAAACAGCCATCCTCCATCCATGTGCGCACCATCCTGGCAGGCCAGAGGCTATGGCCCCGCTGTCAAGGGACATAAGACTAAAGCGCTGTTGCTTTTTTTTTCTTGACGGTAAAGAAAAAAGAGCATTACTACTTTTATGGATATCCGAACATCTCCCGAGCTGGGATTGCGAAATACCGCTGCCTACCGCCCGCTGAAGCAGGGACCGAACGTAGAGAATCCAGCGGCCATTCCCGGCAGTGACGTCTCGAACCGTCAGCGCCAGCAAGAAGACCAGGCGGCCTCCGCCATCCGCCCTGGAGATGCACAGAACATCTACCGGGTACAGGGTTCACATGTAGACGTCCGGGCCTGAAAAGGCCTTTAAACGCGAAAAAGGCCGGTGTTTCCGGCCTTTCCTGCCCGGGCGCTAAACATCCCTTCCCTGGGCCAAACATCGCCTTTTTCGGCCTTATTCAGGCCTGATAAGACCTTTTTCCCGTTATTTATTCTTTATAAGAAAGCTCGATCCAGTTTCCATCGGGATCGCGGATGATCAAAGACTCTCCGCCTTCAATGACAACCGGGCCCACCACGATCGGAATCTTCTTTTCTTCGAGCTCTGTAATGGCATTCGTAAAATCATCCACGTCCAGCGTAAAAGACAGCGAAAAGGCTGAGGGATTATCCTGCTGGCAGGTATAGCCATCGATGTGGTTGAGCCGCAGGCTGAAATGATCGAGCTGCAGGACGGCATATCGATCCGTCTCTTCGGCCACCTCAAAATCGAGTATATCGACGTAGAATTCGATAGACTTTTTCAGATCCGACGAGCCGAGAGAGATATGATCCAGGGATTCAAGTACGATCATTGCTTACTTCCATGTATGTATGTCTGTCGTCAGTTTCCGGGAAAACCGCAGATTATCAATCTATTTACCGCCCCGGACAGTCCGTTAAGCTTTTTTCTTGCATACCGATATTCAGGACATGCGAAACAGGCTCCTTGCAATTTTCTTATTCCTGCCGGCTGCGCTTTTCTCCGAGGAAGCCCCCTCCCCGGCTTTTCGGTTTCAACTGGCCACAGACGATGTACTCATCGTCCGAAAAGAACAGGATATACTGATTGGACGCCGTGGCCATGGTCGGGATGAGCGAAACCGCATTGTTCTCAAGGCCGTCGATTCGGATGACACGGGTGCTACGATGGAAGGCACCTTCCTTACGTATTTCAGAATGCCGGCCGGCCGGGGGCCATTCCAGAGGGATCGGGATTACTACAGCCGCTTTCGCATTCTAAAAAACGGACAGTATGAGGTTCCTGACGAATATGTCATGCCCAACCTGCGCAGTCTTCCGTCCTTTCCCGATCGCCCACTCTCTCCAGGCGATGTATGGGATCAGCCCGGCCTTGAAACGATCGACCTGCCCGGTTTGAAGATCAAGATCCCCTTACAGGTTCGCTACAAATACATCGGACCCGAAACGGTAAAGGACTACTACGGAAAGGAACGAAAGGCCCACAAGATCGTATTCATATATAATCTAAACCACAAGGTCGTTCCCGGCAATGGACCGGTTTCCATCATCCAGGGGCGTTCCACCGATGAGATGTGGTTCTCTCAAGAAGAAGGCATTCCCATCCATGATGTGCAAACGATTGTTTACCGCTTCACCATGAAGGACGGCAGCGTGCGCGAATCCGCCTACCGCATCAAATCGTGGTACGAAAAGATACGCCGCATTACCCCCGAAGAGAAAAAGACCATGACGGCTGATATCAAAGAACAGGTGGAAGGACATTATTCAAAAAACGTAACGGTTCGCGAAACAGACCAGGGAGTTGCCCTGGACCTGAACAACATTCTCTTCGACGTGGATTCTGACACGTTACGCCCCGAGGCCATCGAAGCCCTGAAAGCGGTCAAAAAGATCCTGGAAAAATATCCAAACCGGGAGATCCGCATCCAGGGACATACAGACAACACCGGCGGGAAAAAATACAACATCGATCTTTCCACAAGACGGGCCAGGGCCGTGCTGGATCATCTTGTGCAGCTTGGCCTGGACGGCGACCGTATGAGCTACAAGGGATTCGGTGAAACAAGACCGGTGGCTCCAAACGACACCGAAGAAGGCCGTGCCAGAAACCGACGTGTAGAGATCCTGATCGTTACAGAATAAGGCAGCGGGTGCATTCTTACGAATGTACCTGCAACCACTCCAGATCGCGTATCTTTTCGCGTACAAGCTCCAGGTAGGTGGAGGCCGGCGGGGCGGAGGGAGGAGCCTTTTCGATCACCAGATGGCGGGCCCAGCGCCTTTCAGCCATCTGGCATATGTCGCGAATGTTGCGTCCCGATAGCCCTTCCCCCAGCTCGGCCAGTCCGCGCACTTCCTGTTCATTCAGATGCTGAACGTACTTGCGAAAGATTGCTTCGCGTTCCTTTGCATCGGGAACCGGAAAGCGCACGATTGTGTCAAAACGGGAAAGAAGAGCGCGGTCCAGGTCCATGGCCCGGTTGGTAGCACCGATCGTAAGGATTCCGTTCTTGGACTCGAAGCCGTCAATCTTACGCAGGAGTACCGAAAGCACCCTGCGCGTCGCTTCGATTAAACCTTCTTCCCTGGAACCGGCCAGAGAGTCAATTTCATCGAGAAAGAGGATGGCCCTTTCAAAGCTCTCGCAGGCATCGAATATGGCGGCCATATTCTGGGCCGATTCTCCGTAGTATTTTGATAAAATGTTTTCCACCGGAACATAGACAAGCGGCAGCCCGGCCTCTCTGGCAAGGATGCGTGCCATCGTTGTTTTTCCGACTCCTGGAGGCCCTTCGAAAAGCACTGCCCGGGGCAGATCGGCCGGCTTTCCACGCGAAAGCCGCGATACTTCGTGAAACATCTCAGTATGCTGCAACGGCATCAGTACCGTTTCCTGTACTTCCTGCTTCGTCTTTTCGTAACCGCCAATCGAATCCCATGTCTCTGTCAGTTCCGTATGGTCATCACGATCCGGAAGTCCGTATACGCTTGCGCCGAGTTTTGCAAGGACTGCCGATGGATTTACCTGGCTCGTAGTGGGGTGAAAGATCTTGAAAAGGCCGATGATGGCCTGGATCTCTTCCTGAACCAGGTTGCCGGGACGCGAAATTTCGACTCGTGGATAACCGATATCAATAAACTTGAATTTAATCCCCTGGCTAAAATGTTTCGTTTCGTAAAGGTTGGGGCCCAGGGATTGAAAAACAACAAAAGAAGGCTCCATCGTATGCACACGAAGGTTCTCGATACAGGTCTTTAGATGTGTAAGTGCATCGACGATGTGCTCTTTTTCCATCACAGGAGGAGCAAAAGACACCTTCAGCTCTCCTTTTTCGAATACAACGCGAGGAACTTCTATCCCGCCTCTGCCACCGATACAACGCTCTGCCTCGGATTCTATCTGCTGCCTGGCAGTCAGGAAATCCACCTCACCCGGACGCAATTCCGCCATAACGGAAGAAGAGAAGTTCACCGCATGATGTCAAATTGTATTTGACCCCTGATCTACAGGGGGTCTTTCGAAGTATGTCTGCGAAGTGGAAACCTCCTCTCAAAGAACCCCCTGCAGCACGTTTCTATATTGCCGCCGCCTTTGATGAGGATCAACACTACCATGACATGAGAAAACGGATCACCTCGGAATTCGGTAAGATCGACTTTGAAACGAATCCCGATCCTTTACTTCCCGTACCCTCCCTTTATGGAGGACATGACTATCGTCATTTTCGCGTTCTCAGCTTTGAACGACCGATTGCCCGGGAAGAGCTTGTCGATTTACGTCGACGCTGCCTTTCCCTGGAGATGCGTATGCAAAAGGACGGTCGGCTCCTGGTGGAACTGGATCCAGGATATGTTCATGTCTTCGGGGCCGTACGTACGGCCCTGGAAGATGACTTTCACCGCATCTATCTGTACGGTGGCATCTATGGCGAGGCCCTGTACTATTTTGAAAAGATGTCCTATCGCCCGTGGCTGCACACTCCGGATTTCTACCGCAGCCCTGAAATTCTCGTTGCCTTCAACGATCTGCGACTGATTGTCAGCCAGGAATGAAGCCGTTCGCCTTTCTGTCCCTTGCAGTCCTTATGATGGCCACCGCACTGTCATGCACGGAAAGCCCCGTGTATGCCTGTGATCTGTTTTCAGGCGGCCGCTGTACCGTTCGGCCAGGCCAGGCCTATGACGTTCCACCGCCTCCCCGGCCTTTGCATACCTGGACGGAGTTTTCGCATTTCCTTTACTTTCATGCAAAGATCACTCCGGGCATGCGGATCAAGAAATCGGCCATCGACGGCCCGATTCCGCAGGCATGCCATTACAGACTGAGCGATCCGCGCCAACAGCTGGTGGCCGTCGAAGGGGAGCTGGAAGGATTCCGCACCGACGAAGACGGCATCTGGTGTTTTGACTATCTCGGTACAGAACTGCTGCATTTTGTGCGAAAAAACGACATCGCAGACGAGAAGATCGATATGGCGCTCTTCCCACTGGAGCTTGAGCTGATCCTGCCCCTGAAAGACTCTTCCTTATCTGTGAAAAGGCAGATTTTGTTGCACCTTTCAGGCTGGAATCCGGTGCAGGGGGATGGAGAAGAACCATCCCGCTCACTGTAGATTACTTGCCGAATCAGCAATCCCTGAAATCCTTGTTTCTATATGATGCCGGACGACCTGATGGAAGTCAACATCGCCGACGTGTCCATCACAAACGTTGGCTTTGCTCTCTTTTTCAAGCCTGTGGGCTCCACGTCGCCGAAGGTGGTACCCATCTTTATCGGTCCCCTGGAAACCTATTCGATCTCCAGTGCCCTGGACGGAATCACTCCGCCACGTCCCAATACCCATGATCTGATGATCAACATCTTTCAACAGATGGAGGCCCGTCTGCTTCACGTTGTCATCAATGATATTATCGGGAACATCTTTTATGCCCGCATCGTCATACAGCATGAGGATCGCATCCTTGAGATTGATGCGCGGCCTTCGGACTCTGTGGCCCTGGCCATTCGATCCGGTTGCCCGATCTTCATGCATGAGAAGGTGTATCGGGATGCTGCGGTCGTCATCGGTGATGAAAGCGACAGTGCAGAAAAGGCCGAAAGCGAGGACAGTTCCTCTGATGAGCGTAGCGACCTGGAACGCCTGCAGGAGCAGTTACAGCGGGCCATCGAAAGCGAAAATTACGAAGATGCGGCAAGGCTTCGCGACCGCATTCGTGACTTCAAACAGGAAAACTAAGGCATCGCGCAGACCTGCACGGTCTGCAGAAGAAGCTGATAAAGACTATGGAAACCTTACCCGCACGTTTTGATGATCTGATTCAACAGCATTCCCTGCCCGTTCTGGTCGATTTCTGGGCCGACTGGTGTGGGCCCTGCCATATGCTTGCTCCCATCGTCAAAGAGCTGGCACGGCAGTGGAAGGGACGCGTCACCGTAATCAAGGTCAATACCGACGAGAAGCCCGAGCTGTCGCAACGTTTTGGCATCAGCTCCATTCCCACCCTCATCCTTTTTAAAGGCGGCAAAGAGGTTCACCGGCTGAGCGGAGCGGCTCCACTGGACCGGCTAAAGGCAGAGTTTGAGCCGTACCTTTAATTATGAGCCATATTCTGATCGAAGAAGAAAACCCCTACGGGAATGCTGCTGCCTTTGTAGAGGACGATGGTCGTACGATCTACCTGTATCGGGTTCCGGCAGAAGGATCGGCCATCGAGCCATCTGCCGTCTGGGTACGAAACTTGCTGCCTGCCCCTGCAGAGGCGGACGATGCGCCGGTCCGTGGCATGGCGCCTTTGATGAAGGCGGCCAACTGCAATCATACAGAAGGATCGCCCCCGCTGCTTCCCGAAGAGCTTGACCTCATCTGGTTTCCGGATGGAACAGGGGTAACCCTCTATGTAAATGGAGAGGTAGAGGCCGTCCTGCCACCCTGGGCAGGGCATGATTATGTTCAGGGTTATGCCCGCGAGGCACGGGGATATGAGGCATCGACCATCCCCCTTCCCCCCGGGGATTCCGGACTCTATACAAGGCTTGAAGAAAACAGAGAGTTCTGGAACCGACGCACGCGAAAAGGCGACTGGGAAGGCTACCGCGATCGGATGCTTGCCTACTACGAGTCCTTTCTGGGAAAACATTCACAGTACTATGCCGTCGATCAGAAGATTCCTCCCCTTGCCATCGTTCAGTTTGATGACGTAACTCTCGATCTACGGGCACCTGCTGCCGTGCCTGAAGGCAGCAGGGTTTTCGTCACGCTCGGGATGGGACGACAACCGCAGCCTGGAATCGAGATGTATCACGAAAATCCCGATGAGGTGCTTCACACCGAGATCTTTACCTTCTTTCCAGGCGCCCCGCAGTACATCCCCTCTATTCTGGGCCGCATTGCAGCCTATCCCTGGAAGACCGGACGCTTCTTTGACCATGGTCATATCTACGAAAGCGGGCGAACGGAAGCCATCTGCGATTTCTTGATCACGGCCCAGGCTGGCGATGCAGGCTGGCCGGCAATTCCTCCCGCTCCGCTGCATGATGAGCGTTATCCGATTCGTCCTCTTTTTGCAGTGCCGGCAACGCAGGAAGACGTGCTCGTTGCAAGAGCCAGGGGAGTAGATTTCCGGCTGAAGCGCATGTTTGCCGGCTGACAAAAACCTTGCCATCGCCCGACGATGTGGATAGCTGGGGCAGAATGCAAGGCGCCGACTCAGAGTGGCGTGACATGGTCCGCCAGATCAACAGGCCCATCCTGTTTTTAAGCTCGCTTCTGCTATCGGGCACGTTTGGCTACAGACTGATCGAAGGCTGGAGTTTACTTGACTCACTGTACATGACGGTGATCACCCTGACCACCGTCGGCTTTGGTGAAACGCATCCCCTTTCCGAGGGCGGACGCCTGTTTACCATACTGCTGCTCATCGGTGGGGTAATCTTCTATGCCACGGCATTGAATTCCCTTGCCCAGGGGCTGCTCGACCACCGCTTCGCGGAGATGATGACCCAGCTGGGCATCAACAGGAAGATATCAAAAATGAAAGACCACTACATCATATGCGGCGGAGGTCGCATGGCCTTTGCCATAGGACTGGAACTGGAAAAGGCCGGCATTCCTTTTATCTTCATCGAACAGAATCCCGATTCCATCGTATCGGAATACAAACACCGCTGGCCCATCCTGATCAAGAATGCCCTTCTGGAAGAATCGCTGATCGAGGCCGGCATTCAAAAGGCAAGAGGCCTTGCTGCCGTTCTACCGACCGATGCAGACAACCTTTTTGTTGTGCTGTCCGCCCGTAGCCTGAATGACTCCCTGTTCATTCACACACGCATCTCCCTGGAATCGAGTCGCTCCAAGATGCTCCAGGCGGGTGCAAACAAGGTGGTCTCTCCCTACCATGCAGGTGGAGTGCAGATTGCGCGTGCCTTCCTCAATCCTGAAGTCGATGACTTTCTTTCGGTCGTTACAGACAGGGCTCATTACGATTTCGAGATGAAGATGCACGATGTCACAGAAAGCGACGTATTCTGCAACAAACCCCTCCGCGAAACGGACTTCCGTAAGGGAGGATTTACCGTGATCGCAGTCAGGTACTGTGACGGCCGCATGGTCTTTGCCCCCGATGCACACTTTATTCTGCGGGCCGGGTAGCAGATCTTTCTGATGGGACCCGGTAAACAGGTGATGAGTGACGAACCCACGTCCTCATCCTGATCCTGACAGAATCTGCTACAAACTTTTTGAGTAATTCATCCTCTCTTCGTCTACTGTCTCTGTATGGCCGTACTCAGACGACAATTGCTACATCTTGTTTTAGATTTAAAACAAAAGAGAAACCCACTCTTTGCCGGCATTCTCTGTATTGTCCTCTATCTGGCTGCAATGATGTCAGTAGCAGACGGATTCAAAACCATGATGCTACTTTTCTCGTTGCTTCCCACTGCCATTCTTGCCCTCGGAGGAAAGCGCTATGGTATCGCAGCCGGGTTTCTGATAAGCTCGATTAACACCCTGTTTCTACACCGATTGACAGCAGCAGATCCAGAACTGTTCTACAAAAGCGTCCTGATCAACGGTCTGGTTCAGATACTGCTCGGCACGGGCATCGGCCATCTTCGCGACATCCAGAAGCAGATGGAACGCATTGTGAAGCAGAAGCAACATGCCCTGAGCAGGGTACGATATATGGCCCTGCATGATTCACTTACAGGCCTGGCCAACCACCAACTGTTCAATGAAGTTCTTGATCTGGCATTACGTCATGCACAGCGCGATGAAAAACATCTCGCTGTTTTGTTCATCGACATCGATGACTTCAAGCTCATCAATGCAACCCTTGGATATCCCGAAGGGGATGCCCTGCTAAGGCTTGTGAGCAATACCATAGTTGCATCGCTTCGCATCAGTGACACCGTAGCCCGTTTTGGAGGCGACGAGTTCGTGGCAGTACTGCCAGGCTTTGATAGCCTCGATGCAATCCATACTGTAACCAATCGGATTCTAAAATCTGTTCATGCAGCATCGTCCACGGTTCGCATGTCTGTCAGTGGTGGCATTGCCATGTATCCTCAGGACGGCCATACACCCGAAGACCTGATCCGCAATGCCAACGAAGCCATGATGGTGGCCAAACAGAACGGAAAAGACAGGTTCTGTCACTGGAATGAGATACGACACGAAAGCGTCCGCTACGGGATTGCCGTAGAGTCAGCACTTCGAAAAGCACTTCTGAACAACGAATTCCGTCTTTGCTATCATCCAATCCTGAATATCAGTGAAGGCAATCCCCTGGGTGCGGAGGTCCTGATTCGCTGGACGAGCAGCGAACTGGGCGACGTATCACCGGCGGTTTTTATTCCCATAGCAGAGCGAAGTGGCATCATTCGTGACATCGGGATGTGGGTTCTTGAGCAGGTTCTTCGCGATATGAAGACCATGAACGAAGATGGCGTCGACATTGACTTTCTTGCCATTAATGTGTCTACCGCTCAGCTCATTGACCCCGGATTCCCGGATAAGGCCTTTGAGAAAATCACCGCTGCCGGCATTGACCCTGCAAAACTGGAGTTCGAGGTAACCGAAACGGGCATTGCCCTGCAGGGCAATCCGGCTGCCCTGCTTGCTCCGATTAAAGAGATCGGTGTGCGTGTCGCTCTTGATGACTTCGGAACGGGAAACTCATCTCTGCGTTATCTATCAGAGTTACCCATCGACGTTCTCAAGATCGACGGCTCCTTTGTTCGCAAGTCCATGTATGACTCCAAAGCGGCGGTCATCACCCATAGCATCGTTTCCCTGGCACTGATGCTGGACCTGAATATCGTTGCTGAATGTATCGAGAATGAAGAGCAGCGACAGACCCTGTATTATATGGGGGCAGATCGGATGCAGGGTTACCTGTTCCGGCCTCCCATGCCCTTTGCAGAGTTCCTGGATCTGCTAAAGCAAGGAGCATCCCTGCACCCCATCGACAGCCCTGTCACGAAGGAACCTGGCCTTCGAGGCGCTTGAAAACGCCAGGCCGGCCTTTTCTCGCCTGTTGCAGAGAGTTACATACAGAACCGACTCTCTGTAAGGCTCAGGTTTCAGAAGATTTCTGGATCACTTCATCACGAATCTCGAAACGAGAAACAAGGCTCTGCAGGGATGCTGCCATCGTCCCCATGGCTCCTGCAGCCTGACGGGTATGCTCTGCATCCCCGATCAGACGATCAGAATTTTCTGCCACAGCAGAAACAAGCTCGGAAATGTTGCCTGCACTGATCTCCTGCTCCTGTAGAACCTGTTCAATCCCTGTAACGGCCTCAACGATCACCGCATTGGCTTCGCGGATATGAGCAAGCTCCTCATTGGCCTTGAAAGCAAGGTTGCTACCGTTCGTTGCAAGCGCTACGGTTTCTTCCATGCTGTCGGCTGCATTCTTTGCCCCGGACTGAATGCGACCGACCATTTCATGGATCTGTACGGTTGCATCACTCGTTCGAGCAGCCAGCTTTGTAACCTCATCTGCCACAACAGCAAAGCCACGACCGGAATCACCGGCACGGGCAGCCTCAATGGTTGCATTGAGCGCCAGAAGATTGGTTCTATCGGTAATCTCTCTTACCAGTGATAGAATCTCAGCAATGCGAACCGTTTCATCCCCAAGGGCCCGGATCGTGCCCGCCGATACCGTCACGGCTTCTGAAATCTTTCGCACATCGGAAAGCAGGGATTGTATTGTTTGCTCTCCAAGCCCCAGGCGTTCTGCCGATGACTGCACAGTTTGCTTGGTTTCGGCGGCTCGACCGGCCACGTGTTCAATAGAAGAGAGAAGCTCTTCCACCGAGGCAGCCATGGTCGTCGTCGACTCCTGCTGCAGCACAGATCGCTTCAAGCTGTTTTCGGCAGATTGATCCAGTGCCTTAGCCTCATCCCTTAAGCGGGTTACCGTATCCTGTGTTTCGTGCAGAAGGGATCGTATGCTACCGCGTAGTTCCGTGCTGGCGGCAATCATGGCATGAAAATCGTACCGCGATGTATCCTCTTGAAAGCCCTGGATACGCAGCTGGTCCATTTCGATACGCAACTCGCCCAGCAGCTCCATAAGGTTATTGCGCATAACCTCAAGGGATGCCATCAGCTCGGCGAATTCGTCGTAGCCCTGCACCGAAATCCCCTTTTCTATTTCGCCATCAGCTATGCGCCTGGCAGCATACATAGCCTCACGACTGAGACGTATCGATCTTCGCCCCGCAGAAAAGCCAACAACAACGACCACGGAAAGAAGCAGCAACGCCACCGTAAAGGTAACAACCAGGGCCTGGTACCGTGCATCCGCTCCATCAATCTGTTCCTGGACCAGAGCCTCTTCATACATCTTCAGCTGATCTGCCAGTTCTGTCATCTCATCGGAATACTGGCGTCCTCTGCTAAGATAGCTGGCAAGCCTTGCCCGGTCGAACTGCCCGGATCGCATGGCAGCGAGATTTGAAAGAACAGACTGTCGCCACAGCTTCTCTTTTTCATGATAGGATTCTGCCAGGCCCCGGCCTTCATCATCCAGTCCCATAGACTTAAGCCTTGCCCAGCTGCTGTCCATGGACTCAAGGTAGGTCTCGATCCGATCCAGGTGTAACGAAACAGGATGGGCATGCAGCCCGCGAGTTGCAGAATCGGGAGCATGCTGGTAGGCCAGTAACATCTCCCGATCGGTACGGGTCTGCAGGCCAGCGATCTCATAGATCAGACCAAGGGTTGTAAACTCCTGTTGATAAACAGAATGCATCGCATCCCTTGCCGTAAACACGCTGATCCAGGCATACACCAGAATGTAGGCGAACAATGCAGTAAATGTAATGATAAAGGCAAGGAAGCGCTGACGCAGCGAGATGTGCTGCAGGAATCGACGCAGCTTCCACCATCGATTCTTCTTCACCAGCCGACCGCTTTCCAGGCCATAGCCGGAGTCACCACGCAGAGTTTCATACAGTCGTTCGGCTTCTGCAACCTCCCCTCGGCTGGCAGCAAAGCGTACCGAATGGAATCCACCGTTTTTGATGGCATTCACGTTGGCCCTTACCCAGTAGTGATCACCATCCTTTCGTCTGTTTTTGATAACACCGGACCAGGGGCGCCCGGCAAGCAGGCAGCTCCACATATCACGGAAGACTTCGGGCGGTACATCCGGATGCCTGACCAAATTGTGTGGCTGACCGACAAGCTCTTCTCGCGTAAACCCGGACACTTCTACAAATGCGTCGTTCGTGTAGGTTATTCGGCCTTTTGAATCAGTGCGACTGACAAGTGTAATCCCCTCAGGTAAACGATACTCCTGATTCGTAACGGGAAGATTCTTGCGCATTCATAGGTCCTCTTTACTAAATTTTTCAGAGCCCCCGATGATAGAGAAATTGTCAATTATTTTTCCACAATCTCGCTCCGTCGCACCTGTATAAAGATGAAGGTGCACGGTAAGGTCTATCCACCAGTTCATCACTGAAATACATGGATCGGATAGCCTTGAAACAACAGAATCCACCCTTCCATTCACCGTATTAGACGAATTTTGTTGAATAAGTCTTACGAAAAGTCATCGTAGAATCAGAAACTTCGATTGCCAGCCTTCATGGCCTGTTTACCATTGGTGAATGTCCCCAAGAGTCCTGGAGATCGTGCAGAAGATTACAGCGCGGGATTTTCCCGGCGGCACTGTGATCTTCCAGGAAGGCGCAGAGTCCACCAATGAGATGTACTTCGTATTCTCCGGTGAAGTAAGCATCTACAAGGAACGAGACGGAAAGTCGCGAGAAATCAATCGCATCAAGCCAGGCAATTTTTTCGGAGAGATGGCGCTGATCCAGTCCAGACCACGACTGGCCACAGCCCGTGTTGTCAGCGAGTCGGCCAAGCTGGCCATCATCAACAAGGCCATGCTTCTACAGCTTGCTGGTTCCAGTCCCGAGTTTCTCTTCTATCTATTGCGTCATGCCGTTTCGCGTCTGCTGATCGCAGAGGACAAACTGCAGGCCATCCGCGAGGACATACGAAATGAAAAGCTTCGCAGGGGGATAATTTGATGTCCCTCAATGTATTTGAGTATGTGAATAACCTGCCCATTGCACTGTATAAGGAGCATGATGTCGTCTTCGCGCAGGATGATCCATCGGACGGCAAGATGTATTTTGTGGCAGAAGGAGAGCTGGCTGTTCGACGCAGAATCGAAGGCGATATGCATGAACTGAACCGCCTTCATCCTGGCGATTTCTTTGGAGAGATGGCAATCTTAAACCAGATGCCCAGGTCCGCCACAATTGTTGTAACCTCAAAACATGCGAAGCTGGGTTACCTCGACGAACCCATGTTCTTGCGTATCGCCAGGGTAAATCCCGTCTTTCACTACTCGCTGTTAAAGCTCGTCATACAGCGCATCGGACAGATCGAAGATGACATCGAGCTGTCACTGGAAGAACTGAAAAGGATTCGCAGTTCGTAGGCCTGATGGCCTTATGCGACATTCATCCACACAGAGGATCCTTCAGTCTCTTTCTCGCTCCACGCCTGTTTTCAGAGAACAGACCCTCTTCCACCGCGAACGGAACAATGCCCCATCTGGGATATTGCGCTCAGAACGCCTGTAATGTAATATGTCCCTCGCCAGCCTTTACGCTGCAACACATTTCAGGAGACTGAACTGATGAAGTCTATTTCCCGAATGAAATCCCCTCTTCGCCGAGCAGTATTATGGAAAACAATATGTTTGATCATGCCTGTACTGTTCAGTTCGCAACTGTTGGCAGAAAGGGTATATCTGAAAAACGGTAAATTCGTTGATGGCTCAATCATACAGCAGAGTCGGACCGCTGTGCGCATCCGTAGCGTAGATGGTCGAACCGTAACGCTAAAAAAGGACGCTATACGAAGAATCGACTACTCTTATGATCCCCAAAAGGAAGCAGAGAAACTAAGACGTAAACGACTGCTGGCCGAACAGGAGAGACAGCGGCGCGAGGCACAGAAAAGGGCCGAAGAAGAACAACGCAGCAAACTGGAAGAACAGGAAAGGCAACGACTCGAAGCGGAGAAGAAGGCCGAAGAAGAACGACGCAAAAAGCTGGAAGAACAGGAACGACAACGGCTCGAAGCAGAAAAGAAAGCCGAGGAAGAGCGACGCAAAGCACTGCTACAGAAGATCCGCAAAAGGAGCCCCCGACCCGAAACTTCAAGCTGGTGGATCGAACCCGCCATCTCAGCTGGAAAGGGATCCTTCCAGTCCGTATTAAGGACATTCTACTGGGATACCATTCAAAACTTTCCACTGATTCTCGGACTGGCAACCGGACTCTATCCAGACGGAGCACCTGCAGAGATTAATGCGGAAACGGAATGGGATTATGGACAGCCGGATCATTTCAGCGCTGGATTGCGGGCAGGCAAAGGCAATATCTGGGTAGAACTGGATGTCAGAAGCGTTAGAGTGGAATCCCCCTCCCCTTTTGCTGAGTCCCCACGTTTTACTGAGATCGGCGTGGGCAGGATTACCGGCTCGCCAGGAGACATCACCTCTCTAAAATACCGATTGAGAATGGTTACGATACAGAAACTCAATGAAGACCATAATGCGTTGCGTACAGGCTACCGATTCTTCAACAGTAATCGCTTCTCAGCCTCGGGGATACTGGGCGTACACCAGCTTAAGGCCAATATGAGCTACTATGGACCCAACAATATTACCGGCGTGACGGATCCGTATAACTCTGGCAGCAATAGCTTTGGTTCTGAGCTGTCCATGGTTGGAGGCGGACCCGAGATCGGTCTTGAGCTTGAAAAACGACTGGAGATAATCCCCCTGGTACTGAGGGCAAGCATCGCCCTCTTCCATATGCACCTGAATGCTTCTCTACAAGACGTACAATTCTACAGGTCTTGGCCGCCAGATGATTATACTGCAATCTTCCAGGTCGAGAGCCAGTACCGTAATTCAGGTGGATCCCTTACCCTCCATGCAGGATATCAGTTCAGCACTGGAACAGAGTTCTTTCTTGAATGGTATGGGCTAAGATCCAATACCGTCATGACGAAGGTGAACCACCGATTCTCCACAGTAGAAAACCCTGCCCAAACCGCTCTAGCCACAATCATGGCACCTGAACGTGACAGATACCAGGCGAATGCTGAAAAGGCAGAAATCGTCAGTATAGGCATCAGTCAGCGATTCACGCTGTGAAATCCGGCCACATCGGGCTGAGAATCCAGCCGCAAGTTCGGCTACCGCGGGATTGTCGGCCCGATGGCTGCCTCTCGTAGCGTGTCCGTCCATGCACAGCACACCGTTACCCAGACGCATGATCATCCTCAATAATCAGGGGACGACAGTATCTGTCGAATTTCTCGGGATCTAATGGTTCCCTCCCCAGAGAGACAACATCATAAATCAACCGATCACAACGAAGCCCATTCATCAGTTTCCAATCAAGAAGTTTCGTATCGTAGTTTGCAAGCGGGCCCTTTACCTCCTTGTCGATACTTTCGCGCACGGCATGCGTCACTCGATACAGCTGCACCACACCCTTATACAGATATACCCGAACAAAACGCTGCTCCTTCCACGCATAAACATTCAGGCCGTTCAGCTCCTCCGGAGTAAACTCGATAATCTGCAGATACGACAGCGCCTGGTCTACCCGGTAACGTTTCCCTTCCCACGTAATCCAGAATGGCTTCCGATACGTCCATTGATGGCATTCCTGACGGTCAAAGATTTCACGAAGCTCTTCACGAGATGTCATACCGGGTTGAATCGCTTTCAACCTCGCACCGGTAATTACCGCATACTGCTCTCGATCATGATCTCCAGTTACCAGTTTGTGATAGATCGTCTTGCAACCCGATAGACTGAAAAGGCCTATCAAAGCAATTGCCGGAATACAGTTACGCATATCACACACCTCTCCGTTACCGGGTTCACCAACCCACCTATCAAAAGGGATTAACGTATCCTGCACGTCACATCAGGACCATCAGGCATCCGAAATTCAGGCTAAACCACTATTCATCCTCAATTATCAAAGGACGACAGTACCTGTCGAATTTCTCGGGATCTAAGGGTTCCCTCCCCAGAGAGACAACATCATAAATCAACCGATCACAACGAAGTCCATTCATCAGTTTCCAATCAAGAAGTTTTGTATCGTAGTTTGCTAGCGGGCCCTTTACCTCCTTGTCGATACTTTCGCGCACGGCATGCGTCACTCGATACAGCTGCACCACACCCTTATACAGATATACCCGAACAAAACGCTGCTCCTTCCACGCATAAACATTCAGGCCGTTCAGCTCCTCCGGAGTAAACTCGATAATCTGCAGATACGACAGCGCCTGGTCTACCCGGTAACGTTTCCCTTCCCACGTAATCCAGAATGGCTTCCGATACGTCCATTGATGGCATTCCTGACGGTCAAAGATTTCACGAAGCTCTTCACGAGATGTCATACCGGGTTGAATCGCTTTCAACCTCGCACCGGTAATTACCGCATACTGCTCTCGATCATGATCTCCAGTTACCAGTTTGTGATATATCGTCTTGCAACCTGATAGACTGAAAAGGCTCATCAGTGCTACTCCTGTAAGTATTGATCTCATCTAATACGCTCCTTCGCTTTAACATATGCGTCCAATGCCCATGGATAGGTATCCACTGCTGTATGATTGAGCGGCAATCCCATGGTCGGTGCCATAAGCAATTGGTATTTCTTGCTGTTCGGCAATGGACCATTGATGCCATCTCCCGCCCAGTGAAGGACCCCTGCCGCGAAGTCAGGCTTGTTTCGAGCATCGTAAACCGTTTTCACAATACCAACGGCCTTCATCGTATGCGCTCCCCCCAGCAGTAGCAAATCTGCATCGATAGTGTTGATGGTCCGATTCCTATCTGCTTTATTCCAGACGTGCAGCGCATGCGTAACGATCTGGGCCCCCTGACTGTGGGCTACAATCAGTCCTCCGTCCTTTAGTATTTCCGACTCCAATACAGCATTCCATGTGCCTGAAGCTGGCTCGGTACCGGGCATGACCAAGAGCTGCAGGGCATAGCTCAGTCCCAGGCTAAAGAAATCGCCAAGAACCGAGCTGGAATTGTAGACGGCCATCGATCCGCCGTAGTTCTGCACTGCCGATGCCAGCCTGAGACGCACCATATCGTTCAGTGCCAGAGCATCCACAGGCCGATTAAGAACTCCATTCTGAGTAAAGATATAGCGCTTTTCGGGATATTTCTTTCGTAGCGCTGCAAGCTGCCTGATCACCTCTTTCTGACCGCCCGTAACAAGGCTCAGCTTCTGGTCCAGTCCTCTGAACACGATATCACCATCGTTCATCGGTTCACCGTTCAAATAGGCACGGTTAAGACCCAGAATCGAATGTCCTCTCTCCATCAGCAGATTCTTCAGGCGTCCATTGCTATCGATCTCAAACAGGAACCCATCTTCACGAAGGCGATACAATCCGTCAGCATCAGGTTTTTCGTTTTTGATCCAATCCTTCAGATCCCATAACTTAACTGTTTCGAATAACCTTTGCATTACCGCCGCCTCTTTCTCTCTGGTCCATGGCTCTTTAATGCCAGGCAATGCCCATTCTAAGATATCATCGTTCGACTCACGAATACCTGCGAACGAAGAAATCCCCCATTCCCCAAACGTTGACCATAATGCTCCCCCCGTCTCCTGGAGCCATTGAGATAAACTCTCGTAAACATTTTCATCATTGCCATTTGCACCGTAAGCTGCATGCGCGGCTGCCACGGGTAACAATGCTCCTCCCAGCGCCAGAGCGGCAACCCCGAGAAGCGCAAAGCTGTAAGGGAGCACTGCAAGGCTCAGTATTCCAGCCATAACTCTATAGACCGTGTTCGCCCCAGCCCATGCTCCACCAGCCAGGCCATAATATGCGCTCCTGGCCCCCCTGTAGGCAAATCCCAGGGTATGACCGACAGCACTCGTCGTTCCGATGCCAAGAACGATTGTCTGCACTGGCAGAAAGAACGTCACCCCCAGCGCAAACCTGAAAAGATCAAAAGAGAACTTATACGCATAGCTGGGAAGGTCTGTAAGAAGTTTCCCGGTCTCTTCTGATGTTTCCTGTATTTCTTGTTCCAGGTCATTGAGTCTTGACAGAACCCTCGCCAGTCCGTATACTGCAAAGGCCTGCAAGGTTTCAATAATCCGACGTTTCTTATCTTCTTCATTTGCCTGTTTGTTGACTTCTTCCAGTACCTTTTCGATTTCACCCTTAAGAGTTCTCTCTCTGGGGTCACTGTCGGTTTGGCCGTCGGTGCCATCACCTTTTATGAGCTCCAGCAATTCCTTTCGCAGCGCATCTTTTCGGATCGACATGTCCGCACCACCAACGAGCGAGCCAAATCGTAGCATGTCCGGACTGGCTAACTCTCCGTAGACATTCTGGTGTCCATGAGAGTACCTGTAATGTTCTCGTCCTAAAGTAAGAATCTGTGTTGTAATATCGCGAGCCATGTATTGCTTCAGATGGCTGCTGCTGAACCGCGAGGCGGCCTTGTCGCCGGCAAAGGCTATTGCAGCACTGGACCCACTGAACCGGCCCGTAAATTTTCCGTTAGCATCATACTCCATACCAGATGTAGCAGCACTTATCAGATCCTGTGTAAGGCCGGGCTCCATGGCACCAAGACCGGCCGCTATGGAAGAGGCTATGATCGTTTGCTCTTTCAACTGAAACGATCGCTTTCCGGTTTTACCATCGACGTGAAGCAGTGATGCGGCTGATGCACCGGCAGACGCCCCGGCCGGACCACCAAGAACAAGTCCTACGGCCGGCAGGGCTCCTCTCATAAGACCGAGCAGCTGAGCCTCTACCATGTATCCGACATCCTTATCAAAGACCTGAGATGCTACACGTACATTGTGCACGGCGTTTGCAATCATGGTCATTCCATTGAACTGATTCAATGTTGCCGATACGGGATCAATCGAGCCCTCCCTTCGCTCTCTCTGTTCAGCGTCCTTATGATCGACATAGCGGCTCACAAGATCGAGCTTGTTGTAAAAGCCCAGGTATATTCCACTCGGACGGTTACCACTGCTGCCTAACTCACCAAAGCCCGGATCTGCAAGGTACTTAACTGCATCAACGGCGGTCACTGCACCGTCCATACCAAGTTTCTCCTGCTCTTCTCCACCAAGATATGGAGCGCCTTTCTCAAGTTGCGAAACGAACGGGTTCGTTCCTGCCGGTCTGCCTATCCACCACGCCAGGTCTCCGATTACGTCTTTATCACGGGAATTCTTACGCTCTGCTGCAGTGCCGGTTCCCATGATTCTATCAAACGCTCGCTGGAGTATGAGCTTTTGCACAGCAAAGAAGGATCCAACCTGTACTGTGTCGGCCGTTTCAAGGAAAGCCGGCAGGTCCTGCATCACGGTATCGTCAGACGCAGAGGCTGTGTACTTTTCAAAAGCAGCTTTTCCGTCATACCACTGATAGGCTTCCACCAGTCCGACAGCACCGGGTACAAGCCTACCCTGCTTTACGTAGGCGTTTCCCAGCCGGACGAAACCCGCCTCTATGGCAGCTCTCTCGGTTTGCTGTTCTATAGCTCGGTTCTGTCTGTCGATCAGCTCGAGTAGATCTGACATGAGTTTCTGATACTGCTCGAGTTCCTTCGCGTTGCTGTAGATGATCATCTGCTTCTGGAAGGATGCCATCTCGCTTCGAAAATCCGCAGACAAACCGGATACAGGAGAATGAGTATCCATTCCATACATCTGAGACAAAGACAGGCTTTTGTTGAATCGCTCAATGGATTCGTTGATAGCAGCGACACGATCCGTCCGGGACGGGAGGTTAGCCAGGATCTCTTCTTTTGCTCCTTCGATGGCCTCGGTCAAGCTTACGGGTGGTATCCCGATGCCATTATTCTCTGAAAGGTTCTGTAACTGTGCATTGTACGATCCCAGGACGTCGGTTATTGCGGCTTCGGTGGCTGCTTCTGATGCTTTATTCTTTAGATCTGTCTTCCATTGCTCACGCTCTGCCATATGGCTGGCTATCTGTTCATCCCACTCTCTGTTGCCCTCTTCAATCGTTTGCTCAAGATCGCGCTCCCACTGACGCCATTCGCTCAGGTAACGATCCTCAGCATCGCCCCACGCTCGTTTGCCCGAGCTAACGATAGCCTCTATCCGGCTTTGCCATTGCTCATGGCGGTAGAGCATATCCTGCTCCCGAAGATCCCACTCCTTCTGCTGCAGTTCGGCTCTTTGCTGTAATTCCAGGTCAAACACGGCCTGCTGGTTGGCCTCGTATTCAGAGAATACCATCATATAGCCGGCAAATTCCCGGCCACCTTCAGCGTCTTCCCTGCTCGCGGCTTCGGCAAACAGTGCTTTCATGGTCCGATCGCGTTCGGCGAGAATAAACGACCAATCGTTACCTCGTGTCTGAGCCTGCCCTGCGGCAAGATATTGCTGCAAACGCTCGGTCCGCAACGTCGTGCCATGGTCGACAAGATTTCTTAGAATCTCACCTGCATGATAGACTGTTTGATTCTCTACATTATCAAGAAGAGCATAGGCATAACGTACCGTACCATCATGGTCCACAGTGCGAATCCGCGTGAAGCGGCCAGATAATGACGAACTATGATAGCTGTCTCCCTCTCTGTAGAAGCTATCATAGCCAGGATCCAGATAGGTTATGATCTGGTCGCGGTCATATGTACGCCCGAATATATCTGTGTATTCTGCATCTTTCTGTACCGGTGTGGCATCATACAGTTCCGGTGCTTCGGCATCGCTCAATTCCTGCGCTTCCCCGTAGAATCGATCGCTGTAATGTTTCCATCTTCACTGACCTCTACCAGATAGCGCAAATCGTCTTCGGTAAGACTGTACAGAGCGGTGGATAGATCAGAATCCGGATCGTCGTGCATCTCTCCATACCTGAGCAGACGCCCTTTCAACGTTTTCATATCCGGAACCTTGGTGAAATACTCGAGCCTGGCTTTAGCGGATTCATACTCCCGTTGTTTATCCAGAACCTCTTTCACGGCAGTTCCAGGATGACGACTTGCATAATCCCTGACGTTAAAAGCAGTGATGATTGCCATGGCCTGAGCCATTGATAGCTCTGCGCCGGCCACAGCGATCTGGCGCTTCCCTTCTATGAGAGCCAGTATCAAACCAGGAAGCCCCGCTGCCAGCCACGGCATCAATGTCAGCTTCCCGTAGATTTCGCCAATCCTGGCCTGGGAGGAGAAGACAACGGGCGCCCATGTGGCTACCGTAATCCCGTATTTCAGATGAGCCCGGTCATAATTGCCGAATCCGATTAGCATTCGAAAGTACAGGCTTGAAAAAGCCGCAAAGGCGGAAAAGACGCTGCCGGCCTTCTCAGATAGCCATCGACCGATTGCACTGCGGTCCGATGACGATGTGTTTTTCTGGCCATAGTGCATACTGGCCGCTGCCAATCCCATCTGAGCAGGCGTTATCGTCAGATGCTCTGTCATGGATTGCTTGCCGAATTGACCGAGCCAGTCACCGCTTAGCCAGTACCAGGAGGACATTTCATCATAGAAATCCATGCCGCCGCCTTCATACTGAGCCGCAAGACGCTGATAGACGGCGTTTCGCGCTTCTATGGCCTCTTCGCGTTCTCCTGCATCGGCTATGTTCGAAGGGTCGCCGAAATGATGTGCCAGTGCTTCTTCAAACCTCTGTTGCTTTTCTGCCACTTCAATCTCGAGACTCTGGATCTCTGCCTGTACAAGAGCCTGAGCCTTTTGCAGACGAATCATACGCATCGTATGTTTTATGTATTCTGCCCGTGTCTGGATCAGGGTGCCATACTGCTGGTAGAGCTCTCTGTTCTCGAGTTGTTCCAGCCTGTCGATGTCGTCCGCATCGATCTCTTCGTTCCTGGCCTGGCGGGCCTCTTCTACAGAAAGAAAACGATATTGCCTGTATACAAGGTCACGCAGTTCGACTAACTCCGCCCTTTCGTCTTCGGTTAAGGGTATCGTAACGGAGACGGCAATTGCAGGATCCGGATGATCAAGAATGGCAAGGACTCGATCAAATCTGTCAAGATTCGCTTCAATCTGTACCCTGTAACCAGCCGCCTTTAGCCGCTCATCGGTTTGTTCCAGGAGCAGTCCTGCCCTGTGATACTCTTCGCGAGCATCGGTTGCATACTGCTTCAGTGTTTTAAGACGGTCCTCCTCGGTGGAGTTCATGATAGTCGAGAACAGATAGGGAGTGTCTGCATAGTCCTTCACTGAAAGAAGACGCTGCGCTTCAGACTGAGCACTGTCAAAACGCCTCCACCACGCGCCCATGCCATCGAGATGCTCTGTGTACCGGCCAAGGGCCTTGCTGTAATCGTCCTGTAGATCGCCGGCCTGAGCTGCCAGTGAATCATAGTCCTGCCGGGCCGCTTCAAACTCCTCGGCCACAGGTGCAAAGACCTGAGCAATATACAGTGTCTGCCCCATGGCCTTCAGATGTTTGCGACGGGCTGCGGCTCCGAACTGTTCTTCTGCCTGAGCCAGGCTCTCTTCAAGTCCGTCAATACCAGCCCTCATTTCGTTCTGGGCGCTTGAAGCAGTATTTGATTGTAGAGTCAGTGCAGCTGTTCGCTCCGTGTCCAGTGTGGTTCGCAGAAGATCCAGATTTTCGAGCTCTGCCGACTCAAGCTGATGCTGTAAGCGGTCCTTTATATCTGTACCTGCATCGACTGCAGAAGCAGCCACGGCCAGGTGACGAAGACTTTCGTTTAGATCACTCAACGATTCCAGATAATGATTGGCCAGGTGTGCATAGTACGCCTGAGTAATCTGCTCTTCTCCTGTAACGCCTGCATCGTAGCGGATCCGCTGCACGCTGCGTAGCTGAACAACCCGGTCCTCTGCTTCATCGGTAGCCTGACCGACAGTGATCGATTCAGAATCGTTTCGGTTGCGATCGCTTATTAAACGCTGCACAAAGGAACCGTCGGCAAACATACCGGGAAGCTCTGATGCAACGATGGCTTCCCCTGCTGGGTCAAGGGCATCCTGGGCCCGCAGAAGCATGCCCTCCCGGAACTCATAGTAGGTCTTTACGGCAGTGACCGGAGGTGCTGAAGACAGATCGTAAAAGTCAGGATCGAGGTAGCGATCATCGTTTAAGGCATCGGCCAGGTAGGCCCGGTACTCTGCTTCCAGAGCACCGCTGCCGTCGTCGACGTAGGTGCGGTAGTTGACGAAACGGTTCTGAGAAACGTGATCTCCACGCTGCGTTGCAAAAGAAGCGAGACGACCGGCAACGGCCTGTTTCAGACGATAATCGCTGGCAAGAACGTCAAGGACTCGTCGGTCGGCCTGAATGCGCGAAAGCAGTCCGTATTGTGTCTCTGCAATGCCCTGTTCAGCAATGGCACGCTGCCAGGTATGCCCCGAGGAGAAGTCCATGATATCCTCCTCGCCTTTCAAAAGATCTACAAGATCATTGCGCAACGAATCGGACTCAAGATACCGTGCAAGAAACCGTTCAAGAAGGATCGTCTCTTTACGCAGCATCTGAGCGAAGACGGGGTTCAGATCCGCGATGGCACTGACGATTGCCGCGGATACATCGTCGCGAATGTTGTCTGGCATAGAGGCAGGAAGATGGGCAAGGACGACTTCCTGGTCTGCATTCTTCTCGGAAAGTGATCGAACGAAGGCGACAAGAAGAGAGCTTCTGTATCGGCGTGCCTCGGCTAATTCCGCATCGGTGATGCCCGATCCAGCCAGGGCACCATAGATTTCGGCTTCGATTCCCTCAAAGATGCCGGTTGCAATCAGCTCCTGTGAGGAACGCATTGCAAAGTATTTTCTGTACGAATCGGCATGGTCTAACAGCGAACGTCTTTCCCTGTCTGTCAGTGACGCAAAGAAGCCTGTCTTCAGATCGGTAAACGATGAAACGAGCTCTGCCGGTACTGAAAAATCCGCATCACCTGCATAGATAAGATGATAGAAAAATCCACCGCGGTCATTCTTTGCAAGCTCTCGCAGACGACCATCTGACTGCTTTAGCTTATCGAAAAAGATCGTCTCAATCGATACAACATGCTCGCCTTCTGAAGCAAGAAAGATCTGCAGCGCATCCTTCTCGGACTCCGTTGGATAGTGATACTGCAGAAGGGCATCCTGCCGCAGAAAATCCTGTAAAGATCCCTCAGATTGTTGCAAGGCCTGCTCTAACAAGAACCGCCTAACCTCGTCCTGAAGGCTATCTCTGTCTGCCACATCTGCGTAGCCGGCCAGATCAATCAGGCGCTCCAGATCTTCCCCACTCACAGAAAGGACCATATGCCCGGATCCGGCCAGACGAGATGCATGTTCCAGGGCTTCGATTCGGGCCAGCTCCTGATAAAGAACAGGCGCTTCCAAATCTTCCGATATCTCTTTCAAGACCGTCCGGTAATTGACGCTCTTCAGATCAGCATAATCCGGATGCTCGGTGCGATACTGTATCCATTCGTCCGGCAGCACCGATTCAGAGTGGATCGGCTCGTTCAGGGCACCGCTGCTGCGCATAAGACGAATCGCCAACGGATCATACATCTCAATCGACGGCCCCTGAACGAGAAAGGCAAAGCCAGCGTCAAAATAAGACTCCAGGGTATTGTCACCGACAAGACGTTCACGGAAACTCAATCCTCCGTGGCCGTATCTCGCCTCGCCCAGCATGGCATCGAAAACGGATCGGAAATTCAGCTCATCCTCCTCTAAATTTCCGGTCAGGATAAAGCCAGAGCGGTCCGCGAAGGACTTCACCCGTTCCATATAGATGCGATCGGTAAAATCCGAGAGATAGTCTCGCTCATCCAGCGCATCGATGCCGTCCTGCATACCGGCAGCAACCAGCCGCGAGTATTCCTGCTGCATCACCAGGTTGATCAGAGCATTCCCACCTTCCGGCAATAGATCGGATGAGGTATTTCGATCCCGCATGTACTCGTTCAGATAATCCTGAGCGCTGCGGGCAGTACGTGCTTGATTCAGAAAATCCTCTATCGAATGCTCTGCCTGCCACTGCGTAAAATCTCTCAATAGAATCGATGATGCAAAGTCCCCTGCGATGCCGCGAAGATCAAGAACGGCCGATTCTCGTTCAGATTGAAGATCAGATGTCTTTAAAGAGAGAAACTCCTGATAACGATTCTCTGCCCGTTCATACTGCCTGAGCAGTACAAACTCCCTGAATTCTTCAGGAATCAAACCTGCATCGAACGTATCGAGCGAATCCCCGAGAGCAAGCATCGCTCGCAGTAAGCGAACCAGAACCGTTTCCCTCGCCGTAAGAACCTCGGCCTCTGTCGGATCATGCAGTTCCTCCGCATAGGTCTGTATCGCTTCTCGAAGAGCGTTGAAATCCTCGGCCTCTTCTATGATTGCAAAGAGATCCTTTCTGATACCGGTAAATACAGCATGACTGAGCTCATCCTGCAAATGCTCGCGAAGAGCAGTTTTTCTTTCATCAAGGTTGCCTTCCCACAGGTCCGTGTCGTCCGCAAACGTTGCAAGGACGGACCTTGTGGTCTGTGTACGCTGCATGTAGCGTTCGATAAACGCAGAAACGCTTTCCTCTACGCCGGGCGTGAATGTCAGATCGGCCTGCATTCGAAAGCCCGTAAAACTCTCACCAAGCAGCGCTTCAAGAGAGTGAACCATATCGGCCTCAAGGCCATCAATGGCAGACAGAAGCTCTGCTTTGAGCTCAGCCCCCTGCAGCGGGCTTTTTTCTATTATAGACAGCAGGTGGCTGCGATACAGATAGGCTGAAGAAGGCAGACCATCCAGGGCAGCGCGAATGTTCTTCTCGAAACCCGTGTCATCAAGAGCCCTTACCTTTTCTCTGGTAATGCCCGGATCCAGGGCCTGCATCTCTTTGATATAATCACCGGGATCAGCTGCCACAAGGCCTGCCGATGCCCCATATCCGGTTAATGCGTCAGAAAGATAGAGGCCGTAGCTCTCGGCCATTCCATAGAGAGCCGCATCCCTTTGCAGCCGCCGCAGCCGATCCACCGTCTGTGACAGCTGCAGCACCCGCCCTTTCATCGTCTCATCGTAGATGCCGTCAAAGGCACCATCTCTGTCGTAGCCATCAAACAGGCGAAAGATGTAGGCATTCTCGGGCTTCTCTATAACGGCCAGGGCAGCCGCCACCGCATTGCCCTGATCCGAACCGGCCTCAAGTATCGCCTGTTTTAACGACGCTTCAAAATCCGCAAAGTGTGCCAGCTTCGTCTGTAGCTTTGCATAACGCTCTTCGTCCGCACGTGCATCCAGCCGAATCGTTTCGGAGTCAACAACCCAGGCCTGATTCGACGCATCCCACTGCCAGGCCTTCTCGATAAAGGAACGCGCAGCTGCCAGCTCAATCAAAGACGATTCCAGTCTGGCAGCAGCGACACGAATACTCTGTGGAGTCCGCTCAGACCGATACGGATCCCTCAGATACGACAGTATCCTTCGCGCCCATCCCTCAAGCTGCGTCGCATTCCAGCCACCGGCCAGAATATCGTCAATAGAACTTGTGGAGTCAAATCCAAGCTCTGCGAATTCATCGCTGACAATGCCCTCACCGTCTTCGTTACGCAGGATGTGTCCGTCTGCATCGGTTTGATAAAAGCCCATCATGGCCTTCAGCTCATCGACGGCAGAGCTATCGACCTCGTCCGATTCCAGCACGGCCTTCTGCTGCATGCCGCTTAACAGCTGCGCCACCACCAGCTGTCGTGAATACTCTACCGATAGCAGGGAAAGAGCCGATTCCAGCAGGGCAACGGAGGATCCGGGGCTTTGCAGCTCTGCCAGAAGGGCCTGTGACTGACGCAGGGAGGCCTCTTTTGCAAGCTGTTGCTGCCGAAGATCTTCCTGCAGATCTTCAAGACGGCTGATTTCATTGAGAAGCCCGGCGGACGGCGTCTGTCCGTTCTCAAGTATGGCATCGCGCTCCCGCCTTAATCGCCCAAGAGTCAGGACGGTGGCTTCCAGGTCTCGCCACACATTGACGAGAGCACGCTCATCCAGTGAAGCCTGGCGCCCCGTAGAAACCGCAAGCTCCTGCAGGTAAACCGACCTGTAAGTGCTTTCAAGCGAGGCAAGCTCCACGCGCAGGGCCTGTTCGGCTTGTTTCAGACTGCGACGGAGCTCTTCGGCAGAGGTCATGCTGACCACACCATAGCGGCCAAGCACCTCGCGATCCTCTGCCGAAAGTGAAAGATAGGTCATGCGAAGCGAATCATCATTTGCCGATAAAACGGCCTGCATCCGGGTCAGAAGGCTTTCTCTTGCATTGCGATAAGCCACGATGCGAGGATCGTCTGCCGATACCGGAAGATCGGATCGCAGGGCTGCCCCTCTGGCCGCAAGGTCTTTCTCGGCCCGCACATGGGCAATCAACTCATCCCATCGTTCTTCGTTTGTAAGGGGATTTGCCGACGTTGGATCGGCGTTTGCAGAATTGATAGAGTCTTCGTTCGACAATAGCCATTCACGAATCAGGACGGCTACTTCATAGCCTCGGCCATCTATACTGGATGGATCGATGTATTGCCTGTAGTCAGACGAGGTGCCGGTATCGATGTGGCGCCGTCTAACCTCCACAAGTGCATTGGCCGCGGCAAGCAGCCCGGCAAAGTCTCTGTGGCGATTGGTTTCGAGGAAGGTTACAAGATCGGACAGAGCCTCCTGAGCAATGCCCAGGGCCTCTTCTGTCAGCCTTTCTTCGGACTCCGACATATCGTCGGCAATATCGGGAGCAGCAGAGTCATTGAGAAAGGCCAGCAGGAGGTCCTGCCGCACCTCTGCCTCTCCGCGAATGCCGTCGATTATCACCTCGATCGATCGGTCAACAGTATCGGACAGTCGAGACAGACCGGCTCTTAGCTTTTCCATTTGAACGGGATCTGGCTCGTCCTTTGCCCTTTCTTCTGCAAGCTGATCGGAAAGATCCAGCCACTGTTGTTTTGCATGGGCAAGGCTGTCGTAGGCCTGTATAACGATACCGTAGCTGGCCGCTGGCCCGGTCCTTACGACCAGTTCCGGATGCGAAAGAAGGGCATCGGCACGACTTACTGCATTCGAGGAATGCAGATCAGAAGACAGTTCCGGTAAAAGCGCATTGAGCATGACCCGACGCTCTTCTGCAGCCTCCGCGGCAGAAAGCACGGAAAGGATCTCTTCTGTATAAGCCAGATCCTTCGTTGCCTGATCATGTTCGGCAAGCAGGCTGTAATATTCCCTGTAACGTTCTTCAAGGGCCGTTTCAGGCGTTTTGGTTTCGGCCGCATCCTTCATGCCGTTCAGCAGAGAGGCAAGCTGTGCGGCAGCCTCTTTCAGCTCTATGTCCACAACAGCGGCCGAATCGGCCCCTGAAAGGATCTGGTAGTCCGTGTAGGCCTGACCGTACTCCGCTTTTGCCGCATCCAGCCTTTTCCTGGCCTGAGCCAGTTCTATGGCATTCGCTTCCAGAGCAGCCCTGGCGTTTGATAGATCATCGATTCGGTCTGCCAGTGATTCGCCTGTGAATATGGCAAAGACCTCGTCCCGTTCAGACAGGAAATCGGACAACCGATAATCCTGCTGCAGGGACTGAACCTCCCCGGCCAACATGTCAGCCGTCTGCCTGATCTGAAGCAGGGCTGGCTCACGTCGGTCCTCCGCCAGGCTGAACAGAGCGGAAAGGCGCTCACCCAGGATGGCAAGACGGTGTCGTTCCTCGCGATCGTAGTCCGTTATATGGGTGGTGATTCGCTTTCGCAGATTCGCTACAGCATCGGCAGTCAGATCCGACAGTGCAAGACCGGCAATCTCATCAAGAAGTGCCTGTTCCTGCACAAGGGCCTCGGATGCCTTCCTGATCCCTGCAACGTCGATATCACGGGATAGCAGGAGCTCTTCAAACTGCTCTTCGCCAGAGCCGTGTTCCAGGTCTCCCTTTAGAAGAAGATAGCCCGTCTCAAGCAGAAGCTCCCGGGCATGGGCAACGTCGGCACGTTCTCTGGTAATCGATGCCACCTCCAGGGCCGCATCATACTGCTCTGCCAGATCGGCATAACGCTTCACCAGAGCAGCACGCTCATAGCGATCTGCCACGTAATCCCGCTCGCGACGAAGGAGCTCCCACTCATACTCGGCCCTCGTCATCAGATACGGGTCATTGTCATTCTCGCTCAGGTAGTAGCCGGCATAGGCATCATCAAAATAGGCAAGGACCTGATTTTTCAGACGTAGATTGCGATCTGTCGAAATGCGAAACCAGTCCTCGATTTCCTGTTGAATCGCCGTCAGGGCTGCCGTCTCATCGATGCCTGTTCGCGGGCGATCGATAATGCGCAGAAGCTCCTTTCTCTGGTCGTCGAATCGAGCCTCCAGCAACTCCACACGACGCCGCAGATCGGCAACGGTCGTGCCTGCCTCCGGGTCAAAGGCGGTTTGCTTCAGTTCTTCCGTGCGTTCGGCAAACAGCGCATTGGCCTCGATCAATTCGGTTAAATCACGACGATACAGAAGATACTTCTCCCAGCGGGAATCGTCTGCAAGCTCTGACCTGAGCTCGTCTTCAAAATCTGATTCATCAAGCCCTGCCAGCTCTTCGCGAAGATTCCCGGCATACAGGCGCCTGTCCTTCAGCAGGCCTCCGGATGGATCCTCAGAGTTCATATTGCCATCGAGGCGATTTTCCGCCCCGGCAAGCATAGACTGGAACCGAACGATCGTCCGGGCCATTTCATCGCGCTGCCTGATATAGAACTCCTTCAGACTGCGTTCTGGCGAACCTTCAGGGCCGTCCGGAGCCTCCTCGGCCATACGGGCAAAGAAGCGATACGACTCTTTAGCCTGCGCAAGGGCAGCTCCTCCGCCTCGAACCATATCGCCTAACTGAGCAAGTGTACCGTCTCGACGGGCCTTCTCTTCTTCGATAAAGCGGCTCAGCTCTTTCTCTGCACTGTGACGGCTTTCGTAGAAGGCCTGCAGCTTGCTTTCCCAGGCCGCACGACCCGCTTCAATCTGATCCTGTACCTGCTTCAGCCATGCCTCGCGGCGACTTTTCAACAGTTCATGATTCTTCTTCCAGATTGCCTCTGTTTCTTCGCGGCTCTTTCTGGCGGCATTCATCCACTCAAGGCGCTTTTCGTATAACTCTTCTTCTGCCTGCTGCCAGCGATACAGCCCCGATTCAAGCAGGGCCTCAATCTGACTCTCCCATTGATCGACCAGTATGGCATCGGATGTGCCCTGGTTCATCCCTTCGGTCATGCCAGATTCAAGGACATCCAGAAGCTCGTTACTCTGTGCACCGGCCTCCTCTGCAGCGGAATCAATGACGGCACTGGCAATGGCCGCAGCCGAGTCCGCATCTGCCTCGTAGCGCAGACTGAGATCGTTTACACGATGAACGGCAATGTACTGGTTTCTTCCCTGTAAAAGATAAAAGTTCTCCTGCGTTTCATAGGTGCGACGGATGTCGTCTTCCAGGCGATCCAGCTCTGCCTCAAATGCCTGTCGCTCCTGCATGCTCATGGGGCTCTGGTTCGCGCGGATTTCGTCCATCCTGGTCTGGACGCTTTCGTAATAGGCCGTTTGCAGTGCGTCGCGGCCTGCATCGACCACGGAATCCCACAGTGTAAGATCGAGGGATACCGTGCTGGCTGTTACCTGCTCTGCTTCATCGACAAGGCGCTGGAAGGCCTCGATATTTTGATCGGCCGAGTCGTCGAGCTCTGCTCTGAAATCCTGCACGGCAAGACGGGCGCGAAAGGCTCCGCGCTCTTCTTCAATATAAGATGATGCCTGCTCCTCCCACTTCAGGCGAGCTGCTTGAAAATCCGCATCATAGCGCTCGGCAACGGACTGCCGCTTTTCTTCGCTGAGGTCTGCCTGTTCATTCTGTCGCAATGCTTTCTGTATCTCTTCGAGGGCATCGGCCTCCCACAATGCCAGCTCATGGGCCACGCCCGTTTCCACGTAGCTGGACCAGCTCTGGTCATCCAAAAGACGGGATGCACGGTTCACGTAACGCTCGACTCCAGGCCGACCGTGTTCCTGAAACTCCCGAAAGCGCGGCTCGGCAACGAGAGGCGTATAGGGATAGAACAGGGTATAGAGCAGCGACAGGAGCAGAAGAAGCGCCACCCTGCGCCTGGCACGGCCCATCGGCACAAACCGGACCCGATGATTGCACACGAAAACCTCCCCTCCCGGTTCTATTCCGGAAAGTTCTAAGGGTTCTGGTGCAAAACGGTACGTTTGTATAAAATTTTTTTACCGGAAGGACGGAATTCTGCTCAAATCAAAAGGCGGGCCCGGGCGGTTAGAGGGAGAGGTATGCGGAGGGAGGTGGGTGATGTGTGATGCGATGGACCTGGGATGAGCATGGGCTGCTCCGTAATTGGTTCTTTCTTTATGCTCGTTTCAGGATACGGTCTTTTTTTCAGGATGCAAACCAGGCCGATCTTAACTTTCATCATTTCATGCCCGAATCATGATCACAACATTCCACAGCTCCGTGCGAACACGAGTATGATTCGTGCGAAGCAGAACTTTCACTCCTGAATACAGAGGGGATATCACTACATGCACCCAATACTTACAATATTGCATCATGTTTTAAATCACTTCATTTCTCTGTGCTTGCCGTTTACAGCCTCAAAATAGCGATCAAGCGTCGTCGCAAAACAGTCGCGGGTCAACATACACCCGCTCGATGCGGGTGATCGCCTGGGTCATGCGGTTGGTGATGGTGAATGCGGGGGCAAAGGTCATGGTGCTGCTCCCTCCGTTGCAATGGCATCAAACAGACCGGCCCGCTGGCAGCCTTCGAGGAAGGCGCTTTTCAGGAAGTTACTGTTGACAACCGGCGCTTTTGCGGTCTGTTGCTGAACGGCGGCAAGAAAGGCGTCCCTTGTGCTACCGTGGGCACCGGTCGTATAGGGATAGAAAGCCTTGCGCCGTCCGGCGGCATTGTGTGCCGGGTCTTTGCTGAGTTTGTAGACGCTGTTGCATTCGTGGCAGGCCGGGACGAGGTTGGGCAAGTCAATTGATCTACTTTTTGCTCTCAGCCAATTCGTCACACACGGCTATGACATATTCCGGAATCGTATCAAACTTGGTCGGATCAAGCTGGCAAATGAATTCATTTTCAATGTGGTAGGTTTCATTAATGAACTTTTGAATTACGGGATTATCCGTTTCAATCTCAAGTAGCCGAAAAACCTGAAGCTTTTCATAGCCAATCTCAGTTTGATCGTAGAGCGACTTTAGATGTTCCGAGTTTTGAATTTTTTTTAATAGATCATCATATGAAAAGCTACCCCACAAGCTTTCGATTTGCTTGCAACCGTTGGCAAACTCAGACTGAGTCATTGCCGGGTATCTGTTGTCCGAGTTTCTAGGCTTGCGCTTGTCAATGCCCCGTGCACAACCATTGCGTTTGTGTAAGAGGTTGGCAAGCACCTGGTAGGCATCACTATCACTATCTGTGATTTCAAAGTAACGTCTCAAATAAATCAGTTTGAGAATTTCGTCTTTATTGGAGCACAGCGCGCTTTTGCAGATTTGGGAAAATGTCTTGATGTCATCTTTCACAATTTTGATTTCTTCTATCTTGCCCTGCTTTAACTTAAGGAATGAAGCAGAAGTCTGGTTTGCGAACTTATCTGAAAGCGATTTAACCGTATCGATAATGGGCTCAACATCATGAGTTAAGAGAAGAACCGTTTTGTTTTTCAAACAGGTTCCGGCGTCACGGCGGAAAAGCATTTGCAGAATGGCGTATTTTTTGCTTTTGTCAAATGAAGAAATCGGATCATCCAGGACAATTAGATCGGGGTTCTCGGCGAGACATTCGTACATAAACAGCACAATTGCGAACGCGTTCCTTTCTCCGTAGCTGAGATGCTGATCGCCACCATTCAATGGTTCTTTGTGATCGCGGTGGCTTAATTTAAGTTGTGCCTGCTCGCCTTCGCCGACAATGTCGACAACATAGTGATAGCCAGCATAGGCAAGGAAGCCATTAATGTCATCTTTGTGCTGTTTAACGACTCGTTGCATCTCCCGACGTAGCTGCGCAATTTTTCCTTGAAGCTGGCCCGCTTTTTCTATCATCGAATCTATGGAATCATTTATCGGCCTAATGGCTTCTTGCGTCTCTTTTGAATTGAGTTTGTCTATAAATGAAAGATTGATCCTGAAAGAGTGGAGTGCCTCGGCGACTGGTACATTATCTTTAAATTGAAAGCCTGAAAGCGTTCGTAACTTTTCCAGTTTTCCAACAAAACTATCGATTTGATTTTTGACATCCACCAGAAAGTCTTCGTGTTCCTTTTGAATTCCATCTTTCAAGGTGGTTATGGTAGATAGTTTTTCACGTGCATCATCTGAAAAGTACGCGCCAAGGCCTTCAATGACTTTAATGATCTCCACCAGGTTCTTGATGGCGTTTTTATCGTACTCCTGCCCAACTCTTTTAATCATATCTTTCTTGTCTGCGGCGCGTGATGTGCAGAATGGACAGTTGTCGGAAAGCTCGGCAAAGTCATACCCCTTTGTTTGCCAGTCAATCCAGCCTACGCATTTTTCGCTCTGAATGAAATGTTGATAGGGCTCAAGACCTGCTGGAATGTGTTGACGTTTATTCCCGCCGGCAAGCCCTTTCATGCCAGAGGAAGCCTTAGATAATCCCGTCTTTGTAAGCTTGAAGGCGCCCCCCATTTCTTTAAGCGTCGAAATTAGCGACTCCAGCTTATCATTGTTATTGAAAAGCCCTTTTATTTCGGCAACCAAGTCTTCAATTTCCTGTTCCAGCCCTCGATATTTATCGGTTTTTATCAGAATATCAAAGCTATCCTTAATGAGTTCATCCTGCTGGAAGACAAACTGGCGAACATATTCCTCATTGAAGCACAAGACGTTTTGAAATGTCTGATCGCTGTTTACTTCCGGTCGTATGTTTTTGGGGTTGTTGCTTCGCAGCCTGAATGGCAAGAGCTCTTGCAGCCCATCAGGCTTGCCTTGCGAGCCAAGCACTATCGCCTTCGCAAGTGTGCTCTTTCCCGTTCCGTTCGGTGCAAATTTGATGTTTAGCTTATTTTTATCAATTTCTATGGCTGCAGATTCAATATTGTTGCAGTTGTTAACCTCTATTTGAATGGAGTTTACACACATTCTTTTGTTCCTTTTGTGATCTATTGCATCAAAGTGCCCTGCATGCAGAATGCAAAGTGTCTGTCGAGGTTGTCTCGACAGACTATGGCACCCGCGACAGATCCAGCTCACCCTTGAACGCCTTTTGGCTGAGGGCCCCATAGAGACTTTCCAGATCATTCAGGCTTTGCTGGTACCGGGTCTTGAGCCCTTCCACCTTTTCGACGATCGCGGCGAATTGGTTCTGGAGTGGTATCGGCGGTCTTGGCACCACAAACGAGAGCACATCTTTCTGATTTATGCTTGCTTGATTAACCGCTTTTTTGGCTCTGTTAGTGATTTGTGATTTTATGAAAGGCAACCGCCAAACAAACATCAGGAAAAGCGGGAGGATGGCCGCTTTATCCACACGAAATCGCATCATATTTGATTCATACACGACTGGTTCATCAATAGCCGGAACAACACCAAGTTTGCCCAGATATTCGATGCTATTGACTCGGTTGATTAGAATATCATCGGTTTCGATGCGGTACTTCTCATACTCGGCACTCGTGATGTCAACCTGCTTCAAATCGTCGAGGTTTTGCACATATCCATTATAGAAAGAATCAATTCGTATAATTTTTGTCCCAGTCCCATAAGATGATTGCGGTTTATAGAGTCCGTTACTTGGCGGATGAGCTATTAGTTTTGCGAGGGGCTCAATATCCCACCCCTTCTCATTCCGCACGGGGTCGCCGAACATCTCCAGAAAGACGCTTTTGAGCAGGTCGTCGAGTTGTTGCAGGTGCTGTCTGCGCCGGGCGATCAGCCCTTCCACCTTGCCGAGCAGATAGGCGATGCGTTTTTGGTCGTCGATTGCCGTTTCAGGGATAACGATTCCTTCAAGAGCATTTCGACTGATGTGAGGTATCGTTGCTCCCGTTGCGGTCTTACGAAGATACGTGAATTTCGATCGAAGGTAGGCTGCCAAGAACGGCGTATAAAAGCGACCTCTTTCTTTTACACGCAGTCTAGCTATTGTGCTTCCAATCAAACCTGCTTTTCCAAAACCAATTGTCCCTGCATTAGCCCCATCCCAGGCTATCAGAATATCATCGGGTAATACCTCAGTACCGCGAGAGTCCTCCGTATACTGAACGAGGTTGTCGTGGCGTAAGTCATCAATACCTATTAGGCGCTTTGCACTAACGGATGGCATGCTGGTAACAATATGCTTTTTCCCTTTGGCAATGGTAACTATTGAACCAAGCGATATTGAACCATTATCGATCATCCCACCATCTCCCTTAGCTCCAACAACTCCCGCAAAATTCCGCTTTGCACCCTGGCCAGTGCGGCGTCGTCGATATCGCCCACTTCCTCCTTTAGGAGCCGCTCCAGGATCACCCCCGGCGCTTCATAGTCCACCTCTTCAAACACGTCCTCCTTATAGCGGGAGAGCAAGAGGTGATAGTCTTCGGCCTCGATATCGGCACGCGGTACACAAAAGCATTTCGCAGTGCGGTCGGTATCGGTCTTCGGATTGCGGGCATGGAAGCGGGCGACGATATCCTGCAAGTCGCCATAGCCTTCGAGTTTGGTACGCTTGTCATCCAGCGAGTAGCCATCGCTTTGCATCTCGTAGAACCAGACGTGTTCGGTGGCCGGTTGGGTGACCTTGTCTTTCGGCCCCCAGACCTTGGTAAACAGCAGAATCGCGGTGCTCACTCCGGCGTAGGGTTTGAACACACCGCTGGGCATGGTGATGACGGCTTTCAGTTCGCAGCGTTCCACCAGTAGTTTGCGCAGGGTTCTGAAAGCGTTGCCGGACCCGGACAGCAGCCCTTGCGGTACTATCACACAGGCGCTGCCACCCTTTTTCAGCAAGCGGTAGATATTCTCGACAAAGAGTAGCTCGGTCTTGGTGGTGGATAGCTGCAGGTTTTCGTTGATGTCGCCCTTGTCGATGCTGCCGGTAAACGGCGGGTTGGCCATGACGATGTCGTATTCGGCCTCCTCGTTGTAGCTCTTGGAAAGGGTGTCCTTGTAGTCGATCTGCGGATCGTCGATGCCGTGCATCATCAGGTTCATCAGCCCCAGGCGCACCATGGTCTGGTCGATGTCATACCCATACAGGGAAGCTTGCAGAATGGCCTGGGCCTTTTCGGTAAGCCCGGCAGACACCGAGGTGCGGACAAAACCGTCTTCATCAGGCTGCAGGTCTTCGGCGCCAGCTTTCTTTTGGGCCAGTTCGGTGACGATGTACTGATAGGCGCCAAGCAAAAAGCCGCCGCTGCCGCAGGCCGGATCAGCAATACGGTGGCCCAGTTGCGGCCGCACCAGATCGGCCATCAGCTTGATGATGTGGCGCGGGGTGCGGAACTGGCCGTTCTTGCCTGCCGTGGCGATTTCAGAGAGGAGCATTTCGTAGACATCGCCCTGGATGTCCTGAAAGGCCTGGCCCTTCTCCTGCGAGTCCTTCTCCATGATCTCGAATATTTCGTCGATGGTCTTCACCGCTTCTACCAGAAGCGACGGCTTGGGGATGATAAAGACGGCGTTCCGCATGTGATGGGTGAAGTTGCTTTCGGCCCCGTTCATGTCCTTGAGGAAGGGGAAGACCCTGGTCTGCACATGCTGCAGCATGTCCTCAGCCTGCATGCGTTTAAGCTCGCTCCAGCGCAGTGTGCGACGGTCGATGCCATAGTTTTCCGCGTCTTCCTTGTCGCGATATTCAGGCGGAATCCAGATTCCCTCGAATCTGGAGGTGCAGGGTTCGCCGGTCCACTCGGCGTCGGCCTGTTTTTTCTGGTCCAGCTCGTCGAGGCGCTTCATGAACAGCAGGTAGGTGATCTGCTCGATGGCGGTGAGCGGGTTGGAGATGCCGCCAGACCAGAACTTGTTCCAGAGCTGGTCGATCTTGCTTTTGAGTTCGGGGTTGTTTTGCAGCATATTTGTTAGTCCTTAAGGTTTTCTCATCATTACGCAGCAAGGCGTTCTGTGAGCCGGAGTATTTCGTTGATTTCTGCCGGGCTGAACACGCCACGAATCCCCTGCGGGTGCAGTACGGTAAAGGGAGCACTGATCAGGTCTTTTTTCTCGACCCTTTCCCGCTCGATGATGAAGCCCTTCAGCAGGTTGAGAAACTCCAGCTGTCGACTGGTCAGGTTACTGTGTTGTTGGATGAATTGATCGAAGGCTTCGCTCACTGTTTCCGGGAAGCTCTTCAGGATCTCCAGGCCAAGGATGTGACGGATGAACTGAATAAAGCTGGCCTTACGGTTTTTGTAGACCTGACGGAGCAGGTCTTCCGTAATATGAGGATGCTCGTTATGGAGCAGCTCGGCCAGTTGCCTGGCTTCGTCAGCTGAGACTTCCTTGCCGTCCTTGAGCTTTTGCAGAACCGGGTTCTGTTCTGTCAGGTCAGCAATCATGGCTTCCACCATTTCGCGGTATCGGCTGATGCTGACCGATTCGTGTTGTGGCCCGAATTCGACCATTTCCTTGCGGTGGATTTCATCTTTCAGGTCGAGGTACGTTAGGCCTGAACCGCTCTGCTGCTCACGATGCTTCATCAGCGGGCCGAGGCGATTGTTCAGCTCGTCGAGGGCATCTTCCAAAGCTAAAGTATCTTTTCTGGCCCAGTAGTTGTTGCTCTGAGCCTCTCGAATAAGCGATTCCTCTGCTTTCACGAAACCGACAGAGAGCGGCAATTCGCTAATCTGCTCGACGATACCTTCTTTCAGGGTTTCAGCCTTTTCCTTCTCTTCGCTGAGTCGGGCCAGTGAATACTCCAGCAGGTCGCGTTCAAAGCGCATCGCCTTGAAATCGGCCTCGGAAACAGTACGGAATAGCGGCTTGATCTCATTGCGCAAAAATTCCAGTCGCTGGTGATTCAGAGCCATCCAGAAACTTTCTTCGTCGAGCCGGGCAAGTGCTGCGGCCGCTTCTTTGATGATGACAGAGCTTTGTGGCAATTGATTGATCTGCCGACGCAGTTTGGAGATTTCACGCTCGACGATCTGTTCCTGACCAACAGCAATGGCCTTTTCAATTTTATCCAGCCGCAAGCCAACCAAACGCACCGGCAGGGGAAGCTGGGGCTTGAGCTCCTTGCCCCTCGGTTGCAGTTTGAAGTATTCGAAGTTATCCCAGCAATCGAGGATAAGAAAAACCTCTTTCTCTGTACACCAAGGTTTCGATTTATTGGTTTCGAGCAGGCGCGTGCCGCGCCCGATCATCTGCCAGAACTTCGTATAGGAGTATACAGGTTTGGCAAAGACCAGATTCACAATCTCTCGTACGTCGATGCCGGTATCAAGCATGTCGACGCTGATGGCAACGCGCGGCATGTCGCTATTGGTGAACTGGTCGAGCAGGCCGCCTTTGCCGTAGACGCGGGGATCATCCGAAACCAGTACCTTCGCCAGTTCGCCCTTGTATTCAGGAAAAAGGGCGTCGAAAATCTCTTCAATCCTCCTGGCGTGGGCTTTGGAAGAGCAAAAAAAGATAGTCTTGCCGGGCAGCACACCGCTCGGGTCTTTGATACACTCTTCCATAAACTGTCTGATTATAAGAGTGTTGGTTCCTTTGTTGATGACCTGCTTCTCCAGCTGTGAACCTTCGAAGTTGATTTCCTCAATTTCCTTGCCTTCGAGCAGTAGCTTTTTCTGATCTTCCAGCGAGATGGTACGCTTGCTGATCCCCTCCATCTGGAACCGGGTCTGGATCTTCATGACCTGAAAGCTGCATAGATAGGGGGGTACGTTATTAACAGCTTCCTCATACGTATAGGCAAAGGTGGGCAAACCATCTTCACAGTTAAAAAGCTGAAACGTGTTGTGGTCGATGATATCTTTGGGCGTGGCGGTCAACCCCAGGGTGATGGTCTTGAAATAGTCCAGCACCTCTTTGTAGGTATGGTATATTGAACGATGGCTTTCATCGACCACAATAAAATCGAAGAAAAACGGCGAAAGCTGCTGCGTTTCATCCCTGATGATATTGAGCATGGTCGGGTAGGTCGAAACATAGATACGGCGGTCTCTGGCGATGAGCTTTTCGCCTACGTTGGGCCAGCGCGGTTCATTGGGTAGATGCTCCTTGAAGGCTGCCAACGCTTGTTCGCGTAAAGCAATGCGGTCGACCAGGAAAAGGATCTTTTCGGCATAACCGGCGCGCATCAGCGCATCTACCAAAGCGATGCAGGTACGGGTTTTCCCGGTGCCGGTGGCCATTACCAAAAGGAAATCCCGCTTCTTCTGTTCTATTCCTTCCAGTACGGCACGAATGGCTCGGATTTGATAATCCCGGCCTGCAATATCTGTGTTAACAAGTTCATCGGTTAACGGTTTGCGGCTACGCCGGATGTAACTGAGACGCTCCAGATCGTCACGGGTCGGGAATCCCATTACCTTGCGCGGCGGATAATTTTCCAGATCCCAGAAATGGATCTCATGTCCATTGGTGTAAAAGCAAAACGGCAGTTCGCCACCCAGTTGTTTCTGGATGTTGTAACAGTATTGCTTCGCCTGCTCGCGGCCAAGCGCGGCATCCTTGCTCGATTTTTTTGCCTCAATCACGGCAAGGGGTTTTCCATCTTTGCCGAGAAGCACATAGTCGCTGAACTGATGCCCTTGATACGGCGTTCGCGGCTCGGCAACCTCATCCGATAGAGGAACGCGAATATCAAATTCCTCGATAACCTGCGTGCGGTCTTTGACATTCCAGCCCGACTGTGCGAGCTGTCGATCAATCAGCCTGGCACGGGTGTCTGCCTCAGTCCGCGTCATACTGCACAACCCTCCTCTTCAACTGGCATCCAGATACCAAATTCCATCCACTTCACAACTCGGCCTCGATGACGATACTACCCAATAGCCACTCAAGGTTTTTGTCCGCCGCAACCGTAACGCTCAAAATAAATCCGGCGTTTGATCGGAACCAACAGCTTTCTTTCTACAGTTTTCTCAGTACAGTATCAGGCACAATGTATGCAACTCAAAATTTGTTAATTTTCACATCCGTCCCAATACCGATCTTTCCAGATGCACCCTCACGGGTGCCACCTACGATTCGGACACCATCCTCCCCCCGGGCACCGACACGATCGGAATGATCCACAAAGAATAGGGTTAACCGCCCTAATGCACTTTCGCCGTCACAAAAATGGTTCGCTATAACAGCCTCAAATCGAAACGGCCGTTGGTTTCCGGTGGCTTTGCAGACTTTACAGAGAATGGAATGGGATTTGAGGTGGGTTCGGTATATCACCGCTCCGTTCTGGTGGAGGTCGGTGACTTTGGGCCAGGGAAGACTCGAACTTCCGACCCCTTCCTTATCAGAGTAATGAAGGGGGCTCTGAAGAATCTCCCCTGGCTCGTGTCCAGCCGAGTCAGGGAAAAAATATGTCGCTTATGAGGCTTCTTTTTCCCGATGTTTGGACTCGGCGGCTCGCTTTTCCTCGGCCATACTCTCATAGTACGCCAGTTTTTCGAGGACAGCATCTGTGACAAAGTCTTGTATCTTAGGGTGAACGCCTGTCGCAGCGTAGACGATAGGATCTATGCGCTCCAGCACCCCGTCAAGGATCTTTGTGTTGACAAACTTCCTTGCCGCCATAATGTCCGTAACCTTCCCTTTCTTACTCACAATGCCTCCCTCGTCCGATCAACCCCCCGGATACTATCCAGGGCAGATTCATCGGGACAGCCTGTGCGTTCAAGATAGCATGCGGCCAGAGGGTACGCAAGCAGAAAATAGCCCAAAGTAGCCAAAACGCTACCACGGGTCGAATTGGCTCTACGCTTGCCCAATAGTGATGAACGATTCACCCATGCCTCATTAACTCCCATTCTTGGGCAAGGTGAATTCCGAACGAAGGTCCAGAGGGAGGCGTCCGGCATCACCATCTGCCCATATGCTGATCATCCGACGGGGACTTTCAATTGAGAGGCAAGCGGGCGCGTGAGTCGTTTGGCTGAGCAAGTCTCAGGCGATCTCAGTGCCTGTGAGATTTTTGCTTGCAATGTAGACCCAAAGGCGTATATTAACGATACTATTATAGAAAGTTCGACTGAACGCCGAAACAATTAGGGTGGGAGGGTAGCCAAATGAAGCACGGTGTTATGCCCAAGTAATTGATCAGTCAACCAAGCCAAGCGGTGCCTCATTGCAAGCCAGGCATCCTTGGCTTAGGTTGCCTTCGAACCGTCTGATCTCTTGACGGGATTCCTTAGCAGGCTCCACTCCCGACACAGTGCCTCAAGTTCCACACCAAAACTCGCCCAGTCCGATGCTCGCCGCTCCGCGGTGACCAACTCCTGAAGGCAGTACCAGTACCTATCAATCATGGTTTCAGCCAGCATCCTTGTCATCGGTTCCGAATAGATTCCGTTACGCACCCCCAGCGCAATTTCCTCCAAGCTATTAATAATCATGATCAGCATGGGCTTTGTTGCTGGGAACCGCTCATCCCAACTCTCGATATCCGTCGGACGAACAATGCTCTTCCTGTCGATGAAATCATCAAGAGGGACTCCCTTGCTGGCGAGGAGTCTGCGAACCCGAGATATCTGAGAAGTGATCTTCGTCACCTCTGTGAGAACGGCTTTGCGCCGATGCCAATCAGTAGTAAAAGCAAATTGGGTAATCGCAAATCCAAGCGTGAGGATTACGACCAATCCCGTAATCAGTTCGGGCAGTTCTTTCAGCGTCCATTCGTCATACCGCATGATGCCGATGGCTACAAGAACAAGGAAGCCGACCAGAGAAAAGCCCCCCACGAACGATACTGTATACCGCATGCTCTTAGCAAATATTGAATACATACTCGTTTCTGCCCTCTGACAGACACATTGTCAACAATAAATCACATGATAGAAAGTGCCCCTTCGTCTCCCAGCGCTGACTATCCGAATGCAACTCTTCCCGCCCCAGCCTACCACCACCCGCCATTTTCGTAGCTTTTTCGCCACTTTTCACCATTTTTGGATTGATTTCCCCTTTCCCCCATGCTACATTCCAACCTGTCAGCGGCAGTGATTTGTCAGGAGCCCGCCTTTGTGCGATGCCAAGTGGTTATTCTGGAACGGTCTTGTCGCTCTACGAACCCGTGGTCGTAATCCACGATTTGCCGAATTCCAGCATTGAGGGGATCGTTCGGCCCCTGGCACTTGTGTCAGTCGTTAAGGGCCAGAAAGAACACCGGAGGTTTGAGGAAGAGCGTTAGTACGAATGCTGAACGCACCGGTTCGAATCCGGCATTTGATAACTGTCATACAAACAAGAGGGATCCGAGAAGCGGCGCCCGGAGCCGTGAGACCCGAAAGGGACCGGGGAACTGGAGGAATATATGAGATCACTACCTTTGCAGCGTATGGTCGCTCTCTGCAACAATCTGCAAGAGATCGACCGGCTCATTGAAACGGAAGAGTCAATCAGCTATGAGCGCGAGCGCGCCTTCGGCCCAGAATACAGCCGGCAAGCTGTCATCGACACCGCACGTAACGAGCGAGCCCGATGCGAGCAGATGATCGAGGATATGCTCCGGGACGATCTGAGGAATTGAAAATCGTGAAGGCTACCTGGAAGCCTGAACCCGCAAGGGCCAGGAATATCGCGGGATAGCGCAGCGGTAGCGTGCAAGGCTCATAACCTTTGAGGTCGTCGGTTCGAGTCCGACTCCCGCTACTTGAATTAATATGAAGGAAACGAGCATGAAGAAACTACCAGGCAGGAGCGAACTATCCATGAAGCCTCTCCTGTACATCCGCAAAGGGCGAATCATCAATCCGATGAGGTCGGCCGCCGACATGGACAGTTGTCCTGTCTCAGTGGCCATGCCGTCCATGCGTCTCTTTGAGTTAGCCAACTCGAACGAGTATTGCTGCCTTGCGAAGGATGAGCGGATAACGGAGAGGCTTCCGGTTCGACCAGTCGGCATGGCTGTGGAAGACGCAACGATCTGGGTGCAGTTCAGCCCTGCATATTCTAATAACTGAGGAAAACTATGGCACTATTCGAAAAAGAAAAACCAGCCGCCGCTCTGTCGGTGATCAACGCCAACGGTGAGATCAATCCGGCCGCCTACGCCAATCCGGAAGATCGGCTCGCCGCGTTTCACAAAGCGTTCCCGCCGGATAAATATAGCCTTGTGCTCTTCACGCAGTTCGCTATGAGCAATCTCCCGGCCGGCGCCAAGCTCCATCCACAGTTCATTGAATGTCGGGATGAGGATTTCTGGGACGAAAGCGACTTCGAGAATCGAGAAGTTCCATTGAAGCCGGGTCATGTCATGCTTTCCGCTGAATTCGTCATCCGCATCGGTCTTGCCGCTGGGATCGAATTGGTTAAGACCACAGAAGGGCAGATCGAGATAGAAGGAACGCCTTATTGGCGGATACTCTATTCTGCACAGATTCGCCTCCCCGATGGCACTCTGCTCATAGGGCCTGAATCCGGAAAGGCACAACCCATCAAGACGAGCAAGGGTACAACCCAGGCTCACATAATCGAGAGCACAGATAAGAAAGCCCGACGCAATGCGATCAAGGAATTGCTCACGATTCCTACGCAGATTCCGCGACGAGAAGCACAGAGGCTGTGGGTCGTCGTGAAGACGCAATACGAACCTGGGTCCGAAGCTGAAAAACTCATCCAACACAGAGCAGGCAATGCTGCGCGCCTTCTCTACGATCCAGGCGTTAATAGAGTACAGGCCTACATCGATCGTTTCACATCTGCGACAACTCTCGATGAACTCGACCGGTACTATCAAGATGCTCGTGCCTCTGACCTTCCGGACATCGAAAAGCGAGCATTGCATACCTACTACGTAGAAGGCAAGAACCGCCTGAAAGGAGCAAAACTGTGAAAGTAGCACACATTGCTGACATCCACCTACGGGGTGGAGCAGACAGTCCAGAGGCGGTCGCCCTCATGGAGGCGGCCGACATCATGAAACGAGAGGGGGTTGCCCTCTGCGCGATATCCGGAGACATCTACGAGGCCGAAGCGACGCGCACACAGCGCGAACAGTTCACGCGGTTCTTAGAGACGCTCCTCGCGCACAGTATTGAGGTGGTGATCGTGCGCGGAAATCACGACCTTGCAGGCGAACTGGATACGTTGCGAATCGCCCCAGGGGTGCACGTCTTCGAGAAGCCCGGCATCGCAATGCTGGGAGATCTTCAGGTACTGACAGTCCCCCACTTCAGCGCCTCTGCCATCGCTCAACTGGCGAGTTCTCGCGAAGAAATGGCGGAGATCGGCACTGAACTCTTCGGTCATATCCTGGACGACTACTTCCAGCGAATCCAATCACATAAAGGCCCGTCCATCGTGCTCGCTCATGCAGTCGTAGACGGCGCTCGCCTTGATTCAGGATTCATTCCCCGGCAGAATGGCATCCATCTCTCCCTGGCGAAGCTCATGAGTTTCGGCTGCCCTGTGATGCTCGGGCATTACCACGCGCAGCAAAGCCTCTCGGAGCTGATTGCCTATTCCGGATCTATCACGCGGCAGACGTTCGGCGAGGCCGGCGAGAAAGGGATCCTGATATGGGAAATCGACGGACGGGACTATGGAGCCCCGGCTTTCCATCCCATTCCTCAAACCGATCAGTTCACGTTTGACAATGCATGGGAAGGAACCGGCCTAAAGTACGCCCTTCCGTCCGGTTCGTTTGTCGGCGCAAAGGTACGCTTCCGTTATACGGTCCGCCAGAGCGAGCTCGCTCAGGTCGATCTGTCCGACGTCCTGAAGGTGTTCGAGGGAGCTCAACTCAAGATCGAGCGACAGATCATCTTCGAAACGGCAATCCGCAATGCAGAGATCGCTGAAAAGCAATCCATCGAGGAACGTCTCGTGGTCTGGATGGAAGCGAAGGCCTTTCCCGCTGAGGACATTGAGGCCTGCGTATCAGCTTTTCGCGAGATCACCTCGGCCGCCCCGATGGAGGAGGCAGCATGAAGTTCAGAAGTATAACCATCGCCGGGAACATCGCGTTCCCCCAAGAAACGACCATCGACTTCCCGGACGCAGAGACCGTTGCACTCGTCGGCCCAAACGGGTCGGGAAAGACTTCCGTCCTCGATTCTATTCATTCCGCTATGTTCGGACGAGTTCCCAACCGTAAGCCGGCCGCTGGCATGAAGGACGACGGGGTGATCTATACCTCCTTTCCGAATAAAGGAGGAAAAATTGATCTCACGTTCGAGATGAACGGTCACATCATCCGCATCGTCCGCCTGATCGACGGGATTGCGAAGAAGCAGACCCCCTATCTCTACATTGACGGTGTCGCTGTGACGGAAGGAAAGAAAGCCGAGTTTGACGCGGAATTCTTCCGCTACACTGGACTCACCGAGCAGCTTTACCTGGCGTCAGTCTATGCCGCGCAATCCGGTCGTGGCGGAATCACCGCCCTCGATGAGAAGGAACGGCGCGGGCTACTGGACGACGTCCTCTCTCTGTTTGAGTTCGAAGAGCCTCTCGAAATGGTGGCGAAGGCACACGCGGATCTTTCGAGGCTCATTGATGATCTGAGGACTCAGATCAAAGCCATCGACGTCCTCCAAGCGTCTGCGGATGAACTCTCACTGGAACTCAGCACAACCGAATCGGAAGAGCGCACCCTCTCCACCGAACTCGCCCGCAAAACCGCTGATCTTGAGGTTGCACAGCAAGCACTCGCAGACGCAAAAGCCAACGAACAAGGCACGCGTGAACTCGTTGATACCCTCCATGAACTGGAAGCCGAAGGAGAGTCGAAACGTTCCCAGATCAAAGACCTCGCCGAGCGTATCGCAAACAATCGCACTCTCTTGCTTAATAGAGAGAACGAGATCCGGCATGCAGCATCGGAGTATCAGCGTCTGGCGATCGAAATTCGCGATGCAGAGCAAACCAATCACTCCAACGAACGCGCACTCGAACAGGCCGAGCAGAAGGCAAAGCGCGAGCGCGATGCCATCCTTGCCGAAATACTGACAGCAGAGGGGCGACTGCGCGAGAAGACTCGTGTCCGCGAAGCCCTCTCCCTTGATCGGGAGACGCACGTTCGCGAACTATCCTCGATCGAAGCGCGCCTCTCAGAGGCGCAGCGCCGTTCTGCACTCCTTCAGCAGGTCCCTTGTGGCGGGACTCCCATGAGTAATGAATGTACGCTCCTTGCCGACGCGAGGTCAGCGGCTCAGAGTGTGGACAAATTAACGGCCGATGTGGCCGGAGCGAAGGTAGCCATCGCCACGATCGACTCACAGATCGATCTCGCGGCCGAACAAGAGCTTCGCGAACGCATCGATGCGCTCAACAAGATGGCACGACAGGTTGGCATCGACGAAGTCGAAGCTGCCCGGCGCGCGGTCCAGCGCGGGCGCACCGCTATTGCCGAACTCCTGGCTGAGCAAAACACTTACCAAAAAGATGCAAGCCTATTGCCCAATCTGGAACTGGCCCGAGAGAAGATCCAGACCTACGAGACGCAGAAGGAAGAACTCGAAGCATCCATACTCCAACTGGAAGATCGGATCGGCGACCTGCAACGACGCATTGATACCGCCGGCAAGAGCGAAGAGACACAACGTTTGGCAGAACGCTACGACGCGTTGAAACAGGTCATCGCTATGGATACCGAGCGCCAGAAGAGCCTAATCGCCCGGATCGGCGAGCTTCGCTCGGCGGTGGCAAACGCACAGGCAGTTGAAGAACGCATCGCTGCCCTGGATGCCCGCCTCAAAGGTCTCCTCGAAAAAGAACGCATCTATGGCATTCTCAGGGAGGGTCTCGGCCCGAAAGGTGCCCGCGCGCTCCTCATCGACGCAGCCGGTCCAGCCATCTCGGCCGCAATCAATGCGATCCTTACCGACACCTACGGGACGAGATTCCAAGTCGAAATTAAAACACAGAGGGCTGCCGGAAATGGCACCCTCAGAGAGGCAATGGAGATCCTCGTTTATGATAACGAGAAAGAAGTCATCGCAGACGTTGAGAATAAGTCCGGCGGCGAACAGGCTATGCTGAAAGAAGCGATCAGCCTCGGCCTGGCTCTATATAAGCGCCAACATTCCGCCGCTGATCTCAGAACCCTGATCCGTGATGAAACGACCGCTGCACTCGATGCAACCAACGCTCACACGTATCTGGAGATGCTCCGATCAGTGATGAAGCGCGGAAACTTCGATCAAGTCATCTACGTTACCCACAAGCCCGAGATCGCAGCGCAAGCTGATGCGACGATTCGGGTCGGCGCCGGACAGGCGCTTGTCGAAGCCGCATAACTCCCAAAGGAGGTTTTATGGTAGAACAATGGAAAGACGTGAAGCTGTCAGACCTGGACGGCGGAGTCGTCGAAGAAAAATTCCAGTGCGAATTGGAGAAAGTGCTCTCAAACATCATGGATGAGAACACCGACCCTGATAAGCTCAGGGAAATCAATATAAAGATGCGCATCAAACCCACGAAAGCCAGAGACATGGCTACCGTGCAGATTGATGCAACATCGAAGCTGGCACCGACACAACCGGTCCAGACAACCATTCATCTCGTCTCAGGGAAGAAACCCAAAGCCGTTCAACTCGCTGCACGGCAGGCCGGGCTCTTTCAGGAAGGCGAGCAGAAACCATCGCTCCGAGTCGTCGGAGAGGAGAAGTAGATGATCGCAGAAGCGCTCAAGTATGTGATCGGTCTTGCGGAACCGGTCACCACAGAAGTCAACGGGCGGACCTATTGGTCCGGCGGAAAACCTGTCCACGAACCCGAATATCCAACGGTATCGCTCCATACCACAGAAGGCCTTGTCGATTGGCTGAAGACGTCTCCGGATGTACCCAAAGAACGCATCCACATTGCCGTTCTGAACGAACGCCGTATCGCTGCCTATCTTCCTGCGAAAGGCCCGTTCCAGCAACGATCGACCATCGTGACGGCAGAGTGGAAAGCCAAAGGTTTTGCCTTCAACCAGTTTCATCCGCAGGAGGATTTCATCATCGGCCTGCAAACCTGTTTCGATCCGACCGACGATCTGCGCGAGATCATTCTGCTTGCCTCAAAGGTGAGTGATGTCCGCGAGCTGGAGCAAACGGATAATGGCATCGCTCAGGCTGTGCAAGTTAAAGCGGGTCTCTCCATGAAGGCCGTGGAAACCTTCAAACAGGCGTACCATCTCCGCCCCTATCGCACGTTTCCGGAGGCGGAGCAACCTGAGTCACAGTTCGTCCTCCGTGCCACGAAAAACCGAGGGGAAGAAATCGTGTTCGCGCTCTTTGAGGCTGACGGCGGGATGTGGCAGCAACGAGCCATTTCTTTGCTGCGGGATCACCTGCGTTCTTTGGTCGGAGAAAGCGACATAATCACGGTGGTAGGATAACGATGCTGCGCTTCATAGATCTCTTCGCCGGCATTGGCGGCATCCGCCTCGCCTTTGAGTCCGAAGGAATGCAATGCGTATTCTCGTCGGAATTCGACAGGCACTGCCAGAAGAGCTATGAAGCGAATTTCGGCGAGCGGCCAGCGGGTGATATTCGAGAGATTTCGTCCGACGCCCTGCCCGCCTTCGATATTCTTTGCGCCGGGTTCCCTTGCCAGCCGTTCTCGATCTCGGGCGTATCAAAGAATCGCTCTCTCGGCCGACCTTCTGGCTTCCTCGATGAGACGCGAGGGACGCTGTTCTTTGAGATCGCTCGAATTCTTCGCGATCGCAAACCGGCAGCCTTCTTCCTGGAGAACGTCAAGAACCTCGGCACGCATGATAAAGGCCGGACGTTCCGCACTATTCTTTCAACACTCGAAGGCCTCGGCTATCGAGTCCACCATAAAGTCATCTCATCAGCCCCGATAGTGCCGCAGAAACGCGAGCGTATTTATATAGTCGGCTTCCGAGATCACCACGTCTCAGAGCAGTTCTCTCTTCCGGACGTCTCCGGTGTCTTTCCACCTATCCACACCATCCTCGAAGACGAAGTCGATGCGAAGTACACGCTCTCGCCGCGACTCTGGACGTTCTTGCAGGAGCACCATGCGAAGCACAAGCGCATGGGTAACGGCTTCGGTTACGGACTGATCGATCGTCCTTCCTTCCAGCAAGCCCGAACCCTCTCCGCTCGCTATTACAAGGATGGGTCCGAGATCCTCATAGCGCAGAAGCATACTCCGCGCCGCTTAACCCCTCGGGAGTGTGCCCGACTCATGGGTTTTCCAGACGCTTTCAAGATCGTCGTATCTGATACTCAAGCCTACAAACAATTTGGTAACTCTGTCGTCGTTCCCGTTGTAGAACTCATCGCTCATCGAATAAAAAAAGCACTCGAAGCAAATTTCAAAGCTGCATGAGTCTGCATCATCCTCTATCATCAAAAACGCATGAGCTACGAGATCCTACATGGTCACGTCACCGATCGGTTGAGAACCCTTCCGCGCAAATCGGTGCATATGGCGGTCACAAGCCCGCCCTACTACGGTTTACGATCGTATGGTATTCCAGGGTCGATCTGGGGCGGCGATGTGCGCTGCAAGCACAGGTGGACGCCCGAACCGACCACAGTGAAAGGCGGTCACCATGGACGGTCATCCACGCTCGACGGCGGACGATCCATTAAAGATGCTCAGCAAGACGCAAGGATCGTCGATCATGGAGAGACCTGCGAACTCTGCGGAGCATGGTTCGGATGTCTTGGCGCTGAACCTACTCCAGAAATGTTTATCCAGCATCTGCGAATGATCTTCGCTGAGCTGTCGGAAGTCCTCCGTGACGACGGGACGATCTGGCTAAACCTCGGTGATTCTTACGCTGGAAGCGGTGGAGCTGGTGGCGACTATTCTGCCGGCGGTATCAAGGCCGGCCAGCCGAAATACCGGCTCCGATTGGATCGCCAGCGCTCGGGGCTGAAGCCGAAGGACCTTATGGGGATACCCTGGCGCGCCGCATTTGCCATGCAGGGCTTCTCCGTTATCCCGGCAACCACCCTGTCCGAATGGGCATCTCTTCTCGCTGAAGCGCGGCAGGCGAACGATTGGCACCTCGTCTCGTTGGTTGAGAACCGCATGCGAGCCAGCCTCTTTGAGGATGCCCTTCGCGAGACCGGGCTCTATCTGCGCAACGAGATCATCTGGGCCAAGGGAATCTCGGGACACGCAGTGCAATACGGTTGGAGCGGAAGTGTCATGCCCGAAAGCCCGAAGGACAGATTCACGCGCTCGCACGAACACCTCTTCTTGCTCGCAAAGAAACCGCATTACTACCTCGATCTACCGGCTGTAGCGGAATCCTCTGTTTACGGTCCCGGTACACGAAAGGCTGTGAAGAAAGGCGGATTCGCTTCCAAGTACGCCGGCAATGATGCCCGCAAAGGCGATGAAGCCTTCCGGGCCATTCAACCGACACGTCGCCGACGCACGGTATGGACCGTGCCGATCAAACCCTTCAAGGGAGCGCATTTCGCGGTCATGCCCGAGGCATTAGTCGAACCATGCATCCTTGCCGGCACGGCCGAGAAAGTCTGCTCGGCTTGCGGGGCTCCGTGGGAGCGAAAGGCTCAGATCCTCCCAGATGCGACTCCGGTCGTGGAAGAGTCTCTCAGACGTGCAGGTGCAGATTCCAACGGGGGATACAACGGTCGGGCAACCAAAGACTACGGATCCGGTCTCGCTCAGAATCCTTCCGACGTTAAGCGCCGGACATTGGAGTCGATGAAGCGAACGCTGCGCACGCAATACTCATTAGAACCGTCATGCTCATGCCATGCTGAGCCCATGCCTGCCACCGTTCTCGATCCATTCAATGGGTCAGGCACAACTGGAGTCGTAGCCATAAGGCACGGGCGCCACTACATCGGCATTGAGATGAACGGGGACTACATCCGGATCGCCGAGGAACGCATTGAAGCCGAAAAGGCGCGCATCTCGGCGAAGAAGGAATACGACCTCTTTGGAGGAGCCGCATGATTACCAAACAAGCAAAGCCACGAGAACCGCATGAACGCATCATTGCGGCCTGCGCACAAGCTTTCGGAGTTAACCACGAGGAAATCCGGACGACTCCTTACAGGAGACGTGAGGCCAGAGAGGCGAAATTTGCGGCCGCATTCTTGATGAGACACGGACTTCCAGCGTGTGGAAGCAAAATGTATAAATGGCGAGAAATCGCCGATAACCTCGGGTTTGCCGAGCATTCAGGCGCTGTCTACGCCGTAAACGCAGGGACCCGACGGCAGAGGCAGGATACGGTGTTCTCCGAACGTCTGGCAGCAGTCATTGAACTCCTTGAGTTAGCGGAGGAATCGGAGCCATGAACAAGTCACGCATTCAGTGGACAGACTATACCTGGTCTCCAGTGACCGGGTGCAGCAAGGTATCGCAGGGCTGCAAGAACTGCTATGCAGAGGCCTGGCACAAACGGTTTAGAGGCGGTGACTTCGGTGTGAAGCTTCATCCCGAGAAGATCGGAGAAGCCATGCGCGCCCTTCATGGATTCGAGTCGAAACATGGCAGGAGACCGAGAGTCTTTGTTTGTCCGATGGCGGACCTATTTCATAATGACGTCCCTGATGAGTTTATTGAGCAGGTCTGGTGGACAATGGCTTTGTGCACTCACATTGACTTTATCGTTCTAACGAAGCGTCCAGCAAGGATGCAAGAACTTCTATCGATCGAATCCTTCATAGAAGCGGTGACGGCACTCAGTGATGAATACCCTCTACCGAACGTCTGGATTGGCGTCACAGCCGAGAGCCAGCAAGAAGCTGATCGGCGCATTCCTATCCTGCTCCAGACTCCGGCGGCAATCCGCTGGGTTAGCATCGAGCCCATGCTCGGGCCTCTTGATTTGACATCAATCAAATGGGCAAAGATCAATGCCGCTTCGAGCGATTATGAGCGGTTCGGTGTACAAACACCGATAGATCTGTGGTCCATGAATAACGTTCTTGATTCACGTCCGGCAGACGCGTGGAACAAAGCAAAGACCGGCCTCGATTGGGTCGTATGCGGAGGTGAGTCTGGTGCCGGTGCTCGCCCGTTGGATACCGAATGGGTTCGCTCTCTCAGAGACCAGTGCTATGACGCACGCGTTCCGTTCTTTTTCAAGCAATGGGGCGCAGACGGGGGGCCTACGAGCGATGACTATGGTCTCCCTATACTGGATGGATACCGCCACAAAGGGTATCCATCCAGCCCGATGACCGAACGTCCATAACGCGTTCCCGGAGGTGATGCGATGAAAGATGATGCCTGCGAATCTGTCCACAATTGCCGAAACTGCGGCAAAGAATACATGGATTGGACTCCGCAATCAAGGTATTGCAGCGATCAGTGCCGCCAGGCGGCTGCCATGACCCGCAACAGCACAAAAGTAGGGGCCGGTCGACGGATGATCAAGTGCCTTTCCGTGCGCCAGCCTTGGGCATGGGCGATCGTCAAAGGGTATAAAATACCCGAGAACAGAACATGGAAGACGGCCTACCGTGGCCCCCTGCTCATACATGCCGGCAAGACGATTGATCGCGACGGGATCGGGACTATTGAAGAATTCGAAATGCTCCCGAACGGCATAGTGATGCCTGAGACATTCTCGACGGGTGCCATCATTGGATCAGTCAATCTCATCGATATAGTCCACGAAGAGAATCTGACTGCGGAGCAAAGAAAAGATCCAAAGGTGAACGAATGGGCCTTTGGGCCTTACTGCTGGATACTCTCTCATCCCGTGGAATTCGAATCACCGATCCCATACAAAGGCCAACTCGGACTGTTCGATGTTCCGGCGGAGCTGCTGGCATGAATGGTCTCATTGTGGACAACTTCGCCGGCGGAGGTGGCGCGAGCACTGGTATCACGCAGGCCTACGAAACGGGGGAATCCGTTTCTCTCCTCCCATCACCGGAGGATCTATGAACGACATCAACCGTGTCTACCTTGTCGGCCGCCTGACTGCTGACCCAGAAATGAAGCAACCTACCCGAGGAACATCGTTCTGTTCATTCAGACTCGCTAACAACCGAACCTACACGAGAGGGACAGGAGAATCCGTGGATGAGGTATCGTTCCTTCAATGCGTCCTCTGGGGCAAGGCCGGCGAGGCCTTCTACCGAATCGGCGCGAAAGGGAAGCAGGTCGCAATAGAGGGTAGACTCCGGCAGCGCCGCTGGCAAAGCGGCGATGGAAAAAACCAGAGTGCGGTCGAGATCATCGTCGAGAAATTCCAGTTTATGGGTAGCGAGCCCCGTCAAGAAGACGGACCGCCTCCTGGATACGACGAGATCCCTTACTGAAGATCATAAGATCTAAAATCACCCTTTGGGGTGGAATGGAGAAGAAGATGGCTGAAAAAAAGGCATCAAAGAAAGCAGCGAAGAAGGCGCCGACTGCAAAGAAGACGGCGAAGAAAGCTGCCAAGAAAACGACGAGTAAATAACCGGGGAGGCCTCCGGGCCTCCCCTCACGCTGCCTTCCTGTATTCCTCAACAGCCTCCTCGATACGATCATCATATCGATTCACATAGTACAACGGACCATTGTAGCGACGAGCGAAGCCTTTATAGTCGCCCTTCTTAAGAAGAGCAATCAAGCCACCTGATTGCATGAAGGCAAGGGCTGCTTTGAGCTGCAACAGTTCACTCTCGTGCATGTCTTTTACAAAGGCCTCAACATCGGGATATCCGCAGGCAGCATAGTTCGCCCCCATGATTTGAAACAGGCCCCAACTGGCCGACATCAGAGCGGCGCGTCGATCCAGAGCGATCGCCTTCCGCAAACGTAGCCATTCGGTCTTCCCGAATTGCTTGTCGAGCCCGTTGAATGCGAGATCCGGGTGAGACTTCGCATATCGACCGTTCGTCAGGCGGTTGAAGTACTGACCTTCAAAGTTAATCACCGGCACGATGCCTTCGGTCTCGGGCACGTCCGTCCAGAATCCCGTTCCGCCGGACTCGACCTTGATAACGGCCTTGAGCTTGGCGACTTCGAGTCCGACCGATCGAGCGGCTTCCTCAATCTGCGCCTCGGTCAGGCGCTTTGCAGCGTACGACATCATTTACCTCCGCAATCCGGTTCGGGAATAGAGCATGCACTCCCCGGCAGGATCATGCCAGGGAGCCAGGATGACTCCAGTTCCTGCACGCGGTTATACAGGCATCTCTCAGCCCTCTCCGCCTTTTTCTTATGGCAGCGTTCGAGCCTCGCCGCCTCTTCAGCCTTCTGCCGGCGCCCTTGCTCTCGTTCGAGCTCGTCGCGCAGACTTCGGGCATGCCCGACGACGGCGTTATACTCGGTCCAGCTCGGTCCCCTGGCCTTATCTACGACGACGGCCGCTTCTGGGATCGAGATTACCGGCTCACTTCGCGTCGGAGCGGTACTGCAATCTGTCGTACTCAGCGCGAGGAGGCAGCACAGCAGGAGGCTCGTCGCTGAGCCTGACATCAGGCCGCTCTTTCGGTTCAGGTGCGTGATACGCTTGCGAACATTTGGTATATCCAAAGAAACCTCCCAGCGTCAGCACGAGCAGGACAATCCCCACCGCCTGAATCGCATATTCCTTGAGAATGTTAGTCAGTATGGTCATGATCTGTCTCCTTCAGCCGACGACGTTGCCGAGTCGACATGAACGTTATCCAGTCTCGGGTCAACGGCCCGAGTAGTTTCAGTCCTTTCACCACGAAATCATGAAACAAAAAGGCAACCATCGTCCCGAGAACGATACGGAGAACAGAATCCTTCGTCATCGACGACGTTTGTACTTCGATCCAGACCAGAGTACCGGCGACGAGGAGTGCAACGAGCAGAGTCAGGAGGCGCTTCATATACGTTCGCGCCGCCCTTGGCATTCGTGTTAGCAACCAGCCGAAAGCGTGGATGGTCATATAGGAGAGGACGTTGACGGCCAGCCAGGCCTTCAGGTCGACATATTGATCAACAACGGCAATCCATTCCATTACAGCACTCCTAACTTGATTCCCTTGTAATAGCCTGCCCGCTGCTTGAACCAGTCCGCTTCCCATTTCTGCTTCTCCGCGATTCGGGCGCCGAAATATGCCGAAGTCGCGGACATGGTAGTACCTATGCTCTCAGAAAGGACGCCAACCGATACGGATGAATTCGCAAGGCCTCCGACGATACCGTCGCCGTACGCGCTCATCACGTCGATGGTCATACGGTTAATCACCACCTCCACGAGCTCGCGAGGCACCTGCGAGGCATGTTCGTAACCGGTTGAATAATCGACGCAGTGGACGTACTGCATTTCCTGCGTGCCGATTCGGTATGCGGCAATGGGCATCGCTGCCGGCCCCCGCCCATGTACGTTGAATACCGGCGCCGAGAGTAACCCGGTCGCACGGTCGATGATTGCGTACGGGAGAAGGTCGATCAGGAGTTGCCCATCGTGGACCGACCGCAACTCCCACTTATGGACGTGCACCACCGGATGATGCCGGAGCTTCAGGCGAAAGGAGCGGCCGCTCTGCCCGCTCTTCAGGTACACGTCTTCTCGTTCAGCGTAAGGCTCGACGGTGCGCCGATCAGCAGCGTGGACAGCGTGATGCCTGAAGAGTCTCGGATAGATGTCATGCTCCAGCCGTCCGCCGAGCACGCGCACATTGTGGTCGAGCCAGTTCTTGAGCTGGTAGTCCTGGATTTGCTGACCGTTTACGGTCACAAGCATCCCGTTGCCGACAAAGATGACCTTCCTGAGTTCATCGGGATGGATGAGGCACCCCCAGGGAGTGGCCTCCCCCGGTGTTATCCGTTGGCCGAGGTCGTGATAATCATAGTCCTCGTTCTGCGAATTCAGTGTTCCCTGGTAGGTCGGCACCTCATGGTTTTACCCGAGAGGGCTTTATCGGTCACTTTCCCCGGAAGTACTGGACCAACCCGAGAGCAGCGTAGAAGGCCGCCTGAATTCCTTGGATCAGCCAGAAATGGTTTTTCAGGATCTCGTTCCGCTCTGAGGTCTTCTTGGTATGCTCCTCAATATGCGTCCGCACCTCGTCCACTGCCTCGACCGTCGCTGCCGAGGTCGATTGCACCAGATCGGTCAGGCGATCAATGTCCTTCTGGATGGCATTCATCGTATGCTTAGTCTCAGTGAGGGCGGTCGCATGACGCTCGTGAATATCAAGCACTTTGGTTATGAGATCACGATCGTCCACGTCACACTCCTAAATCATGCGAATACTTGAGGCTGAGGAGGCACACGCGCATTCGGTTATCCTTTGGAATGCGTAATGATCTGCCGTCGACCCGGAGATATATATAACGGTCATTATCATATCGTTCAACACCGTCGAGCCACGGTCGGAACTTTTCGGCCGGAAGGCTCTCCCGAACGGGCTCCGGATCTGCGCCCGTCTCTCGCATGATGGATTCGCGAAGGATCTCTGCATTCATGTGCTGACCTCACGGAAGCTCTTCAGGATTTGCACACCTTCATCATAATGCCGATCCAGCCATCGGATGCTCTTTGCCGTGGCAAAAAGCTGTCCGGTATCTCCGTTCTGGCGCATTCGGTTATACTCCTTTTCCAGCGACCGCTTCACGGCCGCAAGATCTTGAATCACAGCTTCGAGCTGAGTCATCTTTTGTTGAAATCCGCCCTCGCCGTTCGCAGCTACAACGGAGGCAGCGATCTCTTTCAGTGTCTTTGAGTTTACGTCAGAGATCGAATCGCCGAACATCTTCTGGAAGGAAGCGACCGTGTTCTTCATGAACTGATCGAGGAGCTTCATGTTTCTCTTTGCCTTCTCCTCTGACCCGACGGCTTTCAATGCTTCCTGCTCGACGGCTGTCTTACCATCATCCTCAAAGAACTTCATGTCCTGAGCGCTCTTGAGCTCGTTTAGGTACGAGATCACCTCGCCGGCCTTCCAGCCCTTGTGTTTGTTCTCAATATAGAAACGAAAGGCCTTGAGCTGCATATAAGAGTCAGGCTTCCCGTCCGGTTTGAGGCCATGCATGCCGATTGCCTCAGCGATCCCGAGCGGCAGTCGTTTGCCCGACTCGACCATTGAGTAAAGCTCCGGCGTTAGGTTATTCAAGGCCAGCCGGCGCGTGACAGCCCCAACGTTTTTGCCGGTCTTCTTTGCGATCTCTTGAGGCGTTACCCCCATTGCGATGAGTCGCCCGAACGCTTTTCCTTCATCGGTGGGTTTAACGGTGCGGCGAACGTTCTCGGCGATCTGCGCCATCAGCCTGTCGGACTCTTTGTCGTAATGCTGCACGATGACCGGAACCTTGAACCCACTCGGCAATGAGCCTTCTTTGATCAATTCCTGTACGGCGGTGAAGCGATGATGTCCTGAGACGATGTTAAGCTTGCCATCTTCCCCCCGGTCAACCTGTAGCGGGAAGGCAGGGTTATACCCCGTCGTCAGAATGGATTCTTTGATTCCGTCGATGGTCGGCCGATCGTAGTCCTTCTTGGCCGTGTACTGCTCCAGCTCTCGAAGCTCCCCGGCGGAAACGAACTGAAGGGATTGATGGGGTTTTGCTGGCTTCTCGTCGCTCTCGGCTTTTTCTTTCGGCTTCGCCTTAACCGGCTTCCAGCCCTCGGCCGTCTTCTCCATGAGGCGACCACCGTGCTTGCGCTGCGTGCCCACCGGAAGCGGTTTTGCTTTCAGAACGACTTGAATGAGCCGACCAATCAGGCTCTTCGTTACGTCCGCTTCAGCGGTACCGTCCACCGGCTGCGTGAGGTCTCCCTCTGATAACCATTCCTTGAACTGCGCGATGGTCATAGAGACGATCGAACCGATTCCCTTCCACCCTCTATCATAATTGGCGAGGTATCCCTCCTTCGCCTCATCCACGTTTGAAAAGCCGAAAAGCGCCTTGTGCTCATCGAATTGTCCGGTGGCAGGATTGATCTGGTTCACAACGAAAACAATCTCGGATTCGGGATCGGGACCAATGAAAACGTCCACATGATCGCCGTCGTTCCCTTCAGTCCCTTTGATATAGCCGTAGTGGTGCCGGAGGGTATTCTTCCATTTCTTGCCTTTCGCATCGGTTCCGCTCCGGACCGATCCTTTCGGATTTTCGATGGCGATGTCCAAACCGTGAACGCGAATATGATGTTTGCGATAATTTCCGGCCTCTTTCTGGGCATCGGTGGGTTCTGGAAGCGGTTTAAGAGATAGGCCTTTCCTCACGGACAGCACGACCATGCGCGTCCTCGCGATCAGCCGGGCCTTTGCGATTTGTAAATGTTGGATCTGGACTTCCTGCACCGACCCGGACGGAAGCATAACCTTTGCCGTTTTCCCGTCGGTGGATTCAATCCGTGCCAGCATGCCGCCGACATTCACTCGCCCCTGGGCATAGACCCTGACGACTCGCCCGGCCGCAAAGTCATTCTTGCCAGACCGGCGTTGCTCTTTCAGAGTCTTTTCGAATTCAAGATGCCGCTCGACCGTTTGCTTGCGCTTCTGTCGATCCTCGGCCGTTTCGGCCGCATACCCTGCCCGATCCTGCCTGGCCTTCGTATCCCTCCGGTCATCCCGCTTACGCTCAATGGGCGTGCGTCCGTCCTGGTTCGGGTCGACGTAAACAACGTGCCGGCGCCCATCCCTTCCCTGGACTTCGCGGCGTTCGAGCTTTGATATGTCCTTTCGGCCCTGCATCACTTCAACCGCACATAGTAACCGCAGAGCAAATCAATCCCGGAGGTCGATTCGATCTTGGTAGCGATGAACGGATGGTGCCACTCTCTCGAACCGCTGCCCGACCTTGTCTCGGGCTCGTTGGCCGAATTGCGATAGGATATGGTCCAGGCCCCGGTCGCGTCGACACCCGTAATGACAAAGACCCGGTCGTCTTTCTGAAAGAGCGGATCGGTCGGGGACTTCGCAAACTGAGCCTGTTTCTCACTTAGTGGGAATGATGCGAGTGACGGTAGGAAGTTCATAACGCTTGATAGCGTGCCGTTTTTGATCGGTGGTGTAATTCCCTATTTTTTCCGTATTTTATACCGGGGAAAAATAGGGAAAAAACCCGATCCGATTCACCAGAGCCCGGTAGCCTCTTTGGCATGGCTAATCAACGAGGCCGGCCACGCGGACCGAACTACGAAAAGAACCTCGCTAAGAGACAGGCGGCTGAACGCCGGCAGGCCGAGCAACGGGCCGAAGGGACGATCTCGTATCTCGCGAAAGCTCTCCTCTCTCAGATCAACACTCAACGGTTTGCCGGCCAGTACGGTCAGAAAGCGCCGGTCTACTCCTACTCGGAATCTCAATGGCTCCATGATGGAGTACTGCTCCGCCCGGCCGACCGGATATCATTCCGTGATCTGCGCGCTATCAGCCTGTCCAATTCCCTGATCGGGGCCATCCATACCGTCCGCGTCGACGATCTCAGCCAATTCGCCCACCCTTACGATGGCGAAAACGGCTTCGACCTCGACATGGAGGACATGGAGAAGCAAGCGGAAGACTCTGACAAGAAGCTCATCAAAGAAGCCCGTGAATTCTTCAAATTCATGGGCGACACGGTTGACGGATGGTCCGCTCGGGACCACTACAACGCTGTATTCCAGTTCATGATTCGCGACACCCTATCGATCGATCGCACAACGTTCTACCTCGATCGCTCACGGAGAGGGCATCTGCGCGAAATCCGATACCTCGATCCCGCAACAATCTATCAGGTCGGCCAGCAGGGGTTCAAGGGCAACAAGAACGTCGGCTCCGTGCAGATCATCAATAACGAGTACGTCGAGGAGTTCGGGCACGATCAGATCCTGGTGAGGCACAAGAACCGCATCTCGGACGTCCGGTACAGGTTGTTCGGCATCTCTCCGGCGGAAGTATCCGTCATGGAAATCATCGCCGTGATCAATGCCTTGAAGTATAACCGGCAAAGGTTCTCGAATAACCCTCCTCCTGGTTTCTTTTCTGTGATCGGAAGCGTCTCCGAAGAAGTCCTGAATTCACTCCAGTTGCAATGGGAGGATATGTGGACCAACAACGAGAACAACTTCCGGTTCCCGATGATGTCATCTGAGCATGAGGTCAAATATACCCCGCTGAATATCCAATCCGACATCGCATTTGAAAAGTTAATGCAATGGTTAAGCACGTTCGTCCTGGCGTGTCATGGAATGGACCAGGCAGAGCTGGGCCTTCGCCTCATGGGTTCATCGTCTCTCAGTGAGGGCTCGATGGACGGCCGCATACAGAGCTCGATGACAAGGGCCAAGCGTGCCCTCCTGGCCTATTTTGCATCAATCTATAACGATCTCATCGAGATCGACACGCGTTACAAAGGATTGGTCTTCGTCTTCCGCGGTATCGATCCGGAAGACGAAGATAAGACCATCGACCGCCAGAGCAAGCTGGTGAAAAGCACGCAGACGGTGGACGAAATTCGTGCCCAGCAGGATCTTCCCACCCTCGGAGAAGAGCTCAAGAAGCGCTACAACCTGTCAGAAGAAGACTTTCAAAAGGTGAAGTTCGCCGGCGCCGTCATCGAAGATCCGACCTGGAGCCAGCTTGCCGGTGGAATGATCGGACAGTTATCCAATCCCCAGGAACCAGATGGTGTGCCGGACGAGGTGGACGATGACTTCTTCGACGATTCTCTTCTGCTCGACGACGACACAGAAGAAGAACCGTCAGAAGAAGACGACAGTGCCGCGTGAGTATAGTCTAAATCGTCTCTACCTCTTCGACAGTCTGCGCCGTTGCGAGTGCCGCTTTGCGCTGCCAGCTTACGTTATATGCCGATTCTTTTTGCCTTGAGCGCATCGATGCGGGGCAAACGTTTTTCGAGCTCGCCGACCGCCCATTTCTTCACCTGCTCTGTCTGGGCTTCCGTGAATCCCATTGCAAGCAGAGCCGCTTTCATGCGCGGGCGATCATCGGCGGCAGCTTTTTCCTTCTTCTTTTGGTCTGCTTGATATATTTCAACTGCCTGCATTAATCCCGCAGGCGTGCGATTAATGATTGTTTGCATTATCGAGCCCTCCGGCCGTGCTTAAGGACGGCGATCTTTGTTCGATCATCGGCTCCGCCGTATCCCATGCCGAATTTTACATCGCCTGAATAGTTCAATTCTTTGTCCCTTCATGCTCGCCGATATGGGCGGAAAAATCGTTTGCCAGTGTGTTAACCGTATGAGCCATGACCTGCATGTCTCGCTCAAGGCCTTTCACACGGGCAGAAACCTGCCCGAACAGATAGGCGAACCCGACGAACTGAATAGCAATAATAACTACAACTTCCGGACTCATAAATCCCCCAGCTTGATCGCAGTAATGACAACGGATATTGTCGCCGTAGAAGACCCGCCAATCGTAAAGCTGGCCGATGAGCCTTCAACGTATATTGCCGCCGTGTCTCCCGTGTAGGTCGATGTGCTCCACGCAACAACCGTTCCGCTGTAAAGGATGGTTCGTCCCCCTGAACCCGAATGCGTCAACTTAATCAGTAAGAGATACTTTCCAGCCGGAAACGTTGGCGTGATTGTGGCCCCCAGCACGGGCGTTCCGCTGTAAACAGTAGAGATTTCGAGTCCACCGGCTGCGGGTAACTGTGTCGCCGGAACCTTTCCGGATGCGTCCAGTGACGCCACACCGTCGGCCACGCCTACAGCGCTTGCGTCGACCTTTGCATTCCACGCTGCCCGCTCTCCGGCTGTAACATGGGCGACAGTGTCGTCGACGTGAGCGATCGGAGCATAATCGCCGTCGTGATTATGCTCGGTCGCTGCTTTGCTATTCCACGTCGTTCGTTCTTCAGGCGTAACGTGGACATCTGCGTCTGTCAGGTGCGCGTTGAATGATGCCTGATCTGCTTTGTCGTTCCAGGCCGTTCGTTCGGCCGGCGAGATGTGGATATCGCCATTGGCGCGGTGATCGTTATTCGCGTCTCGGGCACGCTGGTCCGTAAAATAGAGGTTTGTTCCTTCAGGTAGGTTTGTCGTGGAGTGGGCAGCGAGGTATTCTGTCCCGTCGACGCGCAGTTCTTTCCCTGCGGCGAGGTCGATGTTCTCAGAAGAAAACCATGCCGCGCGCGCCTGAAGCCAGACGAAGATCTTATCCAGCGTTCCTTTGAGGGTTATCCCTCCACCGTCAGCCATCGTGTCGGTTGTAGCGTTCTTCGCCAGAACCATGTTCTTGTCCTCGACTTCGACAGTCTCGGTGTTGAAGATCACCGAATCACCCTGGACACTGAGGTTACCCGGAACAGTGAGATTGCCCTGCTCATCGACGATCAGCGAGGATTCTCGGATTTCTCCAGCGGTCCCATCTGAAGCAACGAGGCGCTGGCCGGTTGCTGGAAGCGGGAGTTTTGGAGTGGTTGAGGCCTGTAAATGCCTCCGGGTAACGAGGTCGTCATCAGAAGACGGATCGGCTGCCCGGACCCTTGCAAGTGCACTGTCGTCAGGCGTGCGGATCTCAACGGCGTCGACAATGGCCTTCAAGCGTGGTCCACGGCGCCCGAGGATTAAGACTCCGCCGACACCGAACAGGTTGAAACGATACTCGCGCATGCGTTAACCCATCACGACTTTGAAGCCGACTTTGTTCGTATCATACGGTGTGGTTAGCTGAAGCGCTGTGACGTTCTCCGTGAGAATGCAGAAACCCTTGTTGAGTCGGTCGACCGTCTCTCCATTCACTCGCATGATGAACGGCGCCGGATCTCCTTTTTTCACGCCGGCCTCGGTATCGTCGTATTTGTACTTGGCGACAACCATGAGGTAATTCCGCTGCGCTGCCGGGAAGCTCACGGTGGTGAGTAGGTCTGAGGATTTGAGAGACAGCTCCATTTCCAAAGGGCTTTCGGCTGTTATCGGCAGCTCGATGGGAGGGATGACGGGAGTTTCTGACTGCGACTCGTCGCGCATCGTCAGAGAGACTTTGAAGGTGTGAATGGCCATGCCCTATCTCTGCGATAAGGCGATCAATCGGACAATGACCGATTGATTGAACACTGAAAGAATGCATGCATGCCGGTCGATATAAAGGTCAACCTTGACCTGGGGAGAGCCCAGCGCTCGTACGATCAGTTCGCTAAGAAGATCGAAAAACCCGTACGCTACGGGGGCATCGGCGCAGGGAAAGGATCTGAATCAAAAGGGAAGTCCTTCGAGCGCGGTGCGGCGGCGGGTTCCATCCCGACATCCGATCTTTCTGAGTTCGAGCGCGGTGGATTCTATAACTCCCTCAAATCGAAGCTCGATGCCGTAAAGGGCATCATGGGAAAGCGCGGCCAAAACCAGGATGAGCGCTCCGACCGGTCCAGCGTGGCGCAGGCGTTATCACCACAAACGTCTCAGAAGATCCAGAAGCTGATTGTCGAACATGCCGAAGTAAAGCAAATCCGCGGGGCCGCCCTCGGGCGGAATTTCGGAATGGGTGGCGGCGGCGGCATGGGCGTAGGCTGGGAAGTCGGCAAAGTCGACCTCATGACCAAGATGGGGAACACGGCAACATCGCTGGGCCCGTTCGGTACGGCCCTGTCCGGTGCTGCGGTGATGGCGGGGTTCATGATCAAGATGGCCTCTGCTGTCGGCGAACAGTACATGAACGCCATGACCTCGCAGGCGTCTACAATCGGGGCCACCGGAAGCTATGTCGGCGGTGGGGGTAAGTACTTCGCAAACGCGGACATGGCTCAAGCTGCTCTCGCAATGGCAAAGGAGCGCGGACAAGGCGTCTACGGGCGCGGATCGAACGTCGTTCAAGAACTCAATACAGGCCAGTGGACTCAGTTCGCCGCTTCGCAGGGAATGGGGATTCAGCAGGTGGCAGAATCGTATGGCGCCCTCACCCGTGATTTTGCCCAGAATGCAAACGAGCTGTCGCTGAACACGCTGCGGCAGTACATGAAGGCCGCGAACGTTCCCGCTTTGAAATACGGCGAAACGGTCGAGAAATTCGGCAAGCACATTCAGGCGATGCGGCAGGCTGGATATGGGGGCATATCACGCGAGGGCGTCGAGCAAATGTTCTCGCTGGTTGCCGGGATGAACCTCGCCACGCCGGAACGCGGCGCCGACATTATCCAGACGCTCGATAAGCAAGCCAGGCAGGCGGATCAATCCACACTCGGAAACATCCTCCTGTCCAAGCACCTTGCCAGCGGTATGTCGATGGACGAGGCAATGATGGCCGCCGAGCGAGGCCTCGGTGATCCAAAGAACGCAGCCATTCTACAGGACTTCATGAAGTCACTTGATCCCCTATCGAGAGGCTTCTTCGCCAAACAGCTCGGGCTCACGTACACCGAAGGGAGAGGCCTTACACTTGAAAACGGACAAAAGGCTGCCGTAGAAGCGATTCAGGCCGGAGAAAACCCGGCCATCGGCATGCAGAACACGCGGATGGAAACCTTTGCTACCGGCGAATTGGGTGATGTGGCTCGACGGGCAGCCGAACTGTCTGAGCGCTTGCATCGCGACATGCTGAAGCTCGTGCAGACAGCGGAACCAGCCCTGGGTGTCATCGTAACAGGGCTGAGTACGATAGAGCAGACGGTTTCGGAAATGGCGGGGACGCTAACGCAGAAGTTAGTCACCCTTACCAACGAATTGAAGGATTAACTCATTCAATCCGAACCGGCACAACACGAATGATGACTCCCGTCATCGTAATCGAGACTGGAACGGAATAGTCCCTGTTCAGATCAAAGTGGCCCGTGACAGGTCGGCAGTTGCCAAGACCGTCGCGGCAGCGACGCTGAGGCTTGTCTTCAATTCTCTCACGAACATCGGGACGGTCATCCAAATAGCGGTAATCCCACTGGATCAAAACAATGTGGGGCCTGAAACAATCCAGCTGGCCACCGTCTATCGAAAGAATGGTAACCGGTACCATCGTTGGGCAGGCTGCCGGGATGGAAAAACCGTTGTTGGCGTCAGCGTAAGCTTTGATCTTCTCAGCCCCTTCCTTCGCCAATCGTTCAGCCTTTACCGTTTTCCCTTCTTTGCTATACTGCTTCACCTGCTGAAAGAGCGGCTCCATACTGCGCAAAAGAGAGATGAAGTCATCTCCGGAATTTTGAGCTGCAAGAGGAGCAGATGCAAAGACCGCCAAGAGCAAGACAAGTCGCTTCATACCTACACGGTCCAACCAGTGTACGAAAAGTCAAGTATGAATGCCGCACAAAAGACCATCCCGGCATATCCCATTTGGTATAAACCTTTCGGGCAGAAATCTTGGCCGCAGATGGCCCTCATTCCGGGGAGGAGCTCAGAGATGACGTGCTCTCCCCACTGCTGAGCGGGCATCCTGGCGCTGTCATTGAGATCCATCTGGACGGTGCCGCAGGCTATGCGATGGGCTTTCTGGAAGAGGCGTTCGGTGGGCTTGCGCGGAGAATAGGTGCCGAGCTATGCCGGCATCGCATGCGCTTCGTGTCCCACCACGATCCTTCGCTCATTGGAGAGATCCTCGAAATGATTGGAGCGCAGGACCGGAAGGTTCGACTCGAATGCTTCTGAGGCCGTTCGCTGGCTCCGAGTGGCGATCGCTGCCCCGATGACAGTCACGGTCCAAAGAGTGACAGCTGGTATTCATGGGGAATTGGAAAGACACCAATGATTACCCAGGGATTCGGGGCCCGGAAATGAAACTGCTGCGTTGTCCCCATGAAAAAGTGGAGGTCTTTCTTCAGGAACTCATCAAAGTACTTTTGTCGGACTTTGCGGAGGGCTTGAGCTTCATCATCCTTCGATGAACGTAGGCAATTCCAGTAAAGCGCCCCAGCTTCCCAATCGAGAATCTGTAATTCACTTTCACGTCCACTATCATCCAAAAACCTGTACGAAAAGCTGTAGGGCAATTTCGGAATGATTTGAAATGTCTTTCTCCACTCGTTATCTTCGAATAGATCCATCTGGCTATAATGCTCACGCATCTCGCGAACCTTACTCGGATCCCAATCACGCTCCTCCGTTTCCACCGTAAAGTCGATAATCCGAGTCGGCCTGAAGGTGGCCAGGGAGATCTCGTTTGCCTTCGCCTTCTCGATCAAATCATCAAGATTCGTATAGACGGTTCCGGTCTGCAATAACAGGCGGCGCCTCTCACGCCAGTTCTCTGCTGTATTGATATGACCAACCGACACGAGCTCCGAAGCTTCTACAGGACGAAACGATTCAGGCCGAGGATCAGTGGGATTCTTCTTTACCCGAGCTTCGATCCAATCATATTTATGGTATTGCTCTTCTTCATTCAATCGACGAAATGGAACGGGATAGAGCCGAATCCATGAACCATCCTCGCGGATTCCCGCCGTACAAACAGTCTCTCCGTACTTCTTAGAAAGCGTAGGGTAAGTCTTTACGGTTACCAGAATACGCTCGGTCTTCATACGGTCCGTGACCTTAAATGTGCTCCGCTCTGACCGATGGTCCCAAACGATTCTCAAGCGCCTGAGCCACGCAGCTTCGATGGCATTGGTGTGGAGCCTTTTCGTAACATGTGAGCGCCACGCTGTGGCCTGCCTCAATCCAGGAAACAATGCGATTCAAAGAATCTTCAACAAAAGGCAGGGTTCGCCTTCGATAATCGTTGAAAAGCTCATCATAATCGTCCTGGCTGTTGAGGTTCCGCCGCAATTCGCCGGATATGCCCAAATCCGGAAGGTGTTCATACTGTATGCCGACCAACCGGCACCCTTCCTGTAGAATTCGTTTGGAAAACCCATACTTGCGACTTAGAGGATTCTTCCTGACATCGCATAAGATCGTTACCTGTGAATCAAGAAGTGCGTTGAGATACGCTTCCAGCGATTGCCCTTCATAACCAATAGTCAATAACGATCGAGACTCCCTTCTCTCTGCTTTGCTGGCAGCTCCAAGGCCTCGGAAAAATCGCGTATTAGTGGTCTCAGACCCGCTCCTTTCCGGCAACCTCCTGTAAACACCTGTGCCTAACTGCTCACGCACGAAAACGGGAAGATCCCTGTGGATTCGTTCCCTCGCTATCCGTTCACCATCCTCGGTCAACATGATCGTGTTTCCATCAGACGCCAATAAATTGCGCTCCAAGAGCTTTCTCTGGTCGGCTTTCGAAGTGAAGGAATGGACGCCTTGTGCTAAAGACACGAAATCATAATGCCGGTCCTCTCCTCCTTCGATTGAGTAAAGGAATAACAACTTCTCAAAATCGCTGTAACGAGCTGTGCCTCCCAGGGCCAACACCAACTCCAGCAGCAGGCGGTGTCGTTTGAAGACTATGGGGTGATGGGATCTGCGGTTTGCGGGCATAACAACATTCCTACGAAAAGTATCGCCCTGTACTTCCTGTCGATGTATAACTTTTTCTATTCACACCAGCTACACGCATCTGGTACAAGGTTCCCGCTGTGCAAGACCTGGCAAGCATTTTAAGCGTACAAGCAGATAGACGGATGCCGACATTTAGGAACCTATGGACTGCCGGCGTAACCTCTCGACTTCCCTTCTCTTACGCTCGTCTGCTTCCACAAAAGGATTGAGCCCGAGTCGGGCCATATCTACAGCCATGCCCTCAGGCATGAGGTCGATGGGCTCTGCGGAGTCGACGACCTCCAGGCGTATGCGGGCTGCTTCCTTCTGATAGATCTGGCTCAGATCTCCGTGGACCGCTCTCGCCATCAGCAAAAAGCGTTTCTGTTCCGGCCACAGATCGAGGAGCGTCTGTCCGTTCGGGAGTATTTTGAACTCCTGCATCAGGCAGAGGTCCTGGATCACTTCCTCGCTGTAGAGCGCTTGCGGGGTCGCCATTTTTTTTTAACGAGGCCCGGAAGTCGTTAAAGCTCTTTCTGTATTCCGAGTAGATCTCTTGAACGAGTTCCGTGTCAAAGCAGTCCTCGATGTGGCCCGCGTATTGCTCCAGTTCTTTCGGCCACCGCTCAATCACGCGGTTAAGCGTCACGCAGATGAGCGCGTAGAGGTACGTTTCGTCTGGCACGTGCTCCTGCTTGAGTCCGTTCAGCTTCTGAGCAACCGCAACGTCGATCTCGATATCAACTCGTGGTGTGGGATATGATCCGAAAAAGACCATCCCTCCCACGTTGATCGTAAAGCGTTTATCCGGATTCAGGATGGTCATGGTTATCCTCGTTTATCGGATTCCGTGAGAAACGTCTCACGCGTCCGATAAAATCAGTTAAAGCCCTCAAGCTCGGAAAGGTCTTGCAGCACAAACCCACACCGGCGGCCGGACAGTTCGTTCGTTGAGATAGTGAAATCCTTCGTGTTGATGATAGCGATAGCATTCGCAATACGCTTCCCCGTACTCGGTTGAACGATTTCGATAAAGTATGGTCGAGAGGCCTCTTCAGGCGTATCCGTGGGTAATGCCACCACACCTTCCTGCTTCACCGTGAGGATATGGAATTCCGCTGTGCACTCACCGCTCCAACGCGTCGCCTTGAATCCTCGCGGCTTAAAGTAGCCGACAGCTTCTACTGGTTGCTGGTTAACGTTCACGCTGAGCTGGATATTCTTGAGGAAGCCGGCGATGGCCCCGTTCACCTTCACGCGAGCATCGCATCCAGTCAGGACATCGGGGTTCTTGATTTCGGCAGGTGTCATCGGTTATGCTCCCGTACTCGAACCTCTGACCACTCCAAGGTTCAGAAGCGAGAAAATGAAATCGAGCGAGGTGACGAGATTGCCGTCTGCGAACTTGAAATAGATCACATTGCCATCCCGGAGAATCTCGAAATTCTGATCGAACGCCGCTTCACCGGTATAGATATTCCGGGTTAGCCATCCGTTCCTCTCCACATAAGTGAACCGGAAGCGGTTAGATACGGCCGTCCGAATGTCGGCGTCGGTGAAAGATCCGTCGAACGCATCAGGGTCAGTCGGCGTTTCGCCCAGATACTGATTCTGGAGCCAGAGCCGGAAATCCCTGACGAGGGCAAGGCCGAGACACATCGTCTGAGCTTTGTTCCGGATCAAGTCAGCTTTCTGGTAGGTCGTGCAATCCAGCGTGATCTTTGCGGCGCCGGTGTCCGGCTTCAGGTCGGCAACGAGGAGCCCCGAATCGATCGCTTTGTTGAGCTGCGTCGACGTGAGCTTTTCCGGCAGAGACAGAACGTTGAGATCCTTGTAGAGCATGCTCTCACGGACGTTTGTCGCGGCTTTTCCTGCGTTATGCAGAACAGCGAGCATCCACGGGTCAAAGATCTTCTTCGTAAGGCCGTCGGCCCGGTACAGCTCAACGGGTACTCCGCCGTACACGCCACCTTCGCTGTTGATTGCCTTAGCGTCAGCACAGCGCGTAGCGAAATCCGTAGCAGTAGCCGCACCGCCACCGACAAATCGCTCATTCGAGCCGTCGGGAGTCATCCCGTGCTTTTGCCGCTCGAACAGATAGGCGTTCACGGCCGCTATGGGTGTGCATACGTTAACATAGAAGCCGGACAGACGATCGAACGCTGCATCTATGGCCGTCAGGTAGTCGGCCGGATCGGCAGCCGCGGTCGCACCGCCCGAGAGGAATTGAAAAGACAGCTGATCGGAGAGCTTCTTTCTCGCTCCGGTTACAGTGACTGCGATATTGCCGAAATCGAAAAGTGCTTTGATCTGGCGGGCCAGCTGTGCTCGAATAGAAACGAGGCTCTTCGCATCGACAGCGCTATAATGGTCAAGGTCAGCGACCTTCACGTCGGGATTCGATTCGATCGTGGCTGTATAACCGGAGAATCCATTGATGCGTTCAGCGAGATCGCCGATGGTCCAACCCTCTTTGGTCGCGATTGAAAGGCTTTCAGTACCATCGGACTGGCCGGTAAGCGTAACCGTAAAAGTTGTTCCGTCATACGCGAAGACCGCTGTTGCGGCGTCGCCAGTGTAAAGGAGGGTCAGGTCGACAGCATTGAGTCCAGAGGCCGTGTTCGAGCCTTCCGGGGTAATGACTTCCAGACGTTCTCCCGCATTGGACACGCGGAAGCGCACATCGTTTGCGTAAGGCCCTGGAACGACATGCGTGGCTACGTAGGTGGCGCTGCCATCATGGGGAATGTTTGCGGTCGCCGCGACGTTTTTCGATACGCACAAAGCGCGAATGAGCTGCGGCCCGGCCGCGAAACGCTCGTCTTTCGACGGAGCAAATGCTGCCTTGATAGCATCAAGCAGAGTCCCCGATCGGAGAACAGCTCTCGCCTCGGCAAACGTGCCAAATTCCATAAACCGCTGACCTTCGGCATAGGTCTCTGTTCCGTGGAACCAGCCGTTATCCGACTCACCTATCAGGATAAGTGTGTTCAACTCGGGGCTTATGCCCGACTCGCCGGGCTGAGTCCGGAAAGCCGCACGCGAACCAGGAATTCGAAACGACCGCCCGAGAAAACTGACAGCAGGAATGCCCATGCTTACCTCCAGAGCCCCTTAAAGATCTCGTCGTACTGCTCGGGCTTCGCATGGCGTGCGCGGGATTTGAACAGTGCCTCAAGCGTAGGGGTTACCCCCTTTTGCGTGGCGAGAAACGCATCCATGCTCGGAGGCTTCTTACTACCCTTCGCCGGAGCTTTGTCTTCAGTCGTCGCTGCCACTTGATCCTCCCGCTCCAAAATCGAACATGCCCTTCGTGGGACCGAACTGCGTCCGAGAGCCTGAGAAATGGATATCAAACTTGATTTTATCGGTGAAGGGGTGAGTGGGTTTTTCGCGGAACGTTTGGCGTACCTGAGATATCTGGAGGGGTATCTCAAAACCCCACATCTGCGTTGCGAACTGGTCGCTCGTCAGGTGAGTCTGGTGATCTGATTGAGGCAGCACCTTCACCCCATGAACCTGTTCTTGAATATCATGCTGCATCGCCGGGATGAGCCCTTCGACGATCTCATACATGATGCGCTGCGTAGCCCGTCCGGTGCCGCCAGAGGCGAAGCCAGCGATGATCACCTCGGACCTAACGTGGTGATGCCATTTTTGAACTTTGCGCGCACGCGAGAGCTGATCGAGCACGGAATCAGGCGCCGATCGGCGATACTGCGGGATCTCTCGCAGGGAGTTCAGGACTCCCTGAAAATCAGCGCCCGGAGAAAACTCATTGAATCCGCTGCCGATAGTGTAATCGGTGATGTCGCGTGGGTGTTCTACGCCGAGGGCAGGCCATTGTGCGTCTACACCAGATTGGTGGGGCTCCTCGGTGAAAAGCGGGTGCCCGAGCATGATCCGCGCAGAAATGCCCCGAGCTGCAAGCAGAGGCGGTAGGTGTACTTCCAGCCAGGCCAGTACGATGAGGTCGGGAGGCGTCGTGTAGACGAGGAGCACGCCCCACTATCGCATAGTGCCGTCTATCGGTGGAGCGACTCAAAAGGATTGACAGAATCATGGATACAAGACAGGGTGATAGAAATGTCCGTCCATATCAAGGTTCCCTCCCGCGTCGTTAGCGGTTCCATTGAGAACCTGCTGGGGATTCTCTCCCCTCAGGAACCATTCAGTAATGTTGTTCTTGACCTGGGAGAATGTTCGTTTTTGGAGCCGGTCGGGATCGTTGCCCTCATCACACGAATCTACAAATGGATGGACAATGGCAAGAAGGTCTCCATTGACCAATCCGTCATGAGGAGTAATGCTTTCACATACCTCCAGAGGATGGACTTCTTCGAGCATTGTGGCATTGAGCTTAACGAATCATTCCATCGACGCCCTGAAGGGAAGCGCTTTGTTCCGCTTGTCGGAATCGGAGGAGAAGATGACGATTCGGTTGACAACATCGCCGAGCGCATCGCCGGCTGCCTCTTCCCCCACCTTGCGGACAGTGGCGATACGGGAGAGACGAGCCCCTTTGACCAGGTGATCTATGCAGTGACAGAGTTGGGCAACAACGTTGTCCAGCATGCCTTTGCGCGCGGGTTCTGTATGGCTCAACGCTACGAGCAGTTCACTGCCATTGCCATCGCTGATCCCGGCTGCGGGATAAAGGAAAGCTTCGTTAGACGTGGATCCACGACAGTCACTGCCTCCACCCCCGACACCGAGGCAGTTTCCTACGCAATGCAAAAAGAGGTATCGTCTCGTTTTGGAGCTAGCGGATGGGGGGACTCGTCCAATGCTGGCGTCGGCCTTACTCTCCTGAAGCATATAGCCGAGGATTATGGGGGAAGGTTTTTGCTTGTCTCAGGAACCGGCATTTATTCCACTGGCCGTGGGGTCCGCCCGCTTGGAAAAAACGCTCGCTTCCAGGGAACCCTGTGTTCTATTGAAATCCAGCGTTCTGCTATTCGAAATTTCTTTGTCGAACTGACGAAAAAGAAAAATGAGATCGGCATCGGCGGTCATGTCGATGGAATCGGGAGGATCTTTGATGGTCACTGAATTCAGAATGTACGACGAATTTGGTCGTATTTGCACAAACGGGGACAAGGCCTTCGACTTCATGAAAGGAAGGGTCGTGCCCGCATTAGAACATGGCGATATCATTGTATTTGACTTTTCGGATGTCCGCTCGATAAACAGCTCTTTCTCGAATGCTCTATTCGGCAAGATGATCGCCATCAGGGGCAAGACCCTCTTGGATCAGTTGCGCATCGTCCACTGTAGCGAATCCATCAAGCAGATCATTGAATCGGCCCTCTACCTTGGCTTGCAGCATTCAGGGGATAGCCAACCAGTCGTCTGCTGAATGGACTGGAAAATGATACCCCTCCTATTACAGGCGGGGCCGACCACGGGTCACCTGGTTGAAGGACATTTCAGGCCCTACATGGCGAACGTAAACCGATTCCTGCTCAACCGGCTTTTCGTGCCCGTTCGCTCTTGATGATCCGTGCGAAGAATGATTTCCCGAACTGCCGCATCTCTTTGAAATACCCGCTTGACCTCATAGCCGCGAACAGTTCATCGAAGGCCCGATTGATCCTCTGCCGTTCGGTTCCCTCCGGAAATGGCTTAACGCCTTCGGAGCGGTAGAAGAGGTTATCCGCCATGCTCGATAGATAGTCATTTCTTCTGCCGCTTCCAGACAGTTTGTCCTCGACGTAGGATTGGAATGCGCGGGCGGCCAACTCGCGTTCCGACGACCAGTACGTCTTCTTCCCGCTGTCAAGAAGGCGCGCCTCCGCAACAAACGAGGAGAGCATTTTGCCGGTGGGCACAGCCAGAGATCCTCCGGCGGGATTCTTGCCGAAATACGCTGCCACGAGCCCGATCCACTGCCGACCGTTGCGGATTCTCTTCTTCTCGTACTTCGTCATTTGCTTGAACGCCTTCCCTTCGAGTTCGTCGAGTCTCAAGCTTTCTCTCACCTGCCGGATCATCTCCTCTGGCGTCATGGATTCGGGATTGGCGAACCGTCTTCGGATATTCGTGGGAGCGTCGCGAACGTCTTCAGGCGTATATGGGACACTGGTAGTCTCAGGAACATCCCCCGAAAGGATCGTATCCATAAGGGCGCTGAATTTTTCACGCACGAGCGGATGCTTGATATCCTTTGCTTTGTCAGAGGCAAACTCACTCCAGTCCTTGCCCTCCTTCGCTGCGATCAGGTTATCCATAGCGTGAAACCATTCATGTGCGAGAGAGCCTCCGCCGCCCATCTTCGTGAGGTTGATGACACGATGGACGGTTTCATAATGCGCTACGGGAGCCGGCCCGAACTTCCCTCCTCGCCCTCGCGCACCGAATGCCATCGCCAGTTCTCCGCCCAGAGAAATGTCATGATCATCTATTTGCAGAATGTCTGCCAGATCGGCGAAAGACTCGGCTGTCTTTTGCGTATGAAATTGTGCCGATGCCATGTCACGCAATACCCAATTGCCTGATTGGATGTCCCTTAGCCGGAACGTCTCCTTGAGTTCTTTGGTGGAGGATACGGTGACTGGTCGCCCTCCTTTTCGGTCAAAATTCTCAGCCACCTTCAGCTGGAACCGTACGCTCTCCTTCGTGGGCTGCTTTACGGCCTTCTTGCCCTTTTCCATCCACGACCAGTCCCGAATACTACCGCTCTTCGCCGCAGTAACGTGTCGGGCAAATGCAGATTTTGGGTTACGACGGAAGTGAATTGTTGTAAAGAAATCGCTGCCAAGCGAAGCCCATGTCTTGTACAGCTCGGTCTGCATGTGCCTTTCTCGAGCAGCTTTCTTGACCTTCTCGGCCCGTTCCATAATCTCTGCCCGCTGCTTTCGAAATGGCGATGTAAAGTAGGTAGTGGGGCCATCCTTGATGGCCGTAACTTCATAGAAGGCCTTGAGTTCCTTGAGCTTCGGATCATTGATATGATCCTCTCTGGCCTGATCTCTGGCAGCGTTCAGTCTTGCAAGGTCACGTTCCTCCTCGGGAGTTAGCTTCCCGCGACGGCGCCGACGGACGCGCTCGTAGTCATAGATCTGCTTTTGAATGTCCTGGACTTTCTTCCAGGACGCATCTCGATAGCGTTGGAATTCCTGCCATCCTCGGGTCGTTTCCTGGTATTCTTTCGTGATAGCATCATATTCGGCCTGCTCTTCTTCGGATAACGTGGCTCCCGAAAATTCCTGGCGGATCTCCTCCAGCGTTTCGAGGACCTCGGCAACGGTCCGTCTGGATTCCATGCGCAACCGCAGATCACCGAGAGCTTTGGTATAGAAATAGCGAGCTGCCGGCGTGGACTCGGCTGGCGCCTTTGGAATAGTCCCATAGATCTTGCTGACGAGAAATCCGGCCGCTGGCTCCATTCCTTTCTCCTTCAGGCCGCTCCAATCCACCTCGCCGAACAGGTGGGCTTTGACGATTACCTTCTCCGCTTCCCTGGGATTCTTCTCCAGATCCGACCAATCGATGTGCTCAACGGCCACCTGTTTTCCATCCCGCGCAGCTCGGCGGATCATAGACGCTGCGGCCTCCTTGCGGCTGCCAGCGATGTAACCGGTATCAGCGAACCGGTAATGCTCGGACCGGTAATCATCCACAGCCACGTCACGGATTTCCTTTTCTGATCCGGGCTTCAGTGTCTTCTCGGGAACCGCTGGCACCGGGCCGAACAGGTCGGCCAGAGCGGGAGCAAGGGATTCCTTGACCTCCGCAATGGCCTCCTGTATGGCTTTCCGTCCTCCCAGAGTGGAAGATCCCACGTCGGCTCCAGGCTTTTCGGCTTGACGTTCGGGTCCTATCGGGTCTATATTGGATGCAGGTGGGGGAGTGGTTTCGGACGTAAAGAGCGGGGGGCCTTCTGGGTCCATCGACTCGCCCCCGCCGACCTTATACATGCTTTTCGGCACAAGCTCTCGTTTCCCTGTTCGCACTTCTTCAACGAACGTGACTTTCCCTCCGATCTTTTTCTCGTAGATGATAGCGGGAAGGCCGATCCCCGTCGAGGTCGTTGAAAGCCTTACCGAATCCGGTGACCGGAGTATCTCGGGAATGAGCGCAAGGTCGTCGGGCGTAATGCCGGTCTGTCCCCTCGAAGCCTCAGTGGCGGCGTTTCCATGCTCTTTCACAATATGCTTCAAGGCATAATTCTCAAGGACGTGCGTATAACCGCGCAAGTCAAGGCCTGTCGCAGCAAACAGCCTTTGAGCTTCTTCCTGATCGACCGCCCACAAGGGGAGCTTACGTTGTTCGTTATCCGCGGCCGGCCCGAGGGATTCACGAACGAAATCCGCCACTGGCGGCAAGGGGGCAGAGCGAGAGAGCAACCCTTCTTTGAGATAATGGACGACTTCCGCTCGCCTACTTCCCGGAAACACCCACGCCTTTAGAGCATCGTTCCATCCGCCGATGCCGAGGGTTTCGCGGATCTTGCGTAGCAGATCGACGTGCTTCTTCGTTTCGCCCCGTACGACGATGGCCTTTCCATGGACGTCAACGGTGAGATCGCCGATCGTTTCCGGACCATGTGGTGATTCACGCGCTTCCTGCACGGCCGCTTGAATAATCTTCTGCTTCTTCTCGTAAGTCTTCCACTCATCTTCGTTGTAAAAGTATCGCCAGGGCCGTTTCGGGTTACCTGTAGGAATACGCTTGAAATATTTTACCGGCCGGGCCTTGACCACGGTGAAGACGGTCTGGCCGATCCCGCTTCGCTGAATACGCAGACGCTTTCCGATCGACTGCCTGCGGCGGTTCGCCTCCCGCCTCTCGCTTTCGATCGTCTTCAGTCGCTTGCTGACATCATCGTAGCGAGCCTCGTTCGGATACTTAACGAGGAGCTTGCCCAATGGTCCGGAGTTCTCACGAGCGAAGACTCGATCTACCTGTCTTTCGAGGGATTCCTGATCCATGCCGGCGATCATAGAGTCAACACGGACCAGCTCGCGTTCAACGGCCGATTCCATTCGGGCTTCGGCGGATTCGATCTTGTCCGAAAGGGTTTCGCGCTCGATGGCCTCTTCCTCTGTCAGTTCGACTTCGCGGCCGTCCAATTCATCGAGCCGTTCCTGCATCCGATCAATGATGGTTGCGTATCGCCCGCGAACGCGGTCCTCTGCCTCCGAGCGGAGGATGTCCCTCATGTCCTCGAGGTATTCTTTCTTCCCCTTGTTTTCAGCCGATCGATCGAGCTTGTAGTGGCGAAGCAGTTTCTTTGCGAGCTTGAGTTCTGCCTTTACGGCCGCAGCGGCGCCGAACCTCTGAACCTCCGGATAACCTTTCCAGGCCTCTGCCGCTTTCTCGGGATCGTCGGCCCACTCCTGAAGAACAGAAACACGGTGTTCAAGGCGTCGTGCGTTCTCGCGATTTCGCTCTCGGCGGCGTTGCTGGAGCGCATCCTTGCGATTAAAGCTGTCGAGGCTTTGCGAGACTTTCTGCCAGCCGTCGGAGGTTTTCCGAAAGGCACCGGTCGCCCAATGATGGGTCTCTCCTATCTCGGCTCTCTTCGCCTTGATGATGGAGCGGATGGTTTGCAGGCCTTCTCGGTTCATCGTACGCCAGTGACTCCTCGGATGGCCTCGATCAAGGCCTTGCGAGCGACATCGCCGTAGTGGACCGGATCTCGGAGTAACAGTGAAAACGGTAGCCCGCTGGTCTGCTCGATGGGCGAGACCAGATCAATCGCTTTCTCCTTCCAGAGGTTCTTAATCACGGCGTTGACCTGTGCCACTCCAACGCGCCCTTCTTCTTCCGTTACACCGACAATGCCGAGCAGCGAATAATGCAGCGTCGGGACAACGATGTTATACGAATCCGGGAATAAGTCGTGAAGAGTTCTCAAGGCACCCGCCGCTATATCCATCTTCTTCTGGATAACGTGGTTACCGCCGATCGACCATACGACGATCGCATCGCCCATTGCTTCACGGACTGTCTTCCCTTCGGAAGACATGAAGAATTCGCACCACTGATCTGCCGTCGTCCCTTCGATGGCGATATTGCATGCGATCGAGCGAAAGGCCGACATGAAGCGTTTCGGGCGGAAGCCGGCAGCATTCGAATCGCCGGCAAAGACGAGCGCAACACGTCCAAAGAAACGGGCGAGCTTGAGTTGCACCAGCATCCGGCCCGCCAGGTCGGCGACCTTGTGCTCTTCTTTCTTACGCGGAATGAGAGTTTTGACGAAAAACCATACGATCTGAAATAGAATGTTCATGCAGAGATCGTAGCCGATAAGAGAAATCGGGGATTCACTTTCCGCCAAGGTTCCGGCGGATGAGTTCGGAGACGTCCGCCTCGATCGCTTTTTTTAAACGAGAATCGTTGGGCAATATCTCATCGACTTCCGCCTGGAGCTTCTGAGAGATGGGGTGTGCCTTTATGGCCGGATAGATCCAACCTTTGCTGCGCTCCGATACAACGACGAACTTCATGCTGGCGGTCTGCACTTTCCCGCCCTTGACGTTCTGAGCCATTCTCACCGTGCCGCTGCTTCCGGGCTGCATGCCTTTGTAAGTGATTCGGGTCTTTCCCTCTGCATCGAGCGATAGTCCTTTCCGCTTGAGGACGGGTGATTCGTTATCCGCCTTCGCAGGCATCGGGATCACGATGTACCGGCCCGTTTGCCCCTTGCGCGTCCTCGGCGAACGCATGAGGGCGTCCTTGATCGAATAGGCTCCACGTCCGTTCTCGATCACCGCCAGGTAATTGTAGCGCCCCATATTCGCGTAGAAGACCCGGTATCCGCCGGCCACCCGACGAATCAGGATACCGCCGCCACCGCCCTGTCCTGTGGAGAGCGCCATCCGTCCCCACCAGGAGGGCCATGAGTCTTCAATCTCCCCCTGAAAGCGCGCCTGAACGTTACCGGCAATCTGCTGTAGGCGATATTCGGTGCGGACGAACTTGCCCCGTTTGAATGCGTTTTGGAGAGATTCCATAGGTAATAAAAAACCCGGCCGCTGGCCGGGTTTCCCCCTACTGAATGGGCAGGTTCTTGAAAACCACGAACTTCTGAGGCGCCTTGTTTTGCACCACGCAATACCACTCGATCATGCCCACATGGAGACGCATCTTCTTGATGCCAGGCGGAAAGAGCGTCTTCATCGGCGGCATCAGTTCTGCCAGCTGGATCGTCGACGTCTCGTCACCTACACCGCGAGCATTGAAGTCACCCAGGAGACCGACAGCCGTACCGGGAAGGTCGTCGTTCAGGTCCACGAACACCGTCGTCGGCGAAGTGCTTTTGCTGATACGCTTAACAAGCCGGAAGTCGCCGTTGCCCGGTTTCGTTTCGCGGAGGATCGCGAACGCCTCAGCGGGTGCGCCGGTTACAGCAGGAGTGATCGTCACGGTCAGGGCACCGCCAGCCGCGACGGTCGCAGAGGCCTGAGCCGAGGCGATAGACGAACCGCCTTCTGACATTGCGACCACGCGATACGCAACTGTGCCTGCGTCCCCGGCGGCCCATTGAGATCCAGGAACGGACGCACTCGCGGCGACAGCAATCGTCGGCATATCCGGAGGATTGTCGCCGACTGCGGCTTCCACCTGTGTGTCGTTCGACCGATTCCAGTCCGTCGGGACTGAGAGATCCGAGATGTCGAGGAACATGTCGGGCCGGAATTCAATCAGCTGCCTGTGAGCCGCCGTAACGCGCGCACCGCGGACAACACGTCCGGCTGTGATGCCATCCTGGTTGGCGACCATGTCAGCAAAGATGTACTGCTTATCACCCAGGCTCGCCTGATCAAACAAGGACTTCGTGCCGAACGGCATGTAGAAGCCATTAGCGTGGCCCCGGTAGCGCGTACGAATCTGATTGGCCGCAAAGGCAATCATGTCGTGAGTCGGCAACTGGCCGCGGCAATCGATCACGAACTCGCTACCGAGCGAGGCCGTCTTCTTGATCAGGCCATCCATTTCCACTGATAAAGTGGATTTGTCGCCATGCCAGACAGACGTCGATACGCCCTCAAGCAAGCGTCGCATGGCGGAGGTCGCTTGCACGACTTCCGGGTCAGCGATGTTGTTGGTCTTCTTGATGACGCGGTCGAAGTCGAATCCCTCAGCAAGGTAGCTCATCTCGTCGAAGAGACGCTTGATGTAAGCGTCGCTGAATTTCGGATCGCCCGAGCTGGTAACGTGAGACGAACGCCAGTAGCGCGAACCACCGTGACTCTTGATCTGGTTATACTGCGCAACCACTTGATCGACCGAAACTTTAGGTAGATCACGGATAAACGTGAAATCCTCGTCGGTCGAAACGATGCCCGACATGATAGTGTCGATATGCACCATCGACAGTGCAGGACCGTCGACCAGCTGGGCAATGTCTGTAATGCCGGGGTTAGCCTCAAAGGCCTTTTTGATCTCCAGCAGTTCTTCGATGTTTCGTTGCATTCTTCCTGGCTCTCCTTACTTGACCTCGGCCAGATAGGCCTGCGCTTGCTGGGTCAGTTCGTTGTGGATGTCGAAGACACCGATGTCTCCGAGAGTTACCTTCCCGGCGTTGAGCCCCTGAAGGAGCTTGGACTTGATGACCTTTCGGTCCATACCGCCCACTCCGGGTTTATCCTGTGCATGCTCGACGGGCTTCTTCGGATCGGCCGATTGGCCACCGATGGCGATGAGTTCGCTTTTCAGCTTCTCGATTTCACCTTCGAGGTTCTTCGAGACCGATGATTTCTGCATGAGGTGGACGACCGCCTTTCCGATTACGTCGACGCTGCTCTTCAGCTCATCGAAGTCGGCCTTCGAAATGGTCCCCGTCTCCTGACCCGCGCCTTCCGATTTCTGGACTGGAGCCGGATTAGAATAGTCATCCACTTCGAAGAACGCAGAGAGCGCTTCTTCGGCGAAATCGTTGGCGTCCTCATCAGACAGGCCTTTCGTCTTCACGAAGGACTTGATGACTTCTGTCGTTGGCTCCAGCTCGCCAGAGACCAGTTTGGTTCCGACTTCAGTGGCGATCTGCTTGAGATCCTCCTCTGTCGGTGGTTGGGTTTCAGCGGCTTTGCTTTTCAGCACGCCTACAAGCAGATCCTTCCAGCTCATGTTGTTCCTCACAGATTGATGTTCCTTAGAATTTTGTTCGATACGTCGCGGGCATCTGCTGGATCGATGGCGAAGCGCTGGCCGAGAAAATTGGCAATCTCATCGAATTCGATGCGCAAAAGGCCCGCATTGATGGCCGCCACGAGTTCGCTTGCCACGAGATCGATGAACCGATCCGAGTTCATGTAGGCATCCCAGAGGATGCGCAATCTACGTGAATCGACGTCGGCTAACGTTTGAGGGATGACGTCTTCAACGAGGGATGATTTTTCGACGCGTCCCTGGAGAACGTCAGTCAGCGCGAAGGACTTCGCGAGAGACACGGAGGTGTCGGGATTGATGGCCTCTTGAAGAGGACAGATAGCGATTTTGCGAAGCGTGATTGCTTTGATTTTACCGTTCTCGACGTTACTCGAATGGGCTGTTCCTGAGATGCTCGCGCCCCATCCACCCCAGCCCGATTCAAGGCCTTTGCGGATTTCTTTGACGAACTCATTGCCAGGTATCAGGTATCCAACGGAATATACGCCGTCCGATCTGACTTCGATCGGCTGCGATTGATCCGGATAGCCAATGATTGCTTTTGTTTTCTGGAGCTGGATCTCAGCCCATTCGGCAGGACCGGCCTTTCGCATATGCTGATCATAGAGATCAGTCAGATGGTTGTAGTCGTAGTAACCCTCTCGCCCGAACTGCCTGATCATTTCTGGCTGCGAAAATGCGCTCTTCAGGACGACTTCGTCTTGCCGATCCTTCGTGTCGGTAGAGGCGCGAATGATAACGCGCAGGGAGTCCTTCTGCGGCTCCGCTTTTACAATCTCGCATGCCTGGTGAAAGAGCATGCCCGGAGAATGGATGATTTTATTTTATCGGACGCGGTTTTTTTCAGTTCTCGCGCACAAGCGCCCAGATTTCTGCGCTGCCCTGGGTTGCTCCGGAAGAAGAGAGGTACGCCCGCACCTGGGCCGTTTCCGTCAGAGTTGCCGCGACTGTGATTTCGTAGATACCCTGGAGACTGAGATCAACGAGAGATCCATCGCTGAAGCGGTCCTGATCAACGGCATCACCGATCACAAGCGACGCGTCTCCGTCGAACGCGTCGTTTACGCGTATGATAAAGAAGAGGATGGTCGTGCCTGCTGGCAGGATGTCATCGCCGACTGGAACCATCGACGAGGTGAACGTGACTTCGCCATGAATGGCTGATAGATTCTGCAGCATCGCTTCCACCTCTATGTATTCCGGATTATACGGCCCGAGAAATACCATAAGAGATAATCCCCTCGCTCAGGGAATCGGTCATGACTTTCGATCGACCCATTTCATGGAAACGGTTGAGGTTGCAGAGTTCGACCGCAGATCAAAAACGTCGGTGACGGTGTGCGCATAGCCGACGTCTCCATAATCCGGGTCAGGTTGCTCAAAGCGGAGGATGTCGCCCACGCGGTAAAAATCAAAAGTGCATTCGACTGAGGACTGTGTGTTACGCAGCGGGACGGTCCCGTCTTCTCCACCGAGGAACAGCGTGAAGAGTCGTTTCTGGATGTCCTGGAAGCCCTGCGAGGCTTTCTGCACGGCCTCGCCCTGCTTTGCTTCCGTTCTCGACTGAGTCGGAGCCAGGCCTTCCACGATGACTTTCATTACACGGTAACCATAGCGCGCAATCAAGTACGGCTGGTACATCGGGCGATGAATGAGCGTATTGCCTCCATCTCTCTCGAACATGGCCGATCCGACATGCACGATCGAGAAAAGATCGGCCCCAATTGTGCGATTGGTGACCCGCTTCACTGCGTCGACCGGAACAGACATACTCGTCTTGTATTCTCCGGCGGCCGTCCAGAAAACGTCAAACGGGGTCTTCCGGAAGATCAAGGGGCTTTCATTCTGCACCACCCGATAGGTGGAATCTCCTTCAAGGAGCCCCTCGCCCTCAAGCGGATCGGAGAATAATTCATACAGGGGCGGAGACACCAGCCCTGTAAGGATCTGGTACATGTTCGGCGTGGAACCAAACCGGTTTTGCTGCATGAATGAAAAAACGTGGATGAACCCATCACTGTAGGCGGTCTCGGGCGGGATGAGGCCCGTGAAACCGTCAGCCTCACTGCTCTTCTTGACGAGGCGCCGGCCACCGAACACCACACGATAGCCACCGACCGATTCTGGATTCATCATCTCACATATCAACGAGTCCCAGACTCCGGTCAGGAGACGCTTGAGCGACGACGTTTCCCGAAAGGCCTCCCCGAATTGGATCCAGTTCCTCTCGAACGCAGAGCCCGGAAGGTTGGAGTCGGGCTGGCCCTTCATTCCCTCTTCCGGCGCGTCTATGAAAAGAGTCTGGGTTTTAAGTTTCTGATCAAGAGACTTGATCGTCGGGTTGAAGCGTGCCTGCCCCGTGGCCGATATGGTCGAAGAGGCGTCTTCCACATAACCGATGTTCAGCTGCCTGAACTTTTCGTTCGGCTTGCGCTGCACTAACAACTGAACGACCGACTGGTCTGGCAGCAATTCCGACATGCTCCGGAGCCCCTTCCCAGACTCCATCCCAGGGCTGAAGGTCAGGCCAATCGTTCCGCCGTTCATCCCTCGGGTTGATTCTACCCGAGATAGGAGATTAACCGGCAATTCGGCCGGCGCGCTCTCAAACGGACGATAGACGAGAATCTTGAGCTTTGGCGATATAGCCATTACCACTTCCCGAGATCGCAGCGGGCACCCGAGAACATGCGCTTGAGCGGCATAAAGCAACTGCACTCAAAGCACGTGTCGGTCATTGCGAAATGCCGTTCACAACCATAGCAGATCTCTTCGCGTTGCTTCACCACGTCATCGGCGGCGAACTCTCCGCGGACGGCCGCTCGGGCAGCATCGAGAAGGCTGAAGCTCCCTTTCGGCTCCGGCAGCGGCGCCTTGAACTCACCGCAGCAACTCATGAGTACTTCTTCTCAAGCTCCTGTGCTTTGGCCAGCGTGGCCGCAACGAGCGCCGCAGCGTCGTTCACGGCCTTCTCGCTCTTCGCTCCCGTGCTCATCATGTACTGAGCCTGTGAGAGAATCTGCTGGAAGAGGACCATTGAAGACGTCCTGTATTGAGCGGCCAGCGAAGAGGCCTTCTCCATGACCTTCTCGACAATCTCGGTCGCTTCGTTCTGAGCATCCTGCAACGACTTCTGTTCTTGCGTCTGCTTCTGAAATGCGATCGAGGTGATCGCTCTTGCAATTTCCTGTGCGTTCATCTTGTCTCCTTATGACCAAAGCTGGCCTGTTCTCCATTCACTGTATCGATAGATCCATCCATGATTCGGGTTAAGCGGGTCGAAAAGCTGGCCCGTCTGGATCTGCCACTCCGCTGGCCGAAATTCGTACACGTCATACCGCGTCTGATAGTAGTGGTCGCAGTGTGTTCCCCATGTACAGATAATAGCAGATACGAACTCACCGCACCAGTAGTACCCAAAGGCACCATTGAGCCAGCTGGTCGCGACTGGATAGCAATTCGGCGAGTCCAGATGCTGGGCCACCGCATACCACCGATCGCCGACGGAATAAGATCCAGCCGGATAAACATCATACCGCTCCGATCCGACGTTACCTTCCCAATGGCCCGTCATCCCTCCGCCTGCCATCGGGCCTGCAGGCGGAGTTATGCGAAAGGGCGCCAGGGTCCACTCGGACTCTCCGAAAAGTACGAATAGTTTCCGTCTCGACGGATATACCACGGTGTCCCGAGGTACCCGCCGGCAGCTACACGGATGAACTGTTTTGCATCATCGGCCGCTGTGCGATCAATGATCTCCTGATCGACTCGACCGTGAAGCACTGCCAGTTCCGACACCACCGAAACCAGATCAAAGCTCTGGTTAATCGACAGCGTGACTTCGGATAGATCACCGAAGGCGGCGGTTTTCTTGAAGCGGAGGAGCTCAACGCGCCCTGGCGTAACGGAAGGAAACGCCGGCGAGGTAGAATAGTTCTCGAATAGCTTTATTCCGTAGGCCCGCCTCGTCGGGGACAGTGCCGGAGATGATTCCTGTGTGGCGATATCCCAGAAATCCCGTACTGCTTGGTCTGTATCCAGCTGCTCATATTCCATTTCGATGATGCCCCAATTGGCCTCGTCGGTTGGAACAAACGTCGACGCGTCAAACCGGTAAACTGCATCGGGATTGATGATCGTGCCGGCCGGCAGATCGATTTCTGTAGCGGAAAAGGAGAGTCCAAAGAACCCGAGATAAAGCGGATCGACCTGATTCCCGATGAGAGCTCGCACGATGGTGAGCAGCATCTCCAACTGCGATCCGCCAATGTGGACGCCGGACAGAGTATTCAGGTCTTCGGCCAGGATTCTCCTCAGAGCTTCATGTTTGTAGAGCTTGATCTGACTGCCGGTAAGCGGTACTTCTACAACGGGCATAACAACCTCACGGGATGACTGCAACAAACACAGCGATGCCGGCCGCCATAGCAGCATCGAGGCGTGTTCTGATCCCATCAGTGATGACATCCGCCGATCGGACAACGACGTAGATCGCATTTCGCGGAAAGGAGACCACACTCGACGCCCAGAAAGGACCCGAAGGCGGAATAGGCCCGACGTCAGCGTGGCACACGTCCGAGAAACCGCCAGGTGGTTGCCGCGACCCGAACTTCTCGAAAAGCGCATCTGGGATCGCTGCAAATACCTGTGGCTTTGCGACTCCGGTTGCGAGGATCTTGCGGACCATGTAGTCGGCGAAATCCTCGTCGGTCATCGAGGTCGGGCGAGGCGTGCCAAGAATATCCTGCCAGAACCGCAAGAATAACCCTCTGGCCTCCCGAATATTCATCTCAGCGACCGATCGTTTCTGGAGGCGCCGGTGCCATTCGACTGCATTCTCGATTGCCCCACGATTGATGTCGTTGATGTTCGTGATTGTCGGCAATTCCTCGCGCTCAATATCCCCGATGAAGACCCGGTAGATCGGGCCGGATTTGTTGAAGAAGGGTAACCGTTCATGAATGCTCATGTCGGCACCACCCTGGTCACGCCCGTGCACGTTATGACTCCCCCGCTTGTTCCGCCAATGCGTGGAAGAGATTCTGAGGGAACAGTGATGTCCGAAACAATCGAAAGGTCGATATCAAAGATGTCTGGATGGGCAAGGGTCATCCGGGCGTTAAGCATCTCAACGCGAACGTCCTGCCCTACAGGGAGAGAGTTTATATAGGCAATGCCCTCACCCTCAGCAAAAGCCTTGGCCTCGTCGTCTGAAAGCGGAGATCCTGCGAGCACCTGCATCGAATACGAAAAGGAAATACCCATCACCTGGACCGCACCGACGTAGACATTCACGCCGGCGGCAACATAGCCGGGATACGACGCCTCGTCGGTTTCATCGCCTTCAATCGTCCGTCTAACCTCTTCGATCAGCGCGGGAGAAGGAGAGGACGTGCCGTCTGAGATGTAGACGGACACCCATCCGGTTTCCGTTTCGTTAGTAAACGGGTTCCATTTGTTTTTGACAACGGCGCCGACCACTCCCTGGACCTTGAGAGCGCCCGCTCTTATTCCCGAGACAGTAGATCGACCCAGCGAGCCGACAAACTCTTTGAAGCGCGCCGCACGGGATTGGTCCGACTCGAAGTCTGTACCTCCGGTAAACGCCGACGGATTCCATACACGGTTTACCGTGAGCGAAGGAGAGATAGTTCCGCGTCCATCCGCTGTATCAATCGCAGCGAGGGTTATATTCCCCTCCAGGCCGATTTCCTTTGCGCGAGCCTCAACGACCACGTAGGTCTGCCCTACAGGAATGGACGTGGCTTCAACGGTCTCGAATTTCTGTCCGTAAAGGTCTATCGTTACAATAGGAATGGGAAACGGGTCGGTGTGACCGGTGTTCTCGAACCTCAACGTTCCGACGGACACCGTACCAGCCTTTCTCTCAAAACCGAAAGCAACGTAGATGAAGTTGAGAGCATAGTACTTCCATCCATGCAGCATCTCAACGTCACCCATTGCGAGTTCAGCCGCAATGCCCTCAATGAGAGCAAGGACGCGAGATCCCGGATTGAAGTTCGATAAGCGCGATGCTCGTGCGATCAGGTAATTCTTGATCGCGGTGGTGTATTCGAGCATTGTCTTTGGGACGTAGGGCGACACACACGCAGCCTGCCACACGGCGCGCAATCGGAGAAGGTTTGCCCGATGCTCGCAGATGCGGAGACTCAAGACGTGGGCAAGAACGTCTGGAGTTTTGAATTCTGCGAGCGCGGTGCGGATGGTCTACCAGCAGAAGCCTCCACCCTCGGAGAGTATTTCCTTCTCGTGGGGCTCACAGCCTACAAGGAACAGTTCCGGTATCGCATTTCAATCGAACCAACGTTTGGCGGATCGTCTCTGGTCGACTACGGCAATGACAATAACATCATCACACTGAACGGTGAGATGCATATCTACTCGTCCGGAAAACCCCCTTCCTCCGGGGACAGCGGAAGCCTGCTTGGGAGTTTCGACGACGGAATCATGGCCGGAATCAAGCAGACAGCCCAGAATGTAGCGAGCGCAGCGAATGTAGCGAGCGCAGCGCTGGAGAGGGCTCAGGAATTTGCCTCCGAGGTAGCGCCTCTCCCCGGCATCGACTCATTGACACGGACAGGAGCGATGGAGTTCCACGACTTTGTCGGGCTCCTCTATCACATCCGGAATCCGGACAAACCGTTCACTGCATCATCAGACAAGCAGGCAGCAAAGATCACCACAGCGATGGGGAACAAAAAGACGCTCGCTGAATATGCCATCATCTTCCACGACTATGGAAGAGACCGCCACGTTGAGGTTGCCCCGCCGCGAGACGGTATAACCATATCCCGCTCGGTAGAAGATACGAACACGTACCGATTCGAAATGCAGCTCGTCGTGCTGCGAGATATGAAATCCGCGACGTTTGTTCAGGATCATATCTTCGATCGGCTCAAAGGCCTGTCCCCTTCCTACGCCATCACGCGACTGATCGCCGCCGTGGAATCAGCGATTCATCTTCCTCTTCAGCTCTCGGGTAGTCTCCTCGGGCTCGTGAACACCATGCAATCTGCCATCATCAGAACGCGCGGCCTCGTGGACCAGTGGGACAGCATGACGGATCAGTTTCGCGCGGACGGAATGGCAATCTCCCAGGGATGGGAGGGCGTTAAGCGAGAAGTGTCGGAGGCAACCGGCCGCGGGAAGAAGAGTCTCTCAGAGCGCCTCGCCGACGCGGAAAACGACGTACGTGAATTGCGGTCTGAGATCAGCTCATCACGGGCCAACCTCGCCGAGATCAAGGCCCGCGCCTATGAAGCAGCGGGAACATGGGGCCGCATTGCGGACGAGCTGACGGCGCTCATCGTGGCGCCGGTCGGCTCGCTCGAACAGGATTCGCAGCTCCCCTATGCGGACTGGACTGAAGTCGTCGAGAACACGGTCTATCAGATGGCGCTGGAGGTCTTCCGATCGAGCATCCAGATCGCTGCCGAAATCACAATAGCCGAAACGGATAACCAATTCGAGGTCATCACAGCATCGGCCGGCGATTCGTGGGCCTCGCTTGCAGAGAGGATGCTCGGAGACCGCTCCCTTGCTGCCGCCCTCGCCGCTTACAACCTATCTAACGAAACCACCAACCCACAAGGCCCGGTTAAGATCCCTCGGACACAGAACAGTTTCGTTTACGCGAAGATGCCACTCTCTCCGCAGCCGGCCGACCTTGAGCGGGCCATCCTTGGAGAGGATCTCGCTTTGACCGAGCAACGGGACTTTGAAGTCGCTCCTAACGGTGACCTTGCCGTCATCGCCGGCGAAGCGGCTCTCTCGAATAACATTATCGACATCATCGACACGCCGCAAGGGTCGCTGCCTTCGATACCCGAGTACGGAAATCCTATCAAGCCGGGCGAACTCGAAGAGACCTGGTTGAAGGAGGCGTATCTCTATCGTCTGGTAAAAGCTATTCGATTACTGCCTCAAATCACAAACTGCCAGCTTGCCTCTTCAGTTGTGGATGGGAACCGCATCGTTTATACGCTGAAGATCCAGACGATCCACGACTCCATATCATGGTATCTTGACGTATGAAAGCAGGCATGTTCAATCCGCATGGCGATCCGTTTCGACGTGATGGCGTACCTCTTCCTCCTCTCTGGGGTGACGTTGAGAAGCTGTACGCGGGCGGGTTTGCAGATGTGCGCCTCCTTACCGGCGAGATCCTGACGAACGTTCCGCTCCCGGAAGGTGCGATCAAGAAAGGAAAAGGCAAAGGCCGGTTCGGGCGGTATCGCGTTGGTGTGCGTGTGCTCGTGCAATTCGTGGGTGGCAACCGAGAGAGCCCGGTAATCACCGAAATCTATCCCATTCCCGGCCGGTCATCAGAAAAGGGCAGCATTGATCGGTTCTACGAAGCGCAAAGCGCACTCGGGAAAGACTCAGAAGACTTCGAGGATCATCACGAGAGCGGTTACATCGTTCGCTACACCCGGAAGAAGATCGAGGTGGTAGACGGCACGACATCGGTCTTAACCGTCGACCTACAGAGCAAAGAGGTGCATATCCATCTCGATCGGTTGAAAGTCGGTGACGGCTCGATACCAGTGTCCGACGGAGAGAAGCTCAAGCAGTGGATGACAGACCTGCGTGGTTCTCTCCAGGCGCTGTATCAAGCCATTACCAGTACCGGCACGACCGCGGCGGATGGAGGAGCTACATACAAGACGGGCCTTGCGAGTGCAGTGCAAAGCAATCCGCTGCCGAACGTACCAAGTGACCTGAACGATACGAACACCAAAATTGCCGGCGCTTGAGAGCCCGCAGACATTGAAGAGTGGCTCGATCCCTCCCAAAAACCGGAGCAGCTGGCACGGTTCTTCCGGCCGAGCCCCGCCGAGCTTTAGTAAGCGGTACCCATTGTATCTGGCATCGGGAGCGTCAGGATGGGAGCTACGGGCGCCGATAGGGGAAACCATGCAGACCTGATCCTTCGGGTCCACGAAGACGAACCGGTCGCACTGACCGAATTTGTTCCTTGACGATCCCCTTGCTTTATAGATCAATGATGTGCTATGGCAGGAGCAGCCGCAGGGAACGTCCGTGAACTGATTGGGAAGCGGCTCCAGGCCGAAATGGACCGCAAGGGGTTTGTGGACACGAATACCCTCGCCCAGCGAGCCTCCCTATCCGTTGACATTGTCCACGGGTATCTGGCGGCTCAGCGCGAAATCCAGTTCAGTGAACTAACCAAACTCTGTGATGCCCTGTACCTCGACCTCATGTGGCTGCTATCTGCGGAGTACCAGACTCCGCACCTACAGTATCGACTGACTGCCACGCGAGATCCCCAGACCCTGTCCGAGATTGAGTGGGCGTTCTCTCTCCTGGCGGACTTCCTGCCGGAACCGACCCTGCCCAAAGTACGTCCTTTGCCCGACAACGACAGAGATCGATCGACGCTTTTCGCAGAAGTAATCGATCGAGTTCGCACGCTGCGAGAGAAATACCAGACTGTTGAAGGGCTGTACGGTGCAGCGAACTTGTCCGTCCTTCCGTTCAAAGGTGGGGACAATGCCTTTGATGCGTTCCTGCTCACGATTGGGTCCCGGTCGCTCGTTTGCTTGAACCGTGACAGACCACCAACACGCATCCATTTCTCCCTTCTGCATGAATTTGCCCATGCGCTGTTCCATCGCACGAAGGATCTGCCACTCGATATGCTTCCGGAAGATGTGCTTTCCGGATTCACGGAGACCCTACAGCCTCATCAGGTAAAGGAGTTCGTGGCGAACAAATTCGCGCAGGAATACCTCTTTCCTCTCGAAGAAGCCGAACGACTGCTCGGACGCAATGCGCCCAGCTCGGCCGAGATCTTATCGATCGCGAGAGAGCGCCGTACGAGTTCCGCCGTTATAAGAGCAGCCTTCCAGGACGCTGCCCGCTTCAAAGGGGTAAAGCTCGCGTTCGGCGAGGTCGATGTCGTAGCTGAACCGGCAATGGTTTACGGCACAACAAACCCGGCGAAGGAAGTCGTCGGCTTTCTCGATCAGCGCGGTGATGACCTCAGGCGGCTTCTTCTGGAAAAGGAGGACGAATTCTCTCCCAGCATCTTTGAATCGCTGATGAAGGCATGGGGTTTTGCGCATGAGTGAGCCGCATCCCATTGTCGTGGATCGTAATTATTTCCAGCGCGTCGGGCGCGTCGATCCCAGCGGCGAGCTCGCAGATTTCATCTTCCGCACCTATGACTGTCCGCAGGTAGCTGACCGTGGTCAGCTACAGCACGTGACGGAATGCGCGTTGAACCATGAGTCGTTTCACGACCACGGCATCACCGATGAGGAGACAGCGTTGTTTATCTCACAATGGTCGGCGTCTCTCCGGAAAGTAAGCCGCGATACCGTCGACGTAAAGCTGGTCCTTTACTGCCGCAAGAACCCCGGCGCCCGCATGCTTACTTGCGACAAGGGGCTACTCAGAGTCTCTGGAGAAATGGGAATTCCCCGCGCTTGCTTCAAGGCATCGCTCCACCACGCAGACCGCCGCTGGGACGGTGGCCTTCTTGCGGAGCACCCACTCCCTTTCGAGCGTGTTGTCGAGATGTTTGAAACCGAACCGACGGAGAGCGATCCATTCTTTCACTTCGCCAATTGCCGCTACTGTCTCTCGTGTGATCCAAACCGGGCCTGCAAAACGCATGCACAGCCGCCAACGCGCCCTTCTATGCCATCATAGGGGGAGCAGAGTTCATGGCTTCAACAAAGGAGGTGCCAGTATCATCCCATCATCGAGCGCCGTCCAGACGCTTTCGATCGCGGTATCGAGCCACTCCATGGCCTGTTGTTCGGGTGCATCGACTTCGATGTCCCCTGTGTCGAGATTCAGCGTGCCCTCTTTTCCATGAGAGGCGGCGATCGCGTGAAAGGCGATCTCGACGATCCGCCGGCACAAATCGTTCGAAGCATTGGCATCGGCCGGGAAGCCGTCGGGGCGCTCCCATTGGCCCCAATCCCTTGATCCATGTATGAAGTCTTCTGGCAGTCGATAAATCATAGAATTCCTCCACAAGGAAAGGTCCGGTTCCGGGCGATTGTCTTCTCTTTTTTGTCGGATTTTCTGTCAGAGTCAGAAGAAAGTTTCATTTCGGGAGCTTGACGGTCGGATTATGTCCCTCGATCATGGTTTCCTATGGGCATGACAACGCAAGAATTCACTACCCTTCTGTCCGTCTTCCGGAATCAAGGGTTGAACCTCTTCCCCCATCCTCTGTCAGGCCATGAGCTGCGCCGGACAAAAGCGGCAATGGTCCATCATACGGGTATCTTCATCGGCCGAGATTCGAAAGGCATCGATTGGGTCATCGACCACTCGCCCGGCGGTGTCCAATGGAAACGCTATGAGCAGTACCGAGACGGCGAGCACGTTACATGCACCCCACCCGCTCTCGGGCCGGCGCAATCAGTGGTCAATGCGATATCGCAGGTCGGCAAACTGAATTACTCCCTTTCCTTTATGAACTGCCAGCATTTTTCAACGTGGGCTGCGCATGGAAGAAGCTTCTCCTCCGCAGTCCAGACCGTGGGGCTGGTGGCAGCGATCGGGATTGTGACTGCTCTCGTTTTCGGTCAGACGGATGGCCGAAGGCTCAGTACGAGAGCGAGATAAACCAATTCTCATTTGCTCGGAAGTCATGCAGGAACGTCAGCCAGAACTCGACGTTTACTCCCTCTTCCGTAATGCGATCGGCTATTGAAACCAGCGCTCTTCTTTCATCCCTTGGTCGATCATCCGGATGAATTCTTTCCATGGGACGTTAGGCCAGTTCTGTTTCCTGATGTAGTTCAACCGCTCCCGATTCCGTCTTTCGTCTGCTTCAATATGGCGATTGCGTTCAGGCATTCGACTTCTCCATCTGCTTTTCGATGATCTGATCTTCGCCGACGACGAGTTTAGCGAAATCGGCGCACCCGAGTTCTGTCCAGTGCTCCGCAAGTTCGTGCCTCGCCTCCTCGTCCATTTCAGAAAGCCCGTTAGCCCGGAGGACGGCCTCGACTGCTTCGATGGCTCCTTTCGGCATTTCGTCGTCTTTCAGGGCCTTCTCCATCCACTCAGGATCTTTCCTCGATAGAGCGAGGTGGACTTTATCCAGTAATCGTTCCGCTTTTTCTATTTCCATATTATCCTCTGACGTTATACGTTGAAGCCGGCCGCGCCCGGTATTGCCTCGGTAATCTGCGATCCATTCCGCCAGATCCTTCTACGTGGGACTGGATACGGAATGACGGGTGATACCGGTACATGATCGTGTAACCGTCCTGGGGTTTATCCCGGAGCCAGCGAATTCGGTCGGCGGAAAGGATGATGAAATCCTCCCCCTCCCTGTATTCTATCAAGCGCTTGCTCTGCGTGCCTCGCTCGAATCCATGCACGTTTTCGATGGCGACAATAGGCGTGAACATAAGTCTATCGTCCGGGCCCGGATGGAATTTCACTCGATGAGAGGCGCGCAGTTCCGACGTTAGAAAGGTTACGATGTCTCCCTCTCCGAACAGAAGGGAATTAGGAACGATCAATTCAAGCTCGCCCGTTTCAGCGGTTAATCCTCCCCATTCTGTCCGGCCCTTCTCGACGTCGAACGTCCGGTAGCCAATCTTCACGGGCGGGAAGACCTCAACCTTCGCCCGGATGCGGCCGAAGATACGCCTGTCGAAAACGAGAGAATCGAAAGTGTTTCCGATTGGCTCGATTCGCTCAAAGGATTCTGTGCCCGGTGCCTGATGGTATACTTCCACGGCCTTCACAATCACGCCGGCAGCGGGGAGCTTCACGAAGTAATCACCGGTCCCCTGTCCTTCGACGGTCTCTTCCTCGATGAGGTCCACTTCGTACGTCAGGTCCACTGCATGCCAGTGCTTTAGGTTCTCGGCGATCTGGATTGTTCCGTCCTCGTTGATACGCTGGACGGTGAGATCCTGTGGATCCTCCTTGAACCACGTGGCTTTGACCACCTTCCGCACGGGCGCATAACGCGGGGCAAGAACACAGCCGTTCGGCTCGACAATACGCTCCTGATCGATCAGCCTCGTACGCTGAAACGTCCTCACCTGGCCGTCCAGGCAGAAAGCGCAGTCGGGAGTCCTCTGCTCTTGTGGGCATGGGCAAGGTTGCATACGGAACCAGAAGACGGATTCCCCCTGGCGCTCGATCGTGTCTTCGACACCGACGGGGCTGAATGTGTTCGGGCGGATGGACGGCGAGAAGACTGTGAAGCCACCGGGGCCGATTTTCCTCATGCTGTCCTCCGACTTCGTAGATATGAGCGCGTCCATGATTCGGTCTCTTCCTCATGTGCGCAGGTGTGATGATGAAAGACGCCTGTTACGTCTGTCGTGGATTTCCGAAAGGCCGGGCCCCGGATCGCCTCTTTGAGCAGGGCGAGTTGTTGGCCGTGCGTAACGGCAGCGCTTTTGAAGCGTTCTGGATTCGCTTCCTCGTAGGCCCTTCGGTTGGCTTCTCTGCGTGCTTCTCGAAATGATTCGTCCCGTTCCTGGGCCGCCCATCTTGCAAAAGGATCATCTTCATCCTCTTCTGCCGGCGGGCTCCATGGTTGCCAGTGGCATCCGCAATAAGGATGCACTGGTATGCAGATCCACCAATCATCCGCCGGCCGGCCGACGTTATCCTTTCCGGGCCAGACCGCTCGCGTTGCATGGGGGTCATTGATAACGAGATCACCACCGCCATAATACGGCGAGGAGGCAAAGTCATCATACGACTCGAACACGCGTACCACCGTCCCCTTCCAACCCTGGCAGAATGGGCAGCGCCGCTGAGACAGGCCTTTGGCCTTTTGCACGGTCATGCCGATGATAGGCAGGCGAATGTACGATTTCCGTTTTTCTGATTGACTATTGTCGTCTGATGCTCTATTCTGATCGTGAGGGTAGCTGCCGCGATTGTGGCCACTCTGTGCATCGTCTGGTTCGGCAGGACCTAAGCCCGGTGCGCCAAGCATCTTAGTGGCCCCCCTCTTCCGCCCTTTTAAGTAAACTACTTGCCCTTCGGTCAGGTCTTTCTCGATCTGAGTCGTTCGTCTCGGACCAAACGAAATATGAACTTCCTTTCCCTCTTTGTCGACCGTGACCGATAGGAAGAACCGCGTCTTATCTTTCCCCTTGAAGGCCTTTACGAATCCGAGCTTGTGCGGACGGTCGTCGATGTTTCCCTGATCCGGCATCTCGATAATCAGGTCTGGGCGCTCCAATGTCGGGCGGACGCAACCGAAGAACCGGGCTCGCTTTCCGCTGTCCCGCGTCTCCAGCTTCACTCTCTGATTCTCGCCCATGTACACAGGACCGATCGGTGTCTCGGTTGGCCCCTGTCCGAATTCTGATTCCCACGTTTCGTCCGTCAGAGGTAATACGCGCTCGGGCTCGGCCTGTCGTTCCATCCGCGACAAAATGCGCTGCGGATCCTGCAGGACTTCGCGGAAGATCTTCTGATGCGACTCTTTCAGTTCTGATAGGTACTTCGGTCGGCCTGATGGCCATGTTCCTACGACAACCCCGCCCCGGCTTCCCGGTTTCTCTACTTCCGCCTTGATGATTGCTCTGAGACGACTGAGCTGCTCCGCATGGATGGAGGGCATACGGTATCTTCGATGCTATCGGTCTATCGGAGAAGGGCAGCCGTAAGTCCATCGAAGCTCTTTCAAGCGGGGAAGTTAGCCACGAAAGGGCAAGTCTGACCTCCGCACCTCAATGTCGCTGAGTTTGTGCTCACGCAAGAAAGCCATCAGTCCACGCTCGGCCAAGGCAAGGTCGGCACAGGGACCTATAGTAATAGACCGGACGGGCATATTGTCACGCCCCCCAATCCTGTTCTTGGTGAATTCTAATTCAACATAGGGAATGAAGCAATTCCTCCTGATGCACGTCTTAACGGGCTTGGAATCCGCGGATTGCAGGTCCTGGCGGACCACAAACCTGCATTCTCGCTCTGAGCGAAACCCGTCATTCTTGAGGATCGGGAAAACCAGCCATAAGCTTGCGAGGATCTCATTGAACAGCACACCGTTGCCGTTGGCGGCCGCATACTGAGAAAAAAATGGCGAGGAGAGCTGTTTGACAATTTCTTGGACGACGGCATTGAGAAAGTCCACTTGTCGTTTTTTCTCATATACCACCGGCAGCAGCTCGGCCTCTCCAAATGTGTTGAAGAGGATTGGCCAAACCCCGAACTCCATACTGTAGGCTGGCGCCGCATTCCCGTATCCCCTCCACATATCGAGGTTGTCGCTTTCGCTACAAAAGCAGGATACAAAGACCGGATGGCGGATGGCAAGATCCTCCCAATCGAAAAGCTCGCAATGCCGCTGAAAGGCCATGAATAGGGCTCCCCCTTTGTGTCTCCAGACGCTTTCGAGAAACAAATCAATCCCATGCTGCATCTCCGATGAGTCGTTAAGGAAATCGGTCCGCGTGCATCGGATTGCCCGGTCCTCGAATATCCCCTCTAACCCGGTGGCAGTGGTATAATGGAAGAGCGTATCCGGCCGCCTGAACCACTCGCTCCGCGCTTCTCTAACAGGATCAAGGATCGTTTTCTTCACGTCTAATGAATTGGAGTTCATAAAGCCTTGCGCGTCCCTAACCTCGCAGGCATGGTCATTGCTCCTATGGGCGCCAAATTCGTGAACCGCCCCCCGAGGGTAGAGCATTGCTCCCGAAAATGCCATGCGGGCGGCAATCACGCCCGCATGGCAACGGTTTTATCTCGGCTTCAAGACGTGCCACAACAGCAGGCACATACCAAAGATTACGAGACGCTTAGGAAAGTCCGGATCATCTGCGAACCAATGACCAGCTATTCTCAACGATGGATCACCATCTGTGGTCATGGTCAACGTCATCGCAGCCTCTGTTCCCATTGATGGATACACGACGCGCGGTTCGAGTTCACCCGTTACTTCCACATCAAAGGCACTCATTTCGAAGAGTCCTCTTCATCATTGGGTCCACCTTCTGAGTCTTCAGGCCGATAGGTGGCTCCCTTGCAGCGCTTTGGATCAAATTTCTCTTCAGGAACCCTGAAACAGAATGCTTCTTTACCGTAGCTTGAAGCATATAAACGTTTGCCGGCCTTACGATTGTAATAGCTCTTGCAAAACACTAATATATTGGGCATCTTGTGCCTCCAAGTTTTAGATTTTGGAGGGGTTAAGGGCTTGACACTTCTGGCGGTTTTGGTTTCTGTAATCTTAGGAAATTTTATTAGACCGCCAACGGTCTTACCCCCGCCCCTCACGACTTATGCATAAATAAGTCCTCTGATGGCCGGGTTTTTTTTACCTCACGAATCCGAATTTCGGCAGCCTGAAATGACACTCGAAAGAGGCTCATTACATCACGTTCATCTGCCCCATCTTTTAATAGCTTGATCATGTGGTGCAGAGGCATCAGAAGGGCTCCAGAAAATCGGTTCGCCTGCCATTCTGGATCAAGATAGGCGGGAATATCCTTTCGGAAAAACGTGGCTGGCCTACGTTGCTCCTCCAATATCCCGATCAGCTCCTTTCGATGGAGACAAACATGACCGATTTCATGACCTATCGTGAATCTGCTTCGACCGTCAAGATCTGCCCCATCATAGGTTTCAGCGGAGACAACACACCTCCGCTCTGCGAAATCCGTTTTCCCATCCATTCCTGGTGGCAAATCCTCTACCCCATATTCGAATCCCATTGACCTTAACGCTCTGCCTTCGAAGAGGTCGATAAGATCAATGGGTTCAATGTTCTGTAGGCTTCTCGGGGAGAATTGATTCAGTAGCAGTACAGCCACGTGCTCAATATTGTTCCCCGATCGCCCCCTTACTTTTGGAATCGTTATTCCTCTCATTCATGCTCCTCCAGAGTCTCGATGATTCTCTTCATCTGGTCTTCAGAAAGGTTATTCCAAGACCGCGCTAATGCCATAGCAAACTGTTGGTACCTGGCCGGCATACTCTCAAGCTCCAGCTCCAACCGCGGTTTGGATGCCGCTGCTAACCCCTGGAGAAACTTTGTGTCAATCCCAAGGACCTCCGCTATTTTCGAGATTTTCTCATGTGAAGGCGGTGCCTTCCTGCTCAGCTCGATTTCACTCAGGTACACCACAGTACAATCAAGCTCCCTTGCGAGATCCTTCATACGAAGGCCTTTCGCTTCACGTGCCCGGCGAACAAACGCGCCAAAACTGGAAGTTGCAGAGCTCATATTTTCTCCTTACCCATCCTCTGTGTTCTCTTTCTTCTTAGTTAGATAATCTATCTAACAACTCTCGTCAATCATTTTCCGTTTTTTTTCCCGCGAACGCATAAAAAACAAACAAATGACGGGCACACCTCTGACATTGAAGCGGCTAAGCCCAAAGTCCTCCGTGGGGGTATGCCAGAAAGAAACGATAAACGGGCGCCGTTTGCCAAGGTCAATACGTCTGTTCCCAGTCGGTTCTGCTTGGTCAGGGGCTTTGCTGGGAACGGCTGGCAGCGTCGAGCTGGAAGAAGAGGATCATGACACCACTTCGTGGCTCCGATACTTTTCGAACCAGAACCGAACCGGCGCCCCCGTTAATCGAACGAGCCCGAAGTCCTCGGCGAGCCTGAAGCCAGGCGAATCTCTCCTCACCCTCTCGACCTGTTTCGCCAGCTCAGAACGAAACTCTTCGAGACTGAGTACGCTCTTCCTCCGGTTGCAGCGGCAGCACGCAGGAAAGAGATTATCCTCTGAGTGGTCCTGATATTCTTCAGGCATAACGCCTCGCCAGACCGGCTTCACGTGATCGATGTCGAAGCTATGGCCGAGTTCCTTCCCGCAATAAGCACAGCGGCCGCCGAACTTGGCCTTGATTCGGTCCCGCTTTGTCACTGCTGCGCGCCCTCGTCGGCAGGCTCAGGGACCTCTGGCGATGGATGGAGCCATTCGCGAACGTGCGCTAATTCGGCTAAGAGGAACGATAAGGCGCACTTCAGGCCTGCTTCATATCCATGCCAATATGCTGCGTTCGGATGCCTCTCCGCCTCAAGGTCGTGCTGAACGCCTTGGACTTCGCCTATCTTTTCACAGATCGTCAGATAGCACTTGTTGGGGCCTTCCTTTAGTTCTCGGATTTCCTTCTCGGGCTCGTCCATGCCCGCACACGCGTTGACGCACTCCTTGATACGTTCGCCCTTCTCTTTCGGGAAGATCTGCACGGATTGCAGGGTCAGGTCGTCTTGCCCCATCCTGAGCAAAACACCGCCGTTCGGGGGTGCCATTGTTCTCCAGGGCTCACCGTACTTAACTGGTAGGGCTGTCGTTTCAGGTTTGGCACGACCGGATGATGCTTCTTCAATAGTCGTCGCTCCCTTCTCAGCGGGGATTCGTTCATATTGGCTGCACCAATCCCCCCAGCGCGACCAGGGAGAAGCTTCCTTAATGGGACACGCTGACTTCTCAAACATGATGCAGTACTGGCAGCAGACGCCTTTTTGCGGGTTCATAGAGCCCCCTTTTCCTTGAGGTAGGCTCTGGCTTTATGGTATTCATTCTTGTCAAATCCGACCAGGACCGCCATGCGTACGCGTGGATCATCAAAGAAGATCGGCTCTATGAAATCCCCATCCAGTACGACGTACACCGCATCGTCTTTCATGTGGGTTGGCGGCTCCCACCAACCCTTTATTCGGCCAGTATCAAGCGGGCGACAGGGCCATTCCGGCAACATGGATGCCAATGTGAACAGTCTCTCGTGGAAATCTCTCTTGTTGTTCGGATCCAATAATTCCAAGTCGTTATTCATACCAACCCCCCTTGTTCATTCCCCGCTATCAGCGGGGTCTCCGGGAATATTGTGCCGAATCAGTGCAGCTTCTTTAAGCTTTCCGATATGCTCTACCAGCTCGTCCTGCATGAGTCGGCCCGACGGGTCACCAGCGGCCGCACGGATGTCGGCGAGGAGCCGAAAGAGTGAGGTATTCTGTGCCCGCAGATCCGCGATCTCTTTCTCCGGATCTTCCATGCCGGCGCAGGCGTTGACGCATTGAACGATTCTCGTGGCCTCTTCGTGCTTCCCATTTGTGGGCGCCAGAGTAGTCACCAGCTCCAAGCTATACTTGAGGACCTGGGCCTCGCCACCTGTCCCGCATGCTTTGAACCACGGCTCTCCGTATTGACCGCCGGTACTCATCGTTCCAACTCCTTGCGGCCGGCTTGGGTAATGAAGAAGAATTTCTTGTTCCCTTCTATGCAATTGTATCGTACCAAGCACCCTTTGTTCACCAGGCGTAAACAATACTTGTACTTCTCGCTTCCCGGTATTGCATCGACATAGGATCTGTACGGAACCGACCAACGAATAGCGCACCGCAGGATCGCCTTCTCTTCATCGGAAAGAAATGGGTTTCTTGCAGGATCACTCATATCCTGTTCTGGTACCTCAACACATGCCGGTGGGTTTCCGATCATAACACTGCCGTCGGTTACTGTTTTTCTGACTACGTCGTCCCGCAAAAACAGGCCAATTGCTTCGGCTTCGCTTGTGGCGCTCACTATTCTGAGATGATTTGTGTATTTGTTCCCCTTCACGAAGTACGACGAAACAGCGTACCGCTTCTTAGGTCCTTGAGGCAGGACACTCACGGCTTCCCTCCCGCGATGATCGCCGCACCGGCAACAAACGCGACACAGAGAAGGTAGAAGGCTATGACGGCGACGCCGAGCCGCTTCATCTTGCGTTCGTGCTGCTCTTTCATGGCCTGCATGTGGTAGCGAGCCTCCACGCTGTACTTTTTCGACTGCATGGCTCGATCCTACCATGCGAAGAAAAGCCATGCAGCTCAGAAATCCGAGCACGACGGTATTAGCCCGAGATTCATGACAGGGTTTTTGTTCAGAAGCGCAGGACGAGTACACCAAGAAGCGTGCGGCTCGTCCGCAAAGTACTCAAAGGGGCCAAGACTCTTCCGACATTATTTACAGGTCCTCTCGGAAGCACTGAGTGCTGTCATCATGAGGAACAAGGAGGTTTCAATGAGCGAGTCAACACTTGCCCTGGCGCTGATAACGATTGCGATCATCGTTATCAGGCTTGGCAAATAACACGGGAGCGCCCCTTCTGTCTTTGCGGATCGGAGGGGCCTACCTGATCATCGAAAAAAGGACAGGGTAACTTGAGCATCTTCTGCTGGATTTCAGCTACCACTGGAATTGAAGATACTCTGAGCCCTCATGCAAAGCCCGAAGTATCTTTCCGTTGTTGAAAGCATAGGACGTCTCAGTGATGGCAACGCGGACCATGTCCCGGTTCAAGTGCGTGAGGAAGAACTCCTGATAGGCCTCTTCATCGAGAGAGCCATCGGGCCGGCGCAGCATCCGCTTTGCCTCTTCGCTGTCGGCGTAGATCAGTCTCTGCCGGATCTCGTCGATCGATACGTCCTCTTCGATGGATTGCTGGATGATGTCTCGAACCATATCCCGGACGACTTCATAAGATCGGCCGGCACGCTCTCCCTTTTCATTGTAGACCGCTAACCACTTTCCTCCGTGCTCCTGGTTCCACATGGCCGCATAGAGAGAGGATTGCTTGATTCCGTTTCGATCGAGGTAGTCGTCGAGGTCTGATAGACCTTCCGGGTAACCGCGGCCTTTCATTTCACCGTCGAAATCGTCGAGGGACATTTCTTTCAAGCGGTTCAGGTCAAAGCCCTGCCGGATGAACTCGTCGGCAATCATGCCGATCACCGTGCCCTTGTATGCCTCGCTGGTATAGATCTCGTTGTAGTCGTCGTGGAGCCAGTCGAAGGCGGCGCGCTCCCATTCCTCAAGACCGTCGACCTCATCGGAAAACGGGATGCCTTGCTCGGGCCGCGTGCCTATCTCGATGGTCGGGCCTTTGAAGGGAGTCCGGCGCCGGAGCTTGCCGAAGAACTTCCCTGCCCCGCTCCAGAGGCTGTCCAGAATCCCCTTCTGGACGCGTATGTCCGCTCCGCCCGGAAGCGCCGCCTGGATGTACGCGTAGTATTCCATCCAGGCGTATTGATACTCCCGAGCGAAGCGGTACGGCAGAAAGAGCGGCTCAGGCATCAAGCTCCCGCTGGATCGCCGTTCCGATCAGGTGCAGCACCGTGTCGGTCTTCATCCCGCCCTGGCGGACGATACCGTCGATCTCGGAATAGAGGCGCTGCTTCTTCACCGGGTGAAGCGCTACGAGCAGACCGGCGAGCGTTCGGTCTGCGCTTTCGGTCTGCGTTTCCACCGGGGGGTCTGTCGGCGCCGTGGGCGGCTGCGGGGCCTGGTCGGTAGGTGTGGGCATCTCCTGGTTGGTTTCCGTATCCGTCGGCTGCGTTCCTTCTGCGCCTTCAGTTTGCGTTTCGTCGGTCAGGTTCTCGTTCATGGGTACCTCATAGTCTGCGATCAATGCAGGGTAGACCACAGACTATGAGGTGAGATACTATCGGGCGAGAGTCAGCGCGCTTTCGGTAGCGACGATGTACTGCAGGACGGATTCCGACCATCCGTCGATGTGAGTCCAACCGTTCTTATACCCGACCCCATTCTTCATCGAAGCAACATTCACCAGGTATGAATGTTCAAACTGCGGAGCCGGCACAGGATCATGCGACTGCTCATCCGTGATAACAATGAGCCTGTCGGCGTCAATGTCGTTCACGTAGCCAACTGCTCTCCCGAGCAAAGTCCCACCACCAAGGTGCCCTTCCACTTTCTTGATCATCCGGAATCCCCTTGATGAACCATCCAGATCGCTGACCGCCGTATTGAACAGACAGACACGACCCTCGTCGCAAAGTTCCAGAGCCAGCATAGCAAGACCTGCGGCAGCATCAATTCGACGGAGGTCCGCCTTTGAGCTCAGTGGGGCCTGCATCGAACCTGAAACGTCGACAAGAACAACCGTCTTGCCGGGGAGTGTTCGCAATCCTGACAGCGCTTTGAACATCGCCGCTTCGAGTTCCGCCTCCAATCCTTCTGAATGCCTGGATGCAGCAATGAACCGGAAAGGCAGGACGCGCTCCGTATTCATTTCGAGCAATGCCTGCTTCAACTTGGAATTGGCGATGCCAGCCTGCTGCATGTTGCGCAGGTTGCGTAGCAATGCCAGGGCCCCCAGCTTCTTCTCATCCAAGAGCGCTTCAAAGGATTCTCGTTTGTCCTGTCCGGCCGACAGGCGCACTTCCCACGTATCAGGCGTTTCAAGTTCGCCATCCACAAGACGCTTCCAAACGGCTGCTTGCGCTTCGTCTTTGGGCCGAGCATGCACCATGAAGAGGACATCCCGCAACTTGATCTTTCCGTCGCGGTTATATTTTGCCAGCTGATATTCGTTGAATTTAGTGAAGGAACGCGCCAGCCCTTTCTTAACCTGCTTCGAAAGCGGTTCTCTGCCTTTGAGCCAGTAAAGAGCAAGAAACTCCGTGAGCTCATCAGGACGCTGGATAACCTTCTGGATGGTATCCGCAGTGTTCTTGTAACCATGCTTCGCCATCGCCCTCGCCACTAAGAGCGGAACATGACGCAGCTTCTGGTTTTCCCGAGCTGCGATTGCTACCTCTCCAGCGACTTCGGGCGTGACTTCACCGACCAGACGCTGAATTCGATCAGCTATTGCTTCGCCATCCTCGTAGAAGTTATCCTCCCACAAAAGGCATGTGAGCACCGACCGGCGGAGCTGTTCTTCCGGTGTTATGGACCGGGCACGGCCCCCTTCGGCTGTTCGGATTGCTGATTTGCGATTCACGGAGCCCATAACCACCTCATAGTATTGCTGGCGCCCTGGGAACAAGCTGGATCAGAGGTTTCGTGCTCTACCAACTGAGCTACCCCGGTTTTCACCGGGAGCGGGCTTCGAACCCGCGACCACGTCATTAAAAGTGAAGTATCTGATCCATTCACCACAGGGCATGTAGAAATGGGGGAACAATCCAGACCAGTGGGGTTTCAGCAAAAATGAAGTAACTGGCCTGTTCACCACCCGATTACAGATTAGCATGCACTTCTTCTGCGTGCAGCCCAAAATTTTTTAATTTTTGATTCTTTTGCGGACCGACCCGAAATGGGCGCCATTCTTGTCCTTGTCATGAGGTTCTAAACCATGATCAAAGGTCCCATACGGGGAGGATCAGAAGTTGGATCGAATCATTGAAACGCGTCCCGGACGATCGGTTGATGAAGTGGCTCCTTTGGCCTGCCATCTTTCCGTTAGTGGGGCCAGTCCTTCTTCATGTGGTGTGGTTCCCATGGGGTCTTTCCTACAAGACGGAATCCGGCGGCCATTTCGGTGATTTCTTCGGAGGTGTGGTCGGACCCCCGTTCGTCGGCATACACAGTGTCGGTTTCGCTGACAGCCATTCTCTCGTCCATGCATGTTACCATAGAACGAGTCGGGCCGCTTGTCCACCCGGTCTTTCACGACTTCGAATAACGCTGCATGAACGCCTGAGACCGCTGCTTGTGGATGGCTCTCCCTGTCACCGGAGCGGCCGCTGCTGCGACGGTGCTCGTCGTGACGACGTTGTACGTATTGAGCTGCCGTACGGCCATTTCAAGTGCGTCCGGGCCGTCCTTCTTCAAATACGGGAATTCGTTCAACTGAGCATAGAGGATCTCGGAGTCGCTGCGAAGAAGCAAGAGCCCGGCCGCAACGAGCGGTTGCAGAGCGCCGACGATACGCGCTTCTTTATCGCCGGTGTTTCCTATTCCGTTGATGGGACACAGGATCTTCTGCTCTCTGGTCCTGTTGTACTCGAGCACACGCTTCCGGAAGTTCAGCAGGAAGTATTCCTGGTTGGCAACGTCCTCGATGCCGCATACGTTCCAGGGGAAGAGTGTTAACGCAGTCAGCAGATCGTTCTCGATGGCATCCGGTCGGCGCCTCTGGATGTCGGAGTAGAGCTCGTGGTAGATCCCTTCGGGAGAAAGGCCGACGCCGACGATCGCAGAATAGTCGGATTTCTCGTTCTTACCGAGAGAAAGGTCCACTGCCAGCGCAAGCCGCCAGCCGGTCCAATCCCTCTGCGAGAACTCATACGTTTTGATCTGCCCTTTGAAGCGCTGATCTGTTTCGGGAAGCGGAGAGTTCTGCCTTTCCTGCGCGAAGCCGATCGGGTCCAGCTCCATTTCCTCGATGAGCCCTTCGATTCCGAACCGCTGCGGCCATGTCGAGAATGCTTCGCTTCCGTTCTCAGGCCGCCAGGGTTTCCCGTGCTCGTCGACGAGCGCGGCGAATTTCAGCTTCTTCCAGTCTTTGTATCGTTCGGTATGATTGTAGATATACTCGCCGACACAATTCTGTGAAATCGTCGTGTAGGCAAAGAGGATGTCGATGCCCCACCCTCCGCCGAGCTTGAGGGCAGCGCGCTCGAACCATCGGTACTTGCGCTTCATCGTCGCCTCGGACGCGACGTGCCTTTCTTCGTCCGGATCGTCGATGAGAAGCGCATCGGGGCGGTACTGACGATTGCGCTTTCCACGGATGGAGTTGAGGAAGCCTCGGGCGAGCACCCTTGCGCCCCCGGCCATGACGATGTCGCTGTCCTTCCAGCTAACGGTCTGCCCCTTGCCGTCGATCTTAGGGTTAAGCTCAGGGAAGTCCTCGGTGAGCTTCTCGTTGTTCTCGATCTCTTCAATGACCGACTGTAGAAACCCCTTTGCGCTCTCCAGGGTAGATGAGATGATGATGGGGAACTTCCACGTCCCGTTCGCTACGAGCCACAGGAGGCCCATGAGCGTGAGGATGGTCGACTTACCGAATCCCCGGCTCATAGCCACCATGAGCTTCAATGGCTTTCGGTCCTTCTTTCCTCGGTATTCCTGGACCGCCTCGATGACTTCGAGTTGCTGGGGGCCGAATTCGACTTCGGTATAGTGCCCGAAGTACGTCCGGATAAAGAACATGAAGTCTTCGCAGGCCTTTGCCCGTCGGTTCTTCGCTTCCGGCGAGAGCTGCTCCTGTTTCTGCCGCTCTTTATATAGCTTTAGCCCCGCCTCCACGATCTCCGCCGGGTAACGGTCGAACAGAGCCTTGAGGCGACGCTTGCTAACCTTCGTCGCCATCGCTCATTCCGTCGTCTGCCAGCGAAGCAAGATCCGACAGGAACTCCTCCAGCATGGCCGCTTTCTTCCTGTCCTCCGACTCCTTCTCTTTCGATTTTGGGAGGTAACCGGACTCCTTCAGGACGGCCAGAGCCAGGCGCCCGTGTAACGCTGTGCCGGCCTTCGTTGAGCCCCGCTCTAACTGGTGGCGGAGCGCTCTGCCGGCAGCGTCGATGGTCCCGGCAAACGACTGCCGAACTTCACGCATGCGCAGCTCTCGCTCGGTCTCGAATGCTTCGCTCACGGCGGGATCTTGTAGCCATCGGTGGATCGTCGATTTGCTAACGCCTATCGCTGCACCGATCGCTTCCATGCTGTGCCCATCCGCAAGAAGTCGAGCCGCTGTCTCATGTTCTGGGGCTAAGTCAGGGTACAGGCGGTCAACAGGGGTTTTGATGCCCGTTCTGTTCGTTCTCTTTTTCCCGGAGGGAGACGAGCGCTTGATTGCTTTCTTTTTCGCAGTTCTGGTCGCCATGAGCAAATGTATCCACGATACCACTCATTCAGGTGGTCGGATGACATTCATTCTCAGGCACGAAAGACAATCGGGAAATGGTTTCGAACCGGGGTGACTGGACGGGGTTGCTCAGTTCTTGACGCGGAAGAACCTATACAATCATAGAGGCCGTTCACGAATCCCTCACCGGGAGAATGGTCCCATAGAGTTCCTGAAGGTGTGGTTCTTCAGCACAACGACGGACAAAGGAGTTAGCCAGAGCGTTATATTTCTGCTGCAGCCAAAGGTATTTTGCCACGGTCCTCGGGTCTGGATCTTTCAGACCGGCTCGGATCATGCGAGCGATGTCCGCCATATGCTCAACAATACCGGCGTCGGGATCGTCGAATTCTGACTGAGCTGCCCCCAGATAATCAATATAGAAGCACCCATCGGTATCCTGCATGACGATCTCCGCAATCTCCGCCACTTCCATTTCTGGAGTGTGGTGCTGCGCGTGAGCTAAGGCAGCTGCCGATATGACGTCCTTGTGGACGATAATCCGTGGGAAGAAAGCCTGCTTTGATTCCATCTCGTACGCCGATACGAGCGCTGGCCCGAAGACTATATCATCAGTATGGAGCATTGGTCCGACAGCGACTCCACCCCGCAGCAAAAGGTTGGAGCGCACTCCTGCCAAGCAGCAATGCAATAAATCGAGAAGGGAAAAGAACACCTCGCTCTCTGCCGTACAAGGATATGAAATTACGAGGCTATCCGAAAACTGAGTAACCATCCGGTCCGACCTCAGGTCGCCTGGTCCAATCGGCCGTGTATAGTGCACGAGTGCCTTAAGGAAGCTGGCGATGCGATTGATCTCCTGTGCTATTGGTTCTCCGGCTTCATTGACTGACCCCTTCACCGTCCGCCCAAAACCAAGGATATCCACGAACGCGCATATTCTGGTCTCATATGTCAAATCACCCATCGCTTCTAACCCTCGTAGAGACGACAGTATTACCCACACGTCTATCTATGCGCAAGCACTTTGACGATATGAGGCCAAACCCCTACTACCTCCGAAGGCCTTGGCCAATCTCTTACGGATTCCCTCAAGCATCGGCGGCCTCCATTTTCTGCGCCATCCGGGCGAGCTCATTGAGGTCCGCCATCGACTGGACCAATCCCGAAACGATGACGGGCTCTCCTGATGCGTCGCAGCGAACGGCGGCTCCGAAGTGCCCGTCCAGCACCAGATCCAGCTCGTCAACATAGCTCTCAAAGGAGAGGATTGGTTTTCCCTCTACGCCCGCTTTCACGGAAAGCCTGATGATCCCGGCCAGACGATGCTCTTCGCCGTTCTCATCCACAAAAGATAGTTCGTTCCGAGGATCGGTGGGATTGCCTGTCAGGTGAATTCTGAAGTGCGATTTCATGCGATACTCCTACAGCTTCAAACCTATATCGTCTACGTGCGCTCTCACTCGGGAGAGAACATCCTCGGCCGATTTATACAGGCCTTTCTCGCATTCGGCAAGATACGACTGAGAACAACCGAGCGCTTCCGCCAATGCCACCTGCGTCATCCCGAGCCCCTTTCGTAGCCGGACAATCTCGGCGCCGATCTGCGAGTAAGAACGCTCTGCTCTTTCGAACGATGTCGAGCAGGCCTTCTTATAGGATTCGGTGAGAACCTCGTGCAGAGGTCCGGGGCCGGACTCGTTACGGAAGTTCTTGGCGGCAACGTTGATGATGTACAACCCATGTGCGCCTTCCGATAGCACAATCTTGATGTTCGGGTCTTTCTGCTTCCAAGCCGCATTCACCTTCTCGATCGTGATATTTTCCTTCCCCTCGTTGCGGTACTTCGTCATATCCTTCCGGATGGTCGCCGGCGTGATAGCGGTCCGCGCCGCAAGGGCGGCAAGAGTGCGCTTATTCAGGGACGGGTTATCCAGTAAGCCCGGCATGATGGCCGCATAGACCTTCAGCCTGGTCTGATAACCGACGAGCTGCCGTGCAGTGTTGGCCTTGATCAATGCCTCGACGTCGTCGGTCCGGATGTCACGTATGAATGCCGGGATCTCAGTCCATCCGAGACGCGTGCAGGCTTCCACCCTCTTGTGTCCGGAGATGATCACGTAATCACGATTGATCAGGATAGGTTCCTGCAAGCCTCGCGTCGAGATGTCCTCGCACATCATCCGCATGGTCTCTTCCGTCGCAGCGAAGATGCTCTGCATCGGATGACGTACGAGTTTCGAGATCGCAACCCGGCGGGGATTCTCTTTTCTCAGGACACCCATTTTTCCTCCGACAGGTAACCCACACGAACATACCCTCGTGCCTCATGCCAGACATAACAATAAACGCCCGCAGCTCGAAATTTGCCGAGCGTCTCCTGGGCGTGGTCCATATGCGGTCCAGGATTCTTTGCGTATTCCTCAATTGCGGCAGTCTTCATCACCACCATCTTGATGCCTGCCTGGATGATGGTATTCGCGCACACCGGACAGGGCAGAATCGGGACGTACAGCGTGCAGCCCTCGACTGAGCCTCTCGCATTGAGGATTGCATTCTGCTCTGCGTGGACCATCCAACGGTATTTGTCGGGCGCAGTGGTTCTCTCTTCCGTCGGCTCGAAACCACGCGGAAGACCGTAATACCCGAGCGAAACGATGCGATTCTTCTCATCGACAATGACGCAACCGAGTTTTGTCCGAGGGTCGTCGGAGCGACGGGCCAGAACCTCACAGATCTCGAAAAACGTCTCTTCCCAGGATGGCTTCACTCGCGCCCCTCCAGCCAGAAGAATCCGGCCTTAGAGCTCGCGTGAATGCAGCGCGCATGTTCCGCCGGCTCAGCCTTGGATGCCACCGTGCAATCGATGGCCGACGCGACGGCAACGCCGATCGCAATGCCGACGATGCCCATAACGATAAGGAAACCGAATAGCAAGGCCCGTAGGTCTCTCCAGATCAAGTATGCCTGCAAACCAAATAATCTCGTTAACAACATGGCCTCTCTCCTCAATCTATAATGACTTCATTCGGCTCAGGCAGATTCACCTGATGCTCGATCATTGCCCAACGCCGGACCCGTTCGCAGAACTCGTTCAACTGCACCGTGGTCATCTCTGACGTACGAATGATCTTTCCCGGCCCCTTCTCTGCATGCTTCCGTGGAGCGAAACGAACGAGCAGGTATTCTTTCATCTCTCGCTCTTCCCATCCCCACTCGTTCGCCAACGTCCGGAAGAGTACGGCATGCACGTAATCGTTCTGCGGTTTCGACCGCATCTTCTTCACAAGCCGAACAATGACTTCGACGTGCTTCCCACATTGACCTTGCAGGTACTTCCTGAAGGCCTCGCGGTCGGCCAGCAGAAGCCGTCCATCCTCGCTCACAAAACCCTTGAAAACGGGGGTCAGCATGCTTCACGCTCTCCGACGATGTATTCCACCAGGTGTGCCCACGCTTCGAGGCGGTATTTCCGGAACCACGCGGCCTTTGCCTGCCACGTGGTCTGCTTTCCGTACTCAGCATGATGCCACGAGCACGCGGTAAAGATATGGTCGGGATCATCCGCATGGTAACGCGGATAGGAACAATTCCGCACGAATAGATGAGACCCGTCGACCGTGTGCCCCGTCTCATGGCCTCGCCAGCATATGATGCACTTGAAGCCATCACGCTTCTTTGCCTTGCGGATCGCTGCCTCGATGCTGTATGTCCTTGCGTGCGCCATCTATGCGTCCTCTCCTCCGTACTTCAACCCATGTCCAACGGCGCATAGACTGCGGCCTTGCCGGCAGAATGCAGTATGGAAAGCCCAACTCATCTCTACCTTCATGCACCGGTGGGTCGATGCGGATGAATACTCCTGCTGTCGTCCTTTCCACCTTTCACCACCCTCAACAGGCGCTTCACGGGATTAGCGCGAAGCTTCTGCTCGTTTATGATTTCTTCGATGATGGCCTCTGCTCGTTCAACCGATCCGCTTGATACGTGCTGTATCTCCCGAGCCATGAACCGCGTGATGTCGTCGCCAACGGTCCTTTTCGCGTACTCGTCAGCAATGGCCAGCCTCCCCACAGAGTCGTACCAGAGCACGAGAGTCTGTTTGTATGACCGTCCCTGAAATTCGCGGGCTTCAATGACGCAGCGCGCCAGCTCAAGCATTGAGTCTCCGAGGATGCGTGCTCGCCTGGCAAATTCCTTTGCGCGGAGTTCCTGTTCCTTCTGCGTTAACATCTTCAAGCTCCCTTCTGTCCGCGTCGCTGATTGTCTGGAACAACAAGATGCAGGCGCGGTGGTTTCGGTGCCGGGGCCGTCCACGTAGCGAACATCGCCCGTGCCTGGTCGGCGTGTTTTGCAGCAACTTCACTCTTGAGGATCTCGCTCACCGATCCGACTTCTATCCGCTTTCCGTACCAGATAGCCCACCGTGCGAGGAGTGCTTTGACGTTATCCGGAGCCTTGATAAGCTCTGCCTCAGCGACCGGATCGATCATACCCCGTTCGCGAAGATCCTGTAAACTCACGCTGAGCATTGGCTGTACCTCTGGTGCATCAATTCAAGGGTCTCGCGTATATTGCGTGGCTTTCGCTCTTCTGGCTGTGGTGGTGGGCCGAACAAAAAGATTACCTCGTCTCCCGAGATGGGCGTGTCTTCCCTGTCGCCTTCATCGGTTTTCTCGACCGCCTCTTCATGTAATGAGATAGATTGAGATATGTTTATATGTGCGTCATTTTGACGGGGTAGAGCGACATTCTGACGGGGTAACCCCGACGTCTTGACGGTGGTATGCGACAGTGTCGGGGTAGGTTTCGCCTGTCGTGTCGGGGTAGCAGTCTCTTGCGGTGTCGGGGTAGGCGTGACGAATCCTGCTTCCTCAAGCATCATGCGCCCGCGGAGCGTCATGAAGATGTATCGCTTCGGCCCGCCTCTCTCAATGCGGATCGCATCGGCTGCAACGAGAGTCTGTAAGGCCCGCTGGATCGTTCGTTCGCTCTTGCCGAACATAGCGCAAAGGTTGGAAGTACGGAAATGCTTATTGCCCGCGGAGCAATAGCCCCTCTTCCTGGCGAGATACTCTATGTCTGACAGAAACGGCAGATTGACCGTACCAACCGGCTTGCTCGGCCGTTCAGGTTGCCGCTGGCACTGGAAAGCCGGAAAGAGATCGGGCTGGACGTCGAATAGATCGAGCTGCATACCTACCTCTTACTCTCCGTCGCCCCGAAAGCGACGATGGTTATGATGAGGATGCCGCCATAATAGGCCAGAGCACCCGTTACGAGCGACGACATGCAGTCCGTCCACAGGCGCGGGAGGACTTCACACTGCCGCCATGCACTGAGGATCTGAATGCCAATCCCACCAAAGGCAAGGAGGGTTCCGAAGATGATAATCCACTTTCGCATAACGCCCTCTTATGTCGCATTGCCGAACAAAATGAAAAGTTTGCCGGCGACCGTATAGAGCACTCCGATCGCTACGAAAGCGAAGAGAATGCGTCGTTCCAAGGACGCGATGCGCTCTTGCTGCTGGTTAAGCATGCGCAGGTTTGCTTCGTGCATTGGATACCTCCACTCTTCCGGTCAGCAAGATCCGGCCGGCCAGACTGAGGCGGCGGCTCCCTTCGACGAAAAACGCTGCGATTGTGGCACCGATCTCTTTCGCTGCTTGCTTACGCTTCACCGGGTCGCGCAGCGTCGCCTGGATCTCTCTCGCCCTGAAATAGGCGCGAACGACAGCCAGGTTCCGCAAGGTTTCCAGTTCCGCACGGAGGCGCTCATTGCGGTGCATTTCCACTCGAAGCTCGTCTGTACGCAGAGCGGCCGCCTCCTGCAATTCTCGCAGTGATGCCTTCAAGGCCTTGATCTGTTCGGCCTGCTTTTTTTCACGACTGCCCTTCTGTGGTGCAGGCGCCGGGTCTTCCGGCTTCATATCTTCTTCCATTCGTGTCTCCTTCTCTATGTCCCAAAAGTTACCCGGACCAATCGATCCGGGTCCATACACGGGAGTTCCAATGATGGATCTATGATCCCTTCGCATTTACCCGCCCGAAAAATATCCCCCGGATCATCATGATCCGGGAGGAAAGAATCGGGGTTAGCAGATTCATCAGCGCATTATTTCCCGGCCAGTCCTCCATCGAAGAAAGGATGCTCGGTTATGATGACATGATGACGGGCAATGTGGGATTCACCTTTCGGGGTGATAAGGGTAACGATGTCGATTACCGTTCCACTGGACCGCGTACGAGGCTTGTCACGCAGGATGAAGAGCCCCTGCTCGATCCATCGCTGGTAGGGTGTCCAGTAGCCGGCACTGTTTCGATAGATGTACTTGAGCTTTTCCAGGGCGGAAAAGATTGTTAGAGGCCCGACAGGCTCGCCGTCGATCGATCGAACGATTTTAGCGTATTCCCGGAGGGTCTTTCCCCCTGTCGCCGACGTTAGTACTTCATGGGCCGCCACGACCGACCGCATCTCAGCAATCTCCGCTCGGTGACGCTGGATGATCCGGTCGGCTGCCATCAACGCTTGAGCGAGATACAATTCGTCATTTGCTGGGACAGCGTGGGCAGCAAGGCTCTGGAGTTTTTCTTCGCACTGAATGAAATACTGCCGGACCTGGCGCCCCTTCTCGGTGCGGGCCAGCATGCAGAACTGCTTGAAGCAATCCTTCGTCAGCCGGATCTCTTCGCTCGGCCGCCCGCCAGTACTTTTCCGGCGCTCACCGGAAAAGTCCCTGCCTTCTACAAACGACCTTCTCAGAGCATCGACGGCATAGTCCTTTCGAGCGTACCCGATCCATTGCCAGGCCTGATCAAAGTCGACAGGATATGCCTCGCCGGACTGAGCCGCGAGCTCAATTGATTTACGTTCGATGTCGTTCAAGGGGCCACCTCCTTCACCGGGCGCTTAACGTGCCGAACCGGGAGCCGGTCGAGCACGCGGCGCAGAGTCTTGAATCGTTCCTCAAGGCAATCCCTGCACCAGCCCTTCTGGTACGTTTTCGCTACTCGGCGACCGCATCTCGGGCATGGTGCAGGCATCTTCTGGATATTGGTCACGCAAGCCTCCGAATCGATCGGTACGGATGCACGTTGCCAGGACGGATTGGTTTCACAAACTGATCCGGGTGCAGGCCGCGCCGCTTTTTGTATGATCGTTTCATGGTGGCAATATCCTTCCACCGCCCATGAGTGATGATGCGGTCTTCAAGTTCCGGATGCTCTTCCAGGTTCGTATCCGCAAAGGTACGGCGCATGTCGTGCGGAGTCACCCGCCGACCGAGCAATCGTTCGGTCGATCCGGCCATCAGATTGTAGACATCCTGACGCCGATACTGTCTGCCGTTCGACGTTTCGAAGAGAAACACCTTACCGTTGAACGTCCTCTTGATCGACGCTATGAGGTCCGCGCTGAGCAGGACTTCGGCATCAGCGTCGGTCTTCCCCTCGCGAATGCGAATCGAGACTATGGACGGATCCCGACGCCCCTTCAAATACACGTCTCGAACGTCTTCAAGGCGGATATTGCAGGCTTCAGTCACCCGTCCTCCGAAGAAATAGAGGAACTCCATCCAGAGCGCCGTTCTCGGGCCGAGTTGGGTTATACAGACACCCAACTCTTCCATGGTGAGAAACGTTCCTACAATTCGTCTCTTAGCCGGGAAGTTATAGCTCCGGAAAAACTCATCGAAAACGTATTGGGCGACTGGATCGGCAAGGAAAATGAACCGAAGCTGTTGTTTCAGTTCGCCCCGGATTTGCGATTTGACTGTTTTAGGGGAACCAAACCGCAGATTGCGAAAGCGTTCTCCACTGAAGTGTTCATGCAGTGCTTCGAGCAGATTGAGTCCACTTACGAGCCTTGCATTGATCTCCTCAAGGTGTATACGGACTTTGCTGTCCGATGGAACTTGAATCCTGTGTACAGAGGAGAAGAACGCTTTTATGTCTGTCTCCATCGCAGACATTTTCGGCGTTTTCGCGTCGAAGTTTTCGGAAAAAAAGTGGGGAGTTGTTCGGGGTTTATCCACCAGAACGCTCCATTTTCAGGGAGGTTTTTCGGTGGACATGGGCCAGGGAAGACTCGAACTTCCGACCCCTTCCTTATCAGAGAAGTGCTCTAACCGACTGAGCTACTGGCCCGAACAAGGACAGTGTTCGGAATCGCCGTGCGCGGTCAAACACTTTTCCTGTCCTGGGCCGTTCCGTTTTGAAATTTTCTTACGATTCAGGAATAGAGAGCGGTGATCTGCTACGAAGCGCACCCTGCTTCCTGAAACAAGGCAGGGCTGCTTCGTGCATGCCAGGCTCTTTAACTGTACGGGAACCGGCTTATTTCAGCGGCTCGATATAAAGGGTAAGGTTATCGCGTCGCACCACCCGTACGGCTGTATCTGGCTCGATGGTTTCACCGGTATGCGAAAGGGCCTTCCAGGTCGTGCCCTGCACCCGCACCCGTCCGGCTTCGCTTTTTCCATCCACCACGCCAAGGGTGATGCCTGTTTCATTGACCAGGTCATCGGGACTATCTTCCCGCTTCTCAAGGGCGGGAAAGATTTTCGCTGTCTGGCGGCGAAGCAGCAGCACCAGAAGAAGGGAGGTGATGACCCAGATCAACAGCTGTGCTGTAAGGGACTGAATCAGGCCGAACACGGTAAGGGCGGCAACGATCAGTGCGCCCAGACCGAAGAAAATGACGATCAGCCCTGGAATAACAACCTCCAGGACCATCAGGGCCAGGCCTGCTACAAGCCAGTACAGTGCAGAGAACATCTTTAACGGCTGCGACGGCGCAGGTAGGCCGGTGTTTCGAGGTCATCGTAATCCGGCTCGATGTAGGTTCGACCGGAACGCAACGGTATAACGGGGGTTTCGCGCTCTTCATATTCATAGGCGCCGCGATCATAGAAGGGACGTTCATGAGCAAGGCGATCGGCTGCTCTTTGCTCTACTCGCTCTCTTTCTCTCTCTCTTTCAAGGCCACGATCCCTTTCTAAAGCCGGTGCACGCGAAAGGCGTTCGTATGCGGGGATGTTTTCATCATGATAGGCCACACGAGCAGGATAGCTTTCGCGGGTCGGACGTTCTTCGCCTCCGGGCTCTTCTTCGTTCAGATCCATGCGAATGCGCTCGGTGCGCGGAACGATGCGACTGACGGGCTCTTCTGCTCTACCAGGCACGGGCAGGGCAAATCCAGGATCGGCAGAACGCTGCACGAACGGAGAAGCCTCCACCTGACGGACGGGCTCGCGTTTCGGTGCCTTTTTCTTGAAGCCTGTGGCAATGACGGTGACGCGAATATGTTCTTTCAGGGCAGGATCGATGGTCAGTCCGATGATGATGTTGGCATTCTCATCGACGGTTTCGGTAATGAGTTCGGAGACGTCCTTCCAGTCTACGATGCTCATGTCTTCGCCACCGCATACATTGATGAGAACGCCTGTGGCTCCCTCGATGCTCAGTCCATCGAGCAGCACATTGTTGATGGCCTGGTTGACGGCATCCATAACCCGGTTCTCGCCAATGCCCTCGCCTGCTCCCATCAGGGCTTCGCCGGATTGGTTCATCACGGATTTGACGTCTGCGAAGTCGACGTTCACAAGTCCCGCTGTGTTGATGAGATCAGAGATACCGCGAACGGCATTGAGCAGGATGTCATCGATCAGGCGAAAGGCAACGTTAACAGGAGTGGCTTTATCAATAATGCGAAAGATATGATCGTTCTTGATGGTGATCAGGGTATCGACATGCTGCCGTATGGCTTCCAGCCCCATGCTTGCATTGCGATTGCGGGTGGTTCCTTCGACGGCGAAGGGCATGGTTACAACGCCAACGGTGAGAATCCCCATGCCTTTTGCAATCTCGGCCACGATGGGTGCTGCTCCGGTGCCGGTTCCACCGCCCATGCCTGCCGTAATAAAGACCATGTCGGCTCCGTTCAAGGCCTGCGATATGCGATCCCTGTCTTCGCGTGCCGCCTTCAGCCCAACGTCCGGATTACCGCCTGCTCCCATTCCGCGGGTGCTTTTCTGACCGATTACAATCTTTGTTTCTGCCTGTGAAAGACGGAGGACCTGTTCATCTGTATTTATGACTATGAATTCTACGCCTGCCAGTCCGGCATCGATCATACGGTTGACGGCATTCATGCCGCCGCCTCCCACGCCAACAACCTTGATCGATGTGGGGGATGTGCGTTCTTCTTCAAACTGTATCATTCTGTCGCTCCTGTTCCTGACGGGGATCTATCTTTTTTCTTTTTATATGGAAGCCACCGGCCTCGTTCCCGTTCATTCCCTGATGTGGAGCCCGTTGCAGTCTTTCTAATGCAGCATTTTATGGGTACAACAATTTTTCCTCAAGAGGGTAAATTTTCTGAAAAAAATCCTTCCACAATACAAACAGGCGTTACGTAAAACGCCGCGGCTGTTTAGAAATTATCGGCCAGCCATGTCTTCAGACGGCCGAATATGCTTTCTGCCTTCGATCCTGCGCTGACGCTGTGCGAACCACCACCGCCCTGTCGCATCGAAAACAAAAGCATGCCAACGCCTGTGGCAAACTCCGGACCGGCCACACGCTCATACAGTCCGCCTGTTTCGCGCGGCCAGGCAAGCGTTACGGGCAGGCCAAAGATGTCACGGGCCAGATCAACGGCACCGGCAAGGCGTGCCCCTCCGCCCGTCAGCACGATTCCGCCACCAAGCATGTTCTTTCGCACGGCACGACAGATCTGCTGATCCACCAGCTCAAAGATCTCGGCCATGCGGGGCTCGATAATCGAGGCAAGGTCACGCTGCAAGGCCCAGGCGGGTGGACGACCATACACAGAAGGGATCTCCACCTTTTCCGTTGGATCAACATCTTTTTCGCGGGCCTGGCCATGGCTGCGTTTCAGCTGCTCGGCAGCCTCAGCCGAGATACGAAGGCCCAGAGACAGGTCATTGGTAACATGCCCTCCGCCAAGAGGCACAACGGCTGTATGATACAGCCCTCCTTCAACATAAACAGCAATATCGCATACGCCGCCGCCAATATCAACAACGGCAATTCCCATCTCTTTCTCGCCGGGTTTCAGTACGGCCTCGGCAGAGGCAATGCCAGACAGGATGACGTGTTCTGCATGGACGCCTGCGCCGCTGATCACGCGTTGCAGTCCGGTCAGGTGGGTTCGCGGTGCCGTTACAAGGTGCACGTCCACCTCGAGACGCACACCGGACATGCCTACGGGGTCGGGGATGCTTTCCTGATCGTCGACGGTAAACTCGCGGGCAAGGACGTGCAGCAGCTCATGATCGGCGGGGATGCGCCGGTTTCGCGCATTCTCCACGACGCGAAAGACGTCCGCCTCGGTGACGATGCGATCCCGGTTGGTAACGGCCACGACGCCGCTGGAATTCTCGCCCTGGATGTATCGCCCCGATATGTTGACGATGGCAGACTGTACACTGAGACCGCTCATCTGCTCGGCCTCGGCCACGGCTCGATTCAGAGCACGGATCGTATGCTCGCTGTTCAGAATCGAACCGGCCCGAACGCCATCCGATGGGATCGTGCCAACGCCTACGATATCGAGCTGTTCACCATCGTGCTGAGCGATGAGAACCCGGGTAAAACTCGAACCTATATCAACAGAACAAATCGTATGTCTCATATGTAAGAACTCTCGGGCCGCATTCCTATTATCGGGCCTGAATCAATAATGCATCTTCATCTTTCAGATCTATAAAGCCTCGTTTCCAGCCTTTTGCCTCCGTTGCCAGAAGCAGTGGATAAAGCGTATAAGGCCAGGTTCTGACCTGGGCATCCAGCTCAATCCGCAACCGGCCATCGCTGGCAAAGAAAACGACATCGCCGTTTCGATGCAGCTCGATTTCGGACAGCCGGTCAGACAGCTCTGGATACCGGCGAACGGCCTCCTTCCATCGGTTCAGGAAAGGCCGGAACTCCGACCGGTCGAGCAATTCTCCTTCTCCGTAACGCAACAGCGGGCCCGGCCGACACTGAACATCCTTATAGGGAACAAGTGACAGGCTGGAATCGAGCACCATCCAGCCATCCGGTGTGGTGACCACGCCCAGGCAGACCTCCTGTGGAGCCATGCTCTCTGAATGCGAGACGAAAACAAGCAACAGGCCGCCAAGAAAGGTCAGCAGTCCGCCGATCAGAAGAAAGATTCTCGCCGGGGGGCCTGCCCTGTCTTCCATCGTAATGGGATCGGCTTGCACGGCTCTTCTTGTCCTGCCGGAACTGTCTGACAAGATAAAAAAGCAGACCGCTTAAAAAACCCGCTCCAGGCTGCCATGACGGGCCACGTATTCGCGCCCGATCCTTGAAACGGAACCGGCGCCAAGAAAAAGGACGGCTGCAGGATTCTCGTGAAAGGCCTTCTCGAGGGAATCGGCATCGATCATCTCTGCCTGCATATGGTCGGCGATGCTCTGCGAAGATACCCCTGCGATCGGGGATTCGCCTGCTGTATACAGTGGCAGCAGATACACGCGTTCGGCGGCCTGCAATGCAGCGGCAAACTCCCGGGCCAGCTCCTTTGTCCGTGTATAACGATGTGGCTGAAAGACCACGCTTAAAGGACGCACATTGCGGCGCTGCAGTGCATCGATCACGGCGCGAATCTCTGTAGGATGATGTCCGTAGTCGTCATATACAGGAATGCCCTGCACGCTGCCAATACGTTCCAGCCGCCGCTCCACCCCTGGAAAGGCATTGATCATCTCTATCAGGGCAAGCAGTGTTTTCGGATCCTCTGGATCAAACCGTTTCTGTAACAAAGGCTCTTTTGCAATGGATGCATGGATCAGAGCAATGACGCCGAGGGCATTCATGGCAAAATGCCGTCCGGGTAACGTTAGATGAATGATGGCCTGTTTCAGTTCTTCTTTATGCTGTGATCGTCCGTTAGAAAGCAGGCTGACGGCCAGGGCATCGCCTTCGAGAAAGCTGCCGGCATAATAGGCCCCGTAATTGCCGCCCGTGGCCTTCTCTGGCGGGCCGTAGGCGGCAAGAACAGGCAGTTTATGGCAGACCTGCATCAGATGTTCATCCCCGGCATTCAAAACGACATCAGAGGCCGAAGCAAAATCATGCATGGCCCTGCCCAGTGCCTCAAAGCTTCCGTAATGATTCAGATGATCCCGGTCGATGTTCAGGATCAGCCTGTAGCCTCCCTCTGTTTTCAGGAAGGAGCCATCCGATTCATCGGTTTCAAAGACGGCAACATCCCCTGCTCCGCTTCTACACCCTTCTTCAAGATACAGTGGATGGCCGCCGGCAATGATGGTCGGATCAAGGCCTGCCTGCAACAGAACCCAGCCTGCCATCGACGTGCTGCTTGTTTTGCCATGCGTTCCGGCAAGGGCAAAGCGCACCGTAGACTGCCTGACAAGCATGTTCAGCAGATCCATGCGATGCAGGATGGGGATGCCTGCCTGATGCGCTGCCTGCCGTTCTGGATGATCCTGGCTGATGGCCGAGCTATAGACGTAGTAGTCCGCCTTTGCCGCGCCTTCTGGGTCAGGCTGTCCGGAGCCTGTTATGCCCTGCTTTTCCAGTGATGAGGCCTGCTGGTTCCAGTTCTGGTCGGTGCCGGTTACGCTGTAGCCCTGCTGTGCTGCTATGCGGGCCAGGGGCTTCATGCCGGAGCCACAGATTCCACTGAAAAAGACGGTCTTCTTCTGCATCGGTGAAGTCACGATTCCGCAGCCTGGCCCTCTGTAAAGCAGGAGGCAGGAGGGTCTAAACCTCGACAAAGATGCTTCGAAACGAGGCAGGAACCTCCACCGTTTTACGGAGGTTGTAGTCGAAAAAGACGATGCCCGTCTTGGCCCGTGCCACCTCGTTCCCGGAATCGGCATGCGAAATCCTGTAGACGAGATCGCAGCCCTTGCTTGAAAAATCGCGGGCGGTCATCTCATAGCGCAGCATGTCTCCGTGAAAGGCCTCGGACACATACATGATGCCGAGGTCGGCAACGATAATGCCCTTTCCTTCTACGTCCAGCTCATGCCAGCCATACTTCTTGAAGAACTGTGCCCTCGCTTCATGCAGCAGCGTAACGACGGCATCATGGGCCAGATGGGCGGCAAAGTTGATGTCTCCGATACGCACGGGGAACTCGGTGACGAAATGCCATGTTTCCGGCAGAGGAATGCGAATCCGGGCCATATCAATCTTACCTTCTCTTTTGCCTTTACCTGAACCTACCTGCGGCTGCAGCCTGCCTGTGGATGTCGGTCCAGGTATCGTTTTAATCCCATCCACAGGGCGTAGTGGATGCGTCGTCCCAGGTAGGCGCCTCCTTCCTGTCGCAGATGGACGAGGTCCCATTGGGCCCATCCCTTCCTGTAGTATTGAACGATGACGGCCTCACCGCCCATGGCACTTTGCAGATCCCAGTAAGCGGTTCTATTGGCGATGGCAATGTTACGTTTCTCTGTCTGTACCTGCTTCATGCGCCAGTGTGTTTTCGTATCGGTGACGCGGTCCACAAAGCCAGGAGGGCTCATGATCAGTATGGATCGTCCGGGCAGGGCCTCTCTGTGACGATCGATCAGCTCTTTCATCCATCCTGGATGTCCGCCGGGATTCCACATGTTGGAGCCGGTCAGCCACATCACCAGATCATAGTTTCGCTGTCGTAATGCTTTCACAACGACAGAACGATCCTGCTTTACCTGCATAAAGCAGTTCAATGCACCAACGCCAAGCGAATCGACGATAAAGCCAGGACGCAGTCGCTCCATGGCAACGCCAAAAAGACGCACAGGCCTTTTGCCTGAAACGAACTCAATGCGATGGGGTGCATCATCGAGGGTAAAGCGAAAGACATCCGGCGCGGCAACATCGGCATGGGCATCAACCGTATAGATCCGCTTTCCGTCTGCGCGAATCTCAAAGCTACCGTAGGCGGGTCCTTTCATATAATAAACATCGAAACGCTGTGCGGTCCTGCCTACGGGCGAGCCTTCCGGCGCTGTGGCAACCCACGTGATGGCTCCTGGCGCCTTGCTATGGGCAGAGATGCCTGCAAAGCCATACAGCATATCACGGGCGCGGTGGGTCGATACGGTATAGGAGATCCATCCAGGGCCCACATCATGCTGCACGTCCATATGCTTATACCAGGACCACGGACGACCGAGGGCAACATAGCCATGACCGGCATCCCCGTAGGCCAGCTGAAGAGAACGACGCAGCTCGCCTGAAATAAAATCCATGGTCATGTTTGAATCACCATAAAAGGCAATCCGCAAAGGATCCTTTCGCCGTCCCCGCAAAAGGGCTGCTGCCTCTTCATAGAAGTGCTGCATATCGTTAGCCGTATCTTCGATCTCGGGCACGGGCGTATCCCACTCAGCCTCGATGAGCTCGGGCATCTGAACCTCAAGGGGCGGACAGGACAGATGGGCATCGGGAAAAGCGCACGAAGAGCCTGCAAGAACCGCAACATTCAAAAGTAGAGCAAGGCTAACAGGCACAGGAAGGCGCGAAACAGGATTCAGAAAAAACACATTGCATGATTTATTGATGCTTCTGTGTGGCAATCGGAATCCCATGCACACTGCACGAACTACAACAGCTCATGAAAATCCTTTACAGATCGTTCACACCGTGAAGATGGGCACGGTGAAAAGAATCATCCGTTTTTCAGTCATCGCTTTCATCGTTTACTCACTTCCACTTCTTGCCCAGGAGAGCTTTACGTTATATACCGTGCCGAATCCAAAGGCCGTTGACAATACCTGGGTCAGTGACCCTGGACAGAACCTGTCTGACAGCGACCGCCAGCGCATCAATGAACTGCTGGACGACCTCGAACGGGACACCTCGGCAGAGGTTGTCGTCGTCATCCTGCCCTCGATTGGAGATGAGGTTCCCAAAGACTTTGCAGTCGATCTCTTCCAGCACTGGGGCATCGGCAAACAGATGAAGGACAATGGCCTCCTGCTGTTGATTGTTCTCGATCAACGAACATGGGAGCTGGAAACCGGATACGGACTGGAGGGCCAGCTGCCCGATGTTACACTGAAACGACTCGGCGAAGACAGGCTTGTTCCCCATCTACGCGAAGACCGGATGGGAGAAGGAATCTATCAACTGTTGTCGGCCATTGCTGAAGAGCTGTACGGTGCAAGCGCCGATACGGCCATTCATCATACGGGACCTGGATCAACGGGCGGCAATGTTTCAGAAGGCGTTCTTCCCATGTCTGAAGAAATGGTGGCCGAGCTCGACAGGGAAGACTATGAGATGTCGAACATTCTCGGTCTCAGTTATGAAGAACGGACGCTGCTGACCATTCTGACAATCGTCTATGCAGCCATCGTGGTCATTGTTGTTACGGTGCTGTTCGTGAGATCCGGCAAGAAGAGCAAGACGGCCGGTGGCAGGCATTATGCAAAGCTGGCCCTTTTCTGGCTGTTGCCGGGGCTGGTCCTTCTTACTGTTTTCTATTTTAGAAGGCCTGAGTGGTTTCTGTATTTTTATTATCCGGTCGGAGCCCTGGGGGCCGGCGCTCTGCGAGCCTTTAAGAACCATACAATATTGAAGAAAGACAGCGACCCTTACAGAACCTACCAGGAGCTCCGGCAGGGACATAAGATCCCCTTCTTTCTAAGCATCTGGCTTTTTCCCATTCCCATGGGCCTTTTTGCCCTGTACTACTTTTTCAAGCTGCGATCCCTTCGTTACGCCCCGCGGAAGTGTCCGAGTTGCCTTGCCGAACTGGAACGTCTCGATGAAAAGGCAGACGATCTCTTTCTGGATGCCGGCCAGCGCAAAGAAGAGATGCTTGGCTCTGTCGACTACGACGTATGGCACTGTGATCGATGTGATCACGTGAAGGTCTTTCCCTACGACTCGTTCTTTACCAGCTATCACGCCTGCCCTTCCTGCGAATATAAGACCTATCACACCGTAGCAGACAGAACCCTGGTCTCACCGACCTGCCATTCCTCTGGCAAAGGGGAGCGCGATTACCGATGCGAACACTGCGGGCATACCGATACGCAATCCTACACCATTCCGAGAAGGGATTGCAGCAAGAGTTCCACTTCATCAGGTGGTAGTTCCTACCGCTCAGGTGGCGGAAGCAGCTTCAGCAGCGGCAGTGGCAGCTTCGGCGGCGGTAGTTCAGGTGGTGGAGGCGCCGGTGGAACCTGGTAGCCCCGGCCCAACAAGCAATCCAGGAGTTCCTATGACAGCAATAAAAACCGTACAGGGAAAAACGATCCTTATTACAGGCGCAGCCATGGGCATGGGCCGGCTCTTTGCAGAGCTTGCTGCACAGGAAGGCGCAGCGGCCATTGCTCTGTGGGATATCAACGAAGCAGAGCTAAAGAACACCGCAGAGTTTCTAAAGCAGCGTGCCCCTGATACAGAGCTGCTGCCCGCTGTTGTCGATGTATCCGATCCACAGCAGATCGAAAAGGCCGTACAGAATCTGAAAGAGACGCGTTCTTCTGTCGATATCGTCATCAACAATGCCGGTATCGTCTGTGGCCGTTATTTCTGGGAGAATGATGTAAACAAAGACATCATACGCACAATGAATATCAACAGTCTTGCTCCGATGTTGATCGCGAAGGCCTTTTTGTCTGATATGATTGCTTCGTCTGGCCCATGTCGTATCGTTAACCTGGCATCCGCTGCCGGCCTTCTTTCCAATCCGCGTATGAGTGTTTATGCGGCTTCGAAGTGGGCCGTTACGGGATGGTCAGATTCTCTGCGCCTGGAGCTGGAACAGGCAGGACACAGGCACGTTCGCGTGACAACGGTATGTCCGAGCTATATCAGCACGGGGATGTTTGATGGAGCGAAGGCCCCGTTCCTCACTCCCATCCTGCGTCCCGAGGTGGTCGTCCGGCGCACCTGGAAGGCCATGAAGAAGGGAAAACCAATGTTGCTGATGCCATTTATGGTAAAGATGTCTGTGGTTCTGAAGGGCATGCTTCCCAGGCCGCTCTGGGACCGGGTGGCCACCCTGTTCGGTGTGTATTCTTCGATGAAGGATTTTCGCGGCCGTAATCCTGCAAAGCGGTAGTAAGACCTACCGCTTCCATTCTCTCTGGATCTGATCCGTAGACACAGAGGGAGGCGCTCGATGCAGGTTCTCTTCATAATTACCAGAGGCCTCCTGCAGCATGGGCGCCATCTGCAGATAGATCTGCTCTGCCAGCGGAAATCCACCATGCTTCGAGAAGCTCTTTGCCCTTTCTTCGTAGAGCATGTCTTCAAAGACTTCCTGTGTTGTACCACCGTAGAGCATATCGTTCTCTGGCTGAAGCGTGGAACGCATGCCCTTCAGCATCATATTGATAAACAGGGACTGGAACTCAACGGCAGTATCCCACAGACGCTTATGTTCTCCTTTCAGCGTAGAAGGATCGGGCATCTTCTCAAGCTGGAAGGCAGAAGAAGGCATCTTACCTTCATCGATCCCTGGAAAGAAGGATCGCACCTCGTCTGTAAACAGCCTTTTCTGCGTATCGGTCTTCCTGATCTCAGATTGTCTTTGCAGACGTTTGATCACTTCGTCTTCCAGAAGGCTCTTTGCTTTTGATGGCAGATGATCGATCGGTTTCATAAGACAACAACCTCCGCATGCAGGGCTCCGCTATCACGCAGAGCTTCCAGAATGGATATGATTTCGCGCACGTCTGCTCCCAGGCGATTTAAGGCTTCTACAAGCTCTTTTACAGAAGATGCCTGCATATGCTGCACGGTTTCGCTGCTTTTTCCGGCAGCAGGAGACCGCACATAGATCCCCTGATAGGCCTCCTGGCGCTGTAACGTAAAACGACCGTTACCCGAAGAGGAGCGACTGACGGCAACGGGATCGATACGCACATCCCCTCCAAACACAATCGTACCGGTTCGTTGATTGATAACGACCCGGGCCCGGTAGGACGGCTCGACACGAAGATTCTCTATTCGCGAAACAAGACTTACCGGCTCCACATCCTCTGGAATGGTAACAAGAACGGAGCCGCCTTCCATGCTTGCCTGCAGTCCTTCTACCTCCTCGGTAAGAGGAAGAATAGCCTCGTAGATACGCCGAAGGGTGGTAAAGTCAAAATCGCGCAGCTGTATTCGCAACCGCCGATCAGCAAGGGTGGTTTCGCGCAGGTCCTTTTCGATCAGGGCACCGCCGGGTACAAGAGCAACGTTTTTTGCCCCTTTATCGGAACGTCCCTTGCCGGTGGCCGATAGAAGCGGCCCCTGGGCAACGGCATATAGCTCGCCGTTCCCACCCTGTAACGGGGTTTGTACAAGCACACCCCCTTCCAGGGACTTCGCATCACCGATCGAAGACACCACAACGGTGATGCGGTCTCCCTTCTTTGCAAAAGGAGGAATCTCTGCCGTCACGAGAACGGCTGCAACATTCTTCAGTTCCAGGTGGGGCGAAGAATCCTGTCCGAGGTTGGCAAGCAAGTTCTGTAACGAATGCAGTGCCAGCTTCGAGCGCTGGTCCCCTGTTCCCTGCAAACCGATGACGATGCCATAGCCAAGCAGCTGATTGGAACGCACCCCTTCAATGCGGGCAAGGTCCTTGATACGGATCCCCTTCTCTGCAACGGGCTGCTCAACGGACTTCTGGTCTGAAGGCGACGCATCCTGCTGAGCAATGGTCTGAGCATGCAGAGAGAAAAAACTGATACAAACGACAAGAACACAGTATAAACGTTTCATGGCTGCACCGTTCCTGTTTCACCAAGCAGACGATTCAAATAATTCAGCAGTAGCCTTTGCTTCTCTTCGTCGCTCATGTCGGCCTTAATCACAGGCGGATCACCCGGCTCAGCCCCTGGCTCCTGTTTTAAGGGCAGATTCTCGCGCTGTTCTATGGGCCTGCCCACCACAAGTAACTGAAGATCGGCCACACTGGCACTCTGCACGGTACGATCGCGACCGATGTCGCGCAGAGCCACAAAGCCCGTGGCCTGCATCTGCTGCTCGAGCCTTCCCTGTTCGTAGGCAAGCCTGCGTATTCCCTGAAACTGAACGACGCCGTTTTCCACAGCAGCCACCCGCACGCCCATCTTCATGCGCAGGCGTACACGCGAGCGTATCTTCGAGCGGTTGTTATCGACATACGAACGGTCATCGTCGGCGCCAGGCAGGAAGGGCAATACCTGACGATCGGGTGCCAGCTTTACGACGCGATGATCGTCCCGGTCCGCTTCGTAATCGTATTCCACAACGACCGGTTCATCAATCACCAGTTTGATCACATCGCCCACGCGAATCTCTTCCACCTGGACGTAGGGATTGGCTCCGTTGTAAAGGTCCTCTGCCAGCACCGATCCGGAAAGACCGACAAACAGAAGCCCCGTTACACCACAGAGGCGAAGCAAACAGGTAGTACAGGCACCCATCGCTTTTATTGTCGGATGATTTTTAAGAAGGAAAAGGGATTTCTGCCGCTGTCTTAGATTTCTGCTGCCATCTCAGAAGAAGCGGTTTACCGCTTCATTGAGATGGCCGTTCCCAGCATGGAATCCGATGTCGTAATGGACTTGGAATTGGACTCGTAGGCCCTCTGGGCAACGATCATGCTGACCATTTCTTCCACAATCTTCACGTTCGACATCTCAAGAAAGCCCTGCAGCAAACCGCCAAAGCCGTCGCGACCGGGCGTCCCCTGGATCTCAGGTCCCGAAGCCATCGTCTCTTTGAACAGGTTATTGCCGATGGCCTGAAGTCCGGCCGGGTTGACAAAGCGAAACAGGTCGATCTGCCCGATCTTTGTCGGACGGATGTCATCCCCTACGCGAACGGTGACCTCCCCTTCTTCACTGACCTGCAGCGTATTGTTGATGGCCCCCGGTGGCAGGGTAATGGGAGGCTCCAGCAGATAGCCATTGGAGGTTACGATCTGCTGACGGGCATCGATCTTAAACGAACCGTCGCGGGTATACGAGAATGTGCCGTCAGGCATCAGGATCTTGAAAAAGCCAACCTCAGAGGTAATGGCCAGGTCAAACTTGTTGCCGGTGGCCTGCAAAGAACCCATCTCAAACAGCTTCTGGGTGGCAGCCACACGCGTTCCCGCTCCAAAATAAACACCGGTGGGGATCTCAGAAACGGCCGTAGCCGGCGTGCCGGCCAGAACCTGCTGCTGGTAAACAAGATCCTGGAAATCGGCACGGTTCTTCTTGAAACCGGTGGTGTTCACGTTCGAAAGGTTATTTGCGATCGTGTCCATCTGAAATTGCTGGGCAATCATGCCCGTGGCGGCTGTCCAGAGCGAGCGTAACATATATTACTCCTATCGACGATATCGGTCAGATCTGTAGAAATTTGACAGGTCTACGCGCTTTTGCGAATGACAAGGCAGCGGTTTGTGTTCGTTCCCTTCTCATTGTTTTTCACGTCCCAGCAGTTGGCCAGTTTGGTGAATGACTGCGTATGCAAGAACAGCTCTTCGACGCGCAACTCCCCCCCACGAAGCTTCAGCGGAAAAAGCGAGGCAAGGAGCTGTTCCAGATAAAGGGTGCGGCTGCCATATTCCACCTCCCCTACTTCGATCACAGCCCGGCCACCGGGACGCAGGACGCGGCCCATTTCCAGGATAGCCGATTTCATAAAGGCCAGCCATTCTGCCGGATCAGAAAAAACGGCCATCGAAAGCGAACGAACCTCTTCCTCCACTCCAATGAACCATGCCCGCATCCAGTTATCGCGTGCATAATCTACTTTATCGAGAAAGGGCGGAGAGGTGACGATCAGATCGATGCTGTTTGCCCGCACGCCTTTCAGACGTCTTGCATCGCCAAGCAGGTATCGATTGTTACGACTGGCCGCATAAAAGGCCTCTGGAATCGGTCGCGAAAGATCCCGTCTTGCCTTCTTCCAGATACGTTCGGCAACATTGCGATAGGAAGGCAGCTGTCCGCGTTTCTCATTGTTGCGACGCTGTGCCTCCGGTGAAATCGATATCTGTGGAAACGAGTAGGCAGAAAAGAAACCATCGGAGTGTCCATGCAGCCTGGTCAGGGCAGTCAGCATGATGTAGTTCAGCTCATCGTCCTCTCTATTGTCCATCCACACATTACGCAGCCCCATAAGCTCGCGAAACGTCTTTTCGTGAAAGAACGGAGAAAAGCGTTCCTTTTCTTCTGATGTCCAGGTGCGCCCCAGCCTGTACAGGTCCAGAGAATCAAGACGGGCCGCTATTCGCTCAAGCGAAGGAATCGTTTTACGCGAAGAAGATATGAATACAGAAACGGGACTGATGTCGTTATGGACGGCCGTATGACCGTTCAAATTCGCCTGCAGCGCCGTTGTTCCTCTTCCGCCAAAGGGATCGAGAACAACAGAGCGTTCCTGCAAATAGCGCTGCATGAAGAAATCGGGCAGCTCTGGCTTGAACGAAGCCCTGTAGCTGACGCTGTAGTGAACCGGATGCATCTGTCTTTGACGTGCTGTCCAGAATTCACCTTTGTGAACCAGATATTCCGGCTGTACCTCTCTACCGGTATCAATCGGTTGCGGACGTAGGATGTGTGACTGGTCGACCAGATCAAACACCGGAGTGTGATCCAGGGTTTTCTTTCTCTGTGCTGCGATCATAATCGGAGTTCCGAATTAATGATCGGTTGAACCGGCCAGATGCCGGGGTAATTTTCCTGATCGCCGCCTCAGAGATTGTTTTTTTTCTGGAACTGTATGGCCGAACGCATCGTATCAGTAGAAAAAGATGATTGCACCTCGTGCAATGCCTGTGCATCCAATCTGCCCCGTTACTTTCAGATGGATGAAGACGACCTGTCAGAATCCCACAACAATGGACAGAACCTGAACAGGGCTGTGGTTCCCGAAGAAGACTGGGACGCCGTTCAAAACGAGATCGATGAATGCCCGGGCGAATGCATCCACTGGGTGAAGAAATAGCTAAAATAATCGTCAGGGACGGCCCTGAGGCCCGTCAAAGCCGATGCGCATGCCATCGTGAACCGGCAAACCAAAGCCCGGATGCTCATCGTTCCAGGCCTGAACCCGCTCGGCCAGCTCATCATAGATGTGGCTGAAAAACAGCCTGTGCGGACGTAGTAGCGATCGCTGTTTTACAACCTCATCGAAAGAAAGGTGGGACGTGCCGCCTTCAGGCTGACTGTCCAGGCTGAGCTCAATCAGGGCGGCATCCACGCCATCACAGAGCTCCACAAGGCCCGGACACCAGCGTGTATCACCGCTGAAGGCAAACGAATGGTTCTGCCCGCTGATGCGGTAGCCCAGGCTTTCTTCCCGGTGCGACATGGCCACGGCTTCAATCCGGAACCCTGCCGTTTCACAGGGCTTCTTCTCGGAAAGCTCGGTATATTCGACCGGAAAGGAAAGCTGCACACCGCTGTACATGGCATCAAAAAGGCGCATCACGGCCTCGCGAAGGCCTGGCGGACCGAACAGCTGTAGAACGGTGCGCCGTCGGGCAATGTATTCCAGATGAATCAGCAAGAAGGGAAGGCCACCGATATGGTCGCCGTGAAAGTGGGTAATCAGAACCCTGTCCACTGTCCCTGCATCGATGCCCAGACGCTGCATCTGCATCAGCGACGTAGCACCGCAGTCCAGAAGCATCGTCTGGCCATCACCGTTCTCGAGCAAAAAGCAGGCCTGTGCACGACCATCCGTAGAGAAGGCATTGCCTGAACCAACGACGAGAACGGACCTCATGCGTCTATGCAAAGCGCTTTAGCAGGCAGAGCAACAACTTTCCCCGGCTGCTTCCTGGCCGTCTGTCACCGATACAGAAAAAAACGCTGGATTCCCGGTGCCGTGAAAGAAGCCTGCTCCTGCATCATGAATATTGAAACAGAAATCAAATTCCCCGTACAGCTCTGCAAAAAAAACGGTGATCTGAATCTTGATTCGATCGGATGGTCAAGACAGCCACTCCATCGTTGTAATCTGTCGCGAAAATGGCTGCGCAAAAAACGATGGAACTACTGGGCCATTTACGATGATGACTTCCTGGCTTCTTTTACCATCTCTGATATCGACTATGCAGGTGTGGTCTTCTGCTACTTCTGGGACAGAAAAACGAACCGGTTCGATGAAGCTACCCTGATCACTCCCTTCGGCAGTGGATGCAGAATGGGCCAGCTGGTAGAAAACGATGCAACCTACCATGGAAAAAACGGCAGCCTGCAGTTTCGGCGCACCGAAGAAGGCTACCATCTTGAAGTAGATTTCCGCCTGAAGAATGCCGTTCCGATAAGGGCCTCGGTGGACGTACTCGTTCCAGAGTCCTGGGAGTCCCTGAATGTTGTTATTCCCTTTTCGCGCAGTCGCTTCCAGTTTACCGAAAAGCTCTTCGGTGTAACGGCTCGCGGAACGGTGCAGGCCGGCGAGGTCCAGCATAGTTTTCGCGAGAACCAATCCTTTGCCGTGCTTGATTTCGGCAGAGGCGTATGGCCCTACCGCAGCAAATGGAACTGGGCGAACATGTCGGCTCGCGTCGGCAAAAAGAAAGAGGTCGTGGGCGTGAATCTCGGTGCAGGCTGGACCGATGGCACGGGATATACAGAGAACGGCATCCTTGTAGATGGCCGCCTGTTCAAGCTTCCCTCTGACATGGTCTTCGAATTCGATATTGAGAATCCGATGAAGCCCTGGAAGATCTATTCCAGAGACAGTAAGGCCGTCGAACTGACCCTCACACCTGAGTACCACAGGCATGCAGTAAGCAATCTGGGCATCATAGCCTCTGGCGTTCACCAGATGCTTGGCCGTTTTGACGGCGTCATTCGTGTTGGCCGCAACGAATATGCAATCGAAGGGGCAAGCGGCTGGGCCGAAGATCATATTGCACGCTGGTAATTCTTCTGTCTCATGCCAGCGACGAAGCACGATAAGGCCAGGCACCGCCCCATCATGTTTGTGGGGACCGGCTCCGATGTCGGCAAGAGTGTTCTGGCCACTGCCTTCTGTCGCATCCTGAAGCAGGACGGCTTTTCGCCTGCTCCGTTCAAGGCGCAGAACATGTCGCTGAACAGTTATCCGACACCGGACCGTCGCGAGATTGGACGTGCCCAGGCGGTACAGGCCGAGGCCTGCTGTATACCCTGCTCCTCTGACATGAACCCCATCCTGTTAAAGCCATCGGGCGATACAACAGCACAGGTCGTCTTGCATGGTAAACCGATGGGGAACCGGTCTGCAAAAGAGTATTTCAGCGGTGAGAATCGAGCATGGCTTTTCGAAGAAGTCATCTCAGCCTTTCAACGGCTGGCGGCCCGATATAATCCTGTTGTTATCGAAGGAGCAGGTAGCATCAGCGAGCTGAACCTGCGCCATCGCGACATCGTCAACATGAGCGTGGCGCTGCGTACAGAGGCATCCGTCTTTCTCATTGGCGATATCGATCGTGGTGGTGTATTTGGCAGCATCTACGGAACGCTTGAGCTGCTTCCGGCCGAAGAAAGAAAGAGGATTCGCGGCATCTTCCTGAACAAGTTTCGCGGCGACAGAGACCTTTTTCTTGAAGGGCAACGCATTCTGGAGCGAATCACAGGTCTGCCTGTTCTGGGCATCATCCCCTATTTGCGCGAAACAGGAATCGATGAAGAGGACTCCCTGAACAGCAAACAAAGACCATCCAACGCGAACGGTGCACTGCGCATTGCCGTCATCCTTCTGCCGCATATGTCGAATTTCACGGACTTTCATGCACTGGAACGACATCCTGCCATCCATCTGTTCTACGCTCGCCGGCCGGACGAGCTCGATGATGCCGATATATTGATCCTGCCGGGGAGCAAGAATACGATCGATGATCTGCTTTACCTGCGTCGAAGCGGCATGGCAAAGGCAGTACTGGACCGTTACGGGCAGGGAGCTTCGGTCTATGGCATATGTGGCGGCTTCCAGATGATGGGACAGGCAATCAGAGATCCGCACCGTGTAGAAAGTAGTGTAACCGAACTGCCGGGGCTTGGACTCCTTCCTGTCGTAACCGAGCTGAGCACAGAAAAACGGACGCAGCAGGTGCAGTTTCGCTTTCTCAACGGGCAGGAGGTCTGCCAGGGCTATGAAATCCATATGGGCCACAGCCGAAGCGACATCCGGTCTCCTCTGTGCGGAATCGAAGCAGACTACGAGGATGGCTTCTTTGCCTCAAACAGGCTGTGGGGCACCTACATACACGGCATCTTCGACAATGAGGCTGTCATCAACGCGATACTGGAATGGCATTCCATCCATCTGCAAACGGAAACCGTCTCTGCACAGGACTTCCGAAATAGCATGTATGATCGGCTGGCCGATCACGTACGAAGGCATACCGATATGGAACGCTTTTACCAGATCATGAAAGGTGTTTCGTAGAGGCCCTTCAGTCCCCTACCCGGTCCGGAGGCGGAACGTCCATAAAGTCATCGGTAAAATCATCGGTAAACAATCCGGAATCGTCGGACCGATCACCGTCCTCTACTTCACTGCCAGGCTCTTCTGTAAAGGGATCATCTGTGGCAGGCCTGAACTCCCCGTAGTATTCTTCTACATCGGGGAATTCCCCGTCCACGTGCTGATGCGCCCTTGAGATATAGTCAGCCCAGAGCATACCCGCATTGGCAACAACGGGCACCCCGCGATCATGACCGATCCACGTAACGGTTACCTCACCCGGAATCAGACCGGCAAACCAGCTATCGCGAACACCCGGCATGCCGCGGTACCTGCGCCGGGCCACAGTCGGTGTCTGCGTCGTTCCCGACTTGCCGGCCACATCATAGGGCATGTAGGATGGATCCTTCTGTCTCAGACGGCCAATCCAGCCGGCTGTTCCATCCTCTGCAGAATCAACCACTCCCTGCAAGAGCCAGAGCGTTCCGGCCGCCGCGCCTGCAGAAATGATGCGGGTGGACGATGTATAACCAGGATCTTCCCATAACGGTGTTCCGTCCTTATCTTCTACTTTCAGAACAAGATACGGACGGACGGTTTCACCACCGTTCAGAATGACCGCATACAAGCGGGCAAGTTCCAGAGGGGTAAGCTCTCCCGTGCCCAGGGCCAGTGATAGCCCGGCTTCAAAGCGTTTCTGCGCTTCATAGACAGATAGATCAAGGGTTCGCGCAAGCTGGTTACGAAAGTAATCCACACCCATCCGATCCAGTGTTTTTACAGCCACTGTATTGACCGACCAGGCAACAGCACGGCGGAGAGGCATCTTTCCGCGATACTCCCTGTACCAGTTGCGCGGAGAATATCCACGAATATTGATTTTTTCATCGACCACTTCATCGTAAGGACTGTAGATACGTTCCTCCAGTGCAAGGGCATACAGAAAGCCTTTGATGGCAGAACCTGGCTGTCGAAGCATTGTATAGATGCGATGAATCTGGGAGCCTCCTTCGGTAACCCTCGTGCCACCGACCAGAGCCCTGATCTGACCGTCAGGAACGGTTACAGAGATGATAACGCTGTTGATGCCCCGCTCAAGATTCTCACCTGCGCCATGCTTTGCCGCAAGTTCTGCCGTCTTCTTGCGAATTGCATCAATGCGCGAACGGGCCGTTTCAAGAGCAATGGCCTGCTGTTCCAGATCAATCGTTGTGGTAACACGCAGTCCTCCCTTGCGGATCAACTCTTCGGGCAGATTCTCAAACAGGAATTCACGGACCGCTGCATTGGCCGATGGTGCACGATTGATCCGAAAATCACGACTGGCTCCATAGGCACCCACCAGTCCTGGATCATCGTCTTGAATGCGATACTGCTTTTTAAAGCGCGAAATCTCGGCCTCAACCTGTTCTTCTTTCATCGCCCCGTCCCTTACCATGGCCTGCAGGACGGCACGCTGCTTGAAGAGCGAGGCCTTCAGATTGTTCAGCGGGCTGTAACGTGCAGGACTTGGAAACAGGCCAACGATCATGGCCGCTTCTGCCGCTGACAGCCTGAATGGCGGTTTATTGAAATAGAACCAGGAGGCCTCTTCTGCACCAACCCGTCCCTCACCCATGTAGATGCGATTCAGGTACAGGCATAGAATCTCATCTTTACTGAAGGCCGCTTCAAGATCGTATGCCAGGAATGTTTCCAGAAGCTTTCGTCGTAAAGTAAAGGAACGATCGGTGAAAAGATTCCTGGCTACCTGCTGGGTTATGCTCCCACCACCTTCTCTGGCTGATAACGAACGCACATTGTTGACAACCGCCCGCAGCACTCCTTTCCAGGAAACACCGCCATGTTCGTAAAAGTAACGGTCCTCTGCACTTACGGCCGCGCGTTTCAGCCATTCCATCTCTGCCGTGCAACGTGCAAAAGGGATGTGTGATCCACGCTCGGGCAGATATTCGCCCATGGTTTTTCCATGACGATCGACAATGATGATTGAGGGTGGAGCGGCCCGGCTTCCTCTGTTATGCAGCCACTCCTTCCATTCTTCAATCTTTTCTGCATACGAAGATTTATCGATACGATAATCAATATAGGAATAGAGGAAGATGCCTGCAGGCCAGAGAAAAACAACCAGCAGGCAAAAAAGGATTGAAAGAAGAATCCGTTTGCGGTGACGTCTTAGAGTTTCCAGATGATGATATAAATGCCTTAAGAGATCCATGCCTTCCTACTTACAATACAATATCACCGATACCATTACCTCAGGAAGATTGACGTTCCAGCGTGCCCTTTCGGACGACAGACGACTTCTCTTATGCGTGCATCCTCGCGAAGGGGGAAACGGTGCAGGACAACGCAGTGCTGTCAAGGAATATCGTTTGCTCCAGCACCTGAAAGAGCCCTTCCTTTTGAGTCCACTGGAACTGATCGAGCTGGAAGACAGAGACATCATCGTATTCGAAGATCCAGGCGGCTTGCCACTGGAACGCCTGAAACTGCACCGCAGCCTTTCCCTTCCCAAACAGCTTGAACTGGCCATTGCCATTGTAAAGGCCGTGCAGCGATTGCACGATCAGAGCATCCTTCATCTCGGGCTCTGTCCATCCTGCATCTTCTTTTCTGATCCGGATTTCTGGATCGTAGACCTGTGGCGGGCCAGCCGCCTGGACAGACTTGCCACGGCCCGGCCGCTGCTGCCCGGCGACGGTCCAACGGCCTACATGCCGCCCGAACAGACGGGGCTTGTTCACCGGCCCGTCGATGTTCGAAGCGATCTGTATTCGCTCGGTGCCGTTCTTTATTTTCTCTTCACGGGTAATCCCCCCTTCGCCGAACGCGATCCGTCGGCCCTGATCCATCAGATCATTGCCACACCGCCCGAACCCATCGACTCTGTGGATCCCCGACTTCCGTCGATGCTGGCTGCCGTTCTGGTCCGTGCCCTGGCAAAGGATCCGGATGACCGCTACCGCAGTCTTCGCGGCCTGTTGTCAGATCTGGAACGCTGTATGGATGCCATACTGGCCGGTCATGATATGGCAGGATTCCAGCCCGGGCTCAACGATGTAACCGAAGACCTGCTGCTTCCATCGAGCATCTATGGCCGCGAAGAAGAGCTTGTGTTACTGCGAACGCTTTACGAGCAAACCCAGCATGGAAGCAAGAACGTTCTTCTGCTGGAAGGACAGCAGGGAATCGGACGCACCTCACTCGTACTCGAAATGCAACGCTTTGTTTCGCTTACAGGAGGCTTCTTCGCCATCGGCCAGCCCTCCAGACAGGGCCCGGCTTCCATGCTTCGAACAGCCATCGAACCCGTACTGCGCAGGCTTCTGCGCCTGCCAGAATCCGAGCTTCAGAAGTGGAAGGATCGGCTTACAGCCATTCTCACACCGGAGCATACAGCTCTGTTAACGCTGTTCCCTTCTCTGCAGTGGATTACGGGACTGGAAGCCCAGGACGTGGATCCGGCCCTGATGCGTCAGCAGTGGATCAGCGGATGCAGGGCACTCTTCGGCCTGCTTTCACCGGCAGAGACCCCCATGCTGCTTTTTCTCGACGACTGCCACATGGCCGATCCTGCAGAGCTGGAAATCCTTACATCGCTGATCGAAAGCCAGGAGCCGGCAGGGATATTCATTGTACTGTCGTTTCGATCCGATGCCATTGCCCCCGAAGTAAAAGGGCTCTTTGCCGAGCTGGAGCGATCCTTTCAGTACGTTCGCAGGCTTGTTCTTGCGCCGCTGTCGGTGCAGGCTATGAAGCACCTGCTCGATGATGTATTCTCAGGATCTCTTAAGAAAAGTGAAGAGCTGGCCGCCCTTGCCCACAGAAAGACAGGAGGCAATCCATACTATGTTCGCGAGCTGTTACTACTCTGTCGCGAACGCAGGTGGATTACCTACGACCGTCAGAACCATGCCTGGCATGTCGATCTTGATCGGATCGAACAGAGCGATCTATCTGCCAACGTCGTCAGTCTGCTTGCAAAGAGAATCGACGACCTGCCAGAAGAAGAGCGACAGCTCCTGCAATTTGCAGCGATTATCGGAGAGGTATTCGATCTTTTCACCCTTTACTGGGTTTCCGGCTGGAGGCCGGGCCATATCCTTTCTCTTTTGCGACGCCTCTATGACCTCGAGTTCATACGACCGGAGTCTGCTTCTTTCGATATCTTCGAGGATCTAACCGAGGAAGAGGCCGATGAGGCAATATTTCACAATCCTCCTCCGGGCTTTCGCTTTGTTCATGAAAGGATCCGTACAACGGCCTACGACAGCATCGACGAAGCGTTACAGAAACGACTCCATGCCTATGCCGGTATTCACCTGCTTGAGTTTGGCTCGCGACAACCGGGATACTTCGAGCAGAATGTATTCAGGCTTGTAACGCATCTCAATGCCGGACGCGATTATCTTGAAGATGACATTCGAAGAAGACTTGTTTCACTGAACCTGCTTGCCGGGAATAAGGCCCTGCACGGAGGAGATCCAGAAAGTGCCCTTTCCTTCTTCCGTTCTGGCCTCATCGATGCGAAGCTTACCGACAGAGAAACCGGCTTTGAAATTCAGCTGCAGACGGCACAGGCAGAAGCACTGTGTGGCAGCCCTGCTGCCTCGGAATCCTTGTTTCAGGAACTGTACCGGCAGACGGTCGATGTCCGTCAACGGCTGAAGATCTACAGTGTTCATATTCCGCTGCTTACCGTGTATAACCGCTACGAGCAGGCCCTGCAACTGGCCAACCAGGCTTTGCAGGAGTTCGGCCCTCTCGATCCGGCTCCGGAGCTTCTACCTCTGCTTGCAGAGACCGATTTGCTTTCCGTGCTCCGATCGCTTACAGACATTACCACGGTAGATGATTTTCGCAAAGAGGCCTGCCTGCAGATTCTCGATCTCATTGCGTATCCGACCGGTGCAACGGACGATGAACTGTTCTGCCAGACGGCCATACAATCGGTCATCCTGCTGAGGGAAACGGGACTGATCCGGCAAGGGCCGGCCGTTGTTTCGCGTCTGGTACGGGCCATCCAGCCAAATTTTGAGCTGGCACAGGACCTGGCCTCCATTGCTTCGAACTGGCTTAAGACCCACCAGGAGCTCCGCACGAGCGAAAACATGTACTGGTTTGCCCTGCTTGCAGCACCGTTTACCGATGCCGAAGAGGCCATCCCCGCCCTTGAAGAGGCCCTGCAAAGCGGCTATGAAACGGCACAGATCCACGAAGCATCCCGATGCATCGTTCCGTTGACGATGCTACAGTTTTTCTCGGGACGTCCACTGGAGAGCATGCAGCAGATTCTGGACAGGCACATTGCCATTCTCAGGCGGCAACGACAGGAAGATCCTCTGCTGCAGGTTAGCCTCTGGAAAGAAGGCCTTGGCGTGATCATGGACAGCAGCCCTTCGCCCGTCAAGATATCCGGAGCAGACTTTTCTGAGTCCAGGGTGATCCCTCTGTGGCTGAACAGTGGCAATGAAGCGGCTCTGCTACAGGCCTTCTTTCTTTCTGCACTGATACAATACCTAAACGAAGATACTGGCAAAGCCCTCAGCTTCATCAATGCAGCCTCTCAGTACCGTCATGCGTGGAAGGGTACATTTCTTGAAGCGGCCTACCTCTTTCTCGATACGCTTATCCTGCATCGCGCAGGGGTTAACACAGACGAATTTCGGCTGCGACGCAACGTGGCCGACCTCAAACGCTTTGCATACTATGCCCCTCGCTACTACGGCATCTGGTATGGTGTCGTTGAAAGCATTGCCGGCCTGCATGAAGGGCTTCGCGCCCAGGCAGTGTACGGCCTGGAAGAATCATTATCTCTGGCTATAGAACGAAACCGCTTGTTTGATCGGGTGCTCATCGAAGACCTGTTATTTCAGCTGTACCGGTCTGAGGGAAAGCGAAGCCAGGAGATCCTGTATTTCACCAATACGCTTACGGCCAGCCGACAATGGGGAGGCAGGCTTCGACTCAGGCGACTGGTAGAAATCTCCCGGGAGAATGCAAACATTCTGCTTACCAGGGTTGAAGACCTGCGTAGCATTCTACGAGACCCTGCCATCGAATCCTCCGTTACCGATTCGCACACTCTGATCGAAGCATCTGCTGCCATTTCATCAGAGATAACCCTGGAAGGGGTTATCCGAACCATGCTTGGCCTTATCCTGCGTCTTTCAGGAGCAGAATCGGCCCTTTTTCTATATAGACGACACGGGCAGCTGCGTGTTGTTGCACGGGGCGATGCCCGGGGACAGATCCGCTACGAGGTTAACGGAACCGATCCATTCTCGGATGAAACGCCCATTCCACAGGCCATGCTGCGTTTCGCGCTGCGAACAGGCGACACTGTTATCGAGCACAATGCCTTTGAATCCGGGGAATACAGAAGCGACCCCTATGTAGAAGAGAATCGACTGCGATCGGCCCTGTGTATGCCGCTGCAACGACAGGGGGAAATCATCGGTGTGCTCTATCTGGAGAACCGGCTTACGGGCCATGTCTTTCATCCAGGCCGCACGGAACTGCTACGCCAGCTGAGCGGTCAGATGGCTGTCAGCCTGGTCAATGCGGACCACTATGAATCTCTCGAAGAACAGATCAGAAACCGCACGCGAAGCCTTGAAGAATCACTCTCGCAGGTAGAGCGACTGAAGCAGCAGCAGGATGTGGACTACTACCTGATTTCGGTCCTGCTTCGTCCGCTTTTGCAGAATGAAACAAAGGCCGAAAGATTCGACATCTCCTTTCTCATTCGTCAGAAGAAGCGCTTTCGCTTCAAGAAATGGATGGTAGAGATCGGAGGCGACCTCTGCTTCGGCGCCGACCTCACGCTTCGCGGAAAACGCTACTCCGTTCTCGTCAACGGCGATGGTATGGGCAAGTCACTGCAGGGATCGGGCGGTGCCCTGGTCCTTGGATCGGTACTGAAGGCCCTTGTAGAGCGCACGCGAATCAATCCCCTTTTACAGGATGCCGGTCCTGCCGAATGGCTCCTTCAGGCCATTCGCGAGATTCATCAGGTTTTTGCCACGTTCAATGGGCTGATGTTCATCACCGTCATTCTTTCTCTGCTTGATGAAGAGGCGGGCACGCTTCATTTTGTCAACGGAGGGCATCCCAGACCGGTACTCTATCGCCGTGGTCGAGCATCCTATTTTGGCGAAAAGGGAATCGTCCATAAGCCGGGTATGAAATTTTTCGAGGCACATCCAGAAAACGTCGAGTTTATGCGATTTGACCCGGGGGATGTGGTATTCTTCGGGTCCGATGGTCGCGACGACCTCATTGTCGGTTACGAAGAAGGGCATCCCGTCATCAACGAGGACGAATCGGTATTTTTGCGCGCCGTCGAAGAGGCCGGTGGGAAGACACAAGGCATTTACAGAAATCTTCGCCGTATCGGAGAGTTATCCGACGATATTACGCTGATCCGCATCGCTGCACCCTGATATGTCTTTTTTCGTCTATATGATCGAGCTTGAAAACGGCTCTTATTACACGGGCTTCACGACCGACCTGCGCCGGCGCTTTCTCGCTCACGGTACCGGGAACGGCGCGAAGATCACGCGAAGCTTTCGCCCGGTACGCATGCTGGCCGCATGGAGGACGCCTGACCGATCCACGGCCCTGAGACTCGAGGCGGCCATCAAGAAGTTAAGCCGGCAGGAGAAGACGGCGATACTCACCGATCGTGCCGTCGGGCGACGCTTCGGACTGACCGGCGTGCGCCGCATTAAGGTGCCTGAGATCAATCAAAGCGGCTGCAACCTTTCAGTTCAGAGGAGCAGTAAAGCGGCATCGTCGCAAAAAGGCTCGTACATTCCGCCGCCCTGCTCTGACCGGCATGCACGCGTTCATAGCAGAGCACCTGCAAGATAATCCAGTTCATCTCGCACTCTCGATAATCTTCGCGTCGGCTATCGCACTGAAGATTGCAGCCGATCAGCGAAAATGCAAAGAGTGCGATCAGCGACATGCCCCTCATAGTTTACATATTCCCAGATAAAAGCATAACAGCAACCAGCCCAGATCTTCCTGTAGCGGATCTTCTGGCAGCGTATTCCATGTTCCCGTCTGCACGTTATAATCCGAAAGCGCCGTATCGTAGCCGAGTTGAAAAAACTTCTCACTGACAAGTTTGCCGTAGATCCGCAATCCCTCCTCGTTAAAGTGTACACCATCGGCCATATACTCGTTCTTCGAGGCGAAATCGACGTGTGGATCTTTCAATAAGGGATACAGATCGACAAACTCGACGCTTTTTCGCGGCGTTCCCTCGATGGGCACTCCCAATGAGGCCTCAATCTCGCGGAAGCGCTGCCCCAGGGCGATCAGGACGGCCGATTTTGCCTTCTCTCGATTCGGCTGTGCGTGAATAACCATCCAGCCTTCCATTCCGCGCGGCGTCTTTTGCAGCCACGACCAGAATTCCGTCCAGGGAACTCCGTTTTTGAAGGCATCACCGAGGTTTTTCAAAGGATCTTTATTCTTCGCTCTGAACCGACTGGACGGATCTTCAAAAAGCCCGGTAAACGATCGCCCCATGCCGAGGGCGCGGCCCAGGCTGAGATCCATCTGGCGAAAAATATGCTGGCGCTGGTAGAAATCCGTACGCACAAGATCGTCCCGTATACCAAGGCGATCGTAGAACCAACCGATTTGCTTATTCATGGCATCAAAGACGACGGTACTGACCTCGTTGATTGCCGACACGATCACATTGCCGATCATGCATTGTACGGTTTGAAAGCCATTCGAAACGGGCGCCAGCACATTCCAACCAGCGTCGTCTTCTTTCCCGTCGGGTATCGGATTCGCGCCGCAGATATAGGAAATTAGCGATTGATTGCGAAAATCCCCGCTTGTTACAAACTGAGCGCTTGCAGCATGATAGCTGACATGCAGTACCGTCTTACCAGCCTTATTGAGAAGCTGCGTCATCGTCGCCAGGCGGTTCAGGATCTTATTGTTGCCGTAATGGGCATAATGCGGCATCAGATCCATGGCGATACCGTTGGTGAATAACTCATAGCTCATCACGTCGTTGCCGCCCAGTTGCATCCAGACGCGATCGGGAGTCGTATCAATAAACCTCTGACGACGTTTCGTGCATTCACTCGTCTTTACATTAAACGAGTGACAATAATCAACATCCAGGCACTTTCGCAATTGATTCAAGCCGGCATCAGGCTGATCAAAAACACTTGTGCCGTTCCCCCACCATGCAAGGTTCAATATGCGCCAGCCCCCGGCTGGTGCTGGCTGCATAAACTCCGCCCAGTCCTTTGTAGTGGCATCGCCTTCAAAATAACGAAGCGGCACACCCTTAGCGCCATACAGCGCTCCGTTTGAATCGCCGATGAGCATCACATGGCCCTTCTTTCCACCATGCGGTAATTGACTGAAATCACACTTCGACCATGCATCAGCAAGGGCCGATTCAAACACGAGCGGCTCGGCCAGAGCAGGCCGAGCAAACACAATCAATCCAAGAAGGATGGGAATAATTCTCTTCATACAAGACCTCAATTCACGGTGATGGTAAAACATTGATGGAAAAAACGTACCGGTTCGTGGATGAAATCTGAATACTCAGACTGCTAACGGCGGTCGTCAATGAGACAGACGGATCTACAACAAATTCAGAATTCAAATGCTGATACGAAGGATCAATAAAACGTATTGAGGACTTCGTTGGCGGGATCGTCGTAATACTGATCGTGCTCGGCCCTGTCGTTGTGACGATGAAACAGGCATGTATAAAACTATCGGAATCATACGGCCCTTTGGTTTCACCTTGTTGTATGGTGACGTTCTCGGCAGGCATGAGAATGCTGCCTTTACAGGGTGCCGATTGTATCAGAAACGGATACATATTTACGATAGGATCAACGCTGTCATCGCCTCCGCAACCGACGACGATAAGCATGAACAGTGTTATGAGCCTTTTCATTCTTCGCCCCTCCGACTCAGTTCGTCGGTTACGATACGATGCATCTGCTGCATACGCTCGAAAGAGCGTTTCATCAGCTCGGGGTCAATGCCGGCCTCGGCGAATTCTTCGCTGCGGCGGATCTCTTCAGAGACTAACATACTGTTTGCACTGAAGAGCCGCAGCTTACGCAGCATATCTTCGGGCATATCGCCCAGCCGCTCTTCGACGTCGGCAAGAAACTCCGTCTGTAGATCGTCATAACTGAGTCCGTCCTCTTCTTCGGCCTCGGCCATCACGGAAAGCAGCTGATTGGCCTGCATGACCTTGCCCTCGGCGTCATAATAGCCCTCATCGTAGCGGTGATACATATTCAGTTCAAGCGCCGTCTTCTCTTCTTTAGAGAGGGCATACGGACCTGTAGCCGGGAAGATCTCGTTCATTAAAGAGATGCTCTGCGAGACGACGCTGGAGGGCTCAATTCCGGAGGTTGAGGTGGGCAGATAGCCGCCCTCAATGGTAGAGCGTTCGCTCTGCATACAATTACTTAAGAGAGAGAGAGAGATGATCAAGCCTGCGAGATGTTTCATGGGTTCTGAACTCCATTACTCAGGATGAGTGTCAACAGAGCATCCAGCCTTCATTCTGTCAACGGCATATTATACAAAAACACCAACTTGCCGTTCACGTAAGGTGGTCAACAAGTAGCATCAGTTGATAGTAATCGAGAAATCGTACCGGTTCGTCGATGAAATCTGAATACTCAGATTGCTAACGGCGTTCGGCAATTGGACAAACGGATCTACAACAAATTCAGAATTCAAATACTGATACGAAGGATCAATAAAACGTATCGAGGACTCCGTTGCCGGCGTCGTCTCTAGGCTAATCGTGCTCGGCCCTGTCGTTGTGACGATGAAACAGGCATCAGTAAAATCCCGCGAATAATACGGCCCTTTGGTTTCACCTTGTTGTATGGTGACGTTCTCGGCAGGCACGAGGATACTGCCTTTGCAGGGAGTTGAATCTATCAAGAACGGATACAACGTCACAAAGGGATCGACAGGACTTCCCCCGCTACAGCCCGATACGACAAACAGAACGATAGCTATACGTTTTCTCATCTCTTCCTTTTATGAGGCATTTCTGGTTTCACTTAATTCACTACAATCCTAAAGCTGAAACGATACTCCGTAGCAATCTGTATGAGGGCAGAGTCAAGAACAACAGCCACGTTTGCCACTGGATCGACTTGATAAGCCGAGTTATAGACTTTAAGTTCAGGAGCAACAAAGGATATTTCTGTTTTAGTTGGCGGGTCCGTCTCTAGGCTAATCTTGCTCGGCCCTGCCGTCGTAACGATGAAACAGGCATGTATAAAACTATCGGAATCAAACGGTCCCTGTTCTTCGCCCTGTTGTATCGCAACGTTCTCGGCAGGCATGAGAATGCTGCCTTTACAGGGAGTTGAATCTATCAAGAACGGATACATATTTACGATAGGATCAACGCTGTCATCGCCTCCGCAACCGACGACGATAAGCATGAACAGTGTTATGAGCCTTTTCATTCTTCGCCCCTCCGACTATTCAGATGCCGTTTATATATTTCCACCCCGTAACATACAGCACCTCATTGCTGTACGAATCAGGCGTGCCTTTTGCTCCTCCGAAATCGATCCGCTCAATACGCCCTTTCAATTCCAGGGCTCGACTGCGGTCCCAGGGCCTTGTTGCGTCCAGATCAAAAACAACGATTATCTGTCGCTTCATCTCGCCATTCTCATACACATCGAAACAGTCATCATGACCCGTTATACGGGGATGCGCCATCGGTCGGGATGCCAGATATCCCCGTCTGATCGCAAGAGAAGGATCCATCGCTGTGGCCGGAACGGCGCAACCGATGAGCAACAGAAACAGGAATAAGAATCGCATACGCCATAGTAAGTGGCTTCAAATAGCGGGCAAGTAGAACGTCTGCCTTCATTGGTTTGACGCAGCACCGTTCAGCCGTTTTCTGTCCTCGTGGATCTTTCGAGCGAGATACAGAGGCGACGTTCGTTCGCCATCATTGCGCACCCCGATGCCGGTAAGACAACGCTGACCGAGAAGCTGCTTCTGTACGGCGGCGCCATCCAGCTGGCCGGGCACGTCCGTGCAAAACGGGACCGCAAGAAAACGAAATCCGACTGGATGACGCTCGAACAGGAGCGCGGCATCTCGATCTCCACGGCAGCCATGCAGTTTGAGGTGGACGGACACATCCTCAACCTGCTCGATACGCCGGGTCACGAGGACTTCTCTGAAGATACGTATCGCACTCTCATGGCCGTCGACTGTGCCGTGATGCTTCTCGATGCCGGTAAGGGCGTCGAGCCGCAGACAATCAAGCTCTTCCAGATCTGTCGCAGCCGCAACATCCCCATCGTAACGTTTATCAACAAGATGGATATGCCGGCACGTGATCCTTTTGAGCTCATTGATGAGGTGGAGCGTGTTCTCGGTATCGCAGCGGTGCCGATGCTCTGGCCGATTGGCTCCGGTCGCGACTTCAAGGGTGTCTATCACATCGCCGATGATAGCGTTTATCTCTTTGAAAGAACGACGGGCGGCGCCTACAGGGCACCGGTTGATGTTAAGGGCCTTGATGATCCCGAGTTCAAAGAAATGATCGGAGACGATCTTTATACAGGCTTTCGCGAAGGGATCGATCTGGCAACGGGAGCCCTGCCCCCTTTTGAAAAAGAGGCTTTTCACGCCGGAAAGATTACACCGGTCTATTTTGGATCCGCTCTTACAAATTTTGGCATCGAACTTTTTCTAAAGGAGTTTCTGACCATCAGTCCTCCCCCCGAGGCCATCCGTCTGCGTGATGGAACAGAGCTTCCTACCTCGGAGCAGTTCACGGCCTTTGTATTCAAGCTGCAGGCAAATATGAACCGGGCACACCGTGACCGCGTCGCTTTTGCCCGCATTGCATCGGGCGTATTCGAAAGGGGTATGACTGTCTTTGTAAACGACAAAAAGAAGACAGCCAAGCTTTCCAGCCCTGTGGCCTTCTTTGGTCAGGACCGATCTACGATTGACCAGGCCTATCCCGGCGATATCATTGGTCTGATTAACCCCGGCCTGTTTTCGATCGGCGACATCCTGTTTACCGGCGATGCACCGGACTTTCATCCGCTGCCAAGGTTTGCCCCGGAGATGTTTGCCCGGCTGATCCCCGAAGATACATCAAAGATGAAAGGCTTTCGCAAGGGAGTGGCCGAGCTGGCCGAAGAAGGCGTGGTCCAGGTATTTACAAGGGAACACGATGCCTCGCCTGTGATCGGCGCTGTGGGCACCTTGCAGTTCGAGGTCTTCCGTTTTCGCATTCAGGATGAGTACGGTGCGCCCTGCAGACTGGAGCCGCTTGGCTTTGAATGCTCTCGCTGGATTCGCCCTGAAGATAAGGGCAAGTTCAGCAGCTACGATCTTGTATTGAACGACGATCGCGGCAATCCGGTTGTGCTTTTCAAAAGCGAGTTTCGTATGCAGAGCTTTCAGCGAGAATACCCGGACGTGCCGCTCTATGAAAGCCCGCATCTTGTTGAAACAGAGAGCAAATCATGAGATCTATTCCGGTGTCCGTACGTCCAATGAACCGGTACCTGATGGGAGGTAGTGGTGAGCAGATCAAAAGAATCCGATAGCTTGAAAGGACGCTTCCTGATCTCCGAGGCCAACATGGCCGACCCAAACTTTCGCCAGACGGTTGTTCTTGTTATCGAGCATAACGAAGAAGGTGCCTTTGGCCTGATCGTCAACCGGCGTAGCTCGCTGACCCTTGCAGACATCCTGCCCGACTTCCAGACCGAGCTGGGACGTCGCACCCCCATCTACGTCGGTGGGCCGGTACAGCAGGAATTCCTGTTTGCCATGCATTCCACGCCGCACGATGCAGCCCCCTCACCGACCTCCCTTCCGGTCGTTGACGATGTCTTCTTTGAGCCCGGCTTTCGCAATATCGACCGTTACTTTAAAGAAGAATACGTGCGGAATCTGGCGCCCGACGATATGCCACGCCTGCATCTTTTCCTTGGTTACTCGGGCTGGGGGCCGGGTCAGCTGGAGCGAGAGATGAAAGAAGGCAGCTGGATCATCCATCCGGCTTCGTCGCAGATTGTCTTTCATCCCAATCCTGAGGACGGATGGTTTGCAGCGTTGCGCGAAAAGGGCGGCATCTACAAGGTCTTTGCAGATACACATCCAGACCCATCCCTGAACTGACCTCCGACCTATTCCAACTATTCCGATCTGATTTCTCTTCTGCCATCAGGGCAGGAAATTTGATCCAGTATAAGTTTCTTTCAATATATTCTGTTGAAAATGCTTTGCCGTCTACCCGGGTGCAAAAAACTGGTCCTGGGTTGCGAGCTATACATGAAAGATCAATCACTGATTCGCAATTTCAGCATCATTGCGCATATTGACCACGGCAAGTCTACGCTTGCCGACAGGCTTCTTGAGATCGCTCGCGTCACAGACTCCCGCACGAAAAAGGATCAGATCCTGGATTCCATGGATATCGAGCGGGAGCGCGGGATTACAATCAAATCGAACTCGGCTACGTTTACTTATACAGCTGCCCATGACGGCAAGACCTACACCCTCAACCTGATCGACACTCCTGGCCACGTCGATTTTACCTATGAGGTTTCGCGTTCGCTGACTGCATGCGAAGGCGTTCTTCTCGTGGTCGATGCAATGCAGGGCGTAGAGGCGCAAACCCTTGCGAACCTGTACCTGGCCATGGAACAGGATCTGGAGGTTATTCCGGTCATCAACAAGATTGACCTGCCTGCTGCCGATATCGACCGCTGTCTGCAGCTGATCGACAAAAGCCTGGGACTCGATCCAGAACGGGCCATTGCTGTGTCGGCCAAGTCAGGCCTGAACGTGGATCAGGTCCTTGAGGCCATTACAAAGTACATCCCACCTCCCGGCGGTGATCCGTCTGCTCCTTTACGCGCCCTGATTCATGATTCGTTCTACGATACCTATGCCGGGGCCATTATGAAGGTCCGTGTTTTCGATGGCTCGGTGCGCAAGCAGGACCGCATCCGCATGATGAGCAACGGCAAAGAGTTCAGCGTTACCGATGTGGGTATACAGACGATACAGATGATTCCCACCGAAGCGCTGGAGGCCGGCGAGGTGGGCTACATCATTGCAGGTGTAAAATCCGTAGAGGATACGCGGGTCGGCGATACGGTAACGCTTGCGGCCAGACCGGCCACCGAAGCCCTGCCCGGCTATCGCGATATTAAACCCATGGTCTTTTCCGGTCTGTTTCCGATCGTCGGTGACGACTACGAAAACCTGAAAGATGCCATAGCCCGACTGAAGCTGAACGATGCCGCTTTGTTTTTTGAGCCCGAAAGCTCCACGGCCCTCGGCTTTGGCTTTCGCGTAGGATACCTGGGCCTGCTCCACATGGAGATCGTCCAGGAAAGGCTGGAGCGCGAGTTTCATATTGATCTCATTAACACAGCTCCATCGGTAAAATACCGTGTCACAACAACGGACGGTGTTGTTCACGAGGTCTCCAATCCCTCATCCTGGCCCGATCCTGCCCGCATACAGAAAAAGGAAGAGCCCTATGTACGCGTTAACATACTTACTCCCCAGGAATACCTGGGTAACATTTTGACTCTGGTTCAGGAAAAGCGTGGAGAGCAACAAAACCTCATCTATCTGGAAGACGGTAAGGTCCAGGTCATCTATCTGATTCCCCTTGCCGAACTGATCTTTGAGTTCTACGACCGGCTGAAGTCCATTTCGCGTGGTTATGCGTCGATGGATTATGAGCTGATTGGCTATCGCGAGTCTGACCTGGTAAAGGTCGACATACTTGTGAATGGTGAGCCAGTCGATGCCCTGGCGATGGTTACCCACAGAACGACCGCCGATGCGCGCGGACGGACGATGATCGAACGATTGAAGAATCTGATCCCACGGCAGCAATTCCTCATTCCCCTTCAGGCGGCCGTTGGCTCGAAAATCATCGCCCGTGAAAACATTTCTGCCCTGCGTAAGAACGTCACTGCCAAGTGTTATGGCGGTGATATTTCTCGAAAAAGAAAGCTTCTGGAAAAACAGAAGGAGGGAAAAAAGCGAATGAAGCAGGTTGGTTCGGTGGAGATTCCACAGGATGCCTTCCTGGCACTTCTTAAAAGCGACAGCAGATAGGAGTCTTTTTTACGCAACAAAATTTCTTTGACATTTGCTCCAGAGAAACGTCTAAAAACATAGAGTGCGGTAACACGGGAGTGGAAAATCTCAGGTGAGGTCGAACATGAAAACAGTTTCAAAGAAAAGGCTTACGATCGGCGAAGTATTCTCAGAACGCCGCTTTCTGCTTCTGCGGGAATTCGCTCACAAAAAAGGTCTCGTCTATCTGGACGAGCTCAAGCGAGAAGTGCAATCGCTGAAGAATATTCGCGGGATCGGCGAGAAGAAATATCAGACCATACTTGAAAAGCTTAAGAATCCTACCGCTCCGTCACGTTACGAAAGCTACGGAGCCCGGCAGGGGCGAACCGTAGACCACAGTATGCCCATCAATCGTGCCTTTAAGGGCTCCTACAGGGTCTTTATCGAGCATGCAGCAAAAAAGGGCTACAAGACGCTGGCCGATCTCAAGGGTATTACCCTGGACGAAATTCGGTCGGTGAGCTGGCCGGGCAATGCCATTTACAAGTCCTTCCTGCGAAAGCTGGAACGCTACGGCATCCGTCCGGTAGATTATCGCGGAAAACTGGATATCGACAAGCATGGCATGGGCATACTGACCGACGACGTCAAACTGAACAAGGCCTATCAGAATGCTAAAGTGGCAAACCTTCGAGAGTTCCTGCAGCTGGGTCAGGAAGGTCGGCTTGCCATCAAAAACTACGGCGAGATCAGCGAGAACCTGCTTCATGATCTCCTTCTGGATCATGAAATCGATCCGGATCAGTTCGAAAACGAGCGGGGAAGCCGCTTTCCCGAGCGAGACATGAAGTTGAAGCCCGATGACATCCTGGGTCGTATGAAAACCCTGCTCTCGGATCGTGAGTATATGATCCTCGTTCATCGCGGGATTCATAAACAAACCCTGGAAAGCGTGGGCACCGAACTGAACCTGACTCGCGAGCGCATCCGGCAGATCGAGAAAAAGGCAGTGCTCCGTACGAACATCTACCTGGGCCCGATTATACAGCAATTTGCCGACCGCATCCACGAGAAGGTAGCCAAGGCCGGCGGACGCGATACGATCAAAAGCGTATGCAGACAGATGCATGCCCGGGAAGACAGCATCAGCCTGATCACATACCTGGCCGGTTACAGGGATCTGCGTATCGATGGTCAGTATATCTACATCGATATGACCCGCTCTCGTAGCTGGCGAAACGGTCGTTCTGCCTGATAACAGCGTTTCTCTGATAATCAGAAAAAGGCCTGCGAGGGCGGGCCTTTTCTGATTGTCAGAGGAATACAGGGAGCCATCCCATTACCGTGCGCCCTGCTCTGCTTACCTTCCTGCTTTTCCTGCTCTTCTTTCCCGGCTGCTCTTCTGAACAGGCCTTCTATCTTCGTAGCAATGGCGAAGCGACCACAGACGGCTCCATCCTTTTTCGCGAATTCAAGACCGAACGTTTCAGCGGATACTGGCTGCTTGGCCGTTACGATGCCGATCTTCCCGGACTTTTCCCGGTCGAATTGCAGATCCATGCTCGTGAAGAGATCGTTTTCCGGCCCGGACAAATCCACATGGCAAAGGGCGATGTATCGGTTCCGGCCTTGCGGCCCAAAGATGTGTGGCGGTCGTATCGCGTACGGAATTATCCCCTGGACTTCCGTCTGGTGCTGGAGCGGCCTGCCTTCACGCTGGCCAGCCTTCCTGACGGGATCTATGAACGCTACAGAGAGGATACCGTTTCACAGGAACAACGCCGCCAGCGTTACCGAAGCATTGCCGCAGGCCTCGATGCTGCCTTTACAACGACGACCGTCCCGCGCTATGAAACGCGCATCATCACACTGTTCTTCCCTTTACCCGTTCCCGATCCATACAGTCCCTACAGGATCATCGACAGAACCGGCCAGCTCCCTTCGGTTACGTTTTATTTCGAAAGGACCTACGGGCTCCGCCCTGCCAGGGACTACAAAAACGATGAAAGGGTACGCAAATTTCTAACAGAGCGAAAGCGCATGCTCGACCGGGACCTGCGGGACCTGCTGGACGAGCATGAACAGCTTCATGAACACGAGGATCTGCGCGAAAAAGAACCGACCGGTTAGACCGCGGCCTTAGCTTTTATTTGACTTTCCATTCGTTGCCTCAACACCAAAAGGCCTGTTCAGCAGCGAGTTGTAAAAATCCTTTTTGGAAGTGCCGCGATGCACAATCCTCATCCACAGAAAATAGACAGGAATACCAAGCAGGATTACAAGCAAGGCCACACCGGCTTCCCGCGGTCTGCCGATGACGCTCGTAATGATCGTAATAACGGTAAAGACGATGAAGATCAAAGGAAACAACGGATACAGCGGAGTACGATAAGGCCCCTGTATATCAGGACGCTTATGCCTGAGAAGCATCAGGCCGACAATGGCCACCAGAGGAAAAATGGACAGCGCTATACCCATGTAGGTCTGTATCTGTTCGTAGGTTCCGGAGGCGATATAGATGATCGACAGCAGGCCCTGGATAACGAAGGACATGACGGGTGTGTGAAACTTTGGATGCACCTGAGCGGCAATTCGAAAGAATAGCCGGTCACGTGCCATGGCAAAGTACACACGCGGCCCGATCATGATGGTGGCCGAAATGGTAGAAAGAAGGATAAAGAAAAACGACACATTGAAGAATGTCGTGATATTCGTGCCAAAGAGATGCGAGGCAGACAGCTGGGCCACAGCCTTCTGCCCGGCAAGTTCAGAGGCCGGAACGGCCATGTAATACAAGATGTTCAAAAAGACATATAGCACGGTGGTAATCACGGTTCCACCGATAAGGGCAATGGGAAGATTGCGTTCTGGATTACGAATCTCCTCGGCCAGGTAGGTGGCACCATTCCAGCCGCTGTAGGCAAACATCACAAAGAGCAGGCCAAGTCCCACACCACCCCATTGTATGCCCTGGCTTTCGAAGTGGCCGGGCATCGGCACGGTCGGAGCCGAGAAGGCCACGTAGAAGCCTGCCGACAGAAAAAGCAGCACAAGGCCAACCTTCACCACCGTAAGCAGGTTCTGCACCACCCCGCCTTTCTTTACGTGCATGACGTGAATGGCCGTAAAAAGCACAATCAGAAAGGAGGCCAGCAGCTTGCGCCCACCGGCCGAATCGAGCATGGAGGCAAAGATGGTTCCTGGAAGGAGCAGGTCTACAGCCGGCTGCAGGTACTCCGCCGAAAGCAGGGCAGCAGCGGCGGCCGGTGCAGAAAAGGCAACGGCAAACGACACCCACCCCGTAAGAAAAGACGGAAGCAGCCCGAAGATGTTCTTCAGATATACGTATTCGCCACCTGCATGTGGCATCAATGTGGACAGCTCTGCATAACAGAGGGCACCGGAAAGCGCAACAAGGCCACCAAGGCCCCACAGAGCAATGACCATGTAGGGATCACCGACAGCGCTTTGAATGATACCGGTATTACCAAAGATGCCCGAACCGATCATGCTTGCCATCACCACAAACATGGCAGTCCAGACGCCGAGCTGGCGCGTCAGTGTTTGATTGTTCTGTGAAGAGGAGTCCTGCGAGGCCGTCCCGTGTGGAACGACTTGCTGTGTAATTTTGTTCTGTGATGCTGAGCTCATATAAGAGATATCGAAACCTTATTTTATATTGTATTGACGTCTTGCCCGGATGGCATTCGGCCAGAATCCCTTTGCAGCATGCAAGAGCAATTTTTTATTGACCCGCAAGGGCTTTTTTTGATCGTCAGCAACCTGTTGAACCAGATAAACAAGGCAAGCATATGATACAAAAACGAACTCTCTATCTTCTCACTGTATTTGCACTTTTCTTAAGCGTTTGTAGCGGTGAAACCACCTCCTCTCCAAACGAGCCCTCCCCTGTGGAAGATCAGCACTTTGTCGAGATGACCGAGATCGCGGCCAATCCCGATCTTGATGCCATGGCCCGTATCATGGCAGGCCTTGAGCCGGAGTCCAGTGCCTCCGAAACCTGGAAGAAGGTGGCCTCTTCCCGGGCCTTTCAGAGGCATAAAAAACAACTCGGCGCTTCGTTCTCCAGGGCCGAAAAGAAGCGTCTGGCCATCATGAAGAAATGGAGCAGCGAAGAGCTGGCCGATGTATGCAAAGAGGCCAACGACCTTTTTTATCCTTTCAGCGGTCCCGATATCATGACCGCCCATGCCCTCTTCCCCTGTGCCAGGGATTACATCATGATTGGCCTGGAGCCTGCCGGCGTTCCACCTGCCCTTGAAAACATGACAGAAGCGGCCCGTGCCCGTTACTTTGCTGCCATTCGCGATTCCCTCGGAAGCATCCTGAGCTTCTCGTTTTTCAGAACCAACGACATGCGTCAGGACTTTCGCGGCGTTCTGGACGGATTGACTCCGATTCTGATGGTCTTTCTTGCTCGCGAAGGGAATGAACTCGTAGCCGCCCGCGTTGCCACGATGCTTCCCGATGGCACGGTCAAAGAACGAAACCCTTCCGTGCCCCCCACAGCAGAGGAGCGCAGGCAGGAAGCCTCGGGCGTTCCTGGCATCCGCTTTTACTTCAAGGATGTGAAAGACGGGCGCCTGAAGACCGTTACCTATTTTTCTGTCGATATCTCGAATAACGGAATGAAAAAGAAGGACTACTTCTTGAAAGCCATCGGTAAGACGGGCCCCTATACGACCTACCTGAAATCGGCCTCCTATCTGATGCACCGCAACACCTTTTCCACAATCCGTAGCTTCATTCTGGAAAACAGTGACCACGTTATCCAGGACGACTCGGGCATGCCGCTGGCCTTCTTCCCGGAATCGAAATGGGATCGATCGTTCTACGGCATGTATACGCGGCCGATTCCGCTCTTTGCCAGCCGCTATCAGCCCGACCTGCGTGCGATTTACAAGAATCCGGCGAAGAACGGCGTAAAGAAGCTACCGTTTGGAACTGGCTACAATTACAGAGAGGGCGACTCGCACCTGCTTGTGGCTCGCAAGAAACAATAAAGGACGAGCGCTGGCCGGCCTTATTCGCCGGTCAGCGGAAGTGCAATCTGTCCCGTCCGGGCCACCTCGACGATTCCATACTGTTCCAGGATGGTCATCAGGCTGTTAATCTGACGGGGATTGCCCTGTACATCGATCAGCAGGCTATCTTCCGTGATCTCCTGCACCGTACCGTGAAAGACCTCAACCACGCCAAAAAGCTCGGACCGGTTTCCGGCCGTGCATCGTACACGTACAAGCACCGCTTCACGGATTACCGACTGATTCCAGGAAAGTAACCGGACATCGATCACATCTGCCAGTTTCAGCATCTGCCCCTGCAGCTGCTTTGCCGTCTTTTCATCGCCTTTCACGACGAGTGTGATGACGGATACGTCGGGATCCTGTGTTACCCCTACTGCGATGGATTCAATGTTGAATCCCCTTCTCGTAAAAAGGCCTGATACATGACTCATGACGCCCGGCCTGTTGCGGACGTTGATGGACAGAATATGCTTCACGGCTGTTTCCTCGTTACCAGGAGACGCTTCAGCTTTGAACGGTCAATGGAATTTCACTTCCCTCCCAGAAGCATTGCCTGTTCACTGCTCCCATGATCCGTCTGTTCTTCTACATTCTCTTTTTTCCACTGCGCCTGATCATCTTTCTCTACTTTCGCCTTACACTCCTCAAAAAGCGCTCCATCCTGCACCTGCATCTGCCCGATCGTTTTACACTTTTCGAGGCCTCGGGCTGGATGAGTCGCTTTCTGGGACAGGAAAAGCAGGGAGCTTCTTACTTCCCTTTCCTGTTCCTGCTGCGCAGGATTCGCAGATCAACGGAGCTGAAGCAGCTCATCCTGCAGCTGCCACCTGGATTCGAAGCTACGCTGAACTGGAGCCAGGTCTTTGACGTCATCGCCGAACTGGATCGCATCCGCAGGGCCGGCATTCGCATCGTTGCCCATGCTTCCGGTGGAGGACTGAAAACGCTTCTCGTGCTTTCGCGGGCCGACCTGCGTCTTATAGCGCCCGGAGTAACGTTCCTTACGGCTCTTCCGCACAGAGAGTCCTTTTACTACGCGGCCCTGCTCGAGCAGCTTGGAATCCAGGTAGAGGTCTATCATGCCGGGAAATACAAAAGTGCTGGCGAGTCACTTTCGCGAACCGGTAGCTCCACTCCGGCACGCGAAAACCTGACACGCCTGCTTGAAAGAATGCGTGTCCTCATCCTTGATTACCTGGAAAAAACGCCTGCCCTGGATCCCGCCTCCTTTGCTCGCCTGAAAAAGCTACTTCATGCGCAATCGCTTTGCTCGGCAGATGATCTTCTGGATACCGCTTTTGTGAATGCTGTCGTTGAAGAACGCTTTCTCCTGTCGTACGTGGCCACCGGTCAGGATACAGAAGCGGCCCTGCAGCATCCTTTTGCAGGGCCCGGAGATCAAAAGTCTCCGAGGGTGGACAGCGAACATCCCATCGATATGATGCACTTCCATAAACAGCTGATGAACATGCAGCTGTTTATGAAGAGGGAGCACAGACGCCTTTACAGGCCGCTCCGTATCAAACGTCCACCCTCCCTTGCCATCGTCAGCATGCATGGCATGATCGTCCAGGGACGTATGGGGGATTCTCCCAGGGCCGGCACCATCGTAGCCCAGGCCTATCAGGACCTGTTTCGCGGTCTGGAAGACGGTCCTGACAGGGCCGTCATCCTTTACGTGGACAGCCCCGGAGGATTGAGCGATGCAAGTGAATTGCTGTATCAGCAAATCCGCAACCTATCGCGAAAAAAGCCCGTTTTCGCCTACTTTGGCGGCGTGGCTGCATCCGGAGGCTACTATCTGTCCTGTGCAGCCAACCGGATTTACGCCTCTCCTGTGTCGTTAACCGGATCCATCGGTGTCATCCGTTTTCGCCCGCAGATCTCCGGACTCATAAAAAAGCTACAGGTACGCTCCGAACGTATACTTTTCGACGATACCACAGACCTGCTCTCCCTGACCTCCAAACCGAAACGCAAATCGCGCAAGCTAATCGAAGCCTCCACGGCAACGGCCTACATGGATTTTATGAAACGCGTTGCCCAGGGCCGCGGCCTTTCGGGGGAAACGGTTCTCGATCTTGCCCAGGGACAGGTCTATGTGGCCGATGAGCTGCCCGGATCCGGCTTGATCGATCAAACCACAGACTTCATCTCATTGATCGAGTCTTTTCGTGAAGAGGCAGGCATGAAAGACAACGAGGTTCTTGATGTTCGCCTGCTTCCCGAGCTACAGATCGACATGCGTACCGTTCTTCGAACAAGCCTGAGCCTGACAGGATCGTTCCTCAGGGGGATTGCATTGGAAGACATTCTGCGTGCCCTGCCTGGCATGAACTATCTGCAGCAGCTGGTACAGTCCGGTAAGCCGGTATGCCTTGATCTTTCCCTGGCATCACTGTGGCAGAACCAGTCCGAAAAATGGGCCGGATACTTTATGCAATTCCCGGCTGCAGGCCTTCGCGGGTTGCTTGCCAGGCTTCGACGACCCTATCGCTTCTGATGCATCGCTATTTGCTTCTGTTCGTTTTAGCCGGCTGCCTGAGCGGAGTACAGCAGCCTGTTCGTCTGCAGACCACAGACGGGCATGCCTGGGGCACGTCGTGGTATTTCGTTTCTCAGGGAACCACTGCTAGCCATGAGATGGCTGTGCAACTCATCAAGGATCGTATCACCAGGTTGACTTCGGTTTTTTCCACCTACGAAGCAACGAGCGAGATTCAACGTCTGAACTCCATGCCCATCGGTGCTACACGAACCGTATCCACGGAGATGTACCGGGCCCTGCTTCTGGCACGTCGTCTTTGCGAAGACAGCAATACTGCCTTCTGGCCGCTTGTGGGAACAACCATGATACGCGAAGGCTTTGAGCCGGAAACACTGCCTTTGCAGAGAACAGAGCAAGCGGGCCACAGAGACTGCAGCCTGATCGACGTCAGAACGAGCTCATTTAGAAGGCTTACCGATAGCAGGCTGAACCTGAATGCCCTGGCAGAAGGCCTGCTCCTTGATGCCGTCGCTCATGATCTAAAAGAGGCAGGCATTTCCCGGTATCTATTTGAGTTCGGCGGAGAGATGATGGCCGGCCAGGGGTTGCCAGGCCGTGGCTGGAAAGTGGCCGTCGAAGGCCTGGACGGACTGCATCCCTTCACACTGGAAAAGGCAGCCCTTTCTTCATCAGGCACCTACAGAAACAGAAGGAATGGCCGGTCGCATCTAATTGACAGAAACGGCCATGCCATAGAAGAGCTGCGAGCGACCAGTGTGATCTGCACCTCCGGGGCTCTGGCAGATGGACTGTCCACAACGGCAGCACTGTTAACGCCTGAAGAGGCACAGAGGCTTATAAAACGATATCCTGAATGCGCGCTCTTCTATCAGATAGAAGGTAAAGGCAGGATTCATACCTATCGGTCGGCAAACTGGCCCGAACACGAATAAACATCAAAACTGCACGCCAACAGAAAAACGTCCCTGCCAGCTTGAAAAGGGCAGCGTACGACGTCCGTCATAGGGAGATGCCCATTCGATCTTCATAAGCGCTCCGGGCAGAATAAAGCGCAGAAAGTTGGCCCAGTGCAGGCCAACCCCTACGGAGGCGCGAAGATCTCGCGTACGACCATCCTGCCATCCCCGAAAGCTACGGTGGTCATCGAAGGCTGCTCCGGCATCCAGAAACAGAGAGCTACGAATCATCCCTGCAGACCATCGTCCTGGCACGCCAAAAACGATCTCCTCTATCAGCGTAAAGCGATACTCAAGATTTACAACGGCAGCATACCGTCCTTCAAACTCCTGAAAGTCATAGCCGCGCACCGTATAGTATCCGCCAATACGATAGGGATAGTCCTTCGCATCAGCCCCTGTGGCTGCAGCAGCAAGGGCGCGAAAGGCGAAGACAGAATCGTTCTCGAACAGGTGATAGAAACGGTATTCCAGCAGATGCTGAAAAAGTTCACGCTCGCGGCCCGAGGTCCGTATGGGAATCTCAGTCATGAACATCAGGGCCTGGCCATCAAGGGGACCATAAAGCGAATAAACGGCTGAATCATACAGGTAGCGCAGACGAAGGCTCTGCCGATTTCTGTAAACGTCTTCGCGCACATCCTCTTCCGGATAAGTCGGTCGGTAAACGAACTCGTCGCGTCCCGTTTCCAGGCCCAGCTGTATCGAACCGAAAGAATGCAGCCTTGCCTCCAGCCATCCCATCATGCCGGTTGTCTGCAGAGAGCTCAGGCGAAAGAAAGGGTTATAGATCACGTTGTTCAGTGAAAAATCGATCGGACTGAATATTGCAAAGACGCCATTGTAGCTGTACAGAGACGCCCCCACCTCCACCCTGAAATGCCTGTAACGATACTGGATCTCTCCGTTTACATAGACAGGCTTTTCCTGATACGATGCAAAGGCCTCAAGCTGATGATCTCCTTTTAGATCTTGAAACGATGCATATCCCAGCATGGCCAGGGCAGAATTCCCATCGCTGTCACTTGCTCCTGTTACCACAAGAAAGGGATATCCGGTCATCTTAAGAGAGGGACGGTATGGCCTGTAGCCTGTGATGGCAAAAGGCCTGGCAAACGGAGAAACAGGCCACTCCGGCGATGCCATCTCTGTAGAGACCAGGCCATCCGTTTGCACTGCAGGCAGCTGTCGCTGCTCTGGATCGGCTCCACCGTATCGGCGATAAAAGTCCGCTTCTACGGCCGGTGCAGCAAGACGATACAGCTCAATGGCCCCTTCCTCTCTTCGAGAAAAGACCACAGATTCTGCAGGCGTTGTGGAAACAGCCACGTGTAAAACATCGGTATTGGAGGCCGTAACGGCCTCGATCCTGGAGTTAGCCGGATACAGGCGGTAAAGGTTTTGCACGCCTTCATGATCCGACAGAAAGAGAACGCTATGATCAATGCCCTGTAAAGGCATATCCTGACGGCCGGGCATACTTAAAAGTCTGTGAATACGATTGGAACTCACATCAACGCGAAAAAGATCCATATCGGGATCGACGGCATTACCATTGCCACAGGAGGCATAGTCTATAAAACGATCGTCGGGCGTAAACGAAGGCATGTTCTCTCTGCAGCTGTCATCGGTCAGTGGCCGGATCGAACCGGTATCTGCATCCATCAAGAACAGATCTGTTCGTCCGCGTATCGAACCAACAAAGGCAATCCAGTTTCCGTCATGGGAATACACGGGATCCGATATGACATCCATCGGAGGCGTATACAGGCGTATCAAAGACCCATTCTCTGTATTCACAACGGCCAGAGCCTGTCGTCCGCGGTTCCGCGTACCAAAAAGCAAACGGCTGCCATCTGGATGAAACGACAGCCGCGTCGTAAACGGCTGCCATTCTTCATAGTCAGGGGATTTCAGAAAACGCAGAAGCAGACGCCTTTCCGACTGTTCTTTCTCGGAAACACCGGGTCCGGGCAATCGGCGCAAAACAATGGCAGGAAAAATGCGATGATACGTTAAAAAGGCAACGGTCTTTCCATCCGGTGAAAGGGCCGGTTTGTAGTGGAAACCATTTCGGTCGCGATAGCGAAAGCTGACCCGCTGATAGGCACTGTTGTCTTCGGTATAGGATCTTGCCTTCGCGTAATTCCGTTCAAGAAACAGACGATATTCGATGGCAAATTCGAAAAACCCCAGGCCAAACGTGGAGCGAAAGGCACTGTCCATATCCCGCAGGGCAGACAGTTCACGAAGAAGCACTCCGGTGTATTCAAGACCCCAGCGCACGGCAATAAAATGCATAACGGCCTGTCCCCCTGGATAACTCATGTATCCGCTCTGGAACTGCAAATCCAGAAGATCGGGCATGCGGGAATAAACCATCAGGTCGCGAATCACCGAATCCATTCCGCGTGTGCCATTGCTCAGGTATTCTGCCATCCCTTCCATCAACCAGAGTGGGTAGGCGCCATAGTTGCCCCCCAGTATATCAAACTGATAGGCATGCACAATCTCATGAGCAAGAACGTGTCTGAGCTTTTCATAGTCTCCGTTTACAGGCAGCACAACGCGTCGTTCGAAGAAGTCGGTAAATCCTCCCGTTCCCTCATGAATCGCAAAAGGCAGAATATTGTTAGCCTGGAAATCCTGAAACGATGGATACAAAAATACAGGCACACGACGGCTTAGATTATGCTGCAAAACGGCCTGCAGGCGGTTGGCCGTTTCTTCAGCGATCGCCGCTGCAACGCGCGCTACGTTCAGATAACCATCGGGATAATGGATGACAAAGCGATCGGTTTGCAGGGTCTTCCACTCATAATGCCTGGCAGGAAGCTTATGCTGCGCAGACAACGCTGAGGGCAGGCATGCAAAAACAAGAACCGACAGACACAGACGAACGGCAAATGTGTTGACCTTGCAGGGCATGAAGGGACTGTTTTCCGAAGCAATGAAAAAGAAATGGATTCCGGTCGCTTTCCTGTCAATCGCGGGAGCGGTAAGCGCTGCATTTTTCCTGACGGCCCATCTGATAGAAGACCACATCGCAAACACGGGTGTTCTCAGCAAAGAAAAGGGACTGATCGAGAAAGAGGCCGGACTGTCTTTTGAATACGGTACCGCCACCTACGATATGTTCCGCGGACTGGTGCTCTCTGACGTTCGGATCACCGAAAAGAAGCGGGTTATCTTTCAGTCTGGACAGGCAGTTTTCCAGATTCCCGTTCTTGAACTTCTACGCGGTAACCTGCAGCTTTCCCGCCTCACCCTGTTTGACGGAACCATCCATCTCGGCGGCGAAGAGAATCCCCGCAAAAGGATGGAGAAGCTGATCTCTTTTCTCAAGAATACCTCGCTCGATCTTGCATGGAAAAACCTGCAGATCGATGGCCTGCGAACCAACGCCGATTTCCCGGCCCATACCGTGAAGCTTGCCGGTTCGCTTACGGTCCGCAACAGAGAAATGCCCTCTCTGCATCTGGCCATCCACTTCAAGGATGAAGAGGTTTTCCAGCTACATGGAAGCTGGAAGTCGGTCCCTGCAGAGCGCCTGTTCGTCCAGATCACAGACATGCCCGTTGGCATGCCAGATCTGTGGACAAGGAACTTCCCCTATCTTCCTCTGGATGCGGACGTTCAGTGGCACGGTGGTCATTTCAACGCAGAAGGGTCGATTGACCTGACCGATGAAGGCTATGCCTTTCACCTGCGCGGAGATTTCCAGAACCTGCAATTCTCAGTACAGAGCACCGATTTTCGAGTCAGTGGACTCGCTGGCACCTTTGATCAGATGATTGTTGGCTCCTATGCAGAGGGGATGCTCCATTCCCGACTGCGGGTGCGCAGTCCAGAAATCGAGCATGCCGTAGAGGTGGACAGAGATCCTGCGACCGGAGTGGACCATGCTCGCTTTACCGGAAAGCTACGGCTGCAGAAGAACGAAAGGCTGCAGCTGCCGGGCTTCATCCAAACGGCCACGGTCGATTACAGAATCGGCCTGCAACAGAGGCGGCTTCGAACGAAAACCACATTCATCCCCGATCTGCAGATTACCATCCAGAACCTGACCTTTGATTTTGGCAACAGCTGGAAATCCCTGGCTCCGATCACTGTGGACGAGGCAACCATCAGCGGTTCTCATCGGATCTCCCTTCTTGCAGGCGGACGTATTGGCAGCGTGCCCTTCCGGTTCACATCGTCCAGCCAGCCGGATGTCTATCGCAATGCAGCCCATGAGATGATCTTCCGGCATCAAACCGATTTCCAGCTCGATATCGATGAGGTATCCATCGAAGACACCATACGCCGTACCGGCAATGTGCTGGCGGATCTGCGAGAGTACGTCAACAGCCCTGTGTCCGTTCGCTCCGAGGACTTCGGGCCTGTCTGGGAAAACAAGTTCTTCCAGAACCCGGCCTACAGAAAATACTTCGAGCAGGCCAGGGTGCAGGGACGCATTCGAATCCAGAACATCGTCGATGCCGCACCGGATATGCCAACGACCCTGGAGTTGCGCTTCCGCCATCGTATTCCCACAACCGAGCTTCTTCTTGTTCGGCCTGATGGGTTCGATCTATCCGGTCACTACCGCATCCACTACGACGCTGCCCTGCCCTCCCACGATGCCCTGCTGGAGGCGCATTACCAGGGAGGCCTTTACAGGACGCAACTGTTTACGGATGCCGAAACAGAAGTCCAGCCACTGCAGTCCCTGGACTTCAAATACACCTTTCAGGCAGAAGGGCAATACCTGGCCGACCTGTACTATAAAAGCCTGACGGCACTTTTTCTGAAGGCAAAGCATGTTCCTGTGCAGAACGACTATCGACTGGACCTGCTACAACGGATGGCAGACCTCAAGCCCAGGCCTCTGCGCTACGTTGATTTTGATATTCAGCGCCATAGCTCCGGTTCACTTTTCAAGCCACTGGTCATCCGACTGGAAGACAGCGAGATAGCCCTGAGCGGAAACGGCGAATTCAATGCCTACGAAGGCGGCCGGCTGCGCTTTACCGGTTATCATAAGTCCGGTGGACAGAGGAACCGCTTTACAATACGCATCCGTCCGGATAGGGTATGGATACCGTCATCATGAAACGACTGATTCCGCTGATCCTTTTTGTCGCAGCCTGCAGCCGCCCGCCCGAGCCCATCGACCGTTCGGAAGAGCTGCCTCCGGGCGAAGAACTGGCCGGTACCTACGCCCTCTGGCCGGTTTATTCCGAAGAAACGGTGTATATCAGCCCCGAAGGGCAGGTAGTATACAGGCAGGCAAACCGCCCCCCGCAAAGTGGTCTGGCATATAAGAACAGCCTGCGCCTCATCATCTTCCTCGATGACAGTCCGGAACCGACCGGCATCTTCATGCTGAAGGAGCGCAGGGACGACTGGCCCGGGCTCTGGAATGACGAGGTACGTTTTGCCCGCCTGCTGACAAAATAATTGCCTCCCGTGCAAGTACATGGCAGATTTGTGCGTACCATGCAAGTTCGGTGCTTTTTTTTTGCCCTGATGGCAGGTAGTGGGAAGGCCCACTTGCAGAATATGCAAGTGACTCGCCCACTAAAGGCCGCCGCTGGCGGAAGATCCCCGGGAGAGTCCCTATGAAGAACGGCTACGAGATTACGCTCTGTAACATAGGAGAAAGGATCCGCCGGTTTCGAAAGAGCCGTGGGTTACGGATGAAGGACCTTTCCGCCGCCCTTCTGGAACACCAGGGGATTCAGATCGGAGAAAGCATGCTTTCCCGTATAGAAAACGGACAAACCGAACTTCGTCTTGGCAACCTGCATGCCATAGCAACGGCCCTCGATGTGGATGTCTCTGAATTGCTCCGGCGGCCGACCTCGGAACACCATCCCCTTGGAGTCCTCGACGACCCCAGGCTGCTTTACAGGGTTCGGCAGCTGCGCGCCCGCCTTACGGATGAACAGATCCGCATCTCATTGATCCAGTTTATGGACCTGCTCCTGCTTATGGAAGAGGAAAGCGCCAAAAAGAAGGCCACAGAGGATGCCAGCAGCGAGATCGCAGGCTGATTGCTTTTTCTCCTCTCTGTATTTTCTTGCATAAGAGGGCCCACCGGGCAACCTCATTCTGCCAGCCATGAATACCATTCGAAACATCCTCCTGCAGGGACTGCAACATCCCCTGCCAGGCCCCGATATCTGGAAACGCTGGGCAGCCCGCAGCCTGCATGCACCGGCCAATGCAAAACAGGCAGGCGTCCTCATCTGCCTCTATCAAAGAAAGGATGACATCTATTTGCCCGTGATGATGCGCCCTGCTCGCAGCGGTCCGCATTCGGGGCAGATCAGCCTGCCAGGCGGTGCCTTCGAAGGCGATCGCGATGCAAGCCTGATCGATACGGCCCTTCGTGAAGCCGAAGAAGAGATGGGAATCACACAGGTATCCGTTGTTGGAACCCTCAGCTCACTCTACATTCCCGTCAGCGGCTTCAAGGTTCAGCCCGTCATCGGAACCGTTGATACACTTCCGTCTTTTCGGCCTGATCCAGCAGAGGTGGAACGTATTATCGAGGTTCCGGTATCATCGCTTCTGGACCGAAAGAACCAGACCATCCATACCTTTCAGTATCAGGGACAGACGGTCCAGACACCTGGCTTTCGCGTTGGCGGAGAGCTGATCTGGGGAGCCACAGCCCTGATCCTGTCAGAGTTCCTGCACGTCTTCGAACGAAGCACCTCTGCCACCGGTCGCTAACCGAGGCTGTTTACCAGAAAGCCCGTTCGCAGTTTGGGCTCAAACCAGGTCGACTTCGGCGGCATCACCTCGCCTGCATCTGCCACGGCAAAGAGGGCATCGATAGGAGTGGCATGCATGGAAAAGGCAACGGCCCACTCCCCTGAATCCACCCTGCGCATCAGGTCTTCTTCGCCTCGAATGCCACCCACAAAGGCAATGCGCGAGGACCGACGCGGATCATCGATGCCAAGCAGTGGAGCCAGTACCTGATCCTGCAGAATGGCCACGTCCAGGCCCTGAAGGATATCGTCAGGCAGGTGGGAAGGTCGGAATTCATACCAGGTCTTATCAAGATACACATCGATGCGATGCAGCTCTGATGACGTGGCCGAACGCTTCTGCAGCGAGCCGAGTTTGCTCAGCGCTTCGATAAAGGCCGACGCGCTCAGACCGTTCAGGTCTTTTACGACACGGTTGTAGGGCATAATATGAAGCTGATTCGATGGAAAGGTTACGCTCAGGAAATACTGATAGGGAGCGTCCTCGCTGATCGTCTGCCCTGCCGCTCTGGCCTGTTCACGCCTGTGCAGCCCGACGCGAACGGTAGAGGCCGTACGGTGGTGACCGTCTGCAATATAAACGGCATCGAGGCTGCGATACAGGGATAAAAGTTCTTGCTGCACAGGCCCCGGAGCGATGCGAAAGATCTCATGCCGCACACCGTCATCCGTCGTTACGTCATAGTCGGCAGGTCGCTGTGTTTGCTCTTTCAGGATTTCTTCGATCCGCGGAGAGGCCTCGGATCGATAGGCAAAGAATACCGGCTCGGTATTGCAGCCTGTGCGATCAATGTGCTTCAGGCGATCCTCTTCTTTTTCAGGCCTGGTGAATTCATGACGCTTGATGCGACCTTCAACGTAGTCATCAATGTGTGATCGACCGGCAATACCGGTCTGGCTACGACCATAACCCGTTAACCGGTACAGATACAGACACTCTGCATCATCACGAACCAGAAGCCCTCGGTCAATCCACCGCTTTAGATTCTCTGCTGCTCGATCATAGATTACATCAGCATGCGGATCCTGTTCCGGTGGGAACTCTATCTCTGAACGGATGATATGCAAAAAGGAATCAGGCCCGGCCATAGCCCTGGCCTCTTCCGTATCCATCACATCATACGGCGGGCAGACAATGGCCGAAGCCTTTTCTTTATTCGGCAGGTATGCAGCAAATGGCTGGAAACGCATCATAACCCCGCTTTTCAATTGTCTTTTGAGAGTTCGCGAATAACCTCTGCTGGAGCCTGCACCAGCTCGATCAACACACCTTCTCCCGATAGCGGGAACTGTTCATTGCCCCTGGGGTGAATAAAGGCAACCTTGTGCCCGGCTGCACCCACGCGAATACCGCCCGGTGCAAAGCGCAGGCCCTGCTCTTCAAGCCAGGCTACGGCCTTTTCAATGTCATCCACCCACAGACCGATATGGTTCAATGGCGGAACATGCACCTTCGGACTCTTCTCAGCATCCAGAGGTTGCATGATATCGATCTCAACGGCATGGGCCCCTTTGCCAATGCGCAAAATGTCTTCGTCAACATTCTCTTTCTCGCTCTTGAACTCGCCGGTCTTTTCAAGACCGAAAAGCTCCACCCAGAGCCTGGAAAGGCGGCCTTTATCGGTGCCACCGATGGCGATCTGTTGAACGCCCAGTACACGAAAGGGTTTGCTTTGCATAAAGGCATGGTTTACGCTTTGACCTGTGCTGTCGTTTATTTTTCATGGTGATGCGCTTTCACGGAAAGCGTTTACTTTCGCCCAGCAAAGGAGAAGCTCATGAGTCTCTGGTTCGTCGAGAATCTCGAAATTGCCGAAGCCATCAAGGCCCAGATCCCCATTCAGACCCATCTTCATTCGGAAAAAAGTCAATTCCAGAAGATTGATGTCTATGAAACGGTCGGGCTTGGTCGCATGCTTACCCTTGACGATGTCATCATGTGCACCGACTACGATGAGATGGCCTATCATGAGATGATCGCTCATGTGCCACTGTTTGCGCATAAGGATCCCCGAAAGGTCCTGATTATCGGTGGCGGGGACGGCGGTACGTTACGCGAAGTCCTCAAGCATCCGGGGGTAGAACATGTCGATATGTGCGAGATCGACGAACGTGTCGTTCGTGTCAGCGAAGAGTATCTTCCGCAATTTTCTACCGGTTTCAAAAACCCAAAGGCATCGCTGCACTTCAAAGACGGCATTCAATGGGTGAAAGACCACAAAGATGAATACGACGTCATACTGGTCGATTCCAGTGATCCGATCGGTCCGGCGGCCGTGCTTTTCACAGAAGAGTTCTTCGGCTACTGTTACGAAGCGCTCAAAGCAGACGGCATTCTGGTAAACCAGGCCGAGAACTTCTATCTGCACCGCTCGATCATCAAACGCATGCTTGGCTTTGGTGGAAAATTCTTTCCTATAAGCAGCTACTATTTTACCATTGTGCCCACGTATCCAGGCGGTCAGATCGGATTTACCTTTTTCTCAAAGCAGTATACTCCGTTCGAAAATCTTGCTTCGCGCACATCGGGCAATCTTGACGAATTCAAATTCCGCTACTGGACACCCGAACTGCATCGGGCATCCTTCCACCTTCCACAGTTTGTACAGGACGAGTTCAAACTGAAGCAGTATTGATCATACGCTTCTGGCTCTGCAGCAGGCAGGGCCAGAAGGCTTCCCGCTTTTGTTTCGTACCCAGCAGCACTGCTTTCAACGCTCAGACCGGTCATTGCACTCTAATAGCACAGAGGCTTCGCGATTGACGTTGCGCTTTACACCGTTAACCGCATTATTATGTTTCATCAAGATGAGGCCGATGGACTTCATGCCATAAATTCCTTGACCGGTGTCGCATTTCAGGCTATTCTGCAATGCGTTCCAGAAATAGACGTGTTTATCCATATACCGCTGCATATTCGGTTCTGATGCAGACATCAATGCGGAGGAATTATGCTACCTCACCATTTTGAGTTCGATCCAGAGACTCCGCCAGAATACCTGCCTCTGCGTGCCTGCTCACTGATCGGCGATAATCGCACGGCTGTACTGGTCGGTGCCGACGGCAATATCGTATGGGGCTGTTTCCCGAACTTCGACAGCCCTTCTGTGTTTGCCGGACTTCTGGATCCATCAGCCGGTACATTCCGCATACGTCCCGTTCGACGATACCTGGCACATCAGTACTATGAGTCAGAGACGAATATTCTTGTTACCGAGATGTCCACGGCAGCCGGCGTTATCCGAATTCGTGACTTCATGGCCGTTGCACCGGGACGACGTCTTCCCACCGCTGAGCTGCATCGCGTTGTGGAGGGGGTAACAGGAGAAGTCGAAGTAGAACTCTGTTTTGCTCCTGCCTTTGAATACGGCAGCCTTACATGTGAATATCAGATCACCCAGCATGGTGTCCTTGCGAGAATGGATGGAAAGCGTGCCTCGCTTTCAACGCACATCCCGCTTTTTGTCGAAAACAATCAGGTTGTTGCCCGTTTTCTTCTGCGAGCCGGGCAGGACGAAACCTTCGTCTTTGACTGGAATGCTCCAGGGGTATTGCCCGTAGAAGGATATCGCTCTATTCGCCGTCTGCATGAGGCAAGACGCTACTGGATTCAATGGGTAGAACAGTTCCAGTACTCCGGGCGATATCGCGAGGCGGCTGTACGTTCCCTGCTTGCTCTCAAGCTTCTCTGTTATGAACCAACGGGGGCGATTGTGGCAGCCCCGACAGCATCACTGCCTGAATGGATCGGCGGATCCCGCAACTGGGATTACCGCTACTCCTGGGTAAGAGATTCGTCGTTTATACTGTGTGCCCTGTTCCGCTCCGGATTCGTAGAAGAAGGCTCTGCCTATATCGACTGGTTGCTTTCCCAGGTTCTGGACTCCGGAACAGGACATCTGCGCATTCTCTATGGCATTCGCGGAGAGGATCCACCGGAAACCGAGCTTCCTCTTCGTGGTTACAGGGATTCTCGACCGGTACGCATTGGTAATGGAGCAGCGGACCAGTTCCAGCTCGATATCTATGGTTCGCTGATCGATGCAGCATATCAGTATGATCTTTATGGCGGTAGTTTAACCGCTGCTGAATGGGCAATGCTTCGCGAAATCATCGAAACGGTACGTGATCGATGGAGACTGCCCGACCAGGGCATATGGGAGGCGCGAAACGAACCAAAGCATTATACGTATTCCAAGCTCTGGGCCTGGACAGCACTCGATCGCGGCGTTAAACTGGCACGGAGACTTCGCGTCCCAGCTCCTATCAGCGGCTGGCAGGAAGAGGCCATCCGCATCCGCATGGAAATCCTGGAACGTTCCTGGAATGATGATCTTGAAGCCTTCACAGCCACCTATGACTCGGCAACGCTGGATGCAGCGGTCCTTGTTATGCCCATCATCGGTTTTTTACCTCCCGATGATCCTCGTTTTGAATCAACGACGGCAGCGATATTACAACACCTGAAAGCCGGCCCTTATCCCCTGCTGTATCGATATCTCGGCGAAGACGGTATCAACGAAAAGGAGGGAGCATTCCTGCTGCCATCCTTCTGGCTCGCTCAGAACCATGCCCTTGCCGGTAACATCCCCAAAAGCAGAGAAACCCTCGAAGCCCTGATGCGCATCGCCAGTCCTACTGGATTATATGGCGAAGAGCATGATGGCGAGACGGGCGAGATTCTCGGCAATTTTCCTCAGGGCTTCAGCCATCTGGGCTTTCTCCAGGCAGCCCTTGAAATAGAAAATGCAACATTGAAACAGCAGGAGGAAACATGAAACGCTGGCTGATGATTAGCAACCGATTGCCCGTATCCAAAGATCCATCTACGGGAGAAATTAAACTCAGCTCGGGAGGCCTGGTTTCCGCTCTTGGTGGAATCCGAAACGGTATTCCGAAGCTGTGGATCGGCCTTGAACCCCGCGAAAACGGAGACCTGTCATCTCCTGCACTGACAGGGAAAGAAGGCGAGATTACCTATCGCGGCGTTCCCGTTGATGCACACCTCTATGATCGCTACTATAACGGTATCTCTAACGACGTGCTCTGGCCGCTCTGTCACTACGAAGGCGGACTGGTGCACTTCAACGGTGAGGACTGGCAGGCCTATGTACGCATCAATCAGATCCTTGCCGATGCAATAGCGGCAGAGGCCAGGGATGACGAATCCGTCTGGATTCATGATTTTCATCTCTTTCTTCTACCCGCAATGCTTCGAAAGCTCAAGCCCTCGTTACATATTGGTTTCTTCCTGCATATTCCGTTTCCCAGTTCAGAGATCTTCCGGCAGTTACCTGTTCGCGAAGAAATCCTCGAAGGGATCATGGGTGCGGACCTTATCGGTTTCCACGACTACTCCTATCTGCGGCATTTCTGTAATGCTCTTCATGCCGTGCTTGGAATCGGTTCCGACATGCTGTCGGCCGAATATGAAGGACGACGTGTCACCCTTGGTGCATTTCCTGTATCGATCGATACAAAGTCTTTCCAGACGATGTCGCGCAGTCCCGAGGTCGAAAAGATCCTTCGCCGTTATCGGCATTCCTTTCGCGGCCTGAAACTGATTCTCGGCGTGGACAGGCTTGACTATATCAAAGGGCTCCGACTGAAACTGCATTCTTTTCGCGAAATGCTTTCCCGTAATCCTGAACTTGTGGGACAGGTACAGCTTCTTCAAATCGCCGTACCCACAAGACAGGACGTTCCCGTCTACATTGAGCTGAAAGAAGAGGTTGAGCGACTGGTTGGCGAGATCAACGGCTCTTTCGGACGTGCGGACTATGCACCTGTCCTTTACATCTACAATTCCATTCCTTTCGATGAGCTCCTGGCACTGTACAGACTGGCCGACTGTTTGCTCGTTTCCAGCCGCCGCGATGGCATGAACCTGGTTGCCCTGGAATTTATTGCCGCCCAGAGCCCGACCAGACCCGGCGTCGTTGTACTCAGCGAGTTTGCCGGTGCTTCGGCTACCTTAAGCCATGCTCTGACCATCAATCCATGGGATGTTGAGAAGACAGCCGATGTTCTGAAAAAGGCGCTGACGTTAACCGACGCCGAGCGTCGCGACATGCATCAGCCAATGCTGAAATATCTGATGAATTACAGTGCCACAGACTGGGCTGCTTCTTTCATGAAGTCTCTCGAAAAAACAAGAACGCTTCCGATTCCGGAACGCCTGATCCGGCTGCGGTCTGCAGAGCTCGATGAAACCATCCGCGAAGAAGCCAGAAACGTCCGGCTTATTGTCTGTGACTACGATGGAACGCTTGTTCCCATTCAGCCGCGTCCTGAAGATGCCTACCTGCGTGACGATGATCGCGAATTTATTCAGTCGCTCGTTGATGCCGGTTATGAGCTGCTGATCATCAGCGGACGCTCTGCAAGCTTTCTCGAAGAACAGTTCGGCACCCTTCCGGTAACCCTTGCTGCCGAGCACGGAGCCACGATGCGTCCCAAGCATTCCAGAAAATGGAAGCAGCTCGTCACCACGCAGATTCAACGATGGTATCCTGTGGCCGAAACCCTGATGCAGGACTATACCAACCGCGTTCCAGGCAGCGTCGTTGAGAAAAAGAAATATGCCATCGTATGGCATTACCGCCAGTCGCCCACAAGCTTTGCGGCCTATATGGCCCTGAAACTCGGCGAAGAGCTTTCGTATGGATTGGCCAACCAGCCGGTAGAGATCCTTCCCGGTAACAGAATCGTCGAAGCGAGAGCCGTTGAAGCAAACAAGGGGATGTTTCTGCGCCGTTACCTGAAAGAAAATCCGGATTTTCACAACCAGCTGCTGGTTGCCGGCGACGACCGCACGGATGAAGACCTGTTTCGCGCCGTAGAAACCGAGCAGGCCATTACCATCAAGGTAGGCCCGGGGGCATCGTCCGCACGTTACCGTATCGACAGCCCGGCCGGCCTGCGGCAGGTACTGACAGAGCTTCTTCTGAAAAAGGACGCCGGTTAGGAAAGCCGGTCCTCAAGGGCCCTGGCCACGGCCTTCATTACAGCAATGCGGGCGAAGTTCTTGCTGTTTGCAGGTACGACAATCCATGGAAGTTTGCCGCTGCCTGTTTTCTCGATCATATCGCAGGCGGCGGCTACATAGGCATTCCATTTTTCGCGGTTACGCCAGTCTTCTTCTGTAATCTTGTACTGCTTGTAGGGAGTGGCCTGACGATCGCGGAAACGCTCGATCTGTTCTTCCGGGGTCGTCTGCAACCAGAACTTTAGAACGATAATCCCTGCCTCATCCATCTGCTCTTCAAAGGCATTGATTTCGCTGTAGGCTCGCTGCCAGTCTTCCGGAGCACAGAATCCTTCGATGCGCTCCACCAGCACACGACCATACCACGACCTGTCAAAGATCGTAATCTTTCCGCGCCGCGGCAGATTCCGCCAGAAACGCCACAGGTACGGACGCATCTTCTCATCATCCGTTGGAGCAGACACGGGAATGACGCGATACTGTCGCGCATCCAGGGCAGATATCAGCCTTCGAATGGCCCCGCCCTTACCGGCAGCATCAGGGCCTTCAAAAACCAGTACCATCGATAGCCGGCTGTCTTTCAGTTTGCGCGCAAGCTGACCGATCCTTGCCCGGTACTTCTTGAGCTGTTTATCATACTCTTTGTCCGTCAGTGTCTGTGTCTGATCCAGGTTATCCAGAATATTGTGTTTCTTCGGATGAGGTAGATCCGGCCGCAGATCTTCGCCTTTTTTTCTGCTCTCATCAAGGGCGGTGCGTATGGCATTGCGTATCGTTCGCGTAACGGCGATGGTGCGGTATCGGACGTCCTCCGCTTCAACGAGATGCCAGGGAGCAAACGGTGTATTGGTACGCCGGATGGCCTGCTCTGAAATGCGGTGAAGTCTTTTGTACTTCTTCACATACTTCCAGTCTGTTTTACTCACGCGCCAGGCCTCATGAGGATTGGCAGCCAGCTTTTTGAAGTGTTTTAGCTGGGCCTTCCTCGAAAGATGAAGCCAGAATTTCAACACGAGCACGTTCTCATTGGACAGCATGCGCTCAAACTCCACAATACGAGCGAGCGAGCGATCCAGGTCGGCATCATCACTCTTATGAAACACCCGGTCGATCACAGGCTTTGTATACCACGATCCAAAGAAGATACCAATCTTACCCGATGGCGGCAGAACCCTCCAGAAACGCCACATAAACGGGCGTTCACGCTCTTCATCGGTTTCGTCCCAGAAGGTCTGCACCTCTATGCCACGTGCATCCATCCATGCAAGAAGCAGGTTCACAAGCTCACCCTTGCCTGCCCCCTCCGAACCACCCACGATAATGACGACGGACAGAGGACTGACTGCCAGCTCCTTCTGCACCTGTAAAAGATCGTGCCGCATATGCGGTTCGATCCTTTTGAAGGCAGCCTTGCTCAGGCGATTGCCAACCTCTACCGATTCAAACATGAAACGCTCCCATCTGAAATACAGAGATTATGTCACGTTTTATTTGCCATGTCGATCCTTTTTCAACGGTCCTTGCCGGCATCAACGGGGTCCGCTCCAGTAGATTTTTTTCCCCTGAATCTAAAAAAATGTGCCATTTTCCGGGTACAATTCGCCCATCTTCTGACCCATCTCATACATGAAACGAGCTGTAATCGCGTCCTTCATTATGATGTGCACGTCCTGTTACCCTTACCACGGGGTTGCCGGAGCGAATTTCCAGAATCTCGGTAACAACAAATATCTCGTTAAGTGTCCTAACGGCAGGATTGACACAGCCTGTATCCACCTGGCTTCCAGCGCCTGTCCGAAATTTGCAGTGTTGCAGGTCCCCGGTAAGAAGAAATCCAAAAACGATGCTCCTCCAGCTTACCTCATTGCTGAATGCCTGCATCTCTGATAAAGCGGCCGCTGAGCCACAGGAGAGAAATGGCTGGACAGGCCAGCCGCTATTTCCATTTTTCATAGTATGGAATCATTTTCTCTTATGGCCACCCTGCGTATGCTTCATATTATTGCCATCGTCCACTGGATCGGCGGGGTGGCCTTTGTAACGACCGTTCTTCTACCGGCCATACGACGCCATGTGGCAGCAGAACAAAGGGTAGACTTTTTTGAAGAGGTAGAATCCCGCTTTGCCATGCAGGCCCGGTTCAGCACCGCCCTGGCCGGCATCAGTGGCTTCGCCCTGCTCTGGCAGATGAATGCCTGGGCCCGCCTGCTATCCCTTCAGTACTGGTGGATCCATGGCATGATCCTGGTATGGCTGATCTTCACGCTGATGCTCTTTGTACTGGAACCTCTGTTTCTGCATCAATGGTTTCTAAAGCGGGCCCGCCTCGATCCGGAAGGGACCTTCCGCCTTGTTCAGCGTATGCACTGGATCCTGCTTACCGCAAGCGTCATCGTAACCCTTGCGGCTGCAGCAGGAGCCCATGGCTGGCAGTTCCGCTAAACCAGAGGCCTGAACCACTACTCCCATTCGATGGTGCCGGGCGGCTTGCTTGTCAGATCGTAATATACCGAGTCAAATAGATCGGTTTCGAGAAGTCTTCCGGTTAACTCTGAAAGCAGGCTACCGTCCATCTCATATGCAGAGGCCGTCATGGCATCGGTGGAGCAGATGGGACGAAGCACCAGGCCTTCGCGCCCGTTGTCTGCATTGCTGCTTAACGGCACGAGTACAACCGGCACCTGCCAGATATCGGCATACAGCCCCTTCTCATGCAGAAAATCCTCAACGATGGCATCGGCCTTTTGAAGCCTTTCGATGCGATCCGGGGTCAGAAAGCGACCGGGCAGCAACACATCAGGCCCCCTGGCATCCCTGTGGCGACCGGTGCGAAGAAGAACACGGTTTACCTGTGCAAATTTTCCCGGAATACAGGCTGCCAGATCCAGCAGCTCATGCCAGGCATCGGGCCTTGCAAAAAGATCCTGCAGGGTGGCATCCAGCAGCACGGGATGTCCGTAGCTTCGTTTATCGCCCTGCACTCCAACGGAACGAACGGGCAGCAGTGAAGGAGTGAGCTGCAGGGCTTCGATGCGGCGGTTCAGTTCTTCATCGGCGCTTCGATCAATATCTGTGGCCACTCCGCTTTCTTGCTCTGCCGTGCAAAGGCATCGCACGGCCAGGCCTGGCCCCGGGAATGGATGTCTGTTGACGATCGATTCAGGCAGGCCGATGATGCGACCAAGCATGCGAACCTCGTCCTTATACAGGTCGGCCAAAGGCTCGATTACAAGCCCGCGGGCCAGAAGCTCCTGGATGCGGTTCACCCGGTTGTGGTGTGTTTTGATCGTATGGGATGATTTTGTGGCACCCGATTCAATGGTATCGGGATAGATGGTTCCCTGGCCAAGCAGCCAGTCCTCTTCGTTCAGCCCCATCTCCCGGCTAACCTGCTGTTGCACATCGATAAAGAGCTCACCGATAATGCGCCGCTTCTTCTCCGGCTCCGATACGCCTGTCAGGGAATCAAAGAAAAGCTGCCTTGCATCCCTTACATGAAGATCAACACCGATAGACGATAGCGAGGCCTTTACCTTGCTGGCCTCGTTTTCGCGCAAAAAGCCCGTATCGACAAGCATACCAACAAGATGAGAGCGGTCCATCTCCTGGCCAAGCAGAGCAAAGGCTACCGTTGAATCGACTCCTCCCGATACAAGAAAAAAGACCTTCTTGCCCTGAATGGACTGGCGGATCTTCTTTCGTTCATACTCTGCATAGTCTTCGATCTTCCAGGTCTCGGACAAACCACACAGGTCGATAAAGTTACGCAACAGCTGTTCTCCGTAAGCCGTATGGGTAACCTCTGGATGGAACTGTATGCCGTATATATTGCGCTCTGGATGAAAGACTGCTGTATTCTCACAGGAATCGGTACTGCCGATCCTCTGGAAGCCTTCCGGCAGACGAATCACCTCGTCGCCGTGACTCATCCATACTGTGGAATGATCGGGAACCTGTTCAAAAAGCTTCGACTGCGAATGAAGCTGCAATCGAGCCGGTCCATACTCGCGAATGCGACCACGATCCACCTCGCCACCAAGCTGTTGCATGATGAGCTGATGTCCGTAACAGATTCCAAGAACCGGAATGCCGAGCTCCAGCAGAGCAGCAGATGCGCCAGGGGCATTTTCATCATATACAGACGACGGCCCCCCTGAATAGATCAGTCCTTTAAAGAAGGGATCCAGCCTGTCTCCGATATCATCGGGCTGCAGAATCTCGCTGTATGCACCGAGTCTGCGTATCCGGGAAGCGATAAGGTGGGCATACTGTCCGCCAAAGTCGAGGACTGCAATGCCTCCTTCTTTGACGAGGGAATGGATCTCTTCGTGGCCGTGCATCTTTTTCTCCTGCACTCCGTTTTTTTCAGACGAGGCAGGCCAGCAAGTCTATCTCCAATCATAGCGACCGGGCCCGGGGGGATGCCGAAGGATCTGCTGTCGATTCGCTTTTTTCAGGGGCAGCTCAACACGAAACTCTGTGCCGTTTTCTCCCGTTGAGAAATCGATCAGGCCTCCATGTTCCTCTACGATCCGACGCACGATGGAAAGACCAAGCCCTGTACCTTCTCCCTGCTCTTTGGTCGTGAAGAAAGGATCCCATATCTTTTCGCAGGCCGCTTCTGGAATGCCCGGTCCATTGTCGCGAATCGAAACACGAACGGCATCCTTCATGCTTTCGGTCGAAATGACGATCAACGGATCGGGCCTGTCACGAACGGCCTGGTAGGCATTGACAAGCAGATTACTCCAGACCTGGTTCAGTCGATCCGGATCGCATTCGATGTCGGGAACACCGCCAAAACGTCTTTCAATACGGATTCCCTTTTTCCAGATGCTGCCCATCAGCTCAAGGGTTGCATCAAGCAGCTCTTCAATACTGGCACTGACAAAGTCCCCCGCACCGGATCGCGAATAGATACGAAGCGCCTTTACAAGACGGGCAATGCTTGTGGCCGATGAGGTAATGTTTCTAACGTTTCGATAGATTCCGGCAATGTCGTGCAGGTAGCCAAGGTAGTGCTTTCTGGCATCTTCATCGATACCCCTGTAAAGGCTGACGATCTGTGAGAACAGGCTATCCGACCGAAGGCGTTCGGCAATATGTTCTGTGCTGGCTTCTTCCAGCTTGCCGATAAAGCCATGGTCGATAAAGAAAGAGGCCAGCTCGCCACTGCTGTCGATGGATAATTCTTCAAAGGACTGCTTCAGGCGTCTGCGAAGCTGGAAGGCCGAGGACGGCATGGAAGGATTGCCGGTCAGCATATGAAAATGAAAGAAGCGCACCATGTCCAGGAATCGGTTTACAAGGTCCGGATCGACGAGCCATTCCTGAAAAGCCAGGCGCTCAAAAAAGGAGTCCAGGCGTTCAAAGAGGTTTTCCGAGGCATTCAAGATCACGCCGGAAGGAGTATTCAGCTCATGGGCCACACCGGCCACCATAACGCCAAGCGTTGCCATCTTCTCGGATTGAATCATCTGGTTTGTGGCCTCTTCCAGCTGTCTGGTCCTTTCGCTTACCTTGTCTTCCAGAGAAACAAGCAGTGATTCCACTCGCGTATAGATAATGGAATTGGACAGGGCAAGGACAGCATAGGCTCGAAAATCTTCGACCAGTGACAGATCCGGAACCTTGCAGGGACCGATAAAAAGCACGGCCAGAACGGTTTCATTCAGAATCAATGGCAGCAGCAAAGAGGCCTTTGTGTCCTCGAAGAAGCGCAGAAGAACCTGCCGGTCATGTTCATCCGTCATCGCGGCGGCATCCCTGACGGTGAGGACTCGATCATATTCCGTTATGGTCACAAAGAAGGGATCGTATACATTCCAGGAAGAACGTAATCCCGGTACGTTGCAGCGATTGACAAACTGCCCCTGTTCTTCATCCCAGATCAAAATACCTACATGTGGGGTTCCAAACAGCTCTGAAGAAAAAGACAGGATCTCTGTGAGGCCTTCGTCTACGTTGCGTAATCGCATGATGGATCGCCGGAATTCTTCCAGCCGTCTTTCTCTGCGTCGTTCCTGCGGCGGAAGGCTTTGCACCAGTTCAATCATTGTATCCAGCGCCGTCAGAAGCCATTTCATGGTTGCACACTGAGGCCATAACACAGTATGGAAACAAAAAAAATGAAATGGATCGTACGAGAAATCCACGGCGCCTTCTACTCGCTCCTATCAGAAGACCTGAAAACGGAGCGTTTAGCGGTCCTGCGAGGAAGACACAGAATCGACCGCGAAAAGCATCCTTCGGGTATCCCCTTTCGCAATCCAATCTGCGTCGGGGACAGGGTTCTGGCCACAGACGATGATCCAGCAGCCATCAACGAGGTGCTGCCGCGACGAAACGTCATCTTTCGCTCATCTCCCCACGAAATACATAAGCTGGGCTCCAACCTGGATCAGGCCCTGCTCGTCATCAGCCTGAAAACCCCTCCACTGCGCACCGGTTTCATCGATCGCTTCCTGCTTACAGCGCGGGCGGGCAATGTTCCCGTCTGGATCCTTTTCACAAAGGCGGATCTGCTGAATCCCGACGAAGACGGGGAGCTTCTCGACCTCATGAACATGTACACCTCGATGGGCATACGATGCTTCTGCGATAACCTGATCGAACCAGGTAGCAGGCCACAGTCGATTACACTGCCTGCCGTTGCCGAGCTGCTCGGCAGCCTGACAGGCACGACCCTGCTCTGCGGACCGTCCGGATCCGGAAAGTCCACACTTACCAACCTCATCCTGAACAAAACGGTACAGAAAACGTCCCACACCAGTGAAGCGACGGGCAAAGGACGACATACAACAACATCTTCACAGCTTTTTCCTCTTGAAGGTGGAGGGCTTCTTATAGACACCCCCGGCATCAAAGAATGGGGAGTGGCCCACCTGAGTCGCAAAGAGATCCTTGAGTTAACCCAGGAGCTTGCACCTGGACGCGAGAACTGCCGTTTTCGCAACTGTGACCATACACCTGGAACAGAAGGCTGCGGTATTATCGCCCTTCTCGAACAGGACGTACTTCCCCCTTCGCGCAAAAAGAGCCTTGATTTAATTCTCGAAGAAAGACATCAAAGAATCCGACCGGGTGACTACAAAAAGCCAACAGGACGAATGCGTCCAAAGGGTGTTTCATGACTCTGCTACGATGGACTCTACGATCTGCCACAGTGATTTTTCTGGCCGGCCTGCCTTCCTTGCTCGATGCAAAGCCCTGCCACTACCGACTGCACAACCAACCTGCGATCGTCATGGAAGGCCCGTTTCGCTTTGCACGCGGGCATGTCAGCCATGCACGCGATGTGAACCTCTCTGACGAGACATGGAAGACGATCCAGGTCCCTTTTCGCTGGCAGGATGCCATGGGATCCTACAGAGGAGAGATCTGGCTGCGCTGCAGCATCGAATTAACCGGCCCCGCTCCGACAGAGGCCGGCCTGCAGCTGCGCCACACCTCGGACGCAGACGAGGTGTATTTCAACGGAATCCGCATCGGTCGCACTGGATCGTTCACACCCTTCCATCCCGTCTTTTCCGGACAGCGGCTGTATATGATTCCACAGGCAGCATGGAAGCAGCAAAACGTCCTTGCCATACGGCTATCGGGCTCGTCTGTCTTCTCGGGCATGCGATCTGCCCCCGTGTTGCTGCGCGAAGCAGCCAGCCAGGCAGCAGATGGTCACTTTCGCTTCCAGGCTGCAGCGCTGTCCTTTTCCCTGCTGTACATCTTCTTTGCCATATTCTTTGCCATCCGGGGATGGGTTACCCTTCGTCTGCGCGAACATCTGATTTTTGCGGCCTTCTGTGCGTTGTTCGGTCTGTATCAGATGATACGAAACGGCCTTCGCTACGAGCTCTTTGACCTGTTTACAACGTCCTTTGCTGTTGAGCTGCTTCTTTTGATTCCTCTCCCTTTTCTGTTTCTTGAGTTCTTTCTTTCGTGGACAGAACAGCAACGTCCCCGCTCCATTCTCTATCTTGAAGCCGGCGCTGCATTGCTGTGGATTCTAACGGCAGGCATCCCCCTTTTGCCGGAGGAGCATGCCACCACACTTCTACACGCTTCTCTGTACATCAACCTGCTCATCCTCTGTTCTGCGGTCATTGTGGGCATTCGACTGGCCGGCAGGATCTACAGTGAACAGAGGCACAGGCTGAGGTATCTGACAGTCGGCTTTTACGTTCTGCTGCCATTTGTAGTCCACGATGTGCTGGTCACTGCTGGATTGCTTTCCAGTCCATCGCTCTTTGTATTTGCCTTTCCTGTCTTCCTGATCACGTTTGCCGTACAGCTTGCGCAGAATGAGCAGGAACTGCATCGTATGGCGCAGCAGCGAAACAACGAAAGAAAGCTCACCGAGAGAAGAAAGGCTGAGGCCCTCTTTAACGTATCCCGGGAATTCCAGCATCATTTCGATGGAATCCGCAACCTTACTGCAAAGACAGGAAGCGACAGAAAACTGAAACGGCATATTACCTCACTGAAACATCTGCTCGACGATGCCCGGCTATTGTCAGAGCTTGAAGAGGGAACCTACGAAGTAAGCCAGTCCCGCTTCGACATAGGCGAGCAGGTTCGTCTCGTGGTGAACGAAGTGCAGACGGCAACGAATGAGAAGGCCTCCCGATTTACTCTCGAGCTTCCGCCTGACAGCGAACGATTCTGGTCTGACCTGGACCTGTTCCAGGCCTGTGTTTATCATATCGTTGAGAATGCCGTAATCCATTCTACGGGCAGGATTGTCATTCGCGCAGAGGTTATGAATGACATCCTTCATCTCGTCGTTCGAGACGAAGGCCCTGGCATTTCCGTCGATGCCCAGGATCGTATCTTCGAAAAGTTCTACCGGGGAAGCGGTGTAAAGGCCCCGGGAAGCGGCATCGGACTGACGATCGTCGATCTGGCCATACAGCGACTGCAGGGAAGCCTTCACGTAGAATCGGGCCCGGGATTCTTTACGACCTTTCATATGGAGCTTCCTGAATTACAGGAGGTTATCCAATGAAACGTCTGGCACTATTTCTTGCCTTCGCTTTACCGGCGACCAACCTGCACGCAGAGATCCTTCCAGAAGATCTATCCGGCTCCTGGAAGATTACGCTGATGGATGCAGGGGCAGCAGATCCTGCAACGGATGATGGCCGCTGGAGTCAGTTGCAGTTCCCTGACGAAATCGGAAAACGCATCAGCACAGAAACAGGATGGATCTGGCTCCGCCGTTCCATCAATATCGATCCCCTTGCCGGCACCTATGCCCTGCGATTTGAGCGTCTGTATGGTGAAGCACAGGTATTCCTGGCAGGCAGGCCTGCAAAGCGATTGCGCAGGGTGCCCGGTGAAGGGGCTCTGTACCTGCTTCCCTCCGCCGATCTGACCGGTCCACAAGTCCTGGCCCTGCGCCTGCAGATTCGCCCGGGGCTGCCTGCAGGTGCAGAAGGACGCCTGGTGCTTTCTGATGTGCAGAAGGGCCTGACGGACTACTACTTTGCCGATGTAGTGCCGGCCGCCCTGGCCCTACTATACACGGGAATTGGCCTCTTCTTTTTTATGCTCTATCGCAGCCTGCAGAATCCGCTCTACAGTAAGGCGGCCTGCCTGTACCTGCTGCTTGCGCTGATCGGCCTTGGCAAATCCTCTTTTGTGATGGCCTGGCTGCCTGAAACCCTGACAATTTCGCTTCTGCAGAGCCTGAGCGTTCTTATTCCTGCCTGCTTCATCCTGCTTGCACGCCAGCTTCTGGCAACAGACAGCGGCATACTACCGCCTCTCAGTCGCCTGATCATGCCGGTGGCCCTGCTGGTTGCTGCCGTCTACTTCCTGTTGCAGGTGCTACGCCTGCCTGCCTTTGCCCTGTGGCTGCATCATACATGGTTCCTGCTCTTAATCCCTGTCTGGGTCCTGCTGTCCCTGGCCGCTTTGCGCGAAACCTCTCAGAGCATCCAGGCAACGGGCATTATAATGCTGGCAGGCGTTGCCTATTTCTTTTTCGCGGGATTCCTGTCTCTTGTAAGCGGGGATTTCTTTCGGCTGCACTTTGCTGCAACGACGCCGCTTTACGCGCCCGCCGTACTGATGCCCGCCGCCATGCTTTTCAGCTCCCTGCTTCTTTCGGAACGAGCTTTACAGACGCAGGGCCAGCAACTTGCAGACTCCGAGATGGGACGGTCACGTCTTTTTACATACATCAGTGAGGCACTGGATGCACCGATGCGAGCGACTCTGGAAACACTGTCAAAGAAGATGACGGTAAAACAGCGCAAGGCGGTGCTGAACCAGCTGCAGGAATACGAAGGTCGGCTCGATGATTTGCTGGAACTGGGCCGGCTGGAACTGCTTGAAGAGCCAGAGGCTCGACTTACCATCCCTGCCGTAGAATTCTTGCAGACGATTCTGCCAGGTACGGGCATTCCGCATACGATCCATGTTGACGATGATCTTCTTATCAATACCTCTCTGGAGCTTGTGAACTCTGCCCTTGTTCGACTGGTGCGTTTTCCTGGCTTTGCCACCTTCGATCACATCGACCTCATTGTAACGGAAGACCTGAATGAACGCCTGCACTTTCGGCTTCTCATGCACCACCGGGATCGGAAACAGCTACGACACATCCAGGACATTATCGCCGAACGCCTGCCCGATGCACAGGGGCTCTGGATTGAATGGAACATTATCAGAGAAACGATACGCCTTCTTGACGGCCGCCTTTCGAGCAGGACAATATCAGGAAAATACCTGAGCCTGGACCTGAGCCTGCCGGCCTTTCGTACAGAAAAAGAAAAGGCATCCGGACCGACAACGCTGCCACTGACCGTGTTGCCCTCTTCGGAAGAGACCGGAACCGAACAGCAAAAGCCATCAGACTGGAAGGAATCTCTGCTTTCCCTGAAAAAGAGATTGCTTGAAAAATTTTAATAAAAAACAACGTCTGTATGTCCGAATTCATCCCCTACCGTTATGCAGATCGCGATCTGTCCCTTCCTCTTATCGAATCGACCGATGGATCGAAGGCCGTATCGGTTCAACATCTGACAGAGGATACAGGGCTTTACACGTTTGACCCTGCCCTGAACAACACGGCCATTACAAAGAGTGCCGTCTCATACATTGATGCCCGCAACAATCGCCTGTACTATCGCGGCTATAATATTGAAGAACTCGTAGAACATTCCACCTTCGTTGAAACGGCCTACCTGCTGATCTACGGCAAGCTCCCTTCAAAGGATGAGCTGGCTACCTTTTCTCATGGGTTGAGCAAGCATTCGATGATCCATGAGTCCATGCGTAACTTTTTTGACTCCTTTCCCGGCAAAAGCGTTCACCCTCTTGCCATCCTGGCCACGATGGTAACAGGGCTTTCCGGACATTACCCTGACTCCTTTGAGCATTACATCGGTCAGGGCATCGATATCCGCATCCGCCTGCTTGCCAAGGTCCGCACGCTGGCCGCCTGGTCTTACAAAAAGTCCGTAGGACAGCCTATCGTGTATCCACGCGATGAGTTCCCCTACTGCACCAACTTTCTTAACATGATGTTTGCCATTCCGGCCGAGCCACATGTCGTCCCACCGGCCGATGACCGCATTCTCAATCAGATGCTGATCCTTTATGCAGATCATGAAATGAATGCCACAACGACCACCGTTCGTGTTGTGGCCTCGGCAAGGGCAAACCTCTTTGCATGTATCAATGCCGGCATATGCTCGCTGTGGGGATCGCGCGAGTCCGACGCCACCATGCCACCCGCGCTCATGCTTCTGCGCATGATCGATGATAACCTGACCCCCGACGAATACTTCGACAAATTCTTACAGGGAAGAGAACAGCTGAAACTGAACGGCTTTGGCCACGCTGCCTATGAAGGCGAAGACCCACGGGCAACGATCAGCCGCCGACTCTTTCATGAATACCTCAAGTCACATCCGGAAGCGAAGTATGATCCGCTGATTCAAAAGGGTCTCGACGTAGAGGACTTTGCCATGAATCATACCGTCTTCAAGCAGCTGAAGATGTATCCGAACGTAGAGTTCTATTCAGCCTTGATCTTCAAGATGCTTGGTATTCCGCCTGAAATGAATAACGTCATTCGCACGATTGGCAAACTGGCCGGATGGCTGGGACACTGGTCAGAGGCAAGACAGGATACAGAGCGTCGCGTCTACAGGCCAAGGCAGGTATACACAGGCGACCTCAATCGCTCCTACGTACCGATCGAACAACGCTGACAATGACGGGCCGGCCACCACATCGGTGGCCGCTCAGTTCTGCTTTGCCTTTTTCAGCTTCTTGCGGCCAAGCAGTCGTGACAGAAAGGGGATGCGAATCCCAAGCCTCTCCAGGGCATACGTAAGGATCAAGGCAGCAGTGGCCTCGTCCAGCAAACCAAACGGTATGGGGAACAGGAAGGCATCCGTCGGTTCGGGAATAAAGATATAGACGGCCGAGATGATTGCGATGGCAATCCAGAACCATTTGCGCCATCCTGTCGGCTTCGCCGTGGCATCGTCGACGGGCACGGCCTCTTTTACAACGACCTCTTCCGGTGTTGATTCGCCCTTAATTGTTCCACTCATACGTTTTCCTGCAGTCCTTTAAGATAGGCTTGAATCCGGGAAGACGAAAAGCCACGCCTTGCCAGGGCCTGCTTCAGGGCCGGTCCCTCTTTGCTGCGAATGCTCGAGGATTGCATGGCCACGGAAAGAGCCTCCTGCCAGTCCTCTTCAGAAACGGCCTGTAAGGCCTGCCGAATTACCTCATCGTCGAAACCGGCGGCCCGCAGTTCCGCCTGCAGGAGGTGCTCCCCTTTGCCACGCTTCAGACGACGCCCGACCTCTCTTGTGGCCACCCACAGCGTATCATAGGAATCGTTTTCAAGGATATGGCGAAAAACCCTTTCGGCCTTGTCCCCGGAGAATCCCAGGGCCTTGATCTTCGTTTTCAGACGAGCCGGTGTCCACCCCCCCGAAAGGGATGCCTCCAGACGTCGCACCGCCGTCACCTCTTCCAGGGTGAAACCGGTCCACTGATCGGGATTTGATTCTTCCGGGTCCGCTTCTACGCTATCAGCAGGGCCCGCCTTTTGCAGGGTCCTGCCCCAGAGGTAGGTGACGTTTCCAACGGTGACGTGACTGTTACTTTCCTGCCTTTTCCTGTCAGACATAATTCTCCCTGCACCGGTTCCTGCCGGCAAAGATCAAAAAAGTGCCGCCCTTTCTTATCCGAAAGGATTTTTCTTGAAAATTCGCTGTACAGGAAGAAAAAGGAGTCTTATGTGACATAATCGAGCCACATCTGTACAGGTTCGGTTCAGCTGGACGACTTCAAGACCATTTTCCGCCCCGGCGGTTTGTGAGGATACCATGATCTACACTCTGATCATTCTGAGCTTTCTTGGCTCCGTAGCCGTTGCCCTGGTTCTTCGCTACATGGACCGTAGCGAAATCAGGCAGATCCGACGCCAGAGCGAATTACATCATACGCAGCTTGAGAAGGTTGCCGACGAACGGATCAGAGCCATCGACGATGCCACTATCGATTTCGAGATGAAGGTCCGCCAGGCTCGCTCTGCCCGTGAAGAGATGGAGTCCTTGCTCGAAGAAAACCGGGCGCAGATAGAGATACTCAAAGAAGACAGCCGCATCATCGAACGCGTTCAATCCGAGATCCAGCGCATCGCCGCAGAGGCCTCAGAGGTAAACAAGCAGGTACATCTGCTTGAGGCCGGCCTGGAAAGGGTGAACCGAACCCGCTCTACCATCGAAAACCTCGAAAAACGAACAGATGACCTCTCCGAGAACCTGCATCTGCGTGGCGAAGAGGTACGCGAACGACTTGAAGAGGTCCTCAACCAGATCATCACCGAAGCCCGCGATAAAACGAGAGAATTCGTCGAAAAGGAAAACCAGATCCTTCGCGACCTGCACGGCCGTCAGGAGAACATCTCCAGAGGGCTCGACGAAGAAATGCACCAGGTCGATCTGCTGCATGAGCGCGTTGCGGGCATCCAGGACCAGGTAGAAGAGCGGCTCAGCCTTGAAACAGTAAAGCTGGATGAACGCTTCAATGATCTGGAACGACGCTTCCAGGAACGCATCCATCGAATGGAATCCGGGCTTGCACAGGTTCGCGAAACAGCCGTAAAATCCATGAAAGAAGAGATTGCAAGGATCCGCAGCGAACTGGATAACTTCAATCTCGAAACGATTGCCTCTCGCGATGAAATCATCAACGATACACGACGTATGGCAACAGGCCTGGCCGATCAGATCGAAGGTTTTCAGGCCAAATTCCTCAATGCGGAGAATCGCCTCACCAAACTGATCGACGACGGAAAAGCGGGACTGACCGAACAGTTCGAAGACCTTACCAACCGCTACGACATGACCTTCAAGGCCCGTACAGAGGAGATGAAACGGTCCCTGGACGAAATGGGCTCCACCATAGAGCAGCTGCGAAAAGAGAAGGCAGAGCAGATCGAACAGCAGCTTCAATCCGACTATGAGAACATCATAAGTGGAATCGCAGCAGCCGGTGAACGCCTGCGCGACAGGCTGAGCGAGCACGTGGAGAATCTCCAGAGTGAGATGTCGGCTCGAATGGCCGGTGACCATGAAGATCTGCTAAAAACCCGTGAGAGCTTTATTCGCATCAAAGAAGAACTGGAAGACCGTATCGACAGTCTGGAAGATCAGATTCGCGAAGTAAGCCGGGCCCGACAGAAGATCGAAGAGTTCTCAGAGAAGGCAAAATCCGAGATTGTAGAAAAACAAACCGATCTCGTCGAAGAGCTGGAGCGCCGTGCTTCCAGATTCATGGAAGAACAGGATCAAAAGCTGGGCCGCCTGAACAACACCATCGATGAAAAGATCTCCAAACAGCTTACCCTGCTTGTCGATCGCGGACAGATCCAGGTAGAGGAGCTGGAACGGAGAACCTCTGACACCATCCGTCGATCCATCGAGCACATGGAGCGCGAGCTTTCCCGTGCCCGCGATGAATTTGCCGGCATTCGCGCAGAGGTCATCAATGAAACAGAAAAAGGCCGTGACCTTCGCGATGCCATCTTGAAAGAACTGCATGAAGATCAGGTACGCATGCGTAAGTTCGAAGAGAAGCTGGCACTGGTCGACACCGCCGAAACCCTGGCTCTGCGCCTCGATGAAGCGGTCACCGCTCTGACCTCACGCATGCATGAAGCACGTGCCGAGCGCACTGAAATGGATGCCTTCTTCAGCAAACTTGAAGAGCTGAAGGACATCCGTCAGAAACTCGAAAAAGAGGTCGGCTATCTTACCGAACGCCGCATTCTCCTCGATGAAGCAGAAAACCGCTTCTCTGCCCTTACCGATCAGATCCAGGAACTGGAAGCACGATTCGCCACCGTCGAAGGAGCGGATCGGGTCCTTGAGAGAATCGAAGACCGCATGCTGAAGTTCGATGAATACAGAAAATCCTTCGAGGCCTTTTTCCGCGACCTGGCCGAGCGACGCAAATACTTTGAAACCACGCTGAACGCCGTCGAGAAATCGAAGAAAGAGGCCGCCGAGTCAGCCAGCATGGCCCGGGGATTCCTCGAGCAGCTGGAACGCATCGACCTTCGCAGAGATACGGCAAAACAGGAAATCGAGGCCCTTGAAAAACGTGTCGCCGGCCTGCAGCATATGGATCGCGAATTCCAGAAGGTGGAGGCGCGATTCGAGCAGATGGAGACGCTTTTAACAGACCTCGAACAGAAACAGGATCAGATTGCCACGATGTCGAAAAAGATCGGCGAGATTGCCAAACAGAGCGACTTTATGCGAGGCGAACTGGAATCCCTGCTTTCCGAAGCGGGCGAGAAGATGGACCGACTTTCTGCTTTCTACGAAACCGTCGACCAGATGCTGCATGAGGCAGACAAAGCTTCCGGCATTAAGACAGAGCCCCGTCCCGCCGAGCGAAAGAAGGCTGCCGGTTTAGAGGAATGGAAGAAAGAAGGTATCCTTTCTCTTTACCTGAATCATAAGTGGGAGCCCGAACTCATAGCAGAGCGGATGAAGATCGATGTGGCTACGGTTCGCAGCGTCATCGGAACCTACAGACAGGAAAACCCGCTACAGTCATCCCTTTAGACGATTTCAATAGCCCGGGGCCTGGCCCCGGCAAGGAACCCATTATGCCAAAGAAGCTCATTTTCATTCTCTTTCTCGGCCTGAGCTCCGCCCTGTTTGCCGCTCCCGACAAAGGCAAGGCCGGAAAGCCACCGGAAGAGATGGTACGGATCTTTTTCGATCTCTTTGAAGGTCGCGGACCTGTGACCGCCGTGGATTATATCTTCTCGAACAATCCATACATATACGAAAAACAGGACTCTGTCGGTGCCCTGAAAGAGAAGGTCTCGAAGCTGGAGAACGTGCTCGGCAAATATCGCGGCCACATCTTGATCGAGGATCTTCAGTTCGGCGATACAATCCGCACCATATCCTACCTGGTAAAGTATGATCGCCAGCCTCTACGGTTTACGTTTATCTTCTACAGGGCCGACAGACGTTGGGTGACCTACCAGTTTTACTTTGATGACCCCATGGAAGGACCGGAAGACATCAAAAGGCAGTCCCTACCCTTCGAGCCGGTCGTAAAGTAGCTTCCGTGCCTGTTTCACCGTCATGCGGGCCAGGTCCCGCCGGATGCCTTCTTTAAAGCGAACCCAGCTATGGTGCAACGGGCAGGGTCTTTCGTCGGTGCATCCTGGCCATTCCATAACACAGCGATCGAGATGGCGGTCATAACCGGTGAAGGCGATGACATCATGGACGGTCATGTCCATGTTCTCTTCAGGCAAGAAGAAGCCGCCTGTCGGACCGGTGCTGGATCGCAGTATATTGTGTTTAACCAGGGACTGTATGATACGCGCAAGATAGCTACGAGATACACCAAGGGCCTCTGCCATCTCTTTTACTTTGTAATATCGATGCTCTTCGTAGTGTCTGGCCAGAAAAAGAACAGCCTTTAATGTAAGAATTGTCTGACGATCGAATAGGATGGTTTCCATTGTGTCAGATTTTCCTCTCCACCGCACAGTTTCCATTAATTTCAGACTCGACAGACCGAAACTCTACTGTATGTTTTGCCAGATATCGTCGCAGGTTTGTGACGATACCGGGTGCTTCCTTTCTCATTCCATACCGGATTAAACTGTCAGGGACAAGGGACAGGCCTGGGTCAAAGAATACGCGGTAATACAGAAGCGTACTCTTGCCATCTTCGGACCGATACAGTGTCCAGCTACCGCTATTCCCCTGAATCGTGCCATCCAGTCGTTCCCAGGACAGCGAACAGCTGGAAGGGGACTTTACAGCCCGGTGCAATGACCAGCGATCATCAAAGGGCCAGGGGAAGTCAAAGACGGCCCTCTGGATCTCTGCGCCATCCGAATCCCTTCGATCGGTTTGACTGCTCAGGATCGATGGATAGATTGCCGTTTGCAGGGAAGACTCTGACAGGGCCTTCCACACATGGGCAGGCGGAGCATCGATCCAGCCAATCACGGTAATCGTACCGCCTTTTTCATGCCTCTGTAGATGGGTAAGGACCTGTCCCTGGCTGAGAATCTGTCTTTGCAGTGTGGTCAGGGGCAGTGCCTGCAAGGTGGAAAAGAATGGGATGGAGAATAAAAAAAATAAAACAGCAGTTCGAACCAATATCACGACTTAATACACCTCACCATAGACCGTTGTGGTCACCGGAGTAATAAAGAAAGTCACGGGAGGGAAGATTGCCCACCAATATGTTTCATCCGTTTCGACGATAACAACCTGACGCCCGCGATTCTGTCGTGCCTTTTTTGTGAACTCATCGACGGTGGCCCCCAGACCGGCATCAAAAAAGACCGGATACACGTTTACGAACAGGTAGAAGCCGATCCTTGAGGTCTTCTGCATCCCGATCGGCACCTTGCCCTCCTGCCCCTTCACACCGTTGTAACGGCGGGCCATGGACGTCGTACTGCAAGAGGCCATTGTAAGTATCGTTATCAAAATACTCAGAAAGAACATTCGCTTCATTTTACTGCTCCAGATGTAGAATTCTGTCCAATGTGTTTGCTCAATTCCTATCTGCAACGACGAATTCCCGAAATCACCGGCTTCCTTGTTGACCGTTGCCGCTTTCTGACTATACTGTACCGAGTATTCTAACGGAGATCGTAGCAATGTCTGAAATGACCCAGGAAAAACGCCAGTTCACGGCCGACATGAGTGTTGGCGAGGCGATGCAGTTGCATCCAGAAGCGGGGCTGGTCTTCTCCAGTTACCATCTTGGAGGTTGTTCACACTGCTCCATCAACGAGCTGGAAACCATCGAACAGGTTTGCATGGGCTACGGAGTGCCTGTGGACCAGCTGCTTGATAGCCTGAACAATCTACTGGATTGAGCGGCGGCACCAGGCCGCCCGGCAACGGGCGGCCGCTGCCTTTCAACGACGCTCATCCATTCTTTCAAAGAACATCCGCATAAAACGCAACCCCCATCCAGAGGGGCCGCGGGCGTACTCCGGCCCTGAGCTTTTGTAGGCCGTACCGGCAATGTCCAGGTGAGCCCACGGAATATTCGCCTCTACAAAGCGAGACAGGAAACGCATCGCCGTCACGGTTCCAGCAGCCCGGCCTGCAATATTACGGACATCGGCCACATCGGACTTCAGCCCTTCGTCATAGACAGACCAGTGGGGCATCCGCCAACCGCGCTCCAGGCTGCGACGACAGGCAGCATCGATCTCAGCTGCAAGCCCGTCCGAGCCCGTCATAAAGGCCGTAGCCTCGTTACCGAGAGCGATGACACAGGCCCCTGTTAACGTGGCAAAATCCAGCAGTACGGATGGCTGATACTGTTTGCAGGCCATGGCCAGAAGGTCTGCAAGAACAAGGCGGCCTTCTGCATCGGTGTTCTGTACTTCAACGGTTAAACCGTTATAGGCCGTATACACATCTCCTGGCTTGATGGCACGTCCGTCCGGCATGTTTTCTGCCAGACCGATCAAAGCAATGACCGGAGATTGTAGCCTCTTTTTTGCGGCCAGCGCTGCAGCATGCAGAACCAGTCCCGAACCGCTCATGTCGTACTTCATCTCATGCATGTCAGCCGGCGGCTTCAGCGAAATACCGCCCGTATCAAAGGTAATGCCCTTGCCTACCAGTACGATCGGACGACCTCGACGCCTGCCCGGATACTCGATAACAAGCACTCGAGGAGGGACCTCCGAGCCTTGGCCAACGGCAACAACGCCACCAAAGCCCTGTCTGGCAAGCTCCGCCCCCTTGATGACCTTGATCTTCAGGCCATAGCTTTTCGCAAACTTACGGGCAAAAGCCTCGTATTGCTCGGGATTCAGGAAATTCCCCGGCAGAGCAGCAAGGTGGCGGGAGGATGCGGCCAGTTCGCCGGTCAGGGCCCCTTCTTCTGCATTTTTGCGAAGCACGGCATCATCGATGCCTTCTGCAGAGAGTACGATGCGCACACGTTTCCCTTTACCACGCCTGTCAGTGGAGCCCTCATCGGTTTCGGTCTTCAGAATGGCTGTGGAACTGCCACCCAGATAAACGGCATACATGGCCTGGAAGATCACATCGGCCTCGGAAAAGGGCTGCAGGTAGTCGGGCACCTTTCGCTCCGGATCTTCAACGGGCTTCAGAAAGGGATCAGGCGGATCCCCGGCCAGGGCTGCATACTCTCGGGCAACGGAAAACAGCGTGGCAGGTAACTGTATACCGATGACCTCCGGCCGTATCGAAAGAAGCCTTGCCCCCAGCGCTCGAAAGGCCGTTACCAGGGTATCGGGATGAAAGCGTTTGCGCTCACCCAGGCCAAGCAGGACGGTAGCCCCCGAAGGCAGGATTTCGCCGGGATGACCTTTAAAGAAGTCCGTCTTCTTTACCCCGCCAACCCATCTCTTCCATTCTTCATCCGTATAGTCCGAAAAGACCGGTAATACAGCGGGAATAGCCTCTCCTTCAAAGCTCAGATCAAAGGGTGGAGGAGAGAAGCCAGGATCGACTGGTTTGCGCGACTGCTTTTTAGAACGGGAAATTTTTGCCTTCATCGTTTACTCACTGATTCAATATGGATGGGATCGCCTGTAGAACCTCGGTCGAATGACCGGAAACACGGACGGGCGAGAACACCTTTCTAACCCGCAGCGACCGATCAAGGATAAAGGTAGATCGGATGACTCCCATATACGTGCGACCGTACAGCTTCTTCTCGGCCCATACGCCAAAATCCTGGCAGAGCTTCTGCTCTGCATCGCTGATCAGAGGGAAATTCAACCCCTGCTTCTCGGCAAACCTTCGGTGCGACTGTGGAGAATCGGGAGATACCCCCACAACGGAATAGCCAAGCCTTTGCAGCGACTCGCTGGAATCTCGAAAATCGCAGGCCTCCTGGGTGCAGCCTGGAGTGGAATCTTTGGGATAGAAGTACAGCACCATCCCCTTTTCACCCATCAATGAACTCAGCCGAACAGCCTCATCGACCAGCTGCACCTCACGATCGGCCACCATCGCTCCTTCCCCGATGACAGAGCTTGCGGTTTTCGCACTTTTCTTTGCAGTCTTCTCTGCAGCCTTCTTAGCAGTTTTTTTCGCTGCTTTCTTTGTTACCTTCTTCGCCACCTTCTTCGCAGTCTTTTTCGCTGCCCTTTTTGCCGCTTTCTTCGCGGTCTTGCTGGCGGTCTTCTTCGCCGTTTTCTTCGCTGCCATAGCTACTTTCCGAAGGGCTGTGATCCGCTGTCGAGTACATTTGTCGCAGGAAAGAGTTGAGCCTGCGAAGAAATCCTCGCGAACCTTTCATATCATCAGACGATTTCTGCCGGTTCACCATTTTCTCTAATGGACGCCACAGGCGGGTTCTGATTATACTGCATTCATGTCCAGTATTGAAAATGTTATCATTATTGGCAGCGGTCCGGCCGGTCACACCGCTGCAATCTACGCGGCACGAGCCGACCTGTCTCCCGTCATGTTCGAAGGCTTCATGGCCGGTGGCGTGGCCGCTGGCGGACAGCTGACAACGACAACAGAGGTTGAGAACTTCCCTGGCTTCCCGGATGGAATCTCCGGGCCGGAGCTGATGATCCGGATGCGTGAGCAATCCGAAAAATTCGGCACGAGAATTCAGACGGAAACGATCTCCAGAGTTGATTTCAGTCAGCGTCCCTTCAAGCTGTGGCGCGAAGGCTCCGAGGATGAAGAGCCTCTGCTGGCCCGTTCGGTCATCATTGCCACCGGAGCAACGGCAAAGCGTATGAACCTGCCAGGAGAAGAGACCTACTGGCAGAAAGGCATTTCCGCCTGTGCCGTATGTGATGGAGCACTGCCGCTCTTTCGTAACAATCCCCTGGTGGTCATCGGTGGTGGAGACTCTGCCTGCGAGGAGGCTACGTTTCTGACGAAATATGCCTCAAAGGTATACCTGGTTCACCGCCGCGATAAGCTGCGGGCATCCCGCATTATGGCCGAACGAACGGTCAACCACCCGAAGATTGAGATGGTATGGAATCACGTTCCCGTCGAAACGAAAGGGGATGGCAACCTGTTGAAGTCCGTCGTCGTTAAGAACGTTCTTACGGATGAGGTTAAAGAGATCCCCGCCAACGGGCTCTTCTATGCCATCGGCCATAAGCCCAACACCGATCCTTTCGTCGGCCAGCTGGACCTGGACGAACAGGGTTATATCAAGACCGTTCCCGGCACCACACGCACCAGTGTAGAGGGCGTATTTGCTGCCGGCGACGTGCAGGATAAGGTATACAGACAGGCCATCAGCGCTGCAGGGTCTGGATGTATGGCTGCCCTCGAAGCCGAGCGCTGGCTGGAAGCCCAGGGCTGATCCAGCAGGGGGCCTGTCCCCCTGCCACTCATGGGAATGCTCTTGACAGAAAGGGGCTCCTCCATTCAGTGGTTATTTATCCCTTTTCACAGGACGTGGACATGGCCCGCGAAGCCGGCGAATTCCAGATTTCCGAATTACTGAAAATCACAGCCCAGAACAAGTATGCCGCTGCTGTGGCAGCTTTTGAGGTTGTCGACAACACTCATATGCTTGAACTTCCCCCTCGCTGGGGAACCCGCAAGGCTGCCGTTCAGGCCATGATGGCTCTGTCACGCGACATCGTTAAGTTTGACTTTATCACCGATGAGCAAAGAGCCAAACTGGAAGCGGAGCTGCAAACGAGTTCTCATCGCGACACGGCAGAGGCTCTCTTTCGAGGAAGCGCTACCGCCGCTCCCGTAAGTGCCGACTCTGACGATGAGCTCGACGAGATCGGTGAAGTCATCGATGAGCGAATGGAAGGCAGTGAGGCGCAGCCTGAAGAAGCCGCTGAGGCAGAGGCAGAGCCCGAAACCGACAGCGGAGACGAAGACGATTGACGCTGCCAGAGCTCGACGTTCCGGTGCGGCTCGAGCCGCCCGTCGGGCTTCCGGTCAATCTCTGGATCAACAACAAACCCCTTTATTCCGTTCGCAATAGCGAGAAGGAGTTTCAGCGCTTTTTATCCACCCTGCAGGCCATTCCTGCCGATGCACGAATCCTCTTAATCGGTGCCGGTGCCCTTTTCGATCGACTGCATCCCTTTTCCATTACCGTATACGAACCCATCCCTGCCCTGCGCCGCATGTATGCCAGTCGCACCGGCCTGAATCTGACAGGCCCCGATGTCGATCTGCAGGACTTTGATGCCATCATTGTACAGCCTGCCTACCGGCGAATGTTCCCGGAACTGCAGCGCTTTCATAAAGAATACCGAGAAAACCGGCAGCGACGTCGGCCAGCCGTCGACGATCGAACCACTGCCCATTTTTTACGCCAGTGGATGCGCAACTACAGCCTCCGCCTGCACCATCCTGCCCTGTGCTTCTTCCAGGCCTTTGAACCGATGCCTTCGACCATCCTTTTCTGTGGAGCCGGCCCCTCCCTCCTGGAGGACTTACGGCTGTACGGGCAGGAGTTTCAGAGATCCGGCGAACGACCACTGATTCTGGCCGCAGATACAGCGGCTGCTGCCGTTTTCGCCGCCGGATGGTCGATGGACCTCGTCATCAGTATTGACAGCGGATTTGGAACGGCCTATCATCTTGCATTGCTAAAAGCACTGGTCAGCCAGCAGAAACAGCCCCTCCCTCCCGTTCTCACATGGATGGCCGGATCTGTTTTTCCGGAACGGGCTGGCTTTCCCGTCTACTTCGTACCCACACTCTTTCCACCTGACCAGGTTCTATCTGCCCATCTACCTCTTGGCACACCGTACTCCAATCCCTTTCGTAATGTACTCGGTTACGCAGTGGCACTGCAGAGCCGTCATCCACAGGCCAGACTTTTGCTGGCAGGGGTAAGCCTCGAGCCGCAGCAACAGCAGTTCTATGTTCGTGGAACCGGATATGATTCTTACCACAGGATTACGGAGCATCGGCTCTATACCACCGAACACTATCATGTCCTGCTAACCGGCAGGCAAAGCCGTGCCAATCCATCGGCCATGGCCAGGCTTGCCGAGGCAAAAAGGCTGTCCGAGAAACGGCCCGGCTATGTCGAATCCGGCCCCTTTCAGCTGCGTTCGGTTCAGTTCACCGGTAAACGGCTGCAGACCATCCTTGCCCGCTCGCAGCTTCCAGGCCTCGTCGGACAGGAATTCGGTCCACAATGGCAGCAGATGGCCATGCGACATCTTTCTTTTTCCGATTGACGACCTTCACCAATCCTGCTTCCTTTTCTACAGGTTGTACAGTGCCCCGCTGTTCCCAGACCTACGGGATTTGCCACACATGAACGAATCACGACGGAAAAACCCAGAGCGAAAGAAGGTCACCGTACGGCTGAGCAAGCCCATTCGCTTTCTTTACCGCCCCGATCAGGGCCGGCTGGTTCCGGTGCCTGCGGACTTTGACGAAGAGTATTCCGTCACCGTAGAGATGATCCTGCCTTCTGTGCAGCTGCGTACCGAGGCCTTCGTTCAGAATCTGATCAAACACTTCAAGCCCGATACCATTGCCGATCGTATGCAGACGATCATGGAACAGGATGCCGAACGTGACTTCCACAGGGCACTGGATCGCGCCGAATACGATGTGGTGCGGCTTTCCGCAGCCCGCGTCATAGCAAGCGACGATGAACCTGCACGGGTTTATCGTTTTCTCGGTAACATCCTGAAATTGGCCTCCCGGCGCATGGAAACGGACAGCCATGGCTTTGTCGACAGGCTAACCATAGCCCTGCAGAACCGTGGGCTGATCCAGAACGATCCGTAATGGCAACGGGCGCTGGCCCGATTTTTTGCTTTTCACAGAAAAAACCTGAAAAACTCTGGAACTGCGGGCCGGTATACCGGCTGAAATACCGTATATCAAAAATTTAGACGGCCGCGGAGTAAACATTGGCTACGATTCGAAAACCACGTCACAAGATCTGTCGTTCAGCAGGCTACTGCCTGTATAACAATCCGAAGTGTCCTTCTGTGAAGCGTCCTTTCCCTCCAGGACACCGTCCCGATTCTCGTCGTAAGAAGAAATCGCCTTATGGCGAGCAGCTGCTCGAAAAGCAAAAGCTGCGTCTTACCTACGGGATGATGGAGAAGCAGTTCTACCGGACCTTCGAAAAGGCTTCCCGTATGCACGGGAATAAATCCGACAACTTTCTGATCCTTCTGGAAAGCCGGCTGATGACCCTGGTCTATCGCCTTGGCCTGGCACGCTCGGTTTTCGATGCACGTCAGCTTATTTCACATGGTCACGTCACCATCGACGGGCGTCGTATGGACATCCCATCCTACCAGGTAAAGGTCGGTCAGGTGATCGGTCTTGCTCCTGAGTCAAAGGAACTGGATCGTGTAAAGCTGGCCATCGAAGGTCGTCAGAATCCGACCAACCCTGTGCCCTACCTGGAGGTTCAGGAAGACGGCATTTCGGGTAAGTTTCTTGGTATTACCAATGCAGGCGATATCCCTACCGCCGATCGCATCAATATTGCAAGGATTATCGAATTCTATTCGAAGTAATCCTTCGAAGAATCTTCGTTTTATGGAAAGGGCCCGCAGGGCCTTTTTCATTTTCTACACAGGAAAAAAAAGAGCATGCCGCTCTCAGGCATGCTCTTCCAATAACAGCCCCGAAAGCTCCTGGATACGAGCTGCATAATCAAGCAGCTTATTGGAGGGTATCTTCTGCATCACTTCCCCCGTCAGATAGTTGTACAGCTCTACCTGAATGCTACCCGTATCCGGATGCACGGAATACCGAAACCTTGTGTTTGGATGATTGGGGTTAAAGATATCCAGCGCACGGATGGCGCGGTCGATGCGGTGCCGATTTTCAGGGGTATCCGGCACGTTTTCGTAGCTCGTTTCGGAAGCCGTTGCATGATGCTCCGAATGTGACCGACGTTCCGATCTTACAGACGTTACAGCATCATGCAGCTCCTTGATCCTTGTGTTGATTTCCATACTGTTCCTCTTGCTCAGAGTATCGGAGAAACAGGGCTCGGGCATTAGCGGATCGGAACGGCTGGATTCGGCAGGGAACCGGCAAAACCGGCTTTCGGCTACTTTTTCAGGGCATTTTTCATACGGATCAGCTTGCCACGCAGGCGCATGATGGCCTTCGTATGCAGCTGTGAGATGCGGCTTTCGGTCACTTCCAGAACCTCACCGATCTCTTTCAGCGTCAGATCTTCATAATAGTAGAGCACAATGACCTTTTTCTCTTTGTCGGGCAACTGTTTGATAGCCTCAACGATGACGCTTTTGATCTCTTCTCTTTCAATCAGGTTGTCCGGATTCAGGTTTTCGGGGCTTTCGATCGTATCGATGAACGAAACCTGGTCGTTGTCATCGCCCATAAACCAGACATCATTCAGCGAAACGATGCTGGTACCGGATATCTGGGTCAGAAGGGTCTGTAATTCATCGGTCGATATGCCCATTTCACGGGCAATGTCTTCGTCCTCAACCGTATGCCCCAGGCGGTTTTCGAGAACAGAGATGACCTCTTCGATCTGCCTGGCCTTCTGTCGGATGGAACGTGGAATCCAGTCGATACTGCGCAGCTCATCGAAAATGGCCCCGCGAATACGGGTCATGGCATAGGTTTTAAACTTAATATCACGATTGGGATCGAACTTTTCGATGGCATCGAGCAGGCCAAATGAACCGTAGCTTACGAGGTCATCAAACTCGACGTTATGCGGCATGCCAATGGCCACCTTGCCAGCCACATACTTGACCAGGGGAGCATACTTGATCGTAAAATACTCCCGTATCTCCGGATCTTTCCCTTTCAGGTACTTCCGCCAGAGCTTCAGCTCATCTTCATCTTTGTATTTTTCAAAAACTCTCGACATGTGCCGGCGGCCTCTGATCATATTATGGGAAGCTCCCATTTTGATCAATCATCTTTTGCAAGCAGGGTGCGAATGGCCTGTGCCATCAGACGTGGCTCGTTCTTGATCTTCACCTTGTCGACCAGGATGTGATCGCCAAAGTGCGTGGGCCCCTCTTCTGCGCCGGCAACATCGCTGGCTTGCTGGCCTTCCAAAGTCGAATCCTCTGCTGAAAAGGCATCCGGCGCATCGCCTGAAAAGGCCATCGTTTCGTCAGAGCTTTGACTGTACGAAACGTCTGTCAAACCCTGGAACAATTCAAAGAATTCCGGTACCCGCGCCTTCAGCACGGAATAGACAACGACCCCGAGGACGGCGGACAGCACGGTACAGAGAACGATTACAAAGGCATTATGCTCCCATCGATTGCCCGACATAAGGGCAAAGGCAGCAGAGATCAGCAACCCGGGAATGGCAAAACCTGTTGCAAACTTTGCCGGTAGTGGCATCATCCGCCTGACGTCTCGTTTTTCGAGTCACCACCGAAAAGCTGTGCCAGCCTTGTGAAGAAGTTACCAATACCGGCATTATCGCCTGCATCGGTATCGACATTCAACAATCGCATCGCAATGTGCTGTACACAGGCTGCGCTTTTCGATCCTGGATAGACAACTACATACGGCCTCTGGTTCCGTATGCTTTTCTGCACAATCTCTTCTTCGAAAATAAAGCCAAGGCTTTCCACGTCAGCCTTCAGAAATTGCGAAGAAATGCTGATCAGTCGATCGGCCACACGCTTTGCCTCAACCGCAGAGTCGACGCGGTTTACAAGCAGCTTGATGCGCTTGTCCTGTCGATTGACGACAATGCTCTTGATCATCCCGTATGCATCGGTAATCGACGTGGGCTCGGGAGTGGTAACGATGAGGATTTCATCGGCTGGCTTCACAAGGCCGATGACGTTTGCACCCACACCTGCTCCTGTATCAATGATCAGGATGTCGTATCCGCGAAGGTCGTCCAGCCCTCGCAGGAAGTTCTCTCGCTGCTCCTCATCGAGGTTTGCAAGCTGCGTAATGCCGCTGGCTCCTGCCAGCAGATCGATGCCGTAATTGGTTTGAAGGATGATATCCTGGATCCGCTTCTTCCCTTTGATTACTTCATAGATATTGTGTTCGGGAATGATACCAAGAAGGACGTTTACGTTAGCCAGGCCAAGGTCGCCGTCCATCAACAGGACCTTCTTACCCATGCGCGCCATGCTGATAGCAAGGTTCACCGAAACGGTCGTCTTTCCCACGCCTCCTTTTCCAGAGGTAATGGCAATTACGCGCGTTTCTTCCTTTTTCGGCGTTGCCGACATTTCACTGCCTGTAGTCGTTTCGGTGCTTTCGGATAGATCCATCGTCTGTTCCATGAGAAGGGAGCTACTGTGTAACGGACGACCGGAATTTGCAAGACGTAAACCCGCTGCCTGTTCCAGATAGTACATAGGTCCCTCTCAGCTAAAAAAATTCAACTGTTCAATCCGAGCACCATCCTCGCCAGATCCTCCGGCCCCGCATTCATCAACGGGCTTGAAACCTCCGGACTGTTGTTCAGGAACGAGAAAGGTCTCTTCCATTTATCGGCAACTTCAATGAAATTAGCGAGAAAATCCGCTTCGTCCAGCCGTGTGAGCAGGATTTTTTCAAAGCCGACCGGTTCAAAGAACTCCATGTACTTTTCTGTAAGAGACGGAGAAAGGGAAACGGGCATCACGAGGTGAACCTCCACCGAATCCTGCACGCTTTCAATAAAGCGCACCAGCTCGTCCCGACGATCCGCATTGCGCAGACCCATCCCCGATGTGTCAACAAAGATAAGCTGTGCACCATCCCGGTCCAGATACTCCCGAAAATCGGATTCAAAGAGTGGTGAAAAGAATGGTACCTGCAAGACCGCTGCGTAGGTTTTCAGCTGTTCTGTGGCCGCCACGCGGTGCAGGTCCAGGCTGTAGATGCTCAGATCCGGCCCATCTCCAAAACGATAGCGGTAGGCAAGCTTGGCCAGGCTGGTGGTCTTACCCGAGCCATGCGGTCCGACGAAGAATACGATCTTGCGCTCACCGTGCTCTCGCTCTATCGAAGGCGTGATGCGAATCATCTCCTTCATCTTCTCAAGAGATCGACTGCGCACCCTGCCCGGATGCAGACGATCGTCCTCAGAAAGAGACCGCTCCAGCCTCTGCAAAAAGCGATCCACAAAGGCCGCCGAGGCCTGGTTCTCGATCAGCCGCTCCCGGATGCGGGCCAGCGGATTGCGATCTTCTTCAGGGACTGGCACCTGCGGCGCAACGGCCTCCACCGGCTCTGGCTCTCGCAAAAGGGCCTCCAGCTCTTCCCTGGTCGGCTCCAGCCTGGGCATGGCTTCCGTATGCGAAACGGGCTCTTCCTGTTTCCGGGCTACCTCTTCTGGCCTTACTTCGACGTTCAGGGAAGGTTCCGGTTCCTGTTTTACAGGCCTTTCTTCTGGCTGGAGCTCGGGAGCAACCGACGTGGCCGGCCTGCTTTCGGTACGGCTTTTCAGTGCTTTCAGGGAGTCAATCAGGGCATCCAGGTCATTTAGATTCGTTTCCAGCGAAGAAGCGGCAGTCTTCACGGGCTCTGCCCTGTCCCGCAGCTCTGCAGATGCCCTCGTTAAGGCCGCCGTACGGCTGGCAGAGGAAGGACGATCGGGAAGCCGATGAGGCTTCTTGCCATAGGGCGCATCCCCTTCGCTTACCATGTATTCAATCTCGTACTGCTTCTTCGCAAGGAGGTCCGATCCGAAAAGCCCCCCCTGCTTGATCTCACGGGTTTGAATGATGTAAACAGATTGACCGTACTGACTGCGCAGCTGCATCATCATCTCTGCAATACTGCTGCCTCGTATTTTATCGTATTTCATGCCTGTTGCCGTAATGCGAAATTGTCTAGATTATGTCACATATGCCCGGATTCCTGGCAAGAGTTTTTCCTGCCCGTTACTATTTTAAAGAGGCCTTCTTTGGAGGTCAGTCCGGGACTGCCTGTGAAATTTCTGCTTGCCTGCTCGGTAGACATAAGAACTCTTCACGTATGTTCAGTCTCCGCTCATCTGTCGTAACCCTCAGCCTCCTCCTGCTCTTTGCTGCCTGTAAATCCGACCCGGAGTCGCAGGAGCATCTTGCCCTGAAAGAGCTTCCGTTTGGAGCAGACCGTGCAGCTACCGAAGGCTTTTTCGAGCAAAAGGGCTGGAAGGTACTGAACCAGGACGACAATCGCATAAGCTTCTTCTTCCCGGCGGCCGTTCCCGAAGAGCTGCGCAACCTGCCGGTGATGGGAGAAGAGGCTGCACCCGAGCCCTACACGGTTCAGGTCTTCTTTAATCCGGAGGGCAAGGCTGCCGTTATGATCCTGCACCGCTATGACACCACCGAACGTCTGGAGGGCTTTTTTCAAACCCTGCGCAAAAACTACGGACTGGAAAACCTTGAGCTCTCACAAAAGCGCGAAACAAGCAAACTCGGGAACGAGCTGATCGAATCAAAGGGTGCCGTCGACACCGGCGATACCGTCTTCCTTGTTCTTCGGTCCAGGGTTCTTCCCGTAGAAGAGCGGTTGAAGAACGGCATGAACGATGAGGTGGAGGTGCGCATCTTTCCCAAAGACCTGAACGAAGGCATCACGCCAGAGGCCTTGCTCGATTAGATTTTTACTTTACGAAGCCCCGATCCTCTGATACAATCCAGGGTAGTGAACTCATTGCATCCGTTATGCAGCGCAGCAATCGAATATTCTACCATTACCCAACCCACTACCCAATCCATTACCCAAGGAGAATTGCATGGATATAGCAAAGGTCAGAGAACTTCTCGGCTCTGATGCCGATGATCTTCTGAATTACAAAGCAAAGGTAAACAAGGAGATGTTGCATCTTCCTTCGCCCGACTTTATCGACCGGGTCTGGGCTCAGTCAGATCGTAACCCACAAACTCTCCGTTCCCTGGCCGCCCTTCATAACCACGGACGACTTGCCGGAACAGGCTATGTATCGATTCTGCCCGTTGACCAGGGCGTAGAACACTCTGGCGGTGCCTCCTTTGCGCCGAATCCGGACTATTTTGATCCTGAGAACATCGTAAAGCTGGCCATCGAAGGCGGCTGCAATGCCGTTGCATCAACGTTTGGAGTTCTTGGCAGCGTAGCCCGCAAGTACGCACATAAGATTCCTTTCATCGTTAAGATCAATCACAACAACTTCATTACCTACCCCAGCAAGTATGATCAGATCCTCTTCGCCCGGGTAGAAGAGTCCTGGAACCTCGGTGCTGTAGCCGTCGGCGCTACCATCTATTTCGGCTCAGAAGAAGCAGATCGTCAGATCCAGGAGATCAGCGAAGCCTTTGCTATGGCCCATGAACTGGGAATGGCCACCATCCTCTGGTGCTATCTGCGTAACAGTGCCTTCAAGGCCGACAAGGATTACCATACCAGTGCAGACCTGACCGGACAGGCAAACCACCTGGGGGTAACGATCGAAGCCGATATCATCAAGCAAAAGCTACCGACGAATAACGGTGGCTACAAGGCCCTGAAATTCGGTAAGACCCATGACAAGGTTTACACCGACCTGACAAGCGACCACCCCATCGACCTCTGCCGTTACCAGGTGCTGAATAACTATGCCGGCAGGGCCGGACTGATCAACTCTGGCGGTGAGTCCAAAGGAGCCACAGACCTGGCCGAAGCGGTACGTACAGCCGTAATCAACAAGCGAGCCGGTGGTATGGGCCTGATCTCGGGAAGAAAGGCCTTCCAGCGTCCTATGAAAGAAGGCGCTGCCCTGCTTCATGCCATTCAGGATGTGTACCTGAACAAGGACATCACGATCGCCTGATTCGGCTTCAGGACTGAAGAAGGCCGTGCCTGTGCAGATTGTCTTCGATAATCTGTGCTGCACGGTCTTTTTTTATGTGCACGGTCTGCCATCCCAGCCGGCCTGGCTCTTTCAAATTCTCTTCCCTGTCATCGAAGAATATGATCTCTGCCGGATCATAATCCGCAAGTCCTTCGCTTATTGTCTGGTAGAACTCTCGTTCAGGCTTGCGGTATCCGATCTCGCATGAGAAGAAATGGTAATCAAACAGACCCGGCAGATCCTTTCGCCGACGAAAGACGTCATGGTACCATACGGAATAATTCGAAACGATACCCTTTGCACAGTTTAACCGGCGAAGAAGATTCGGAATGCCTGGCAGCCAGTGGATGTCTTTCATCATGGCCTTCTTCAGCTTCTGCGGAGCAGGCAGTCCCGTAACATCCGCACCGGGCCGAAAAAACTCGCGAAAGTAAAGGGCCTCGCCGATACGGCCTGCTTCAAAATCCAGATAGGCCTGGGGATTGCGCAGACGGGCCCATCGACGCAGGGTAGACTGATCCATCAGTCCAGGCAGGGCGCGAAAAAAGGGATCCTCGATCAGGGTATCCATCATATCAAAAAGAACAAGCACAGGGTACGGAGTAACGGCCTGATTTGCTCTGACAACCGATTCTGAAGTCTGCTTTTCATGTATACTTCGTTTAGAAAAACGGAACGATGCATCTGCTGTACTCATTCCTGCTTACTCTACTCTGGCCCGCATATGCCCTTTCGTATCTCTTTTCGCCAAAGGCCAGGCTATTCATAAAAACCCGCAGACAGGGGGAGCAAATCATCAGGCAGGCCATACAATCTGAGGGCCCTCTTTACTGGCTGCACGGCTCATCGGCCGGAGAGATTGACCAGGCTCTGGCGCTGGCCAGAGAGATCCGACAACGTGGCCTGCCGGGCAGGGTTCTGATCACGGCCTTCAGCCTGAGCGTACACCACCTGCCCGAGGCAGACGCAGATTTTACGGCCTACCTGCCCGTCGATTTTCCGTGGTCCTGGGGCATGATACAGAAGCGAAAGCATCCGCTGTATTTCATCACACATACGTGGGATGTGTATCCGAACATCTTGCGAAAGATCCGTAAGGCAGGAGGATTGGCCTACCTGTGCTCGGCCGCACTGCCTGAAGATTCCTGGAGGCTGCGCCACAGCCGATGGTTGCAGGCCGTATACGCCTATTTTGATGGCATCGGCGTGGTTGATGAACCAAACCGAAAGCGCTTTTTACAGCTACTGCCCGATGACAGAAGCGTCCTTGTTACAGGAGACAGCCGCTACGACACCATCTTCTATAAGCTGGAACATGCTTCTCTGGCTCCGGATGATGCCATGCGGCTGAAAAATGCCCGGCCACTTCTTATACTGGCATCCACCTATGCAGCCTGCGATGAACAGCTTCTGCCCCATCTGCCACGGTGGCTTGCAGAACATCCGGACATGGATCTATGGATCTTTCCTCATCATGTAGATGAAGGGCGACTTGCAGAAATCGAACGCCTGCTGAAAAAGCTACAGGTTGATTTCAGGCGCTACAGTGAAGGACAGAGCCGCGTCGTTCTTGTGGATCGTCTTGGCCTCCTTGCCCGTGCCTATGAGCGTGCCCGTTACTGTTATGTGGGAGGAGCCTTTCATCACCGCGTGCATAATACGGCAGAACCGGCAGCACTTGGCGTTCCCGTCTTCACCGGACCACGCATTGAGACGAGTCCGATTGCCATCCAGCTCGAAGAACAGGGCACCCTTTTTCGCTGCCATACAGGTCAGCAGATCGTTAGCATCCTCGACGAGCTGGAAAGAGATACAGAAAGGCGGCTTCTTCTTTCGAAGAAAAGCCGCCAGTATATGATGCTGCAACGGGGCGCAGCAAAACGTTTTCTCGATGCCTTCCCAACGATCAGTTCACAATGAACTCGCTGAAATAGACCTCTTCGACCTTCCCTTCGGAAAGCACGTGGTTGATGGAGGCCTTGATCTCCTCACCCAGTTCCAGCCGTCCCTGTATGGTGGTCAGCTCGTCGCGTGACTTACCGGCCAGGATCAGGTTGATGATGTTGCGAAGCTGCGGCATGCGCTGGGCCAGCTCGGCGGACAGGGCCTTGTTCCCCATCTCAAAGCCAAGGGACAGCTTCAGTTTAATGAAATGCGATTCGCCTGGATCGTTTGTATTGACCCGAAAGTCTTCTGAAAAGTTGAAACTCTCCAGTGGCGGAGGAGGTTTCACAACAGCAATCGAGGCCACTTCCTTATATTGCTGTGCCGAGGCGAACTTGGCCACGTAGTAGGCGATCACAGACATTACGATAACGCCTACGACGCCAAGGGCTACATAGATCAGAATCTTAACAACACGATTCAGGCCGGAGGCTGCCGACGGCTGGTATCCGCCACCTTCCTCCTGTCCTTCCTCAAGATCTTCATCTGCCAGTGCCATCTTTCACTCCCGGATACCGCATCGCGGTGTCTTTTCTTCAACATTCACAGGCCCGGGCAACCGCGGCCTGTTTTCCCTATCATCGATCAGGGATCAAATATTCTGCACCAGGAATTCTTGTTTCCGGTAGCCCTTCCGAGGCCTCAGTGCGGCTCCGATCGGGCTCCTTTTCGGGCAGAATCACAATATCAATCCGTCGATTCTGTGCCTTTGCTTCAGGCGTTCCATCCTCGCCTTCTATGCGCAGGGGACGATACGAGCCATACGACATGGCCTGCAGGAGATGGGGCCTTACGCCCCTGGCCTGCATGAAGACCACGCTGTTAATGGCCCTGGCCGCAGCAAGATCCCACACGCTGGAATACTCGCGCTCTTCGTCGCTTCCTGCGCGCAGACGCGTTTCATCGGTAGCGGCATGCCCTTCTACGCGAGCATAGCGATTCAGCGAATCGATCAGCCCGGCGGCCTTTGCCAGGGCATCTTCCATCGCCGGTGTAGGCAGGGCACTCCCTGGATCAAAATAATCAGCCCCTACCAGAGATATGATAATACCACGTTCGTCTTCGTCAATGCGTACCTTGCGCGCCTCGATCTCTGGCTTGAAGATCGATTTTGCCTGTGCCTTTGCACTGGACAGGGAACGACCCGTTGTCTGCGAAGGCAGGCTTTCAAGATTCATCCCCATCTCTTCAAGACGGCCCTTGGACAGCGTCTGTCCGCCTTCAAACATGCCCAGGCTGTTCGAAAAGGCGGACAGGATGAGCTGAATCTCCTGCGGCGTGGCCTTACCGATGCTGAACAGCATCACGAAGAAGGTAAGAAGCAGGGTAACCATGTCGCCGTAGGTGGTAAGCCACAGCGGCATTTCAGGGCATTGAGGACATTCCTGTTTTTTGGAAGCCATCGTCAGCCTCCGGCCATGGCTTCGTCAAGGGCAGCGCGTTCCGACGGTGGCAGGAAGGATGCCAGTTTGTCCTTCACGATACGTGGGTTATCCCCTGATTGAATACTGAGGATTCCCTCAATCATAACGGCCTTCTCAAGCATCTCATCCTGGTCACGACGGATCAGCTTATCCTTGATCGGCTGTGCAATCATGTTGGAACCAAACGATCCATACAGGGTCGTAATCAGGGCTGCAGCCATACCGGCACCGATGGCCGAGGTGTCCCCTGTCCCCAGGTTCTTAAGCATCTGAATCAAACCGATCAGGGTGCCGAGCATCCCGAAGGCTGGTAGATAAACGCCCAGCAGACCGAAGAACTTTGCATTGGCCTCGTGCCGGGCATGAATATTGGTCATGTCGGTTTCGAGAATGTTCCGTACAAGCTCTGGATCGGTGCCGTCCACGACCAGCTGTAAGCCCTTCTTTAAGAAAGGCTCATCAACGTTTGCAAGATCGTCTTCCAGGGAAAGAAGTCCCTCTCGTCGAGCCCTTTCGGAGTAGTTCACAAGGCGTGTAATCATCTGGGCTACGTTCGATTTCTTTTCAAACAGGGCAAAGCGAGCGTATCGAGGAATCGTGGTCAGCAAATACAGCGGGTTACCCATCACCGTAGCTGCCGTTCCTCCACCAAAGGTAATAAGAACCGAGGGAATGTCGATGAGGTCACCGGCAGACAGACCGGCTACCAGAGCTCCAAAGATAACGAGCCCCACACCGAGCAAGAAACCCAATATTGTTGCTATATCCATACCGGCTTACCCTTCTGTCTTCTCTTCGGCCGAACGGCGCAGAAGATCTCGAAAAATTTTGCTCTCAAAATTGATGATCTTTTCTGAGATTTCTCCCGGTTTTTCCAGGACGATATAACGACGATCGTTGTGCAGAGTGACCACCGTATCAGGATTACACTCCACAATCTCGATCTGTCTGTGATTCAGGAAAAACGGCTGTCCGTTTAATCGGTGTAGCTCGATCATCAGTATTCTTATCGTCGATCGAAGCGGAGTAAGGCTGAACCATTTTTTATGTCCATTCACCGGCTGATCCAGCCGATTTCTCGGCGGAAACTTGACAGGATGGCCATCCGGAGAGAAATCCGTCTGTGGGCCTGTTCATGCTTTTCTTACTGGGGGCGGTGTTTACGATCACCATTATCGCTGCAGGCATCGCCCAGACCATCCTGCTATCCCTGAATTCCCTGTCTCTGTACCGCATGGACATCCTGAAGCTTACGATGGCACCCGGCTTTATAATGGCTGCCTTTCTCTGCGGCCTGATCTCGATTCGTTTCCTGCCCCGCCGCGGCAGTCTGTCCTCTTCGCCCTTGCTGGCTCTGGCGGTTCTTCCGGTCGTTCTTCAGATTCTGGCCATACCGTTGCACAATCTCTCCTTATGGCTTTTCCCTCCCGGAGAACTCTATTTTTCTCTTGTAGAGACACTGAAACCAACGGGGCATCCGCTCGATACGCTGGGCGCCATCGTTTCTATCGTGCTGATCGGTCCGCTCTGCGAGGAGTTTGTTTTTCGTGGAGTCATGATGGAAAGAGCCCTTCGCGAAGGTCGCAATCTCCACGTTATCGTCCTGCTTCAGGGCCTGCTTTTCGGCCTGGCACATATGAATCCATGGCAGTTCTTCTACGCCTGGGCCTTTGGAACCCTTTTCGGATATCTTCGGTACTGGACGGGAGGCATCGCACTGACGACCCTGCTGCACATGCTTGTAAACGGATGGTCGGTTCTGGCAATGTATGTTTCGATGCCGGGCTTTCCGAACACAGACGATGGCCGTCCCGTTCCCGTAAACTGGTGGCTCATTCTTGCGGCACTGGCCCTCGGTGCGGCCGTTGTCTTTGCCATCCGACAACGGCCTTCAAGAACCTGACCAATCAATCGATCCGTATACAGACCTTGCCGAAATGCGAGCCGCTGCGCAGATAATCGAAGGCAGCCGGAGCCTCATCAAACGAGAACACTCGATCAACAGCGGGCTTCATGCCATGTAGCTGGATGGCCCGGTTCATCTCCTCAAAGGATCGCCTGTGACCGACCACAACCCCCTGGATACGAATGTTCTGCATCAGAACAGGCGTCAAATCTACAGGGGCAGACCGACCGGCAAGGACTCCAATCAGATAGATGGATCCGCCCGGACGAACGCTTTTTACAGAACGTTCCAGGGTTCCCATACCGCCCACCTCTATAACGTGGTCAACGCCGCGCAGCTTTGTGAGGCGTGCGATCTCCTTCTCCCAGTTCGGATGCGTCTTATAGTTAATGCAATGCCTGGCGCCAAGGGCCCTGGCCTTTTCCAGTTTGTCATCAGAGCCTGATGTGATAACAACCTCTGCTCCATGCATTTTGCCGAACTGCAGGGCGAAGATCGATACACCACCGGTTCCCAGCGTTAAGAGCTGATCGCCGGCCTTGATCTGCCCCTTCTCTACCACCGCGGACCATGCGGTCAGACCGGCGCAGGGCAGCGTGGCAGCCTCCTCATCACTCAGGTTATCGGGCGCCTTTACCGCATCGACGGCCTTCACACACATATACTGTTGCAATGTGCCATCCAGCGGCCCGCCAATAGCGCCGCGCAGGTGCGCCCGGTCCGGATCACCATCATACCAGCCCGGAGCAAACAGTGGCAGAGCACGTTCTCCCTGCTTCCAGTTCTTTACCTGCGAGCCAATGGAAACGACCTCTCCCACGCCATCCGAACAGGGAACGACGGGCAGTTTCATACGAGGGTTATAGTTGCCCTCTATCATGAGCAGGTCGCGAAAATTCAACGACACGGCCTTCATCCGTAACAGGATCTCATCGGGTCCTGGTTCGGGTACGGGCCGCTCCACCTTTTTCAGGGTATTCCTGCCAAATTCTTCAAATACATATGCCTGCATGCACCAAAGGTTCTTTGAATGCATATTATGAAAACCCTTTTCCCCTGCATTCTGGAAGATAAAAACCGTTTCAAAAGACAGCAGAAGAACGGTCCGCACGGCAGCATTCCGGCCCATTTTTTTGCATACATCTGACCAATTCCCTACCCCCGAGGGTATGAAGGTCGTCGCTTATAGCAAGGTCGTCTTCGCTGTCCTGTCACTCCTGACAACCGGCTGCCATGAACAGCATACGCTACAGTTCTACAGAACCCTGCAGGGCCATGCAACGGGCCCCGTGGTCGTGCGATCGGGCAAGCATGTCGTTCGCAAAAGTGAAACTGCCTTTGCGCGACAGAACATGTCTGCTCTGACGGCCGATGAGGTGGCAGATCTGCCCGCCAGTGCCCGTTCCCTGCTCCTCAGACGCCTCATGCTGCGACGCCTTTGCATAGAAGACGGCCTATCCAGAGGCATCTTTGATACAGATGAGGCCAGACGGTTTATCCTTCCACGCCTGGAAAAAATCCTTGAAGAGTACTACATTTTCGAGCGGTCGCAGGAGGCGGCCTTTAAACACCAGCTTCGCCGCATTCAAAACGATGAAGAGGCCATCAAGGCCTTCCTGAATCAGGAACGGCTCGATGGCATTTCCACGACTCAGTTCCGGAATGCAACGCAATCGGCCATTCAATCCTTGATTGCAATGAGGCATGCCAAAGAGCGCTCGCGTATACACCGGGAACTGCTACAAAAGCATTCCATCGAGGTTCTCCCCACCGAGGTTTTGAAATGAAGAATATCGTAAAGATACTCTCGGTTATCGCCGCTCTGTCCACTGCCTTCCCCGCACATGCCTTTGAGCCAGGAAGCGATCTAATCGATGAAGCAGAGATACTCAAAAGGATCGAAGCAGAGGTGGGCCTACGCATAGAGAAGCGTGGCAAGACCCGCTCCGCAACGGTTCGCGTCGATAGGCGTCCAGCCGTTCGTATCCTGTCGCCCTCCGGGCTGAGGCTGAAAGGGCGGGCACATTTCGCCAGCAAGACCATCACCATAAGAACCGGGCCAGTCATAAGAAAGATTTCCCTGAAAGATGTGAAAAGTATCGATATCACCGCCTGGAGGGCCTTTCGTGCAAGAAAAGAGAATAAGGGGTTTCGCGTACTCATGGTGCCTCAACAGGCCATCCTCTACATGCAAAACGGAGAATCTCTGAAAGGCGATATCAACGGTGAGGAATGGCTCCAGTTAACCGTTCAGACCGGCTCCGAGTTCAGAACCGTTGCGCTCGGATTCTCAAAGAGCGTACAGGCCACGTCGATCGACGAAGCCATGAAAACAGCGGATAAGCTGAGTCCCGAGTCAGAGCTTCTGGCAAGACTGCATTTTGAACAGTGGGATGTTAAAAATGAAGTTACCTCGAACATGCAGCGGTAGGTGGCTGTATACTCTGAGCCTTGTATACCTGACCTCCTGCACAGCACCGGTAGATACATTGATTCCATCAGGCAATGCAGGCAGCAGGCCTGTAAACATGGTGCCCGTAACGGCTCCCGATCAGTTCTTCTGGATTGATCGATTCGAAAACTCTGTTGTGCAGGGCTTTGCCGTATCCACGCCCAATGGCATACCTGCAACATCCGTTACCCTATCACAGGCCAGAGAATACTGTAACAGCCAGGGGAAGCGGCTCTGCAGCGAAACCCAGTGGATGAATGCCTGCCTGGGAGACAATCGCCATGCCTTTGCTTACGGTCCCTCTCCAGAAGAAGGCGTCTGCAACGTAAACGGTCAAAGACTGCTGCCGGCCGGCTGGTCCGGCCGCTGTCTGGCCAATGGCAGGATCTTCGATATGCTGGGCAATGCCATGGAATGGGTGGAGTCCGCCACAGATTTCGGCGCCGGTGTTCTGGCAGGCGGCAGCTATCGATCCGGCCTTACTGCCAGTTGTTTTACGAGAAGGATTACAACCACCCGCGCAGTATCAGAGGAGGCAGGTTTCCGATGTTGTGCAAACGATTAGCCTTCATACCCTTCCTGTTCGTTATCCTGCAATGCGCCGGTATTGAGGTGTTCGAAACGGTCAATCCATCCATCTACAGGAGCAGCGCCGGATCCTCAACCATCCTTCTCGGGCATTTCAAAGTAAACGGGCGGAAATACAACGATTCGGCCGTTTTACGTTCTGCCCTGTCCTTCCATCTGTTGCGGCTCGGATATCGAATCGCGGACCTGAACGACTACAGTGATTTGCTTTCTGACCGCGGATTGCAGTCTTCGAGGCAGCTTTCGCACCGCGAGCTTCAACTTCTGGCAGGTTCCGTTAAAGAGCGCTTCCTGATACAGGGCTTTCTATACGAAGAACAGCGCTTTGAGCTGCCCGAAGACAGAATTGATCTAACTCTTGCCATATCCGTTTACGATACCCGCACTGCTCGCACTGCCTCAGAGTACCGGCTTTTCATGTCCGATACAGATCTCCATTCGTCTCTCAGCCTGTTCAAGCTCTCTCGAAAATTCGCCGAGACATTTCATTCTACAAACACGGGTTATACACGATGAAGTCCTTTGCGATCCTTTTCATCATCCTGATTTCTGCTCCAATGAGCTGCATGGACACATCTTCAACACCGGACAAAAGTGACCTTGCACAGCTGCAAAGGGCAAGCCGTCTTTACTCAGATCGCCACTTCGACCAGGCCAGAGAGATCCTGATTCCGTTTCTCGAGAAGCATCCAGATTCTATTGAGGCAACGGTTTTGCTTGCCCGGATTCAGTTCTTCACCCGTGAGTTTAAAGAAAGCGAAGCCACCCTGCGCTCGTTTCTGGAAAAGCAGAGCAGTCCCTATGCATCCCTCTGGCTTGGCCGTGTGGTTGCTTCTGATCCGGATCGGATGGACGAGGCTGCAACCATCTTCCGTTCCGTTCTACAGGCAGATCCAGAAAACCATATGGCGCACTACTACCTCGGCCGCTGTTTAGAAGGCCAGGGGAAGCTGCAGGAAGCAATGCTATCGTATCAGCGCGCCCTGGCAATCGAGTACCAGCTTTCGAAGATGCATCTGCACGTTGGCCGGCTTATGGACGGCCTCGATATGAAGGACCGGGCAGCCATGCACTTCCGGCGAGTCAGGCAGCTCAATCGATACCCTGAAGATGTAAAGTGGGTCCGAAAACAATCTATTCCGGATGATGATCCATAATCGTACCAGGGAATAAGCGTGAAAACGTCTAAAGCAACACACTGGATACCGTGGATTTCCGGCATACTTTTCTCTGTGAGTCCACTGCTGGCAGAGGAAACACATGTGACGGTCTATTCCCTGAACGACATCGATGCCCTGGCAGAGCAGAATAACGTTTCTCTAAAGGCACTGCGTCTGGAGTCGCGACTTAACCGTACCAACGAAAAGAGCCGACTGAGAGAAATGTTCCCGGACCTCAGCCTATCATACCGGCGTAACCGGAACATTGCCAGCAGAGACTTTGATACGGGTTCCAATTCTGTCCAGGTAAGCATCTCACAACCTCTGTACGACGGTGGTCGAGCCAGGCTGGCCTATCACATTGCGCAGATTGACTCCCTTTTGAATCAGGAGAAGATTCGACAGACCAGAGAACAGCTCCGACTCGAGGTCAGGCAGAGATATTTTGAAATCCTGCAGGCAGAACAGAACATTGCCATTTTGAAAGAGTCTCTCAAACAGTATGAACGTTTTCACCGCATCTCAGAGATCGAATACAAGAATGGAAACATTGCACTGCTCGATATACTTGAAATCCGACATCAGCTACAACAACGAACGTTAACACTGCAAGATCATGAAGCGGATTACCGCTACAAGATGGCTACCCTGGGCCTCATGCTTCATATCCCAGAAGATGTCCCTTTTCGGCTGCAGCAACTGGATCTACGAACAGCCGGAACAGAAAAGCTGGATCTTCAGAGCAATGCCTTCATTGAACAGGCCCTGCAGAACCGCCCCGAAATCAGACAGGCAAAGATGGACCTTTATCGGGCCCGCAGACAGTACAGGATTACCGAATACCACTACCTGCCCACCATCTCTTTAACAGGCAATTATGGTAAAACGGGAACAAACTGGCCTCCCCGCGAAACGGAATGGGCAGTCGGTATAAACGTGACGATGAATATCATGGGCAATACCATCAGCACCGACTATCGCTATCTGCGCTCTGCTCAGGAAACGGTGAAAGGCTATTCCAGCGGTGCAGCAGCAACGCTATACGATAAGCCCGGATACAGAGATCCGCACATCCGCAGTCAGATCGAGCTGCTGCGTGCAAGAGAGAAGTATTTCGAAATAGAACGATCGCTTCGCATCGAACTGCAATCCTTGAGCGAGGAGTATGAGCGTCGACGGAATGCTCTGCAACTCCAGAATTCCTCTACCGCAGTAAAAGAACAACGTCTGCGAGTTATGGAACGCCTCTATAGAAATGGAGAGATATCCATTGATGAATTCAACAAACAGGAGCTACAGCTACAGGAGGCACGCTTTGCTCTCGTTCAAAAACGATTCGAGTATGTGCTCTTTATCTACAGGATGGAGGTTTCACTCGGCCTGAACATCGGTGATCTATTCGAGTTACCCGTCACCGATGCCGAATCACAGAACCTCTGGCAACCGGTCACCGACCTTCCGCAGAACGATCGTCCCGCAGAGATTCCATCCTACGAGGAATTGCCATGAAGACTCTTATTTCCTTTCTGCTTCATCAATGGAAAATGATCCTGCTACTGTTTCTCGGCGGAATACTGATCGGCTATCTTTCAAAGAAGCCATCCACCGGTCAGGAGTTACGTCGACTCACACCAGAGATTGAAACCGTCACACTGTCTTTAACCGAATTCGGGCATGCGATAGAGGTTCCGGGAACCATCACCTATCTGGAAAAGGCCTCGATCAGCTCAAGGATTCCCGGACGACTGGCAACCTATTACGTCGATCAGGGCGATGCAGTGGAAGAAGGAACAGCGCTGGGTGAACTGGAGAAACTGGAAATCGAACTCCAGCTCAGCCAGGCAGAGGCAGAACTTCAGGCCACGCTGGCACAGGAAAGGCTTGCATCAGCGCGATACGGCCAGGCACGAAGGAGTATCGAGCAGCGACTGAAACGGATTGAATCAACGCAGGCCAGTCTGGTAGAAGCCCGGGCACAATTCCTGCGGTCCCGACAGGACCTCCTCAACAAGGCAGATATCTACAGAATGGGAGGTATATCAAAGAAGGAACTGAAAACGCTGTATGCGCAGTACTTGAACGGCCTGAGTCGATACTTCCAGGCAAGAAAAGGCTACCAGATCGACATGGTGGGCTTCCGGATGTCTGACCTGGAAAAGAGCAACAGAGATCTTAAGAAAGCGGATCTAACGGATGCAAGGTCAAAAACAGAGGCCTTTATCGATTTTAACACAGAGGTAGAAAGAAGAAGCCTTGAAGTGGCCCGGCAGGACCGGGTACGTGCAGCGATCGAGGTTCAAAACCTGCGTCGCCTGCTTGGAGAAACCGTTTTGCGATCCCCCATTCGTGGAGTTGTGGTATCACGCTCCCTGGAGACCGGCGAAGAAATAAAACCCGGCGAGCCCATCTTTACGGTTGTCCGTCTGGACGAACTGCTCGTTACCACAAACGTTTCTGAAAAGGATCTTCCCCACATTAAGAAAGGGCAATCCGTTGCATTTACCGTTGATGCTCTGAATGGCGATTCCTTTACCGGAACGGTACGCTTTATCTCTCCTGTGGTAGACCTGTCCACGCGCACGGCTGAGGTACGCATTCATGTAAGAAACACCGATCTAAGAATCTCTCCTGGCATGTTTGCACGCTGTGCCATTCAGACGACAGAAAAGCGCACTGGTCTGCTCCTCCCTGAATCTGCCCTGGCAGAGCCCGTCGATCAGGTCCCTGGGCATACATCCGTTTTCGTGATCCAGGATGGTCGAGCATTTCGCCGTAACGTTCAGGTCGGCATGCACTTCGACCGGGGCTATGAGGTACTGTCAGGCCTGAAAAAAGGCGAAACCGTCGCCACCTCTGCCGTGGCCTATTTGCGAGATGGCAGGAAGGTGCAGGCAAGGGAGGCATCTCCGTGATTGCATCGATGTCGCTCCTTCGGCCTATCCTGTTCGTTTTCTTAACGCTTCTTGCTGTGACTGGTTGCAGTGAAAAGGCCCTTGCACCTCTATTCGATCTTTCCACGTCATCGCCGCCGAAAATCATCTCGTCAAACCCTTCCGAACACAGTGGATCCTACAATCCTCTTCTTCCGATCTATGTCGATTTTGATCAGGCGATGGATGCCTTCAGCACGGAGGCGGCCTTCTCTTTATCGGGAAGCAGTATACCTGAAGGAAGCATGCGCTGGGTCGGCAATCGCCTGATATACGATCTTCACGCCCCCCTGCCTCCTGGTGCTCCTTTCGTCCTGCGAGTCAACGAGTCGGCAAAATCCATACAGGACGTAGCCCTGAAACAGGATTTCATAGTACATTTCGTAGCAGGATCGACGGTAGAAGCACCGACCATCCTTTCTCATTCTCCGGCAGCCAATGCGCAGGGAGTTTCGGATGATAGCACCATTGTTGTAAGGTTCTCCCGGCCGATGGATCCCACCTCGGTAGAACAGAGTTTCCGCATTACTCCGGCCACGCATGGATCCATAGGGTGGAACGCTGACAACACGGTACTGACCTTTCAGCCCTACGTTCACCTGCAAAGCCCGGCTCGCTATTCTGTCCATGTTGGAACTGCAGCCACCGATGCCGAAGGCATTGCTCTGCATCTTCCCTTTACGTTTGCTTTTCAGACGGGTACCGACATGGTCCGTCCCGCTGTTCTTGACATTCGAGAACAGGGCACACTGACACCCCTTTCAGACGGATACGACGGAGTCCAGAAAGAAAGTGCGTTTGTGATTACCTTCTCTGAACCCATGCTGGCCTTCGATACGGAACGTGCCATCAGCCTGATTCGTCGAAGCGACGGTGCCAGTGTTCCACTGCAGAAGCAATGGTCTTCTTCCATGCAGAGTTTAACCATACAGCCGGAATCCAACCTGATCCCGGAAACAGAATATCGTCTTACGATAACCTCTGCGGCAGACCAACAGGGCAATCTACTGTTTCAGCATGTGCATAGAACGTTCCGCATCAGCAACGCAGGCGGAGCCATCAACTCAAACTATCTGAGGCTGCTTCATGCAAGGATCCCTGCTCCTCCTGCAGATCAAACCATCCCGCTTTCTGGTCACACAACCGTGGTCACCGTGCCAGGATCCGACCTGGCCACCTCGGGAAGCTCCGGGGCCGCCAGTCAACTCGTTCTTGAATTTTCACATTCTCTGGATCCAGGCAGTTTACCCGAATCCGTATCCATACAGAAAACGCTTGGCTCGCATCCTGCATCGGGGCGCCTGCTTGGCATTGAGCTACAGAACGGTTCCCTGCATGCCACCAGACTGCTGGTTACCATCGGCGGACTGGGCGCCGGAAACGAATACCGGTTCGTTATCAGCGGTAGGAATCAAGGTGCAGGGCGTTCTCTGTATTCCGTTTCGCAGATCGGCGAAAGCCCCACCTATCTCGAAGAAGACATTGTCTTCAACCTGCGGGTGGAGGCCGGTCCATGAAACATGTCTTACTGCCAATCGTGGCTCTGGCCCTTGTATTACACTGCTGCTCTTCCGAGGAGCAGATCGACGGCCTGTTCTTGCCAGAGGAATCAGTTTCTCCGGTGGTGCTTCTTACGTTTCCGGATGATGGCGCCACGGACGTTCCAGCCGATGCACGGATTACCGTTCTCTTTAATACTGCCATGGACAGGCAGAAAACACAGGATGTTTTTCGTCTCAGTTCAAGCTCCCGTCGAATCGAAGGGGGATTTACGTGGGAATGGAATCGACTGATCTTTCATCCCCGCTCCCCATTGCCTCCTGGCGAATACACGCTCAGCCTGGGAGCCACAGCAGAATCGGCCGCTGGAGTTGACCTCCAGGATGAATACACAGTTCAATTTTCAGTGGGGCATGACAGCCAGGCACCGGAATTTATCTCCTCTATCCCTGCTACCGGCGAAACGAATGTAGCCGAATCATCAGACATTCGTCTTCTGTTCTCTGAAGCCGTAGATTATGGATCGCTTGCCGATGGCCTGCATGTTTCCCCCGCCTTTCCCTATGCCATTTCCATGGAAAAGGAGGGTGCAGAAGTCATTCTCAAGCCGGCAAATCCTCTGCCTTCTGGAACGATACGGATCTCCCTCAATCCGGGAATCAAGGACCCGTCGGGTAATCCGCTGACGAACGATGCCATCATCGTCTTCACCGTCGGCACAGATTTCCTGTCGCCGGGTATCGTTTCCGTCCATGCCGCCGAACAGTTGCTCACGGAAAACCTGGTTGTGTCGGGAATTCAGAAAGGTGCCCCTCTCAGGATTCGATTCTCCGAGCCTATGAACCGGGTGTCCGTTGAAGAAGCGATTACGATCACACCCTCTGCTGCTTTAGAGTACAGCTGGATTTCTGACAGGGAGTTGCACATCTCTGCACTGCCCTCCCTGAAATCAGAAACGCCGTACCGGCTTCGTATAGCCTCCACGGCAGAAGACCTGGCCGGAAATGGCCTCGAACGATCATTGATCTTTCCGTTCATAACGGACCATCCCGATTCCCTGCGTCCTCGTTTACTGGATCTACGCCAGTTTGCCTCAAGCGTTCCCTCCGTCCCATGCAGCGACAATGCCGGACGTGCCGCTCCTCTCTCTGTTTTACAGCCGATGGGACTCATCGACACATCACAGTGGATTGATACAAATCCCGAAGCCGCTTCCAGGCTTTGCGTACTGCAGTTCCGATTTCAATTCAATCGTCCCATGGACAGGACCTCTCTTGTGAATGCCTTTTCAACGGCCGTCATTCTTCATCCTGCCTCTGAATTCATATCATTGCAGGTTCATGATTTGCAGATGGATCCCTTCGACAGCAGTATCATGGTTATCCATCTTGCGGGGAGTTTTCCCCCTAAAGGGATTGGTGAAACACCGATGATTCGCTTCACAATCCAGGGCGGTGAAACAGGAGCCCATGACATCTACGGCAACACACTGACCGATGACATTCACGTTTACCTGAGCTACTGATGATTTCCTTCTGTGTACATCGCCCCGTTGCCACATCCATGGCTTTTGCTGCCCTTCTTCTTCTGGGCATAACGGCGACGTATCGTTTGAGGATCGATCTCTTTCCCGATATATCGTTTCCTCGAATCAGCGTAATGACACCCTACAGTGGTGTAGAGGCAGAAGAGATCGAATCCCTGATCACACGCCCTGTGGAGAACGCTCTCAGTGCCGTCCCGGGGGTCCGTCGAATTCGGTCCATTTCTCAAGAAGGGCTATCCATCGTCCATGCCGACCTGAAATGGGGCACATCTGTGGACGGTGCCATAATCCAGGCCCGACAGAAAGTCGATCTGGCCCGTTCCACACTTCCACAGGATACAGGGAAATCCGTTATCACACGTTTCGACCCTTCTTCGCATCCCATCATAACCCTGGCCGTACATCCGGCTTCCAGGCTGCCGGAAAAAAAGACAAGAGACTATACGGAACGCAATCTACGACCACTGCTGGAACGTATCGAAGGGGTTGCCTCTGTTACCATTCATGGTGGCTTTCAACGAGAAATTCAGGTAAATCTCGATCGAGACAGGCTGCGTTCTTACAACCTTTCCCTATTTGCCATCGGGCAGAATCTTGCTGCTTCCAACTATACGTTTCCCGCCGGAACGCTCCGTAAAGGACCCTATGAATACCGCATAAAGGTGAAGGGAGACTATGAGACCGTGGATTCTCTGCGCCATGCCATCGTGGCCGTGGGAAAAGAGAATCAATCCCCCATAACCCTTGCCGATCTTGGATCCATCGTTGATGGCTACAGAGACCGGACGGCTGCAGCGGTCCATAATGGAAGACCTGCAGTCCTTGTGATGATCAAAAAAGAGCCAGGCAAGAACGCCGTGCAAACGGCTCGCAGGATCCAGGCAGATCTGAAACATATTCAGAGCCGCTTACGGCAGTATGTTTCCATTGAAGTGCTCAATGATAGCTCCCGCTACATCGTCGAATCCATCGACTCCATCCTTTTCTCCGCTCTGCTCGGTGCATCGATTGCCTTCGCAGTGCTTCTGTTCTTTCTGGGTAGCAGCCGCACGGCAGGCATGATTCTGCTCAGTGTGCCGGTATCGGTGCTGTTCACGCTGCTTCTCATGTATTTCACCGGTGTGTCCATCAATGTCATCAGCCTGGGAGGACTTGCCCTTGGAACGGGAATGCTGGTCGACAACTCAATTGTTGTCATCGAATCCATTCAACAATTTCGCGAGAAGGGACTTTCTTCGGAAAGAGACAGTGCCATACAGGGGGCTCATGCCGTTTCAGGCTCGGTGATTGCATCCACGGCCACCTCCATCGTTGTTTTTCTTCCCATTCTTTTTGTTCCGGGGATTGCAGGGGCCATCTTCAAAGATCTTGCGCTAACGGTAACGTTTTCACTCATCGGCTCGCTGCTTGTATCGCTCACCCTGATCCCGATGCTTGCTTCGTTAACCAACCAGAGCCCATTCCTCGATCAGATTCTATCATCCCTTGATCAATCCCTGCAACCTGCATACATCAAGGCTACCAGCGCCGTAAACATGCTCAAGAAGCATTACACCACCTTGCTTGCCTTTTCTCTAAAGCGAAGCGGGATGTTGTTTCTGACGATGGGCATATTCAGTGGGGGAGGAATAATCCTGCTCCTCTGTCTCGATCGAGAGCTGTTTCCTGAAGCAGATACAAAGGCAGTCAATCTACAGTTAACGCTCCAGGACGGAAGCTCGGTGCAGGAATCAGAGGCCTTTATCGTCCATCTGCACCATCAGATTCGCTCAGGTCTGCGACATGCAATCACACTGATCGGATCAGAGGACGAAGGTGAAGGCTATCAACGAAATGGCAAAAGGTATCCTCATCAAACAACGTCATTGCTGTATCTGCATCAGGGATTCGATACAGCTGAATACGCCAGGTGGCTTGATGAAACGATGGACCAGATTCCGGGGATTCGCCACCGAATAGCGGTCCGGGGAAACATTATACAGGATCTGCTTGGCAGCGACAGGCATATCTACTTTGAAGTCGAGGCGGTTCAACGAGACAAGGCCCGCTCTGTATGCGAGGATGTTTACAGAAGACTTTCGTCCGATAATCGCATTGCCCGCCTCGACCGCTCTTCCAGGCCATCCATCCCTGAAATCAGGATTACCTTCGACAGGTTAAGACTTGCCGCTACGGGGTTATCCATTCGCGACGCCGCCCTTGCATTGCGTGCTGCCATTCATGGTGAAGTATCGACCGTGTTCAGAGAGCAGGATGTTGAAATCGACGTACGCCTTCGATTTCAGGAAGCAGACCGAAATGCCTCAGCAGATTTGCAGCGTATTCCGGCAGCACTGCCCGACGGCACGCTTATCGAACTCGGTTCCTTTATTACGTCAAAAAGAAAAACAGGATATGAGTCTCTGATACGAGAAGATCAGAGACGTCTGGAAAGGATTGAGATTGAGACGAGCCATGCGGACTCCTCTCTAATGCGCGATCTGACGACGTTAAAAGAGCAGCTCGAGGCCAGCGACCCGGGCTTGCAGATCCGGATTCATAAGGGTAACCAGGAAACACTGCAATCCTTGCAGCACCTTCTACTGGCTTTTCTTCTTTCCAGTATCCTCATCTATCAGCTGCTTGCGGCTCAGTTTGAGTCGCTCGTTCATCCCTTCACCCTGATTCTCTCTATTCCGATGATGTTCTCCGGAGCATCGTCGGCACTGTTTCTAACAGGCAATACCGTCAACATACAGTCCACAATCGGTCTGGTTATGTTAACCGGAATCGTGGTAAATAATGCCATCGTTCTTTACGAATCTATCAGCAAAAGATTACAGACGCTTGAAGAACGTCAGAGGATACAAGAGCTGCCTCGGGTTCTACAGGAAGCGGGATGCGAACGCCTGAGACCGATCCTTCTGAGCAGCCTCACAACCATCCTGGCTCTGCTACCACTGGCCTTCACATCTGGCTCCGGCATGCAGGCCCCCCTTGCAATTGTCGTCATCGGTGGATTGAGCGTTTCCTCGTTCCTGACACTGCTTGGCTTTCCCGTGATCTACTACCGCGTAGAACGAAGACTGGCCGAACGAAGACGGAGGAATCGATGAACCTTCTGAAACGACCTGTCGCTGCCAGCATGATCGTCACCTCTCTGTCCTTGCTTGGCGCCATATCGATTCTTCGCCTTCCCGTTGCCCTGCTTCCCAACCTGGCAAGCCCCGGAGTCACAGTTCTCATTCGTTATCCGGGCGTTTCTTCTGATGCGATAGAGCGCATTCTGACCATTCCGGTAGAACGCAGGCTTCGAGACCTTCCGGACCTGGACACCATTCTGTCATCGTCCGGGGATGGAGAATCCAGGGTGCATCTTGTTTTTACCCCTGGCACAGATGTTCATATGCGAATGCTCGATGTTCGCGAGAAACTCTTTGAGATCGAAGATCGATTCCCCCGCGAGGTTGAGCCTCCTTCCGTCTTTCGATACGATCCGTCCGACCGTCCTGTTTACATCGTTTCCTTCTCCCATGACGAAAAGAACTCCAGTTCGCTGCAGCAACTGTTTGAGATTGTTGAGTTCCAGATCAAACCACGCTTTGAGCGCATCCACGGCATTTCAGAGATCTTCACGGGAGGAGGGGCGGAACGCGAAATCCATCTACAGGTTGACCCACACCGGCTTGCAGCACTGAATCTGGCAGACGATGTACCCACTTCTCTGCACCAGGCAAACCTGTTTATGGGCTCCGGGCGTATCGAGAAGAACCGAACTTCCGTCTATACCGATGCAAGACTGAGATCGATTCAGGATATCGGCAAGCTTTCTGTACCGGCACATCGTTCTTACAGCGCGGACACCGGGCGATCGAGTATTCCTTTTCGTGCCTTCGCCACAGTTGAGGAATCCAGAAGGGATCCAACCAGTGTTTCGTTAAACAATGGCAGAGAGCAGGTTTCACTGTATATACAGAAGGCTGGCGACGCCAATACCCTTTCCGTAACGGAAGAATGCGAACAGGTGCGTCGTATCGTGGCCGATCGCTTTCCTGAACTTCAGATCCATGCGGTTTATAACCAGGGGAGTCGAATCAAAGAGGCCATATCACAGTTGGTTGTGGCCTGCATCGGTGGTATTATCCTGGCTGTTTCCATACTTCATGTATTTGTAAAGCGGATTGGATTTACAGCAGCGATCGGCATTGTCATTCCGGCATCGCTTTTAACCACCTTCTTTCTAATGTTTCTTTTTCATATTGGGCTAAACGTGATGAGCCTGTCCGGTCTGGCACTCGGTGCAGGCATGGTCATTGACTCTTCTATCGTTGTGTGCGAAGCCTCAGCCAGAGCCCTTTCTACACAGGCGGAAGAAACGGGCTCGCATCTTTCTGCCATATCAAGAGCTGTAGCATCCGTCAGAGCAGAGATTATTGCATCCACACTGAGTACCATCATTGTTTTTATTCCCCTGCTATTTGCAGACTATGAAACGCGAAAGCTCTACATCGACTTTACTCTTACCGTAAGCCTTTCCCTGCTCGTCTCGATGTTTTTCTCGCTACTCCTTCTACCAGTCTTTCTCATCCATGCGGCAAAAGGAGAATCCCTTCCGTTGTTTCGAGGGAATCTACTCACCAATGTTGCCCCGTTTCTTGTTCCGGGCATAAAGCGGACTTTAGACGTCCCTTTTTTTACAGTGCCATACTGGATATCGCTCTATACGCGGTTCGCTGAACGCAAAGGATGGGCCTTCCCTGCCCTGGGCTCCCTTGCCTGTATCGTTCTCTTTTTCATCTCAGAGAAAGAGTACATCCAGCAAACCCGGAGTGATACCATCGAAGCAACCATTGACCTTGCCCCGGGGATTCATCTTGATAAAACCAGAGAGATTGTACAGAGAATAGAGAACAGGATTGCAACACACCCCTCCGCTCGCTACATCAATGCCAGGATTGAGAACTCTCATGCCACACTTACCATCAGAATGCCTCACAGCGGTAACAGTGAAGAAACCATCACCGATCTACAACAGATGACAGACGGCCTTCCCGATGCCTATGTTCATTACGAGCGCAGCAATGCACAGACAAATGCAGCAGAACTGGAACTGCAACTCTACGGCGAAGACATCACTGCCATGAAAGATTTTGCAAGGACATTCTCTAAAGCGGTGCAGAAAGAGATCCCTGAAATAGAACGTGTTATCTTTCGCTTTCGTGAAGGCAGACAGGATCTTGTACTGTATCCCCATCGTGCGAAACTACAGCTCTCTGGCATGAACACGTCAGACATTGGCAGAACCCTGCGACTTCTGATTCATGGCAATATCATCACCAAATTCTACGATACCACGCCAGGACGAGAGCGAGAGGTGGACGTTCGCATCAGAGCAGGAAAGGAACAGATACAGAATCCGGATGATCTGATGCAGTTACAGATGCCAGGAACGACGGTTCCCCTGAAATCCCTGGTGCGGCCCGTGTACGAAGAAAGCGAAACACGTATCTACCGAGAGAATCAGCGTCGTACGATCAGTCTTCTGTTTCGGTTCCAAAACGCCAGTGTGGAAACCGTTGCCAGCAGGGTTCAGTCCCTCCTTGATGGAGCTGTCTTACCGCCTGAAACGGTCGCCGAATTTGGCCATGCCTATCAGCATATGCTGCGAAATCAGCAACAGATGGTCGCTACCCTTCTACTGGCGTTGATCCTGATCTATCTACTCCTGGCATTTCTTTTCGAGGATCTTATCGATCCCTTCATTGTGCTGGCGGTGATCCCTGTTTCTCTGTCCTGTGTTTTTCTACTACTGATCCTTCTGGACCGCCCCCTCAACATCAATATCTATATCGGCCTCATCATGCTCGGAGGCATCGTCGTTAACAATGCCATCCTGGTTCTTGCCGAAATTCGCAAGCAAAATCCATCGAATCTACATGACTTCTACGAGGTCGGTTTTCGAAGACTCAGACCCATTACCATGACCACGCTTACCACCGTTCTCGGCATGGCCCCGCTTCTTTTCGATACAGGTTCGCAAAGCGCGCTCTGGAATTCTCTGGCCATTACGGTAACATCAGGACTCATCTTTTCTATGCCCCTGGCTCTTTTCATTATACCACTTCTGGCCTTCATGCAGAAAGAAGCGGCAGATAAACAAACGAATGCACCGACCAGGAGGGAGTCCGTATGCCCGGAATAGCAGGTAAGTCAAAACGTCGCCAAACACCAGGTCGGTCGTGGAATGACGTGGCCAAAATCGCGACCACAGGAACCTTTATGGAACGTTTCGGGCATTTTGCCCATCGTACAAAGACATCGATCTTCCTGTTACTGCTGCTTGCCTTCGTCGCACTATGGCTGCGTTCGTTACCGGAACCAGAACCCGTTTCCACAACGTCGCTCCTGCGCAGCTATCTCTCGCGCTTCAACGCTCACAATGCCATGGTGCGCTACCGAATCCGTTCCCTTTCCGTTCCCGATTCACACCTCATTGCTGCCTTTGCTGCTATCCGGTCTGTGAATCCTGCAGTTCCGGACAATGCTCTGTCTGACTTCCAACGGTCACAGTTCGAGAACGACCTGCTGATTTACAAGGCACTGCAGGAGGGCAGTCTGGAAACAACAGCTGCCCAACTGTATATGGAAACGGCTCTACGACAGGCCGCAGCAGAGTATGTCGTACTTGCTGCAATAAATTCCGAAAAAAACAGTATTCGCTTTGCTGTCGACGAAACGGAGGTCCGTACGATATACAGAAAGAACAGGGATCGCTATGCAAAGGCCGGCATTGAACGCGATGTAGCCCTGCAGTCGATTCGAACCGCGTTGCAAAACGAATATATACAGAAGAGAAACGAAACCATCGCCGTCAAGAGGGCGCAGATGACTCGTCAGATCCAGGAGGCCGTCGGAGCCTCTTACAGGGGGGAAAGCCGATGATCAAGCAGACAACGCGTACAGCACCGGCAACCGTCGCCACCGCATCACTTCGGCGCACCATTACATTGCTTCTTTCGCCATCACGCTTCTTCCTGGATCTCAACCGATCCAGTAATCCTGTTTTTCAGGCCTTGCAGGACGGCATGCTGCTCTGGACCACTCTTACAGCGGCAATCTTTCTATTGACGGCCTATAATCTTCAGGCGATCCGGATGAGCCATCTTGCCTTCGCAAGCATAACCGGGCAACAGGACACGAGCGTCGCCTACCTTCCCTGGTCACAGCTGGCCTACCCCTTCTACTGGTCCGTCATACCTCTCTTAATCGGCTCTGTGCGGCATGGTTTTCTGGCCATTCTCGGTGAAAGCCACCGATCCTTTATCAAGACACAGGCCCTTGCCCTCTACGCATCCCTGCCTTTTTCTCTGGCCACAGGAATAGCAGCCATTCTCAGGGCAGCTCATCCCTGCATGCCACGTAACAACACGGATGCTATGGGCTGCCCCCATTTGTTCATTACCGTTCTATTGCTTGTAGCAGGAGCCTGCCTTGAACTAAACCTATGGGTGCGCGGCTTACGACTGCTCTACAACCAGAACTACGGGCGCGCCTGCCTTACCTATGCATCACCGCTTCTTCTATTCCTGGCAATATCCCTATCATTATTCACATCCAGGCTCATTCTTCTGCTCTGGGCATAGCTCCACAGCTACCCCGGCGCCTATCAGACCACCGGCTCTGACCTTACAATGCGTCACGGCCCCAAAAATAAAAAACCCCGCATGAAGCGGGGTTATAAAACAACAAAACCGCCAGAAGGCGGTATGTTGGGATGAGATGCATCTATGTC